>NZ_QCYM01000017.1 GCF_003075075.1 Labrenzia sp. 011 | reverse complement strand
TGGGGTGGCAGGGCGTGCATCGGTCACGCGGGTGGCATGCGCCCGAGCCTGCTGCACAGGCAATCCCCCTCAATGAAAATCCCGGCTCGGAAACAGCCGCTTCGCCTGGTCCCGCGGATGCATCGCCCGGGGCCTTGGGGGCGGTTTCATGTGCACCGGCACGTCGTCGGTCTTGGCCGTCGTCTGTCCCAGCACGTCGCCGTTCGGGTGACCGAGCAGGGAGAGGTCGGCGGAGCGATCCTCGATATGGTCGGCGATCAGATGCACGACCTGGCCCTCGCGTTCCAGACGGCCGGTGACCTTGACGAGGCGGCCGCCGAGGACGGTGGGGCGGAACCGTTCGTAGATTTTCGGCCAGACAACCACGTTGGAAACGCCGGTCTCGTCCTCCAGCGTCAGAAAGATGACGCCCGAGGCCGTGCCCGGGCGCTGGCGGGTGATGACGAGGCCGCAGACGGAGACCCGGCGTGCCTCGCGCGGGGAGAGTATGGCCAGCCGGTCGTGCGGGGTCAGGCCGGGGATATGCGGGCGCAGCAGTTCCATCGGGTGGGCGCGCAGGGTCAGACGCGTTGAGAGATAGTCCTCCACCACCTCCTGGCCCAGGTGCATGGCCGGAAGCTGCACCTGCGGCTCGAAGATCGCCTCGCCGTCGATGGGATCGTTGAACAAAGGCAGCGGTTTCGGGCTGCGGATGGTCTTGACCTGCCACAGGGCCGCGCGCCGGCTCAGGCCCATGCCGGCGAAGGCGTCGGCCTCGGCAAGGCGTTCCAGGGTCGCCGGTGCGACGCCGGTCCTGAGCCACAGGGATTCCGGGTCCGGATAACCGTTGCCGCGCGCGGCCACGATCCAGGCGGCGTCTTCCTCCCTCAGACCCTTGATCTGGCGAAAGCCGAGCCTGAGCGCCAGCGCGCCGTCGCCGCGTCGCTCCAGCGTGCAGTCCCAGGAGCTGGTGTTGACGCATACGGGGCGGACCTCCACCTGGTGATCGCGCGCGTCGCGCACGATCTGTGCCGGGGCGTAGAAGCCCATCGGCTGGGAGTTGAGCAGGGCGCAGGCGAATTCCGCCGGGAAGTGGCATTTCAGATAGGCCGAGACATAGGCCAGCATGGCGAAGGCAGCCGCGTGACTTTCCGGAAAGCCGTATTCGCCGAAACCCTCGATCTGGCCGAAGCAGTTCTGCGCGAATTCCAGCGGGTAACCGCGCGCCAGCATGCCGGAGATGAATTTTTCCCTCAGCTGATGAATGGTGCCCATGCGCCGGAAGGTTGCCATGGAGCGGCGCAATGTATCGGCTTCCGACGGGGTGAAGCCGGCGGCGACAACGGCGATCTGCATCGCCTGCTCCTGGAACAGCGGCACGCCGAGCGTCTTGCCGAGCACCGCCTCCAGCTCCTTCGACGGAAAGACGACAGCCTCGCGGCCCTGGCGGCGGTTGATGTAGGGGTGCACCATGCCGCCCTGGATCGGCCCGGGGCGCACGATCGCCACCTCGATGACCAGATCGTAGAATTCACGCGGGCGCATGCGTGGCAGGAAGTTCATCTGCGCCCGGCTTTCCACCTGGAAGACGCCGACCGCATCGGCCTTGCACAGCATGTCATAGGTGGGCGTGTCGTGCTGGGGCACGCTGGCCAGGGTCAGCGCCCGGCCGTGATGGTCCTTCAGGAGGTCGAAACACTTGCGGATGCAGGTCAGCATGCCGAGGCTGAGGATATCCACCTTGAGGATGCCGAGGGCATCGATGTCGTCCTTGTCCCATTCGATGACGGTGCGGTTTTCCATGGCGGCATTCTCGATCGGGCACAGCGCGTCGAGACGCCCCCGGGTGATCACGAAACCGCCGACATGCTGGCTGAGATGGCGTGGAAAGCCGATGATCTCGCGGATCAGCTCGATGGTCTGGATGACGCGCGGATTGGTCAGGTCCAGACCGATCTCCTTCGCCCGCGCCTCCTCCGGCCCCTTGTTCGAGCTGCCCCAGATCTGCCCGGTGAGCGCGGCGGTGACATCGGCGTTCAGACCCATCACCTTGCCCACCTCGCGGGTCGCCGCGCGCGAGCGGAAATGGATGACCGTGGCGCACAGCCCCGCCCGGTGGCGGCCGTAACGCTCGTAGATATACTGGATCACCTCCTCGCGGCGCTCATGCTCGAAATCCACATCGATGTCCGGCGGCTCGCCCCGGTGCTCGGAGATGAATCGTTCGGAGACCATGGTGATGGTCTCCGGCCCCACGTCGGTGATGCCGAGGGCGTAGCAGATGATCGAGTTGGCCGCCGAGCCGCGCCCCTGGCACAGGATGTGCCGGCTGCGGGCAAAGCGGATGATGTCGTGCACGGTGAGGAAATAGGCGGCGAAGCTGAGCTTGGCGATCAGTTTCAGTTCCTTTTCCGCCAGCGCCTGGGCGCTGGCTGGCACGCCTTGCGGGTAGCGCCGCTCAAGGCCTTCGCGCGTCAGCCGTTCCAGCCGCTCCTGCGGGCTCTCGTCACCGGTGATCTCGTCCGGATATTCGTAGGACAGCTCCGCGAGGTCGAAGCTGCAGCGGGTGGCGATCTCGACGCTGCGCCGCAGCGCCGCCGGGTGATGGCGGTAGAGCCGGGCCATGTCGGCCGGCGATTTCAGCCGCCGCTCGCCATTGGGCAGGGCGCGGGTGCCGATGGCATCGATGGTGCAGCCCTCGCGCAGGCAGGTCAGCACGTCGGCCAGCCGCCGCCGCCCGGCATGATGCATCAGCACGTCGCCGACGGCGACCATGGGCGCGGCCAGCGCATGGGCGGCCCGGGCGCAGGCGCGGAACCATGCCTGGTCCGAACCGTCATAGCGCGGCGCGGCGCCCAGAAACACATGTCCGGGCACTGCCTCGCGCAGCCGGCGGACATGATCCTTAGCCGCCTCACAAAGTCCTTCCGCCGGATCGGGCATCCGTGGCAGGGCGATCAGGATCAGTCCGCTGGCTGCGGTCTCAAGGTCGGCGAACTCCAGATGGCAGTCGCCTTTTTCCGCCCGCCGTTTGCCGAGGGTGAGCAACCGGCTGAGCCGCTCATAGGCCGCCCGGTCGGTCGGCAGCGCCACCCATTCCACCGGACTGTCCCGCAGCACCAGCCGTGCCCCGACGATCAGGCGCGGCAGTTTGAGGGGAGCCGATTGCGCGGCATCGCGGGGCGTGGCGGCGGTTGCGGTTCCGGCCGGGTCTTGTGGCGCGGGCAGGACAAGCGGCGGCGCGGCGGTCGTGACCTGACGGGAGGACGGGTCCGTCTGCGCATGGGAGCGCACGGGCACGCCCTCTTCGGCCGCAGCGCGCCGGATCTCCTTCAGTGCCGAAAACGCCCGCACCACCCCGGCCAGCGAATTGCGGTCGGTGATGGCGATCGCCTCCAGCCCCAGCGCCGCCGCCCGCGTCACCAGCTCCTCCGGGTGGGAGGCCCCCGTCAGGAAGGTGAAATTCGACGTTACGCACAGCTCCGCATAGCGCAGCGGCTCGGCACGGAACGGGCCAGGAGAGGGCAGGGAACTCATCGCCGTCCTCCGTCCGTCAGCATCTGCCGGCAGGCACCGCCATGCCCCTCCCGGTGTCCCGGCCCTGAGCGGTCACGGCATCCTCCGTGGTCATCCCCGGCTTGACCGGGGATCCATTCGTTTGCAGGGCGCTGCGGTTCGGGCACGGCAGCTGCGGCCCCGCCGTGCCCTTTCCGGCTTTCCGGATGTGCGGGGCGGTGGATTGGATCCCCGGTCGAGCCGGGGATGACCGTGTGGGCGCGGGTGTCGGCTTTGTCTGACGCGCCCTCCACCCGGCATGCCCCTTCCGCCGCCCCGACCCTGAGCCGGGGCCTTGCCTCGGAGGCGTGCCGGGGAGGTCCCGGATCACCTCCGGGACGGCGGGAATGTCTGCCGGTGTCTCTGCAATGATGCGCAGGCTCCGAGGCACCGCCATGCCCCTCCCGGTGTCCCGGCCCTGAGCGGTCACGGCATCCTCCGTGGTCATCCCCGGCTTGACCGGGGATCCATTCGTTCGCAGAGCGCTGCTGTTCGGGCACGGCAACTGCGGTCCCGCCGTGCCCTTTCCGGCTTTCCGGATGTGCGGGGCGGTGGATTGGATCCCCGGTCAAGCCGGGGATGACCGTGCGGGGGCGGGAGCGGGATTGATCTGACGCGTCCTCTCCCGGGCATGCCCTTTCCGCCGCCCCGACCCTGAGCCGGGGCCTTGCCCCGGGCGCGTGCCGGGGAGGTCCCGGATCACCTCCGGGACGGCGGGAGTGTCTGCCGGTATCTCTGCAATGATGCACAGGCTCCGAGGCACCGCCATGCCCCTCCCGGTGTCCCGGCCCTGAGCGGTCACGGCATCCTCCGTGGTCATCCCCGGCTTGACCGGGGATCCATTCGTTCGCAGGGCGCTGCGGTTCGGGCACGGCAGCTGCGGTCCCGCCGTGCCCTTTCCGGCTTTCCGGATGTGCGGGGCGGTGGATTGGATCCCCGGTCGAGCCGGGGATGACCGTGCGGTGGCGGGAACGGGATTGATCTGACGCGTCCTCTCCCGGGCATGCCCTTTCCGCCGCCCCGGCCCTGAGCCGGGGCCTTGCCTCGGGGACGTGCCGGGGAGGTCCCGGATCACCTCCGGGACGGCAGGGGTGTCTGCCGGTACCTCTGCAATGATGCACAGGCTCCGAGGCTTCGTCATGCCCCTCCCGATGTCCCGGCCCTGAGCGGTCACGGCATCCTCCGTGGTCATCCCCGGCTTGACCGGGGATCCATTCGTTCGCAGGGCGCTGCTGTTCGGGCACGGCGGCTGCGGCCCCGCCGTACCCTTTCCGGCTCTCCGGATGTGCGGGACGGTGGATTGGATCCCCGGTCGAGCCGGGGATGACCGTGCGGGGGCGGGAGCGGGATTGATCTGACGCGTCCTCTCCCGGGCATGCCCTTTCCGCCGCCCCGGACCGGACGGTATCCGCGAGGGGACAGGGCATCAGGCGAACTCCCCCTGGACGTACCATCCCGGCGCGCGTGGCGCCTGGGGGGTGTGAAATAGCCACAGCCGCCGGCCCTCGCCGGTTTCCACGCGCCAGTAATCGCGCAGGCCGCCGCGCCAGCTGTCGTCGTTTTCCCACCAGGCCGGGGTGATCCGCTCCGGTCCCTCGGCCTGGGCGGTGGTCAGGGAGCGGCCGCGCCAGCGGAAGCGGGGCGGCGGTTCGCCCCCCTGACGGACCCCGGAGCCCGAGGCGATCACCGGTTCGGGTGCGAAGAGCCTCAGGGGCCGGCGGCGGCGGCTGGGCCAGGCCGGGGCAGGGGGGCTGCCAGCGGCGGGCACAAGCGTGAAGCTGCGTTCCGGAATATGACTGTCAACGGGCTGGAAGCGGAGGATGTTCTCCAGCCCCAGCCGGTTGCCGAGTTGGGTGACCAGGTCGTCGAGACTGTCCTTTTCCCGGTTCTGGGCCCGGTCGAGCTGGCGCATGCCGAGCGCCTCGATCTCGACCGCTTCCAGGCGGATCATGTCGATGCCATAGCCGGCATCCACCGCGCCGACGCCGCGTTCGAACAGCGCCGCGATGCGCTCCGGATCGCGCATGGGCCGGGCGAGGCGCAATTCGACCGCCTGGCTTTCCTGGTCCACCCGGCGCAGGGTCAGCCGCAGCATGCGCGCGCCCTTCTGGGCCTTGTCCAGCTGGGCGCACAGATGGCCGGTCAGGCGCCGGGTGCCGGCCATCACGTCGTCGAGGAGGCCGATCGGGTCGGGCAGGGTAAGGCGGACCGCGAAGCCCGGCGCCTCCTGCAGGGGCGAGATCTGTTCCCCGGTGGCGCCGAGGGCCTGGTCGAGACGGCGCAGCACATCCGCGTCGTAGCGCCGGGCGACTGTGGCACGGGGGAGATTGTGAAGGTCGGAAACCGTCGCGATGCCGAGCCGTTCCAGACTGGTGCAGGTCTGGTCGGCAAGGCGCAGGGCGGACAGCGGCAGCGGGCCGAGCCGGGACAGGCTTTCGCCGGGCGGGGCGATTCCTTCCGCGAAACGGGCGAGCGCCCAGGCCGCGCCCGGAGTGCCGGCCAGGCCGAGGCGGGCGGACAGGCCGGCGCGGGCCAGCCGGGCGCGGATGTCGTCCAGAAGCGGCGCCTCGCCGCCCAGAAGATGGGCCGAGCCGGTAATGTCCAGGAAGAGCCCGTCCCGCCCGTCGAGCCCCACCCAGGGGCAATAGCGTGTCGCCCATCTTGCCAGAAGACGCAGGAAGCGCTGGTCGGCGTCCGGGTCGGCGGGGCGTGTCAGCAGGCCGGGGCAGAAACTGCGCGCATGTACCAAGGTCATGCCGCGCTGCAGGCCGAAACTTTCGGCGCGCGGACAAAGGTCATGAATGCGCTCCGAATTGCGCTCGGTTAGGGTCAGCGCGAAGGGCGCGTCGACCGGATGGGCGCGCAAGACACGCTCAGCCGCCAGCCTCGGAAACCACAATGACACGATGCGCCGCTGCATCCCAACCTACGATCCATTCAGACAGTGTTCCTATTTTGTTCTTTATAAGCGACCAGCGCCAGCGAGTCGAGTCGGGGCCGTTCTGCGGAGGAGAGATCTGACGTTGGGACAGAGCGGATGCCGGGGGCAGTCCCGCGCAGCGCCAGCGGGTTTCCGCCGCATTGCTTCCCGCCCCGTCCGGCAGGATCAGCAGCGCCGTGGTGTTGCCGGCTTCGGCGGCCAGTTGCAGGCGCCGGCCTTCGGTCAGGCCGATGGGGCCGGTGAGTTCGCCGACCACGAGACCCGCCGCCCCCGAGCGCAGGGCCGTCTCGGCGCTGGCCAGCACGTTGTTCTGGCTGTCGGCCCGGGTGACGAGCAACCGGCCCGGATCGCAATAGGGCAAAAGCCCTTCCGGGTTGACCACCGGCTGACGGTGCTCCGACACCCATACGACGGCCCCTTGGGCAAGCCCGGCACTGATGGCGGCAAACGCCAGCGCGCCATCGCCGCACACTTCGTGGGCGCGGGCCTTCTTCAGGGGAAAGACGGAGGAAAATTTCAGGGACATCGTCTGCGGCACCGGTACCTTCTGTCATGCGAATCTAGCGCAAGCCGGCCGCGTGCGGAACCGGCTTTCATGCAACCGGCACGCCTTCGGTCCCGACCCCGTTGATACGGGGATGTCCCGGAGCTTCGCCCCGCGGCATCCATATGCGACGGGGCGGGCGGAGATGGTCCGGTCCGCCTCCTCCCGCGGCAAACAGCCGTTGCCGGTCGGGCGCCGGATTGCTATACGGCCCGTCACAGCAATTCGGGGACAGGCGATGATGGGCGGCATACCGGACATAGGGCCGATCAGGACGATTTCCATCGTCGGCAACGGACCCGTGTCGCAGGCCGATGCGGCGCTGATCGACGACGCGGATTTCGTGCTGCGCTTCAACAGCGCGCCGGCCTGCGGAGCGGCGGGCCAGCGGGTCGATGCCCTGATGCTCAACCGGGCGCGGGTCTATATGAGCAAGCGGGTCAATCCGCTTGCCCTGCACCGCGCGCCGGAGGTCTGGGTGAACGACATCGAGGAGAACGGCCGGGTGGACTGGCTGTTCGAAAGGCAGTGCAGGCCGCGCTATCTCGGCTTCGGCCCCACCACCCGGGCCCGCGCCCGCCTGAAGGCATTCGACGCGCTGGAGCAGAGCAACCCCACATCGGGGGCCTCGATCATCGCCGAAATTCTGGAGCTCTATCCCGAGGCGCAGATCCATCTCTTCGGCTTCACCCACCAGGGCAAGCAGCAGACCCACGACTGGGATGCGGAGCGCCAGTGGATCGAACAGCTGTGCGGCGAAGGCCGTATCATCAGGCACCTGACCCCGGGCCCGCGCGCGCGCCGGAGCCTGGCCGGCAGGCTTGAATATGCACTGCGCTTTGTCGAGATGCGCGCCAAGCACTACCTCTTCAACAAGATCCTGCATTCTTCCGCCAGCACCAAACGCCGGATATTCGGCAAGGAATAGGACCCGCCGCAGTCCATGCGGATGGGCCGGCCTCAAGCCGTTTGCCCCACGTGCGCAGGCGCGCGCGATCTGCTGTCATCGTCTGTTCATATGAACGGGGCCCAGGTGGCGTCTGAGGCGGTCGCAATCGCGATGCGGATCCCTGCCTGAACGTCCCCACCTGTCTTCCTGCCTGAGCGGTCCGCCTGCCCGGCCGAAGCGTCCTGCCGCAAGGGAATGTCTGGTCGGGCGGTGCTGCCTGACCGCAGGAAGCAGGTTGCTGCGACGGGCACGGAACAGGGTTTTGCGGCTTTGAAACCGTTTCTGCTTACGGACGCGGTCGTGGCGTCTTTTAATGTTCATATGAGCGTCACATAACGTTCATATGAAAACAATACGAAACGCAGGCGTTATCGTTTCTGATGCCGATCGAGCCAGATAGGCATTGTGAAAGAGACCAACTGCTGACCGGGGCTAACAGGCCCTGCTAGATGGGAGCAATGAATATGGCTTATCGCAAGACAGTCGCCAGCCTGGTGGCTGCGGCGGCCCTCATGGGCACTTCCGCCGCTTCTTATGCGGCGACCGACATCACCTGGTGGCACGCAATGGGCGGCAAGCTCGGCGAAGTCGTCAACCAGATTTCCACCGATTACAACGCTTCTCAGGATGCCTGCAGCCTGACCCCGGTCTACAAGGGCGGCTATGAAGACACGCTGACCGCCGGCATTGCCGCGTTCCGTGCCGGCGAACAGCCGAACATCATCCAGGTTTTCGACGCCGGTGCCGCGACCATCATCGGTGCCAAGGGCGCCGTCGAGCCGGTCGAGGACCTGCTGAAGGCCAACGGCGTTCCCTTCGATATCGAAGATTACATCGCCGGTGTCCGCTACTTCTACGCCGACAGCGACGGCAAGATGATCGGCATGCCGTTCAACTCCTCCGCGCCGATTCTCTACATCAACGACGATGCGATGAAGAAGGCCGGTGTCGAAGCTCCGAAGACCTACGAGGAATTCGAGGCGATCGCTCCGAAGCTGAAGGAAGCCGGTTACATTCCGCTCGTTCAGTCTCACCTGCCGTGGGAATTCGTCGAGAATTTCAAATCCCGTCACGACCTGCAGTTCGCAACCAACAACAACGGCTATGACGGTGCGACCGGCACCGAACTGGTCTTCGGCGAGCCGATCAAGAATCACTTCACGGCCGCCAAGAAGTGGCTCGACGAAGGTCTCTTCGGCTACTACGGCACCGGCTGGGGCGACAACCAGCAGCCCTTCAACGAAGGCAAGGTCGCCCTGTGGATCGGCTCTTCCGGCTCCTTCGGCGGCATCGCCGACACCGTCGACTTCCCGTTCTCCGCAACCTTCCTGCCGTACTGGGATGCGGTTGAAGGCGCCAACACGGCATCCTTCATCGGTGGTGCGGCCCTGTTCGCCATGTCCGGCAAGTCGGATGAAGAGAACAAGTGTGCCGCCTCCTTCTTCGAGTATCTGACCTCTCCGGAAGTCCAGTACATGTGGCACAGGGAAACCGGTTATGTGCCGGTCACCGAAGCCGCTTATGAACTGGCCAAGAAGGACGGCCACTACGAGCGCACTCCGGCCGCCGAAGTCGGCATCCAGCAGCTGTCCCTGCCGGCCGGCGAGTGGACCAAGGGCTACCGGATGGGCTTCTACGTCCAGATCCGCGATGTCATGAACCGTGAACTCGGCAAGGTCTTCTCCGGCGAGACCTCCGTCGAGGACGCGTTCGCGACCATCAAGGCCGACGGCGACAAGCTGCTTTCCCGCTTCGCCAAGACCATCGACAACTGATCGCCACTTTGCGACCATCAAGATGAGGGTGCCTTCGGGCATCCTCATTCCACAAAATGTGGCGGGCCTGTCCGGGAAACCGGAAAGCCCGCTACGTCGTTCGCGGTGAGGCGATGAAAAAAGTCCAATTCAACACGCCGGCGATCCCCTATCTGCTGCTGTTTCCGCAGATTGCGATCGTCGCGGTCTTCTTCCTCTGGCCGGCGGCCGAGGCGGTGCGCTCGTCCTTCTATCTGGAGGATCCCTTCGGCTTCGGTTCGACCTTTGTCGGCTTCGACAATTTCATCGATACGGTCACGTCCACCAACTACGCCCGTGTGGCCCGGTTCACCGGTGTCTTCACCTTCCTGGTCACGGTCCTGTCCCTCGGCGCTGCCCTGCTGCTGGCGGTCAAGGCGGACAAGGTCCTGCGCGGCGCTTCCTCCTACAAGACCCTGCTCATGTGGGTCTATGCGGTGGCACCGCCCGTTGCCGGTCTGATCGGCATCCTGCTGTTCGACCAGCACGTCGGTCCGATCGTCAAGTTCGTGGCCATGTTCGGCTGGCACATGCAGATCGGCGTCGATTATTACGACACTGCCTTCGCGATGATCATCGCCTCGGTGTGGAAGCAGATTCCGGTCAATTTCATCTTCTTCCTGTCGGGTCTGCAGGGGATTTCCAAATCCGTGCAGGAAGCGGCCAGCATCGATTGCCGCTCCGGCTTCCGCCGGTTCTGGACCGTCACCTTTCCACTGCTCGCCCCGACCGGCTTCTTCCTGCTGATCATCAACATCACCTATGCCCTGTTCGACACCTTCGGGATCATCGACGTGGTGCTGAAGACCGAGCCGGGCAACAACCCGGTCACGCTGGTCTACAAGGTCTATCTCGACGGTTTCCGAGGCAACGATCTGGGCGGTTCCTCCGCGCAGTCCGTGCTGCTGATGCTCGTGGTCTTCATCCTGACAATCATCCAGTTCCGCCTGATCGAACGGCGCGTGCACTACACGTAAGGAGAGGCGGCGATGAGAAAACTTCAGATCTCCGATCACATCGTTCTGCTGGCCGGTGTGTTCTTCATGGTCACGCCCGTGGTGCTGGCCTTCCTGACATCGACCCACGATGCGGTCACCATCTACCGGACCGGCCTTCAGTATTCGATCGGCGACCAGGGCCTGAGCGCCTATGAGACCGTACTCACCCGCGCCGGCGGCTTCACCAAGGAAGTCAACGGCATGGTGATGCTGAAGAACTCGATGATCCTCGGCTTCGGCTTTGCCATCGGCAAGATCGTCATTTCCATGCTGGCGGCCTATGCCATCGTCTATTTCCGCTTTCCCGCGGCCTCCTTCTGCTTCTGGGTGATCTTCTGCACCCTGCTGCTGCCGCTGGAGGTCCGCATCCTGCCGTCCTACGAGATCGTGCAGCAACTGGGGATGGTGAACACCTATTCCGGCCTGATCGTGCCGCTGATCGCCTCGGCGACGGGTACCTTCTTCTTCCGGCAGTTCTTTCTCTCCGTGCCCGACGAACTCCTGGAAGCGGCACGGATCGACGGAGCCGGGCCGTGGAAGTTCTTCATCGATATCCTCGTGCCGATCTCCAAGACGATGATCGCGGCGATCTTCATCATCATGTTCGTCTACGGCTGGAACCAGTATCTGTGGCCGACGCTGATCACGACGGACGAGGGTTTCTTCACTCTGGTACGCGGCATCAAGCAGATCCTGCAGGTCTGGGTGGGCGCGCAGATCCCCGATTACGATCAGGCGATGGCCCTGGCCATCCTGGCGATGCTGCCGCCGGTTCTGGTCGTGATCGTCTTCCAGAGCTGGTTCATCAAAGGGCTCGTCGAGAGCGACAAGTGAGGTATTGAATGTCAACGATTACTCTCGACACGGTCCGCAAGGTCTACGCGGGCAAGGTGGAAGCGGTCAAAGGCGTTTCCATCGACATCGCGGACGGTGAGTTCATCGTCCTCGTCGGCCCGTCCGGTTGCGGCAAGTCGACCCTGTTGCGCATGATCGCCGGCCTGGAGGAAATCACCACCGGCGATATCCGGATCGGCGAGCGGGTGGTCAACAATGTCGATCCGGCCGACCGCGACATCGCCATGGTGTTCCAGAACTATGCGCTCTATCCGCACATGACGGTCTACAACAACCTTGCCTACGGCCTGAAAAACCGCGGCATGGACAAGAAGGAGATCGACCGCCGGGTGCGGGAAGCGGCCGGCATTCTGGAAATCGGCGACTATCTCGACCGCAAGCCCCGAGCGCTGTCCGGCGGCCAGCGCCAGCGCGTCGCCATGGGCCGGGCGATCGTCCGCGAACCGGCCGCCTTCCTGTTCGACGAACCGCTCTCCAATCTCGACGCCAAGCTGCGCGTCCAGATGCGGGTCGAAATCAAGCGCCTGCAGCGGGCGCTGGGCACCACCAGTGTCTATGTCACCCACGACCAGCTCGAAGCCATGACCCTGGCGGACCGGCTGGTGGTGCTCAATGGTGGCAACATCGAGCAGATCGGTGCGCCCATCGATGTCTACGACAGGCCGGCCTCCACCTTCGTGGCCAGCTTCATCGGCTCGCCGGCGATGAACCTTCTGCAGGTCAGGGCCGATGGCGGCACCCTTTCGCTGGACGGCGGCACGGGACTTTCCGGCCCCAACACCAAGGGCAGGGACGCCTATACCCTCGGCATCCGTCCCGAACACATGGAAGTGGTGGACAGTGCGACCGCGGGCGACGGACTGACCCTGGAGGTCACCGTCAACGTGCTCGAGCCGGTCGGTGCGGAAAGCTTCATCTATGCGGGCTTCGGCGACGGCGGCCCGGAACTCGTGGTGCGTGTCTCCAGCCACGCGGTCCATCCGGCCGGGGAAAAGCTGACCCTGAAGGTGGCGCCGGAAAATGTGCACTATTTCGACGCGCAGACGGGCCGCCGGATCGACTGACGGCCGGTTGCCCTGACGCCGGAAAATCGGATAACGGACCGCAGCGGCGGACCGGAACGGGTCGGAAGACCCGAACCTGCCACCCCGGGCCACCGGGGTGGCTTTTTATCGGCCGGTTTCCATGCGCCGCGCGGAACTCCGGAGTGACTTCTCCTGACAGACCGTGTCAGGAGGCCTGAAAACCGGGCTGGCAGACCCGGCGGTCCTCCGGCATACCGGAAGGATCACGGACAGGAGGCTGGAGCATCAACGGGCAGGATTTCGGACATGCGGAATTTGAGCTGGTGATGCCGGAAGGTAAAAGATGACGGCCGTGTTTTTGCACTCGCCTCTCCCGCAGCCGTCCCGGACGGCGTGAAACGCACATCCGGGACCTCTCGAAGGGCAGAGTGAGGAGGGGATCGGCAGGGGGCCCGGCTCGCGCTGGGCCTTACCGGGACGGACGCGGATTTTTCGCAGCGCCGAGTTACGCAAGCCGTTTCAGGCGTATCATGCCCCAGATCCCGAACAGCGGGCCGATGGCCATGAGGGCGAAGACGCCTGGCCAGCCGATGAGATCCACCCCGAGCGGTGTCAGCTGTACGGTGAAGAAGGTCAGCGCAAATCCGAGGGCGGTCTGGAAGGTCATCAGACTGCCTGCCTGCTCCGCCGGTGCGTAGTCGGCGACAAGCGCGGAAAACTGGGCCGAGTCGGGCAGGATCGCCGCGCCCCAGACCAGAACGCAGACAATCGTCAGCCAGACCGGACCGCCGAAGGTGAGGGCGGAGGCAAGAGCGGCGGTGCCGCTGACGGCCATGGCGATGACGGCGATATTGGCCTTGCCGATCCTGTCGGCAGCCACGCCGGCAACGATACAGGCGGCGCCGCCCGCCGCGATGGCCAGGAACGCGATCAGCCGGGCGAGGGGAAGGGCGTCTTCCGCTGCCATATGCGGGGCAAAGGACACGGCGAGCGCAACGCCGATCCAGGCCCACATGGCATAGAGCTCCCACATGTGTCCGAGATAGCCGACATAGGCATAGCGGATCCCCGGGTTGGTCCAGGCCGTCAGGATGGCGCGGACCTGCATGCGCGCGGCCCGTGCGTGATAGGGACCGAGGCTGGTCAGAAGGCAGAGGACGCCGCCCGCCACGGAGGCGAGCGAGGCGACCGTCAGGCTCCAGCGCCAGTCGGTGCCGCCCAGCAGCGCCAGAAGATGCGGACCGGCCGACCCGAAGGTCAGCGCGCCGACGAGCAATCCGACCAGAAATCCGCGATCCTTCTGTCCCCAGCCGACAACGATCTTCATGCCGACCGGATAGACCCCCGCCAGCAGGGCGCCGGTCGCGAACCGGGCCAGGATCGAGAGTGTCCCGCCCGGCTCGATCACCAGAAAGCCGGCGTTGAAAATCCCGGCCAGGATTGCACAGGCCGCAAAGAGGCGCCGCGGATCTATCCTGTCGGCCAGTCCCAGAAACGCGGAGACGAGGGCTCCGGCGACAAAGCCGATCTGGACGGCGCTGGACAGCGCGGCCTGCCGGAACGGGGAGATGCCGAATTCCCGGGTCAGGTCGGGCAGGATGGCGGCGGACATGAACCACAGGCTCATGGCGGCGATCTCGGCCAGCATGAGCAGGCCGAGCGAGCGCCATTTCAGGGCCGGTTCAGACCGCAAGGCCGAGCTCACTGCGCTGCTTGCGGGTCAGTTTCGCGGAAATGATCTTGTGGGCGGCTTCGATGTAGGCCTTCAGGTCCGTGTCGTCGAGCGCGCCGTCCTCCTCCATCTGCACCCATTTCGCCCGGGCAAGATAGGGCGCCGGGATCAGGCCCTGCTGCTGGATCAGCAGCGCATAGGAAAGGTCGGAACATTTGAAGCTGAACCGGGGCAGGTCGCCTTTTCCCCAGGTCGAACAGATGGCAAAGATCTTGCCGCCAACCTTCCACACGGAGGCATTGCCCCATTGTATGACATGCGTGGTTGCGGGCAACCGGCTGCAGAAGGCGTCGAACTCGTCGCGGGACATGGGAAAACTCTGGACAGAAAGCGGATGGCGGAACGCCGGCGCCAGACTGACGGTTCGCGCGCATTCCTGCAAGCCACCTTCCGTTCAACAGGACGTGTTGCGCGCGGCATCCGGGCAGGACGTCGTCACGGCGGCTTGTTCGCCCCGGAAGCGGGCCGGGAACCAGTGGAACCACAGGATCCGTTTCAACTGCCGCCGGCGCCATCTGCGCACAAGCAACTGGCTTCTGCGCTTGAAAAGCACGTGCTCCGGCACCTCTGCGGGCCACAGAACCGCCTCATGCGGATAGAGCGCCCGCTTCGGGTCATTCCAGGCAAGACCGCCTGTTACCCTCAGGTCTGTCGTGCGGGGCAGGGGCAGGAGCATGCTGATATCTCTCCATATTTGATTTGTCTGGGGCGCTCATTGCAAATAATCTCACGTAAGCGGGTTATCTTCATGGATTCAAATTGGAATTGAGATTTCAAAAATGAAACGAAATATGGATTGGGAGGATCTGCGGCTGTTTCTGGCCGTCGCCAGGGCCGGTGGACTGGCGGGGGCGGCAGCAAGGACCGGTGTCAGTGCGGCGACCCTCGGCCGGCGGGTATCGTCGCTGGAAAAAAGCCTGAACCTGCGCCTCGTGGAGCGCGAAGCCCGTGGCTACCGGCTCACACCCGCCGGGCGGGACCTGCTTCGGCAGGTGGAGGACATGGACACGGCCGCGGGATCGATCGCCGCCTGGCGGGACAGCGGCAGTCTGCGCCGCAGGATCCGGATTTCCGCCGGCGAATGGACGACGCGCCTGCTGATCGACAACCTGTCCGGCTTCTGGTCGCCGGAGGCGGACTGGGTGCCGGAGTTTCTGGCCGATCTGCGCAATCGCGACGTGGCCAGACGCCAGATCGACATCGGCGTGCGCAACAGCCGGCCCGCCCAGGCGTGGCTGGCGGGGCAAAGAGTGGGTCATGTCGAATATGCCGTCTATCAGGCAGGGCACGTGCCGTCCGGCAGCGAGCCCGGCTGGATCGGTCTCGCGGAGGACGAGGCCCATTCACATTCGGGAATGTGGCTGAAGGAACACCACGGGGGAGAGGCCGGGATCACGGTCAACAGGGCCACTCTGGCACTGCCGCTCCTGCGCCAGGGGCGCGGCCGGATGCTGCTGCCGGTATTTGTCGGTGATGCCTATCCGGATCTGGTCCGGGTCTCGGACCCCATCGAGAGCCTGCGAACGGAGCGCTGGCTGGTCATGCATCAGGACGAACGCCATGAACCGGCCGTCCGCCATGCGGTTTCCGCGCTGGCCGGAATGCTGAAACGGAACCCGCAGATGTCTCCCGCTCCGTGAACGGGCCGGTCGTGGCCGCAGAGCGTCTTGTCAGCGACGGCTGGGCGCACGGTTCGCCCTGAAACAGTCTGCTGCTGCGCATTTCCCTCCATGGACTGTTCGGGGGAAAACCCGGATGGGAGAACGAAAAAAGCCCCCTCCTTGAATCAATTTTAACGAAGCGCCATATTCAATAGCGAATGGAACCGGTGGGTTCCGGTCCGGATGCCTATTCGAAGGGTCCGGGCGCAAGGTCGCTTCGACAAGGACTTTGAGGATGTCACGCATGTCAGCGTTTTCCAGCCCGTTCATGCTCGGGTTCGACGATATCGAGCGCGTGCTCGATCGGGTTTCCAAGGCCGCGAATGACGGTTATCCGCCCTACAATATCGAAAGATTGCCGAAATCGGACGATCAGGGCGATATCATACGCATTACGCTGGCAGTCGCGGGCTTCACCAGAGAGCAGCTCGACGTCTCCGTGGAGGAGAGTCAGCTTGTGATCCGGGGTCGTCAGGTGGATGACAAATCCAGGCAGTATCTGCATCGCGGTATTGCCGCCCGGCAATTCCAGCGGGCCTTTGTCCTGGCCGAGGGGATCGAAATCCTCGGTGCCGACCTGAAGGATGGACTTTTGTCCATTGATCTCGCACGTCCCGAACCGGAACGTGTTATAAGAAAAATAGAAATCTCCAGCGGCGAATAGACCCTCGTCGGCTAACGGATGGAGAATGACTGATGCACAATACCAAAATCCCGGCCTGGACAGACCGCGAAATCCTGTCTGAATTCATGTCCGTTGACGAGCTGACCGAGCTCGGCACGGGCGATATCGCCTATATCAAGCCGATCAAGGCGCGCGATCTCAAGGAAATGTTCCCGGACGTCCCGCCCCTGCACGACAACATGACGCTCTACGCTCTGCTCAACGCGGACGGTACGCCGATCCTGCTTGCCGACAGCCGTGAAGCCGCGGTCGCCAATGCCTTCGAGGCCGACCTGAAAATGGCCTCGCTGCACTGACCGCAGAGCGGACGAACCAGACAGAAACACCGGCCGCATGGCCGGTGTTTCTGTTTGAAGGGCAGCTCATGGCGTACGGGGGCATGCCCCGCCTCTGGAGCCCGGGTCCCGGTCAATGGGACCGGGTCCTCAGCTGAGCACCGCTTCCCGGGTCATCGTTTTCCCTTTTGTTTCCGGCTCGCTTCCCGCGCCCGCCTTCGGCGGCTCCTGCGAGCTGCCGGAAGACATCCTGGGCGGCTTGCGCCAGGGTTCGCTCTTGTACCAGGAAACGACATAGGCAACGGCGATCAGCGCCGCGAACCCCAGAAGGTTCGAGAGGATCTGCGGGATCCAGTCGCCGCGGCCCCAGACCATGTCGCGCAGCAGTCCGGCTGCCTGGGCGATCACGAGACTGGCCATGAAGACGGCAAGGGACTGCTGGCCGACCTTCTGGACCACCCGCACGAACCTGCCCCAGAGTTCGCCGTGACCGAGCAGATATTTGCCGTGCTCGCCCGCCGCGACCCAGGCGAGATAGGCCAGCGCCAGAAAGTGGATGTAGCGGAACAGGCCGAATTCCGTCTTGATCCACAGGGGCCGGATGGTCTCACGGATTTCCCGTGCCCAGACCAGATCCAGGTGATGCTCGCTGTGAATGCGGAAATAGGCGAAGGGCAGGCTGATCAGCAGGACCGCGGCGCAAAGGATGATCAGCCGCCTGTCGACAGGCGGCGCGGGAATCCAGCCGCGCATGAAGGCGAAGCCCGTGAAGAACAGCATCTGCCAGGCAAAGGGGTTGAAGAACCATTTCCGGTACGACCCGTCCGCTTTGGGCCACGGTTCCGCCGGCAGGTCGAGCCAGCCGTATTGGGCGGCGAGCCACATGGCGATGGACAGGGCGAAGGCCGCTGTGACGGAAAAGCGGGAGGCGAGCATGATCAGCGGGATCAGCGCCAGGATCACCACATACATCGGCAGGATATCGAAGTAGTTCGGAACCCACGTCAGCGTCAGGAGCCCGGGCAGGGCGACGCTGGTGTTGTCGAAAAGGTGCCAGAGGTTCAGCGACGCCACGTAGTCCTGCGTCAGGCCGCAGCAACGGGTCAGGTAACCGCTTTCGTGCACCATGACGAGACCGACGGCGATCAGCAGGAACTGGCCGATATGGGCCCAGTAGACCTGCCACATGCGGTGCAGGATGCGTGCTGCCCCCATGGCCCAGCCGTGAATGTCGAAGATCTTGCCGAAGGCGATGGCCGAGGCCATGCCGGAACAGAAGACGAAGATTTCCGTTGCATCGGAAAAGCCGAACCGGGCGGGGATCCAGAGGGTCCACCAGTTGCCGGGCAAATGGGCCACATAGATGATGAACATGCCGAGCCCGCGGAAGAAATCGAGCCGCGGATCGCGGGGGCGTTTCGTTTGAGAATGAGCGTTCACGTACGGTCCAGCTGATGGGTCTATGAGATCGGGCCGCTGTTCCGGAAGAACTACCGGAAAGCGGACTGGATGCTCGAACTATATGCGGATCCGGGTTTTACACCGAGCCCGTGGCCCTGAGTTTCTTGTCTTGCATCACGCGTTGGGCGCGATGCATTTTCTCGCAGACTTCAAGACGCTGTTCGGCGAACCTGTCAAGTGCGCCGCGCTTGCGGGCGCGGCTTTTGAGCAGATTTTCCGCTTCGGGAGAAAATCCGGCCCGCAGGGCGGCGTCGATCGTGATCCGTTCGAAGACGTCGCGCTGGGCATGGGAGCCGCCGATGGTGTGAAGTGTGTCCCGCGCCGAGGCCAGTAGCGTGAAGGCGGAGGCGTAATTGCCCTTGCGGTACTGTTCCAGGCCCAGGCCCGTCGGCAGACCCGCCTCGGCTGTGACATGGCCGATATCTGTTTCGCTCTGCGCTCGCATCTTCAGGCCGGTGAGCAGCCGGTCGGCTCCCATGCGGCGTCCGCCGTTCAGCAATGCCATGAGATAATGCAGGTCGGCGAAGACACTGCAGCCGTCCTCGGCGCGCTTGTCGGACAGAAGCGCCAGCTCGTCCCATCGCGATCCCACGGAAACGCCTTCCAGCTCCAGCCGTGCCAGCAGCGAGGCGGCATTGGAAATGTCCCGGTAGTCGTCCGTCTTGTCCTTGCGGATCTCCGCGTCGTAGAGCGCCAGCGCCTTGTCCGCGTCGTTCTGGTCGAGATACATCAGCGCCAGGTGCCACCACACGTGATAGCCGAAATTGTTGCAATGAGCCCAGCCGTCGGGATGGCTTTCCAGCCAGCCGGCCCCTTCTTCCGAGCGGCCGGTCATGTCGTGCACATGGGCAACCGCATGCAGTCCCCAGGCGTCGTCGCGGGCGAACTCCAGTCCCCTGCGCCCCAGGGCTTCCGCCTGGCGGTAGTCGCCGGTTTCCTCCAGGCAGAAGGCGCGGCAGCCCAGCAGGTAGCCATAAGCCGGATGGGACTCGTCATAGGCGGAAAAAACCCGTTCGATCGACAGGCGCATGCCCGCCGCGTCGCCCATCACGAAGCGGATGGCATGCACCAGCTTCATCATCAGGGCGTCTTCGGGAACCCGCACCAGCATGGCGTCCAGAATATCGGCCGAGCGCGAGGGAAACCCCTGCAGCCAGACCTCAAGAGCATCAACGACCGCCGTCTCGCGTTCCGTCAGCGGCGTGTGCAGGGCCGCCACGCGGGCAAGGCCCAGGCATTCCCGGGCGGTGGCATCCAGCTCCTTGCGCCCGAGCAACAGGCAGAACAGACCGCGGGTGGCATGGGCAAGCGCGAAGTCGGGCGCCAGACCCAGACAGGTCTCGAGATGCTGCGGTGTGGCCTTTCCGTGCGCCATGAAGGCGTTCACGGTGGCATTCCAGGCCGATACGGCGTCCTTGTCCGTAAGGGTCAGATCGTACCCGAATTGATCGCTTAGACGCATGACAGGCCTTTTTGGTTCCCGGGCCGGCGGTCGCCGGGGCGCGGTGTACGCGCAACGGGGGGAGGGAACGCCGACTGAATGATATGTCGGTTCCCAAAATCCGCAGGCTTCACTTGAACTGCAAAACACAAAAAGGTGTTGGCATTGTGTAGACTGGCGGCAGAAAGGCGCATTGCGGACGGAACGCCGCCGATGCGAGGCTGACCGTGGTTGCGCGCATGCGGCGCGTCCGGGATCTGAAGAATGACATTATCTGTCCGTACCCCCCAGGGAGCCGTCGTCGGTGTCGCGGCCACCTTCCTGGCGCTGCTCGCGCTCGGAGCCTATGGCGAAGTCGGCCTTCGGCAGGCCGCCGCCGTGCTGATCGGCGGGCTCGCCGGCCTGTCGCTCTACCATGCAAGTTTCGGCTTCACCTCGGCCTGGCGGCGGATCGTCACCGAAAGGCGTGGCGGCGGACTGCGGGCCCAGTTCGTGCTCATCATGCTGACAAGCGCGGTTTCCTTTCCCCTGATCGCCTGGGGCAGCGCGCTCGGCTGGCCGGTCGGCGGTTTCGTGTTTCCCTTCGGCATCGCCGCGGCGCTGGGGGCCTTCCTCTTCGGCATCGGCATGCAGCTTGGCGGCGGCTGCGGTTCCGGCACGCTGTTTACCGCGGGAGGCGGTTCCACCCGGATGATGATCACACTGGCGGCCTTTGTCCTGGGGTCGGTGGCCGCAACCGCCCATCTGCACCTTTGGGGCCGCCTGCCGAAGCTGCCGCCGGTCTCGCTGATCCGCGAGCTGGGGCCGCAGGGCGCCTTTCTGGCGACGGCCGTGGTCCTCGGGGTCCTGGCGGTTGCGACCGTCCGCATCGAGAAGCGGGCCCATGGGGACATCGCCGCCCCGCCCCGGACGGGCTCCTTGCTCACCGGCCCCTGGTCGCCGATGCTGGGCGCGCTCATGCTGGCGATTGTGGGGATCGCCACCTTTGTCGTGGTCGGCCGGCCCTGGGGCATCACCTCGGCCTTCGCCCTGTGGGGCGCCAAGGCCTTTCACGCGGTCGGCGTCCCCGTCGAGACCTGGCCCTACTGGAGCTGGCAACCGGGCGCGCTGGAAAACTCCGTGTTGAGGGACACCACCTCGGTTATGGATTTCGGTGTCATTCTGGGGGCGATGATCGCGGCCGCGCTGGCGGGCCGCTTTGCGCCCGTGTGGCACCTGAACCGGCGGGATGTGCTGACGGCCCTCGCCGGCGGCCTGCTGATGGGCTACGGCGCCCGCCTTGCCTACGGCTGCAACATCGGAGCCTATCTCGGCGGACTGGTATCCGGCTCCCTGCACGGCTGGCTGTGGCTGGGTTTCGGTTTTCTCGGCAGTCTTGCGGGAACGCGCCTGCGGCTGCGTCTCGGCATGGGATGAGCGGGAGCGGTTCAGGCCGCCTCACATCGTCCGGATTGTCACCGGAGCCGCACAACACTGCATTGTGAGATGCCTGTGAGCGAAGGGCCGTTAAGGTCGGTGCAAACGGAACAAGAAAATGCGGGAGATACGACAATGCGCTTGTTGAGCTGTTTCATATTCATTCTGACGCTGACCACCGGGCTGGCCCGGGCGGACAGTATCGCGCCCCGGGAGGGGTGGCAGGTGATGCCCACATCCCTGGCCTATGACGAGCTGGTGGAAAAACTGCAGGACGCCGTGAAGGCGGAGGGCATGGCCGTGGTGACCCAGGCCAGCGCTTCGGCCGGTGCCAAGGGGCGCGGCCTGACGATCCCGGGCAACCGGGTCATCGGCGTCTATCGCAACGACTATGCGGTGCGCATGCTGGAGGCCTCGGTTGCCGCCGGCATCGAGGCGCCGATCCGCTTCTATGTGACCCAGGACAGCGGCGGCACCGCGACTCTGTCCTGGAAAACGGCGGGTCTGGTGTTCGCGCCCTATATGGAGGAGGGCGGTCAGCCTCTCGCCGACCTGGCTGCGGAGCTGGATGCCGTCTTCCTGAAAATCGCGCAAAAGGCCGTCTCCGCGCAGTAGCAGGACGGAGTGTGCGCGTTTGAAAGGCAGGGCGGCCAGATTTTGGGCTTGTTAAAGCGCTGGAAGCACCTCACATTATTCAGGTCATCAACAACTGAAAGGAGGTGTGCCCATGTCTAATGAGTATCCGAACGTGGCCCATGTGTCTGGGCGGAATGGAACGATGCGGGAGCAGCCTCTGGCATCGATCGGTTGCGTCGGGATCTGATCCGGACCTTGTGTCACGTCGATCTCATGGGAGGGCCGCATTGCGGCCCTCTTTTGATTCCGGAAGCGCTCAGACGAGCCCGACCGCCTTGCGGACATCCTCGTCGCGCAGGGAACAGTCCACACCGCGATAGGTGTCGCCCGCGTCTGTGCACAGCCAGCAGATGGTTTCCCCCACCCACTCCGGGGGAATATGCACGGACGGATTGAGCTGACTGACCGGATTGATGCCGGAGGCCTTGATGTCCACCTGCATCCGGGTGGCAACCGTTCCGGGGCTGAGCCCGACCACGCGCAGGCCCCTGTCGGCGAATTCCTTGTCCGCGCAGCGCGTCAGCGACAGGGCCGCTGCCTTCGACGAGCAATAGTGGCTCCAGCCTTCCAGCGCACCGGCGGCCGCACCGGAACTGATGTTGACGATGGTGCCCGAGCCCTTTTTCAGCATATGCGGGACGGCGGCGCGGATGCCGTGGTAGACGCCCTTCACGTTGATGTCGATGACCTTGTCCCAGGCAGCAGGATCGGATGTTTCGATCCGGCTGATCGGCTCGATCACGCCGGCATTGTTCACCAGAATGTCGATGCCGCCGAAGGCATCCACACACGAGCGGACCGCCTCGTCCACCGCCGCGTAGTCCGCCACGTCGCATTCGACGGCGATGGCTTCTCCGCCGCTCGCGCCGATCTCCCGGGCGATCCGGTCTATGTCACCGCCGGAGCGGGCGGCCAGAACCACCTTCGCGCCGTATTTTGCAAGGCTGCGCGCGGCGGCCTCGCCAATTCCGCGGCTTGCACCGGTAACCAGTGCGGCTTGTCCCGTCAGATCGACCATGTAACCTTCCTGTTTTCGGCCCGAGGCCAGCGTTGCGTGTGGCGGAACATTAGTGCGGTCGGCCGCCGGAATAAACAGCCCGTTTTCAGGAAGCGCATGCGGATTGTGCACCAAAGCCCCGGCGCGCGGCGCAACGGGCAGATTGACTTTTGCTCCCGCCTCTTGTCCGCTGCCGGCAGGAAATAAAATTGCATCAGGGGGGCGGCGCCGATGGCGGAAGCACTATCCGGTTTGAGAACCTTTCTGCGCCAACTCTACTACGGCCATTCCACCACGGCGCAGATCTTCCGCTACGGGCTGCTGGCTTTCGACCTGATCACCATCGGCTATTTCATCGTCTCCTCGGTCCTCGATCCCTATCGGCTTCAGCACGGTCTGGATTATTCCATCGCCGTGGTGCTCGTTCTGGACTTTCTGGCCCGGCTGATCGTCGCGCCAAGGCCGGGGCGCTATATCGTCAGCTTCACCTCCTTCGCGGATGTGGTGGTGATCATGTCCCTGGTCGCCCCGGCCTTCTTCGAGAATTTCGCCTTCCTGCGCGTTGTCCGCATGCTGCGGCTGATGCGGTCCTATCACCTGCTGAAGGAGCTGCGCTCCGCGTCGAGCTGGTTCCGCAAGAACGAGGAAATCTCCCAGTCGGCGGTCAACCTCGGCGTGTTCATCTTCGTGGTCACGGCCCTTGTCTTCGTGGTGGAGGACGACCGCAATCCGAATATCAACAATTATCTCGATGCGCTCTATTTCACGGTCACAACCCTGACCACCACCGGCTTCGGCGACATCACCATGACCGACAGCGTCGGCCGTCTGATGACCGTCCTGATCATGATATTCGGCGTGGCCCTCTTCCTGCGCCTCGTGCAGACGATTTTCCGCCCGGCGAAGGTATACGCGCCCTGCCCGGATTGCGGCCTCAGCCGGCATGACCCGGATGCGGTCCACTGCAAGCACTGCGGCCGGACCCTCAACATTCCGACCGAGGGCACCTGGGACTGAATCGCCAGGGCGCTCCGGCCACTCTCCGACTTGTGAACGCAAGCGTCCGTGCAATGGCTGGCGCGGCAGCATTTTCTGGCGCTATGTCGCAGGACATGCTCCGTGCCGCATACAGCGCATCGGAGTGGAGAAATCCAGATGCTGCGGGAGCCGGTCGTGTTTTTGAAATCTCTTCATCCCATCGCCTGCGCGGCCTTTCTGGTGGCGGGCCTCTTCGGGTCTGCCGCACAGGCGGCGGAAACCGGACCCTGCGGCGGGGAAATCCCCTGCGAGCTGGAGAACGGGGACTATTACATCCACCTGCCGCAGAACCTGCAGGAGATCCGCGCCAGCGGCGACCCGCTGGGCGCCATCCTTTATCTCCATGGCCATCGCGGCAAGGCCCTGAACGCGGTGCGCAACAAGGGGTTCCGGCGCATGGCGGACGACCTGGGTGTGGCCTTCGTGGCTGTCCAGGGCATCAACGGGACCTGGTCCTTTCCCACCTCCCCGCGCAACCTGCGCGACGAAGCCACCTTCTTCGACGCGGTGCTGGAGGATCTTGCCGCCCGCTTCGGCATCGACCGGCAGCGCACGCTGCTGTCCGGCTTTTCCTCGGGCGGCTTCATGACCTGGTATCTGGCCTGCGACGATTCCGGCCGCTTCGCCGGATTTGCCCCCATAGCGGGCGCATTCTGGGAGCCGCTGCCGCACGATTGCCGGACCGCGCCGCCCTATCTGTTCCACGTCCACGGCACGACCGACACGGTGGTGCCCCTGGAAGGGCGCTGGCTGGGGGGCGGAAAGTGGAAACAGGGCGATGTGTTCGAGAGCTTC
The DNA here is from genome assembly GCF_003075075.1 of Labrenzia sp. 011. Taxonomy (GTDB): domain Bacteria; phylum Pseudomonadota; class Alphaproteobacteria; order Rhizobiales; family Stappiaceae; genus Roseibium. The sequence goes on along the minus strand of NZ_QCYM01000017.1, from coordinate 69,992 downwards.
GAGGTCTGGCGCCGCCAGAGCGGCCTTGCCGGCACCGAGCCGCAGATCCTGACCGAAGGCAGTCTGGAATGCGAGCGCTGGCAACCGGAAACCGGCTTCCTGGAACTCTGCCTCCACGACGGCGGCCACAGCGTCCAGGCGGCGTGGATCAAACGGGCCTGGGAACATCTCGCCGAGATGAAAGGCTGGGCGAAGGGGTGAGTTCGTGAGCTGGAATGCGGAGATAGAAGCGTCCTGAACCCGCGCTAAAGAAGTGTCCTAAACCCCCGTTGGAAGCTACTGCGTCCGCTACCCCCCAGCGGTCATCCCCGGCAAGCGGAGCGCGACCGGGGATCCAATCGTTTCCAGAGAGGCCGAAACCGGGAACACGATTGCCGCGCCTCAGGACTCAAACACGCTGCAATACCCGGAAAAGTGGATTGGATCCCCGCTCGGAGGCGGGGATGACCGCCGTGGGGATAATATCGGCAGGAAAGAATTCACGGCACCCGCTTCCTCTGACGCGAGGCAGCTTTGGCGCAACCACACCCATTGCGGCGACACATCCTGCCCGCCGTTACATCCGCCGCGCACCCACACCCTCCGTGCCGTCCCGGCCTTGAGTCGGGGCCTCCTTCTACCCGGAAACTCGAAGGTCCCGGCTCAAGGCCGGGACGGCGCCGGGGCGATGCTGCACCCGCTTGCATTGACACGAAAGTGAGCCGGTGTGTTGTGACCCGTGAGCGAGCGCAGTTGACGCGGGTGGCTGCCGTGTGGCCTTTTCCAGAACGTTCCTGAACCCGCGATCCAAGGTGACCCTTGTCCCAGTCTTCCCCCACGCCTGGCGCCCTGTCCGGTCTCGTCGTCCTCGATCTGTCGCGCATTCTGGCCGGGCCGACCTGCACCCAGATCCTGGGGGACCTCGGAGCCGAGGTCATCAAGATCGAACGGCCCGGGCGCGGTGACGACACCCGTGGCTGGGGACCGCCGTTCCTGAAGGACGGGCAGGGCAGGGACACGGGCGAAAGCGCCTATTACCTGTCCTCCAACCGCAACAAGGCCTCCGTCGCCGTCGATCTGGCCAGCGCGGACGGCCAGAAGCTGATCGCCGATCTCGCCGCGAGAGCGGATATCCTGGTCGAGAATTTCAAGGTCGGCGACCTGAAGCGCCGCGGACTGGACTACGACACGCTGAAGGCGCGCAATCCGAAGCTGATCTACTGCTCGATTTCCGGCTTCGGCCAGACCGGCCCCTACGCCCGGCGCGCCGGCTATGATTTCCTCATCCAGGGCATGGGCGGCATCATGTCCCTGACCGGCTTCCCGGACGAGGAGGGTGGCACCGAAACCAAATGCGGCACCGGCATCGCCGATGTCATGTGCGGCATGTATGCGGCCGTCTCCATCCTCGCCGCGCTCAATCACCGCAACGCCACCGGCGAAGGCCAGTATATCGACATCTCGCTGCTGGATGCCCAGGTTTCCTGGCTGATCAACCAGGGCGTCGCCTATCTGGTGTCGGGCGAGGTGCCCGGCCGGCTCGGCAACGGCCATCCGGCGATCGTGCCCTATGAGACCTTTCCGGCCGCCGACAGGTCCTTCATACTGGCCGTGGGTAACGACGCGCAATTTGAAAAATTCTGCGCAATCGCCGGCGCGCCCGAACTGGCCTCCGATCCGCTCTATGCCCGCAACGCCGACCGGGTGCGCAACCGCAAGCAGCTCGTTCCGCTGATCCGCCGCCTGACCATCGAAAAGCAGGCGGCGGAGTGGATTGCCCTGCTGGAGCCGGCGGGCGTGCCCTGCGGGCCGGTGAACGACCTTGCGCAGGTCTTCGCCAATCCGCAGGTGCTTGCGCGGCAGATGCGCATCACCCTGCCGCATCCTCTCGGCGGCGAAGTGGACCTGATCGGCTCGCCGATCAATCTTGAGAAGACACCGGTCACCTACCGGAGCGCGCCGCCGGTTCTGGGGGCGGACACGGCAAACGTCCTCACCCGTCACCTCGGACTGGACGAGGCGGCGCTTGCCGCGCTCGCCGAAAACGGCATCATCGATCTCGGCACCACCGCCGGGCAACAAGGAAACGCGGACAAATGACCACTGGCGCCGACATCATCGCGGGCAAGCTCCATGCGGCCGGCTGCCGCCATGCCTTCGGCATTCCCGGCGGCGAGGTTCTGGCGCTCATGCAGGCGCTCGATCAGGCCGGTCTCGAATTCGTACTGGTGAAACACGAGAACGCCGGCGGCTTCATGGCCGAGGGCGGCTGGCATGCGGACGGTGCGCCCGGCGTGCTGCTGGCGACCCTCGGCCCCGGCGCGGCCAATGCCGTCAATGTGGTCGCCAATGCCTGGCAAGACCGTGTGCCGTTGATCTTCCTGACCGGCTGCGTCGACCAGGCGGAAGCCGAGAGCTACACCCATCAGGTGTTCGACCACCAGCAGCTCCTGCGCCCCATCGTCAAGGCCAGCTTTTCCGCCCGCACGGGCGCGCTCGACGTCATGATGGAAAAGGCGCTGGCCGTCGCCCTCGACGGCCAGCCGGGCCCGGTGCATATCGACGTGCCCATCGCGGTCGCCGAAACGGAAACGGAGGAGGCCTGGTCGGAGAGCTTCCGCGCCCGCCCTGCCGCGCCGGCCCCGGCCGCCGGGCCGGACCTGGAAACCGCGCTGGACCTCTTCGCCAGGGCCGAACGGCCGATCGCCATTGCCGGTGTCGACGCGGTGAATGAAAACGCCTCCGCCGCCGTCTCTGATTTCTGTCGGAAATTCCGCGTGCCGCTGGTCACCAGCTACAAGGGCAAGGGCCTTCTGGACGAGACCGATTCCCTGGCGCTGGGCGGCGCCGGACTGTCTCCGAAAGCGGACGGTCATCTGCTGCCGCTGATCAACCGCAGCGACTGCATTCTGCTTCTGGGCTACGACCCCATCGAAATGCGCATCAACTGGCGCGGCCCCTGGGCGGCTGATGCCCCGGTGATCGACGTGACCCCGGTGCTACGCACCCACGGCATGCACAGCGCCGCGGCCACCCTGCGCAGTGCCGTCGCTCCGGCCCTCGAGCATTTGAGCAAGGCGAGGGCCGCGGACAGGCCGTCATGGCCGGACGGGGAACCGGCCCGGATCAGGGCGGATCTGGACAAGGCCTTCGCGCCGGAGCCCTCCGGCTGGGGCCCGGGAACGATCTTCCACACCCTGCGCGACACATTGCCCACTGAGACGGTCGCCACCGCCGACAGCGGCGCCCACCGCATTCTCGCCAGCCAGATCTGGCGCTGCCCAAACCCGCGCGGCATGCTGCAGTCCTCGGCGCTGTGCACCATGGGCTGCGCCGTGCCGCTGGCCATGGGCCACCGGCTGGTCGAGGGCCGCTCTCCGGTCATTGCCTTCGTCGGCGACGCGGGCTTGGAAATGTGCCTCGGCGAACTCTCCACCCTGCGCGACCTGAACATCCCGGTGATCATCTGCGTGCTGGTCGACACCAGCCTCTCCCTCATCGAACTCAAGCAACGCTCCAGCCAGCGCCCCAACGTCGGCGTCGATTTCGGCGAGACCGATTTCCCGGCGGTCGCCAGGGCCTATGGCGGCCACGGGGTATGGATCGAGAACGCGGCGGACCTGAAAACGGAAGCCGAAGCGGCGCTGGATCGTGACGGGTTCACGCTGCTGGCCTGCCGGATTGAGCGGCGGGCGTATGATGGGGCGTTTTAGGGGGCGAAAGCGGCCGGGAACTTGAATTCTCTGCAAGTTTCACGGATTTCCGAAACGGCAGATCAAATCAAAGTTAAATCAGCCAAATTAGGTGATGATTTACAAGCGTGCTTCTGACCTGCCCCACCTCCCCTCTAGACCTTCCCCGTTCCCCTCATTATGCTGCGCCCGCGAAAAGACCGGTCTGACGAGAACCCGGCCGCGGGAGGAAAGAATGAAGATCTGCCGCACAAAGGCGGAGATGCGCAGCGCCGTGTGCGCGTGGCGGCGCGAGGGCGCTACGGTCGCTCTGGTGCCGACCATGGGATATCTGCATGAGGGCCACCTCGGTCTCGTGCGTCTGGCCCGCGACAAGGCGGAGCGGGTGGTGGCGAGCATCTTTGTCAATCCGACCCAGTTCGGCCCCAACGAGGACCTTGAGACCTACCCGCGCGACGAGGCCCGCGACCTGGCGCTGCTGCAGGCCGAGGGCGTCGATGCGGTGTTCATGCCGGGCGTCGCGGAAATGTACGGCGCCGGCGGCGATACTTTCGTGGAGGTACCGGGCCTGTCGGCCATCCTGCAGGGCGCCCTGCGGCCCGGCCATTTTCGCGGTGTCGCCACGGTCGTCACCAAGCTTTTCAACATCGTCACGCCGGACTTTGCCGTCTTCGGCGAGAAGGACTACCAGCAGCTGGCCGTGATCCGCCAGATGGTCCGCGATCTCGACATGCCGCTGGAGATTGTCGGCCATCCGACCGTGCGCGAGGCGGACGGTCTGGCCATGTCGTCGCGCAACGTGCGCCTGAGCGCGGAGCATCGCGCGCAGGCGGGTGTCCTCAGCCGGGCCCTTGCCAGGGCGCAGGAGCTGGCAAAAGCCGGAGCCGATATCGCCGCTCTGGACGCCGCCATCCGCGACGAACTGGCCAGCGCCCCGGCGGCTGATGTGAAGAGCGTCGACATCCGGGATGCCGAAACGCTTGCCGAACTCTCCGGCCGCCTGGAGCGGCCGGCCGTCGTCCTGCTCGCCGTCGCCTTCGGCTCTGTTCTTCTGATTGACCAGCAGGTCATCTCGCCCGATACCTGATTTCCGCCTCTCAAGCCCCCTTCGAAAGGACGCCGCATGAGCACCCAGAAACCCATCCGCCGCACCACGGCCCCGCAGATCACCCGGCGCAAGGGCGGCGACCCGATTGTCTCGCTGACCTCCTATCACGCCCATACGGCGGCCATCGTCGATGAATACGCGGATTTCATCCTTGTCGGCGACAGTCTCGGCATGGTGATGCATGGCATGGAATCCACCGTCGGCGTGTCGCTGGAACTGATGATCATGCACGGCAAGGCGGTGGTGCGCGGCACGAAGAAGGCGCTCGTCGTCGTCGACATGCCCTTCGGCACCTATGAGGAAAGCCCGTCCGAGGCCTTCCGCAACGCTGCGCGCGTCATGAAGGAAACCCAGTGCGGCGCGGTCAAGCTGGAAGGCGGCGTGCGCATGGCAGAAACCATCAACTTCCTGACCGAACGCGGCATTCCCGTCATGGCCCATACCGGCCTGACGCCGCAATCGGTCAACGTCATGGGCGGCTTCCGCACCCAGGGACGCGACGAGGACACCTGGGCGATGCACGAGGCGGACGCCCGTGCCGTCGCCGATGCAGGCGCCTTCTCCATCGTTCTGGAAGGCATGGTCGAGCCTCTGGCGGCACGCATCACCAGCCAGATCCCCATCCCCACCATCGGCATCGGCGCCTCGCCGGAATGCGACGGCCAGATCCTGGTCCTGGAAGACATGCTCGGCCTCAACCCCACGCCGCCGAAATTCGTCAAGGTCTACGGCAACCTCGGCGGCCAGATCGAGGCGGCCGTGAAGGCCTATGCGGACGAGGTCAAGGCCCGCAAGTTCCCGGGTGAGGAGCAGGTCTACAGATAGGCCAGGAAGAACAGCCGGTTCTTGTCATCCCGGCGCGGTCTGCGTCGTAAGACAGGCGGCTACTGGATTCCTGCTCCCGAGCGGGGATGACAACCGGGAGGGGGCAGACACTGTTCCCCCGCCATGTCGCCCTTGAACGGACAGTGCCGCTCCCTCCTCTCCTCTCCTCTCCTCTCCTCTCCTCTCCTCTCCTCTCCTCTCCTCTCCTCTCTGAGGCGGTCATCCCCGGCGTGACCGGGGATCCAATCCACCTCACCACTTGCCGCATGGCTGATGGTGCCCGAACGTGCCGCAGCGCCGGTCTCCACATTTCCGGCTCTGGAAACCAATGGATCCCCGGTCGCGCTGCGCTTGCCGGGGATGACCGCCGGGAGAGGGGCTGTCGCTGTGCCTCCAGCCTGGGCGATACCATGCAGCCTCTCCGCTCGCTCCCCTCTCCCCCGAGGTGGTCATCCCCGGCTTGACCGGGGATCCAATCCACGTCACCGCTTGCCGCAGGGCTGGAGGGTGCCCGAACGTGTCGCAACGCCGGTCTCCACATTTCCGTCTCTGGAAGCCAATAGATCCCCGGTCGCGCTGCGCTTGCCGGGGGTGACTGCCGGGGGAGGAGGCGTCTCCATGCCTCCAGCCTGGGCGATATCATGCAGCCTCTCGGTTTGCTCCCACTCTCCCCCCTTGCGGGGGAGAGGGATGCCAGCCGGAGGGGCTGTTGCTGAAAACAGGGTTCTTCGGTTTCGCACACCTCTCCCCCGAGGCGGTCATCCCCGGCTTGACCGGGGATCCAATCCACGTCACCACTTGCCGCAGGGCCGGAGGGTGCCCGAACGTACCGCAGCGCCGGTCTCCACATCCCCGTCTCTGGAAGCCCGTGGATCCCCGGTCGCGCTGCGCTTGCCGGGGATGACCGCCGGGGGCGGGAGCCGTCTCCGTGCCTCCAGCCTGGGCGATACCATGCAGCCTCTCGGTTCGCTCCCACTCTCCCCCCTTGCGGGGGAGAGGGATGCCAGCCGGAGGGGCTGTTGCTGAAAACAGGGTTCTTCGGTTTCGCACACCTCTCCCCCGAGGCGGTCATCCCCGGCTTGACCGGGGATCCAATCCACCTCACCACTTGCCGCAGGGCCGGAGGGTGCCCGAACGTACCGCAGCGCCGGTCTCCACATTTCCGGCTCTGGAAACCAATGGATCCCCGGTCGCGCTGCGCTTGCCGGGGATGACTGCCGGGGGAGGAGGCGTCTCCATGCCTCCAGCCTGGGCGATATCATGCAGCCTCTCCGCTCGCTCCCACTCTCCCCCCTTGCGGGGGAGAGGGATGCCAGCCGGAGGGGCTGTTGCTGAAAACAGGGTTCTTCGGTTTCGCACCCCTCTCCCCCGAGGCGGTCATCCCCGGGTTGACCGGGGATCCAATCCACCTCACCACTTGCCGCAGGGCCGGAGGGTGCCCGAACGTACCGCAGCGCCGGTCTCCACATCCCCGTCTCTGGAAGCCAGTGGATCCCCGGTCGCGCTGCGCTTGCCGGGGATGACCGCCGGGGGCGGGAGCTGTCGCTGTGCCTCCAGCCTGGGCGATACCATGCAGCCTCTCGGTTCGCTCCCACTCTCCCCCCGAGGTGGTCATCCCCGGCTTGACCGGGGATCCAATCCACGTCACCACTTGCCGCAGGGCCGGAGGGGGCACGCTCGTGCCGCAGCGCCGGTCTCCACATTTCCGTCTCTGGAAGCCAATGGATCCCCGGTCGCGCTGCGCTTGCCGGGGATGAGTGCCGGGGGCGGGGGCTGTCGCCGTGCGTCCAGTCTGGGCGATACCATGCAGCCTCTCGGTTCGCTCCCACTCTCCCCCCTTGGGGGGGAGAGGGATGCCAGCCGGAGGGGCTGTTGCTGAAAACAGGGTTCTTCGGTTTCGCTCCCCTCTCCCCCCGAGGCGGTCATCCCCGGCTTGACCGGGGATCCAATCCACGTCACCGCTTGCCGCATGGCTGATGGTGCTTGGCCGTGCCGCAACGCCGGTCTCCACATTTCCGTCTCTGGAAGCCAATGGATCCCCGGTCGCGCTGCGCTTGCCGGGGATGACTGCCGGGGGCGGGGGCTGTCGCCGTGCGTCCAGTCTGGGCGATACCATGCAGCCTCTCGATTCGCTCCCACTCTCCCCCCTTGCGGGGGAGAGGGATGCCAGCCGGAGGGGCTGTTGCTGAAAACAGGGTTCTTCGGTTTCGCACCCCTCTCCCCCGAGGCGGTCATCCCCGGCTTGACCGGGGATCCAATCCACGTCACCACTTGCCGCAGGGCCGCAGGGCCGCAGGGCCGCAGGGCCGGAGGGGGCACGCTCGTGCCGCAGCGCCGGTCTCCACATTTCCGTCTCTGGAAGTCAATGGATCCCCGGTCGCGCTGCGCTTGCCGGGGAGGACTGCCAGGGAGGGCGCCGAACTGTGCCACAGTTCGTTCGGAGCTGACAAAGACAATGGGGCCGGGTCAGAGAAATGCGCGGAGGGCCGAGAATCCTGACACGCGTCTACACTCTTGACGAAGCGGAACCTGTGATATTTCCTTGCCAGGAATATGGTATTTGGAGCACCTCATGTACGGGCTTATTCTTGCGCTTTGCTCCACGTTCCTGCTGATCCCGAATGTTGCCTTCGCCAACGACCATTGTGTCGACGTCAGCGCGAACAAGGGATGGCAGTCCCTGAGACTTCCGGACGGAAAGATCCGCGGCGTGAATTATTCAGGCAGCTGGACCGTTATCGCCGGAGCATACAAACCGGTCGGTCCACGGGGATATTCAGGCCGGGAGGCTCAGAAGCTTGGGCCTCTTTACGGCTATAAGTTCGATCAATCCTATGCCTTTGGCGAAATGCTGGTGCGTGACCGGGCGGGGCGGATCGTGCCCTTCGCGGAATTTGCCGCTCTTGCAGTGAACTCTCCCAATCCGGCCGGTACTTATGCATTCCGCATCAACGATCGTGCCGATGCGCTCCGGGACAATGCCGGCGTGATAACGGTCTGTCTTTCCATCCGGTGAAGTCCCATCAAAGCGCGTTCCAGATCCGGCTTTGAAAAGGTCGCTCGGGAAACGTAAATTGCCGGGGCTGATGGGCTCAAAGAAAAGAATAAACGCCCGATTTCCGGCTGCATTGTTGGTCCGGTCAGCCTAGTCTCAGGTCATGCTGATGACCCGACCCTCTTTCGACACGCTCTATGAGGCGCTGCTGGCGCGCGATGCGGCCTATGACGGGCGCATGTTCGTCTGCGTGGCCTCCACCGGCATCTTCTGCCGGCTCACCTGTCCGGCGCGCAAGCCGAAGGCGGAGAACTGCAGCTTTCATGAAACCGTGGCCGAATGTATCGCGGGCGGCTTCCGTCCGTGCAAGCGCTGCCGGCCGACAACCCCCGAGGCCAGCGCCGATCCGGCGGTGAAACGGCTGATCGAGGCCCTGGAAAAGCGGCCCGGCTATCGCTGGGGCGAACCGGACCTGCTGCGCATGGGTCTTGAGCCTTCCACCGTGCGCCGCGCCTTCAAGCGCCATTTCGGCATGACCTTTCTGGAAATGGCCCGCCAGCGGCGCCTGCAGGAAGGCTTTTCCGCGCTGGCTGATGGCGGCAAGGTCATCGAGGCGCAGATCACGGCGGGCTTCGAATCCCCGAGCGCCTTCCGGGACGCCTTCGCGAAGATCCTCGGCCAGCCGCCGGGCGCCTTTTGCTCTCAGCCGCTGCTGGTTGCCGACTGGGTGGCCACACCGCTCGGGCCGATGATCGCCGTCACCGACAGTTCCCGGCTTCACCTGCTGGAGTTTCTCGACCGCAAGGCGTTTCCCGCCGAATTCAGAAAGCTGCAGGCCTTCGCAAAAGGGCAGATCGGTTTCGGGCGTACCAAGGTCACGGAGCAGATCCAAGCCGAACTGGACCGGTTCTTCGCCGGCATGGGCGGCACCTTCGAGACGAAGCTCGCCCTGCACGGGACCGCCTTTACCCGCGATGTCTGGCGTGAGCTGCTCGCCATTCCCGCCGGCGAGATCCGCAGCTACAGCGATGTGGCCAGGGCGCTCGGCCGGCCGGACGCGGTGCGTGCCGTCGCCCGCGCCAATGGTGCCAACCAGATCGCCCTGGTCATCCCCTGTCACCGGGTGATGGGCGCCGACGGCTCCCTGACCGGCTATGGCGGCGGCCTTTGGCGCAAGCAGCGCCTGATCGAGATCGAGCAGGGGTATCGCGCCGGGGCGTGAAGCCGCGCAAGACGCAATTGCCTCCGCAAGCTGCACGGCGATTGGTCCCCGGATCTCCGCTTCGCTGCATCCTGGGAAACCTCCGGGGCGCGGAGCGGGCTGTTCGGCCCGAGCGGGTACTGAAACGCCTGGCGGTAAACAGGAAAAGGGCCGGAGACCGGCCCTTTTCGCCTTATCTGCAGTCGTGAAGCCTAGGCCTTCACGACCTTCTGGGTCTGGCTGCCCAGCTTGTCGATACCGAGGCGCATGACTTCGCCGCCCTTGAGATAGACCGGCGGCTTCTGGCCCATGCCGACGCCCGGAGGCGTGCCGGTGGAGATCACGTCGCCCGGCTGCAGGCTCATGAAACGGCTCAGGTAGGAGACGAGGAACGGCACCCGGTAGACCATGGTTCGGGTGGAGCCGTCCTGATAGCGCTTGCCGTCGACTTCGAGCCACATGCCGAGGTCGTCATGGTCGCCGACTTCGTCCGGGGTGACCAGCCAGGGGCCGGTCGGGCCGAAGGTGTCGCAACCCTTGCCCTTGTCCCAGGTGCCGGAGCGTTCGATCTGGTATTCGCGTTCGGAAACGTCGTTGACCACGCAGAAGCCGGCCACATGGCTCATGGCATCGGCTTCGTCGATATAGGCCCCGCCCTTGCCGATGACCACACCGAGCTCGACCTCCCAGTCGGTCTTCACGGAACCGCGCGGGATCTTCACGTCGTCGTCGGGTCCGATGATGGCGGATGTCCATTTGTTGAACACCACCGGTTCCGGCGGAACCTCCATCCCGGCCTCGGCGGCATGGTCGGCGTAATTCAGGCCGATGCAGATGAACTTGCCGATGGCGCCGACACAGGGGCCCAGACGCAGGTCCTTCTGCGGATCGCCGTCAACGAGGGGCAGGCTGGAGATATCGAGACCCTTCAGGCGTTCGATGGTCTCCGGCAGAAGCGCGTCTCCGGCGATATCGGCAACAACCGCCGACAGGTCGCGGACGCGGTTGTCCGCATCGAGGACGCCCGGCTTTTCCTGCCCGGGAGCGCCAAATCGCAGCAATTTCATGAACGAGTATCCTTAGGTGCTGTTGAGCCCGGCCGCACCGGCGGCCGGGCACTTCGGTTCACATTGCCTTCTTGTGGACTGACAGGAAAGCAGAAAAGAAGGCGATCGGGAAGGCAGGGCCCCCCGCGCATTCCGGCGCGGGAGGCGCGGCTTCGGATCAGTCGTACAACACAGCGGCGATCTTCGGATCGTCGATGTTCGAGCTGTCGTAGTAGTAGAAACCGGTGTCGATATGCGCCGGCACTTCCTTGCCCTGGGAGGCTTCGAGGGCGGCCTTCACGGTTTCATAGCCGATGCCGACCGGGTTCTGGGTGATGGCACCCGCCATCGCGCCGCTGCGGATGGCGTCCTTCTGGGCCTTGCCGCTGTCGTAGCCGATGATGACGATGTCCGATTTGCCCATCTCGGCAACACCGTTCACGACGCCGAGGGCGGAGCCTTCGTTGGCGCCGAAGACACCCTTCAGATCCGGGTTGGCGGTCAGGATGGCCTTGGTCAGTTCCGTCGACTTCAGATGGTCGCCGCCGCCGTATTGCACGGTCACCACTTCGATGTCCGGATAGTTGGACTTGATGCGGTTCGAAAACCCTTCGACGCGGTCGATGCCCGTGCGGCTGGTCTGGTCATGGGCGACGATGGCCACCTTGCCGGCACCGCCGATCAGCTCTGCCATCTTGTCGGCGGCAAGGGCTGCCGCGGCAACATTGTCGGTGGAAGCGGTGGCCAGCGGAATGTCGCTGTCGACGCCACTGTCGAAGGCGATGACCGGAATGCCCTTTTCCTGCGCCTGGCGCAGAAGCGGGATGGCGGCCTGACTGTCGAGAGCGGCAAATCCGATGGCCGTCGGGTTCTTGGCGAGCGCTGCGGCGAGCATGTCGATCTGGCGGTCGACCATGGTTTCGTTGTCCGGGCCCTCGAAGGTGATGGTGACCCCGAACTCGTCGGCGGCCTGATCGGCACCGGCCTTCACCGCCTGCCAGAACTGATGCTGGAAGCCTTTCGAGATGAGCGGAATGTAGGTTTCCTGAGCGAAGGCGAAATTACCGGAAAGCATGAGTGCGACCGCACCTGCAGCTCCGATGAGATGACGTCTGTTGAGCATATTCCTCTCCATTGTTGTATGCGGATTTCTGTCCGTTTGCCGGGGTGTGGACACCCTCTTCTTCTTGATGAAAGTCAGGCCTTGCGTCTGCGCACCATGTCCGCATAGACGGCCAGAATGATGATGGCGCCGGTAACCACCGTCTGCCATTCCTGGGCGACGGAAAGCACCCGCAGCCCGTTGGTGAGCACGGCCATGATCAGCGCGCCGATCAAGGTGCCCAGAACCGTGCCGCGCCCGCCGGAAAGCGACGTTCCGCCGATCACCACGGCGGCGATGGCCTCGAGCTCGTAGCCGAGGCCGAGGGCAGGCTGGGCCGAGTTCAGGCGTGAGGCGATCAGGATGCCGGCAATGCCGCAGATGGCGCCGGCCAGACTGTAGACCGCCATTTTCCAGAAATCGGTGTTGACCCCGGACAGGCGCACCGCTTCCTCGTTCGAACCGAGCGCGAAGGTGTAGCGTCCCAGCACCGTGCGCCCGAGGACATAGGCTGCCGACAGGGCGACGATGAACAGGATCAGCACGCCGTTGGGAATGGGCAGGGCGGGAATGATCTCGCCGATGAGCGAGCCGCGCGAGATCTGGTCGAAGCCCGGCGTGTCGTTGAAATAGATCGGCCGCGTGCCGGAAATCACCAGCGACAGGCCTTTCAGGATCAGCATCATGCCGAGGGTGGCGATGAAGGGCGGGATCTTCATCTTGGCGATGAAGGTGCCCGAGCACAGGCCGCAGAGCGCGCCGGCGCCGATTGCCGCGATCACGCCGACCGGCAGCGGCATGCCGAGATTGGTCAGCACCACGCCGGCGATCACCGCGCAGAAGGTCATCAGCGTTCCGACCGACAGGTCGATGCCGCCGGTGATGATCACCAGCGTCGCCGCCACGGCCAGCACCCCGTTGACGGAGGTCGCCTGCAGGATGGCGATCATGTTGGAGGTCTGCATGAAGTTGGGCGAGGCGATCGAAAAGCCGATCAGCAACAGGACCAGGCTGGCGAAGGCCAGCAGCTTCTGATGTGCCCCCGTGTCGATCATCCGGGCGAACAGGGTGGGCGTGGATGTTGGATTGACGGCTGTCACTGCTGATATCCCTCTGGCTGCATGGTCGGCGTCCGGAGTGTCGCCAGGTGCATGATGTCTTCCTGTGAGGTTTGCTCGCCGCCCGGCAGGATGCCGGTCAGCCGGCCTTCGCACATGACGGCGATGCGGTGGCTGAGGCGCATGATTTCCGGCAGTTCGGAGGAGATCACGATGATGGCCCGGCCTTCCTTCGCAAGGTTGGTCAGGAGTTTGTGGATTTCGGATTTCGCCCCGACATCGATGCCGCGCGTCGGCTCGTCGAAGATCAGGATGTCGCAGTCCCGGTAGAGCCACTTGGCGATGACCACCTTCTGCTGGTTGCCGCCGGAAAGCAGCCGCACCTCCTGTCTGTCCGACGGGGTGCGGATATCCAGCTTGCCGATATAGTCCTGCGCCGTGCGCCGCATCTCCTCTTCCCTGAGGACCCCGAGGGGGCTCGAGAAGCGGTCGAGGCTGGCGAGGGCGATATTGGTGCGCACATCCATGCCGGTGGCCAGGCCGAAGTGCTTGCGGTCTTCCGAAAGATAGCCGATCCCCGCCTTCACCGCGTCGGAAGGCTGCGAAATGGCGCAGGGCTTTCCGTGGACGCGGATCTCGCCGCCGTCGCGCGGGTCCGCCCCGAAGATCGCCCGTGCGACCTCGGTGCGTCCGGCGCCCATGAGCCCGGCAAAGCCGAGGATCTCGCCCTTGCGGACGGAAAAGCTGACGTCGCGGATTTCCCGGCCCCGGTTGAGGCCGCGCACGTCCAGAAGGGTGTCGGCTCCGGACAGGTCGGGAATATCGGCCGTCTCGTTGGCGACTTCCCGTCCAACCATCATGGAGATGATCCTGGAAACCGGTGTTCCGGCTGCATCGAGCGTTCCCACATAGGCGCCGTCGCGCATCACGGTCACCCGGTCGGCGATCTGCTTCAGTTCGTCCATCTTGTGGCTGATGTAGATGATGCCGACGCCGTCCGCCTTCAGGCGGCGGATGATGGTGAAGAGTTCGGCGATTTCCGCATCATTCAGCGCCGCGGTCGGTTCGTCCATGATCAGGACGCGCGAGCGGTAGGAAAGGGCCTTGGCGATTTCCACCGCCTGCTGCTTGGCGATGGTCAGGTCACCGACGACCGTCTTCGGATCCAGGGCCAGATTCATCGACCTGAAGATCTCGACCGCCCGGGCGTTGAGAGCGGCCTCGTCCAGCCGGCCGAACCTGAGGCGCGGCTCGCGGCCGATGAAGATGTTCTGTGCCACCGTCAGGTCGTTCATCAGGCTGAGTTCCTGATGAATGATGCCGATGCCCAGATCCTGCGCCGCCTTGGGGCCGTTCAGCTCCGCCTGCTCTCCGTTGATGAGGATCTCGCCGCCATCCTTGGGATAGATGCCGGAGAGGATCTTCATCAGCGTGGACTTGCCGGCGCCGTTCTCGCCCATGAGGGCGTGAACCTCGCCGCTGGCCAGGTCGAAACTGACATTCTTGAGGGCATGAACGCCGGGGAACCGTTTTTCGATTCCGGTCATTCTGACCAGGTCTGTCATTGCGCAGTCCTCCCAAAACCGCAACGGGCGTGTCACCTAGATGGTGACACCTCCGTCAACAAGAAGCGCCTGTCCGGAAACGAACCGGCTTTCGTCGGACAGCAGGTAGACAACCATCGGAGTCATGTCGTCGACGGTCGCCAGGCGGCCCATCGGCTGACGGGCGATGAAGTTCTTTTCCGCCTCGACGGGATCGGGAGCGGAGGCGATCCGGCCACGCAGGGACGGCGTGTCGACGGTCCCCGGACACAGGGCGTTGCAGCGGATGCATTCCTGGACGAAGTCGGCGGCCACTCCCTTGGTCAGGCCGATGACCGCGGCCTTGGTGGTGCCGTAGAGGGTGCGCACGGGAAAGCCCTTTATCGATGAGGCCATCGACGACATGTTGAGAATGGAGGCCGTTCCGGTGTCCTTCGCCCGCGCACGCATGCCCGGCAGGAAGGCCTGAATCATGCGGTACATGGAGGTGACATTGAGATCGACGCTGAACGCCCAGTCTTCCTCGGTAATGTCCAGAACCGTGCCGTGGTGGACGTAGCCGGCACAATTGAAAAGACCGTCGAGATCCGGCAACCGCTCCGCCAGTGCCGTGATCTGGTCGCGCTCGCGCACATCCAGCCTGTGGGTCTCGATGCCCGGGCATTCCTGCGCAAGGCTGGCCAGGGTTGCTTCGTTGATATCGACGGCGATTACCTTCGCGCCCTGGCTTGCACAGGCGATCGCGCTAGCGCGGCCGATCCCCTGGCCGGCCGCCGAGACCAATATGGTTTTGTCTTTCAAACGCACTGAAATCCTCCCGAAACCTTCTGCGGATATGATCTGTTCTTGTGGTGGCCTTACATCACGGCGCCGATTTGCCAGGGAACGAATTCGACACCGCCGAAACCGAGTTCCTCGCTCCTGGAATGCTCACCGGAGGCGACGCTGACGATCTTCTCGAAGATCTCCCGTCCCTTTGTCTCGAGGCTGACATTCTCGGAAACGATGTCGCCGCAGTTGATGTCCATGTCTTCGGACATGCGGCCGTACATCTCGCTGTTGGTGGCCAGCTTGATGCAGGGGGTCGGCATGTAGCCGGAGACCGATCCGCGTCCGGTGGTAAACACGATGATATTGGCGCCGGAGGCGATCTGCCCGGTGACGGAGCAGGGGTCGAAGCCGGGACTGTCCATGAAGACAAAGCCCTTCTTGTCGATGGCTTCGCCGAACTTGTAGACATCCACCAGCGGCGCGGATCCGCCCTTGGCCGCCGCGCCGAGGGATTTTTCCAGGATTGTCGTCAGCCCGCCTCGCTTGTTGCCGGGCGAGGGATTGTTGTCCATCTCGCCACCATTGCGGGCGGTGTAATCCTCCCACCAGCGCACGCGTTCGATGAGCTTCCTGCCGACCTCGACGGAAACCGCCCTGCGGGTGAGCAGATGTTCCGCGCCGTAGATTTCCGAGGTCTCGGAAAGAATGGTCGTGCCGCCGTGACGGACCAGGAGATCGGAGGCGATGCCCAGGGCCGGATTGGCGGTGATGCCCGAATAGCCGTCCGAGCCGCCGCACTGCATGCCGACCGTGATCTCGGAAACGGGAACCGGCGTGCGCTCGGCCTCATTGGCGAGCTTTGCCAGTTCCGCCAGTTCCCTGAGGCCCGCCTCGATCGTCTTGCGGGTGCCACCGGTCTGCTGGATGGTCATGTATCTGAAGTCGCCGCCCGGACGCATCTTCCGCTCGCCGACCAGATCGGCCACCTGCATCACTTCGCAGCCGAGGCCGATCAGCAGGATGGCGGCGAAATTGGGATGCTGGGCATAGCCCGACAGCGTGCGGAACAGGGTCGCGTAGCCTTCATCCTTGCCGGACATGCCGCAACCGGTGCCGTGCACGATCGGAACGATGCCGTCGACATTGGGATAGTCCTTCAGGAACCCGGATTTTTCCGCCGCTTCCGCGATGAATCTGGCGACCGAGCCGGAACAGTTCACCGATGTCAGGATGCCTATGTAATTGCGGGTTCCGGCCTTGCCGGTCGGGCGCCGGTAGCCCAGAAACGTCCGCTCCTCGGTGACCGGCTCCAGCGGGACGCAGGCCTGCGCATGCTGGTAATCCTGGCTGTGGTCCCCCATGCCGAGGTTGTGAACATGCACATGCTCGCCCGGCTGGATGTCCACTTTCGCCTGACCGATGATCTGGCCATAGCGGATCACGTTGTCGCCCGCGGAAATCAGCCGGCGGGCGATCTTGTGGCCGCGCAGAACCTGTCCGGGAAGCGGCATGTCCACGAAAGCCGCATTCGCGCCTGCCTCGATATCCTCGAGCGCGACGACCACGTTGTCGCCGGGGTTGAGAAGGATTGAATTGGCATGGGTCTGCAGCAAGGAACTCTCCCGGGTTCGGCTCTTCGGACCAATCTTGCCTCAGGACTAGCTTGACACGGCAACTGTGTCAACTAACATGTTAGCATTCTAATCGAGATGGTCATGTCGCTGACAAACGAACAACACTCTGACGAATTTCCCTTGCCGGACATCGGCAGGCTGACCGGGTCCCTTGCGCAGCGTGTCTACGAAGCGCTGCGCTCGGCCATCCTCGCCATGGACCTGCCGCCGGGGACCGTGCTGCGAAAGCAGCTCATCTGCGAGAAGCTCGGGGTCTCCCGTTCTCCGGTCACCGAGGCCATCACCCGCCTGGCGGGGGAAGGGCTGGTGGAAGTCATTCCCCAGTCCGGGTCGCGGGTCGCGAAGTTCTCCATGTCGGAAATCCACGAGGGTGCCTTTCTGCGCGAAGCGATCGAGCTGGCCGCCGTGGCCAGGGTCGCGGCGGAGCGGACCGAGGACCAGCTCTCCGAACTGACCCGCAATCTCAGGCTCCAGGCGCTTTGTCTCGAGGACTACGACGAGGCCGGCTTCTACCGGGAGGACGAGCGCATGCATGAGCTCATCTTTTCCTTCACCGGTTTTCCGAAACTGAATGCGCTTGCCGCCAGCGGCTGGCTCCAGGTGAACCGCGCCCGGCAACTGCTGCTGCCCATGCGCGGCCGCGCGGAGGAAGCGTATGAAGAGCACAAGGTCATCCTCGAGGCCGTCCGCGCCCGGGACCCGGAAAAGGCGCGCCGGGCCATGCGAAAACATCTGAGTCGGCTGGTCACCCGCCTGGAGCCGCTCGTCGAAACCCGCCCGGACCTGTTCGATTAGGGTGTCAACCAGAGGAAATGCAATGAACGGTCTTCGAACGAATCTGCTGAACAGCCGGACGCCGCAGCGGATTGAGCTGACGGAAATGGGCTTCGGCGGCGCGCCGCTGGGTAATCTCTACCGCAAGGTTGCCGAACCCGATGCCCAGGCCGCGCTGCAGGCGGCTTATGACAACGGCATCCGCTATTTCGACACGGCACCGCAATACGGTCTCGGCCGTTCGGAGGAACGTTTCGCGCGCGCCATAAAGCGCTTCGGCAGGGACACCATCCACCTGTCGACAAAGATCGGCCGCCTGTTGCTCGACTGCGAGCCGGACGAGGTGACCCCGGAAGCCTTCGTCGATGTGCCGCAGAAGCGGATCGTCTTCGACTACAGCTATGACGGCGTGATGCGCAGCTACGAGGCCAGCAAGGCGCGGTTGCAGGTGACGAACGCGGACATTCTCTTCGTCCACGATGTCTGTGCCTTTTCCCAGGGCTCGCAGGAAGCAAGCGATGCCCGCGTCCGCGAACTCTTCGATCTTGGCGGTTACCGTGCCCTCAGCGAGCTGAGGGAGGCGGGCGAAATCGGCGCGATCGGCGCGGGGGTCAACGAATGGCAGGTCTGCGAGAAACTGCTCGGCCTTGCCGATTTCGACTGTTTCCTGCTCGCAGGCCGTTACACGCTGCTCGAGCAGGAGGCCCTGGAAAGCTTCCTGCCCCTGTGCGAGGCCCGCGACGTCGGCATCATTCTGGGCGGACCGTATAACTCCGGCATTCTGGCGACCGGCGCCGTCCCCGACGCGAAATACAATTACCAGGACGCGCCGCCGGACATACTTGAACGCGTCCGCAAAATCGAGGAAGTTTGCAGCGCCCATTCCGTTCCTCTTGTCGCCGCTGCCCTGCAGTTCGTGCTGGGCCACCCCTGCGTCAAGACGGTCATTCCGGGCGCCGTGAACGCGGCACAGGTCGAAGCCAATCTGGCGGTCCTGAAGACATCCATCCCGGCTGCTTTCTGGTCGGATCTGAAGTCCGGCGGTCTCGTCCGCCAGGACGCCCCCATGCCGGAGAACCGTACATGCTACGCGGCCTGAACCCTCTTCTGTCTCCCGATCTTCTGCATGCTCTGGCGGCCATGGGACACGGCAATGACATCGTGATCGCCGACGCGAACTTTCCCGCGCACAGCAACGGCCAGCGCGTGGTCCGCCTCGACGGCGTCTCGGCGACGGCGGCGCTGGAGGCCGTGCTGCAGGTTCTTCCGCTCGACATCTATGTGCCCGACCCGGCGCTGACCATGCAGGTGGTCGGCAACCCGTCAGAGATCCCGCCGGTGGTTGCGGAATTCCAGAAGATCGTCAACGAACAGGCCGACAACCCGGTGAGTATCGGCAGTCTGGAGCGGCATGCCTTCTATCAGCGCGCCCGGGAAGCCTTTGTCATTCTCCAGACCGGGGAGACCCGGCTCTATGGCAATATCCTTCTGAAAAAGGGTGTCATTGGGTCATGAATGCGTTCTTGACCCGTATTGATGCCCATCAGCACTTCTGGAAACTCGACCGCGGCGATTATGGCTGGCTGACACCCGAGGCAGGTGCGATCTACCGGGACTTTCTGCCCGCGGACTTCGAGCCTTTTCTGGACGCGCACCGCGTGAGCGGAACCGTGCTCGTTCAGGCGGCCCCGACCGACGCCGAAACGGACTTCCTGCTGTCGCTGGCCGAGGACAATCCGTTCGTCAGGGGCGTTGTCGGCTGGGTGGATTTCGAGGCCGCGGACGCTCCGCAGCAGATTGCCGCGCTGGCGGAACGTTCCGCCCTGGTCGGCCTGCGGCCGATGATTCAGGATATCCCCGATGTGGACTGGATGCTCCGGCCGCAACTGACGCCGGCTTTCGAGGCCATGGCAAGGCACGCCCTGACCTTCGATGCGCTGACCCTGCCCGGGCATCTGAAGAACCTGCGCGTGCTTCTGGACCGCCATCCGGATCTGACGACCGTCATCGATCACGGCTCGAAGCCCGCGATCCGCACCAGGGCCTTCGATGCATGGGCGCATGACATGAGCGTGCTTGCGCGGCAGACCTCGGCTTGCTGCAAGCTTTCGGGCCTCGTCACCGAAGCCGCCGACGGCTGGACGGTGGACGATCTCAGACCCTATGTGGACCATCTGCTTGCCAGCTTCGGAGCGGATCGCCTGATCTGGGGCAGTGACTGGCCCGTGTGTACCCTCGCTGCGACCTACGCGGACTGGGTCGCGGCAACGGACCGGCTGCTGGCCGGCTTGAGCGAAGCGCAGGCAAGATGCGTCCTGCACGACAATGCGGTCAGGGTCTACGGCCTCTGAACAGGGGAGGAAGGGGCCCGGCGGCATTGCAGCACTTGCCGGACCCGTTTGCCTGAACCTGCCTATTTCCGGCCGAAATTGGCCCCGAGACGCATCTGGATGTAGTCATGCGCGCTCATCGGCTCATATTTGCCTTCCGGACCGGCCAGGATCGTATCCATGTTGGCCTGGGCGAAAAACGCCATGGAATAGCGCGGACCGAGATATTCGTCCGGCTTGGGCATGCGCACCCTATGCAGGTTGGACAGCAGCTTGTCGTCGGACCAGCGCATCAGCATGTCGCCGATATTGCAGGTGATCACCCCTTCCAGCGGCGGCACATCGGTCCAGGCGATGGCGCGGCCCTGGCTGTCCTTGCCCGGGCACAGCTGCAATCCGCCCTGTCCGGCCTTCTGGTGCAATAACGTCAGGCAGTCGAAATCCGTATGCGCGCCCGCGCGCCAGAACTTGAAGTCCTCCGGCTTGGCGTCCTCCATGCCCAGATAGTGGATCAGCCGCAGGGTGGACTGATAGTCCGGCGTCAGGGGATCATGACCGTCGGTGAAGAAGTCGGGCGGAAAATTCAGCTTGTCGGCGAAACAGGAGAGCACCTTCATGGCGAGCGCCCAGTTGTGGCGCTCGAAGGCCAGCATGGTGGCCTTGAACCCCGTGACCTCTTCCCCGGACGGCCAGAGGCCCGTCATGCGTGGCAGGGTGATCTGGTAGCTTTCCTTCTGATCCGCCGTGCCGGTGGACGGACGCACCTGGGCCTTGAATTCCCAGCCCGCGTTCGTGCCGGGCCTGAGCGGGAATTTTTCCTTCGTCTGCGCCGGCAGGCTGAAAAAATCCGCGGAGAGGCGAAAGGCCTCGTCGATCAGTTCCTGGGGAATGCCGTGATTGGTGAGCTGGAAGAAGCCGATTCCGGTGGCAGCCTCCCACAGGTCTTCGGCGATCTCCGCCTTGCGTGAGAAATAGTCCGACATGTCGATCCGCGGGATGTCGCGATCGACGGTTTCGCCCTCGCCGCCGAAACTCTTTTCCTTCTCGAGTTCCGCAAGGCCGTAGGATGTAGAGGTGCTCATGTTTCCGTTCTCCTCAAAAAAGGGTTCACGGAGCAATGACCCGTGCCGCGGTGGCACTGCCAGCTTATACTCCACACATCCGCGTTCATCCGAACGCGGGAAGCTCAAGGGCGGCGCGGGCCCCGGCGGACGCCGACATCTCCTTTTTCCTGTCCATGATACGGCGGGTGATCCGTTGGGCGTCGTCGGCAAGGGCCGCAAGGTCGAGCCCGGGAATCCGCCCGTCTTTCACGACCTGCCGGCCGGCGGCGAAACTGTGTTTCACGGCGGTGGCCCCGGTCAGAACCGGTGCCAGGGCCGGATCGTGCAGGCCCAGGTTACGGGGCGCGCTGATATCGAAGAGGGTGATATCGGCGGCCATTCCCGGAGCCAGCAGTCCCAGTCTGTCGAAGCCGAGAGCTTGCGCGCCGCCTTCCGTCGCCCAGTTCAGTGCCGTTTCCGCGTGCAGGGCATCGACACCCTTGGCGGCCCGGTGAAGCGTGAAGGCGCTGTAGAGCGCCGCGCCCATGTCCGCCGCCTCGTTCGCCCCGGCGCCGTCGACGGCCAGGGAAACGGTCCCGCCCGCTTCATGCAGCATATCGGCGGGCGCGATACCGGAGCCGAGCCGGGCATTGGCCTGCGGGCAGTGGGCCATGGCGGTGCCGGTTTCCGCAAGACGCCGGACTTCCTCCGCGTCGCAGTCGACCAGATGGGCGAACCAGACATCCGGCCCCAGCCAGTCCTGTTCCGCCAGCCAGGACACCGGCCGCTTGCCATATCTGGCAAGGGTGAAATCCGCATAGGCGCGGTTTTCGGAAAGATGCGAATGCAGCCGCAGACCTTTGGTGCGCGCGAACCCGGCAATGTCCTTCAGCTCGCCGGCGTCGACATTGAAAGTCGGCGTCGTCGGCGCAACCGCAACCCGGCGCAAGGAGCCGGGCGAGGGGTCGTGCCAGCGGCCGGCCGTGCGCTCGATGGACGTCAGGAAGACGTCAAGAGGTTCGGTCGGCGGCGGGGGCAGGGCCGGGTCCGCGAAGGACCTGCCGCGGGTGCCGCCGCCGCGCGCCAGCACGAAGCGGATGCCGAGGGCGCCGGCTTCCTCGAAAAGGATGTCGGCCGGGTCGTACTCGTAGCGGTCGGAGAAGACGTAGTGATGATCGCACACCGTCGTCGCCCCGGTGAGCACAAGCTCCGCCAGCCCGATCCGCGCCGCCACTCTCAGGGCCTCTTCGTCGATCAGCGGCCAGTAGCTGTAGGGCACTTGCATCAGCCAGTCGTCGAGCGGGGCATTCAGCCCTTCGGGAACCGCCTTGAGGATGGACTGGAAGAGATGATGATGGCTGTTTACCAGCCCCGGCGTCACCACGCAGCCGGCGGCATCGACGACCTCTTCGCCGGGCAGGGGGACAAGCGCGCCCATCTGGCTGATCACGCCATCGCGCACGCGCAGCGCGCCGCTGAAACGGTCTCCCTGCCGGTTGCCCGCAAGACCGTGATCGATGTTGACGATCAGCAGCGAGGTCATTTCTGCCCTTTCGGCAGGGACCAGGGGAAAAGGATCCGCTGGGTCTGGCTGACGATCTGAAACAGCAGCAGCGACATGGCCACCAGGATCACCAGACCGGCCCAGGCCTGTGGCAGCTTGAACATGGAGGTCGAGAACTGGATGAAATAGCCGATGCCCTTGTCCGCCGCCACGAACTCCGAAACAACCGCTCCGATGACCGACAGGGTGATGGAGATCTTCATGCCGGAAAAGATGTAGGGGGTCGCATAGGGCAGGCGGATCTGGGTGATCTCCCGAAAGGAGGGCGCCCGCAGGGACCGCGACAGCTCGATGAGTTCCGGCGGTGTCGCCGCAAGTCCGGTGGTCATGGAAACGACCAGCGGAAAGAAGGAGATCATGAAGGTGATGACCACCCGCGGCGCATCTCCCGTGCCGAGCACCACGATGATGATCGGTGCGACGGCAACCACCGGCACGGACTGGATCACCACCAGCAGCGGATAGAGCGCCCCCGACAGCAGCCGGGATTTCGCCAGTCCCACGGCAATGGGCAGGGAGACGGCGAAGGAAACCAGATAGCCCAGAAGCGCCACCCGCAGCGTGGCCCATATATGCTCGGCCCATCGCCCTGCCGACACCGATTCAAACCCGAGCACGATGCGCGAGGGAGACGGCAGGATGTAGGACGGTACGGAAAACAGCCGGGTGCAGGATTCCCACAGAACCAGCAGCAGCAGGAAGGTCACAAGGGGCAGCACGACGGGCGTGCGCAGCAGCCGCTCTCCCAGGGGCAGGCGCGGCTGGACGGAAGGGGTGGGGCGTGAGGCTTCCGGCGGTGTCGCGCCGGTGGGGCGTTGCAGGTCGGTGGCGGTCATCAGGCGGCATCCTTCCTGATCAGCAGCGAGCGCAGATGCGCGGCGTAGTCCTGCATTTCGGCGGTGCCGAGGGAACTTTCGTCGCGCGGCCGCGCCGTGGGCACCGGCAGGTCGGCGATCACACGTCCGGGCCGCTCGCTGAGCACCAGGACCCGGTCGGCCAGAAGCGCCGCTTCGGAAATGGAATGGGTAATGAACAGCACCGTCTTCGGACTGGCCTGCCAGAGGCGCAGAAGCTCGAAGCCCATTGTCTCGCGTGTCAGGGCGTCCAGGGCGGAGAAGGGTTCATCCATCAGCAGGATGTCCGGATTGAGGAACAGCGCCCGGGCAATGCCCACCCGCTGCTGCATGCCGCCGGACAATTCCGAGGGCAGGCGGCTTTCGAACCCGGCCAGCCCGACCGTTTCGATGATCGCCTGCGTCTGGTCGCGATCCTCGCGGGTGACCCGGCCCTGCTTGTGCTTTGCGGGAAACACCACGTTGTCTTCCACATTCGCCCAGGGAAGCAGGGTCGGCTTCTGGAAGACGATGCCCACGTCGTCGCGCGGTTGCGTGACGGGCAGGCCGAAGACGCTCACGCTGCCCGTGGACGGCTTCATCAGGCCTGCTGTCAGCCGCAGCAAGGTGGACTTGCCGCAGCCCGACGGCCCCAGCACCGCGATGAACTCATGCTGCGCTATGGTGACGGAGACGCCGTCCAGCGCCGTCACGGCGCCGGTGCCGGTCAGAAAGGTCTGGCCGACACCGGAGAAGGCGATCGCGTTGGGTGCAAGCGCCACGGGGTATTACTCCGAGGCCGGCAGGAAGGACCGGTCGACAGCATCTTCCGGCTGCAGCGACGCCGGGTCCAGTCCCTGGGATGCGGCGACCCGCTCCCAAGTGGCTTGCAGACGGTCCGCATCCAGTGCGCCGAGGCCGTAGGTTTCCGTTACCTCGTTGAAGGCCAGCTTGGAGGCGTCGAGCCAGGAGCCCTTGACGTCTTCCGCCGACAGTTCCGGTACCATCGCCGCAACGGCAGCCGCCGCCTTGTCCGGGTTCGCATAGGCGAACTCCAGGGATTTCTTGAACGCGGCCACGAAGCGTTTTGCCACCTCCGGGCGCTCGCTCAGGAAGGAGTCGCTGGCCACGAGGGCGGCGGAATAAAGTTCCAGACCGGCATCGGCCCACGGCAGAATGACGATCTCCTTGCCGGCTTCCTTGGCCTGATTGGTGTAGCGGGACACATCCGTGAGCCAGGCGATGATGGCGTCGGCCTGGCCGGTCATCAGCAACGGGCCGAGCGCGCCGGGATCGGATTTGGTCAGGGTGATTTCGTCTTCGGAAATCCCGTTGTCGCCGAGTACCAGCGGCAGGAAGACATTGGACGAGGTGAAGGGCGAGGTTGCGATCTTCTTGCCCTTGACATCCTTGATGGATGTGATGCCCGTGTCGGCCGTCGTGTAGAAGGCGTGCGGTCCCATGTTGAAGATGGACATGACGGCAGTCGCCGGCACGCCTTCGGTCGCTCTGGCAGCCATCAGCGCGCCCAGTCCGGCAGAGCCGATATCCGACGTACCGGTCGCCAGCTTGGTGATGGCTTCCGAGGAGCCGCGGCCCGGCTCGATCTTGATTTCCAGACCGGCTTCCTCGCAGAATCCTTCCTGAACGCAGACGTAGATGGGAGCCTTGTCCCCGCCCGGCAGCCAGTCGAGCTGATAGGTCACAAGATCCGCTGCCGAGGCGGATGCCGCACCGGCAACCGCAGCCGCGACCGATGTCAGCGCAACGCACAAACTTTTCTTGTCAAACATGCGCATCAGCACATCCTTTCACTGTTGTTCACTGGAAAATGGGGCAAGCTGCGGGAGCATGATTTCGAACCGTTCGCCATTCTCATCCCATTGTTCGCAAGGCAGGCTCGGGACATTTCCCAAGGCAGCATTGGCCGACCCACGAAGATGAGCAATGTCAAAGCCGAAGGCTCTACCGCTTCTACTCACTCCAACGGAAGATCAAGGCCGTGTTCTTGTCAAGAAGACGGGAAGGTGATTGCATTTGATTGCAGGGGCTTCGCTTAACATTTCCGCGAATGCCTAAATTTTTGTCAGCAGATTGGTTAAATTCTATCCAGATCGACTGATTGTTTCGAGGCACTTGCAAGGTGAAACCGGGCATGATCGTTTTTTACGCAACTGCATACGGGAGACAGGCGTGAGCATGACAGGGGAAGACAGGGACATTGCGCTGCTGCGCAGGGCGTTCGAGATCGCCGCTGCGGCCCGGGAAACCGGCGACCATCCGTTCGGTTGCCTTCTGGTCGGGCCGGAGGGAGAGATCCTGATGGAGCAGGGAAACGGCTACAGCGCCGAGGGCCAGGACATGACGGCCCATGCCGAACGCCTGCTCGCCACGCGCGCCAGCAAGCGGTGGCGGCCGGAGTTTCTCGCCGGCTGCACCATGTATACTTCGGCGGAACCCTGCGCCATGTGTTCGGGTGCCGTCTACTGGTCCGGCATCGGCCGTGTCGTCTTCGGCCAGACGGAAAAATCGCTCAAGGAACAGACCGGCGATCATGACGAGAACCCGACTCTGGACCTTCCCTGCCGCACGGTCTTCGCTGCCGGCCAAAGACAGGTCGAGGTCATCGGCCCGCTCCTGGAGGACGAAGCCGCGCAGCTTCAGGCCGATTTCTGGTCCTAGGGGGTTGGGAGCGAAGAGTTGTCTTTCCGACGCATCTGACTGCGTTTGGAGGGCTCTTCGGTGGCCTTGACGCAGCCCTGCGCGGCGACAATGACGGGGCTTGATCCGGCAACTCAAGGAACTTGCGGTGCATGCCCGTCGCCGGTGGTGTCGGTCATGCGAAGGCTCCGGCTGCTCACAGGCTTGTGGCGGCGTGCCGCCGCGTGACGATTTGGCTTTGACCGGCAGGGGCACCAGTCATGGCGTCCCGCAGGACTCGGGCGCGATTCATTTCATCTTTTCTTGGGACAGGCCGACATGCCCTGACGGGCTGTTCTCGCTGTGCGGAATATTTCGAAAAATACCATTTAATTCAAATGGATAATTCCATTTTTCCGCTGTGTGGATCTTCCGTTTCTGCAGCTGATGTCGCGCGGTTGCGCGGCGGTTCAGCTTGTTGCAACAAGAAAGTTTCAACTGAAATATCAGTTGAAACTTGACATGAAGCTTTATCTGATAAATCTTGCCGGTGAAGAAACGGGGAGCACGAACGCAAGTGACTGACGGCGCGAACACATCATTGGCAGATCAGGCATATGCAGTTCTGCGCGGGGCAATCCTGAACAATCTTCTGGCGCCAGGGTCCTTCGCATCTGAACGAGAGGTTTGCGAACGTTTCGAGCTAAGCCGCACCCCGGTGCATCAGGCACTGCTTCGCCTGCGCGACGAGGGGCTGGTGGAAGTCCTGCCCCGGCGGGGCATTCGTGTCCTGCCTCTCAGCGTCAAGGATGTACGCGAGATTCATCAGATTGCCCGGGCGCTGGAACTGGAGGCGGCCCTTTTGCTCTGCGAGGGCAAAAAGAGTGACGCGCTTGCGCAGTTGCGCCGGCATGCCGCGGATATGCAGGCAGCGATCGAGAGCGGGGACCGCGACGCATGGGTGCAGGCGGACACCAGATTCCACCTCGGAATTGTTGCCAGCTCGGGCAATGACCGCCTGATCCAGCAATACAACAGCCTGCGTGTGCTGACGGACCGGGCCCGGTTGTTCGTGCTGCATCTCCGGCCGCTGCCGGTGCAGTCCACGCAGGAGCACCTGGGCATGCTGGATGCGATCGAGGCGGGGGAACTGGACCGGGTCGCCGCGCTTTACCGCACGCACTGGGAGCGGACTACGAACGAAATGATTGAAATCATAGAAGGATTCAACCGCCATCGTTCCGGCGGCATGCCGGCGGCGGATATCTTCGTGCCTTGAGGCACATCAAAGGGAGGAAAGAAATGAAACATATTCCGTTTATTGCGGCGCTCGTCATGTCGTCAGCCGTCGCGTTGCCGGCTTTCGCCGCCGACGTCACGGTCAAGATCGCGACCGTCGTCTCCGGGGATCATCCCGAGAACGTCGGTGCGCGCGAAATCAAGCGTCTGGTGGAAGAGCGTTCGAACGGCGAAATCGAGGTGCGCATCTTCACGGACGGGCAGCTCGGGAACCAGCGCGAACTGGTTGAGCAGCTCAGGAATGGCACGCTCGAGATCACCTGGGTGACAACCGGCTTCTTCGGCTCCTGGGAGCCTGTCATGAATACGCTGGAGATCGGCTACCTCTTCGACGATCGCGAACATGCCTTCCGCGCCTTCGATGGAGAGCTTGGCGAGGAAGTCGCGACCCTGATCGAGAAACACGGTGTCAAGCATCTCGGTTTCTATGAAGCCGGCATGCGCCACGTCACCAACTCCGTGCGGCCGATCAACACGCCGGATGACCTGAAGGGCCTGAAGCTCCGCACGCCGAATGCGAAGTATCACCTCACCTCCGTGGAAATGATGGGCGCAAGTCCTACGCCCATGGCGTTCAGCGAGCTCTATGCGGCGATGGAGCAGAAGATTGTCGACGGTCAGGAAAACCCGCTGTCGAACATTCATGCGGCCGCCTTCTATGAGGTCAACGATCATCTGGCGCTGACGGGCCATCTGCATCTGACTCACATGGTCATGTACTCCGAGGAACTCTGGAACAAGCTCTCCAAGGAACATCAGGAGATCATCTCCCAGGCCGTGATCGACAGCCAGCAGGTCCAGAGGGACAAGGTCGCTGCCGACGATGCCAGCCTGCTTGCGGTTCTTGAAGAAAAAGGCATGCAGATCACCCGTCCGGACCGGGCCGCGCTCGCGGAAAAGGTCGCGCCTTTGCGCGAACAGGCGATCGAGGAATTCGGTGACCAGTCCGGCCGCTGGATCGAACTGATCGATCAGGCCCGCTGATCTCAAGAGGCGCAGCATGACAGACGGTAATTCAAAAAAGCTATTGGCCTGGATGTCGACGGTCGAATTCATCGTCTATGCCATGCTGCGCTTCCTGCTTATTGCCATAGTCGCGACGATGATCCTCGCGGTTCTGGCG
Organism: Labrenzia sp. 011; assembly: GCF_003075075.1. GTDB lineage: Bacteria > Pseudomonadota > Alphaproteobacteria > Rhizobiales > Stappiaceae > Roseibium. Next base: position 41,431 of record NZ_QCYM01000017.1, on the reverse strand, counting down.
CAGGTCTTCTCCCGGTACCTGCTGGATTTTTCACTGACGTGGAGTGAGGAAGCTGCGCGTATCTGCATGATATGTCTCGTCTTTCTGGGCGCCGCGGTTCTCAGTCGCAACAATGAGCATCTGTCGGTGACAACGGTCATCGAACTGTTTCCGGCGCGCTTCCGCCATCTTTGCATCGCCGGAGCCCAGGCAGTCGGAATGTACTGCGCCTGGTATCTTGCCAAGGGGGCCTGGCTGGCGCTCGGCCGGGAATGGGCGCAGCTGACACCCGCGCTCCAGGTGCCCTTCGGACTGATCTACTCCGTTATCTTTCTGTCCGTGTTGCTGATGATCTTCTGGCTGGGAATCAATCTCATCCGGGAACTGCTGATCGCCATATGCAACCATACCTCGGATGAAGCCCCATGACGGCACTGGCTATTCTCGCAGGCACGTTCTTCGTGCTGCTGCTTCTCGGCGTGCCCATCTTTTTCGCCCTGATCGCGGCCTGTATCGTGCTGTTGACAAGTGACGGCCTGATGTCGGCGCAGTTGGTGCTGCAGAGGGTCTACGCGGGCATCGACAGTTTCCCCCTGCTTGCAATTCCGTTCTTCCTGCTTGCGGGCAAGCTCATGGAGGCGGGCGGCATCACCCGCCGGCTCATCGATTTCGCCTTCTACCTGGTGGGCTGGATTCGTGGCGGGCTTGCCCATGTTGCCGTTCTTGCCGCGACCATGTTCGCAGGTGTCAGCGGATCGTCCGTAGCCGACACCGCCGCGATCGGCTCCACGATCATTCCGCGCATGAAGGACCGGAACTACGATCCCGCCTATGCGGCGTCCGTCGTCGCTGCCTCGGGTGTCATCGGCTCCACGATACCGCCGTCAATTCCCCTGGTTCTCTATGGCGTCATGTCCGGCGTATCCATAGGGGGCCTCTTTCTCGGAGGTATCGTCCCTGGCATTCTCATGTGCCTTGGCCTGATGGGGTACATCTACTTCAGTTCGAAACCGGTGGCGAAAAGGGAAGTGGAGTCCGAAACCTCCGAAAGACAGGGGTTCGCACGGGTCTTCCTTCAGTCCCTGCCGGCCCTGCTGCTTCCGGGGATCATTGTGGGGGGGATCCGGACCGGCGCGTTCAGCGCGACGGAAGCTGCGGCCGTCGCCGTTGCCTATGCCTTCGTGATCGGCATCGCCTACCGTGAACTCAGGATTGCGAACCTGCCGGACATCCTGTTCCGGACCGCCCGCGATACCACCCTCGTGATGGCGATTGTCGGCGCGGCCAGCCTCGTTGGCTATGTCCTGACAATCGAACAGATCCCTTCGGCGATCGCCGGGTGGTTTTCGGAAAACGTGTCCAGCGTCCTGGTGCTGCTGCTGTTGATCAACCTGCTGCTTCTTGTCGCCGGATGCTTTCTCGATGGCGGATCGGCGATCATCGTGTTCACTCCGGTTCTGCTGCCGGTCATCAAGGCCTTCGGCATCGATCCGCTGTTTTTCGGCGTGCTGATGTCCATCAACCTGATGATCGGAACCATCACCCCGCCCGTCGGTCTGTCGCTCTATGTCGCCGGTGGCATTGCCGGTGTGAAGATCGGCAGGATGATGACGGCGATCCTCCCGTTCCTGTGCGTCCACCTGGCGTTGCTGTGTCTTCTGATGCTGTTCCCCCAGCTGGTGACCACCATTCCCGACCTCATTTACAACCGATAGGGCGCGAGCCCGACAACCGCGAAGAAAGTAAGAACAATGGCTTTCAAGAACTCGATACTGCTCGGCACGATCGGGCGTTACAACGACCGCTTTCACGTCTATCAGGAGCATCGCGAGCTTGAGGAGCGGCTGGAACTCGCGCTGAAGATACCGCGCACCGACGGAGTGGAACCCGTGTATCCGCAGGACCTGGGACATGGCGGCGAAGCCGTGGATCTGGTGAAGAAAAGCGGGCTGGCGGTCTCGGCGGTCAACGTCAATGTCAAGTCGGAGGACATGTACCGGAAGGGATCCGTCACATCGCGCGACAAGAAGGTTCGCGACACGGCCATCGAATACATGAAGACCGCCATGGACATGTCCGCCGAATTCGGTGCGAACATGATCTCCGTCTGTCCCCTGATCGACGGCTGGGATTATCCGTTCGAAGTCGACTACCAGGACCAGTGGAGATGGCTTGTAGAAGCTTTCGAAGCCGCGGCCGCCCATCGGGACGACGTGCGCATCTCGATCGAATACAAGCCCTTTGAATCGCGCAACCGGATCATTCTGCCCACCATGGCGCGCTCGCTCGTTCTTTGCGAGAAAATCGGGGCCGCGAACCTCGGCGTGACGATGGACGTCGGCCATGCGCTGATGGCGAATGAAACCCCGGCCGCCGAAGCCGCCCTCGGCAACGATCTCGACCGTCTCTTCTACGTTCATTTCAATGACAACGACCGTGGTGCCGATTGGGACATGCTGCCGGCATCGGTGAATTTGTGGGAGACGCTGGAGCTTCTCTACTACATCGATCGCATGGGGTGGGACGGCTGGTTCGCCTATGACGTCTTCACCCGGAATGGCGACAACGTCGAGGCGATCGCGGCCACCTTCGAAATCATGGACAATCTGGAGAAGCTGCGCAGCAAGATCTCCATGCAGGAGCTTGACGCGATGGTGGCCGACGGGGTTCCGGCCCGCAACATCAACAAGCTCATCGCGTCGCTTTTGTGAGGTCGTCGTGATTGGACTCGGCAGTTTCAGTTACCGCTGGTCATGCGGCTTCAAGGACCGGATTCCCGAAAATCCCCTCGGCCTGCTCGACTTGCTCGAGCGCGCCGAACGGGCGGGGCTTCGGCTCGTTCAGTTTGCGGACAACATTCCCCTGCACGAACGTGACAAGGGAGAGATCGACGAGCTTGCGCGGGAAGCCAGATCAAGGGGCATGGCGATTGAACTCGGGCTTGCGGGCGCGACGGACACTGCCAGTCTCGAAACCTATCTCGACTATGCCGCGCAGCTGGATTGCACCTTGATCCGCGTTTCCCTCGACGCGGATGATCTGGCAAAGGGCCAGGACCGGATCGTTGCGGAGCTGAAAGCCTTCCAGCAATCCCTGTCCGACCGGAATGTCCGGATAGCCTTCGAAAACCACTTCGCCCTGGAATCCTCCAGTCTCGTGTCGCTGGTACAGCATCTGGAGTCCGACAGTTTCGGCGTCTGTCTTGATGTTGCAAACTCGATCTGCGCAGGTGAATGGCCGATGGAAACCGTGCGCCTTCTGGCGCCCTATGCCATCAATCTTCACCTGAAGGATTGCCGCTTTGCGGTCGATCCCTACGGGGTGGGCTTTGCCGTGGTGGGAACGCCGCTCGGTCAGGGCATGATGGACATCCCGGCCGTACTGGATCTGGTGAAACCGGATGAAAGACACATCAACACCATTCTCGAACAATGGCTGCCGTGGGAGGCGGATCCGGAACGGCTTGCTGCCCGGGAGGACGAGTGGGTTGTGCAAAGCTCCGAAACCGCCAGAAAATTTCTGAGTTGCTGAAGATGTGGCCGGGACCTTGACTTGAAGGACCCGGCCCGTGCGGCGCCCCGAGATTCGGAATGACCGGTTCTCTCCCGTTCCGTCTCGGGGCGTCCTCGCCGGCGGTCGGCCGGCCCTTTCCTTCCTCTGCAAGATCTCGCGCAGGCGGTCAGGCCGGGACCGGCTTGCGGTTCGCGGATCTGGAAATCAGGCTGATGATGACGACGACCAATGGCAATGAAGCGATTTCGATAAGCAATGGCCGGTTGAGCGCCACCGTCATTCCCCATGGGGCGAGCCTGAGCGACCTGCGCCTGTCTGATTGCGCGGCTCCGCTTGTCCTGGGCTATGTAAATCCGGACATATACCGTGAGGATCGCCAGTTCATGGGGGCGGTCATCGGCCGGTATGCGAACCGCATCGCCAACGGCCGCTTCCGGCTTGACGGACATACGGTCGATCTGGAGCGCAACGAACGGGGGGAGCGCCATCTCCACGGGGGAAATGCCGGATACTGGAGCCGGATCTGGAGCGTTAAGGAACGGAGTGCCGCGAAGGTCTCGTTTGAACTCACCGGCCCTGCCGGCGAAGCCGGCTATCCCGGCAGCCTGCATGTTGTGGCCTGTTACGAAATCATCGATCAGGCCACGCTCAGGCTGTCCTTCGAAGCGGCCTGTGACCGGGACACGATCGTCAACATCTGCCATCATCCCTACTTCAATTTTGCCGGCAGCCCATCGACCGACGCGCACAAGCTGACAATATTTTCAGACCACTATCTGCCGTCCAAGGACACGCTTGTTCCGACGGGAGAAATCGCTCCGGTCACGGGAACGCCCTTCGATTTCACATCTCCCCGTGGTTTACCGAAGCACAAGTTCAACAACACCTATCCCTTGCACAGGCTTCAGGCGGGCCCTCTTGCGCATGCCGCGACGCTTTCCTGCGGCGATGTCGAAATGGAGCTCTGGACAACCCAGCCGGGCCTTCATCTGTATGACGGTTACAAGCTGAGCGGCAGCCACGCCGGTCATCTGGGCATCCCCTATCCGGAACGCTCGGGAATCTGTCTGGAGCCCCAGGCCTGGCCGGACAGTCCGAACCGGTCACATTTTCCTTCTGCCGTCCTGAGGGCGAATGCCACCTACCGGCAGGTCAACGAATACCGCTTTTGAGGTGCCTGCAACAGCGTCCGGGTGCCGGGCACCGCTTCAGGACACCGCCTTCAGGCCCGCCCCGGCATGGCGCGCATCGGAGTCGGCCAGTCTCCGCTCCACGACACGGCCAATTTCCGGGCGGGTTGCGCATTTTTCAGTGGCTAACCACAATAAATCCGGCGCCGCTTCCGCAGCGTTGCGATCTTTAACTTGACGTTAAAATCTAAGGAGACAACATGTTTCCAGTGGCTGGACCCTTCGTTTCCTTAATTGAAAACGTTGCATGAGTTGCATCTAACCGATTGAGCTTGTTAATTGGATTTCATTCCAGCTTCGATATCCCTCCGAAAGAGTTCGACCAAGGTCATTGCCATGCTGCGAGTTCTCGCCGCGTTTGCCGCGCTAATCTGCTTTTCAACATTGTCCTTCGCGCAGGAGGAGGACCCGGCCCGGAAAATTCTGGTTGGTATTCACGAAAGTCCTCCCTTTGTCATGATCGAAGGGGACGAAGTTTCAGGCATGGCGGTCGACCTGTGGGAATATATCGCCGGCGAGATCGGCGTCGAATACGATTACCTGCCTTTCGAAACCGTTGGTCAGCTGGTTGATGCGGTTGCGGCCGAGAATGTCGATCTTGCCGTCACCAATCTGACCATCACCGAGAAGCGCGCCGCCCGTTTCGACTTTACACAGCCGTGGTTCGACGCAGGTTTGCGTATCATGGCCAGCGAAACACCGCGCGTCGGCTTCTGGGGCGTGGTCGCGGGGCTGAGGGATGCAGGCTATCTCAAGGCCTATGCCTGGCTTGCGTTCATCATTGTTGTCTCGACCATCGGCATGACCCTTTTCGACCGGAAGTTCGACACTGGCTTTCCGCGCGAATGGACCGAGGGCATCGCCGAGAGCTTCTATTCGGTCATGTCCGTCGTCACTTCGGGCAAGGCACCGAAACGCAAGAACCTGTTCGGCTGGGTGGGCCGGATCTGGCAGGCGCTGTGGCTCGTGTGCGGGATCGCCGTCATGGCCTATGTCACCTCTTCGGTCACCAGTGTCATGACAAGCCTGACGCTGACCGGAACCATCAACGACGTCTCCGATCTGGCCGGCAGAACGGTTGCGGTTTCCGAAGGCAGCAGCGCGGAGGAATTCGCGCATGATTCCATCATCACCTCGATCTCCACCAGGAACCTCAGGGCCTCCGTCGAGGCTCTGGAAAACGGCTGGGTGGAAGCGATCATTGGTGATGCCCCGGTTCTGGAGTATTACCTGTACAGAAATCCGCAGGCGGGTCTCAAGGTGGTCGGGCCGATTTTTCAGCCGGAGAAATACGGCTTCGGTCTTCCTCACGGCAGTTCCCTCAGGCGGGCGATGACGATAGAGGTCGTGGGCGCCCATGAAGAGGGTGTAATCAACGATCTTCGCAAGGAGTATTTCGGTGACAACTGATTGTCGAAACGGCTGGTTATCCCCCCGGTTTCCGTGACCGGGAAGCGCAGTGCAATGGAAGGATGGACGTGTTCATGAAGGAACGGAGAGCCCGGACCCGCATCGTGCCCGCTGTTCTCCTCCTATGGGTGTTTTCCGGCGGCGGTGCTCAGGCTGCGGCGCCGAGTGTTCCCATGTTCGGAAGCTACTTTCCCTCCTGGCTGTTGTCTGTCGCGGCCGCGGTCCTGCTGACCGTCGTCCTGCGCATCCTCTTCGTGGCGACCGGTCTTGAAAACATCCTCCGATGGCGGGGCGCCATGTACCTCTCTCTGGTCGCCGGGATTGCCGCGCTCATCGAGCTGACCGTCTTTTGAGCCAGGAGGCACCGAATTCCGTGACCAGCAGAAACGCGAAAATCGCCGGAACACTTGTCAGCCTGATCCTGATTTCGGCCGCCGTCGCGGCTGTCGTCCTCGGGGTCCGGGCCTCTTCCGAAGTCTCGGCTTCGGACGATGCCATTCTCAACGCGGACGTCGTTCACATTGCGCCTTCGGTCGCCGGCCGGATCGTCAATCTGCCTGTCAGGGACAACGCCTTCGTCAAGAAGGGGGACGTCCTGTTCGAGCTGGATCCGACGCCCTATAGGCTCGCCGTGGAGCAAACGCGGGCGGATCTCCAGATCGCACTGGCGGAACAGACGGATCAGGCACAGAACATCCAGGCGCAGCTCGCCAATGTCGCCATTGCCGAGGAACAGGTGCAGCGTGCCGAAACCAATCTGGAACTGGCCACCCAGACGCTGAACCGCCTCCTGCCCATGGAGGAGAAGGGGTATGTTTCCGCCCAGCAGGTGGATACCGCGCGCTCGGCAAGCAAGGATGCACAGGTCAGCCTGAATGAGGCGCTGAAACAGCTCGAGGCGGCCGAGGCGCTGGTCCGCACGGAAGCGGCCGCCGAATCCCTGGTAACCGCGAGGCGGGCGGCACTGGCCCTGGCCGAGCATGAGCTTTCCAACACGACGATACGCGCCCCCCACGATGGCCGGATCGTCGGCCTCAACATTTCCTCGGGCGAATATGTGCTGCCGGGCCAGCGGATCTTCACCTTGATCAAGACCGATACCTGGTATGCCTCCGCCGCCTATCTGGAAACCAGCCTGCCGGAGATTTCGGTGGGCGATTGCGCGACCGTCTATGCGCTCTCCAGCCGCAAGACCAAAATCAGGGGTGTTGTCGAGGGGATCGGCTGGGGGGTCAGTTCAAAAGAGCTTCTCGACTTGCCGATCAGCCTGCCGATCGTTCCCAAGTCCCTTGACTGGGTGCGCATACAGCAGCGCTTTCCGGTGCGCATTCGCCTCATCGATCCCCCGGCCGACCTGATGCGGGTCGGTGCTTCCGCCAATACGATCATCCATCATGACCAGGCCTGCTGAGGTGCATGAACCGGCTTTTCTGCAGCGGATTCTTCGGGATCTGGCACCCTTTCCCGGCCGTTTCCAGCTGACCTGGCAGGTGGCGCTCGTGTGCGCGCTGGCCGCGGCGGTCTCGATGACCTACCGGGTTCCGGAAGCGTCGATCAGTCTCTACCTCGTGATTTTCCTGATGAAGCGGGACGCCTTCAACAATTGCGTCATGGGGATCGGCCTCATTCTGCTGGCGACCCTGGTGGTGGCGGGCATGATCCCCCTGATCAACGCCACCATAGACAGTCCCGCGATGCGGCTTGCCGCCATGTTCACGGCCTCGTTCGTGTTCCTCTACCTCAGTTCCGCCACCACCCTGGGAGAACAGGCCGCCATCATCGGCCTGATCATTGCCTTCATATTGACCCTGGTCACCGATGTGCCGGTTGGAGAAGTCGCCGACCAGGGCCTGCTGATGGCCTGGAAAATGGTGGCGGTACCGATGGCGGTGATGTTCGTGTTCAGCCTGCTTGCCGGCCCGTCGCCGCAAAGACTGGTGCGCGAGAAGATCGTGGAACGGCTGCGGTTGTCGGCTGACCGGATCGCAACAGGCACGGCCCCGGAGGATCTCGCCGACCTTCTCGGCGAGGGGAACCAGGAAGCGCTGCAGCGGATGAAGCTGGCCCGGCTGCTGCATCTGGCCCCCGGGGCTCAGACGCTCTGGCTGACGGGAGCCATTGAAACCAGCTGTCGGATCCTTCTGGCCGTCGCGGGCCTGAAACCGGATGCTCCCGCCGATGAGGTTGCGGAGTTGAAGCATGCCCTGACCGCCGCGGCCGATCGCATCGAGGCAGGCGAAATGCCGCCCGTGGCCGATCCGGAGTCCGGCACGCATGGTCATGGCTCGACGTTGTGGCAGCTCCTCGACAGGCTGGGCAACGCCGATGGCGGCGCCACTCCCGAATTTGTCATGCCGCCCCTGTTCGCTGAAGACGCCCTCAGCAATCCCGATCATCTGCGCTTTGCGCTGAAGACCGCCTCGGCCGCAATTCTCTGCTATCTCATCTATACCGGCATTCAGTGGAACGGCATTCACACCGCCATGATCACCTGCTACGTCGCCTCCCTGGGGAGTGTCGGCGAGACGGTTCACAAGCTGCTGCTCAGAATTGGCGGCTGCCTGATCGGTGCGGCGCTCGGCGTTGCCGCGCTGGTCCTCGTCATGCCGCACATCACCTCGATCGGCAGCCTTATGGCACTGGTCTTCTGCGGTGTCTTCATCGGTGCCTGGGTCTCGTCCGGAGACGAACGGATCAACTACGCAGGCGTGCAGATCGCCCTCGCTTTCCTGCTCACGGTCCTCAACGATTTCGGACCGAGTTTCGAATTCTCCCAGGCAAGCGACCGGATCATCGGAATCCTGGTCGGCAATCTGGCGATCTATCTCATGTTTACACAGGTCTGGCCCAGGAGTGCCTTCAAGACAGTCGTCGCCAGAATATCGGCCGCGATTGCCTCCCTCGACCGCGCGGCGTCGCAGGCATCGCCCGCGCTGCGGTTCGACGAGGTCACTCAGGCGAACGTGGAACTGGCCGAAGCGGGGAGGCTGATGGACACGATTTTCTTCGAACCCGCCAGCCTGAAGCCGTCAGACGATGTCGTCTCGCGATTGAATCGGGAGATTCATCAGCTCAGGGACTTATCAATCGATCTCGGGACCGGTAGCATGTCCGGTGAGGAAGCCCATTCCGTTCTGAGCAGCCTCGGAAATTTCCCGTCAGCCCCGTCTTCTGTTCCGCGACTTTCCAGGTCGGCAGCGGAATTGCGGAGCTAACCCGTCCAGGCGCCTGCGGCGTTTGATTATTTATTGCGGAGAGCATGATGCGTCGGCATTGCCAGTCAGTCCGAGAAAGAGCGCCGAAATTCGGGCCGATCCTGTGCGTTGCCGCAATTCTCTCCGGCTGCGTCGCCGATTCCTACCGCGATGCGCCTTCCGCTCCCGACCAGGCCTGGCACCCGAAGGACAGCACCGGCGCCTCATCCGACTTCTCCGTTCCGGCAAATCCGGAAGTTGCAGGCAGCTCCAGGGAAGTGAAGGTGAATGCGACCTATGGACTGGCGGAACTGATCGATCTGGCGCAGAAGAACCATCCCTCGACCCGTGTCGCATGGGAAAGGGCGCGTCAGGCCGCCCTGTCTGTCGGCATGGTGGAGGCGACGTTCCTTCCGGTCCTGACCGGAAACGTGATCGGCGGCTGGAGCGAAGTCGTCACCCCGGTTCCCGACATCGAGGGCGGAACGTTCGACCTGACGACCACGGTCAAGGGGGCGACCCCAAATCTGGCGCTGCAATGGCTCGTCTTCGACTTTGGCCAGCGCCAGGCGTGGCGGGATGCGGCCAAGCAGAATGCCTTCGCAGCGAATGTGGGCTTCAACGGAACCCATCAGGCACTGATTTACGGTGTGACCCAGGCCTATTACCGCTACGACCTTGCGCAGACCAACGTGAAGATCGCCGACCAGGCAGTGCGAAACAGTCGGGAAGTCATGGCCGCGGCGGAGTCCAGATTCAAGAATGGGACCGGAACGAAAATCGAAGTGGCCCAGGCGAACCAGCTTGCAGCGCAAGCCAGGCTCAGGCGCGTACAGGCGGTGGATGCGCGCCGTGACGCCTATCATGAGCTGATCGGCGCGGTCGGCATTTCGCCAAGGTCCGAAATCAGGATCGTCTCCGTCGCCGACCGTCGCCTGCCTCGCGCCAGTGCCCTTCCGACGGACAAGCTCATCGAAACGGCCCTGGCGCGCAGACCGGATGTCCTGGCCAGCTACGCCGCCGTCAAGGCCAGCGAGGCGAACGAACGGGCCGCGACCGCCGAGTTTCTGCCGAAAGTCTATCTGAGCGGCATCGCCGCCTCCAACCAGACCGGTTTTCAGGTCGGCAACCTGCCGGAAGTCGGGGTCCAGACAGGGTCGACCGGCGTTTTCGTCGGCGTTAGCATTCCACTCTACGACGGAGGTCTTCGAAGCGCGAGCCGAAAGAGGGCGCAATCCGTCACGGCTTCGGCCCAGGCGAGCTTCGAGCAGACGCGCAATACGGCAATGCGCGAGATCGTGATTGCGTCCGACAACCTGCGTTCATCTCTGGAGGCCTATGCCGCGGCGACCGAATTGAGAGCTGCCGCAAGCCTGACCTTTGATGCGGCATTCGACGCGTTCCGAAACGGTCTGGGCACGATCACGGATGTCACGCTTGCCGACAGCGGCCTTCTGGATGCCCGCCAGGCGCAGGCGGAGGCCCATGCGGCGTCTCTGGTTGCCGCCGCGTCTCTGGCGTTCTCTCTGGGCGCGATGACATCTTCCACCTCACCGCTCACGACGGTCAGGTGATCCAACGTTAACAGGGCCTGTTCCGGGCGCATTGCGCAGAATGACAGGGCCCGAAGCAGACAGGAGCTGTTCATCGTACTGACGAAAGACAAGTCGAAAATCAATTTGGACCGCTGAAAATTCAACAACTGGAAGTCCGGGAAATGTGCACATCACTTATTTACCGCGATGCCGCGGGCAAGGTTTACCTTGGAAGAACACTGGAACTCACGATGGAGCTTCCCTACCAGATTGTCTTCTTCCCGAAGGCACTGGCCTACAAGTCCCGAATCGAGGGACATCCCGATCTTGAGTTCACCGGCAATTACGCCTTCATCGGCATCACCATGCCCGGCCGCAGGCCTACCCCCGACAATCCCCTGACCTATCAGGACCTCAAGCCCCTTGAAGGCATGAACGAGCAGGGCCTGACCTTCAGTCTGCTTTCCTACCCGTCTGCCGGCGGAAAGCAGCAGTCCGTCGAGACGACGGCCGCAGTGCTTTCCGCGTCGGATCTCGGCTCCTGGGCCCTCAGCCAGTTCGCGACGGTCGCGCAGGTCAGGAAGGCACTGGAAGACCAGCCGGTTCTGCTTGAGCCTCTAGCGCTGCTGGGAGGTGTCGAATCGCCTTTCCATTACGTTGTTCACGACGCCAGCGGCGCGTCGCTCGTGGTCGAGTTCAATCTCGGAAAGATGTCGCTCTATGACAATCCCGTCGGGGTGATGACCAACGGGCCGGAGTTTCCCTGGCACCTGACCAATCTGGACAACTACACGTTCCTGTCCAACGTGGACAAGACGAGCGCGCAATTCGGCGATTATCATGCCGTTCAGCCGGACTCGGGCATCGCAACCGCCGGTCTGCCGGCGTCGAACACCTCCGTGGGCCGCTTCGTGCGCGCGGCCTATTACGCCCAGTTCACGGAAAAGGCCGCCTCGCCCGACGAGGCGGTCGTGACCCTGGCCCACGTCATGAACAATTTCGACCGCGCCCGGGGCGTGACCATCGACTATCCGGAAGAGGGGGGCGGTCACCTGGAGGTTGCCGGTCTCTCGTCGGGGAGCGCGGAAGCCTATGCCACGGAATTCACGAGCTGGACGAACCTCTCGGACCTCGATCGCAAGCTGTTCCATGTGCGGACCTATGGTAGCCTGAACTATTCGAGCTTTGACCTTGGTGTCCTGTCCCGGGGATCGGACGTGGGCATCATGCCCATTTCCGCATTGAAAGGCGGCCAGACGGATGCGACCACGCACCTGCAGGGTACTGCCCAAAAGTGACGGCCGGTGCTGCGCGCCCGTGCAGTGACGATCACAATCCGGTGTCGTGCCGGCAAAATTCAGTTTCACACGCCTGGAGAGTGTAATGAGCAAGAGACGCAATGCGGAGTTTGATGAAGTCTACGGCGCCAGCGACGCCGGAGCGGCGCTGCCGAAAACCGCGTTCCCGAAAAACGAACGCGATCCGCGCCACGTCTATGCCGTCGTCCGCGACGAACTGATGCTCGACGGAAACGCCCGGCAGAACCTGGCGACATTCTGTCAGACCTGGGAAGAGCCCGAGATTCACCAGTTGATGGATGATTGCATTGACAAGAACATGATCGACAAGGACGAGTATCCCCAGACGGCGGAAATCGAAAAACGCTGCATCCAGATGCTCGCCGACCTGTGGCATGCGCCGAAGGGGCCGGCGACCGGCTGCTCCACCACCGGTTCGAGTGAAGCGGCCATGCTCGGCGGACTGGCCATGAAGCGGCGATGGGAAGCAAGCAGGCGCGCCGCCGGCAAGCCGACCGACAAGCCCAACCTGGTGACCGGGCCGGTCCAGGTCTGCTGGCACAAGTTCACCAGATACTGGGATGTCGAACATCGCGAAATTCCGATGGAAAAAGGCCGCCTGCTCATGACCCCGGAAGAGGTCCTGAAATACTGCGACGAAAACACCATCGGCGTGGTGCCGACACTGGGCGTCACCTTCACCGGCGAATTCGAACCGGTCAAGGCCGTCAGCGATGCGCTCGACCAGTACGAGAAAGAGACCGGTCTCGATATTCCCATCCATGTTGATGGCGCCAGCGGCGCGTTCCTGGCACCCTTCTGCGCTCCCGATCTGGCCTGGGACTTCTCCCTGCCGCGCGTCCGTTCGATCAATGCCTCCGGCCACAAGTTCGGCCTGGCTCCGCTGGGTGTGGGCTGGGTGCTGTGGCGCGAGGAAAAGGACCTGCCGGAGGAAATGGTGTTCTGGGTGAACTACCTGGGCGGAAACATGCGCGACATTGCCCTGAATTTCTCCCGGCCCGGCGGCCAGATCGTCTGCCAGTACTACAATTTCCTGAGACTGGGACACGAAGGATACGCGAAGGTGCATGGCGCCTGTTATCGCAGCGCCCGGTTCCTTGCCGACGAGATCGGCAAGCTCGGGCTGTTCGACATCGTTTTCGACGGCGATCCGGCCCGCGGCATTCCGGCGGTGTCCTGGAAGCTCAAGGAGGGAATCGATCCCGGCTTCACGCTGTTCGACCTCGCCGACAGGCTGCGCGTTCGCGGCTGGCAGGTGCCCGCCTACACGTTGCCGGCCAATTGCCAGGATCAGGCGATCCAGCGAATCCTGGTGCGCAACGGAGTCAGTTTCGACCTGTGTTCGCAACTCATGCAGGACGTGAAGGCCGCGCTCGACCACCTGTCTTCCTACAAGCCGGCCACGCCTCTGGATGGCGACAACTTTTCGGGCTTTCATCACTGAGGCCCTTGCCGGCAGGATTGGCGCCCGGGGGATGATCCCATGGGAGCGATCCCGGGCGAATGGCAGTCGTTCACCCGTCAGCGGGCGGATGGCTGCCGCCCGGCCTGACCTGTTTCGTCATCGGTGCGCTTTCCTTGAGACATGCGAGAAATGAATGAACGGCTTCGTGCGAAATCTGGCTGGCGCCATTGAGGTTCACCGGGAGGGACCCTGGCCTTTCGTCACATACAGAGCCTACCGTCTGCGTGACAGGAAATTCATCTGGCGGGCGAGACAGCACCGCAAGGGGCTTGTACATCTGCCCGGTCAGAAGGACACCACGTTCTGGCATCGGCCCGCCTACAACTGGTTCATGGGCCTGAGTTTCGCGATCGGAGCGGCGCTTTTCATGATCGGCGCCGTGCTGGCACTGGTCACCACGTCCCTGCCCGGGACGCAAATCGGCACCGTCTTCTTCAGCGGTTCCATCCCGTTCACCCTCGCCGGCTTTCTCCAGCACTTTCAGGCGGCGAACACGCCGGAATTCTCCGAACTTGCCGACGTGGCTCCGGCTCCGGAAAAGCTGCGCCTGATCGGGTGGCAACCCACAAATTCCGGCTGGTGGTGCACGCTCACGCAATTCGTCGGAACGGTGGCCTTCAATTTCAACACTTTCGACGCGATTGACGCGCCTTCCGGCCAGGTCATCCAGGACCTGATCATCTGGGTCCCCGGAATGATCGGCTCGATATTGTTTCTCGTGTCGGGGTATCTGGCCTATATCGAAACCGGTCACGCCTACTGGTCGTTCCGGCCACGGCAGCTCGACTGGTGGATCACTTTCATAAACCTGATCGGATGCATCACCTTCATGGCCTCCTCGCTGCTGGCTTACGTCCCCGCAGGCGAAGAGCCGGGCTGGATACTTCCGGCCTCCAACATCAACCTGCTGATCGGAGCGGCATGCTTTTTCGCTGGCGCGATCCTGCTGATGTTCGAAGCCCGGAAGGACTGGGAAAAGGAAGCCTACGAGGTCGGGCCGGCCGCAATGAGCGACGATTGACTCCGGACGGCCTCAGAACCTGAAGGTGACCCCGGCAACCGGACCGGAAAGCGTGGACTGGAACACATGGCCGTCATTGTCATAATCGACGTAGAGTGCCTTGTAGCCCAGTGAAACGGAGAACCTGTCGTTGATGTTGTAGTTCGCGGTTGCCAGTGCCTGCCAGGTGGTGTCCGCACCGACCCCAAACCCGCCGATGTCGCCTTGTGCGAGCAGCGAGAATTTCCTGTTCAGATGCAGATGCGCGCGCGCGCCGATCAGCGGGTCCGTCCAGCCGTAGTTGCTTTCGACCGTGAATTGGCGCCCGGCCGCGCTCACTTTCAGGTCGTTCCAAAGATGCCAACGGCGGGCGCCGCCCAGAACGTCGAAGGTGAAACGGTCGGTGTCGACGAGCCGATAGCCGGCCTGAAGCGTTGCCGAGAACTGGACGGTATCGAATTCGGCACCGATCGCGCCGACATATGGCAGCGGCCCGACCGTCTCGCTTTCCGACAGGTTCACATACATCACGTCGCCGGACAGGACCCAGCGACCGTATCTGCCGTAGAGATTGACGAAGCCGGCGAAATTCAGATCGTCGAAAATATCGGAAAAGGATTTCTCCACCTGCACGGTCGGAACGCGCCGGAAGGGAGACACGTCGCCCTGCAGGCCCGTCGCCCAGACATAAGGGGTGATCTGGAAGGCCACCTCCGGCTGGCTCTGCACCATGGCGTCCGCGGGTCGAGGCGAAACATCCGCCGCATTTGACGCAACGGTTCCCGAGGTCAGCAGCAGCACGGTGGCCACCGCAAGGTTTGAAGGAGTTGTCAGGGCAGGTTTCATTGGCAGGAACGCAAATCGACAAGACAGGTTGGTGAGAAGATCGGGGCCCGCAAGGATCCCGCTCCCTGAGCGGTAGCATTTTTTTGCCGTGCTTGTGAAGCGTCAACAGGTGCTTCCAGGCGACCGGACCGGTTGCCGTCTCGGACTTTCCGGCCGGCAAGCGATTGACAACCGCGATCCCGCCTGGCGAAAAAAGGGGGACGCACAGGTTTCCCCGTGACCATATCCAAGACAGGGCGCATGACCGAGATTCCGAACGATGCCATCGACACAAAGCCGTTTGAGCCTGTTGAACTCCTGCTGGCGGCCGATCCGGCCGTGCTGGAGGGAACCATGCCTTGCGACGAAGCGGTCCGGACACTGGCCCTGATGGACACTGGCCGCGGTGAGCATATCTGTGTCACTGCGCCGGATGGCAGATATCTGGGAATGGTGACGCTGCACCAATGCGCTGGCGGAGGAGCGGGGGTCACCGTCGACCGGGTTGCCAGACGGGACCACCCGGTAGCCCGCCCCGACTGGACGGCGGAGGAAGCCGCGCACAAGGTGGTCAACGAGGGTCTGGAAGCGCTTCCGGTCATAGACGGAAACGGCAACGTGAAGGGGGTGGTCACTGCTCTGGCGGCCCACCGCTTTCTGCTGGACAAGCTGAAAGCCGACTCGAACGTCTTTTCGGGCCTCGTCGGCGATCCGGAAGACGACTATCTGAAGCTGTCGATCTGGGCGGATTTTCGCCGTCGCGTCCCCTGGATTCTGGGGCTTGCTGTGGCCGGACTGGCGGCCGGCTACGTGGTCCATCTCTATGAAAGCGCGCTGGACGCGCTGGTCATTCTCGCGCTCTACATGCCGATGGTCGCCGATACGGGCGGCAATGTGGGAACCCAGTCCGCAAGTCTGGTCACCCGCGCCATCAGTTCAGGGAGCCTGGCCGTCGGCGATGCGGCCAGGGTGCTCTGGCGCGAGACCAGGGTCTCCCTGCTGCTCGCCGGCGCCCTCTTCCTCTTCGCCTTTCTCAAGGTGCTGCTGATTTCCAACGTGCACGACGTGCCCGAGGGCCTGACCCTGCACGGTATCGGCCTCGCGATTGCCGTCGCACTTGCGGTTCAGGTCGTCAGCGCCACGCTCATAGGAGCGATCCTTCCGGTGGCCTCACTGGCCGCAAGGCAGGACCCGGCCGTGGTTTCCGGCCCGGCACTGACAACCATCGTCGATGTGACCGGCCTGCTCATCTATTTCAGCATCACGACCCAGATGCTGGGTCTGAAACTGGTGGAAACCGGCTGATCGCACGCCCGAGAGCGGAAGCTCAGGGGGCTGTGCAGGTTTCCACCGGAGCGTCTTCCCCCGCGCGGACGTTCTGCAGGGAGGCGTCCTTCATGCCCTTCGTCCACCACACGTATTCGCCGCCGGCGTAGCGGACCCCCGATCCGGAGATGACCTGGGATGCGACGACCGTCTCGTCCGGCATCCTCAGGATCGCGAGCGAAATCGGTCCGGCATTGATGTACTCGACGTCGAGCGACCGGCTTTCGCATTCATAGGTGACCTTCAGGGTGTCGACCGTCTCTCCCTGCGGAAGCGCCACCTTGAAGCTGATCTCGGACAGGGCCGAGCCGAAACGAAGCCGTTCCTTGTTCGTGCCGTCGTACAGGGCGAGGGCGCCATCCACGTTCTCCCATCGGGCGGTCGCGGCAAGAGCGTCCAGGAAGCGCTTTTCCTGCTGCATCTCGGCTTCGGAGCACATCATCCGCGTCACGGCGATCGCGCCGAATGTCAGCGACTGACCTTCGATGGTGGCCTGTGTCGTGAACCGGTTGCAGCCGGCCTGGCCGGACGCGGTGCCATCGGCAGAGATGGTCAGCGTGGAGGCCACATCCTCCGCCGACGCGGCGCCGTCGATCTCCATGACTTTCCAGGGCCCGTCAGGGAGGGCGTCATCCGACGCAAGGGCGCCGGACGTTGCAAAAACTGCCGCGAAGATGCTGAGTGCAAGGGAGGATGATGTGCGGATCATTTCTGTGGTCCTGAATGCTACAGTTGAAATCAGACAAGGCTTGAGGCTCATTTGTGAGTTCACACCCTAGAGTATCTTCTTGACGACCTTCCCGCCCTTCATGATCAGGCGCAGCGAGTTTTCGGGATCTCCGAGGAAGGCGAGATCGGTTTCCGGCTCGCCGTCCACCACCAGAAGATCGGCCATGGCGCCCGGAGCGATGACACCCAGAGGCGCCGGATAGGGCGCACGGGCACCGCACAGGGCGAGCAGCCGGCCATTGCTTCCGGTCGCCATGCGCAGGGCCTCCAGAGGCGACATGAACCGGGTGATCTTGGCAAGTTGCCTGCCCTGCGTGACGGTTCCGGCCGGGTTCATCAGGATGTCGGTGCCGAAGGCGATGTTGACGTTGTACTTGTCGCCCCATTCGTAAGCCGTGATGGTTCCCTCGGCGACCCTTTTCTGCGCGCCCTGCCGGGCGACGTCCGGATATTTGTTGGCATCGTCATCGGCCAGGAAGGGCTGAAGACTCCACCAGACACCGGCATCGGCCATGATCCTGACGGTTTCCTCGTCCGCCAGCTGGCCGTGCTCGATGCTCTGGACGCCCGCGCGCACGGACCGCTGGATGCCTTCGGATGTGTAGACATGGGCGCACACATAGGTCCCCCAGTCGCTGGCCGCCTCGACGGCCGCTTTCAGCTCCCGTTCGGTATATTGCACCGCGTCCAGCGGATCGTAAGGGGAGGCGACGCCGCCGCCGGCCATGATCTTCAGCTGGCTGGCCCCTTTCATGAGCTGTTCCCGTGCGCGCATGAGCACCATGTCCGCGCCGTCCGCGATTGACGATACCCCCATCTTCTCCGCGTAGCTGAGCGTTCCGGGCACGGAGGGAATTTCATTCAGCTGCCGGAAGTCTCCATGTCCGGAGGTCTGCGTCAGCATCGCACCGGAGGGAAAGATCCGCGGACCTTCGACCACATCTTCGTCGATGGCCCGCTTGAGCGCGAAGGAGGGTCCGCCGACATCCCGGATCGTGGTGAAGCCACGGTTGAGGGTGGCGCCGGCTTCCCGGGCCGCCAGAAGATGAATGTAGCCGATGTCGGCCGTCAGGGCGGTCATCTGACTGACGGCCGCGAGGGTGCTGTGCCAGTGGGCGTCGATGAGGCCCGGGATGACGGCCCGGTTGCCGCAATCGACACGCTCCACATCCGCGACCTCCTCGCCGCGCGGCACCAGCGCGGAGATCCGGTCGCCCTTGATCAGGATATTGGCATCGTCGCGCAGCGTCAGGGCTTCGCCGTCGAACAGGCGCAGGTTCTCCAGAAGCAACGGCCGTCCCGAAGCCCCGCCTTGCGCATAGGAGGGCGACAGGCCGAAACCTGCGAACATGCCAAGGGTTGCCATCGTCCCGCCCAGCATTTCCCGCCTTGAAATGTCGGCATTGATCCGCTCATAGGCGGCCAGGGTTTCGGGAGCGCAACACCGGCAACTGGTCGGCAGATTGGTGAAAGACGGCTGGTGGACACAATTGCAACCGCAAATTCTCATTCCGAAACTCCTGGAAATCTGGAGGAACAGGCACGCAGTGTTAAAATCCTGCCAAATGGACCGATTGTCCTGTTTTTGGCATCGACCGAGGCTTCATGAAAGCCCTGTTAACCGCTGAATGGGTCCGGATCGTGCCGATCATGGCATTGGGCTGACATCCCGGACTGAAAATCACGGCACGGATTTGCATGAATGGCTTGCCTCCGCCGGCCGTGAAAAGCGCGGGACCGTCAGACATGTAAAGGTTGCCGGCAGGGTCCGCTATCCGGAGCGATACCGAGGCCAAAACGGGACGTCAAGCCACCGGTCGAACGGCCGTATCAGAAATCTTGCGTACACAAGATGTTGGAACAATACTCGCTGCAATCATTGTATTCAGGAACCTCAGTCATTCAAGAGCAGGAATATTCAGATCCGGACGTTCCGGACGCTTTTTCTTTCCGATATCCATTTGGGCACGCGCGGCTGTCAGGCCGAGCCGCTTCGGGACTTTTTGAGACACCACCAGACCGAGACGAGGGGGCACCGCGCCATCTTGCTGACCAGCATGATCTTCGCCTCGTTGCATCTGACCTTCGGGGTCGACACGGTGGCGATCACCTTCTTCGCCAGCATCGTCTTCGGCTATGTCTATCTGTACCAGAAGAACCTCGCCGGCGTGGTGCTGATGCACTATTGGTTCGGCGTTCTCGCGGCGCTGATGGTGGCGATCTGGCGCGCGATTGTCCGGCAAGCCCGGTGCGCTTCAGCTCCTATTCAATCGTCCTGCGCAACAGCACGAGATTGTCGAGCACGAGGTTTGAGCTCCAGATGAAGGAGGCATCAGCGTCGGTCGCGTCAAACAGCTCCGTGAAGTTGGTATAGGCGGGCTTGTTGTCCACGCCGACGGTGTCATTGGTGTAGGCCACGGCATTCGGCCAGGCACTGTCATCGAAATCGGGAGCCATCCAGTCAGCGGGCAGATCCCAGTAGGCCGCGGAAAAGCCGCTGCCGTCACGGGCTGAGGCCGTGCTGCAGGCAGAACTGTCGCGGGTTTGCCCCTCTGCCACCAGGCAGTCCGGGTCCTGCAGGGGGCTGACGTAGAATGTCTGGGCGCGCCAGTGCGTATCCGTGATCGCGATGGTGTCTCCGGCGGCATCCTGCACCTGCATCACGATCCCCGCGTCGCCGGGATAGTATTTGGACCCGCGTCCGGCCTCGGAGCCAAGCGCGAGGTTTTCCTCCCAGTCGACGCCCATGACGGCAATGGTGAGGGGGCGGTCCGCCGTGAATTTCACGACACTTGCGTTGAAAGGGGTGAAGGGCACGGAATCGACAGCAACCAATCGGCCGTTCACGTAGAGCTCGAAATAGTTGTCGCCGAAGATATAGGCCGTGAAAGCCTCTGTGCCGCCCGCATCAAAGGTCTCGATTGCGTCAAGATCCACATCGCTGAGCGTGTCGGGTTCAACTCCGGCGCAGGCATTGTAAAGGTCAGGCGCATGCGGAGCGCTCAGATAGTGTGTCGCCGCAGGAACGGTCCGCCGTGTGCCGTCATCCGAGACGATTTCGCCGACTGCGCTGGTGCGCGAGCCCGGTCCGCAATCGATCAGGCTCTCGACGATTGTCTTTGCCGGGCCGGTCGAGAAACTGGCCTCTTGCGCCACAACAGGCGCGGCGCCCAGCGCTGTCGCAACCGCCAGGGTCAGGCACACAGGTTTCATGGTTCGGGTCCTTCCGAGAATTTTGTCCGCCTGGATCGGGCGGAGGGAGGAGAAGCGCCGCCATCTGCGGTGCGTTGCGAGAGGTTGGGGCCGGCCAGAGCGCGCGGCATCCTGGCGGCCCGGGTGGGATGTCCGGCCGGGCCGCGGGAGCGGGCAGCCTATTCGCTGCGAACGGCCCAGGTCTGGTAGGCCGACCGGCTGTCTTCACAGGGCTCCAGAGACAGATTCTTGATCTGGTTTTCCTTGCTGCGGCCGAAGCGGGTATCTTCGGCGAGTGTCAGGCACATGTCCGTTGCCGACGCAGGCGTGATCACTCCCTCACCGCTGAAGACGAAGGACTGGGCCGGGCTGCCGTCGCAGGCGGCAAGATCGATCCCTGTGCCGGCGGCAACGGATGCAAATTCCGCGCATACGTCGAATTCGGGCATGTAGAGGGTGCCTTCGGCGAACATGTCGGATTCAAAGATCTGGTCGACGCCAAGCGCACCGAGCGGACTGTAGCAGGTATGGCCCTGCAGCCCGCTTTCGGGTTTGGCGTCCCAGCCTTTGGCGCCGCCGATATCAAGGCAGTAGCCGTTTTGAATGTTGTCCAGTTTGTCGGTCAGGTAAATTTCCACCGGCTCGGCCCGGGCGGCGAAGGCGGACAGGAACGTTGCTGCAATGGCGGTGCAGAACATGTGTTTCATCATGATGTCATCCTTTGTCAGGGTTGGAACTGGCTGCGGCTGCGGGAGAAAGAGGCTGCGGAAAACCGCATCCGTTAGCGCACGCAGCGGACAAGATTGTCGGAGCGGTTGTAGTCGCAGGCGTTGACAGAGCAGGTGGTGGCTTCGGTCATGTCCTGACCGACGATTGTCTTGATCGACGAGCGCTGTGCGCCGGCACCATGCCAGTCGATGTATTCGGTTTGCTCCCCTGCCTTGCTGAGAGCCTTTCCAAAGGCAATCACATTGGCGTAATTCTTGAAGTCGCCGAAGGTTGTACTGGTCCAGAAATCCAGACTCTCCGCGTCCCGGGTGAGTGCAAAGACCGTTTCGTCGATCGCCGGGAAGCCCGTGCGCCGATAGTCGACGATGCTCTGGAGTTCCTTGGAATTGGGCAGATACCAGTCATCATGGCCGCCCAGCTCGAGCGCCTCGCAATAAGCAAGCGCATCCGCCCATTCACGGCGGATACCGTCATCGGCCTGCTGCCACATGCGCCCCGTGGCCGCGTCGATTACCGTGCCATCGCCGTTGTTTTCAAATTGGTTCACACCGTAAACGTCTTCCTGGCCATGCACGCAGCGGACATAGTTGCCCGGCGCCTTGCCGTCGGCGGGACCGTTGGGCAGACCGCTGTTGACCGCGTCGCCACCGGTGTAGAAATCCAGTCCCGTGCCATAGGCCTTGATGTGTCCATCGGCGAAGTTGAAGCCGAAGGCTCCCTGATTGCGACCGTTCATCACCGGTCCTTTGACATAGAGCGTGCTGCTCCAGTACTGCCCGGCAAAGGGCAGGCCATCGGGGTATTGAAAGTCAAACACGCTGGTGTCGATATAGGGTGTCGGCGTGCCCTCTTCGGGTTTCAGCAACTCGCCGCGAAAGTCCGCCAGCGAATAGAGCTCCTTGATCGACGGGACGCGCCAGTCGCTGTGTCCCGCCAGGTCCAGATCCTCGCAATAGTCGAGCGCTTCTGCATATTGCATCCGGTCGTACTGCGGCGTTTTCTGCCACAGCAAACCGGTGTTTTCGTCCTGAACGGACCCGTCGCCATTGTCGATGTAGGCGGCCGCCAGCCGGGGGTGCTGGCTGTCTTGTCCGTATAGGGCTGCCCCTTCTGCCGGGCAGGTGATCGTTGCGCCGGTCAGATCGTAACAGGCGTCCTGCATGGTATCGACAAGCGGGTAGCTCAGACCTTGTGCCGCAAGGCCGTTCGAAGACAGGACGAGCAGAACAGCAGAAACAGAAGCGATGACATGGCGGCTCGAATTGGGGCGCAAGGGAACAGTCCTTCCGGGCGTTGTTGTGTCCGCGTCCGAAATGGGGTGACAGTCCGCAAAAATCGTCCGCGCCGCCAAGCCCGTACGTTCATGGCTAGCACCGGCACCCTCTGTCGGAGCCGGAAGGGACGGTTACCCATATATAGCACACCCTTTGCCGGGCGCCGGATCACTTCAGCTGGCGGCGGTATTGCGATGGTGTCATGCCCGTCAGCTGCTTGAATGCCGAGTTGAAAGGGGACTTGGAGTTGAACCCGTAGGCATAGGCGAGATCCAGAAGGGTGGCGTCCGAATTCTCGGGCTTTTCCATCGCCTGCTTGATGGCCTCGATCCGGTATTCATTCACGAAGACGTAGAAGCTCTTGTTGTATCGGGTGCTGATGACTTCGGTCAGATGGTGGCGCGGAACCGCCATCCGCCTTGCCAGGTCCACGATGGTCAGGTCGGCGGACAGATAGGGCCGCTCCGTTTCCATGAAGGCTTCGAGTTTGACCAGGATCCGTTCGGCGCGCTCCTCGGTCAGCCCGGACCTGCTATAGCGCTTCTTGACTTCGCCCGGCGGCGCACTGTGGCAGGCGGCTTCTGCAGGTCCGGTCCCGGGGGGCTGCATGGATGGTGGGGAGATCTCCTGCCGATCCTGTTCGTCATCTCCGCCGGAGGGCGCATGGTCCCGGTCAAACACCTGATTTTGCCTCAGGCCGAAGAAACTCAACCCCAGTATGATCGCGATCTGTGCCGGCAGATGGACTCGCAGCATGGCAGGAAGCGAAAACAGCGATGCCAGAAACAGCACGAGCGATACCGCGGAAAATCCGGCAATCAGCCAGAACAGCCACTTGAGGGTGACCTGATTGGGCAGGTTGGAAAAATGCTGGTTCACATCCTGGCCGTGCCGCCACAGGCGCCGCGCGACGGCCATTGAATAGGAGAATATCAGGGCGAGGTTGAGGGCACCAACAAGGCGTGTGCTGGTATCGAAGACCACGTGTTCCGGATTGGGCGGCGGCGGCGCCCAGCCCGACGCAAGCTGCCACGCGCTGACCGCAGCAAAGGGCAGAAAGTGAAACAGCTCGTGTTTCGTGAGGCGGTCGATATCCCCGGTGATCGCCCGGACGTACAGCCACATGAATGGCCCGTAGGTGAGCGGATAGATGAGGTCAGACTGCAGAACGGGAATGGTGAAATCAGGCCACAGACGTATTGCGGCGCCGCCAATCATGGGCAGGGCGATAAAGAGCATCCAGACGGCAAGGATTCCATCGCTCAGCGCGCGTTTCGGCTTGAAGGCCAGAAAGACAGCGGTAAACAGCGCCTGCACGACGCCGGCGAAAAGAAGGTCTTCCATCCTGAGCTGACACTGTCCTCTGGCACATGTATCGCAGGCGCGCTCCAGGGAGAGGGCGCCTGCGCACCGCTCACCACCACCGGCACGGGGCCTGCGTTACAGCTTCATAACCTAGAACTTGTAGCGCAGGCCAAGCATCAATTCATTGGTCGTGTAGTCACCCTCAACGCGTTTCTTCAGATTGCCGCTTACCCCGGACGTCAGCTTTGTTGCCGATTTGAAGGTTCCGAGATCGACATATCTGTACGCCAGGTCGAGGGTGGTCTTTTCCGACAGTTTAATGCCTGTACCGGCTCCCAGACCCCATGCAAAATTGGTCGACGTGTCGCCATTCCAGACGACGTTCGGGTCCCCGGGCGCTGTCGCGGTGAAATCGCCCGTCTGGTTGATGGCGATACCCGCCATTCCGGTGATGTTCGGCGTTACCTCGATGGTGCCCATCCTGAAGGTATAGATATCGAAAATTCCGGCTGCCATGAGGGAATATGAGGACACATCGGCCTCGAACCGCTCGCTGCTGTAATTCACAAGTGAGGTGTCCCACTGGTGGCCGGTTCTGTAATTGAACATCAGCTCAGCGCGCAGCTTGTCCGTGACCTGGGTCCCCAGACCGACGCCGAACGCACCGCCCAGCCCGAGCGTGGTATCTTTTGTCCGCGCCGTCGTGCCGAGCTGATCCTCGAACGTGATTTTGCCCGCAGAACCGCCGATGGAAGCACCTGCTTCACCTTTGACATAGAAACCGGACAGGAAACTATCGTCGGCGATTGCCTGGGATGCGTTGGCGAGATTGGCGAGAAGCAGACACGATGTCGCCAGGAGAATCTTTTCTGAAATCTGCATGTGCCCGTATTCCTGTGTACAAATTTTAACGGTGTGTTCCAGGCCGGGTGACTGAAAATTGTGTGCCTGCTTTTATCTGCCGACAAGTGACGCAGCGTCGAAATGGTCGCCCCCCGGGACCCGGCGTCCGACAGTCGGTTCCGGATCAGTATCAGCGCGCGCCCTAACAGGGCGTAAAGATGATTCGGAGCCGTCCGGGAAAAGGCCAGGGTTGGTCGTGTCACCAGAGACAGGAAACCGGCGCTTGCGGTGTCTCCACGCGGGACGCGGCAAGCCGGGATCTTTCAAATCGGGGGGGGGATGGGAGAGAGGGAAGCCACTCCGCACTCCCGAAACCTATGCCTGAGTCAAATCGTCGGTTCATACCCAAGAACCGCGGCGAGACCCAGGACGGCTGCCGGCACCGGCTCTATCAGGGGAACCGTTACTTCGTTGGCGAGCACGCTTGCCGCGCGGGCTAGTGGCCCGCCGCCAATGACAATCGCTTCTGCCTTGTCCTCTTCGATTGCTCGTGCAATTGCTTTCCGGAGCCTGGTCAGCAGCAGTTCCGGATCAGCCATCGTTTCGTGCAGCTCTCCCTCGGTTAGCCGAACCGACGCGAGCTGTGCGCCAAAGCCATAGCTCTCGGCGCGTGACCTGATCGAATGGACCAGATCCGGAGTGGTTGTCACCACGGAAAAGCGTCCGTGATTGCGCGTGGCGCGCGCCATGCCTTGTTCCGCGATCCCGAGGACCGGGATGTCCAGCGCGTCTCGCAAGGACTCCAGACCGGGATCTCCAAATGCAGACACGATCGCCCCTGAAAACCCTTCGAACATTTGAGGGTCCAAACGAGAAACAGCTTCTCCTGCTGCTGCCAATTCATCCGCATTGCTGATCAATCCGGGCCCGGACGATGCGGTGAAGCCAACAATGTCCATTGCAGGCGCGGCGCATGTTGCGATCTCGACCATCGCCCGGGTCGTTTCCTGTGATGTGTTGGGATTGATGAGCGCGAAACGCGTCTTCCGCAGGTTGCTAGGCATGATTGGTTCTTAATTCCCGTTGGCTCAAAAACGCTCAGGTTTGTAAGGTGTTCACCAGCTGCTGTGGCGTCTGCGGTCATGGTTTCGTTGGTCAGGAACCCCTAAGACAGGAATTTCATCTGAATGTATATCGATACGGCAGCACAATTGATCGCAAAAGCGCGGTGCAGCGGAACACAGCTCGATCGTCTGCCGGAAGATTGCAGGCCGCGGAACGTGTCCGACGGTTATGTCGCGCAAGCAACGGTTGCCGAGGCCCTTGGGCTGGCAGTCGCGGGCTGGAAAGTGGCGGCCCATGAACCCGGAACGGGCGTCGCGGCCCCGATCTTCGCAGGAACAGTTCATCACGCTCCTGTATCGCTGGTCAATGTGGACATTCTCGAAACCGAAATTGCCTTCAGGCTAGGGCGTGACCTGCCCATACGATCCAGGGACCCCTATTCACGCCATGACATCCTGGCAGCAATACAAGGTTTTACACTGGCATTTGAATTGGTCGGCCGGCGTTTTGCCGCGTCCGGTCTTGCGTTGCCCGAGCGCATAGCGGACTGTTTCGCGAACGCAGGTCTCATCCTCGGCAAGGAGCGTCCTTTCATGGGCGACATCCCTTCTCCCGTCGAGGGGGTGAGCCTTCTGCGAAATGGCAGGAGTGAGCCTTTTCAACCCATCGACATCGATCCCGTGGAGTCCATTCGCTCCTACGTCAACTGCGGTGGCGACAGGCTCGGCGGGCTCCGGGCTGGTCAGTGGGTGATCACAGGGTCCCTGACCGGGATGCAGGAGGTCTCCGGTCCGGAAAGCTGGACGGCCCGTTGGCGCGATGAGCTCGAAGTGTCGCTTGAGATTTCCGATAGCATCTAGGGTGTGGTTTCCACCAGAAGGCCGTATTGGTCCGGTTGTCTGTGTTCGGCGAAATTGAAGATGTTGTCCTGGATTTCCCGGCACCGGTCCAGGTCGCACTCCGCAACGATTACTTCATCTCCAAGGGTCACGCATTGCGCGGCAATTTCACCGGTCGGCGCAATGATGCAGGATCCGCCGATCAAGTCACATCCCTCTTCACGTCCTGCCTTCGCCACGCCAACGACCCAGGTGCCGTTTTGATAGGCACCGGCCTGCATGGACAGGTGGTTGTGAAAGTCCTGCAGATGATCATGTGCTGGGGCGGGCGGATAGTGAACCGGCGTGTTGTACCCCGTGAGCACCAGCTCCGCCTTTTGCAACCCCAGAATCCGGAAGGTTTCCGGCCAGCGACGGTCATTGCAGATGCACATCCCGATCCGGCCGCCCAAAGCGTCGGTGACTGGAAAGCCAAGGTTTCCCACTTCGAAGTAACGTTTTTCCAGGTGCTGAAATGGTCGCCAGTCTTCCGCTTCCCGATGTCCCGGCAAATGGATCTTTCGGTATTTCAGCAGGATCTCGCCCTCGGCGCTGACGACGACCGAGGTATTGAAACGCCGCGTTTTGCCATCCCTGGCCCGTATCTTTTCCGCATAGCCGAATGAGAAGGACAGCCCCAATCGGGCTGCCGCATCGAAGAGCGGAAGGGTCTCCTCGGACGGCATCCGGCTTTCGAAGAACGTGTCGATCTCGTCCTGGTCTTCGAGATACCAGCGCGGGAAGAAACTGGTCAGCGCCAGTTCCGGAAACACGACAAGCTCTGCTCCGCGCGCGGCTGCTTTTTCCATCAGCAAAATCATGCGCCTCACGACAGCGGTACGGCTCTCGGTGCGAAGGATCGGCCCCATCTGGGCTGCTGCGATCATCAGACTGCGTGACATATTGGAGCCTTTCTCGGTTCCGTGCCGGGGACACTAAAATGCCAGATCTCTTTTGATCCCCGGCCGTATCTGAATATCCGTGTGCCGTTGCGCTTCAGAGCAATCCGGCCAGGGCCAGCAAATCCTGATCACGCATTCGCGCACCGACAAGCGACAGTCCTGCCGGCGCGTCTTCGATCAGCGCGCCCGGGATCGTCAATTCCGGAAAGCCGTTCAAGCCGGAGATGCTGGTAATGCACATGATGGCCTTTCTCGCCGCATTCAGGTCCTCTTCACTTGCCGACGTCCTGGGCGCGGGGCCTGGCGCGGTCGGCAGCAGGAGAACTGTGCGCTCACGCATGCCTGTGTCCATTGCCTCCCGGATAGCCTCCCGGGTGGCGGCCGCGCTTTCGAATTCCGCCTTGCTGATCCGGCTGGCCATATCGAGGCGCTCGGCCACACCGGGTCCGAAATGTGCGGCGGCCGATGAAACCCAGGGACCGACCGTTTGCCAGACTTCAAAAGCCTGATGAATGCGAAAGGTCTCGAACCACTGCTCCAGAGGGGGGCCCGGCAAGGGGGTCGTCTTTACGGGAGCAACCAGTGCTTCCAGACGGCTTATCATCGGCTTGAATGCTTCCAGGGCGTCGGCACTCAGCCCGGACCAGACCGTAGACGGCATCCATAGCCGCAAGGGGAGTTCCCCTTGCGCGGCGTCTGCTCCCAGGGCGGCACTGACACGTGTCATCACATCCAGATCGCGCGCGAACCAGCCGGGAACGTCAAAGCTGGGTGCCAGAGGCAATAATCCGTCTGACGAAATCCTGCCGTGGCTGGTGCGAAGCCCGTAGAGACCGCAGAACGAGGCCGGAATTCGCACGGACCCGCCGGTATCGCTGCCAAGGCTGAAGTCCACCAGACCGGCCGCAACCGAGGCAGCGGACCCGGAAGAGGAGCCGCCGGGAACCCGGTCGGCGGCAGCGCTGTTCACCGGCGTGCCGAAATGCGTGTTCGCGCCGATTATGCTGTACGCGAGCTCATCCATATGCGTAAAGCCGGCAAGCGACGCGCCTGCCTTGAGACACATGTCGAGGCATACGGCGGATTTTTCCGCCGGTCCGTGACTTGCCTTCCAGGTCGGATTGCCGTTCGACGCCACCCGCCCTGCGAACTCGTAATTTTCCTTGGCAGCGAAGGTCAAACCGTCAAGCGGTCCCGACGCGGCTTTGACCGGCTCCAGGAGGAGCTCGGAAAATGCGTACACGTTATCCTCTATCATTCAGGTCGGCTCCCCTGCCACGGTTGTTTCAGCTCAGATCAAGATCGCAACGACGCGCCGCCGCGCGGATATGGGTTCGCAGCGCCTCACAGGCGTCTGCACAGCGTCCCGCTTCCAGCGCCTCGACGATGGCCAGATGTTCTCGCGCGGTATCCCGGACGCGTTCAACGATGACCATCGGCACCCACTGGCTGTCCTGCATCGCCTTCGACAAATGGCTGCGGATGTCCAGAAAGATGCGATTGCCGCAATATTCAAAGATAATGTCGTGAAAGGCAGTGTCCTGCTCTGCTGCTTCCACCGCGTTGCCCTGGCGCGCCGCGGTCATCAGGGACTCTGCATGACCGCGCAGACGCCGGAGTGCGTCGCTGGTCAGTCTTGAAAAGGCCAGCGCAAGGGCATCGGGTTCAAAGCCCACTCGAAACTGGTAAACTTCGCGGAGACCATAGCCCTTGTGGAACTGCCAGAAATCGGCTGGCCGCTTGCCACCGGTCGCCGCCACGAACAGCCCTTTGCGGCCCTCCACGCGAATGATCCCGAGCGTCTCGAGCATGGAGACACCCTCACGAACGGAGGGACGGGATGCCTTCAGCAGGCTCGCAAGCTCACGCTGTGACGGCAAGGCGTCGCCCGGTTTCAGCTCGCGATCGGTGACCATCTGCTGAATTGCCTTGGCAACGCGCGCCGGCACGGTGGCTTCCCGTTCGGAGCCCTCGGCGTGGTTCGATGCATTCTCACTCGATGACGTCAAATTGGACATTTTGTGCTCAAATTTTGACCTTGCGCGTTTATTAGTCTGTTTTACGCTGAACTGGTCAGACCAGAAAATCTGGTAGCTGATAAATCGCTTTCCGGCAAGGAGAAACTGGAAAAGCTATTGATATAATTGATCTTTTTGGCTGGACCGATGAATTCGGGCCTGCTTTCGAGGTCGTGGCGGAGATGCCACACACTGACTGACTGGCAGGTTCGGGACCCAGGTCCGCTGCCCAACTCAAACAACAACCGGCCTCCGGCAAAACCAGCGCGGAAGGATCGGACCAGGGGCCAGAACTGGCTTTGCGGGGAAACGTTTCGAGAACACCGTTCAACCTGCTGTCGGCCGCTCGACTGCAGTCAGCTGACTTTGAAAGAAGGACATCAGCAATGGCACTACGAAACCTGAGGGGCGCCGCATTGGCGGCCCTGTCAATCGCCGCGCTCGCGACAGCGTCTTTCGACGCCTGGGCCGCAGGCACGCTCCGTGTCGGCATGACGGCGTCGGATATCCCTCTCACCACCGGTCAAACCGACCAGGGCGGTGAAGGCATGCGTTTCATGGGCTACACGGTTTATGATTCCCTGATCGAATGGGACCTGACAAGTGCCGACAAGCCGTCAATGCTGATCCCCGGCCTCGCGACCGAGTGGGCGGTGGATCCTGACGACAACACCAAATGGACGTTCAAGATCCGCGAAGGCGTGACCTTCCATGATGGCAGCCCGTTCACGGCGCATGATGTGGTGTGGAACTTCGACAAGCTTCTGCTGCCCGACAGCGAGCAATATGATCCGCGGCAGTCTGCCCAGGGCAAGTCGCGCATTCCTGCCGTTGCCTCCTACAAGGCCATCGATGATTTCACACTTGAAATCACAACCAAGACTCCGGATGCGACCCTTCCTTACCAGCTTGCCTGGATCCTGATGTCTTCCAAGGCCAATTGGGAAGCTCTCGGCAAGGACTGGGAAGAAGTTGCCAAGGCACCGTCAGGCACGGGCCCATGGAAGCTGACGGGTTTCGTGCCTCGTGAGCGCGCAGAACTCGTCCCGAACGAAGATTATTGGGATTCAAGCCGCGTGCCGCAGCTCGACAAGATGGTCCTGATGCCTCTGCCCGAGCCCAACGCACGGACCGCCGCACTCCTGTCAGGGCAGGTCGACTGGATCGAAGCTCCGGCTCCCGACACAATTCCGGCTCTGACGGGCAACGGGATGGAAATCGTCTCCAATGCCTATCCGCACAACTGGACATGGCATCTGTCGCGTCTGGAAGGTTCGCCCTGGAACGATATCCGCGTCCGCAAGGCAGCGAATCTGGCGATCGACCGTGAGGGCTTGAAAGAGCTTCTCGGCGGCCTTGCGATCCCGGCGAAAGGGTTCCTTCCGCCTGCGAGCCAGTGGTTCGGCGAACCGACCTTTGAAGTGAAATATGATCCCGAGGCTGCCAAGGCTTTGTTGGCGGAAGCGGGCATCAGCACGGAAAACCCGATCAAGGTCAAAGCCCTGATCTCTCCGTCAGGGTCCGGCCAGATGCTGCCGCTGCCGATGAATGAATACGTTCAGCAGAGTTTGGCCGAAGTGGGCATCGACGTTGAATTCATGGTCGTGGAATGGAACCAGATGATCAATCTGTGGCGTGCAGGCGCCGCTGATCCGAGCGTTGATGGCTCCCAGTCGATCAATTTCACCTACTTCATTCAGGATCCTTTCACCGGCCTGATCCGGCACCTTTCCTGCGACCTGATCGCACCGAACGGTACCAATTGGGGCCATTACTGCGATCCGGAAATGCAGAGCCTGTTCGATCAGATCAAGACGACATTCGATCCGGAAGCCCAGAATGCGGTGCTGCGCAAAACCCATGAGAAATATGTCAATGACGCATTGTTCCTCATGGTCACCCATGACGTGGCGCCCCGTGCGATGAGCCCGAAGGTCAAGGGCTTTGTCCAGGCCCAGAACTGGTACCAGAACTTCTCCGGCATCACGATCGAAGAATAGAAAACCCGGAGTTCGCAGGGCTGCCCTGCGGACTCCTCACAATATTGTGTCGCGACACGTCGCCCGCGAGGTCAGTGCCGTTTGCTGACCAGTAGCCCGAAGCCAGAAACACACGGTCGCCCCATATGTTTGCATATCTCATACGCCGGCTGGTCTATGTCCTTCCTGTCGCCATCGGCGTCAGCATCATCTGCTTCCTGCTGGTACACATCGCTCCCGGCGATCCGCTGACGGCAATCATGCCGGTCGATGCCACGCAGGAAGAACAGGCGGCTATGCGCTCTGCCTATGGGCTCGACAAGCCCCTGCCTGTCCAATACGCGATCTGGATCGGCAAGGCGGTAACAGGAGATCTCGGCAAGTCCATCGCCACCGGGCGTCCTGTCGCTCAGGAGGTCTTCTCCGCCGTCAAGAATTCACTTCTGCTCGCATTCACGGCGAGCGTGATTGCTTTTCCGATAGGCCTTCTGCTCGGTTTCATCGCCGGGTACTACAGAGACACGATCATTGACCGGCTGGTCACGGCCTGCGCCATCACGGGCGTCTCGGTGCCCAATTACTGGCTCGGCATCGTGTTCGTCATCGTGTTTTCCGTCCAGCTTGGCTGGCTCCCTTCCATGGGCGCAGGCCCGGGCGGGTCGGGTCAATGGGCCTGGGATTACGCCCATATTCGTCATCTGATTCTGCCTTCGGTCACTCTGGCCGTCGTTCCGATCGGCATCGTCGCCCGGACCGTACGGGCGCTGGTCGGGGATATTTTCTCCATGGATTTCGTTCAGGCTCTCTATGCCAAGGGGATGCGCCACGGTGACGTTCTTCGTCATGTGATCCGCAACGCGGCCCCGACGGCCCTGTCGGTTATGGGGCTGCAGCTCGGCTACCTCCTGGGCGGGTCGATCCTGATCGAGACCGTTTTCAACTGGCCCGGTTCGGGCTTTCTCCTGTCCAATGCGATCTTTCAGCGCGACCTGCCTCTCCTGCAGGGAACGATCCTCGTGCTTGCCCTGTTCTTTGTTTCCATGAATCTGATCGTCGACGTGGCACAGGCCGCCATCGATCCACGCATCAAGAGGTCCTGACCATGACCGCCATTGCAGATACGGCCGAGGTTTCGGAACCTGTTCGAAAGGCGCCTGGCTACTGGGCTGGCGTGCTCAAGCGTTTCTCGAAGGATCCGGTCGCCGTCACATGCACGGTTATCGTTGTCCTGCTGATCCTGGCTGCGATCTTTGCGCCCTATCTGGGCCTCAACGATCCCTACAAGGCCAGCATGATCAACCGGTTGAAGCCCATCGGCTATCCGGGCTTTCCGCTTGGCACCGACGAACAGGGGCGCGACATGCTGGCCCGTCTGATCTACGGCGGCCGCCTCACGCTTTTTGTCGGCCTGGTGCCCGTCGTTCTGGCTTTCTTCATCGGCTCCACCCTCGGTCTGGTGGCGGGCTATGTCGGAGGTTGGGTCAACACAATGATCATGCGCACGGTCGATGTTTTCTTCGCTTTCCCGTCCGTGCTTCTGGCCATTGCCATCTCGAGCGCCCTGGGGGCCGGGATCGTGAACAGTCTTGTGTCCCTGACGATCGTCTTCATTCCGCCGATCGCCCGTGTGGCTGAAAGTGCCACCGCAAGTGTCAGGTCGCTGGACTATATAGACGCCGCGAGGGCCACGGGCGGCAGTGCCCTGACCATCATTCGTGTCCATGTCATCGGGAACGTCCTCGGGCCGATCTTCGTCTATGCCACCAGCCTGACAAGCGTGTGCATGATCCTAGCGGCCGGTCTGTCATTCCTGGGCATCGGCGTGCGTCCGCCCGAACCTGAATGGGGGCTGATGCTCAACACCCTGCGCACGGCGATCTACATCAATCCGTGGATCGCCGCCCTGCCGGGCATGATGATCTTCATCACGTCTCTTTGCCTAAATCTTCTCAGCGATGGTCTTCGGAGTGCAATGAATGTCAAAGACTGAAGCCAGCCTCAGCACAGCTGATCGCGGTGGCCCGCATCAGCCTCTGATCATCGCGAAGGATCTGAAGAAGCACTTTCCGATCCGCTCCGGCCTGCTCAATCGCAAGACAGCGACAGTTCATGCTGTCGATGGCGTCTCGTTTGAGGTTCACAAGGGAGAAACCCTCGGTATTGTGGGGGAAAGCGGCTGCGGCAAGTCCACTACAGCCCGCCTGTTGATCGGCTTGATCGAGCTGGACGAGGGCTCGATCATCTTCGATGGTGACGCCCTTGGGGCGGACATCAAGCTGAAGGAGCTGCGCCGTGGCGTTCAGATGGTGTTCCAGGACAGCTACGCGTCCCTCAATCCGCGCCTGACCATCGTGGACTCCATCGCCTTCGGCCCGAAGATCCATGGCCATGCGGATCCATCCGGCGTCGCAAGGGATCTGATGGAAAAGGTTGGCCTGGATCCTGAACGCTTTGCGGAGCGCTATCCTCACGAACTGTCCGGCGGCCAGCGTCAGCGGGTCAATATAGCCCGGGCGCTCGCGCTTTCCCCGCGGCTGGTCATTCTCGATGAGGCCGTATCGGCACTCGACAAGTCCGTGGAAGCCCAGGTTCTGAACCTCCTGAACGACCTCAAGGAAGAACTTGGTCTCACCTATGTGTTTATCTCCCACGACCTCAACGTGGTCCGCTACATCTCCGACCGGGTGCTGGTGATGTATCTGGGGGAAGTGGTTGAGATCGGTCCGGCCGAAACCATCTACGCGAAACAGGCCCATCCCTACACCGCGTCCCTGTTCGCCGCCATGCCGTCCATGGATCCGGATCATCGCACAGAGGAACCGCCGCTTGCCGGCGATCCGCCAAACCCGATCGATCCTCCCACGGGCTGCCGGTTCCACACCCGCTGCCGCTTTGCCGAAGACATTTGCGCGCAGAAAAAGCCGAAACTCAGTGTCATCGGCGATGTCCCGGAACATCTGGCCGCCTGCCACATTCAGGATCCTGCTTCCGGGCACAGCCAGGCATTGAAGGAGGCTGCGGAATGAGCGTGACCCCACTGGTCGAGTTCGAAAATCTCACGGTGCGGTTCAGGGGCGAACGCACCGTTCATGCGATCAACGGCCTGAACCTTTCGCTGCAGCCGGGAGAAATGCTTGCTCTTTTGGGCGAGTCCGGCTCGGGCAAGAGCGTGACTCTGAAGACCCTGCTGCGCCTGCTGCCACCGAGGCGCAGCGAACTGGAAGGCGGGATCCGTGTCAATGGCACCGATGTCATGAGCCTTTCGGGGCAGGCCCTGGCCAACCACCGCGGCGGCGACGTTTCCATGATCTTTCAGGAGCCCGCGCTGGCTTTGGATCCCGTTTACACGGTCGGAGAGCAGATCGCGGAAACCGTCATGCGCCACAAGGGTGTCAGTCGTAGCGCGGCCATGGACGTGGCGCTGGACATGTTGACCAGGGTGCGCATTCCCTCGCCGGAACGCCGCCTGAAAAACTATCCGCACGAGATGTCCGGAGGCATGCGTCAACGGGCAATGATTGCACTGGCCCTGTCCTGTCGTCCGAAACTCCTGCTGGCCGATGAGCCGACAACGGCTCTGGACGCGACGGTCCAGATCCAGATCCTGCTCTTGCTGCGCGAGTTGCAGCAGGAATTCGGCATGGGCGTCATCTTCGTCACCCACGACATCGGCGTTGCCGTTGAAGTCTCGGACCGGATCGCGGTCATGTATGCCGGCAACCTGGTGGAGACCGGCTCGACGGCCGATGTGATCAAGGATCCGAGACATCCCTACACCAAGGGGCTTCTGGCGGCGAACCTGCATGGGGCCGTGAAGGGCCAGCGCCTGGACGCCATTCCGGGCTCTCCACCGGCCCTGGAGAGGGCGCCGGACGCCTGTTCCTTTGCCGAACGTTGCTCCCATGCAACCGACCGCTGCCGCAGCGCCTTGCCGCCTGTGGTGAATGTCTCCGGTCAGCATCAGGTCACCTGTGTCCTGGAGGCGGAGAACGTATGATCTGCGCTGCCGAATGACCGGTAGGTGAAGCGCGGAATCCTCACTGGCTTTCTGCCCGATCCAGCTCCTCTGACGACATGAGGGACACGGCAATGCCGGACGCGCCGTGTTCCGCGCGCATGGGGAACAGGTCCTGTTTGCGGGAGATGTCGATACGGACCTGGCTTCCCGGATGTCCATACCCCTGAGGCGGCTCAGTTCACGGTGTGCGGAGCCACCGGCAGGATCGGCAAAATCCGGTCTTTGTCCTGCGCGCAGCGCTATGGAACCTGAAGCCAACGAATTGTGGTCAATTCGTCGCGGGAGCGGGTTTTAGTCGACAGAGTGTTTTTTTGTTGCTCTTTTCCGGGAAGGAAAACGACACGGAGACCGTGCGATGGCGGCAAAGGCAAAGGACGAAACCGAAACGGGCGGCGCGAAGCCGAAACGCGGGCTTGGCGTTTCCACGGTGCTGGAAACGCTGCGCCGGGAAATTCTCGAGCTGAAGCTTGCGCCCGGCAGCCCGATCGACGAGACCGAGCTTTCCCAGCGCTTCAAGATGTCCCGCACGCCGATCCGCGAGGCGTTGATCAAGCTTGCCAACGACGGGCTGGTGGTGACCCTGCCGAACCGGGCGACCATCGTCGCACCGCTCGACTTTCTGGAGCTGCCGAGCTTCTACGATGCCCTGACGCTGATGTACCGCGTGACGACGCGCCTTGCGGCCCAAAACCGGACGCAGGACGAGGTCGCCGTCATCCGGGACCTGCAGGCACAGTATTCCGACGCGGTCGCCGACAAGGACGTCTACCGGATGATCGAGGTCAACCGGTACTTTCATTCGGCCATCGCGAAGGCCGGCAAGAACCGCTACTACACGGAGCTTTTCGAACGGCTCCTGGATGAGGGGCGGCGGTTGCTGCGCTTCTACTATTCCTCCTTCAACGACGAATTGCCGGCTGCCTATCTGGACGAGCACGAGGAAATGGTCCGCGCGATCGAGGCCGGAGATGTCGGCGCCGCCGATCGTATCGCCGGGCAGCATGCCGACCAGATCGTCCGCCAGATCCAGAGCTACATCGTCGATGACAGACGGCTGAACGCGGAAATCTCGCTGTAGCGGCGTTCCTCCCGTCACTCGGATACCCGTAAAAGAAACCGGCTCAGGCCGGTTTTTTGTTGTTTTTCAGTACATTACTCGCCTGCGCGTTCTTTGTATATTTTTTAAATTTTTCTTGTCGACATAAAATATATTTTGACCTAGGTTCGAATTGCTAAGCATTTCCCGTCCGGAAGCCACCCCAGGCTGGACGGCCCTTCCAGAGCGCGGACGTAAGAATTCCGTGCGTCAGACAGGAGAACAACAATGTTCGATCGATTGAAGGCATGGGGGCTCGCAGCCACTCTGCTGACAGCTGCAATGCCCGCGGCGGCCCAGGACATTACCTGGCAGATTCCCACCTCGGTTCCCGAAGGCTCCCCCTACTTCGTGAATTTCGTCGAGCGGTTCGCCGACAATGTCGACGTCCTGACCCAGGGTCGGGTCAAGATCGAGCCGTTCGGGGCCGGCATCCTGGTCCCGGCGCTTCAGGTCTATGAAGGTGTCAGTAACGGGGTGATCCAGGCCGGGCATTCGACGCCGAGCTATCTCGTCAACCAGGATCCGATCAATGCGGTGTTCGCCGGGTTCCCGGGCGGCATGGGCCCGGAAGCCTATATCACCTGGATCTACGAGGACGGCGGCAAGGAAGCCCTCTACGACCTGCGCGCGAAAGAAGGCTTCAAGAGCCTGATCGTCGGCATCGGCTCCTCCGAAATCATGGCGCACTCCAACGTGCCGGTGCGTACCGCGGAGGATCTGAAAGGTCTCAAGTACCGCACGTCCGGCCCATGGGCCGAAGTCATGAGCGAATATTTCGGCGCAGTGCCAACCGTGGTTCCGCCGGGAGAAATCTACACGCTTCTGCAGCGCAAGGGCGTTGACCTGATCGAATGGGGCCCGCCGTCCGGAAACCTGCCGGAAGGTTTCCATGAAGCCGCGAAATACATCATCGTTCCCGGTGTCCATCAGCCGACCTTCCTGTGGGAAGTCGTCCTGAAACAGGAAACCTGGGATGCCGTCGACGACGACCTGAAGCCCCTGATCGAGAAGGCGGCCGACCTGACAACCATGCAGGCGCTGCTGAACTTCTATTCCGAAGACGTCAAGGCGCTCGCGACCTACCAGAACGGCAAGAACGAGATCATCACGCTCGACCCGGAATTCGTGACTGAATTGTCCGCAGCCGGCAAGGACTGGATCACCAAGAAGGCGGCGAGCGAAAAGGAAGCCGGCAAGCCTGAAATGTCCGCACTTCTTGCCGACTACATGACGTTCCTGGATCGCTGGTCTGCCGAAAGCAGCTACCTGATCCGGAACCAGAACTGAGCTGGCGGGAGGCGGCCGGTATGTCAGGGTTGTTCAAAACAGTCGATGTCTTTTCGAAGGCGCTTTCCCTTGTCGCAGAGGCTGTGACCCTCATCCTGGTCGTCTCCATGATCTACGAAGTCGCGGCGCGCTATGTCTTTAGCGCGCCGACGATCTGGGCCTTCGACATTTCATACATGTGCACGGGCACCCTGTTCGTTCTGGGGGCGGCCTACGCCCTTCGGGAAGATGCCCATGTCAGGATCGACTTCCTTGCGCAGAAGCTCCCTGACCGCCTGCGGCAGATCATCGAGGGAACCGTCTTCGTGATACTGCTGACGCCAATCTACGGCGGCCTGTCGTGGTTTGCCATCAAGCGGGCCTGGCGCGCCTATGCCACGATGGAAGTCGAGATGGTCAGCCCCTGGGCGCCGCTGATGTGGCCTTTCTATTCCTTGCTGGCTGTCGGTCTCCTGGCCTTCACGCTGCAGATCCTCGTCCATGGCCTGCGTACTTTCGGCGGCACGGCGGGCAAAGAATTCAAGCTGAAGGCCTGACCCGATGTCCGTTGCGCTACTGATGTTCCCACTGCTGTTCCTGCTGGTCCTGACAGGGATTCCGATTGCCCTGTCGCTGACCATCGTTTCCGCGGGGGCCGGCTACATGGTCTTCGGGCCGAATGTCTTTGCCCAGCTTTACGGCTCCTTTTATTCGGCAGCGACGAATTTCATTCTCGCCGCCATCCCGATGTTCGTTCTGATGGGGGCGGTCCTGGAGCGCTCCGGCATCGCCGAGCGGCTCTTCAAGGTGATGCAGATCTGGATGGGCCGGCTCCCCGGAGGCCTCGCCATCGCGACCATCGCCATGGGCGCCATTTTCGCGGCGGCTGCCGGCGTCGTCGGCGCCGTGGAAGTCATGATCGGCATGATGGCCATCCCGGCCATGCAGAAGTTCCGGTATTCCAACAGCCTGATCTCCGGCACGATCTGCGCCGGCGGCTCGCTCGGCACCATGATCCCGCCATCGGTGATCGCGGTCATGTATGCCTCGCTGGCCCAGATGTCCGTCGGTGAACTCCTTGCCGGCATGATGCTGCCCGGCCTGTTGATGGTGGTGTTGTTCATCGCCTATCTGATGCTGCACGGCCTCCTCTGGCCGCCGGAAAAGATCGAGGACCGCTCCGAGGCCGACACGATGCCTCTGGGCGAAAAACTGCGCCTGACGGTCACGTCGCTCGTGCCCATTTGCGCGCTGATCTTCACCGTGCTGGGCTCGCTTCTGGCCGGCATCGCCTCGCCGACCGAAGCCGCCTCGGTCGGAGCCGTCGGCGCGCTCGTCCTTTGTGTGGTCTATGGCCGCTTTTCTCTGGCAATGCTGCGGGAGTCCCTGCAGATCACCGTGCGCATCTCGGCGATGATCCTGCTGATCGTGGCGGCCGGCACCATGTTCATGGGTACATTCGCCGCAAATGGCGGTTCCCGCCTCATCCGCTCGGCGGTGGAGAACATCGGCCTGGGGGACGCAGGCATCATCGTCTTCTTCCTGATCATCGTCTTCCTGCTTGGCTTCGTGCTCGACTGGACCGCGAACGTCCTGATCTGCGTGCCTCTCTTCACGCCCGTCATCCGCCAGGCGGGCATCGATCCGGTGTGGTTCGGGACCATGGTGATCGTGGTGATCCAGACCAGCTACCTGACGCCGCCAATGGCCTCTTCAATCTTTTATCTGAAGTCCATCGCTCCGCCGGACATGACCTACGGGCAGATGTGCCGCGGTGTGGTGCCTTTCATTTTCCTGCAGCTCGCCACACTCGCGCTGGTCGTTCTCTTCCCGGCGCTGGCGACCTGGCTGCCGGACCAGATCGTCGGCTTCTGACACTGACGCGGCCGCACAGACCATAACAATCGCCGGTCAGACACCCGCGCCGAACGTCCGCGGTTCTCCGGCAAACACAACTAGGACCTAAAATGGCAGTACAAACCTTTTCCGGCTGCATGCCCGCCCTGATGACCCCCTGCAAGGCGGACCGGACCCCGGACTTTGATGCCCTGGTGAAGAAGGGCACGGAGATGATCGAGGCGGGCATGTCCGCGGTGATCTATTGCGGATCCATGGGCGACTGGCCGCTGCTGACAGACGACCAGCGCAAGGAAGGTGTCGCCCGGCTCGTCGCGGCCGGCGTCCCGACCATCGTCGGCACGGGGGCCATCAACACCGCCAGTGCCGTGGGTCTCACGGCCCATGCGGCGGATGTCGGTGCGCAGGGGCTGATGGTCATCCCCCGGGTTCTGTCGCGCGGCACGTCCGCCATCGCCCAGAAAGCGCATTTCAAGGCGATCCTGACCGCGGCCCGGGATCTTCCCGCCGTCATCTACAACAGCCCTTACTACGGGTTCTCGACGCGCGCCGATCTCTTCTTCGAACTGCGGAAAGAGCATTCCAACCTGGTGGGCTTCAAGGAATTCGGCGGGGCCGAGGACCTGCGCTACGCGGCCGAGAATATCACCTCCCGCAGCGAGGACATCTCGCTCATGATCGGTGTCGACACGAATGTCTTCCACGGCTTCGTCAATTGCGGAGCCAATGGCGCCATCACCGGTATCGGCAATGCCTTGCCGAAGGAAGTGCTGCACCTGACCCGGCTTTGCCAACTGGCGGCGGCAGGAGATGCGCAGGCGCGCGTCAAGGCGCAGGAACTGGACGAAGCACTCCATGTCCTGTCCACCTTCGACGAAGGAGCGGACCTTGTGCTCTTCTACAAGCGCCTGATGGTACTGACCGGGGACGACGCCTACGAGCTGCACTTCAACGAAACCGACGCCCTGAGCGATGCGCAACGCAACTATCTCGACGCACAATATGCGCTCTTCCGGTCGTGGTACGCCGACTGGAGCCGGCAGCCCGGTATCGTCAGCGAAACCCTGTAGATGCAATGCATTTCGGCCAGGGTCTGGACCTGACGCAAGACGTCGCTGACCGGTTCCCGATCCAGGCCGCTTGATCACAGTGGTGCGCATTTGCCGGGCCGGGAAAATCCGGCCCGTCACCTGGGAAACTGTCGAAAGGTCTGCACCGACGAAAATGGTCCGGAAAACGTCAGTGCCGCCCTGCAAATATGGGCTTCAAGACGTGGGATCGGCTTGGAATACATCCTGCCCGGCAAACCGCAACGGAACGCCTATGTCGAGCGCTACAACCGACCGTCCGCCATGAATGGCTCGGACAATACATATTCGAAACGATCGAGGAGGCACAGGACCACGCCACGCGCTGGCTATGGACATACAACAACGAGCGGCCCAACATGGCCATCGGCGGCATCACACCCGCAATGAAACTGAAAACAGCGGCCTGAAGTCCAGTTTTAAAACCCGCCAA
>NZ_QCYM01000016.1 GCF_003075075.1 Labrenzia sp. 011 | reverse complement strand
GTTCTGCTTTTAGACCATCACCATCCACCGAGAGGGTTACTTGAGCCCAAACCGCAGATGCGGTGAGCACCGTCCCAAAAAACAGAAACGTAGCTGCCGCTGTTAATGGGGATGAGCGATCTTGCAACTGATAGATCTTTGGTGAGTAGTAGATAATGTAGATACCTGCAAAGATTGCTAAGGTTCTAAGAGTTGTGTCCCATACCTTGAAATCTATTTCCATGACGCGGCTCCTCAAATGCATCCATAGGTAGATTAAATTGCGCAAAATCCTATCGCAATAGTATTCGTAAATACGCAGGTTTTCTGCATGGGGTATCCGCGTAGAACGCGCAATCTATGTATTTGAGACAGGTATTTTACACGCGTCGTAAGCGTGTTCTCGCTGGGTAATCATCCCCAAATAATTAGCCTTGTCGCCGGAGCGTTGCATCATGTGTGACATTTGATGGATGGGATGGGATGGGAGCACGGTTCAAGAATGCCATTGGTTCCACAGGCTGGGAATTTCAGCGACTACTAAAACCCGGTATGCGGCAACACATGATGTTCAGCAGGTGATACAAGGGTACTAATCAAGGCGCAGGCGCAGTGTAGCGCATTGGAAGGGCTTCGATTAATTTAACTGCGGCGGCGACGCCGTCAATGATGGGGATCTTGAATTTATCACAGAGGTCCTCGGCCAGATCCGTCATTCCGGCGCAGCCAAGCGCAATGGCGCCTATGTTGTCTTCTGCCAGGGCCGCCGTGATTTCTGCCTCGATCCTTGATCGCCCTGCAATGCCATTTTCTTCCAGGGCGAGGACCGGGACTTCCGAGGCGCGAACCTTCGCGCATCGCGCCATCAAACCGATCTGACGCAAATTGCCCTCCAGAACGGGAATGGATACCGACAGCGTCGTCACCACCGAAAACCGCACAGCACTTAATGACGCCATGTGATAAGCCGCCTCTCCAATGCCCAGAACCGGGACAGGACATCGTTGCTTGAGCTCCCACAGCCCTGTGTCATCAAAACATGCAATGATGATAGCATCCACATTCCGGGGACCAGCAAGCCAGTCGTCGACGAGCCGATAGAGACCCGGGAGTGCAGCCCACCCGTCTTCCGGTCCTTGAATGGCTGCCGGGCCGGCCTCCGGATTGACCGCTGTAATCTGGATATCCGGACCGGCTGCGGCACGGGCGGCCTGCCTGATTTTTTCTGTCATCGAAGCGGTGGTGTTGGGGTTGATGACCAGTATGTGTCTATCTTTTCCCATCTCGGGCCTGCTCATACCAGGCCCGAACCGGCATCAGTGCCGCTCTTTGCCTGACGTTTGCGCATGAAAACAACAATGGTCAGGAACGTACCGATGATGAAGAATGAGAAGACCGTGGTCAGCGTACCCAAGGCATAGAGCACGGGTGAGGTCACATTGGTCGTCATGCCGAAGATTTCCAAGGGCAATGTGTTGTAGGAACCTGCCGTCAGAAGTGTTCGAGCGAATTCATCGTAAGACAGCGTGAAGCCGAACAGGGCCACACCGATCAA
The DNA here is from genome assembly GCF_003075075.1 of Labrenzia sp. 011. Lineage (GTDB taxonomy): Bacteria > Pseudomonadota > Alphaproteobacteria > Rhizobiales > Stappiaceae > Roseibium. The sequence continues at coordinate 108,128 of NZ_QCYM01000016.1, read as the reverse complement.
CATCGGGGCAATGATCGGCAGAACCACATGGCGAACAGTTTGCCAGGGCGTGGCGCCCAGGTCACGGGCCGCTTCCTCATAGGATTTGTCGAAGCGGTTGAAGACCGCGAACATGATCAAAAGCCCAAACGGCAATGTCCAGGTCAACTGAGACCCAAAGCCTGATGTCGCCCAGTGCACTTCCAGATCCAGAATGTTGAAAATCAGGCCGACACCGAGCGAGACCAGGATTGATGGAACGATCAGGCTTGCAATGATCAGGTAGAACAGCATGGAGGACCCGCGAAATTTCCGCCGGAACGCCATGCCACCCATTACGGAAAGAACCACCGTCACGCTCATGACCATCAATCCAAGGGCGAAGGAACGCCGGAAAGACCCCCAGATGTCTCCGACCGCCTGCTGCTCGAACAAATCATAAAACCAGTGCAGCGAGACGCCGTTCATCGGAAAGGTCAATCCACCCTTGGGCCCCTGAAAGGACAGGATGCCGATTGTGATCACCGGGCCATACAGAAAGATCACAAAGAGCGCGAAGAAGGCGGAAAGAACATAGAAGGAGCGCGACCGGGGTTCCATGGATCAAAGCTCCTTGCGAATGTCGACAAAGCGCATCATGACGCCAATCATCAGAAGGACGGTGCACAGAAGCACCACGGATGAGGCGGCGGCTGCCGGATACTGCAAAAGCGCGATCTCGTTGGAAATGATCCGGCCAACGGACGCGCTTTGCCCGCCCGACATGTGGCGTACGGTAATGAAATCCCCCATCACCAAAGTCACGACGAAGATCGATCCGATCATGATGCCGGGTTTGGCCAGAGGGATAATGACATTGGTCAGGACCTGAAGGCCACTTGCACCCGCATCCCTCGCTGCTTCAATCAGGGATTTGTCTATCCGCATCATGGTGTTGAAGATCGGCACGACCATGAACAGCGCGTATAGGTGCACAAAGGCGAGCACCACGGCGAAATCGGAATAGAGCAACCATTCCAGGGGCTCGTCAATGACACCAAGACTGATCAGGCTGGAGTTGGCGATGCCGTTGCGCCCCAGAAATGGAATCCAGGAGATCATCCGGATGATGTTCGAGGTCCAGAACGGAATGGTGCATACCAGAAACAGCGCAACTTGAACCGGTAGGGAGCGAACGTGAAAGGCCAGAAAATAGGCCACGGTGAACCCGACACCTGCACAAAAAATCCAGGTCAGGACCATGAACTTCAGTGTTTTCAGGTAAGTCGCCCACGTCACAGCTGATGTCAGGTGGTAAACGTAATTGTCGAGGATGAAATCGGGAAAGAACGACCACTCGTTGAAGTCCCAGAAGCTGACCGTCACGATGGTCAGGATCGGCAACAACAGAAAGAACCCAAGAACGCAGCTCAGTGGTGTCACCAGCATCCAACTGATGCGCTCGGCGCGTTTCGACGGGTCAATCTTCTTTGTCTTCGTCATGTGGTCAGGCCTGCCCGGAAAGGAGTGGTGCCCCTGCCCGGCAGCCCGCCGGACAGGGATGGTCGGAGTTCTCTATGCTGCCGTCAGGCAGCGATGAACTCGTTCCACTTGCGAACCATGTAACGGTTTTCGTCCATAACTGCGTTCCAGCAGGCAACAGAACCCATACGGTCGTAGAAGGAGCCGCCATCGCGAACGGCGCCGGCTTTTTCCATGACATCGCCAAATGGGTTCTTGATGTCGTTCTTAGCTGCCTTGCCCTCGAACCAGTAGCCCCACTCGTCTTCAGACATGAAGTTCTTTGAGGTTTCCGGTACAGCGGAATAATAGCCCTGACGCATCAGGAAGCCGCCGACCCAGCCATCGAGATACCAGTTGATGTACTCATAAGCTGCGTCCAGTTCGAGACCGGAGAGGTTCTTGGAAAGACCAAGACCGCCGCCCCACGAACGGTAGCCTTCTTTCAGCGGCTGATAGACACAAGGAATGCCCTTCGAACGCACGGCCGTGATTGCCGGAGACCACATGGACTGAATGACCACTTCGCCGGATGCCATCAGGTTGACACTCTCGTCGAAGGATTTCCAGAAGGCGCGGAACTGGCCATTTTTCTTGGCTTCCGTGAAGATACCGAGCGTCATGTCGATCTCTTCTTTGGTCATGTTGCCTTTGTCCGGGTATTTGTATTCACCCATCGCTTCGACAACCATCGCCATGTCCATGATGCCGATAGAGGAGATGTCGAGAATAGAGGCCTTGCCCTTGAATTCCGGGTTCAGCAACTCGGCCCAGCTATCAATCGGACGACCGATGAGATCCGGGCGGATTCCAAGCGTATCGGCGTTGTAGATGGTCGGGATCAATGTCATCCAGCCGGATTCCTCGGCAACAAAGTCCTTGCCGTTCGGGCCTGATGTAAAGCCAACGGTATGCGGAGCAGTTCCCTGTGCGATAACGCTTTCAGGGGTCAGTTTGCCGCTTTTGAATATGCCGACGATCTTGTCGTAATTCTTGATCTTCGAGGTGTCCATTGCCTGCATGTTGCCGGCACCCCAGACCTTCTTGCAGATCCAGTATTCAATGTCGGCGATGTCGAAGGATTTCGGCTGGGTAGCGGCGCGCTGGGTCACGCTGTCACTGTCGAGCGCCGTCATCTCAAGCGTGAAACCCAGGTCTTCTTTCACCTTGGCGGCGACTTCGTTGATGTTGGAAACACCGGTACCAAACTGGCGCAGTGTCACATCCTTGATGTTTTGCGCCCAGATGGTCGGAAATCCGGTCACCGCGCCCGAACCGATAGCGGCACCAGCGGCGGCGGCGCCACCTTTCAAGATGCTGCGACGGCTTAGGCCTTTGGTGTCTAGCTGCTTGGTCATGATTATCTGCTCCTGTTCCCTGAGAAGGATTTTGTTCCGGCGTCCCCTGCCGGCATTCCAGACGGCTTAAGCCGCCAACGCATGGGCATCCTCCGGCTTCCAGGCAAGGAAGACGGTGGAGCCGATTTCAATTGGGTCTGTGAAGAAGGCGGTGTCGGACAAGGCCGCAGTCAGTTCACCTGCGCTGCCTGCATCAAGCGCCAAATTCACCGAAGAGCCCAGATATTCGACGTCCTTGACAGCAGCGGTCAGCATTGCGCCGCCTTCGCCAGGCTGACGGCGGACATCCAGTTTGTCCGCCCTGACAGCTACGGAGGCGTCGCCAACTTTCAGAACGTTATGACCACCGATGAACTTGGCAACAAACTCGGTCGTCGGCGCATTGAAGACCTCACGCGGCGAACCCGCCTGCTCGATTTTACCGCCATTCATGACAATGATGTCATCCGCCAGGGCCAGAGCTTCGTCTTGCGAATGGGTTACGTGAATGAACGAGATCGCGAGTTCACGCTGCAAGCGTTTCAGCTCCAGACGCATCTTTATGCGCAGGAAAGGATCGAGCGCAGAGAGCGGTTCATCGAGAAGAAGAACGGACGGCTCGGTGATCAGGGCGCGCGCCAGCGCGACACGTTGTTGCTGTCCCCCCGACAGTTGATCGGGAAGCCGGTCGGCAAATGGCACCATGTCGACAAGATCAAGCAGTTCCATTGCCCGCTTCCGGCGCGCAGGTTTGTCGACACCCTTCATTTTCAAGGAAAAGGCAACATTGTCGACAACGCTGATATGCGGGAACAAGGCATAGTTTTGAAACATCATAGCCGTGCCACGCCCGGCCGGCGGCAAATCCGTGATGTTTGCACTGCCCAGAAGGATGTCGCCGTCACTGACTTGTTCGTGCCCGGCAATCATCCGCAATGTCGAGGATTTTCCGCACCCCGATGGACCGAGCAGGCACGAATAGGTTCCTGACTTGAAAGTGTGATTGATGGCATCCACGGCTACGGTTTCATTGTACCGCTTGGTGGTCGCGACAAGTTCCAGGTCAAGTGGGTTGGTCATAGGCTCGGGTCTCGGATCGACTGACAATTTCGCCAGCTCTAACGCAATCACCGTGCCAAGTTGGTCTTTTCCCGGTTTTCAGCCGTTTTTGGAAGAGATCGGTCAATCCAACAGCATGACGGGCCTTTTAAGTGCACAATTAAGTGCACAATTTATAATCATATCGAATACATTATGTATAATTATTGTATACAATTAAGATTGTGTCTCCGGGCAACCGGGATATGATAACCCTGCACCAGGACCCGGCGCCAAATTGAGCCTGCAGAACGATAGACAATGCCCGACAAAAAAGACACCCATCGCCTCCACGATTTGTTCCAGCTCCCTCCAGGGCGCACACTCGACATTTGCCTGAAACTCCACACAGCCATCCTGGAACATCGGCTCGCGCCGGGAACAAAACTGTCTGAAGATGAAGTTGGTGAAATTTACGGCACCAGCCGAACGGTGGTGCGAGCTGCGCTGCAGGCCTTGGCACATTCCGGCTTGGTCAAGATCGCCAAAAACCGGGGAGCATTTGTTGCAAAGCCGAGCATTCGCGAAGCCCATGAGATCTTTGAAGCGCGGGCCCTCATTGAACCGCGTGTCGCACGCATGGCAGCAAAATCCATCTCGGAAACGGATCTGGAGCGCTTGCGGGCACATATAGATGCCGAGCATGAGGCTCTTCATGCCGGAGACATGGGAAAGGCCCTCTCCCTGTCGGGGGCGTTTCACACTGCAATTGCCGACATTGCCGATCAGCAGGTTTTGGCCAACATGGTCCGCTCGCTGATTTCCCGCTCCTCCCTGATCATCGCAATGTACTGGCAGCGGCCTGACACAGCCTGCGAAAGCCACTCGCACCATGCCCTGTTAAAGGCATTCGCCGACCATGACGGCGACGCAGCAGAGGAAATCCAGAAAAGCCATCTGATCGACCTTCATTCAGGATTAAACCTCGTTGAAGCTCAACAGCAGGACAAGTCATTAAAGGATATCCTTCGGGCCGGATGACGGTCATGTAATTGCATGACTTTTCAAAACAATTTCGCCGGCCCACATCCAAACGACCAGAACAAAGGGGCGTGTCGCCGCGAAGCTGAAATTGCCATCTTCGAATATATCAATGGCTTCTACAAACCGCGCCGAAGGCACTCGGCCTGTTCAGTTGTCCCTTTCGGATTATGTGCGCTGTTTCAATTCCGTCCAGGGTCGCACTTGCCGAATGGAACGCTTTAAAGCCCATCATCGGCCAGGTCAGCTTCCTGATGAACCGGTGGTCCTGTTCGACAATGTTGTTCAGGTATTTGACCTGAAGGATGTCGATGAAGGACCACCAGAAACCAAGGACAAGCAGGTGGATATTGATGTTTATCAGCCCTGCCAGATTGGCGTCGCTCTTGTCCAACACAACCTTCTCGGGAAAACCAATGTTTCCGATAGACTTGTCGAGGAAGGCCGTGGCTGCCGCTTCATCACGGGTTTCTGACAGCATGAAATCGACCGTATCTCCGTGCTTGTCGACGGCCCGGTAGAGATAAACCCATTTGTCCCGGACCTTGATGTAGGTCTCATCTATTATCCAGAAGGAACAAACCGGCCGCTTTCTGGCTTTGGCCTTTGCATCGATTGCCGGGCTGTACCGAACGACCCAGCAGTTCAGTGTTGCATGGTCCACAGAGGTGGTCCTGGAATTTCGACCAGTTTTCCGCCGGGCCAAGCTATAGCATGGGTTTCGTTTCAGGCGGCAATCTTCAGGTCTGGGCCTTGGCTATCATAGGCCTCGTCTGGAGTCAGCAGCCCGTGCGATGAGTGCGGGCGCCTCTCATTGTAACAAGTGATCCAGGCGCCTATTCCCTCACGGGCTTCAGAGCCGGTCTCGAAAGCGTTCAGGTAGTTTAGGGACCGCCAGAAGCGCTCGATCATCCGATTATCGATCCAGCACCCGCAACCGTCCTTCGGGATCTTCACCTTCGCGTCGTGCAGCACGTCAGTGAAGTCGATGCTGGTGAATTGCGAGCCCTGGTCGGAGTTGAATATCTCGGGCGGGCCGTATCTGGCCAGCGCCTCCTTCAGTGCCTCGACGCAGAACCCGGCATCCATGCTGTTCGACAGCCGCCAGCTCAGAACTTTCCGGCTATGCCAGTCCATGACCGCCACGAGGTACAGGAAGCCCCGGCGCATCGGGATATAGCTGATGTCGGCTGGGGCGAGGCGCCATCATCATCACCGTTCCGATGCCATCAACCCACACCACTTCGGACAAACGTTCGCTATGTGTTCGTCGTCAGCTAATTTGAGATACCCTGCTGACCGACCAACATACGTTGGCAATGTCGTGCGCAGACCTTCTGACTTTCCGCGTTACGGTCGGCGCCCCCAGTAGTTTCAAACAATCGTTCACCATATTGACTTGGACTGAGCGGTAGACGGCCGCCTCTTTTGTCAATCGTCTCGTGATGCCGTCGAGCAAGGCACGCTGCTGCAGATGGTTCGCTGACGTATTGCCGATCAGAGCGATGAAGAGTTTAACTCCCGACAGCAAGTGCCTTTCCCTCAGCAGCCCAAAGTGCCCCGCGGCGAATGATTTCCGTCACTTGTGGCACCTTGAGGTCGTCCAGCTCATGACCGATCGAACAGTAAAAGACGCGGCCGTTGTCCCAGCGTCGTTTCCAGACCACCGGAATGACCGTGCCCTCGATCCACCACAGGTGGTCGCCGGAAAAGGTCGTCGTTGCCAGGACTTCGTTGGAGGGATCGGTCAGCATGAAATACTGCTCGGTCTTCAGCCGGAAACTCTTTATGCCCCGGACGATCGGGTCGGCAGGTCGGCAGATGGTGACGTCGTAGTCGATGTAGTCCTCACGGGGCTGCAGATTGTCTGGCCAGCCGGGTGGATGCGCGACGAACTGGCCACCAATCAGGAAATGGTAGGTGGGGCGGTCACGGAAGGCATCGCCCATGTGACCGTGCCAGCCGGCAAGGCCGCAGCCATTGGCAACCAGTTTCAGAAGCCCGTCCTCCTGTGCCTTGGTCATGTTGCCGAATTCCTGTTGATGTCCGGAGCGCGCTGAGGACCAGATCGGCGTGATCAGGTCGACGTCCGCGAGGTCGTCCGGCCGCTCCAGCGGCTCCATCGTGTCGTAGACATCGACGTCAAAGCCGTTGTCCTTCAGGAGCGCTTCGTACCAGTCGCTGAAAGCTGTCGGTGTATGGCCTTCCCAGCCGCCGACAAAAAGCACTGCTTTCATTTCAGACCTCTTTTCACAAATGACAGGATGGACGCCATGTCGCGTGCGTCGTAGCCGGCGTCGCCGGCGGCCTTCAGGACCGCCTGGTTGAGCTCCGCCTGGGGCATCACCACGCCGCTGGCGCGGGCAAGGTCGAGCGCAAGACCAACATCCTTGCGGGCAAGCGCCACGGTGAAGCTGATATCGTGGGCAGCTTCATCGAGGTAGAGCCCCTTGCGGTAGGAAAGGACGGGGGCGGCGACGGCGGAGTTCTCCAGTACCTCGTAGGCGGCTTCCGGATCGATCCCCGCTGCAGTCGTGAGCGACAAAGCTTCAGCAAGGGTCTGATTGAGTCCGTGGATCAGCATGTTGACGCCGAGTTTCATGGCGGCGCCTGCGCCGGCTTTGCCCAGCCAGATCGTCCGTTTGCCCATATCTTCGAACAACGGTTCGAGGTCCGGCGTGCTGCCGGCCGCGGCGCCCGCCATGATCAGCAGCTGTGCGGCTTCAGCTGCCTGGGTTGCCCCGGAGACCGGCGCATCGACGAACTGGAGTCCGGAGGCCGTCATGACTTCATGGAGCTCCAGGGTTTTCCGGACAGAGATGGTGCCCATTTCGGCGAAGACCTTTGCGCCGCCGGCCGCCTTCAGGAACCCGTCCGGACCGGAGTAGACTGCATCGACGGCGTCGTCGTCCGCCAGCATCGATATGACCACGTCCGATTGTTCGGCGAGCGCGCGGGGCGTTGCCGCGCTGGAGGCACCGTGTGCACTGGCGAAGGACTCCGCCTTTTCCGCCGTCCGGTTCCAGGCGATGACCTCGTTTCCCGCTCGGGCCAGATTGGCGGCCATGCGCACGCCCATCCGGCCAAGTCCCCCAAATCCGACCCGCATCAGGCCACCTTGTCGGGAATGATGCCGGAAATCGCCTGGATGAGATTGTCTTCCGTCACCTCGTCGGAGGTGAAGGTCCGGATGATCTCAGCGGTGCATCTGGCGCAGCCCGTCGCTCGACAGATGGCATCCAGGTTCTTGCCCACCGACTGAGTGTCGTGTGATCGGGCACAGGCAGATCCAGTCCCATCAGCGCAAGCACCGAACTTAAAAGACCTTCGCTTTGGCGCAGTCGCAGGCCGAATGCCATACCCAGCATCAACGTCGTCTCAATGGCCAGATCAGAGTAAAGCGGCTGGCCTCCACGCGTCTTGCGATGCGGGGCAGTCCAGCCCGCCAAAGCTTCCGGCGTCATCCAAAGGGTCAACTACCGCGGCGGCGAAGGCCCACCTCATACTCCGCCCAGTTCGTTACCTTGAACTTCATCTTGCCGATGTGATGGCGGCGACTGGCGTTATGTTTATACGGCATGCTGGACCAATCAAGTTGGTTTCGATCGCAACCGAATAAGCAGAAATCATTGAATTCTTATTCATGCACCAAAGCCGCGATCAACCAAACCGAAACCAGATCAACAAGTTGGCAATCCCCGCGGGGCTATTCACTTTCAATCGTCTTCGAGGCAGATTAGATCTTTGCATCGGAACCGCCGTGGTCGATCTCAATCGCACCGGTCCATCGCTTTGAGTAAAGACCTTCATGATTTGCGCATTTGATATAGGTGGGTCGAAGATTGCTTGTGGTTCAGTGGAGGGCGCTGGTGATGTCGGCGCCTGCGTCAGGATAGAAACACCAACTCGGGATTATCAGGCTTTCCTGAGCGCTGTCGCGGATCAGGTTCCAAATGATGCTCGGGCGCTGGGGCTTTCCATTGCAGGGCTGGTAGACCCGAACCAGGGGTCTGTGAGAGCGGCTAATATTCCCTGTCTCTCAGGCAAACCCCTGAGAGATGATCTGACTGGTTTGATCGGCAAGCCAGTCTTTTTGACTAATGACGCGAAGGCGTTTGGGTTGGCGGAAGCGCATAATGGCGCAGGGGTCGGGCACTCTTCGGTACTTGCCCTGATTCCGAGAACAGGGATTGGTGGAGCGATCGTCCTGGATGGCAGGATCCTTGAAGGCAGAACCATGGTGGCGGGAGAATGGGGCCACGGTCCCGCCGGCGCCATGCGGACTGGCAAGGTTCTGCCTCGTTGGACCTGCGGCTGTGGCGAGATCGGATGCGTTGATCTTTTTGGCGGCGCACGGGGGCTGGAGCGCTTGCACGGATTTCTAGCAGGCGAGGACAAGAGCAGCTTTGACATTCTGGACGGCTGGTGCGCCGGCGAAAGTGCTGCGCTGGACACCGTGGACCTTTATCTGGATATAGTCTGTGGAGCACTGGCCAATCTGGTCAACACCGTCGATCCATCCATTATCGTGCTGGGAGGTGGACTGGTTTCGGATACCAGTCTAGTCAGCGCGCTTCATACTGAAATGTGGTTCAGAATTCTTGCGCCGAAGCACGCGCCACGCTTTGCCAAGGCGTCAGTCGGCGCCAACAGCGCGATCATTGGTGCTGCGATCTTCTCCCGGGAGCGGCTCAGCCTCCTTAAATCTGAAGTCAACACCGCATGACGCGACAGCATGCTGCCGGGAGCTGCCTGGAAATCTGCGTTGATACCCATGCCGGACTGAATGCCGCGGTAAAAGGCGGTGCAGACAGGATTGAGCTTTGTTCTGCGTTGCAGGTTGGTGGCTTGTCGCCTTCCCTTGCTCTGCTGGAGGCCGCGTGTGCCTCTCCCGTGCCCGTTTATGTCATGGTCAGACCGCGGGATGGCGGATTCAGGTATGACCCGGTTGAACTCGCGGGGATGGAAAAGGAAATCGCTCAGGTCCGGGAGATGGGATTGGCCGGTGTGGTTTTCGGAGCAGGAGATGATACCGGGCTCGATTTCGAAGCCATGCGACGACTATGCACAGCTGCGCAAGGACTTGGGAAAACACTCCACAGAGTCGTAGATCTGCTGCCCGAACGGCTGAGTATTCTCGATCCGGTCCGGCAACTTGGTTTCGAGCGGATACTCACCTCTGGCGGAGGGGCGAAGGCAATCGATGCGCTGAGCGACATCAGCTGTCTGGTGAAGGCTGGGTCTGCGTCGGGCGGGCTTACCATTATGCCGGGTTCCGGCGTGACGCCCGAGAATGTCTCGACGATCCTTTCGGCGACCGGCGCCAGGGAAGTTCACGCCTCTGCAGCTGTTCCGGTAAGTACACCATCCACGCGGCTAGTAGACCTTGGCTTCAGTGCCGTTTCGCCAAAGTCTGTGTCAGAGAAAAACGTGCGCCGTCTGAAGGCCGCTGTTTCAGGTCGTTGATACAGTGGTTAATTTCACGCCGGCCTGAAAGACCGAAACAAGCTTCAGATCTCCTGAAAGCATGACCATGTCGCATCTCGCCCCCGGGGCAAGCGTCCCTATGGTGCCGTCCTTGCCGATGATGTGGGCCGGAACGGAAGTTGCCATGGCAAGGGCGGTTTCCAGAGGTGTTCCGCACAGTTCAACGAGATTGCGGATCGCTGTCGTCAGGTCCAGATGCGCTCCGGCCAGTGTTCCGTCTGCCAGCGTCAATCGGTTCGCCTCGCGCCGGATTTCCCGGCCGTTAAGCGTGAACCGGGCAAGATCCGTCCCGGCGGTTGCCATCGCGTCGCTGACAAGAAAAACCCTTCCTGGGCCTTGCTTTGCACCGAGCGCAATCGCCATCGAGCCGGGATGAACATGAATTCCGTCCGCGATCAGTCCGGCGGAGAGTTCTCCGAGCCGAATTGCCGCGCCCACGACGCCAGGCTCCCGATTACCAAGCTGGCTTTGGGCGTTGAAAAGATGGGTGACGCATCTGGCTCCCGCATCCACGGCTTCCCGGCACGCCTCAAAACCACTGTCCGTATGTCCAAGCGACACGAGAATGCCTGCATCAGTCAACTGCCGAATCTGGGCGTTCGAAGCGCTTTCTGGTGCGAGTGTTATCTTCAGGACAGGCAGCCTCGCCGCGGCATTGATCAACTGATCAAGATCGAAGGTTTCCATTTGCCGGATGAGGTTTGCGTCATGCGCGCCTTTTCGCGTGACGGCGAGATGAGGTCCTTCCATATGAAGTCCCGCTATGCCCGGTACCCCCGCCTGGACGGCGTCCTGAACGGCCCTGATGGCCAGTTCCGTGTGGCCAGGCGTATCGGTGATGAGGGTTGGAAGAATGGAGGTGGCCCCGATGCTCGCGTGGGCCTGAGCCATCTTTTCCAGCGTCTCAAGCGATGGCGCATCGTTAAACATCCGGCCACCGCCGCCATTCACCTGCAGATCGACATATCCTGGTGCAAGAATACCGCCTTCCGACCGGATGACACGAGCCTCGGCTGGAACATCTGCGACAGGAACGATCCCAAGAACCCTGCCGTCCTCGCACAGCAGCGATCCATTTCGATGAAAAACGGTTCCGTCAAAGATGTCCGCACCCGTGAAGGCGGTCTTCTCACCGGTCATACTGTCTCCGTAACCTTGTTCAGGTGGCGCGGAGCGTCTGGATCGATGTTGCGGCTTGTCGCGAAGGCCTCGACCATGCAGTAGAAGGACACGATCAGTGACAGTGCGTCGGTCAGGGGATGCCCGGTCCGCACTGAAGTCAGTTTATTGGCTTTTGAGACCAACCGGCTGGTGGCAAAGACCTTGGCGCCCATTGCGGCGACCTTATCAGCGGTTGCCGCGAGCGCCTGTTCGGCAGCATCTTCGATCGCAAAACACAGGATCGGGAAGCCCTCTCCGACAATTGACACAGGTCCGTGCAAAACCTCTGCGGAGGAATAGCTTTCAGCATGAAGCTGGCACGTTTCCTTGAACTTGAGCGCGGCTTCATTGGAAATCGCAAGCACCTGACCGCGCCCTAGCGTGAACAGCGAGGAATGAACACCGATCGCTTCGCGAACCTCGGGCCAGTCAAGTCCGGCAGCCTCTTCCAGTCTGCCGGGCAGACCCCTCAGCGCTTCAAGCAAGGCCCGGTCGTCTGTCCAGTTGGCCAGCAAAAGCAAGACAGCGGTGGCGGAGGTCACGAACGTCTTGGTGGCGGCAACGCTGAGTTCCGGACCGGCATGGATATCAAGCGTGTGATGCGAGACCCTGGCAAGGTCGGAGTTTGTATTGTTGCTGATGCCAATCGTCATGGCGCCGCTCGCACCTGCTGACCTGGTCATTTCAACGATATCCGGGCTTTTGCCTGACTGTGAGACACCAATGCAGATACTGCCAGAGAGTTTAAGAGGTGCCTTGTAGAGCGAAGCGATCGATGGCCCAACCGACGCGACAGGCAGGCCTGCCATGATCTCTGCGGCATACTTGAAAAAGGTGCAGACATGGTCGGAAGATCCGCGCGCGACAGTGATGCCGAAGGCGGGACCAAGATCACGCACGGCTTTGGCAGCCTTGGCGATGTCTTCTCCACCTTCGCGAAGGAGTCGGTCCACGGCGGCAGGGACCTCGAGGATTTCCTGGCGCATTTTTGTTTGTGGTGACATGAAAACCCCTGATTGCCTTAAGTTCCTGCGACAGGGTCCTGGCGCCCGTCAGCTTTTTGAAAGTTGCAACTCGGCCACGAAATCGTAAGCGTCTCCCCGGTAGACGGAACGCGTGAATTCAACGACGCGGCGGTTGGAAAGATAGGATGTTCGTTCGATGCGAAGGCCCGCTGCACCCGCATCCACACCAAGAAGGTCCGCGTCTGCACTTCCCAGATTGATCGCAGAAATTTTCTGCAGCGCGCGTTCAGGTCGATTTCCGTCCCGATCGAGCACTTCATAGAGCGAGGTTTCGACCGCGCCCGGGTCTGGCAGGATATCGGACGGTATCGAAGCTCGTTCGATTGCCATCGGTTTGTCATTCGCCAGGCGCAATCGGGCGACCCGCGCCACCTGTTCGCCGGAAGAAAGCGCCAGGGCGACAACTTCGTCGAGAGACGGTTTGAAGAGACCGCGCTCCAGCCACTGGATTGTCGTTGTCAGGCCGCGTTGCACCATGTCCTCGGTAAAGGACGTGAGGCGAGAGAGAGATTGTTCAACCTTTGGCGTCCCGTCGGAAACAAAGCTCCCGGAGCCCTGCCGCTGAATAATGATGCCCTTGTCGACCAGCTCCTGCATGGCGCGTCTGACAGTGACGCGCGACAACCCGGTAATCGAAGCGATTTCCCGTTCGGCGGGCAAGGGTGCACTGGAGCCGAGAACCCCTTGGCTGATGCTGTCTTCGAGGCGCTTGCGCAGCTGAACATAGCGCGGGCCCTGTGCACCGTCCATCCAGCTTTCCGGTCTCAGATATTCCTCAATCGTCATAAAGCCGCCCGCTGTATCCGCTTTGAAGATGTCTCCGCAAGAAGCAGCGCACCGTCAAGCGCTGTGCCTTTCGGCTCGCTAAGACAGGCTGCAACCTGCCCGGAAAGATATCCCGCATAGTGTTTGCCAAGCCCCCCGATAAGACAAATGGATTCACCTTCAGGCCTGCCGAGGGCGGAGAGACACTTTTCGATATAGGCTGCGCCAAGTTTCATGAGTTCGAGACCGTTCGGGTCGCCGGACTGGGCAGCGTCGACCAAACGCGGTGCCAGCCCTGCAAATCCGGAAGGCGTAGCCTCTCTGGCGTACTTCAGGACCGCGCTGACACGGTTGTCGAATTCCGACCAGATTTCCGAGATGAGCGGGCTATCCGGTTTCAAGCCGTCACGACAATGAAGCAGCCTGACAAGCAGTTGCTTGCCGAGCCAGCAGCCGGAGGCCTCATCGCCAAGATCCGCGCCATATCCGCCAAGCAGCGTGACTTCCTCCGCGAACTGCCGGGCCAGAAAGGAACCCGTACCGACCCCAGCGACGGTTCCGTCGGCACGGTCAAGAGCACCGGCAACGGCGCTTGGCCTGTCATCCGCGACAATCAGGCAATCCATCTGGAGCGCATGGCGGATCTCGTCTGCCGCCGTCTCATCGGTAACACCCGCCAGGCCGGCATAGGAAGGCACTGCACCGAGACGTTCTCTCGGGAGACCTGCTGCATCCGCCAGTTCGTTGAGCCCTGCTTTCAAGACTTCCATGGTGCCTTTGAAATCCGTATGGACATTTGCGCTGCCCAACACGCACTCGTGACGGCCGCCGGGAGTGGTCAGGGCGAACCTGCAATGTGTCCCGCCGCCATCGATCCCGATGCGATATGTTGAGAGTGGGCTGCTCATAAAATACCTTTACAATACCAATTGCCAAAAGAAAAGTCAGAAATTCTGTCATTTTTGCGTGAAATTTGGTCATGAAGCAGCTCTAGGAAATAAATGGTAGACAAAAGGTATTTCAATGGCATTAAATGGGTTCGCTGACAGGAGTGCCTAGGTTAATGCCGGATCTGCCGCAGACAGAGACATTGCATGAGAATGCGAAGGAACTCGACATCCGTTCGGGTGCGGACGTCGCCGCTGCGATCCTGTCCGGGCAGCAGGCGGCCTTAAAGGCTGTCGAGAATATCCTCGATGATCTGGTCGCGGGGGGCGACCTGATGGCGCGTGCTGTCGGGGAAGGTGGGCGGCTGGTATACGCCGCCGCCGGGTCTTCCGGTCTGATGGCTCTCGCGGATGCGGCGGAGATCACCGGGACCTATGGCCTTTCGGCGGATCAGATCGTTTTTTTCATGGCTGGAGGCGTCCCGGTGGACGGCCGCATGCCCGGCCATACCGAGGATCTATCGCAAGCTGCTTTAGCGGATGCCTCTGCCGTAAGATCCGCGGACGTGGTGATAACCGTCACCGCGAGCGGCACCACGCCCTATCCGCTGGCCTTCGCGAAGAAGGCGCGTGCCGCCGGGGCGAAAACAATCTGTATCGCGAACCGGCCGGATGCGGAGATCTTCAAACACGCAGATGTCGCGGTACTTCTCGACACGCCGCCCGAGATCGTTGCCGGGTCGACCCGCCTTGGGGCTGGCACGGCTCAAAAGGCGGCACTCAACACCATGTCCACTCTCATGGGGGTGCGCCTTGGTCACGTTTATGACGGCATGATGGTCAATCTGGTCGCGGACAATACAAAACTTCGCGCGCGCGCAACGTCGATGGTGAGCCGCATTGCCGATGTGGATGAAGGTACCGCTCAACGGCAACTGGAAAAATCGAATTGGGCGGTCAAGCCGGCAATATTGCTGGCGAGAGGGGTACCATCCCTCGACCGAGCCGAAACGTTGCTGGCCGAAACACAAGGACAATTGAGACTGGCCCTGCAGCGGATTTAACGTCGGCGATTGCCCAGGGGAACGGGTCGCCGACTGGTACAGGAGGACATTATGTCAAGCAGATCCCTAACTATTGCACTTCTTGCAACAACGCTTCTCGCAGGTCCCGCCCTTGCCGAGGATGTCACGCTCACGATCGAGAGCTGGCGGAACGATGATCTCGTTCTGTGGCAGGACAAGATTATCCCGGCTTTCGAAGCCTCTCATCCGGGAATCAAGATTGTCTTTTCGCCGTCTGCACCGGCTGAATATAATGCAATCCTGAACTCCAAGCTGGATGCCGGAAGTGCTGGTGACCTTATCACCTGCCGTCCGTTTGATGCGTCCCTGGCGCTCTACGACACGGGGCACCTTGCCGACATTTCAGACCTGGAAAATATGGCAAACTTCTCCGACGTCGCGAAGTCCGCCTGGCAGACAGACGACGGCTCGGCGACTTTCTGTGTGCCGATGGCCTCAGTGATCCACGGCTTCATCTACAACAAGGAAGCCTTCGAGGAAGTTGGTGTCGAGGTTCCCGAAACCGAAGCCGAATTCTTTGCCGTTCTCGACAAGTTCAAGGAAGACGGTTCCTACATTCCGCTCGCCATGGGTACAAACGACCAGTGGGAAGCGGCGACGATGGGATACAACAACATCGGACCGAACTACTGGAAAGGCGAGAAAGGCCGGCTGGCGCTCATCAAGGGTGAGCAGAAACTGACCGACGAACAGTGGGTCGCTCCCTACGCAACGCTCGCCAGATGGGCGGATTACATGGGCGACGGCTTTGAAGCCCAGACCTATCCCGACAGCCAGAACATCTTCACGCTTGGCCGTGCAGCGATCTATCCGGCAGGCAGCTGGGAAATCACCGGATTCAACGCGCAGGCTGATTTCGAGATGGGCGCTTTCAAGCCGCCGGTCCTGAACGAAGGTGACGAGTGCTTCATCTCGGACCACACAGACATCGCCATCGGCATGAATGCGAATGGCCCGAACACGGAAGCTGCGAAAATCTTCCTGAATTGGGTCGGTTCAGAAGAGTTTGCCGCGATTTACGCCAACGCGTTGCCCGGCTTCTTCTCCCTGTCGAGCCACGACGTTGCGATGGACGATCCGCTGGCTCAGGAATTCGTCTCCTGGCGGGGTGAATGCAACCCGACAATCCGCTCAACCTACCAGATCCTTTCCCGCGGAACTCCGAATCTGGAGAATGAAACCTGGGGTGCATCGGCTGCTGCCATCAAGGGCACCAAAACCCCTGAGGAACTCGGCAAGGAGCTCCAGGAAGGCCTGGCTTCCTGGTACGAACCTCAGCAGTAAAACAAGACAAGCGGTGAGGCTTCGGGCCCTATGGCCCGAAGCCGTCCACCTGTTTCATCTCATGCGGGCAATCGGGGGAACGTATGCAAACGCCTCGCATCAAATGGCATATCGTTGTCTTTCTGGCTCCGGCGGTGCTCGTCTACACGGCGGTGATGATCTTTCCGCTGTTCAACACGCTGCGGCTGGCTCTTTACACCGAAATCGACCAGGTCCGCTCCTTTGTCGGTCTTGAGAACTTCCAGACGCTGTTCGGAGACCCCCGCTGGTCGGAGAGTTTCTGGAATGCCCTTGGGAACAATTTCTGGTTCTTCATCATTCACATGCTGGTCCAGAACCCGATCGGGATCATGCTTGCGGCGATCCTGTCGCATCCGCGCTTGCGCTTTGCCGGTTTCTACAGAACCGCAATTTTCGTGCCCACCATCCTGTCTTTCGTGATTGTCGGGTTTACCTGGAAGCTGATCCTGTCGCCGATCTGGGGAATCGCACCGGATCTCTTGAGTTCCATCGGGCTCAAGAGCCTTTACGCTCCCTGGCTCGGCAAGGAACAATATGCCCTGACGACGCTTGCGCTGATCTCGGTCTGGCAGTTCGTCGGAATTCCCATGATGCTCATCTACGCGGCGCTCCTTTCGATCCCGGAAGAAATTCTGGAGGCAGGCGAGGTTGATGGCATCACCGGACTGTCGGCATTCTGGAAGATCAAGCTGCCGCTGATCCTGCCGTCCATCGGCATTATCTCGATCCTGACGTTCGTCGGGAACTTCAATGCGTTCGATCTGATTTATGCTGCCCAGGGCGCTCTTGCCGGCCCGGATTTCTCGACCGATATCCTCGGCACCTTCCTCTACCGGACATTCTTCGGCTTCCAGCTTCAGCTTGGCGACCCGCATATGGGATCGGCAATCGCGAGTGCGATGTTCGCCATTATTCTGATCGGTGTCTGCATCTACCTGTTCGGCATCCAGACGCGCCTCAAGCGCTACCAGTTTTAGGAGGGCCGGATGAACAAGGCCCGCCAAAACCCGGTCAATGCCCTGGCTGCTCACACCGTTCTGATCCTTTACACGCTGATCGCGCTGTTCCCGGTTTTCGTGATCATTGTCAACAGCTTCAAGACCAGGAAATCGATCTTCCGGGAACCCCTGGCCCTTCCGGATGCGGATTCCTTTTCGCTGATCGGCTACCAGACGGTTCTGAAACAGGGTGACTTTTTCCTCTATTTCCAGAACTCCATGATCGTGACGGTGGCCTCGCTGTTTTTCATCCTGCTGTTCGGCGCGATGGCGGCCTTTGCCCTGTCGGAGTATCGCTTCAGGGGCAACACGCTGATGGGGCTCTATCTTGCGCTCGGCATCATGATCCCAATCCGTATCGGCACTGTCGCAATCCTGGAGCTGATGGTGCAGACGGGCCTGGTCAATACACTCCTGGCCCTGATCCTTGTCTACACCGCGCAGGGCCTTCCTCTTGCGGTGTTTATCCTGTCCGAATTCATGCGGCAGGTCTCCGACGATCTGAAGAATGCAGGGCGTATCGATGGCCTGAGCGAATACACGATCTTCTTCCGCCTCGTCCTGCCGCTCGTGCGTCCAGCCATGGCAACTGTTGCGGTCTTCAACATGATCCCGATCTGGAACGATCTCTGGTTCCCGCTGATCCTGGCTCCTGCCGAAGAGGTCAAGACGCTGACACTTGGCAGCCAGGTTTTTATCGGCCAGTTCGTCACTGACTGGAATGCGGTGCTCTCCGCGCTGTCCCTGGCTATTCTGCCGGTGATCGTGCTTTACGTTGTTTTCTCGCGCCAGCTCATTCGCGGCATCACGTCAGGAGCAGTCAAATGATCAGGGTTCTGGTGATCGGTCTGGGTAATATGGGCCTCAGCCACGCGCTCGCCCACACAAGAGGCACGTCGCAGCTTGTCGGACTGATGGCGCGGGGACCGCGCCCGGACCTGCCGGAAGAGCTGAAAGATATCCCCTGGTTCCGGGATGTTGACGAAGCGCTGGAAACTGCAAAGCCCGACCTCGTGGTCGTTGCAAGCTATACCGACACGCACAAAATTTACGCGCTCAAGGCCATGTCTGCCGGTGCTCATGTCTTCTGCGAGAAACCTTTGGCGCCGACTGTAGAGGAGGCCGAGGAAATCGTGGCCCTGGCGGAGAAAACCGGCCGCAAGCTCATGATCGGCTATATCCTCAGGCATCATCCCAGCTGGCAGCGTCTGGTTGAAGAGGCGCAAGGGCTCGGGGGCCCGTATGTTTTCCGAATGAACCTCAATCAGCAAAGCAGCGGCGCAACCTGGGAAACTCACAAATCCCTCATGAAATCCGTAAGTCCGATTGTTGATTGTGGTGTTCACTACGTCGACGTCATGTGCCAGGTCACCGATGCACACCCGGTGAAGGTCAACGGGATCGGTCTGAGGCTTTCGGACGAGATTGCACCGGATATGTACAATTACGGGCAGTTTCAGGTGGTCTTTTCCGACGGCTCGGTCGGCTGGTATGAGGCGGGCTGGGGGCCGATGATGTCCGAGACGGCCCACTTCGTGAAGGATATCGTCAGCCCAACCGGTTCGGTCTCGATCGCTGACGCACAGAAAGCAGGCTCGGACAATGTCGATACGCACACATCCGTCGGCCAGATCGTGGTTCACAGATCCTCCGGCGATACGCTGATCGACCTTCCCGATGAGCCCGGCCACCAGGAGCTTTGCGATGCCGAACAGGCCGCGATGCTGAAAGCCATCGAAACCAACCAGGATCTCTCCCGCCATATGCGCGATGCGGTTCAGTCGCTGCGCATCTGCCTTGCCGCTGATGAAAGCATTCGGACAGGCGCCCCCATTGACCTTTCCGGAGTGAAACCCGCATGACGGCCCTCACGCTCAAGAACCTGTACAAGTCCTTCGGCAAGGTGGATGTCCTGAAGGAAATCAATCTCGAGGTGGAAGAAGGCGAATTCGTCGTCTTTGTCGGCCCTTCCGGTTGTGGAAAATCCACCCTTTTGCGGGTCATCGCCGGTCTGGAGGAGGCAACGTCCGGAGAGATCGAAATCGCCGGCACACCGGTCAACCATATGCCCCCGTCCAAACGCGGTATTGCGATGGTGTTCCAGTCCTACGCGCTTTATCCGCACTTGAATGTGAAGGAAAACATGGCGCTTGCTCTCAGGCAGGAGGGCCAGTCGAAGGCGGAGATCGAGGACCGGGTGGCCGAGGCAAGTCGGATGCTGTCACTTGAACCCTATCTGGAACGCAGGCCGGCGGAGCTTTCGGGCGGCCAGCGCCAGCGGGTCGCCATTGGTCGGGCGGTTGTCCGTCAGCCGAAGCTGTTCCTGTTTGACGAACCGCTGTCAAACCTCGATGCCGCCTTGCGGATGAACACGAGGTTGGAAATCGCGAAACTACACCGCCAGCTCGACACGAGCATGGTCTACGTTACCCATGATCAGACCGAAGCCATGACACTGGCCGACAAGATCGTGGTTCTGCGTGACGGCAGGGTCGAACAGATCGGCAGCCCCATGGAGCTCTACAACAATCCGGCGAACCGGTTCGTGGCGGAATTCCTCGGTGCGCCGTCGATGAATTTCGTGCCAGCAGACTGGCTGGATGGCGAAAAGGATCAGGAGATCGGTATTCGCCCCGAGCACGTGTCCATTGGTGAACCGGGGCGCCTTTCAGGCACCGTCATCCATGTGGAGCATCTTGGCGGCGATACGAACGTTATCGCCGACATCGGCGGCGAAACGCCTTTCACGGTCCGGCTCTTTGGTCAGTATCAGATCGAACCTGGCGCTGATGTCCAACTCGGTTTCGCCGACGAGCAAACGTATCGTTTTGCGTCGGATGGCAGCAGGGTCCGTTAGTCCGGGTTTGTCGCAAACCGTTGAGAGGGTGAAAGCTGCCCAGTTGATCCGCAGCGTTTTCATGCTTTATTAGCTTTTTGAAGTCCGAAGAGGGGTAATCATCCCATTTTTCGCAGGTTTTAAACTGGACTTCAGGCCGCTGTTTTCAGTTTCATTGCGGGTGTGATGCCGCCGATGGCCATGTTGGACTGTGAAACGGCTCCACGGAGTAACCCCATCGGCATATGCAAATTCAATAACTTGCGATGCCGATTAGCCGTAGGACCCCAGGCTTGTTCACATTGCTGTTCAGCGGACTCTATCTTTTTTCGCAACCCTATCTGGGGCGCAAGGGTGCGGGGAGTAACTCATCATGGCGATGATCACCGACCCCAACGATTACTTTACCAAAGGCTGTGGTCGATGCGAGCGCTTCGCCAAACCTGACTGCTCGACCCGCCGATGGATTGATGGCCTCAGCAATCTGCGCCACATCTGTCGCGCCATGGGGCTGGAGGAAACCGTGAAATGGGCGCATCCGACCTATATGCATGCTGGTCGCAATATTGCGATCTTCGGAGCTTTCCGGGGCGACTTTCGGTTAAGCTTCATGAATCCGGGTTTGCTGCAAGACACTGAAGGCGTGCTTGAGCCACAAGGGCCGAACAGCAAGACGCCGGGAGTAATCCGCTTTACCGACGTCAATCACGTTGGTGAGATGGAGCCGGTAATTCGGGCCTATCTGCAACAATTGATCGATCATGCCGAAGCTGGAACAAAACCGCCAAAGGTGGAAACCGAGATCGATATGCCCGAAGAACTGGGCGAAGCGCTGGATGCGGACTCCGAACTGGCGGAAGCGTTTCACGCGCTGACACCGGGCCGGCAGAGGAGTTACATGTTCAACATCAGCCAAGCCAAACAGTCGTCAACGCGCGTGGCGCGTGTAGAAAAATTTCGCGACAAGATCATCGCCGGCAAAGGCGCGCTGGAGCGCTAAAGCTCGGATTTTGTCCCTTTCACCGACGGTGATACCAAAAACAATTGAAGCGCGAACGCGTAAAGCGGCCGTCTTGCGCAAAGCATCAGGCGGCACGCAGTTGTTCCTTACCCAGAATTTGGGCATCATGGGATACGCTCGAACGTGGGACGTCCTCCGTCAAGTCGAAATTCGTTCCAGTATCGATATCGCGCGATCGAGATCTTCCAAGGTAACCGTTAGTGATGGCGACAGCGTTAGATGGCGATCGGCCGACGATCCCAGGTGAAGTCCGGCCTCAAAAGCCATTCGCACCAGCTCGGAGCAGTCTTGAGGATCACGGACACCAATCCTCATCAACAGGCCAATGCCTGTTGCGTCTTCGAACACGTTAGAGCCTTCTGCAAGTCTGATTAACTTCGGCAGCGTCTCGCGACCGAGTTCCGCGGCCCGCGTGGCGAGATCTTCCTCGATGAGAATATCAAGGGTGATAAGTCCCGCCTTGGCCAGAAGCGGGTTCTTCTGATGGGTGTAGTGACCTATGGCGAGATGCCCGGCCTTGTCCAGATCCGCCCGGGCGATCACGGCGGACAGGGGCATGGCCCCGCCGCCAAGCGACTTGCCCAGAACCGTCATGTCGGGGACAGCGTCGAAATGCTCGCTCGCGAACATGAGCCCGGTCTTGCCCAGGCCAGTCGGAATTTCATCGAAGATCAGAAGCGTGCCCGCGTCGGAGCAGGCGGACCGGACCTCCGGCCAGAACCATTGCGGCGGAACGTGCGGCGTCGAGCGGATCGGCTCGGCGAGCAGGCACGCGAATTCTCCGGTCTTCAAATGTGTGCGAATGGCCTCCAGCGCGCGGGTTGCGGACGTGTCCGCATCCTGTGACCAGAACGGTGGGACATGGTGACAGCCCACAAGTTCGGGAAAGCCACTCCTTTCAGCGGTCCGGCCACCAGCCCAGAGCGCACCAAGCGCGGCGCCATGCCAGCTGTCCTCGAAGGCGAGTGTCCTGGTTCTGCCGGTGGCGACATAGGCGAGTTTCAGCGCCATCTCAACCGCGTCGGCGCCCGATATACCGAAGAGTACCTTTGCATCCCCATAGGGCCAAAGCGAGGTCAGCCGCTCGGCCAGAAGGACGGCCGGCTCGTTGGTGAAGCCCCGCGGAGTGAACGGCAAGGTGTCGAGCTGCTCCTTCAGGGCGGCGATCAGGCACGGATGCCCGTAGCCGATGTTGTGGCAGCTGTTGCCCTGAAAATCCATGAAACGATGGCCGTCTTCATCCTCGGCCCAGATGCCCTCGACATGGCGGAAGGTCTTGTCCACCGGGCTTGAGCCGGTCTGCGATAGAAACACGGCTGCATCGCGTCGGGTCAGATCGGTCGTCGTCATGCTACCTGCACCTTTTTCATACCGGCCGCCTCGCGCAGCGACAGGGGGCCGAAGCGGGAGATGGTCGCCAAACCGCCCATCACGGCAAAGACGATCGCCAGAATCGCCACACTCATCGCGCAGGCCACGCCGTAATAGGAAACCGAAGCAGTCTGGAAGATGGCCACGGAGGCGAGATCGAAGTCAGGTCCTTGCAGGAACACCACGGCGGAGAAGGTGCACATGCCGTCCACGAAGATGAAGAGTGCGCCAAAAAGCACCGCCCGGCGCATCATTGGCAAGGTTACGAAACTGAAACGCTGCCACAGGGACGCTCCGAGAATTTCAGCAGCGTCATCGACCGACCGGTCCAGCCGGCTCAGCATGGCCCGGCCGGCCAGCACTCCGACATAGAGATGGCCGAAGGCGATGTTGAGGATGATCAGCGTCCGGGTACCGTTGAGCGACCAGTCCGCGACGCCGAAAGGCGCGTTGAAGGCGACGATGTAGCCAACGCCGAACACCGCGCCCGGCAGGATCGCCGGCAGGAGAACGAGAAATCCGATCGCGGCGTTCAGGCGGTTCCGGACCCGCTCGGCCAGATAGGCGACGATCACCGCAAGCAGGCCGCCCAGCGGGGCAGCGGCAAGCACGATCCACAAGCTGGTCCACACCGGTTCGATCCCGTCGAATTGCGAGACGAACCCGGGCACATTCGCCGATGTGAAGTAGTCCAGAGTGAGGGAATAGTCCTGCCCCCAGCGCCGCACGATGGCACCCATGATGATTGTTGCGAAGATGACGGCCGTCAGGCTCGCTATCCCCCAGGCAAGGCAGGACAGGCCACGATTGAGGGCGGCCGGAAGAGCGATCGCCGAGGCCGCCGTCTCGGAAGTCTCGAACCGCTTGTGCCGGCCGATCCGCGCCAGCAGCGCATAGACCGCGAGCACCGGCACGATCAGCCAGACGGCAATTGCCGAGGCGAGAGGGGTATTGGAGAAGCCGATCATTTCGTCATAGAGCACTCCGGCGAGGACATTCATGTTCTGGCCGATGACCATCGGATTGCCGAAGTCGGTCATCGCGAGGATGAAGACGAGAGTAGCCGCACGGATCAGGCCGGGCTGCGCCATAGGCAGATGAAGCTGGAAAAACGTCTGCCGGAAGCCCGCGCCCTGAATGGCAGCGGCCTCTTCCAATCGGCCGTCCTGCTTGGACAGGACATTGTCGAGAATAATGAACGCCGGCGGCAGGAACGAAAGGAACTGGACAACGACCACGCCGTAGAAGCCGTAAAGGTTGGTTGATCCTGCGTCGATCAACCCCAGTGTGTCATCCAGCAGCGCCCTGGTGACGAGGCCGTTGCGGCCGAACAGCAATACAATGGCGGTTGCGATCACCACGGGAGGAGAAACCAGCGGCAGAAGGATGGCGTAGCGGGCCAGTCCCGCGCGCCAGATACCGCCCCGGTTGACCCCGAAAGCAAGAAGATAGGCTACAAGCGTGGTCAGAACGGTCGCGATTGACGCCAGCTTCAGGGAATTGAGCGCGGCGGTCGCCATGCGCGGTGTTTCGATGACCTCCCGGTAGTGGTCAAGGCCGTAGCGGCGAATCTTTCCGCTGCGCAGGACGCTATAGTCCTCCACCGCCAGCTTGTCTTTCACCTTGTAGGCGAGCGGGATGCGCTTGTGCAGCATTACTATCGCCAGAGATAAGTGCGCCTCGACTGATTCGCGCTTGTCCGCAGGCAGGCGCGCAAGAGCCTCGTCCGCAGCAACGATCTGTTTGGAATAGGCCGCCTTCCGGTCCCATTGGACCGGAAGGTCCGCCAAGGTCATCGCCGCGGCAATTGCTTCCATCCGCATGCTCGGATCGGCGCTCGATACGGCCCGAGTGACGAAAGTCTCCCGTTCGTTCGGAGGCAGAAGAAGGAGGGCCGTTTCCGTACGATCCCGCAACACGCTCATGGACACGGGACCGTCGACATGGAAACTGCGAACCAGCATCGCGCCCATGGGCAAGGCGATGAAGGCGAAAACGAGCCCCCCGACGATCAGGCTGACAATCAGGGTCGGAAGTCCGCGCCCAAGGTTCATGCCACTTGCTCCTCCACGTGGGAACCGGCAAAAACCCTTGCGAAAGCCCCTCTGGGCGCCCACCGCACCGCGCTTCCGGCCTCCACCGGCCGGCCGAGCCAATCGATCATCGGCATGTCAACGAGAAGCATGCGATCCCCTAGTGTCGACAGCAGGAGCCGCACCGTCGGCCCCAAAAAGGAAACATCACGCAGGATCGCGGGGATGGAGGTTTCGTCGTTTTCTTGTCTCCGGTCGGCAGTCGGCCGGCATATGATATGTTCCGGCCGGATCGACAAGGTTGCCGCCCCCACAGGACAGGAGCCGGAGGACGCCACGGCAATGGAGATGCCGCCCAGTTCCGCACGCGCCTCGCCGATATAGCTGCAAGGCAGCATGTTGGTCGTCCCGACGAAACGGGCAACGAAGGGATCGGCGGGATTGAGGTATAGATCCATCGGCGCACTGGCCTGGACGACGCACCCGCCCCTCATCACTGCGATCCGGTCCGAGATCGCCAGGGCTTCTTCCTGATCGTGGGTGACATAGATGGTCGTGATGCCGAGCGTATCCACGATGCGGCGGATTTCGACGCGCAGATGCGCCCGGATCTTGGCGTCAAGCGCGGAAAGTGGCTCGTCGAGCATCAGGATCGATGGCTTGGAAATCAGGGCGCGCGCAAGCGCCACACGCTGCTGTTGACCGCCGGAAAGCTCATGCGGGTAGCGGTCCTCGAGGCCCTCGAGTTGCATGATCGCGCACAAGTGTTCGATTTCCGCCCTGATCCGCTGCCTGGGCTGTCTTTGCAGGGACAAAGCAAAACCGATGTTCTGGGCAACCGTCTTGGTCGGAAACAAGGCATAGGACTGGAAGACGAAGCCCACGTCACGCTGATTGGGCCGCAGCTTCAGTGCTGATCTCCCTCCGATCGATACATCGCCCGCATCGGCGGCCACGAAACCGGCGGCAATGCGCAAGAGCGTGGTCTTGCCGCACCCGCTTGGTCCGAGCAGCGAACAGAATTGGCTCGGTGGTATGTCTAGACTGACATCGTCGACGACACGGGTCGCACCATAGGCCTTGACGACATTCGAGAAGGAGAGGTTCATTTCAGGTCCGTATCGGGAGAGAGGGGGGCTCCGAGACCTGCTCGAAGCCCGCGCCGTCCGCTTATTATTCGTATTTGCGCGACCAATCGGCCTTGAATTCGTCCTGATTCATAGGACGGCGCAGATGCCAGAACGCCACCTTGGAAAGATCGACCTTGCCGTAGCCCGCGGCCGCGCCGACACCCACATGGGGAGCGAAGGCCTCCATCCCACTCTTGCCCATCAGCCAGTCGAGGAAAATCTTGCCTTCCGCCTCGTGCGGCGCGCCTTCGATCAGGCCCGCGCCCTCAATGATATTCGGCGACATGCGACCGATCGCCATTTCGACGTCCGGATTGGCGTCAACCTGCTGCAGGATGGCGGTGTCGTAGGTCAGGCCGATGGCATTTTCACCGCCGCCAACCTGGCGCGCGGCTGCGCTACCGGAGTCGTTGTACTGAAAGACATTCTCATTCAGATTTTCTATGTAGTTGTCGCCAAACATGTCCCACATGGCGGACATGATCGTGTATCCGGTCCCGGACTTGATCGGCGAGGCCACGGTGATCTGTCCCTTGTAAACCGGGTTGATCAAATCGGACCAATCGGAAGGCATCGGCAATTCCTTTTCCGCCAACAGCTTCTTGTTGACGGCCATCGCCATGATGGTGCCGTTGTGACCCATCCAGAACCCGTCCGGATCAACAAAGGCGGACAG
Source organism: Labrenzia sp. 011 (assembly GCF_003075075.1). Lineage (GTDB taxonomy): Bacteria > Pseudomonadota > Alphaproteobacteria > Rhizobiales > Stappiaceae > Roseibium. Next base: position 81,453 of record NZ_QCYM01000016.1, on the reverse strand, counting down.
GATGATGTTGTCCTTCGGTGTATAGGGCTGAAGTGCGCCGGCCTCCTTAAGCTTGTCGAGCGCGAAATTGTTGACCATCCAGATCACATCCGCCTGAGGATTGGCCATTTCCGCCAGTGTCTTCTCGGTAATCGGCCCGGTCGACATGTTGATCGCCTTCACGTCGATCTCCGGATGGGCGCTCTTGAAGGCGTCCACGATGTCTTTTTCGATCTTGGGATTGGAGGCGGTGTAAAGAACCAGTTCGCCAGCGCTGGCAGACAGAGCGAAACTTGCACCAATGATGGCTATGGCCGCTCGTGTGGCGAGGCCACGGCCCGAAAGCAGGGAAATCTTGAACATAGTATGAACTTTCCTTTTATGGGGAGTTTGACGGCGAAGAGCGAAGCCCTATTTCGAAAACCATAACTTTCCGATATACTCTTCTTGTTAAGTTTTGATGACATCTGCGGTGCTGGCAAAAAGGAGAAACAGGTTGAATTTTATCCAGATGCGCGCGTTCACGGCCGTAGCCCGGCTGGGAAGCATTTCGGCCGCAGCGGTGGAATTGGGCGTCAGCAAACCCGCGATTGCCATGCAGATCAAAAGTCTGGAGGAAGCGCTGTGCGCACGCCTGTTTCACCGCAAGGGGCATTCCCTGGAGATTTCAGAAGTCGGACAGCGCTTTCTCGAACCTGCGATGCTGATGGCGGCAGTTCTTGACAGGATCGATGCCCTCACAGCGGAAACCACGGGCAAAAAGGGCGGTGTGTTGCGAGTTGGTGCCTGCGCGCCCTTCGTCCTGATGCCGTTAATGGCAGCCTTCTCGAAACGGTATCCGGAAATCGGGACACACATTGAAATCGCAAACTCTCAGGTTCTTGTCGGCCGCGTCCGGGACCATGAGCTCGATATCGGCATCGCAACCGCGAAAAAACCCTTCGACGACTTCTTTTGCGTCCATCTGGCGAGTCAGACTGTTCGCTTGGTGGTCGCGAGGACGGACCCCTTGTCGGAGCGGATGTCGATATCGATCGAAGAGCTCGCCGACATGCCGGTCATCCTGCGAGAAGTCGGCTCGATGACGCGCCAGATAGCGGAGGACGCTCTGGCCGAACAGGGCCTCGAGTTAAATTCCCGCTTCGTGTTCGGATCGCGCGAAGCGGTCAAGGAGGCCATTGCCAACGGCCTCGGCGCGGGGCTCGTCCTTGACAAGGAAATCGGGCGCGACCCGGCTCTCACCAGCCTCGAAATCACCGGTGCCGACCTATCAGCGAGGGAATATCTTTTCTGTCACAAAGACTTGGCAACCCTTGGAACGGCGGGTGCCTTCATTGACATTGCATCTGAAAATTCCGACCTACCAGTTGCTCCCCTTGACTAGGCTTCAGACTCATAACCAGTAGCATACGGTTGCCGCGAGGCAGAGGGACGACAGAAAGTTCCTGGCATTGCGGTCATAGCGTGTTGCGATCCTGCGAAACTCCTTGAGCCTGCCGAACATCCTCTCGATGACGTTTCCGCTCTTGTAAAGGTATGGCGAGAAACAGTTTTTCCATTTGCGTGTTTTGCGAGGCGGGATATTTGGCAGCGAACTGCGCGCCTCGACGGCTCGGCGGATCCGGTCACTGTCGTAGCCTTTATCGCCATGCAGAACGCCGTTTGCCGGAACGAGCGGCAAGCGTGCCTCAGCTCCTGTGAAATCCGAGACATTGGCTCCAGTCAGGTGGAATGCGATTGGGCGTCCCTTGTTGTCGCTCAGGGCGTGGATTTTTGTTCCCGGACCACCACGAGCTCGGCCCAGGGCATGGGCTTGAGCCCCCCCTTTGCCGCCATGGGCGACCCGGTGCGCCCGAACGGCTGTGCTGTCGATCATCACTTCCAGAACAGGACCGCCGGTTTGGGACAATGTGTCGAAGATCCCTGTCCAGACACCTTTCTCCGACCAGCGGACAAAGCGATTGTAGAGGGTTTTCCTCGGCCCGTAGACCTCCGGCGCATCGACCCACCGACCGCCCGACTTCAGAACATGAATGATGCCGCTGATCACCCGCCGGTCATCGACACGGACCTTGCCCCGCGTGTCGGTCGGCAACAGCGGCTGCAACTTCGAAAACTGCTCATCGCTGAGCCAGAACAAACCATCGGACATCGCCAAACTCCTGTTGAGGAGCTTGAATCAGGCTTCAACTGATTTGCACAGCCATTTTATGGGTCTGAAGCCTGGAGCCGTAAGCGAAATACAAAATTGTATCCATACCACTATCTTGCATTGTATAATTTAAGAATTACAAGCTTTGGATGATTTTCTTGCATTTGACAACTGTTTTGGGGAATAGTTATTAGAAAGCAAAGGGGTGCGGGGAAAAGTGGCGTTATTTTGCGCCAATGCTGGGCGGCAAATTTATGAAGAGTAGACCTTATTTCAATAAGTCGATTAAGGAACTGGAAGCGACCTTTAAAGACAACCAAAGCGACGGTGAAACGCTCAACCGTTTGATTCATGAACTAGGGTTTCGCAGCACGCAACGCGCACTTGCGCTGAAGAAACAGGTTCAGGCCGCAAACGCTGGTCAGCTCTCCAAATCAGTCCCGCAAAAAACTGTACGTCAACCTGAGGCCTTAGCGAAGCAGCATGAACCAGTGCTGCCTTTTGGTGAACCTCCAAAACCCTCAGAAGTTATTAGACCGCCTGAATCAATCAAGACTACTGCTAAACCCGTGGCGAAACCGCCGATCACAAATGATGCGTCGGATATTCTGCGCGCATGGACCGCCTTGGAGGTTTTGTCGCCGCAGGGGTACAGGCGAGAAACGGACCTTGTTGCCGGAGACCGCAAAAAGATTGCCCGTTTTGACGAAGCTCCATTGCCATGGGAGCTTGGTGAAAAGTCTCTTCCCAAAAAGCGCCTCTTCTACGAGCTGATCCTAGGGGCGATAGAACTAGCTCCCGCTGTTGAAAAGCTCCTGAAAGTATATGCCGATATGCGTCCGGATAAGCCCAGCATGCGGGGTCACAGTCCGATTGCCAGTATCCTCCTGGACAAAGAAGGGCAACCGCTGGAGGAAGAGACGAGCGCGGCGATTTCAAGTTTTGCGTGGGGAGTTCCAATCGCCCTTCAAGGGGACTTGAAAAAGCTCGCCGACTGGCCGGCGCAGGAAAAGTTTTTGAAAGGAGAGTTTCGTAAACGGCTCATCAAACGGGATCGGAATGGTGATATCCTTCCGTTGACGAAAAGCCATATCACAGAGTTGTTTGAGCATCTTGTCGCCGCGCTAAACCTTCACGGCCATGCGATAAAAGCTCCGTATTTCGCATTGCGGCGCTATGAGTTTTTTGCCAGCAAGACACCGCCTGAACCGGGGTTGCTGAATTCGTTCTTCTTGGAGGATTTGGCTGCGGCCCGTGTGTTGGCACATACGGGGAAACTGCCCGAAGCGCTCCAACACTATCTTGGAATCAAGAAACCGTCGCAACGTACCAACTTGTTGGAAGACGATGCAGGTCTGCAGGACTTGCTACAGCCCGCTTTGACGCCGCCCGGAAAATGGCCCGGCAAGGGACGTTTTCCCCTGGCTTTGTTACAGCAAGCGGCAGTCAACGCTACAAATGAGGCGCGCCTTAAAACCGGCATTCTCGCCGTTAACGGTCCGCCTGGTACTGGTAAGACAACCTTGCTTCGCGATGTTGTGGCAGCGCGGATCATCGAACGTGCGGTGGTGATGAGCGAGTATAACCGTCCATCGCAGGCGTTCACGCAAACCAATCAAAGCCTTCAGCGTCGCGGTGCGAAGATTACGCTTCATAAGCTGGACGAGCGACTTAAAGGCTTTGAGGTGGTGGTGACATCATCCAACAACAAAGCTGTCGAGAATGTCAGCGCAGAACTTCCCGCACTGGATGCGATCGCAACGGATGCGCCTGAGCTTCGATATTTCAAGAGCGTTTCGGACAACGTCCTTGAACGTGACACATGGGGAGTCATTGCCGCTGTCCTTGGCAATTCGTCAAACCGTTACCTATTCTCGCAAGGGTTCTGGCGCGATGAAGAGAATGGACTCTCCACCTATCTCAATCATGCCAGCGGCGTACCGCAGATCGTATCGGAACCTCAAGGTGGCGGCCGTCCACCTCTCAAACGAAATCGTCAAATTATTGACCGTGAGCACCCACCGTCAAACAACCGAGAAGCACAGGAGCGATGGGAGAAAGCCCGCTCAATTTTCAAGACTAAATTCGATACTTTCAAGCGAACGCAAAGCAGTCTGCAAAAGCTTCATGTGCAGCTCGTTCGCCTCGAGCATCTCGCTGTCGAAATTCATAATCTCGTGCAAAAACTGCCTCCTCTTGAGGTCGAGGCGCTGACCATAGAAAACAACCTTGCGACTGCCCGGCACGAGCAACAGGAAGCCGAAACTCAGCTCGAAGTTTCCCGACAAGAGCAGGTTTCACATTTAGCCTTGCGCCCAGGCTTATTCGCGCGGCTATTCCGAACGGCTCGTTTCCGGGTCTGGCTCGGCGAACAGAAAAGTCTTTCAAAAAAGGCCTGCCACGACCAGCAGCTATTTCAGAATTACAAGAAAATTGCCGATGACCTCGCTGCCGAGTTAGCTGCAAAAAAAGAACTGATCGCGCAGACACAAAAATCTCTGAACACGCTGCGTGCTGAAAAATCCGATCTTGAGGTAAGCCTAAGCCAAGCGTGCGCAGAGATTGATGTTCCTATACCTGATGCTAACTTCTTTGCCGGAGCACATGAAGACATTCAAACTGCTTGCCTATGGTTCGATAAGTCCGCATGCCGGCAGCGTGATGATGTATTTGAAGCCGCTATTCAGCTTCATCGCGCTTTCATTGACAGCGCAGCCGATCCGCTACGGCAAAACCTTTCAGTATTTGTAGAGACCTTCGGAACGCGCTCTCTCGGCACACCTCAAAAAGATGCGCTGATTGCTGATCTCTGGTCATCTTTCTTCCTCGTCGTACCGGTGGTCTCGACGACATTTGCATCGGTCAGTCGGATGTTTTCACGGCTGCCCAACGAAGCCTTGGGATGGCTTCTCGTAGATGAAGCGGGACAAGCAGTGCCACAGGCCACCGTAGGTGCGATGATGAGGACAAAGCGCTCGGTTGTAGTCGGCGATCCGCTTCAGATCGAGCCTGTCGTTACGCTCCCGAACAGCCTCACGGAAGAGATATGCGCTTTTTTCGGCATTGATCCGGTGAAATATAATGCGCCTGAAGCTTCCGTGCAAACGGTGGCGGACGCCGCCAGTATGTATTGTGCCAAGTTCCCGATAGGCAGTGGACACCGCGATGTTGGCGCGCCGCTTCTTGTGCATCGACGCTGCGATAGCCCGATGTTCGATATCTCAAACGAGATTGCCTATTCAAACCTTATGGTGCAGGCCAAAAAGCCTTCAAACGCAAATCCGGTCCTCGGCCCGTCATGCTGGGTTGATGTTGTCGGCACCCCCGGTCCTGACAAGTGGTGCGCCGATGAAGCTGTGGTGTTGATCGACATGCTGCAACGACTTCGAACCAGTGGCGCTGAAGCCGAACTCTATGTCGTGACGCCTTTTGTAATTGTGCAGGACAATCTCCGTCAGGAACTGCTGCGCAGTGGCGTTTTGAACGGATGGGCCGATAGGCCAGACGCTTGGGTTTGGGGGCATGTCGGTACGGTTCACACAGTTCAGGGCCGTGAAGCTGGCACTGTCTTCTTCGTCCTTGGTGCCCAAGCCACCTCACAAAACGGCGCACGCAATTGGGCGGGCAGCAGGCCTAACTTAGTCAATGTCGCAGTCACTCGCGCCAAGGCATCCTTATATGTGATCGGCAATCGAAATCTTTGGAAGTCAGCCGGTGTGTTTTCAGTGCTAGACCGATATCTGCCATAGAGTTCTTATTCGGGAGGCTGCGGATAAATTTTAGCCTTGTCGCGTAGATCGCTCGGAGTTCGGATTCTGAGGTAGTAGGTAGAGGTGGCTTTGTGCTTGATTGGACGGGGCATAGGAAGGGCCATGTGTACCAACCTTGTGTACAAGTCGGCTGTCGAATATCCAATCAATACAAGAGAGTTATTTGAAACCAATGGCTTGAATGGTGCTGCCGGAGAGATTCGAACTCTCGACCTCTCCCTTACCAAGGGAGTGCTCTACCCCTGAGCTACGGCAGCATCCGCTGCGTCTTTGAGGCCGGCCGCTTTGGGCTTTTCGGGGTGAAAAGCGCGGGTTTGGAGACGCAGATGCCTGACCCGATCAGCGAGGCTGACCGGATTGAGGGCGCTTTTGCCATATGCGCGCCGGGGACGCAAGCGGTGATTTGGATTTTTTCCGGTGCGCCGATGCCCCCGCTTGCCGCTGTCGCCGCGAAGGCCTGCTTCCCCGGCCTAACTTCCTGCAATCGCCCGCCTTTCGCCGCCTGTGGATATCGTGCGCGGCCCGCAGGAATGCGCCTTGGCAGGCGCGGCGGGCAGGGCAGTGGAGATGGGGCGCTGGCCCGGCCCGGCGCCGGGGTGGGCGGCGCATGGTTCGGGCCGCGGCACTGCGGGCTGTTCAGCGGCGAGCGGGCTTGGTAAAGAGTAGGAAAGCCAGTCAACCGAAACGACCGCAATGAGCGAAAAAGACCAACACGGCCAGCCCGTTGAAGACACCCCCGGCGAAACGGCGGACACCGGTGGCAAACCGGCAGGCAGGGACAGGGAGACCGCCCGGCAGGAGCGTCTTGCCGAGGCCCTGAGGGCCAACCTGCGCCGCCGCAAGAGCGCCGCCAGGACCCGCAAGCCGGAGTGAGGCGGGCGATCCCGGCGGCTGCCCGCCCGTGGAATGCCTTCTGGCGGCCCCGGGCCTGCCTTGCATGGGCCACAAGTTGCGTGTAGATCGCAGGGCTGATGTGAATTCGGCCGGATCGGCCTGTTTTCCGGTCTCCTGTCGGAGGGCCGGGACGCCGATCGGGCGGCAAGTTCAACTATGAGGGCCCGCGTTCATCCGGACGCGGGAGGGTCCAGAAAATGACCGCGCCGGTGCGCGGTCCGGGTTCGGGGAAGATTATGGACAGTATCAAGGTCGTCGGCGGCGCGGAACTCAACGGGGTCATCCCGATTTCCGGAGCCAAGAACGCGACGCTTCCGCTGATGATCGCCTCGCTCCTGACCGACGAGACCCTGACGCTGACCAATGTGCCGCGCCTGCGCGACGTTGCGCAGCTCACGCAGATCCTTTCCAATCACGGTGTCGACTATTCGGTGAACGGCAAGCGCAACGGCCAGGACGAACTGGCCGGGCAGACGCTGAATCTCACCGCCCGCGAGATCGTCGACACAACCGCGCCCTATGAGCTGGTCTCCAAGATGCGCGCCAGTTTCTGGGTCATCGGCCCGCTGGTGGCCCGCATGCATGAAGCCCGCGTGTCGCTGCCCGGCGGCTGCGCCATCGGCACGCGTCCGGTGGACTTCTTCATCGACGGACTGGCCGCGCTCGGTGCCGATATCGACATCGAGGCCGGCTATGTGGTCGTGCGCGCTCCCGGCGGCCTGAAGGGCGCGCGGGTTGAATTCCCCAAGGTGTCCGTTGGCGCGACCCACACCATCATGATGGCAGCGACCCTGGCGGAAGGCGAAACGGAAATCGTCAATGCCGCCCGCGAACCGGAAGTGGTCGATCTGGCCAAATGCCTCAAGGCGATGGGTGCCGAGATCGAGGGGGAGGGCACCTCCACCATCCGCATCCAGGGCAGGCAGCGCCTGCACGGCGCACGCCACGCGGTGGTGCCGGACCGGATCGAAACCGGCACCTATGCCATGGCTGTCGCCATGACCGGCGGCAACGTGCTGCTGCAGGGCGCGCAGTCGGACCTGCTGGAATCGGCGCTGGACACCCTGCGGCAGGCCGGTGTCGAGATCACCCAGTCGGCCGAAGGCATCAGGGTCTACCGCAATGGCAACGGCATTCAGCCCGTCGATGTGACCACCGAGCCTTTCCCGGGCTTTCCGACCGATCTTCAGGCCCAGTTCATGGCGCTGATGACCCGGGCGGGCGGCTCCAGCAGGATCACCGAGACCATTTTCGAAAACCGCTTCATGCATGTGCAGGAACTGGCCCGTCTGGGTGCCAGCATCCAGGTGGACGGCCGCACGGCGACCGTCGAGGGCGTCAGCACCCTGCGTGGCGCGCCGGTGATGGCGACCGACCTGAGGGCATCCGTGTCTCTGGTGATCGCCGGTCTCGCGGCCGAAGGGGAAACCACCGTCAACCGCGTCTATCACCTCGACCGGGGCTTCGAACGTCTGGAAGACAAGCTCACCCGCTGCGGTGCCCGGATCGAGCGGATTACCAACTGATCCGCTGACGGGGATCGGCGCTGCCGGGCCGGGCGGGGTTGCGAAGGTCGCACTCTTCCCCTTATTCCCGATTGCCAAAGCCCTCATTCCCCTTTAGGTCAACAGCCTGAGGAGCCGGGCAGGCCAGGCTTGCATGCGGTTCGCGGATAAACGAATGACGGGAGCAGAATTCGGTCGCTATGGATCAGTTGAAACTCGCCGCCCTTGACCAGGAGGACCTTCAGGTTCTCTCCGCCCACCTGCAGGATGCGGTCCTGACGGTCGCCGATATCCGCTATCTGCCGAAAGAGAAGAAGGCGGTCTTCGTGCTGAACCGCTTCGTCTGGGACAAGCAGGCGGACAAGCGCTCGAAGGAACACGAGCGCCGCCGCGCGGCGCTGGCCTTTGCCCAGGTCAACGCCATGAAGGTGCAGAACATCCGCCAGGAGGCCAGGGGCGCCGTGCTCGAGCTGCTCGCCGTGACCTTCAGGCCGGGGGACGAACCGTCCGGACAGATCGAGCTTGCCTTCGCGGGCGGGGCCAGCCTGAGCCTCGACGTGGAATGCATCGAGGCGCAGCTCTCCGACCTGGGAGCCGCCTGGTCGACCCCCAACCTGCCGAAACACGATCTGGACTGACCGCCGGAAGCCGTTCCGCGCCCGGCGCCAAGAAGAATGGAGAATTGCGTGGTTCTACGCCTTTCAGACAAGGACGCCGGTTTCGAGGCGAAATTCGCCGAGCTGCTGGCCGGGAAGCGGGAAGCATCGGAGGATGTCGATCACATTGTGCGCGACATTCTGGAAAACGTCCGCACCCATGGCGACCGGGCGGTTCTGGACTACACGCGCAAGTTCGACCGGCTGGACGCGGCTTCCATGGCGGAGCTGACCGTCACGCCCGCGGAAATCGAGGCCGCTCTCGGCCAGGTGCCGCGCGACACGCTGGACGCGCTGCAGCTCGCCCATGACAGGATCCGCTCCCACCATGCCCGGCAAATGCCGAAGGACGACCGCTACACCGATCCGATCGGCGTGGAACTCGGGTCCCTGTGGACCGCGGTCGAGGCGGTCGGCATCTATGTGCCGGGTGGAACGGCCAGTTATCCCAGTTCGGTGCTGATGAACGCGGTTCCCGCCAGGGTCGCCGGCGTGGAACGCATCGTCATGGTGGTGCCGAGCCCGGACGGTGTGCTCAATCCCCTGGTTCTGGCGGCGGCCAGCATCGCCGGGGTCACGGAGATCTACCGGATCGGCGGCGCCCAGGCGGTCGCGGCGCTTGCCTATGGCACCGATACGATCGCCCCGGTGGCGAAGATCGTCGGTCCCGGCAACGCTTTCGTCGCGGCGGCCAAGCGCCGGGTGTTCGGCACGGTCGGCATCGACATGATCGCCGGCCCCTCGGAAGTGCTGATCGTTGCCGACGGCGGCAACAACCCGGACTGGGTCGCGGCGGATCTTCTGGCCCAGGCCGAACATGACGCAGCCGCCCAGTCGATCCTGATCACCGACAGCGAGGACCTGGCCACCCAGGTGGAAATCGCCGTGGAGGCACAGCTCAGGACCCTGCCGCGCGAGGATGTGGCGCGGGCGAGCTGGCAGGAATTCGGGGCGATCATTCTGGTGGATTCCCTGGAGGCCGCCATGCCCTTGGCCAACCGGGTGGCGCCGGAGCATCTGGAACTGGCGGTGGCTGATCCCGAGGCCCTGCTGAAAAAGGTGCGCAACGCCGGGGCCGTGTTCCTCGGCCACCACACGCCCGAGGCCATCGGCGATTATGTCGGCGGCTCCAACCACGTTCTGCCAACGGCGCGCTCGGCGCGGTTTTCCTCCGGCCTCTCGGTGCTGGAATTCGTCAAGCGCACGTCGGTTCTCAAATGCAGCGCCGACAATCTGAGGGCGCTCGGCCCGGCGGCCATCGCCCTTGGTGAAGCGGAGGGGTTGTCTGCGCACGCGCGCTCTGTTTCCATCAGACTGAATCTGTAGCCGCTACCCGAGAGAGGTTTCTGCAGCATGAGCGAACCGCAAGCGGACACCGATCCGACACGCCCCGGCGGCAAGCTGGTGGATGTGGTCCTGGACGAGGCCTCCATTTCCCGTTCGACCCCGGAAGTGGAACATGACCGGGCCGTGGCCATCTACGACCTGATCGAGGAAAACCGGTTCCAGCCGGTGGGCTATCCCTGCGACCGGTTCATCCTCAATCTCTCGGTCATCGAGAAAAAGCTGGTTCTGGGGATCAGCACGGAAGAAGGACATGAGGTCATCACCCACGTCCTGTCCCTGTCGCCCCTGCGCAAGATCGTCAAGGACTACGATCTGATCTGCCAGAGCTACTACGAGGCAATCCGCCATGCGACGCCCAGCCAGATCGAGGCGATCGACATGGGCCGGCGCGGCGTTCACAACGAGGGCTCGACCATCCTGATGGAGCGCCTGGAGGGCAAGGTGGACGTGGACATGCAGACCGCCCGGCGGCTGTTCACGCTCGTCTACGCCCTGCACTGGAAGGGCTGACCGGCATGACCGGCCCGCGCCTGCGGCCGACTGCGGTCATGTACGCCTGCGGGATGAATTCCGTGCGCTCGCCCATGGCCGAGGCCCTGACGCACATGCTGTTTCCCAACCAGGTCTATGTCCGCTCCGCCGGGGTGCGGCAGGGCAAGAACGATCCCTTTGTCGATGCGGTGATGGCCGAGATCGGTGTCGACATGAGCAAGCATCACCCCAAGACCTTCGAGCAACTGGAGGAATCCGGTTTCGATCTGGTGGTGACCCTGGCCCCCGAGGCTCATCACAGGGCCCTGGACATGACCCGCACCGAGGCTGTCGACGTGGAATACTGGCCGACCCTCGACCCGACCCTGGCCACCGGCAGCCGCGAACAGATTCTCAATGAATACCGGGCCGTCCGGGATCAGCTGATGATGCGTATCAAGAAGCGCCTCGACTGGGCTCCGCCGCCGAGCGGCTGACTGGCCGGTGGGGCATCCGCCGGTCTCCAGCCGGGTACAGCACAGCGGTTTTCGCGCTGCGCGGTTGGTCCGCAAACGGCGCGGTTTCGCGGGTTTTGCCTCCCGGAAGCCCGTTGAAAACCTGCATCTGCCGCAGGAGAACTGTATAAGCCAAGGTTTCTTTTGGTGGCGGCCGAAAGAAAGGTTCACTTTCTGTCCCTAATCCGCTAGTTTCCCCCGCACCCGCGGGCAGGACCCGCTTTATTCAGGATATCAAATGGCCAAAGAAGAAGCTCTGGAGTTTCCGGGCGTCGTAACAGAACTGTTGCCGAACGCGACGTTCCGCGTAAAACTTGAAAATGAACACGAAATCATCGCCCACACAGCCGGGCGCATGCGCAAGAACCGGATCCGCGTCCTGGCGGGTGACAAGGTGCTTGTCGAGATGACCCCGTATGATCTCACCAAGGGGCGGATCACCTACCGCTTCAAGTAAGCGGATTGCAAGGTGACGCCGGCTGCTAGGCTCGCGTTTTCATGATGAATGCCCCTCAGTTGATCCTGGCCTCCGCATCGCCGCGCCGCCTCGCGCTGCTGCAGCAGATCGGGCTGGAACCGGATCATCTCCTGCCTGCCGATATCGACGAGACGCCGAAGAAGCACGAGACGCCGCGCAGTCTTGCGCTGCGGCTGGCGCGTTCGAAGGCCGAAGCCGTCCGTCAGAGGGTCGATGTCTCCGAAGAGATGCGGGACAGCATCGTGCTGGCCGCCGATACGGTCGTCGCCGTCGGCCGCCGGGCCCTGCCGAAGGCGGAGCTCACGGATCAGGCACTTATGTGCCTGTCGCTCCTGTCCGGCAGGGGACACCGGGTCTTCACCGCCATTGCCGTGGCTGAAGCCAACGGCAAGCTGCGCTCGAAGCTCGTGGAAACCCGTGTCCGCTTCAAGCGCCTGTCGCGCAAGGACATGGACGACTATATTGCCTCCGGCGAATGGCGCGGCAAGGCCGGCAGCTATGCCATCCAGGGCCTGGCCGGCAGCTTTGTCGTCAAGCTGGTGGGCTCCTATCCGGCGGTCGTCGGCTTGCCGCTGGTGGAGACCGCCAATCTGCTGGCCGCCGCCGGATATCCGGTTCACAAGGGCTGGGCCACGGCTGCCGCCTGACCGCGCCGTCATTTTACCAGAAAGCCGAGGGGAGGCCGTCATGACCGCGACCACAGCCCAGAAACCGCAGCGCCGCATGCGCCCCTGTCCGATCTGCTCGAAACTGTCGACGCCGGACGACTATCCGTTCTGCTCCGACCGCTGCGCAAAGATCGACATGAACCGCTGGTTCACCGGCAGTTACGCCATTCCCGCGGTGGAAACCGACGACATCGACGAAGGCGGTCTTCCCGAGGACTGACCGAGCGCGCAGGCACCTTCCGGCCCACGGTGGCGCAAACGGCGCCCCGATTGCACATTTTATTTATATGGCTAAATTTCATTCAGCGTGACTTAGCGTAAGTCACTTGCAGCCGTCATGAAACTGCACCAAGATCGCCCTGCACCGACAGGTCCGGCCCGTTCGATCCGGTTGCGGTACGCCTGGCTGCGCCAGCTGCAGGCGGGCGGCAAGGGATCCAGAGCGGTCCCGGGCAGGTGAGGGCCGGAGCAAATGACCTCCGGTCCCGGTACAAGAATCAATCCGAAGGGCGAGGGTCCGATGAACAAACATTTTCTGAGCGCCGCTGTGCTGTCCGTATCGACAGCGCTGTCGACGGCAGCTTACGCTGATTATTCGCTGACGATCTTGCACACCAACGACTTCCACAGCCGTATCGAGCCGATCAGCAAGTACGATTCGAGCTGCAGTGCGGAAGACAACGCGGAAGGCAAATGCTTCGGCGGTACCGCGCGTCTGGATACGGCGATCAAGGACCGCCGCGCTGCCAGCAACAACGCCATCCTCGTCGATGGTGGCGACCAGTTCCAGGGCTCCCTGTTCTACACCTATTACAAGGGCAAGGCCGCGGCCGAGTTCATGAACAAGCTTGGCTATGATGCCATGACCGTCGGCAACCACGAGTTCGACGACGGTCCGGAAGTCCTGCGCGGCTTCATGGATGCTGTCGAATTCCCGGTTCTCATGTCCAACGCGGATATATCGAACGAGCCGCAGCTTGCCGACGTTCTCAAGCCCTCCGTGGTGATCGAGCGCGGCGGCGAGAAGATCGGCCTCATCGGCCTGACGCCGCAGGACACCGACGAACTCGCCAGCCCCGGCGCGAACATCACCTTCTCCGATCCGGTCGCGGCCGTGACGAAGGAAGCCGAAAAGCTTGCTGCCGAAGGCGTCAACAAGATCATCGTCCTCAGCCATTCCGGTTACAAGGTCGACAAGGAGGTCGCGGCGAAGGCGCCGGGTATCGACGTTATCGTCGGCGGTCATTCCAACACCTATCTGTCCAACACTTCGGACAAGGCCGAAGGCCCCTATCCGACCATGATCGACGGACCGGACGGCACGCCGACCGCCATCGTCCAGGCCTATGCCTACGGCAAGTTCCTGGGCGAACTGAATGTGACCTTCGACGACAACGGTGTCCTCACCGAAGCTGTCGGCGAGCCGATCATTATCGACGGGCAAATCGTCGAGAATCCGGAACTGGTCGCGCGCATCAAGGCGCTGGCTGAACCGCTTGACGAAATCCGGCAGGAAGTTGTTGCCCAGGCCGCCGCGCCCATCGGCGCGGACCGGGATGTCTGCCGCGCCAGGGTCTGCGAAATGGGTGTGCTGGTCGCCGATGCCATGCTGGAGCGCGTGAAGGACCAGGGTGTCCAGATCGCCATCCAGAACGGCGGCGGTCTGCGCGCCTCCATCGATGGCGGGGAAGTCACCAAGGGCGAGGTTCTCACCGTTCTGCCGTTCCAGAACACCCTGTCCACCTTTGAACTCAAGGGCTCCGACGTGGTCGCTGCGCTGGAGAACGGCGTGAGCCAGGTGGAGGAAGGGGCGGGCCGTTTCCCGCAGGTGGCCGGCCTGAAATACAGCTTCGACGTCTCCCAGCCGGCCGGTGAGCGTGTTTCCGACGTGATGGTTCTCGAGGGCGACAGCTATGTGCCGATCGACCCGGAAAAGGTCTACGGCGTGGTCACCAACAACTACATGCGCGGTGGCGGAGACGGCTACGACATCTTCGAAACCAACGGCATGAACGCCTATGACTTCGGCCCGGACCTGGCCGACGTGGTGTCGGAGTATCTGGCCGCCAAGAACGGCTACACGCCCTACACCGACGACCGCATCACCGTGAAGTAATCGTCCGGCCGCATACGGCCAGATCATCCGGGCGCGCCGCCATCACCGTGGCGCGCCCGTCACCTTCAACTTCCACGGAACGGCACCCCTCGCTGCCGAGCCCTCCTGCTGCACCGGACAGTGCCCCCTTCTGCTGTGCTCTCTCCCGCCGTGCCGGACCTGATCCGGCACCTGTTTCCGGCGCTTGGCGAAGCTGAGTCCGATCCTTGTGCGATCAGACCCCGCAAAACGGGGCTGCGGGGAAACCGGACAGAGCGGTCTCGCGCCGCCCGGGACACGACCCCTCTGTCCGCCAGTGGAAAACCTGCGAAACCTCAGGACAACGCCCTGGGTCGTCCGCAGGAAAAACTTTGTATTTCAGTCGTTTACGGGGCAGAGATGTTTTCCCCCGTTCACTTGTCGCGAACGGGCAAAAAACTTTGCCGGGACGCTGGACAAGCCCATGGGGAGCCTCTATAAGGACCGGGCTTTCAGCGAACGGACACCGTTCCGAACGCTTCGCAAGGCACGCCCAGATAGCTCAGTTGGTAGAGCAGCGGATTGAAAATCCGCGTGTCCGTGGTTCGAATCCGCGTCTGGGCACCACTTTCCCTTATATAAATCTCGTAAGATCAAGCTTTTAGCCGTCCGGGCTTGACCAAACTCTTTACCGGCCAAGCTCAATTCTTTCGGTGGTCGAAATCCTGATCTGCCGCAGCGTCTCCAATTGTCAGCGCGTGCGGATTAATGCTTTTCTTCAGCCTCACGAGATCTATCCCCACCTCCGCCTTCACGGCGTCACCTGCACATCCAGCAACGCCATCGTTCCCTTCTCATCGATATGTTGCAGGGCCGCTTCAAGCGCGCCCGGCAGGTCCGCGCCGTGTTCGACCCGCTGGGCGTGGGCACGGCTGGCGCGGGCGATCAGGGTGAAGTCGGGAACCGGGGAGAGGCCGGTCAGGGGCACCTGGTTGCTGCGGGCGGCATGGCCGTCGGGGTAGAGGCCGAGCACCGACTGGCGCACCGCGCCCCATTCTGCGTTGTTGAGGATGACGAGCAGGATGGGAAGCCGGTGGGCCTCGGCGATCTGGTGGCAGGCGACCGGGTTGGAGAAGATGTAGGAGCCGTCGCCCATGGTGGCGACGATGGTGCGCTCCGGCGCGCCGATCTTCATGCCGAGCGCCGCCGGGAAGGACCAGCCCAGACCGCCGGAATGCGGCTCCTGATACCAGGCCTTCGCGTGGGTGAGGGACATGGCCTCCATCGGGCAGCCCAGTTCCGACAGGACCGAGGCATCGCGTCCGGCAAGCGCCTCGGACAGGCAGAGGCTGACCCAGCTTTTTGACATCAGGTTCCGCTCGCCCGCCCGGGCGGCGGCGAGGGCCTTCCGGCGGGAGGCGGCATTCGTTTCCGCCCAGAGCTTTCGCCGGGCTTCCGCACGCTGCGACGGGGGGAATGCCTCCAGCTTTTCCTTCAGGGCCAGCAGGCCCGGCTCGACATCCGCAGCAAGCGCCAGATCGCACTGGAAGTTGCGCACCGGCACGCGGCTGAAGAGCGGGTCCTGGGCCAGGTGAATGACCTTTGCGCCCGCGCGCGGGCCGTGGGCGTCCGGCGCCCAGGGGGCAAGACAGTCGATCGCCAGAATGACGTCCGCCTTTTCCAGAAGCGGCGCGGGCGGGGCCGCTGCCGCCATGGGGTGGTCGCTGTCGATGGCGCATTGCACCGCCCAGTACTGGCACACGGGAATGCCCCATTTTTCCGCCAGCTCGCCGAGCGCCGCAAAGCCCTCCGGGCCGCCTGCGCCGTGCTGGGCGAAGATGACCGGATTTTCCGCTTCCGCCAGCCATTGCGCCGCCGTCTCGACATCCGTCTCGTTCAGCCCCGGACGGGCAGGGCGCATGAGCGGCGGCAGATCGAGCTGCTGCGTGCCTGTCGGCTCGCACAGGACCTCGCGCGGCAGGCTGACGTAGACCGGGCCGCGCGGCACGGTTTCCGCGATGGCCTTGGCCCGGTCGACGGTTTCCACCACCTGTTCGGGGAACCGCAGCTCGTAGTCCCATTTCGACGCTTCGCGCACCAGGGCGGTCTGGTCGCGCATCTCCTGCCCCCAGCCGATAGGCACGGTCCGCGCGCCGAAGCGGCCCTTTTCGGTGGTCGGCGTGCGTCCGGAAAACAGCAGCACGGGAACATGTTCGGTGGCCGCGTTGATGGCGCCGATGGCGCAGTTGGCAAGGCCCACATTGGTGTGCGCCATCACCGCCGCCGTCTTGCCGGTGGCCAGATAATAGCCGTGCGCCATGCCCATGGCGGCCGATTCATGCGGAATGACCAGACTTTCCGGCAGATCGATGCCACCGGCGGCAGCCTCCGCGAGGCCTTCGATGATCGGCGGGAAGTCCGTGCCGGAATTGGCGAAGATGTAATCGATCCCCAGAGCCTTCAGCCGCGAAAGCAGCGCGCCCCCGCAGGTCATCTTCGCCGGTTCGTCCCTTCCTGACGCATGCGTGGGTTTCGTCTGCTGCTCCGGGGAATTCGAACCTGCCGCCGTCATCTTGACATTCTCCATTATTACTATAATAGTAATTTATATATCTTATATTGTAATAAGCTTGGGCGTCCGTCAACAACTCCGTTTGCGGATCGGGAAAGGTTCATTCGGAGATGGTGGCTCAGATCAACGGTTCCGTGGTGAAGGCCTTCGAAATCCTGAAGCTTTTTTCCGCCGGCCGAACGATCATCTCCGCCGCGGACGTGATGGCCGAGCTGGGCGTGAATGCGGTCACCGCGCACCGTTTCCTCAAGACGCTGGAGCATGTCGGCGCGCTGGTCGCCGTGGATCGCGGCCGGTACCGCCTGGGGTTCCTGTTCGCCGATCTGGCGGAGCGGCTGCTCGATGGCGGTTCGCTTGCCGGCATTCTGCAGCCGGTGCTCAATGCGCTGACCGGCCGCCTTGGCGAGGCCTCCATGGCGACGCTGTTCCGCGCGGACAAGGTCGTCTGCATCGCGCGTGCCGTTCCCGACCGCCCGGTGCTGGTCGATATCCGTGTGGGGTCGGAGCTGGAAGCCTGGTGCACCGCCCACGGCAAGCTCTGGCTGGCACATCTGCCGGAAAAGGAATTGGACGCCTATTTCAGTCGGGTCGACCCCAGGGCGTTCACCGGGGCGACGATCACCGGCGAGGCCGCCTTGCGGGCGGAGCTTGAACGGGTTCGCCGCGAAGGTTTTGCCGAAAACCGGGGCGAACGGGAAGACACGCTCCATGCGATCGCCGTTCCGCTGTTCAGCGGCAGCGGCAGGATGATCACCGGCCTGTCGGTGTTCGGGCCGGTGGCGCGTCTGTCCGGCGAAGCGGCCGCCACGGCTCTGGCGCATCTCAAGCACGCCGCGGAAGATCTGCACCGCAGCCTCGACGCGCCTCGATGACTTCATCCGGCGGGCAAGGCCACGCGCATGGCCGCTTGCCTTCCTGCTACGCGGGGACGGTCTCTTTGGGTTGCTGCCGTCTTTGCCAGAACGGGCTGTCCGCAAAGCGGGTTTCCTGGGCGTAGATGCGCCTTCGGCCGATCAGAAATTCCTGCACGCCCCGGGCGACCCGCTCCGCATAGATATCCGATGCGAGCGGATCTCCCGTGAGGCTGGCCGCGGCGGCCTCGGCGCCCTGGAGGCCTGACCACAACGCGGATGTCATGCCGTGGGAGGACAGGGGATCGAAGGCGGTGGCAGCATCGCCCACTGCCAGCCAGTTCGCCCCGGCGCAGGGCGCCAACCAGGTTGTGGCGGCGCTGGCGAGCAGCGGTTTGTCCGGCAGCAGGAACCCGGCCTCGTCGATCCAGCGTCGCACGGACACCGATGTGCTCAGCACCGCCTCCCAGGCAGGCTCCCTGCCTCCGGAGGCCTCGCGCATCAGGTCCGCGTCCGTATAGAAATTCAGGGCAAGGCGCCCGTCGGCGAGACAGGTTGCATAGAACCAGCCATCGGGCACCGCCTCCACCAGCGTGGCGGGTGTCGGTGTCACGTCGGAAGCGGGATCCTGGTCCAGAAATCCGTAGAGCGCCGCAAGCCTGTCGGCGCGGAAGCGGGTGGCCCGGTCGCGCGCCAGAACCGCCTTGCGGCCACTGGCGTCGATAGCCAGTTCGCAGGTCATCTTCCGCCCGGCAACATCGAGCAGCCAGCCGTTCTCCGCCGGGGCGCAGCCTGTCAGCTGTTCCGCAAGACGCACCGGGCCGGAGGCTTCGGCAAGCCCGTTCAGACCGCGCTCGAACCCCATGCGGTCCAGCACCGTTTGCGGCCCCTCCAGATGCACGATGCTGCTGCGCTCGGTCAGTCTGTCGCTGCCCCAGGCGGAAAACATGCCGTGTGCGGGCCGGTGCGTGCCTTTTGCCAGCAGCCCTTCCGCACCCAGGGCCGCTAGCAGCGGCCGGGCGGCGGCGGACAGCAGCTCGCCGGGCTTGTCCCGCAGCGTTTCTTCCGGCGCGACCCACAGGGGCCGGAACCCGAGCTGTGTCAGCCTGAGGCAGCAGGCGGCCCCCGCGATGCCCGCGCCGATCACGGCAATCCGATGATGATCCGCCATGCCTATTCGGGCAACATGCCGTCGGCGGGCGACCAGTTGAACCGGAACTCCATCTCGGCCCGGCCGGTCTCCACGTAAAGCTCGTCCGGCACGCCTTCCGGCCGTCCCGGATCCTGCGGTGCCGGTTTGCGTACCACGAAGCCCATGCGCTCCCAGAGCGTGATCATGTTGGTGATGCCGTCCCAGTAGCTGGCGTTGGCGTGATAGCCGATGCCGGCCACGCCGCGCGACCAGGCAACCCGGCTGTTCAGGAACTTGAGCCGCTCCTGCTCGGGCAGGTCCGGACGCATGACTTGCGCATAATAGTCTTCCGGCAGCACGTCGATCGGCAGCAGGGCCGGCCACCAGACCGCGGTGGGGAAATTTTCCTGCAGGAGAACCTGCTGGCAGCTGAAGGCGTCACATTGCCAGGGCAGCCCCATCCAGCGGGTCAGGTCCCCGGCAGACTGCGGCCCCACCGGTGGCGGCGCGCCGTTTCCGCCTTCCAGCGCCTTTTCCAGGGTCAGCAGCCTGCCGATGGTCTGCACCAGCTCCGGACGGTTGCCATGGGCAAGCCGGAACGGCTCTGCGGTCGCGTCGCTGTGGCGAGCATACATCGGCGCGAGGCGCAGGTAGTAGCTCAGTTCGACACCGGGATGAAAGCCGCCTCCCGAACATGGTTCGAGGGCCGCTTCCGTCAGCGCGGCCGGTTGCTGCTCGAGCGGGACATCGTCCAGCGTTTCGATGGAGTCATAATCAGGATCGTCCAGATCGTTGCGGAAGTCCCCGGCGGCCCAGGCCTTCAGATTGTTGTATTGCAGGGCCGGGAACTGGAACCACTGCAGCGGGCTGCCGTCATAATTGACGCCGTCGCCAAGCATATAGGGGATCTTGAGACGTTCTTCCTTGTAGGCCTCCGGCCCGGTGTTTTCCGGATTGCGGAACAGGCTGAAGATCTTCCTGCGAAAGGCTTCGTTCTCCGGCGACGGATCGGCCAGCTTCTCGGCGAAGCCCGGCGCCGAGAAATCCACGTCAAGCCATCCGGACCGGTGCCGGGCGGCATTGGCAAGCCAGTCCATCAGCGCGGCCCGGCGGAAAGTCGGATAGATGTCGCGCCGGAACGACAGGGGAGAGGCGGGGGGAGGTGTCCAGCCTTCGGAGACATTCAGATTCTGGATGACGTCGTAAAGGGTCGTGATCGGGGGAATTTCGGGAGCGAAATTCGGCCCGACACTGGCAACCCAGCTCGGGTCTGCCGCGAGCTTGCGCCCGTCCGGGAAGGTCACGGTCGCGGTGACGGGGCCATCGCACCAGTCGTCGTACCAGCCGTCATTGTCGGCAAAACTCTTGATCGGCGCATTGGTGGGCGAGCCGGACTTGCCGTCGGGCGGGAAGACCAGCAGACGCCCGTCCGAATCTGTGCGCAATTCGCCGAGCCCGACCGGATAGCGCCCCCAGAAGGTGCCCTCGAAACGATAGGCCGGATTGCCGCCGCCTTCATTGGTGTCCTTGCCGGAAATTTCCTTCAGCCCGCCATCGATGATGAGATTGGCCTCGCGGGACTCATCGTCGACGAAATACTGGTTGCGCATCTGTCCCGGCAATCCGGGCGCATCTTCGCCGTTGTCCAGGGGATTGTGGAAGCCGTACCAGGCAGCCTTGGTATTCGCCAGATGCACCTGCCAGTCGATCTTCGCCTCGTCGGCCTTGATCTCGCCGATTACCCGGTCCTGATCGTCAAAGGCGTAAACCCGGAATCTTTGCACCTGTTTCTTGATGAGGCGGTCGCCATCCTTGAAACCGCCTTCCGGTTTCGGCGGCAGGCCCGGGACCTCGGGAGCAAGGTACCAGCGCAGACTTCCGCCGACCCGGCTTATGCCGATGGCGGGATAGATGCGCACCCGCGCCGGTGTGGCGCCCTCGGGCGCAGGCTCCACTGAGCTGCGTTGTGCTACTGCCGGTCTGGGCAGAAACGCCAGCCCGGTCAGAGCCAGGGCGGCTGTCGATTGAGCGAGAAAATCCCGCCGTTTGATTCCATTTGAACCTGTCATGTTCCCCCGCTTCCTGGCTGTGTAACCCGGATCTGAATCGCGCTGCTGTCGGGTGTTGGCCTATGCAACGTAAAATCAATCGGTCTGTTTTTGCAAACTAGGATTGTAAAAGTTAAAAACTCGCGAACGACGGCTTTCTGCCGGTCTTCCGGGGAGCTAATCGATGCCGGCGGTCACGGTGGACAGGATGGCTATCACCGCCACAGCCGCAAGATTCACCAGAATTCCCGCCCGCATCATTTCGGGTATCGAGACCTGCCCGGTTCCGAACACGATGGCGTTCGGCGGTGTCGCAACCGGCAACATGAAGGCACAGGAGGCGGCCATGGCGGCGGGGGCGGCCAGGAACAGCGGATCCAGGCCGGCCTGTACCGCCACCGCTCCGACAACCGGCAGGAAGGCCGCGGTCGTCGCCGTGTTGCTCGTCAGCTCGGTCAGGAAGATGACGAGCAGCGCGACGGCCAACACAAGCGCGAAGAGCGGCCAGCTTTCGAAAAAGGACAGGCCATTGCCGATCCAGGAGGCCAGGCCGGTCCTGTCCACCGCCTGGGCCAGGCTCAGGCCACCGCCGAAGAGGATGAGAATGTCCCAGGGCGCCCGTTTCGCCCAGTTCCAGTCAAGGAGGAAGACACGGGCTTTCGTACCCGCCGGGACCAGGAACAGCAGCAGCGCACCGGAGATCGCGATGCCCGCGTCATGAAGACCGGACGGCCCGATCATGTCGGTGGTCAGGGGATTGAAGATCCACAGTATCGCCACGAGCGCGAAGATGGCCGCGACGCGTTTTTCCGCAGCGCTTACCGGACCGAGTTTGTCCAGTTCCTGCCGGATGACCTGCGGACCTGCACAGGCTGATGTGTGATCGAGGTGAAAATCGATCCGGGTGAGCAGGAACCAGGTGATCGGCAACATCGCCAGAACGACCGGCAGTCCGATGGCCATCCAGTCCACGAAGCCGACATGAATCCCGTGGCGCTGCTCCATATAGGCGGCAAGCAGGGCATTCGGCGGGGACCCGACCAGAGTTGCCAGCCCGCCGATCGATGCCGAATAGGCAACCGCAAGCAGCAGGGCCGACGAGATGCCGGTCTTCTCCCGCTGGCCGGCATCGGTCAGGACCGAGGTCAGGGAAATGGCCAGCGGCATCATCATCATGGCGGTGGCCGTATTGCTGATCCACATGCTCAGGCAGGCCGTGGCCACCATCACGCCGCCGATGAGCGCGGAGGGGCTGCTTCCGACGACCGACAGGATATGCAGTGCGATGCGGCGGTGGAGGTTCCATCGCTGCAGCGCCAGGGAGATCAGGAAACCGCCGAGAAACAGAAATATCAGCGGATTGGCAAAGGGCGCCGCGGTCTGGGCGAAATCGGAGATGCCGAACAGCGGAAAGAACACGAGCGGCAACAGGGCGGTCGCGGCAACCGGAACCGCTTCGCTTGCCCACCAGATCCCCATCCAAACGGCAATCGCGGCACTGGCCCAGCCCTGGAAGGTCAATCCGGCTGGAACGGGCAGCGCCAGCATCGCCAGAGCGGCAAGCGGTCCGATGACCATGCCGGCCAGACTGTATCCCTTCACCATCGTTTGTTCGGGGATTTCTTCACGCATGTTTTTCCCGGAACTCTGCTTCGGGCTGCCTTCCGTTCCCGGCTGTCTTCAAATTCATGCGCGGACAGTTCAGCGCGGCCTCCCCCGTTTCAAGCGTCTGCCTACCGTGGCACGGACGCTGCCGAAACGGAATATGTTTCAGACACCTGTCGCCTGGTGGAAGCTATTAGGAAGCCCCCTTTCTCGCCCGCAGCGCGCAGCAGCTGGCACGCCACCGCAGGAGGGCGGGGCCACACGGAAGGCATGATCGGGCTGGATGGTCCCGGCAGGGAGCGCCGTCTGGAGTTTTGCGAGGAGGAGCTTGCCCGCAGGCTTGAAGAGTGGATATCTTCCCACCAAGTAGCGGACAGCGGCTACGCACGCCTGTTCCGTGATCGTGTCCAGGGCGCCGATACCGGCGCCGGTTTCGACTTCCTGAAAGGATGCCGCAGGTTCGCGGTACCAAAGGATTCTCATTGATGGCTGAAAAACTTGCGCTGGTCGGTATCGGAAAGATTGCCCGCGACCAGCATATTCCCGCGATTGCGGCAAATCCGGACTGGTCTCTCGAAGCGGCGGTCAGCCGCCATGCCGGCGTCGAGGGCATCGACCACTTCGAGAGCCTCGAGACTCTCCTGGAGACCCGGCCGGACATCACCACGATCTCGCTCGCGATTCCGCCGCAACCGCGCTTTGCCTATGCGGCGGCGGCGCTCAGGGCCGGCAGGAACGTCATGCTGGAAAAACCGCCGGGCCAGAGCCTTGCCGAATGCTATGCGCTCGAGGCGCTGGCGAAGGACAACGGTGTGACGATCTTCGCAACCTGGCATTCGCGTTATGCCGATTGCGTTCCGGACCTGAAGGCCTGGCTGGCCGAACGCACCCTGAAGACGCTGGAGATAACCTGGAAGGAAGATGTCCGCCACTGGCACCCGGGACAGGAATGGATCTGGGAGCCGGGCGGAATGGGCGTCTTCGATCCGGGCATCAATGCGCTGTCCATCCTGACGGAAATTCTGCCCCATCCGGTGCATCTGTCCGCGGCGACCCTGGAATTTCCTGAAAACCGCGACACGCCCATTGCCGCGCGTCTGGATTTCGCGGACCCGACCGGTGCCCGCATGACCGCCGATTTCGACTGGCGGCAGGAGGGGCCGCAGTCCTGGAACATCGATATCGGGACGGATCGGGGAAGCGCCAGACTGTCGCTCGGCGGCCAACGGCTCGAAATAGATGGTGATCTTGTCAGGCAGGGCGCAAATCATGAATATGCCAATCTCTACGCCCGCATGGCGGCCTTGGTAAAAGCCGGCGAAAGCGATATGGATCTCTCACCGATGATTCACGTCTGTGATGCCTTTTCCCTTGGAAAGCGGGTTGTCACGGCACCGTTCCACTATTGATGCCTATAGAAACCGGAAGGTTTGACATGACTTTTATGCCGCACGGAAAGCAGCTCATCGCAGGCGAATGGTCCGCGAGCGAAGAGACTTTCAGCTCCCAGCCCGCTCACGGCCAGTCCTTCGACTTTTCTTCCGGATCCGTGAAGGACGTCGATGCGGCCTGCAAGGCCG
This sequence comes from Labrenzia sp. 011, assembly GCF_003075075.1. GTDB lineage: Bacteria > Pseudomonadota > Alphaproteobacteria > Rhizobiales > Stappiaceae > Roseibium. The sequence goes on along the minus strand of NZ_QCYM01000016.1, from coordinate 57,156 downwards.
CGGAAGAGGCTTTCTGGACCTATGGCTATTCCTCCAGCGAGGACCGGGCGAAGTTCCTCAATGCCATCGCCGATGAGATCGAGGCCCGTGCCGAGGCAATCACGGCCATCGGCACATCCGAAACCGGTCTTCCCGAAGGTCGCCTCCAGGGAGAGCGCGGGCGCACCACCGGGCAGTTGCGCCTGTTCGCCAGCCATATCCTGAAAGGCGACTATCTGGACCTGCGTCACGACGAGGCGCTGCCGGACCGTCAGCCCATGCCGCGTCCGGACCTGAAGCTGGTCCAGCGGCCGATCGGGCCTGTCGCCGTCTTCGGCGCCTCGAATTTCCCGCTTGCCTTTTCCACGGCCGGCGGCGACACCGCGTCGGCCCTGGCTGCGGGCTGTCCGGTTGTCGTGAGAGGCCATCCGGCCCATCCGGGAACCGGTGAAATCGTTGCCGACGCCATTGCCGCCGCCGTGAAGTCCTGCGGGCTGCATCCGGGCGTGTTCTCCTTCATCCAGGGCAACGGCTACGAGGTCGGCCAGGCTCTGGTTCAGCATCCGCTGATCACCGCCGTCGGCTTCACCGGATCGCTGCGCGGCGGGCGTGCCTTGTTCGATCTGTGTGCGCAGCGTCCTGTGCCGATCCCCTTCTTCGGCGAACTCGGCTCGGTCAATCCGATGTTCGTTCTGCCCGTGGCGCTGGGCGCACGCGGCGAGGCAATCGCCAAGGGCTGGGCTGGGTCGCTGACCATGGGGGCAGGGCAGTTCTGCACCAATCCGGGCATCGTGCTTGTCCTGGACGGGCCGGAGGCGGATGCTTTCGTCGACACGTCGAAGGCCGCGCTGTCCGACATCGGTGCACAGACAATGCTCACCGACGGCATCGCCGAAGCCTTCCGCTCCGGGAGCCGCAAGGTGTCCGGGGCGACCGGTGTGCGCGAACTGATCGGCACGTCCTGCGAAACCCGGGAAGCGGCGCCCTATCTCTTCGAGACCACTGGCGAGGCGTGGCTGGCCGACGAGGAGCTCGGCGAAGAGGTCTTCGGTCCCCTCGGCATTGTCGTGCGCGTCAAGGACAAGGCGCAACTGCTGGAAATCGCCAGGGGGCTGGTCGGACAGCTCACCTGCACCCTGCAGATGGATGACGGTGACACGGATCTTGCCCGGGGTCTGCTGCCGATCCTGGAACGCAAGGCCGGCCGCGTGCTCGCCAACGGTTTCCCGACCGGTGTCGAAGTGGCCGACGCGATGGTGCATGGCGGGCCCTATCCGGCGTCGACCAATTTCGGTGCGACTTCGGTCGGAACGCTGGCCATCCGCCGCTTCCTGCGGCCGGTCTGCTACCAGAACATTCCGGACGCTCTCCTGCCGGCGCGCTGATCGCCAGGGAACCGGCCTGATGCTCCCTGGCGTCAGGGTCTGAAAACGAAAACCTCCCCCCGAAGGTCTTCTGCGGGGGGAGGTTTTTTGTTGTCCTGATCCGGGGGCGGAATTGCAGGTTCAGCTCGAGCCGCCTGCCGGCCACAATGACCGCTTCCAGCCTCTCATCCACGGCTGCCGGACAGGTGCAGGATCAGCTTGTGGAATGCCGGATCCGCGACGGCTACCCGGACTTTTGCTGCAAAATCGGTCCTCTATCCGTCCAGTTTCACCCAGGCGGAATTTCTGGCCGAGGAACGCACGCAGGCGTCGATGAACCGCTCGCCCGCCAGGCCGTCGTCAATGCCGGGCACGAGCGTGTCGACGGGCCTGCCGTCCTGATGCGCTCGGATGGCGTCGGCCGCTTCCGTGTAAAGGTTGGCGAAGCCTTCCAGATAACCTTCCGGATGGCCCGGCGGCACACGGGTGGTCGACGCGAGCCCGGGTGACATGCCGGCACCGCCGCGGGTGAGCAGTCTCTGCGGCTTGCCGAAGGGCGTGTAATGGAGATAGTTCGGGTCTTCCTGGTGCCATTCCAGCCCGCCCTTTTCGCCATAGATCCGGATCTTGAGGCTGTTCTCGTTGCCGGGCGCCACTTGCGAACACCACAGCATGCCCCGCGCGCCGCCGTCGAAGCGCAGCATGACATGAGCATTGTCGTCCACCTTCCGGCCGGGCACGAAGGACTGCAGATCGGCGGCCAGGCTTTCGGGGGTGAGCCCCGTGATGAAACAGGCCAGATTGAAGGCATGGGTGCCGATATCGCCCGTCGATCCGCCGATTCCGGTGCGGGCCGGATCGGTGCGCCAGTCCGCCTGCTTGTTGTGCACATCGACCGAGAGCCAGTCCTGGGCGTATTCGACCTGCACGACGCGGATCGGTCCGAGTTCGCCGCTTCCAACCAGCTCCCGGGCCTGACGGACCATCGGATAGCCGGTGTAATTGTGGGTCAGGAAGAACAGGGCCTTGGAGCTTTTCGCCGCCTTGGCGAGTTTCTTGGCATCGCCCAGTGTGGAGGTGAGCGGCTTGTCGCAGATCACGTGGATCCCGCGCTTCAGGAATTCCTTCGCAGCCGGGTAGTGCACGTGATTGGGGGTCACGATGGCCACGGCCTCAATGCCGTCCTTCAGCCGTGCCTCGCGCTTGGCCATGTCCACGAAGCAAGCATAGTTCCGGTCGTCCCGGAGTCCGAGCTCGCGCCCGGAGGCCAGCGCCTTTTCCGGTGTGGAAGACAGGGCGCCCGCAACCAGCTCGTACCGCCCGTCGATCCGGGAGGCGATCCGGTGAACGGCGCCGATAAAGGCGTCCTTGCCGCCGCCGACCATGCCCAGCCGGATCGGTCGCATGTGCGGTGTGTCTTTTCCTTCAATCGCCATTTTGCTCCTCCTGTTTCGTCTTCCCGGCATTGGCTGCCGGGTTCTGTTCGTGTGTCATATGTCCGGAATGGCACCTCCCGCGAAGCCGCGCATGCGGCCGCGGGAGGTGCCGGGAGACTGGCTGTCGACAGGCCGGTGCCTCAAGGCTCCGGGGTCCTGGCGGGATCCTAGCCTATACCCAGCATCTTCCGGTTGGCTGCCTCATCAGTACCGCCACCGGCAAAATCATCAAAGGCCTTTTCGGTGACGCGGATGATGTGATCGCGAACGAATTGCGCCCCTTCGCGCGCGCCGTCCTCGGGATGCTTCAGGCAGCATTCCCATTCCACGACCGCCCAGCCGTCGAAGTCATTGGCGGCCATCTTCGAAAATACGGCGCCGAAATCGACCTGTCCGTCACCGAGAGACCGGAAGCGGCCGGCCCGGTCGACCCAGGGCTGATAGCCTCCATAGACACCCTGGCGTCCGGTCGGATTGAACTCCGCGTCCTTGACGTGGAACATGCCGATCCGGTCCTTGTAGATGTCGATATTGTCCAGATAATCGAGGCATTGCAGAACATAGTGGGAGGGATCGTAGAGCATCTTGCAGCGCTGGTGATCGTTGACGCGCTCCAGGAACATCTCGAAGGTGATGCCGTCGTGCAGGTCTTCGCCGGGATGAATTTCGTAGCAGACATCGACGCCCATTTCGTCCGCATAGTCGAGGATCGGCCGCCAGCGCCGGGCCAGCTCGTCGAAGGCCGTCTCTATCAGGCCGGCGGGGCGTTGCGGCCAGGGATAGATGTAGGGCCAGGCAAGCGCGCCGGAAAAGGTCGCATGGGCGGATATGTCGAGGTTGCGGCTCGCTGCCAGGGCAAGCTTCACCTGGTCCACCGCCCAGGCCTGCCGTGCAGCCGGATTGCCGCGCACCTCAGGTACGGCAAAGCCGTCGAAAGCCGTGTCATAAGCCGGATGCACCGCAACCAGCTGCCCCTGCAAATGGGTGGAGAGCTCCGTGATCTCGATGCCGTTGTCCCGGGCGGTTCCGACCAGTTCGTCGCAATAGGTCTTGGAACTGGCCGCTTTCTCCAGATCGATCAGCCGGCCGTCCCAGCTTGGAATCTGGACGCCGATATAGCCGCAGTCGGCCGCCCATTTCGTGATCGAGTTCCAGGAGTTGAAAGGTGCTTCGTCTCCCGCGAACTGGGCGAGAAACAATGCGGGACCCTTGATGGTTTTCATGGCTTTCTCCGGAATTTGAACGTGAGGGGATGAAAATGGAACGTTCCTGAGGTGCCGGCCTTCGAGGCGGACCGCGAAGCGTGCGACCTCGTGAACGTTCCATTTTGATTGCCTCAGATGCCGTGAGGAAAAGAGGCCGGGACCCCATCGCGCAAGGTCCCGGCCCGAGGCTTCCCTTAGAACGGAGATTCGGGGAAGTAGTAGCTTTCTGCATTTTCCTGCGTGATCAGCGTCGCGCCGAGAATGTAGCGGCCGGCAACCGGCCCGTTGGACTTGAAGGCCGCAACCGTCGCGTCCATGGCGGTGGCGATCATCGAGGGCGGATAGAGCACGTCGACCGGGACCAGCGTGTTCCCGTCCATGATGCCCTTGATGGTTTCCTTCATGCCGGCGCCGCCGACGACAAACATGCCGTCTCCGTCACGCCCGGCCTGCTTGAGGGCCGCGACCACACCGATGGCGATATCGTCATCCTGTGCCCAGACCGCATCGATATCCGGAAAGCGGGACAGGAAATCCTGCATCACTTCGAAGCCGTCATCACGGTTCCAGTTGGCATGCTTGTGATCGAGCACATTGATGCCGGAGCCTTCGATCTCTTCCATGAAGGCGTCGAAGCGCTCATTGTCGATCACGGTCGGAATGCCGCGCAGGACAACGATGTTGTCGCCGTCCTTCAGACGGGTCTTCATGTACTGGGCGGAGACCCGTCCCAGTTCCGGGTTGTTCCCGGCAACATAAAGATCCTCGATGCCCGGCTGGCTGAGGCCCCGGTCCACCACGGTGATCCAGGCGCCCGACTTCTTGACGTTCATCACCGGATCGGTGAGCGGCTCGGATTCGAACGGCAGCACGACCAGCGCGTCGATCTGATGGACCGAAACAAGGTCTTCCAGTGCGCTTGCCTGGGCGCCCGGATCGGGAGAATTGACCAGGATCAGGTCCACATCCGGATAGAGTTCTTCCAGACGCTTTTCAGCCTGTTCCGCATGCCAGTTCATGCCCGCGGCCCAGGCGTGGGTCGGGGTCGGATAGCTGACGCCGATCTTGATCTTGTCCTGTGCAACCGCGGACCCGGCAAAGGCCAGGGCCCCGGTCACGGCCAGTGCTCCCAGAATATTCCTCATGTGCATTGTTTCCTCCTCCACTGCAGATGATTGGCCGCACCTCTCCCGTCCGGTGCGAGCCGGTTCTTTTGACGTTGGGGACGGGTCCCGATCTCTAAGGGTTGCGCATCACGACGCTTTGGTCTTGCCGAGCTTCCAGTCGCTGCGCTGTAAAAAAACCGCCACGATAATGATCAGGCCCTGCATGGTGCCATTCAGGTAATTGGAGATCATATCGGTGAAGTTCAGAATGTTGCCGATGGTCGTCAGGATCAGGGCGCCAAGTATGGTGCCGCCGATACGCCCGTAGCCACCCTTGAGCACGGTGCCGCCGATGATGACCGCCGCGATGGCTTCCAGTTCCCACAGCACGCCGGTGGAGGCCGATGCCGAACCGAGACGGGGAACATAGATGATCGTGGCGAAGGCGACGCACAGGCCCTGAATGATGTAGGTGAGCGTTTTGACCCGGTCGACATTGATGGCCGAGTATTGCGCCACCGCCTCGTTCGAGCCGATCGCGGTGCAATAGCGTCCGAATGCGGTCCTGTTGAGCAGCAGCCAGCCGCAGATGGCGACCGCGATGAACACCCACACGGGGAAGGGCAGGCCCAGAAAGCTGTCGTAATAGACCGGCCGATAGGTGCCCCGGACCTCGAAGTTCAGCGACAGCGTGCCGCCGTCCGCGAAATAGGTCACCAGGGAGCGGTAGATGCCCATGGTGCCGAGGGTCACGATAAAGGCCTCGATCTTGCCTTTCGTCGTCAGGGTGCCGTTGATCCAGCCGGCGCCGATGCCGAGGATGATGGCGACGCCGCAGCCGAGCAGAACGGTGGGAACACCGGACCCGAGCGTTTCGACGGCGTTGTCCATGACGATGATCATGATGCCGGCGATGGCGGCTGCCATCGATCCGACCGACAGGTCGATACCGCCTGCGGTAATCACGAATGTGGCTCCCACGGCGATGATGCCGATGAAGGCCGAACGGGTCAGCAGGTTGGTCAGATTGCCTTCACTGACAAAGGCCGGGTTGAGCAGAAAGCCGATGATGCACAGCAGCAGCAATGCGATCGCCGGGCCGAGCGTCTTGAGATCGATGGAAGCCCGTCGGGCACCTTTGCTGGCGGTGCTGTCGGATGCACTCGTCATGGTCAATGGAGTTCCTCTCGCTTGAGCCCTGCGGCATAGCGCATTATTTCGTTTTCGTTGATGTGGTCGCCCGTCAGAACGCCGGTGATATGTCCTTCGCGCATCACGATGATCCGGTGGCAGATGCCGATGATTTCCGGCATCTCGGATGAGATGACCACGACGGACACGCCTTCTGCGGCAAGCGCGGCGATGAAATGATAGATCTGCTGCTTGGTACCCACGTCGATCCCGCGCGTCGGTTCGTCGATGACGACGATCTTCGGATCGCTCTCCATGATCTTGGCAAGCAGCAGCTTCTGCTGGTTGCCGCCGGAGAGCTTGCCGACCGTGATGTCCGGATCGCGGGTGCGCACATCGAAACGGCGGATGGCGCGCTTCAGCGCTTCTTCTTCCGCCTTCCGGTCGATGGCGAAATTCTTGACGAATTTCGGCAGCGCGAACAGGGTCAGGTTCGGCTGCATCTTCTTGTTGAGCAGCAGTCCTTTTTCTTTCCTGTCCTTGGTGAGATACGCAAGACCGGCGTCCCGCGCCTCCGCGACGGTCATGGGGCCAACGTCGCGTCCAAAAAGATTGATTGTGCCGCTTTCGATGGGAAGCAGACCGCAAATGGCCTCGAACACGGCGGTCCTGCCGGCGCCGATCAGGCCGGAAAACCCGAGGATCTCGCCCTTGCGCAGGCGGAAGCTGACATTATTGACCTCGGCGGTGCACAGACCGTCGACCGCAAGCACGACTTCCGCGTCGACGTCGGCCTCCTCCATCGGGGGGTAGAGATCGGAGAGTTCCCGGCCGACCATCATCTGCGCCATCATGTCCGGCGTCAGATCCTGCGAGGGGCGGGTGTCGATCCACTGGCCGTCGCGCAGGACGGTCACCCGGTCGGCAATCGTCTTCACCTCGTTCAGCTTGTGAGAGACGAAGACGATGCCGACGCCGCTCGTTTTCAGCTTTTCCACCTGGCGGAAGAACACCTGCGTCTCCTCCTCGGTCAGGACGGCGGTCGGCTCGTCCATGATGAGGATGCGCGCGTTGCGGCTCACTGCCTTGACGATTTCGACCATCTGCTTCTGGGCAATCGTCAGGCTGGAAATGCGATCGGTCGGCAGAATGTCCAGGCCGATTTCATCGAGGTGTTTCTGCACGGCGGCCCGCATGGCGGCGCGGTCCAGAAACCCGTTTTTCTTCAGCTCCCGGCCCAGAAAGACATTTTCCTCGACTGTCAGCTGTTCGGCCAGGTTGAGCTCCTGGTGGATCAGCACGACGCCGAGTTTCTCGGCAGCGCCATTGGGGGGGAGGGACGTCGATTCGCCGTCCAGCCGGATCTGTCCGGACGTCGGCTCGTGGAAGCCGGAGAGAATTTTCATGAAGGTCGATTTGCCCGCGCCGTTTTCCCCGATCAGCGCATGGACCTCGCCCGGGCGCACATCCATGCTGACGCTGAACAGCACAGGCACAGGCCCGAAGGACTTGCTGATGTTCACAGCTTCTATGATCGCCGCCGGAGCGGACGTTTCAGCGTGCATTCCTGTTTCCTCCCGAACGCCATTGCCCTCTTCCACAATGGCGTCACTATCAAAATGTAAACGTTTTCATATGGCGTGTAAACCTTTACATTGGTCAATGTAAACCTTTTCATAAATCACGACAGGCGGTATACAGCTTAGACAGTGTTGAAAATCATGCACTTATACCAGAGTGCGTCGATCATGACCCATCTGATAGCCCATGACCGCTCGTCGCCGGCGATGCGCGTTGGGCATTGCGGCAGGGGCGAGGACAAACAATGAGCGAACCGGTGGACCGGCCGGCGACAATTGAAGATGTTGCCAAACTTGCGGGCGTTTCCATCGCCACCGTCAGCCGGGCCTTGCGTTCGCCGGAGAAGGTTGCCGAAAGCACCCGGAAGAAGGTCACCGCCGCGATTGCCCGCACGGGCTATACCGCCAATGCCATGGCGCAGAACCTGCGCATGCAGCGCTCGCAGATGGTTCTGGTCCTGGCCTCATCGATTGCCGACCCGAATTTCGCAGGCATTCTCACGGGGCTTGAAAAGGCCGCCAACGACAGGGGCTATGGCGTTCTGATCGGCAACACTGAAGGAACCACGGGGCTGGAGCAGAACTACCTGCGCTTCCTGTCGACCGGCATGGCTGACGGGCTGGTGCTTCTGACCGGGCATATTCCCGTGGCCGGCGAGCCCCAGGCCTCCCTGTCGACCCTGCCGCCCATCGTGGCGACGGAACGGCCGGTCGACAATGCGGAAATCAGTTATGTGGGGGTCGATGACGTGGCCGCCTCCAAGGTGGCGACCGAATATCTGATCTCCCTCGGTCACAGGCAGATCACCTATATTTCCGGCGGACCGGCGGACATCCGCAGCGACCTGCGTCATTCCGGCTACCGGCAGGGCTTGGGGGAATCGCCGGAACGCTTGCGCGACTGGCGGGTCGAGGGCGACGGCTCCAGCGAGAGCGGCCGCGCGGCGGTCGAAAGGCTCTTCATCAAGGACGACCTGCCGACGGCCTTCTTCTGTTTCAACGACAATACCGCGATCGGGGTGATTTCCGCCCTGCAGCTGCGCGGCTATCGGGTGCCGGAGGACTTCTCGGTCCTGGGGTTCGATGACATTCCCTTCGCCAACAATTTCACCCCCGGCCTGACCACCATCCGCCAGCCCCGCCATCGCATTGGCGAAAAGGCGATGAATATCCTTCTCGACCGCCTGGCAAACCGGTCTCTTGCCACACAGACCCAGCTGCTTCACGGCGATCTGATCGTGCGCGAGAGCTGTGCGGGGATTTCGCGCAGATCGAGATAGCCCGCCGACCACGATCGGTCATTCTTCAGGCGCTGGCGGATCTGCGGGTGGATGTCTGATCCGCAATGAGGGACAGCAGCTGGTTGGTGACTGCCATGGTTCCCATGTCGCCACCGAACTCCATCGGCCGCAGCAGATTTGCCGCAAACCCCTTCTCCACGGCGGCATTGACCATGTCCGCGGCATCGGCCAGTCCCGGGCGATCGAACTTCTCGGCCAGATAATCCAGCATGAGGGCGCCGCTCAGGACCGCCGCCAGCGGATTCGCCATGTCGCGCCCCATGATGTCCGGGGCGCTGCCGTGAGCAGGCTGGAAAAGGCCGGTCGTGTCGCCGATTTCCGCACAGGCCGCCATTCCCATGCCGCCGACGAGCCCGCCCGCCAGATCGGAGAGAATGTCGCCGAACATGTTTTCCGTGACGAGCACGTCGAAGTCCCAGGGCTTGCGCACCAGATCGAGCGCCTGGGCATCGACATAGTTGTAGCCGACAGGCACGTCCGGATAGGACTGCTTCACTTCATCGAAAATCTTGCGGAAGAAGGCCATAGAATTGAAGACATTGGCCTTGTCGACACAGGTCAGAAGCCCGGACTTGCCCCGCTCCCGGCGTTTTCTGGCAAGGTTGAAGGCGAAGTCGTGCAGCTTCGTCGTCGTCTTGCGGGTGATCCGCAGCACGTCCTGCACCTCGTCGTCCGTGATCACCGGGCTGCGGTTGTGGACGGCGGCGGAATAGAACAGGCCTTCGGTTGACTCCCGCAGGATGATCAGGTCGATGCCTTCCGCCCTGGGATCGGCGAGCCGTTGCGGTGCGTTCGGGTAGGCCTTGACGGGACGCACGCCCGCGTAAAGCCCGAAGCGGTCGCGCAGGCGCAGATGCGGTGAAATCTCGGTGCCGTTCTCGTGCCGGATCGACGGCAGTCCGATGGCGCCGAGAAAGATTGCATCGGCGGCTTCCGCCCGCTCTTCCCCGTCCGGTTCGATATCCGACCCGGTTTCCTTGAAATATCCCGCGCCGGCATGGATTTCATCGTAAACGGGCAAGGCTTCGCCAGCGCACTGAAGAGCTGCCTCGACAACGGACATTGCCGCTTCCGCCACATCGACGCCGATGCCGTCGCCTTTGATCAGGGCAATTTTCATGAGTGCCATTCCTTAAGTTCAATCAACGTCAAAGTGCTCAACGATCCGGGGCCTTCAGCGGTCCGCGATCGAGACGGATGATATGATCCGGTCCTGCGGACGGGAAAAGCGTGCGTACAAGCGGGTCGTGTCCGGGAATGACCAGCTTGTCGGAACTCGCCAGGCGGCGGATCGTGCCGAAGCCATCCAGCATCTCCTGGAGGTCGACGACGATCGGAAAGGCTTTGGATTCCAGGAAGTTCTCGTAGTAGTGCGCTGCGTCGGAGGCCAGGCACATCCAGCCGGCCTCGGTCAGAACGCGCACCGCCTGAAGTCCCCGGCTATGGCCGCCGATGCGATGCACCGTCACCCCTTCGCGGACCTCGCCTTCGCCCTCGTGAAACACCAGCTTGCCGGAATAGAGCCGCTGGACCGCCTCGCAGACGTGATCGGCCGTGAAGGGCGCCTGCAGGGTGCCGTGGCACATGCAGGGGCCGGTGGCATAGGCCATCTCTGCCGCCTGCAGATGGATGGTGGCATTCGGGAAATGCCTGAGGCCGCCCGCGTGGTCGTAATGCAGATGAGTGACGATGACGGTCGATACGTCTTCCGGCGAGATCCCCAGAGGCGCGAGCGCTTCACCCGGCTCCATCCGCACGGGTCTGCCGCGCCTGTCGCCTTCCTCCTTGTCGTAGCCCGTGTCGACCAGCAGGATCTCGTCATTCCGGCGCAACACCCAGATGAAATAGTCCATCGCATGCGGCTGGTCGTGATTGTCGGCGAGCAGGAAACTGTCCCTGCGCGTGCGGGCATTTCTGTCGGCGTATTTGACCGCGAAGACTTCCCAGGCAGTCATGACGCCACCTGTGCGTAGGTACGCAGGGTCTTGTTGGCGATCATGGGGCTGCCGATCCTGTCGAATTCCGCGAAATGCGGTGTCTCGAGATGGGCCTTGAAGGCGGCCTCATCGTCATAAAGCTCGTAGAGAAAGACCTCTCCGGGCCTGTCTGGATCGGTGCACACGTCAAACCGGCTGCATCCGGGCTCCTGCTTCACAGATGCCTGTGCATTGGCAACCATGAGAGGCATGAAGGTCTCGAACTGGCCGTCGTGGATCTCGAAGACTACGGTGACTGCGAACATTCTTTCCACTCCCTGAGCCTCTCCTGCGGGCGTTGTTCGCCGGGGGCTCTGATATTTTGAAAACGATCGACCTCCGTCCCTCCGTCCGGGATGGGCCGGAGGGGCTCCGAGATCTAGCGGAACAGATGCACCATACCCATCGAAACCGCGGGGATGTAGGTCACCGCAAGCAGGGCGGCGATGGCGGCGATATAGAGGGGCGCCATGCTGCGGGCGATGGACAGCACGCCGACACCGGAAATCCGCGAGGCGACATAGAGCGTGGCGCCGACCGGCGGCGTGAACAGGCCGACGGCAACATTGCAGGTCATGATCACGCCGAGATGGACGGGATCGACACCGAAGGCCATGGCTGTCGGCAGGAACAGGGGGGCCGTCAGAAGGATGGCCGGCACGGGGTCGAGCACGAGTCCGAGGATCAGAAGCACGACGTTGACCATCAGCAGGAACATCCAGGGGCCGGAGGAATACTCCTGCACGAAGCTGACCAGGATCTGCGGCATCTGTTCCAGCGTGATCAGCCAGCCGAGCACGGTCGTCGCACCGATCACCACCATCACCACCGCGCTGGTGATGAAGGAATCGACCAGCAGGCGTGGCAGGTCCCTCAGCTGGAAATCCCGATAGATGACAGTGGTGACAAAAAGGCCGTAGACCACCGCCAGCGCGGCGGATTCCGTCGGGGTGACCCAGCCGGTGAAGATGCCGCCGAGGATCAGGACCGGCATGAAAAGGGCAGGCGCCGTGCTGATGAAGGAGGCTCTCAGTTCCCTCATGCTCGTCTTCCGGCCGCCCGGATCGCATTTGGTCGTCTTGCCGACGTAGTAGCACACCGCCATGAACAGCGCGCCGAAGAGCAGGCCGGGGATCATGCCGCCGAGAAACAGGTCCGCAACGGAAACATTGCCGACAAACCCGTAGATCAGCATGGGAATGGACGGCGGGATGATGATGCCGATCGTGCCGGCGGCGGCGACGAGCCCGGCGGCAAAGGCTGTGTTGTAGCCCTCCCGGGACATGTTCTTGATCATCACCGAGCCGATGGCCGCCGAATCCGCGATCGCCGAGCCCGAAATGCCGCCGAAAATCATCGAGGCGCCGACGACGACCATGCCGAGACCACCCGCCATGAAACCGAAGGCGGCGCGGGCAAAGCCGATGATGCGCAGGCCGACGCCGCCGCGGCTCATCATTTCGCCGGCGACGATGAACAGCGGGATCGCCAGGAAGTGGTTGGGCTCCACCCCGCCGATGAAATTCAGGTAAAGCGCCTGCAGCGGATAGCCGAGGTCGAAAACCAGGATCGGCAGAACGGCCGTGATCAGGATGGCCCAGACCAGGGGAACGCCGAGAAAGATGGTGGTCAGGAAGACCGCAACAACGAAGAGCAGGATCATGTCAGGGTCTCGCCGCCGTCGGTGTGAATTGCATGCGGAACCACCGGGTTCCGCATGTCGAACACCATGTTGAAGAGATGGAAGATCAGGGTCAGCGTCATGCCCACGGGCATGGAGGCATACAGGAGACCTACCGGCCAGTAGAGCACGGTCGTCTTCTGCGCCCAGGTATGCACCGAGATGTGGTAGCCGGTGTAGATCAGGCTGATCAGCAGCACGGCGATGATCACGTCGATCGTCACGGACAGCAGACGTTGCGCCGTGCGCGGAAAGAGACTTTCGACAATCTCCGTCACCCGCATGTGCGCGCCGCGCGCAACGGCACCGGCACAGCCGATGAATGTGCTCCACAGCAGCAGGAAGCTGGTGACTTCAAGTGACCAGGCCAGGTCGAACCCGGCGAAGCCCCGCAGCGATGCGTTGCAGAACACCAGGGCGACGATCGAAAAGCCACCGAGCACCAGGCTGAGGTCGACCAGATGACTGAGCCAGCGCAAAACGGCCGGATAATGATCACGGTAATCCAAGGCACATCTCTTTAATTTGAGGAAAGGGCCGGAACCGCGCAGGAAACTCCCGGGTTCCGGCCGGATTTTAACTCAAGTCGCCAGATCAGTTCTTGGCAGGCAGCTGCTCGCGGATGGCCGCGGCATCGCCCAGGATGTCGTTGACGGCCTGTTCGCCGTAGACTTCCTTGGCCTTGGCATAGACCGGCTGCACCGCGTCGCGGAACGGGCCGATGTCCGGCACGGTCACCGTAGCGCCGTCTTCCTGCATTTCCGCGAGCTGGCTCTCGACCGAGCTCTTGACCAGGTTGCGGCTGAACGCTGCGGATTCGACGGCCGCCTTCAGGACCGCTTCCCGGTCTTCGTCGGAAAAGGACTGCCAGGTCTTCTCCGCGATCGTCAGCGGGAGGGGGCTGTAAACGTGACGGGTCAGGGTGATGTAGGGAGCGACTTCATAAAACCGCAGCGACTTGATCGTGTCGACCGGGTTTTCCTGACCGTTCACGATGCCCTGCTGGATGGAAAGATAGACTTCGGTAATCGGCATGACGACGGTCTGGAAACCGATTGCTTCCATGGACCAGCGGATCATGTCGTTCGGGAAGACACGCATCTTCATGGATTCGGCGTCTTCGGGAGTGTTCAGGGGCTCATTGGTCGTGAAGCTGCGGAACCCGGCTTCCCAGGTCGACAGGACCCGGAAACCCTTTTCCGGAAGCTTGGCGAATTCGCCCTGCAGCCATTCCGAATTGTCGTAAAGTTCCCAGCCCTGCTCGTAGGTGTCGACCAGGAAGGGCATGGCGGTCAGGTTCAGGCTGGGCAGATGGGTCGCGTAGCTGCCCGTTGCAGATACGGTGAAGTCGATGCCGCCAAGCTGCAGAAGTTCGATGGCTTTCGGATCGTTGGCGATCTGGCCCGACGGGAAGATCTGCACTTCATAACGCCCGTCCGTATATTCGGCGACCTTTTCCGCGAACAGCTCCGCCGCTGCCTGGCGCGAACCGCCCGGATTGTCGGTGTGGCTGAACCGAAGGGTCTCCACGGCCCATGCATTGCCCATGCCGGCCACCAGGATGGCGGTGCTCAGGGCCAGGCGGCTCAGGGTTTTCTTGTCAAGCATCTCAATCTCCTCCCACGGCCGCTCCAAAGGCCGTATTGATTTAAACATTGGATTGCGTATACGCAAATCAATCCCTTGTCAACGACAGCAATGTCGACTATCAAAAAAACAAGCGATGCGGACACCGGTCCGCACAGGCCGCCGGCATGAGCGGCCGGGCCGGTGGAACGCGGGAGGAGGATGAAAACCATGAAGGACGGCACAAAAGCCATGCGGGTGGCCTGTCTCGGCGCCGGATATTTCGCGCAGTTCCATTATGAGGCATGGAGCCGGGTTCCGCGCGCCCGTCTCGTGGGGGCCTGTGACCGGGACCGGAGCAAGGCGGAAGCCACCGGCCTTCCGGCCTATGACGATCTGGACGCCATGCTGGAAACGTCCGGGCCGGACCTGCTGGACATCATCACGCCGCCGCCGACGCATTTCGACGCGATCAAGCGGGCGATCGCGGCCGGCGTCAGGGCCATCATCTGCCAGAAGCCTTTCTGCATGTCGCTGGAAGAGGCCAGGAAGGCCACGGACCTTGCGGAAGCAGCCGGCGTCACGCTTGTCATTCACGAGAACTTCCGCTTTCAGCCATGGTACCGCGCCATCCGTCAGGTGCTGGACAGCAGACTTCTCGGCGATCCGATGCAGATAACCTTCCGGCTCAGGACGGGGGACGGGCAGGGGCCCCGGGCCTATCTCGACCGCCAGCCCTATTTTCAGCAGATGCCGAGGCTGTTGATCCACGAGACCGGCGTTCACTGGGTCGATACCTTCCGCTACCTGCTCGGCGAACCTGAAGCGGTCTATGCGGATCTGCGCCGGCTGAATCCCGTGATCAAGGGAGAGGACGCCGGTTACTTCATCTTCGATTACGCGGACGGTGTGCGGGCCCTGTTCGATGGCAACCGTCTGCTGGACCATGCAGCGGAAAACTGCCGTACCACTCTTGGAGAAGCCCTGGTCGAATGCACCGGGGGAACCCTCACGCTTTCGGGCGACGGCTCCGTGCGCCAGCGGGCTTTCGGCGAGCAGCAGGACACGGTCCTGCTCGCCGCCAGGCAATGGCAGGGCTTTGGCGGTGATTGCGTCGGGAATCTGATAAACCACGTGATCGACGGTCTTCTGGACAGAAAACCGTTGGAGAATACGGCGCGCGACTATCTCAGGGTCATCGCGATCGAACAGGCGATTTATGAGTCCGACCGGCTGGGGCGAAAAATCCGGGGGTTTGCCGGTGCTTGAGGCACAGAAACCAAAAACGATCACCACGCAGGCGATGGAGCAGATCCGTCAGTTGATCTTCGACGGCGAACTGGCCGCGGGCTCCGATCACCTGGAAAGCGAACTGGCCGACCGGCTCGGCATGTCACGCACCCCGGTGCGTGAGGCGACCTTGATGCTGGCGCAGCAGGGTCTTCTGGAAGTGCGTCCGCGCAAGGGCGTGCGGATCGCAACCCTGTCGCTCAAGGACATGGAAGAGATCTACGCCGTCCTGACTGAACTTGAGGCCCTGGCGGCCGAGGAAGCGGCGAAAGCGGGCTATTCCGACGAGGATCTTGGTGCGCTCAAGCAGGCGATCGAGGCCATGGAGGACGCGCTGGCCCGCGAGGACCGGGAAGCCTGGGCGCTCGCCGACAACGCCTTCCACGACGAGCTCGTGCGCCTTGGCGGAAATTCGCGCGTCCAGTCGATCGTCTCCATGATGTCCAACCAGGTCCGCCGGGCCCGGGCGATGACCCTCTATATCCGGCCCCTTCCGGTGAAATCCAACGAGGACCACCGGGCGGTCTTCGACGCGATCCGCAAGGGCGAGGCGGCGCTTGCCCGCGAGCGCCACAGGAGCCACCGGCAGGACGCGCGCGAAGTTCTCATCGAGCTGCTGAAGAAACACAAGCTGTTCCACCTGTGAACGGCCGGGACTTTGTCGCGCCTCGGGTCACCCGCCCTGCCAGACCCTGATCGCCTCGATCGGATAGACCAGCATCACGACGTTCAGGGTCAGATTGTCCCGGATGACCCAGAGCGCCAGAAGCTCGAAGAAAATGCCGGTCAGGACCGTCACCCAGACAGGCAGACGCCAGGCGAAGAAGAAGCCGGCCAGCATCCACACAATGTCGAAGACCGAGTTCAGAACGCTGTCGCCGGTATAGCCGACCGCAATGGTCGCTTCCCGATAGCGGTCGATGATCCACGGGCTGTTTTCCAGCAGTTCCCAGGTGGCTTCGATGAAGATTGCGCCGAGGGCCCGCTGGCACACGCTGGTGCGCCGGAACAGGAGCCACAGGAACCAATAGAACAGGAACCCGTGGATGATGTGCGAAAACGTGTACCAGTCGGCTATATGCTGGGACGAGCCGGCAAGATCGTCCGCCGGGGTCCAGAAAAGCACATAACCGCACTCGCAGATCGGGATTCGCCCCATGGCCAGCAGGAGGGCGGCGGTGGCGGCGATCATGGCAAGGCCGATGATCAGGCATTTGCGGTGGCTCAAGGCGATCTCCTTGCGGCGGAAAGGGACGTCAGAGATTCAATGCTGGAAATCCAGCGGGATTCTCTCTATGACCTTGCGCCAACGAAACATCAATCCGTCCGGTCTTGATTGACAGGTTGCGCCCCCGGTTTTACCGGCGCGGTCGCGCGCCTCCGCCGGACGGCGATCAGGAGACCTTCATGACCAGCCTCAACGGCACGGCGCCCTATCAAGCCCGGCGCACCTTCGCGATCATTTCCCATCCGGATGCCGGCAAGACCACGCTGACGGAGAAGCTGCTGCTGTCGGGCGGCGCGATCCGGGCCGCCGGTCAGGTGCGCGCCCGCGGCGAACGCCGCCGGGCGCGGTCCGACTGGATGAAGATCGAACAGGAACGCGGCATCTCCGTGTCGTCCTCCGTCATGACCTTCGAGCGCCGGGGCATCATCTACAATCTGCTCGACACGCCGGGCCACGAGGACTTTTCCGAAGACACCTACCGCACCCTGACCGCCGTCGATGCCGCCGTCATGGTGATCGATGCCGCCAAGGGTATCGAGACCCAGACCCGCAAGCTGTTCGAGGTCTGCCGCCTGCGCGACATTCCGATCATCACCTTCGTCAACAAGATCGACCGCGAAGGCCGTCACGCGCTGGAAATCCTCGACGAGGTGCAGGAAGCGCTGGCGCTGGATGTCAGCCCGCAGACCTGGCCGGTCGGCATGGGGTCCGACTTCTTCGGCGTCTACGACTGGCAGAAGAAGAAATTCCATACCTCCGCCGGCGAGCGGGGAGGGGCCTACACCCAGACCAAGGACGTTTCGGGCCTGGGCGACGAGATCCTGACCGGCACGGTCTTCGACCGGGTTCTCAATGAACTTGAAGAAAATGTTGAACTCGGTGCGGAAGGTTATGCCGAATTCGATCGCGAGAGCTTCCTGGAGGGGCATCTGACGCCGGTGTTCTTCGGCTCGGCCCTGCGCGATTACGGCATCGAAGAACTGCTCGACTTCATCGCCGAATTCGCGCCGCCGCCGCACTCCCAGCCGGCCACGGGCGGCCGCACGATCATGCCGGGCGAGGACAAGGTCACCGGCTTCGTCTTCAAGGTCCAGGCCAACATGGACCCCAAGCACCGTGACCGGATCGCCTTCCTGCGCCTGTGCTCGGGCACCTTCAAGCGGGGCATGAAGCTGAAACACGTGCGTGCCGGCAAGCAGATCGCGGTCTCCGCGCCGATCTTCTTCTTCGCCGAGGAACGCGAGATCGCCGACCTCGCCTATCCGGGCGATGTCATCGGCGTGCCCAACCATGGCCAGCTGCGCGTCGGCGACACCTTGACCGAAGGTGAGAACATCCACGTCACCGGCCTGCCGGCCTTCGCGCCGGAAATCCTGCGCCGGGTCCGTCTGGCCGACACCATGCGCGTCAAGCAGATGCGTCAGGGTCTGCAGGATCTGGCCGAGGAAGGCCTTGTCCAGATCTTCAAGCCGGATCTCGGCTCCAACTGGATCGTCGGTGTCGTCGGCGCGCTGCAGCTCGACGTGGTGGTCGACCGGCTGAAGGCCGAATACGGCACCGAGATCGGCTTTGAGACCGTGCCCTATACCACCGCCCGCTGGATCGAGACCGACAGCCAGACCCTTCAGAAAATGATCGAGGGCCACCGCATGTCGATCGCCAACGACCGCGACGACAAGCCTGTGTTCCTGTTCAAGAACGCCTGGGAGATCGGTCATATTACCGAGAAATTCCCGGACGTGAAATTCCGCGAGACCCGCGAGATCGTCTACGAGGCGTGACCGCCGCACCGTAGGATGCATGCGGCAGGGTGAAGGCGGCATCTTTCTCTGTCCCGGAAGTGGTCCCTTCCGATGCCTTGTGGAGCCTGTACCTGCATGATCCGGAACGAACGGCTTCGCATCATTTCCGTACTCGGTGTGGTCGAGATTCTCGCCTGGGGCAGCTCCTACTATCTGCTGGCGGTTCTCGCCGCGCCGATCGCCCGGGATACCGGCTGGAGTTCCGCGTCAATCATGGGCGGGGTGTCTCTCGGCTTGCTTGTTTCGGGTGTCTCCGCAAGGAAAGTGGGCCGTCTGATCCAGGCCGAAGGGGGACGGCGGGTCATGGCCGTCGGCATGCTTTTGCTTGCCTGCGGGCTTGCCTTGCTCGGCTTTGCCACGACCTTGCCGCTTTACTTCGCGGCCTGGTGCCTTGTGGGCATGGGCATGTCTGCGGGACTTTACGATGCGGCTTTCTCCAGCCTGGGCCATCTCTACCGGACCGAGGCCCGCTCCGCAATTACGGCCCTGACGCTCTGGGGCGGCTTCGCCAGCACGGTCTGCTGGCCGATTTCCGCCCTGCTTGTCGAGAGCTACGGCTGGAGAGCAACCTGCCTGATCTATGCGGGTGTCCATGTGCTGGTCACGGCGCCCATGTGCTGGTTTGCGGTGCCCGGCGCGCAACCTGTTCCCGTAAAGGCGGTCCCGTCCGCACCTCGCCAGGACGGGGCGCGGAACACCTTCCGGTTACGGTTCTGGTGCATAGCGGTCGCCGGAACGCTGCTGGCCATGATCGCCACGGTCTGGTCCGTCCATCTCATCACGATCCTGACCGCCAAGGGTTATGCGCTCGCGGCCGCCGTCGGGCTGGGAACACTGATCGGCCCGGCGCAGGTCGGCGCCCGTGTTCTGGAGATGCTCGGCAAGGGACGGCACCATCCGGTCTGGACGATGATCGCATCCACCGCCTTTGTCCTGTTCGGCTTTGCTGGCCTGCTGACAGGGATACCGGCAGCGGTGGCCCTTCTGGCCTATGGTGCAGGCAACGGGCTCTGGTCGATTGCCCGCGGGGCGCTGCCGCTGGCAGCCTTCGGTGCCGAGGATTACCCGTACATGATGGGGCGTCTGGCTATGCCGATGCTGATCGCTGCCGCCGTCGCGCCGCTGATCGGATCCGTTCTCATGGACAGGTTCGGAACACAGGGGACCCTGCTTGCGCTGACGCTTGCCTCGATCATTCCCTGCCTCGCAGCGGCCATTCTGTGGCTGGATCTTGCGAAAGACTGGCAGCGGGCGTCCTTCGAATGAATAGGCGCGCCGCGGGTTTCATGCGCAATTCGCAGCCATGACCCGATCCCGGAGTGCATGCGTCTTCTGTTCCGGCTTTTGCGCGTCCGGTGGCACCGTCCGGCCGTCACGCTGAAAGAGCACGACCAACAGGCCACCGCCCGAAAGCGACCGGATGCCTGTTGGCCGATGACGTTCCTTGCATTCAACTGCGGCTGGAGCCGGCAGAAACCTGTCAGGACGCTCGCGCGGCGGGCAGTTCGATATCGATTTCCAGGGTGGTGACATCGCCCGTGCGGTCCATTTCCAGCCGCACGGAATCCGGATCGATGTCGACGCGCTTTGCGACAACGGCGAGGATGTCTTCCCTGAGGCTCGAAATCAGCAGCGCGTCGGAACCGTCATTCGCCCGTTCGTGAGCCAGAAGTATCTGCAGCCGGTTCTTGGCAACGGAAGCGGTTTCGTTCCGTTTGCCAAAGAAGCTCAGGATGTTCATGCAGCCCTCCCCTTGAAGATCTTGCCGAGCAGGCTTTTCTTCTCTTCGGGAATGGTCACCGGGATGTTTTCGCCCAGTAGCCGGCGCGTCGCCTCCGTATAGGCCTTCGCGGCCGGGGAGTTTTCGTCCGACACGGTGACGGGAACCCCGACGTTGGAGGCCTTGAGCACGTCCTTGCTTTCCGGCACGACCCCGATCAGTGGCACGGAAAGAATGTCCACCACATCGTCGGTCGCCAGCATGTCGCCGGCCTTCGCCCGCTCCACGTCATAGCGGGTGATCAGCAGATGCTTGGGCATGCGGTTGCCGTCTTCCGCGACCTTCGTCTTGGCGTCCAGCAGACCGATGATCCGGTCGCAGTCGCGCACGGAGGAAACCTCCGGATTGGAAACGATGATCGCCTCGTCCGCGTAGCGCATGGCAAGCGTCGCGCCGCGCTCGATGCCGGCGGGGCTGTCACAGATCACCCAGTCGAAATACATGCGCAATTCGCTGATGACGCTGGCCACGCCTTCCTCGGTCAGGGCGTCCTTGTCCCGGGTCTGGGACGCGGGCAGCAGAAAGAGGTTGTTGAGCTTCTTGTCGCGCACCAAGGCCTGCTTGATCGAGGCTTCGCCGCGCACGACGTTGACCAGATCGAAGACGACCCGCCGTTCCGCGCCCATGATCAGGTCGAGATTGCGCAGGCCGACGTCGAAGTCGACAGCGCAGACCTGATAGCCTTCCTTGGCGAGCGCCGAGGCAATGGCGGCGGTTGAGGTGGTCTTGCCCACGCCGCCCTTGCCTGACGTGACCACGACGACTGTGGCGTTGCTCATGTGTATGTCCCGTTTCGTTGTCGGCTCCGGCCCCTCTCGGATAGCCGGCGCGGTGTTTAAGTCAGTTCCTCGAAGACCAGTGTCTCGTTTTCGAAGCGGATCTGCGCCGGTACGTTGCGAAGGGTTCCGTCAAAATCTTCCGCGACCTTGTAAAGTCCGTTGATGGAAACCAGTTCCGCATCCAGCTTCGAGCAGAAGATGCGGGCACTGTCCTTCCCCGAAACCCCGGCCAGGGCCCGGCCGCGCAGGGCGCCGTAGACGTGGATGGAGCCTCCGGCAATGATCTCCGCGCCTGAACTGACGGAACCGATCACCGTCACGTCCCCCTCGGGGTGAAGAATGCTCTGCCCCGAGCGAACCGGCTCGGTGATGACGATGGACGATCCGTCCGTGACACTGGCCGGTGCGGACAGTGTGTCTGTTTCCGTGTCCGCTTTGCCCGCATCGTCCCCGGACTTGCCGTCGGCTGTCGCAGGGGAGGCGGCTTTCGCCGGTCCCGGACCGGTTCCGGCTTTCTTGCCGCCGTCCTTCGGCGCAGGGCCGATATCCGGCGCGGTGTTTTCTGTCTTGTCTCCACCGCCCACGGGCTCCGGAACATCCACGTCCGAGGTGAGGCGGCCTCCGGAAAAACTCGGCGGCATGCCGGGCTTCAGCCGGGTTCCCGCCACCCCGTCGATGCCCATCACCCGAATCGATCTCTCCGACAGGCCGTCGAGAAGCTCTTCGAGCGCATCGATCGGGATCTTGCTGCCGCGCACGTCCAGAATGATGGGGCGGTCGATGAAGAACCCCGGCGAGCGCGCGATAATGCGGTCGATCTCCTTGAACCACTCCGGAAACGGAGGTTCAGGTGTCAGAACGATCGCAATGAAGGATTTTCCCTTGAACTTCATTTGAATGAGGAGGTCCGGCGGCGCACGAAAACTGAGGTTGATTTGCTCGCATAAACCTATCATTAACCGACCCGGACAATCGGGCCGCCATTCGTTTTCCACCGATATCGATTTTCCTCAGGTATTTCAGGGGATTGGTGGAACCGACAGTCCGCTCCGGGTGTTGCCCCCGCAATGCCCTGACAGAATTGGCGAGATCATGCGCGAGAATCGCCGCTTCCCGCCGTTCGGCACTCGTTTGCCGGTGCAGGAGTTAACTAAATTCTTGTAAAGGGCTGGAATTTTGCCATATTGCGATGCAATATAAACCTTCGAATATTAGCAGCGCAAATCGCGCTTGGGGAAATTAATGAGTAATTTCAGCGATATGATGAGCTACGTTGGCCTCAGTACCAAAGAGGCGGCAGTGGCTTTGAACGTGTCGGAAGATGAAATTGTTCGCTGGTGCAGCACAAACGAGGCGCCGCCCCTTCATATCTGGCAGGGACTCGTGCGGATGCTCGACGAGATCCGCTTTTCCGCTGAGGAAGCCGCGAAATCCGCTGATCTGGATCATCTGGATGCGTCCGATCTCAATCGGGTGATCCTGATGGTGCCGGGACAGACAGCCTCCGAGTTCGCGGGCCCCAAACGCGCCGCCACCGCCCTGGCCGTTGCGGCTCTTGCACGGGTGTTCGTCTAGAAGCGGTCCGCTTTTGCACACATGTGCCGCGCTTGCCTCACGCGGGAGACCCGGTGCCATGCCCCAGAGGTCCGCGAAGGGCTTCTGCGGTAACCGGCTTCGGGAGCTTGGCGAACCGGTCACGGAAACCGGCTGCAACCGGATCTTTTTCCGGCAGATGCCCGGAAATGGCGACAACCCTGCATCTCCTGTGCGTTTCCAGGGCTTCCTGCACGACTGACCAGCCGGAATTTCCATCATCAAGTTGCAGGTCGGTTATCACCACCGACAGGGACCGGTCGGACCGGAGCTGCGCAAGGGCCTCGCGGAACGAATGCACGGTGACGGCCGAATAACCGAAATCCTCCACGAGCCGGGTGATCGCCTCGGCTGACCTGACATCGTCATCGACGACAAGCGCCGGCTTCCGGCCGTCCGCCCGCGGCTGTACGTCACAAGTGCCGGTCTGCTCCGGAAACAGCAGCGTCACGCAGGTGCCCTGTCCGGGGTCGGAAACGATCCGGATCGATCCGCCGGACTGGTGCACGAAACCATGGACCATGGACAGGCCAAGACCCGTTCCCTCGCCATCGGCGCGGGCGGTGAAGAATGGTTCCGCCGCCTGCCGCAACGTGTCCGCGTCCATCCCGCAGCCGTCGTCCCTGACGGAGAGCGCGACCCATCCGTCCGCCTGTCTGGCAACGCCGATCTCGATCTCGCCGCGATCGTGGATCGCCTGCCCGGCATTGACGCAAAGATTCAGGATGGCGCTTTCGAGCTGCCCGGGGTCGATGCGGGCAAACATCGGCCCGTCGTCGCAGGTGATGGACAGGGTCACAGTTTCCGGCAGCGCCATGGACAGGAGATCTTCCATCCCTTCCGCGATGGCGGCGATATCGGTCTGTTGCGGCGCCAGATGCTGCTTGCGGGCGAAGGCCAGCAGGCGCTCGATCAGCGATACGCCGAGTTCGACCGCATCGTTGATGCGCGCGCGCAGGACCGACGCCTTTGGCGACAGCTCGCCTTCCAGCATGTGCAGGTTGCCGGAAATGGTGGAGAGGATATTGCCGAAATCATGGGCGACTTCGCCGGTGACCTTGCCCAGGCTCTCCACGCGCCGGATTTCCTCAAGACGTTCGTCGATGCGCTTGCGTTCGGTGGTCTCGGAAAACAGCCACACGGAACCGCCGTCCGGCAGCGGCGACTGACGCACCTCCAGCACGTGCCCGGCGGCATCGGCATATTCGCCGAAACCCGCACGGTCGTTTTCATTCGCGCGCCGCTTGAAGGCGGATCGCCCGATCAGGTCCTGCAGGGTGAGGCGGTGTTCGTCCCGGACGGGCTCCAGGCGCAGAAGTTCGCGCACCCGGCCGTTCTCCGCCAGGATCTGTCCCGCAGGAGACAGAACGGCGACACCGTCGCTGATGTTCTGAAAGACTGTTATGAACAGCTCGTTGCGCCGCCAGACCTCCCTGGTCTTCCGCTCCAGCCGCAGGGCGTTGGAGCGGAACTTGCGGAACGCCTCGGACAATTGGCCGATTTCATCCGAAGAGCTGCTTTTCTTCGGCAGCCGGGCCTTCAGGTCGCCGGCGGCAAGCCGGCGCATGACATCGGTGATCCGGTGCAGATTGGCAGCAACATATCGCGAGACGAACAGGGCCGAGACCACGGCGACGATCATGCTGATCGCCGTGAGCACCACGATGACGGCCTTGGCGAAGGTGATGCTCGTGGTTGTCCGCTCGCGCGACGCTTGCAGTCTCAGCTTGGCGTCGGTGACCTTCTGCAGCGCATAGGCGTTCACCTGGGCGACTTCCGTGCGGATGCGGAAGAGCGCGTTCTCCGCATCCAGTTTCGCGGCCAGTCCGGAATAGCGGAGCGAAAACAGATCGCCCCTGTCGCCCACCGCATTCTCAACGTCGGCTAGCGCGGCGCTCAGATAGGGGGAAGGATCCGAAGCGATTTCCTGCCGGATGCGGAGATAATTGCTTTGATGTTCGCCGACCTTGATCAGCTCGCGGCTGCGCAGGGCGCCGATGGCGGTCATGACCAGCTGTTGCAGCGATGACCAGGCCTGGCGCTGCCGGGGGGATTGCCTTGTGTCCTGGGCAAGGTTGCGGAAGCGCCTTTGCAGGCGCTCGAGATCCTGGTCGATCAACGCAAGGGTAGCGGCATGTCGTGCCTGTGGAGCCATGACCCTGACGAGATCGTCGATCGCTGCGCGGATCCGGGCGAGCGGCCGGGCCAGTTCAGGATCGCCGCCGCCCAGTTGCTGGATGTGTTCCAGCGTCTGAAGGATTTCCTCGGCCTCGCTTTCCAGCTGGAAGCTCGGGCTCAAGGTCATCAGAAAGGGAGCCGAGGTCGCCAGTTTGGATGCGTTGCCGGAGAGTTCGAGCGCATCGGAGACTTCGTTCAGGGTCTGGTCGTGAAACGTCGCAAGCCGCTCTTCGGCGCTGTTGAGGGTCATCAGGGCGATCGTCCCGATCACCATGATGACGACCAGCAGGAGTCCGATGGCCGACAGCAGCAGCAGCCGGATGCTCGGTTGCCGGATGCGCGGCGTCTTCATGATCTCTCGGCCTGAAGCACGAAGATATAGCCCTGGCCTCTGCGGGTCTGCAGATGGACGGGTTTGGACGGCACGTTTTCGATCTTGCGGCGCAGCCGCAGGATCAGGACGTCGATGGTCCTGTCCACATAGCGCTGCATGTCGCTGCCGATTTCCCGCATCAGCTCGGTGCGGGGAATGATGCGCTCGGGGTTCTTGACGAAATACTCCAGCAGCACATATTCCGCATTCGTGAGCGGTATCTCGTCGCCGTGCCGGTCGAGGAGTTCCCGGCGCTTGAGGTCGACCCGCTTGTCGCCGAAAATGATCTCCTGATCCCTGCCGGCCTTTGGGCTTGCCGACAGCCCGTGGCCGTAGCGGCGCAGAACCGCACGGATCCGCGCCACAAGTTCGCGCGGATTGAACGGTTTCATCAGATAGTCGTCCGCGCCCGTTTCCAGCCCGATGATCTTGTCGATCTCATCGCCCACACCGGTCAGCATGACGATGGGAAGTTCGTGGAACTCGCGGATGTGGATGGCCAGGGACAGGCCGGATTCGCCCCTGAGGCGCAGGTCGATCAGCGCGAGGTCGAAATTCTCCGGATTGCCGGCGGCCTTGAAACCGGCGCTGTCGGCAAAGGCGACCGGTGCAAAGCCGCTCGACTCCATCAATGCGGACAGGGTCTCGCGCACATCTGCATCGTCATCGACGATGGCGATTACCGGTCGTGTCGCGTTTGCATCCATAGCATTGCTCTTTTGCAATTCCTTGAGGTGTCTAGCATGAAGATCTCTCGGGGAAGGCCGGAATCTCGTTACAATTGTTTCAGCGGCAAATCCGGCGCTGTAACATTGTTAACAAAAAAGGCCGGGCACCTGCGTTCTGTTAACATAACTCCGCTCGCCTTTTTCCGCTTCCTGTCGCTAGCCTGAGCGCGATCTTTCAAGGTGCCTTGCAGCCTCTGCAGGGCAGGATTGATCCATATGGGAGGAAAATATGAGAAATTTGTTGGCCCGGCTCGGATCCGTGGCTTTCGTGACCGGTTTTGCCCTGTCTTCGGCCTATGCCGCCGATTGCTCCAATCGGGGCGCGCTCGACAGCATCTATTGCGATGCGAACGGAGACCTCGTCGCCGATGCGCCAACGGATCCGGCCAAACTGAGCAACCCTGACACGCTGGTCTTCGCCTATACGCCCGTGGAAGATCCCGCGGTCTATGCGGACATCTGGGCGCCCTTCATCGACCATCTGGAAAACGTTACCGGCAAGGATGTCCAGTTCTTCGCCGTGCAGTCGAATTCCGCCGAAGTTGAAGCCATGCGCTCCGGCCGTCTGCACATCGCCGGCTTCTCCACGGGGCCGACCCCCTTCGCGGTGAATCTGGCCGGTGCGGTGCCCTTCGCCATCATGGGCGGCGACGACGGTCAGTTCGGCTATCGCCTGCAGGTCTTCACCCAGGCCGATTCGGACATCAAGACGCCTGCCGACATGGCCGGCAAACGCGTTGCCCACACGTCGCCGACGTCCAATTCCGGCAACCAGGCGCCGCGCGCCCTGTTTCCCGCACTCGGCGTCGTGCCGGACGAGGACTATGAAGTCGTCTATTCCGGCTCGCACGACCAGTCGATGCTGGGTGTTGTTGCCGGTGACTACGATGCCGCCCCGGTGGCCTCGGAAGTGGTGGAACGCATGGCCGAGCGTGGCCTCTACGATCCGGCGGACGTGCGCCTTGTGTGGGAAAGCGATCCTTTCCCGACCACATCCTTCAACTACGCCCACGATCTCGATCCGGAGCTGGTTGAAAAGATCAAGGAAGCTTTCTTCACCTTCGACTTCAAGGGCAACAAGCTCGGTGAGGAGTTCGAGGGTGTGAGCAAGTTCATCCCCATCACCTACAAGGATCAGTGGGCCGTCATCCGGCAGATCCAGGCCAGCAACGGCGTAGAATACACCCCTCAGGGCCTTGCCAAATAAGGGTTCCTGCTTTCACGGCCCGCTGTCCCACCGGTAGCGGGCCGCTCCACACGGGGAAAAACATGCTTAAAATCAAAAGCCTTGTAAAACGCTACGGGGCAGGGGATCCGGTGCTCAAGGATCTCAACCTCGAGATCGAGGGCGACCAGGTCGTCTCGGTCATCGGCTCTTCCGGTGCCGGAAAAAGCACGCTGCTGCGTTGCATCAACCGCCTGGTCGAACCCACGTCCGGAACCATCACGCTCAACGGCACCGATTTTACCGCTCTGGGCAAGCGCGATCTTCGCATCGCCAGACGCCGGGTCGGGATGGTTTTCCAGAGCTTCAATCTGGTCGACCGTCTCACGGTCATGGAAAACGTGCAGAGCGGGCGGCTCGGCTATATCTCGACCTGGGCTGCCTTGACCCGCCGCTACCCGAAGGAGGATATCCGGCGCGCGTTTGAACTGATGGAACGCGTGGGCATCGCCCACTACGCCGACAAGCGCGCCGATGAACTGTCCGGCGGCGAACGGCAGCGGGTAGGTGTCATCCGGGCCCTGATGCAGCAGCCGGAAATCCTGCTGGCCGATGAACCGACCGCATCGCTCGACCCCAAGACCTCAGAGCAGATCATGGTGCTGCTGCGCGATCTGGCGAGCGAACTGAAGCTGCCGGTCATCATCAACATTCACAACGTGCACGAGGCCAAGGAATTCAGCGACCGGATCGTCGGCATGCGCTACGGACGCATCATTTTTGACGACCTGCCCGGGGCGCTTACCGACGAGGCCATGCATGATATCTATGCCGGCATCCCGCACGCGGACCGGCAGGTTGAAGGGAAAGCGGCATGACGGGGGCCAGGGACCACTGGCGCAAGCAGCCCTTCATCTCCAGTCCGGTGGTGCGCTACGGCCTCTATGCGGCGGTGGTGGCCTATATCGCCGTGACGGTGATGACGCTGCCGATCGACTGGCAGCGCGCCGCCCAGGGCCTGGAGCGCGCCGGGCGGATCTTCGGGGGCGCGTTTCCGCCGAGCTTTCAGCGTAGCGGGCTGCTCATCGACGGCTTTCTTGAAAGTCTCAAGATCGCGCTTCTGGCAACCGTCGGCGGGGTCTTCCTGTCGATACCCATTGCCTTCATGGCCGCCAGGAACATTGCGCCGCTGCCCATCTACTATCTGGGCCGGGCCATCATCGTCGTTGCACGCAGCTTTCATCCGGTGATCGTCGCCATCATCTTCGTGAAGGCCGTCGGTTTCGGCCCCTTCGCCGGGATTCTGACCCTGATCGTCTATTCCATCGGATTCGTGGCGAAACTGCTGGCAGAACGCATCGAGGAGATCGATCCCGGCCCCGTGGAAGCGATGAAGGCGGCAGGTGCTTCCTTCCTCACCACGCTGATCTATGCCGTCTTTCCGCAGATCATGCAGCGTCAGATCGGCCTTGGCATCTATCAGCTCGACAGCAATCTCAGGGCATCTGCAGTTGTCGGCATCGTGGGCGCCGGCGGCATCGGTGCCACGCTGGCCAACGCCTTCGGCCGCTACGACTACGATTTCGCCCTCGCCATCACGATGGTTATCGTCGGAGTCATCCTGATATCCGAAGCCGTCAGCGGCGCAATCAGGAAGCGGATCGCGTAATGGAACAGCTAGCTTTGCAAGAATGGTCGCGCTACACGCCGCAACAGAGGTTTCAGCGCTACGCCTGGTTCGCCCTGGCGACGCTGGTCGTCGCCTGGGCACTGGCCAGCGTCAACATTGTCTGGGCCTGGGTGTGGGACGCCCCGAACCAGATGGGCGATCTTTTCGGCCGCATGGTGCCACCGGATCCGGCCAATCTGGACCAGATCCTCAGCGCCCTTCTGGAAACGGTCAACCTTGCGACGATCGCAACGGCTCTGGCGGTGGTGCTCGCACTTCCCGTCGCCTATATCGCCGCCCAGAACACCACGCCGAATGCGGTGACGCTGTGGATCGGCCGGTTCATTCTGGTCTCCTCACGCTCCGTCAACACGATCATCTGGGCGCTGCTTTTCGTGGCGATCTTCGGTCCCGGAGTCGTCGCCGGCATTGTCGCCATCATGTTCCGGTCGATCGGCTTTCTCGGCAAGCTGCTGGGGGAGGCCATCGAGGAGATAGATCCCCGGCCGGTGGAAGCCCTGCAGGCCTGTGGCGCGTCCCATTTCAAGGTGGTGCTCTATGCGATCGTGCCCCAGGTGATGCCGACCTTCTTCGCCGTGAGCATCCTTCGCTGGGATATCAACCTGCGCGAATCGACGGTTCTGGGACTGGTCGGGGCCGGTGGCATCGGTGTCATCCTGCAAGGCGCCATCGACACGTTCAATTGGCAGGAAGTCTCCACGGTGCTCATCGCCATCATCGTTCTGGTGGTGACCGGCGAGGTGGTTTCCTCCTATCTTCGGCGCAGGATCCTGTAGGCGGAGGCCTCTCGTGTCGACCGGCCTGTGGTTCTCGTCCCGGGGCACATGACCGGACGGACAATACGGCAGCGGGGAGGGAAACTTCCCCGCTGTTCGTGTTTTCGCAAGCCGTCAACCTGTCCGCACACAGGAAAAGACCTGAAATCGGTCCCGGCTTTCTTGAACTTTTTTCCTTTTCAGCGATGATCTCGGCAACGGGCTGTGCCACCCGCCGAGTTCGCGCGCGGCATGGATGGCCTGTTCTTACCTTGCCGCGCCGGCTCTGCCCCCAGACGCCTCGAAGGCGCGGCCGGTCCGCAACGAACCCGAAAAGGCTCTGCCATGACTGAAACGCTAAGGGGATTGATTGCGGCGCTCGTGGCCTTCGGCATTTTTTCCAGCCATGATGCGGTCATCAAGTCTCTCGGCGGGTCCTATCCGGTCTTCCAGATCATCTTCTTTTCGATGCTGTTCGCCTTTGTGCCGATGTCGATACTCATGCTGGCGGACAAGGTTGTCGACAATTTCCGGCCCCGCCATCCCTGGCTCGTTCTCTTGCGGTCCTGCCTGACGATCGTCTCCATGTCCTGCGGGTTCTACGCCTTCACCTCCCTGCCGCTGGCCGAGGTCTATGCGCTGCTCTTCACGATGCCGCTGCTCATCACCGCCTTCTCCGTGCCCCTGCTCGGGGAGACCGTGCGGGCGCAGCGCTGGGCTGCGGTTGTTGTCGGTCTGATCGGTGTGCTGATCGTTCTCCGTCCGGGCATGACCGAGATGACGCTCGGGCATCTCGCGGCACTGACGGCCGCCTGCGCCAACTCGCTGGCGACCATCCTCATCCGCAAGCTCGGCGGCCAGGAACGCTCCGCCGTGCTCATTCTCTACCCGATGATCCTGTCGATGGTCGCCATGTCGCTGACGCTGCCGGTGGTCTATGTGCCCGTCGACCTGCCCGACCTCGGCCTGATGGCCACCATCGGCTTTCTGTCGGTGACGGCCCAGATCTTCATGATCGGCGCCTATCGCGCCGCGCCTGCCGCCGTCGTCGCGCCGCTGCAATACAGCCAGATTCTCTGGGCGACCCTGTTCGGAGCGCTGTTCTTTGCCGAAATGCCCGACATCTATGTCGCCATCGGCTCGTCGATAATCATCGCCTCGGGCATCTTCGTCGTCTGGCGGGAAAGCCGGGAGAATGTCTCCATGCAGACGCCGGTTCTCAGAACGGCCAACCCGCGCTTCGACACCGGGCCGCAGCCCAAGTGAACCGTGTCCCGCCGGGCCAACTCAGTCCAGCCGCTTCTTGAACCTGAAGGCGGCAATCGCCAGTCCGAGCAGGAAGAAACCGCACATCCACAGGACGTCCTGTTGCATGTCGAGAAGTCCGGCGTCGCGCAGCACGAAACCGCGGATCATGCGCATGAAGTGGGTCGCCGGAAGCACCTCGGCGATATATTGCGCGATCAACGGCATGCCTTCGTAGGGAAACATGAAGCCCGACAGGAGGATCGACGGCACCAGCAGGAACACGGTCATCTGCGTGGCCTGCAACTGGGTCTGGGCGATGGTCGACAGCACAAGTCCCAGCGACAGGCTGGCGGCGATGAACAGCAGCGTTCCGACCAGAAGGTCGACGGGTCTTTCGCCCAGCGGGACATTGAAAAGCAGATACCCCAGCCCCAGAATGATCGCGGTCTGCAGGAGGCCGATGAAGATATAGGGGATGATTTTCCCGATCATCAGCTCCATCGGCTTCACCGGGGTGTTGATCAGCATCTCCATGTTGCCGCGCTCGCGTTCGCGCACGATGGCGGCGGAGGTGAACATGATCATAGTCATGGTGAGAATGATCCCCACCAGCCCCGGCACGATATTGACGGCGGTGCGCTGCTCCGGATTGAAGAACAGGGCGACCTCGAAGGTCGGTGTGGAGCGGTTCGGGGCTTTTCGGAACATTTCGGTAAGCGGCATGTTGCGCAGGCTCTTGATCGCCCCGGCGATCATCGTGTCGGAGCCGTCGACGATCCATTGCGCGACCGGACGGCTTGTCTGCTCGTCGGTCGAAGGCGGCGTCTCGAAACCCGTGGCGGGGGAGCGCACGATGCGCTGGGCAAGGTCGTCGGGCAATATGAAGGCGGCCCGCACGCGCGCCGACTTGATGGCCGCTTCTGCTTCTTCGACCGTGGAAAAGCGCTCGGTGACCTCGACCACCCGGGTGGCCTCGACCATCTGGATCAGGATCCGGCTGATGGCGGTCCGGTCCTGGTCGACGACAGCGACGGGAATGTCGCGGATATTGGTGTTGATGGCATAGCCGAACAGGATGAGCTGGATCAGCGGAATCATGATGACCATCCCGAAGGTCATCCGGTCGCGGCGCAGCTGGGCCAGTTCCTTGAAAAAGATCGCGGCAATGCGGGAGAGCATCCTCATTGGCGGCCTTCTCCTGTCGAAGTGACGAAGACGTCTTCCAGATTGGGGCGCACGCGTTCGATCAGGCTTGCGCCGGCGGTCTCCGGCTTGGCCTTCAGATAGCTTTCGGGGTCGGGAATGTCGTCGGTGACCAGCACCCGCAGGCGGGCCCCCAGCTGGGCGGCAGCCACGATGCCTTCGGCGCCCAGAAGCTTCCGGCGGATGTCGCGCAGGTTGGGCCCCTCGATTTCCACCACATTGGCGCCCATGGCGGCCATCAGTTCCTTGGGCGAGCCGTCGGCGCGCTTTTGTCCCGATTCCATGATCGCGATCCTGTGGCAGCGCTCGGCTTCGTCCATGAAGTGGGTGGTGACGACAATCGAGGTTCCTCCCTCGACGAGGTCGAAAAGCTGCTCCCAGAAGTGACGGCGCGATTCCGGGTCCACAGCGGAGGTCGGCTCGTCCAGGAACAGCAGGGGCGGCTCGTGCAGGACGGCGGTCGCAAGCGCAAGGCGCTGGCGCTGGCCGCCGCTCATCTTGCCGGCGAAACGGTCCTGGAGGTCCGTCAGTTCATAGCGTTCCAGAACCTCACCGATGCGCTGCTTTCGCCGCTTGCCGGTCAGTCCGTAGATCGTTGCCATGAAGCGGAGGTTTTCCCGGACCGTCAGGTCGCCGTAAAGCGAGAAGGTCTGGGTCATGTAGCCGATCTTGTACTTCAGGGTCTCCGCGTCCCTGGGTACGGAAAGGCCGAGAACCTCGACGGTGCCCTCTGTCGGGGTCAGGAGACCGGTGAGCATGCGCATCGCCGTGGTCTTGCCACTGCCGTTCGGCCCGAGGAAGCCGTAGATCATGCCGCGTTCGATGGTCAGGTCCAGACCATCGACTGCGCGGAAATCCTTGAATTTCTTGACGAGACCTTCCGCCCGGACAACAAATTCCGGCAGGGCCGTACTCACGGCAGAACGACCTGCGCCGGAACGCCGTTCGGCAGGTCCGCGGCGCTGTCCGGCAGCTGGACTTCCGCGACATACATCAGCCGGGCGCGCTCCGTCTGGTTGAGGGCGTAATATGGCGTGAAGGAGGGCTCCGAGCTGATCCAGCGCACGGACCCCTCGATGGGCTCCTCAAGGCCATCCACACGCACCTGCAGCTTGTCGCCTTCCCGGACCTTCACACGATGAGGCTCGGGTACATAGACCCGCGCATAGGGGGCTGCCCCGGCCAGCATGACCGCCACCGGACTGCCGATGGTCACCCGTTCGCCGAGATTCCAGGGCAGATTGTCGAGCAATCCGTCGCGCGATGCGGTAATCGTCAGTTCGGCGAGGATCGTTTCCCGGGTCTGGAGGTTGGCTTCCGCAGCGGCGAGTTCCGCCCGGGCGATGGCGAGATCTTCCGCCCGCGTCCCGGCGATCAGTTCCTTGAGTTGTTCCTTGGCGCTCTGCAGTGTGGCCTCCGCCGCGTCGCGGGTGGCGCGGGCGCTGTCGAGCTGGGCCTGACTGGTCGTGCCGCGGCCGGTCAGGTCCTTGACGCGCTCGAAGGTGCTTTGCGCGTCGAGCAGCGCCGCCCTAGCTCCTGCAACCTCCGCCCGGGCCTTGGCGATCACCTCGTCGCGGGCGCCGTTCTCGAGCTTTTCAAGATTGGCCCTGGCCTTCTGCACTTCCGCGCGGGCCTGATTGACGATGGCCTGCTGTTCCGCCGGGTCGAGTTGGGCCAGAACGGTGCCCTTCTTGACGAACGTTCCCTGGGCAACGGGCAGGTCGATCAGGACCTGATTGACGGTTGCCGTCAGCGCCACCCGGTCCCGTTCCAGCGTGCCGAGCGCGACATTGCCGTCTTCGCCGTTGCAGGCGAACAGCAGCAGGCAGGCGGAAACGGCGAGGGCCGGACGCAGAAGGGGCGACAGCATGAAGACCTCCCTGAGGATTGATGCACGCGCGAAAGCAAAGCACTCGCCCTGACTTTAGCGTGCTTCCGCAGACTGTACCAACACTGAAAAGACAACGGGATGAAGGGGTGGGAAAACAGGTCCGCGCAGCCCTTATGGCCTGACGATGACCGGTGCACGGTCTCGCCAATCTGCAATGCCCTGGGTGTCAGGCCGGCGGTGGAAAAGGAGACCGGTCGCGGCCGGTCTCAGCTCGCACGCTTGAAGACATTGTACCAGCGCTTTTGCGGGACCTCGATTGCCCGCTCCAGTAGCTCTGCGGCGTAAAGCGAGGCATTTTGCTTCGCCTTTGCGACACCGGAGACCTGTGAGGCATCGAGATCCGACAGGCCGCCGCCGAATTCGAACAGGTCGCGGAAGGCCGCGCGTTCGACGATCGGCGTCATCAGGACGTCGATGTTCTGGGCGCACAGGAAATCCTGCACGGCTTTCATCGCCCGCGTTGTCACGGCGGCATTGGTACGGGTGAGGACCACGCAATGCTTGATGTCGTGACGGACGATCTTTTCCAGCTTCTTGATCAGGGTCAGGATCTTGGCGCCACCGCGGGCATCCATGGACGATCCCTGGATCGGAACGACCACCAGATCGGAGACGGAAAGCGCATTGGCGACGACAAGGTTTTCGGTGCCTTCGAGATCGACGATGACGTAATCGGAATGCGCGGCCGCATAGGTGATCTGTTCGGTAACCGACGCCGGTGAGATTTCGCTCACCACCGAGATCCCCGGACATTTTTGCGGCAGCTCATGCCATCTGGAGATCCATTTTTGCGGGTCCGCATCAAAGATGGTCACACGTTTTCCCCGGGAGGCAACTTCTGTCGCCAGCAACAATGCGGCCGTGGTTTTTCCGGCGCCGCCCTTTGCGTTTGCGAAGGAAATGACTGGCATTTTGGTTCTCCTGAACTGCCGAGCATCGTCTTGCGATCCGGTCTGTATCGGACCTGTCTGTCTGGCAGTCTTGGAAGTTTATGGTTACCAATTCCTTAAATTCGCAAAATGAGGATGGCTTATTCAGAAAGTCTTAGGAATTGGGGACAACCGGCCGGAAAACCCTGGCGAAAAATCGCAGGGCCGGACCCTTGGCGGTTGATCCTGTTCATGTTTGCAGAAGGAGGGAGCAGGAGAAAGGGTCAAGGGAACGAAGCGGAACTGAATCGCGGAACACGTGGATTTCACCCCGTCGTCCGATTGCATGAGCCAGAGGCGCCGCGTAGGCTACGGCCGAACAGGACCGATCCCGTGATCCGCTTCGAAAAAGGATGTTTCATGTCGCACCGGTTTCCGGCCGCCCGCCTCGCCAGTATCGTCCGGACTGTTGTTCTGGCCGCAGCGGTAACGCTCGCCGGACTCCTGGGGGGGGCCGAGGCCGAAACCCTGAAGCCCTACAAGGACCGGCTGTTCCGCTACAAGAAGATCACGGAAACCCTCTACGACGGCGCCTTCATCGTCGTGGAATATTCCAAGCAGCGCGACCTGCGGGACCGGGACGAGGTCGACGAGCGCAAGGTCTTCGGCAATTATGTCTCCTATCGTCCCAAGCGCGGGCGCGGCAGCGCCGAACTGAACGCCAACGGGCGAACGGTCAGTTACATGGGCGCCGGCAAGTGGAAGGGCGGGGCGAATACCATCGTCATCTATGTGCACGGCCAGGGCGGCAACCGCTTCCAGGGCATGAACGATGTCTCCTTCGGCGGCAATTTCAACCGCATCCAGAACCTGATGTCCCGCAACGGCGGCGCCTATCTGACGGTGGACGTCAAGGACTTCGACGCCCGTGGCACGGGCGATGTGGCGGCCCTGATCCGGTACCAGAAACAACTCTCGCCCCAGGCGAAGGTCGTGGTCGCCTGCGGCTCAATGGGCGGCATCATCTGCTGGAACCTTCTCAAGAACGGCAATACCGCCAGCCTGCTGAGCGGCGTGCTGCTGTTCGGCTCCCCCAGGGATCCGGGTTTCCTCAGCTCCGGCGCGCTTTCGCGCAAGGTACCGATCTACATGGGCTACGGTACGCTGGACAGCGTCTACAACTGGGAAACCCAGGCGAACTTCTTCAAGCAGATCAGGGCCGCCGCGCCGAACTACCCGATCTGGTTCACCCTCTTTGACACCGGCACCCACGGCACACCCATCCGCATGACCGACTGGCGGCTGGTGCTCAACTGGATGCTTGGCTAGGTTTTCCGCGTCGACCGGCACGCTCACCGGGCGGCCCGGAATTTACCCGCGACAGCCCTTCTGCGAGATGATCGAACACCGTACGGATCCGTCTGCTCGTGTGCAGCTCCCGGTGGGTGACCAGCCAGATGGGGAAGGCGATCGGTTCGAGATCCTCGAAGACCGGGACGACCTCCGGACAGCGGGCGGCGATTTCATCGGCCATGATGCTGAGGCCAAGGCCCTGGCGGACGAATTCCCAGGCGACCACGCCGTTCGGAGAGCTGAGCCTGATATTGGCTTGGCTGACCGGAAGCCCGAAGGCGCGCAGATAGCCGACCAGTTCCTCATTGTTGTCGTAGCCGATGAAATCCAGATGTTCGGCGTCCTTGGGGGTCAGTTTCCGGCCGATCCTGTCCAGCAGCGAGCGGGCCGCGAAGACCCGCCCGCTCGCATCGCGTATCTTGCGCGCATAAAGGTCCGGATGGTCCGGTTGCACGTGGCGAACCGCAATGTCCGCCTCGCGCCGCCGCAAATCGCTGATACTGTTGGAACAGTGAAGCCTGATCTCCACGCCGGGGGCCATATGGCGCAGATCCGCGAGGATGTCGGGAAGCAGGTGGGCGGCCATGAGGTCGGTTGCGGAGATCGTCACCAGCCCCTCGATCTGCCGGGACTGGCCGGAGGCGGCAAGCGATACCCGGCTGGCCGCGTCGCCCATGGTGCGCACGTGCTCGA
The DNA here is from genome assembly GCF_003075075.1 of Labrenzia sp. 011. Classification (GTDB taxonomy): domain Bacteria; phylum Pseudomonadota; class Alphaproteobacteria; order Rhizobiales; family Stappiaceae; genus Roseibium. The sequence goes on along the minus strand of NZ_QCYM01000016.1, from coordinate 20,213 downwards.
CAAGTTCGATGCCGGCATCGGTCAGGACGAGGGATCTGGCGACCCGTTCGAACAGGGTCACGCCGAGGGATTCCTCCAGAGCGGCGACCTGCCGGCTCAGGGTCGGCTGGGTCAGCCCGAGCGCGCGGGCTGCCGCCGACAGCGTCCCTTCCTCGGCGGTGACGAGAAAGGCGCGGGCCTGGTTCCAGTCAAAGGTGATGCTCTGCCAGTTCATGCATATATGTATATCACTCAGGCAAATTTCCGCAATTTACCTTCGAAAAGCGTATCGATATGACTGCATACAGATGATATTCCGATGGATCCGCAGGACAAGATGACCACAAAGAACGCAGAATTCTGGACGCGGCTATCCCGCAAATATGCCGCCCACCCGATCAAGGATCAGGCGGCCTATGAAAAGACGCTTGAGCGGACTGTGGAGCACCTCGGCCCCGACGATGCGGTTCTGGAACTGGGATGCGGTACGGGAACCACCGCCATGCGTCTGGCCGGCAAGGTGAAGTCCTATCTGGCAACCGACTTTTCCGGCGGCATGATCGCAATTGCCGAGGAAAGGCTGGCGGCCGAGCGCCTGCGGGGAACGGCCCATGAAGGACTGGACCTTCTCGATGCGGATGCCTTCGATCCGCGCCTGGTGCCGGCGGGGGAAACGGCGGGTTATGATGCAGTGCTGGCCTACAACTTCTTCCATCTCGTCGAGGAACCGGACGAGCTTCTGGCCCGGGTCCGGTCGCTGCTCAAACCGGGCGGGCTGTATATTTCCAAGACGGTCTGCCTGAAGGACAAGGCGTGGCTCTTCGCACCGCTCATCGGTGTCATGCAGCTTGTCGGGAAGGCGCCCTACGTCAACATGCTGTCGATCGGATCGCTCGAAGAGACGATCCGGCGCGCGGGCTTCGAGATTGTCGAGACCGGCAACCATCCGGCGCCGCGCAGCCGGTTCGTGGTGGCCCGGAAAGTGTGACGCCGTCGGCCGACTGAAGCGGCCAGACCGGAGCGCTTGTTGCATTTCGGGGCGGATGCTACGAATGCGTCCCACTCCGCTGTCATGTCTCCGAAAGCCTGTGCATGCTGGTTCGCGACCGGGCGTTTTTCGCGTCCATGTTCCTGACGGTCCTGGCGGACCAGATCCTGCTTTTCCTGGTGCCGCTGGTGATCTTCCAGATTACCGGGAACGTCGCTTGGTCCGGTCTGGCGTTCTTTTTCGAAACGCTGCCGCGTTATCTCACCTTTCCCGTCGCCGGCATCCTGTGCGACCGGTTTCCGCCGGTCGTACTGCTGCGCGTCAGCCGCCTGCTGCGGGCGGCCACCTGTGTCATCGGCATTACGGGGCAGGAGGTGTTCGGCGGGGTCTGGTGGCTGATCGGCCTGTCGGCGGTGGTCGGTGTCCTGACGACGCAGGGCATGCTGGCGCTGGAAATGCTGCTGGTGCGGGCCTTTGCCGACCAGCGCTTCGAAAAGGTGGCCAGCTATGGCCAGCTGGCCTCGCAGATGGGCGTGATGCTCGGGCCGCTGGTTGCCGCCTATCTGATGGTCTTCTGGCCCTGGGAAGCGGTTGTGGTGGTGGCAACGGTGCTGTTTGTCCTGGCCGATGTCGCCTTTGCCTTCTGGCCCGGGCAGGAGCGCATGGAAACCCTCCCGCCCGCGCGTGACCGGCGCCATCCCGCCGCGGACCTGAAACACGCGCTGCTCCTCGTCTGGCGTCTGCCGGACCTGATGAGGGCCATCCTGCAGGCTTCGGGCGTCAACCTGATCATCGGCGCCACGCTGGCGACGGCGGCGGCGATGATGACCGGGCTCTTTGCCCAGAGCGAACAGACCTATGCGTGGCTGCAGGTGGGGGGCGCGCTGGCGACCCTCGCGGTCCTCAGCCTGACCGCCCATGTGCACCTGGGTCTCGCAACGCTCGGCCGCACCGCCTATGCCCTGATCTGCGCCGGGGCGGTCCTGACGGGCCTGGGCGCGCATCCGCTCGTCTATGCGGCCGGTTTTCTGCTGATTGCCGGCTTCGACAAGATGTTCAACATCTATGTGCGCACCCTGCGCAAGGAAATCATCCCGCCGGAGGATTTCGGCAAGACCACCGGCGTCATCATCTGCCTCAACAATCTGTCCCAGCCGCTGGCGGGACTGGTCGTGGCGCTCTTCGCCGCCGGTGACGACGCCAGGGTCGTGCTTCTCGCGCTGGCGGCCGTCATGGCGTTGTTCGGAGGCTTGAGCTTCCGGCGGCCATAGGGAACGTCAGGTCGGCAGGGTGTCGCTGGTCCGCGTGGTCAGGGAAGCCGGCTCCTTCGCGGTATTTTGCCCCGCCTGGCGGACGATTTCCGCGATTTCCGAAAGCTGACCCGCAAGCGGACTGGATTTTCGCCAGACCATGCCGACGGTCCGCCGCGGCTCGGGAGCCTCGAAGCGGGCAATGGCGACGGAGGCGGACCGTGTTTCGACCGGAACGGCCATTTCCGGGATCAGGGTGACACCGATCCCGGCGCCGACCATCTGCACCAGCGTGGACAGGGAGCTGGCATCGAGAGCTTCCCGCGGCGGTCCGGACGGCAGGTTGCAGAACGACAGGGCCTGATCCCGGAAACAATGACCTTCCTCGAGCAGCAGCAGCCGCATTTCGCGCAAGGAGTCGGCATTGGGCAGCGGTGCATTTGCTTCCCGGGCGGAGCGGACGAGGACGAAAGGTTCCTCGAACAGTGGCGTTTCCTCCAGGGAGGGTTCCGAAACGGGCAGGGCGACAATGGCTGTGTCCAGACGGCCGTCTCCGAGTTCCTGGATAAGCTTCGGCGTCACCGTTTCGCGCACGTGGATGTCCAGACCGGGAAACCGGTCGGTCAGCTCGCGGATCACCTTCGGCAGCAGATAGGGAGCCACCGTCGGAATGACGCCAATGCGCAGGCGTCCGACAAGCCGCTCGCGCGAGGCGCGGGCCAGGTCGCCCAGCTCGTCGGTTGCCCGCAGGATGTCGCGGGCCCGCTCCGCGGTGACTTCCCCGAACTGGGTCAACCGCACCTGCCGGGCGCCGCGTTCGAACAGGGTTGCACCAAGGGCTTCCTCCATTTCCTTGATCTGCATGGACAGGGCAGGCTGGGAGATCGCACAGGATTCCGCAGCCCGGCCGAAGTGCCTGTGGCGGGCGAGGGCTTCGAAATAGCGGAGTTGTTTGAGAGTGATATTGATCATAAGATTATCTTATCAAAGATATCAGTAAATACAACTTCCTCTGATCGTTCAGCTTTGTTACCTTGAAAATGGAAAAAGTCGGGGACACGGCTGCCGTCATATCGGCACGGGGGCTCCTGCTTCTTCCGCATGAATTTCGACACTTTTCGGCTTGCCGCCAGGACCGCTGCCGTCGGGCGCCTCATCAAGGGGCTCCGCCATGCAGTCAACCGGTGGACACAAACCGGAATTGTGCAGGTCGGTGCTTGGCACCAAAAAGTGAACTGGAGAGGGAAATGGACGCTAAGGTGGAAAAGACGGGCGGTTGTCCGGTCATGCACGGCGGAAACACGGAGATGAGCAAGTCGGTCACCAAGTGGTGGCCCAACGCACTGAATCTCGACATCCTGCACCAGCGCGGCGCGCGCACCAATCCGATGGACCCGGATTTCGATTACAAGGAAGCTGTCAAGAAGCTGGACCATGAAGCGGTCAAGGCCGACCTCCGTGCCCTGATGACCGAAAGTCAGGACTGGTGGCCTGCCGACTGGGGCCATTACGGCGGTCTCTTGATCCGTCTGGCATGGCACTCCGCCGGTTCCTACCGCATGCAGGACGGCCGCGGCGGTGGGGGCTCCGGCAACATCCGTTTCGCGCCGCTGAATTCCTGGCCGGACAATGCCAGCCTCGACAAGGCCCGCCGTCTGCTCTGGCCGATCAAGAAGAAATACGGCAACGCGCTGTCCTGGGCGGATCTCATCATTCTCGCCGGCAACACGGCTTATGAGTCCATGGGCCTCAAGACCTTCGGCTTCGGTTTCGGACGGGAAGATATCTGGGGTCCGGAGACCGATGTCTATTGGGGTTCCGAAAAGGAATGGCTGGCGCCGGCTGAAAACCGCTACAGCGATCCGGAAGATGCGGCGAGCCTCGAAAACCCGCTGGCTTCCGTGCACATGGGGCTGATCTACGTCAACCCGGAAGGGGTCGACGGAATCCCCGATCCGGCCCGCACCGCCAAGCATGTACGCGAAACCTTCCACCGGATGGCGATGAACGACGAGGAAACCGCGGCGCTGACATGCGGCGGCCATACGGTCGGCAAATGTCACGGCGGCGGGCAGAGCGCCTTCGAAAATATCGGTGTGGAACCGGAAGCCACCGGTGTCGAAGCACAGGGTCTGGGCTGGGCCAATCCGGGTCAGGAAGGAAAGGCCGCGAATGCCTTCACTTCTGGCATTGAGGGCGCCTGGACTCAGTTCCCGATCCAGTTCGACATGGGCTATTTCGATTACCTCTTCAACTATGAATGGGAATTGAAGAAGTCTCCGGCCGATGCATGGCAGTGGGAACCGGTCGACATGCCGGAAGACAAGAAGCCGGTCGATCCGACCGACCCGACGGTCCGCCGCAATCCGATCATGACCGATGCCGACATGGGCATGAAAGTGGATCCGGTCTACAACGAGATCTGCCGCAGGTTCATGGCCGACGAGGCCTACTTCCGCGACACTTTCGCCCGTGCCTGGTTCAAGCTCACCCACCGCGACATGGGGCCGAAGGTGAACTACATCGGCCCGGATGTTCCGGCGGAAGATCTGATCTGGCAGGATCCGATTCCGGCCGGCTCCACGTCCTATGATGTCGATGCAGTCAAGGCGAAGATCGCGGCAAGCGGCCTCTCCGCTTCGGAAATGATCGCAACCGCATGGGACAGTGCCCGTACTTTCCGCGGCTCCGACAAGCGGGGCGGTGCGAATGGTGCACGGATCCGTCTGGCGCCGCAAAAGGATTGGGAAGGCAATGAGCCCGAGCGTCTGGCCAGGGTGCTGGACAAGCTGGTGCCGATCGCCGCCGAAACCGGTGCTTCCGTTGCCGACGTGATTGTTCTGGCAGGCAATGTCGGTATCGAACAGGCCATCAGGGCCGCCGGCTTCGACGTTCCCGTTCCCTTCGCTCCGGGCCGCGGTGACGCCACCGACGAACAGACCGATGCGGAGTCCTTCGACGTCATGGAGCCGCTCGCTGACGGTTTCCGCAACTGGCAGAAGGAAAAATACATCGTCAGTGCGGAAGAGATGATGCTCGACCGTGCCCAGCTTCTGGGTCTCACCGCTCGGGAAATGACGGTGCTGGTGGGAGGTCTGCGCGTGCTGGGCACCAATCACGGTGGCAGCAAGCACGGCGTCTTCACGGATCGCGAAGGGGCGTTGACCACGGACTTCTTCGTCAATCTGACCGACATGAAGTACAGCTGGCACCCGGTCGCTGACGGCCTGTATGAAATCCGTGACCGCAAGCTGAACACCCTGGAGTGGACCGCGACCAGCGCCGACCTGGTTTTCGGCTCCAACTCGATCCTGCGGGCCTATGCGGAAGTCTATGCCCAGGACGACAACCGGGAGAAATTCGTCAGGGACTTCGTTGAGGCCTGGACGAAGGTCATGAACGCGGACCGTTTCGACCTGAATTAACACAGGCCGGATCGGGAAAAGACACACGGCGCTCCGGATCTCGGGAGCGCCGTTTTTTTTGAAAATCCGTTCATTCGGAGCGCCGCGAAGCCGGCACTGTCCTGCCGGCCCGGAGGCGGCCACTGCGAGGCCCGGGCGGAAAGCTTGCTTGCAGTGCAGAACGGGCCGGCATCCGGACTATTCCTTATTTCCCAAAAAGGTCATTGTTCCGTCACAAGGTTCATGTTGCACTGCGGGATGGTGTCAGGCTGCACTTGCGGCTGTCAGGCTGTTTGGGAGCAAAGGCGAATGTTCGATCTGACGGGCCAAAAAGCCCTGGTTGTCGGGGTCGCGAACGACCAATCCATTGCCTATGGCTGCGCGAGGGCCTTCAGGACTCTGGGCGCCGATCTTGCCATGACCTTTCTGAACGAAAAGGCCGAACCGCATGTTCGCCCGCTTGCCGAGGCGCTGGGAGCGGAGATCATCGCACCGCTGGATGTGCGCGACGCAAGCCAGCTCGACGCGCTCTTCGCGCAGATCACCGAAAAATGGGGCAGGCTCGATACGCTGCTTCATTCCATAGCCTTCTCCAGAAAGGACGATCTCCACGGGCGGGTGATCGATTGTTCCGCCGACGGCTTTGCCGAGGCGATGGATATTTCCGTGCATTCCTTCCTGCGCCTGATCCGCAAGGCCGAACCCCTCATGCCCGGGGGCGGGACCTGCATGACGGTCTCCTTCATGGGCGCGCAGAAGGTGGTCGGCAACTACGGCGTGATGGGACCGGTGAAGGCCGCGCTGGAATCCGTGACCCGCTATGCCGCCGCGGAACTGGGAGCAAAGGGCATTTCCGTGCATGCGCTGTCTCCCGGTCCGTTGAAGACCCGGGCGGCGTCGGGAATTGCAGCCTTCGACGCTCTGCTCAACGACGCGGCCGAGCGCGCGCCGACCCATCAACTCGCAACGATCGACGATGTCGGGGCCTATGCGGCGTTTCTCGCCAGCCGGGAGGCTTCCAACGTGACCGGCGCCGTCCATCCCATCGATGGTGGCTACAGCATTCTTTGATAGGAGCTTCTGATGAAGGACATGTTTGATGCGTTCGAAAAAGGCCACAACGAATTCCTGAACTCGCTCAACGACAGCACCGCCTGGACGCCCTCCGAGCGCTTCACCGCCCTGCAGGCCCAGACCACGGAACTGTCCAATCTCGCCGAGCTCATGAGCCGCGGGCTCACCAAACATCTGACCCGGATCACCGAAACCCACAAGGAACGATGGCAGAAGAGCCTGTCGGCCTTTGGCGAGGCGGTCGAGCAAATGAGTCAGGCCCAGAAGTCCGGCGGATTGGTCTCGGCCTGGGAAGACTATTGGAAGGACGCCTCCCAGCGCATGGTTCTGACCATGGACACCCTGCGCCAGCGTGGCGACATTTTCCTGGAGCACGAGGAGGCGGGCTGTCCGCCGGTTCTCAAATACGACTATGAAGTGGTCATGGACGGGGCCGACTTGCCGCGTCCCTGCTGCTACACGCTGCTGAAGATCCTGTCGCCCAGGGACGAGGATTTCCGGGAGCCAAAGCCATGGAAACGGCCCTACATCATCATCGATCCCCGCGCCGGGCACGGGTCCGGCATCGGCGGATTTAAGCCGGACAGCCAGGTCGGGGTTGCCCTGCGCGACGGCCATCCTGTGTATTTTGTCGCCTTCAGCCGGATGCCGGAAAAAGACCAGACCCTGGCGGATGTCACCCGGGCCGAAGCGGCTTTCGTACGCAAGGTAATGGAACTGCATCCGAAAGCTCCGCACCCGATCATAACGGGGAACTGCCAGGGCGGCTGGGCGACGCTGATCCTGGCGGCGATGAACCCGGATCTGAAGGGGCCGGTTCTGCTCAACGGTGCCCCGGTGTCCACATGGTCTGGCAGGGTGGGGGAATATCCCATGCGCTACAATGCGGGTGTCCTGGGCGGTACCTGGAACGCCATGTATGTTTCTGACCTCGGCCACGGCATTTTCGACGGGGCGGACATAGTGCAGAATTTCGAGCAGCTCAATCCGTCACGGAACTATTTCGGAAAGTACTACGACCTCTACGCAAAGGTCGACACGGAACCGCAGCGCTTCCTGGAATTCGAACGCTGGTGGGGCGGCTATTTCCTCTTCAACGAGGCGGAAATGAGATGGATCGTCGAGCAGCTCTTCGTCGGCAACCGCCTGTCCAAGAACGACGCCCAGCTTGAACCGGGCGTCAATGTCGACATCAAGCGGGTCCGTGCGCCGATCATCGTCTTTGCCAGCTGGGGCGATAATATCACCCCGCCGCAGCAGGCCATCAACTGGATCATCGACACCTATACGGACGAGCGGGAGATTGCCATTCGGGGGCAGCGGATCATCTACATGATCCACGATCAGGTGGGACATCTGGGGATCTTCGTGTCGTCGAAAATCGCCAGAAAGGAACATACGGAGGTCACATCGACCCTGAAAACCATCGAGGCCCTGGCTCCCGGCCTTTATGAAATGACCATCGACGACTATGAAGGCGACCTTCTGGAGCGGGAGTTCACGGTGAGCTTCCATGAGCGAACACTGGACGACCTGAAGGTGATCGACGATGGCCGGGACGATGAAATTCCCTTTGCAGCCGTCGCCCGGGCCTCCGAGCAGCAGGCCGAATTCTACGATGTCTGTGTGCGCCCCTTCGTGCAGGCCGGTGTCACGGAGCAAAGCGCGGAGCTGCGCCGCAGGACGCATCCGCTGCGGGTGCAGCGGGCATCCTTTTCAAGCCTCAATCCCCTGCTGAGCGCGCTGCCCGACTGGGCCGAGCGTGCGCGGGCGCAAAGAGCCCCGGCCGCTCCGGACAACCCGTTCCTCCAGCTGCAGAACGTCAATGCGGCCCTGGTCGAACAGTCGATGGATCTCTATCGGGATCTGCGCGACGCGGCTTACGAGACCCTCTTCTACACGATCTGGGGCTCTCCCTACATGCGCTGGTACGGCCGTCCAAGGCAGCCCGGACGGACCTTGAGACGCAAGGACGAAATGCGCAGCCTGCCGCCGGTTCAGGCCGCCCTCATGCATATCGAGGAAGGCGGATTTTGCGAAGCGGTGATCCGCATGCTGATCCTTCTGGCCGAAAGCCGCGGTACGGTTCGCCGCGACCGGCTGGAACGCTCCGCGCGCGTGCTGAACCAGGACGAACCGTTCAAGTCCCTGAAGCCGGACGAACGCAGCTTCATGCTCGAGGAACAGACCCTGATCGTGGAATTCGCCCGGGAGCAGGCAATCGAAACCCTGCCAAAGCTCCTCAAGACCAGGGAAGACCGGGAGCTTGCATCCAGAGTGGTGCGTTACGTGCCGGGAATCGTCGACGAGATGGCCCCCCATACTCTGGAGCTGCTGCAGACGTTCAACCGTGTTCTCGACCTTCCGCCTGTCTCGGGCGACATCACCGAGGACCCGCTTTTGTCGACCAGCCCGCGTGGCGACATTCAGACGGCGCGCCTGCCGGATCGACCACAGGATAATTCCGGCGAATTGGCGGAAATGCAGCAGGTGAAGGCGGCTTCCGCATCTCCGGCACCCAAAAAGGTGTCGCCCCGCAAACCCGCGGCCCGCAAGACCACCAGGTCCGAGTCCGCGAAATCGTCAACTGCGCGCAAGGCGCGCGGCACTGTGAAGACGCCGGAAGAGCCGGCTGAATGAATAGGTAGAACGGGGCGTCCGGGCCTCTCGGACGCCCCCAGAGCCCCTCTGGTGTTTTTAGGAGTTAGGCTCTGAACCGCAAATCGGCCACCTTTGTCCGGTTCATACGGCAACGCGTTGCCGGCATGGCCTGTCGGTATGCTGTAAAATTAACTATGTCAGAATAGCAAGAACAGCGGGTACGGCAAGTCCATTCGAGCCGGAAATCCGCCAAATCGGTATTGCGCCGCTCGCAACATCCGGCAAAAGGTGGACGCCGACCGGAGTGCCAACACAAGGCGAACTCATCTGCATGTTTGACTGGACCTACAGGAAACGTCTGAAAGACGATCTCGAAACCTGGGCTGCGAAAGGCTGGGTGAGCTCCGAGGGCGTAGCCGCCATTCTCTCGGACATGGACAGTGACGACGGCCGCTCGCGCCTGCCCATGGTTCTTGCCGGCATCGGCATGGTGTGTGTCGCCCTGGCGGTCTTCGCCTTTATCGCGGCCAACTGGGCGGCAATCCCGAAGTCGGTGAAACTGGTGGGAATCGCCGTCCTGGTGGCGGGCAGCCACGGTCTGGCCGCCGCGCTGGCCGCGAAGGGTCGCAAGGCGATCGCAGACCTGGCGACCGGTTTCGCGACGCTTGTATTCGTCGGCGGAATTGCTCTTGTCGGCCAGATCTTCCATCTGCCGTCCGATTGGGCCGGCGGTGCTCTTCTGGTCGTCGTCGGCGGCCTTGCCGCGGCCTGGCTGACCGGTTCGAAAACATCGCTTGTGGTGGCCTCTGCCGCGGCCATCACCTGGCAGGTGACCCGGTCTGATATCGGCGCGTCCGATCTGCTTCAGGATCTCATCGGCCTCGGGGGGCTGGTGGCGGTCATGGCCCATGCCGTTCTTTTCCCGGCTCGCCTGTCGCGCTGGGCGGCGATCAGCCTGCTCTGGGTGACCTATGGCCGCTGGTTTGCCGATACGGCGGATCTGCTGGGGGACGGGGATGATGCGGTCACCGCCATGGCGCTGGCGGGCGGCGGCGGCCTTGCCGCCATCCTGCTGCTGGTCGACCCGGTCGCGGACCTGATCGTCAAATGGTCAAGCGGCAGGCCCGCGCGGCGTCACGGACACTGGCTGATGACGCGCTCGCTGCAGGACGCCGGTCTCCTGGTCCTGTGCGCTCTGGTCGTGCTCGCCCTGGTTCTCGAGCCGGAATTCCACGGCAGCAGCTATGCGCGCGGCCTGCTGGCCCTTCCGGCGCTGCTGCCCCTGGGGCTGACCGTTCTTCTGTGTGCCACGGGCCTGTTGCTGTCGTTCAAGTCCGCGAAATCCATGGCACTCTTCGCTGCGGCCGGGCTCGTTCTCCTGGCGCTTCTGGCGCCGCTCGCAACGGAGAATATCCCGGTTCGGGCCGCAATGTGCCTGGCGGCGCTGACCGCCTTGTGCGCGCTGGGAACATGGTACAACAACCGTTACTGGATGCTGTGCGCCTATCTGGGGCTGACGGCGGTGGCGCTCTGGCTGCTGCAGGTGACGGTCGGATCGTTGCTGGGCCAGTCTCTGTTCTTCCTGGTCGCCGGCCTTGTTCTGCTCGCCATGGCGCTCTGGCTCGCACGGGTGTTCCGCAAGACACAGCCCCGTCCGGACAGTCCGGCGGGCGCGCAGGAGATCCGTTCATGACGCCGACCCCGAAGACAGTGTCGTCAGGCGGTGCACCCGCCGTCCGTGTTCCCTATCTGGTCTGGGGGTTGCTTGCCCTGATCCAGCTCGCCCTGATCGCCGTTCCGCTCGCCGACCGGCTGCAGGTTCAGATGACGGGTGACGTGGTCCGGCTGGAACTCGTCCCCGTCGATCCGCGCGACCTCCTGCGCGGCGACTATGTGGTGATCAATCTCGCCATCGCGCGCGTTTCCAGGGACATACCGGGAAGCGACGGCGTGCAATCCGGGGACCGGGTGTTCGTGGGGCTCACGAGCGAAGGCGGCGGCGCGGCCCAGCCTGTCCGTCTGGCAAAGACCCGGGAGGATGCGGGGCCTGTGGCGATTTCCGGCACGGTTCTGTCGGTCTCCGGGGACAACTTTATTCTCGATTATGGCATCAATGCCTTCTTCCTGCCGGAAGGCCAGGGACGTGTCATCGAACGGCTGGACAGGACGCGCATGCGTCTGGAAGTCTCCGTCGCCGCTGACGGGCGCTCCCTGCCGCTGGCTCTGCTGTTCAACGGAAAAGCCATCCGCTCCGACAGCATATTTTGACGGATGCCCGATCTGGCGTTATGAGCGCTGCACCGCTTTCCTCCGTCCAGGGTATGAAATGTCCGATCCCGCGCTCGATACGCTTTTGCTGCCACTAGAAACCGGAGCCGTTGAGCTTGCTCCGGGGGCAGGGGTCCTGTTCCTGCGCGCGCGCGCCGGCCGGGCGCTTGACGGGCTGCGGGACATGGAGACCCTGTGCGTACAGAGTTTCGCACCGGACCGGGACGCGCTGGTGAAGGCGGGGTTCCGCACAGAGCCGGAAACCGACCGGGACGGCTTCGACGCGGTGCTGTTGTTGCCGGGCCGCCAGCGCCAGGAGGCGCGGGCGCAGCTGGCCACCGCCGTGAGCAAGACGCGCGAAGGCGGGCTTGTCATTGCCTGCGCACCCAATACCGAAGGCGCCAAAACCCTCGAAAGCGATCTGGCCGACCTCACGGGCGGATCGGACAAGCTCGCCAAGAACAAGTGCCGCGTCGTCTGGCAGCGGATCGCCGCGGACAGCCTGAACAGGGATCTTCTGGAAAGCTGGCTGACGCTGGATGCGCCGCGGCCGGTTCTGGATGGCAGCTATATCAGCCGTCCCGGCATTTTTGCCTGGGACCGGCTCGATCCGGCCTCGCAACTGCTGGCCGGCCTGCTTCCGGAAACCCTGAAGGGTCGGGGGGCTGATCTGGGGACCGGCCTCGGCTATCTGGCCCGCGCCGTTCTCGAAAAGGCGCCGAAAGTCACCGCCATGGACCTTTACGAGGCCGAAAAGCGCGCGCTTGATCTGGCCGAACGGAATCTGGCCGGCTTCAGGGGGCAAAAGCCCATGACCGGCATCTGGTCCGACGTGACCAGGGGGCTGGAGGGGCCGTATGATTTCATCGTCTCCAACCCGCCCTTCCATCAGGCCGGCCGGGCCGAGCGGACCGATGTCGGTCAGGGATTCATCCGGTCGGCGGCGGCCGGGCTTCGGCCCGGAGGCGAGTTCTTCATGGTCGCCAACCGGCACCTGCCTTACGAACATACGCTCGGCGAGGTCTTCGCCAATGTCACCCAGCTCGCCGACGAAGGCGGCTACAAGGTGATCCGTGCGGTCAAGGCGAAGGGAGGGCGCTGAGATGCGGCTGGTGAAACTTCTTGCCAATCTCGGCTATGGCAGCCGCAAGGAAATGCAGACCGCGATCCGCAACGGCTGGGTGACCGACCGTGCCGGCAACCGGCTGAAGGCGGACAGTCCCGCCGTCCATGAGGACATTCTCTTCGACGACGAGCCGCTCGATCCGGCGCAAGGCGTGGTTCTGCTGATGAACAAGCCGCTCGGCTATACCTGTTCTCTCAAGGACAACGGACGTCTTGTCTACGACCTCCTGCCGGACCGGTTCCGGATGCGCAAGCCGGTGCTGTCGACCATCGGCCGGCTCGACAAGGAAACCGCCGGTGCGCTGCTGTTCACCGACGACGGCACTTTCCTGCACAAGGTGATTTCTCCCAAGGCCCAGGTTCCGAAGGTCTATGAGGTTACTCTGGACCGCCCCATGAAGGGGGACGAGGCGGCCCTGTTCGCTTCAGGTGACATGATGCTGGAAAGCGAGGTGAAGCCGTTGAAGCCGGCAGTGCTCGAGGTTCTGGATGAAACCCGTGCCCGCCTGACCCTGCACGAGGGCCGCTATCACCAGGTCCGCCGCATGTTCGCCGCCACCGGCAATCATGTCACTACCCTGACCCGCAGCCGCATCGGCGCCCTCGGTCTCGACGGGCTGGAAGAGGGCGGTTGGAAGGCCCTTTCGGAAGACGAGAAGGCACTGATCTTCGCCGCCGGCTGAGCTTTTCCGGGAGCCGGAATGCAAGAGAGCGCCGCCCCGGCCGTGAGCCGGGGCCTTGACGCGGGTCACGGCACAAGACCGGAACGGCCCGGGGGCGTATCGAGCGGCCTCCCGGGCGAACGCCCGCTGCGTTTCTATTCCGCCCGTTTCCGGCTGAGCACGCGGATACGGCTGTCGAATTCACCGCGATCCACATAGCAGCCCCGCAGGTGGCGGAAGCCGGTGTTCGGATCGAAGGCGGCCCGTCCGTGCAGGACCCTCCGGTTGTCGAAGATGACCATTTCTCCGCCCGCAAGGCGGGTGGTCATCACGTAGGTCTCGGAGCGGGTCATCTCCATGATCTTCCTGTAGGCCCGGTAATAGGTTTCCATCCGCTCCGCCGGCAGATCGAAGATCCCTGCCAGATGGGCGTTGAAATGCAGCTCCTGCAGATTTCCGAACGGATCCAGGTCGATCACCGTGTGATGGCGGCGGATGTCGTAGTCCTCATCCTGAAAGCGGAAGGGTACCGGTGTTCGCGCCAGAAGCTCGAAGGCCTCCGGATCGCTTTCCCGCAGGTCGCTGGCAATGGCGAAGCCGTCGCAGAAGGTCGATCCGCCGCCCTCGGCCTCGTTTGCCAGGAAATGCAGGAACTGGAATCCGGGGGGAAGCTCCTGGTTGGCAAGATCCGTATGCAGGGGCAGAGCGTGCGACGTATAGGCGAGATTGTTGGGGTTGGGTTTCGACATGACCTCGAAGGTGGCGCCGAAGTTGGTCTCGCGCAGGAACCCGACGCGCCGCGCCATGGCCATGCCCGCATCCTTGTTGTCGGCCATGCCGTCAACAACGGCAAGTCCGGTCCTTTTGGTGTCGATCAGGAAGTCCAGCAGCGCGGCGTCATCGGACAGCAGCGTCTCCGCCGAGGCGCGCGGCAGGTTGTCAGCTGGGAAATCGCCGCGCCACAGAACCGGGTCTATCCGGGCGGGGTCCGCCAGGCCGATCCCCGGCCGGTGGTCACGCAGCCATTCAGGGTCATAGCGGCTGACATGACCGTCGCCCGTCCAGGTCAGGACGATCTTGCCGTCCTCCAGGGTGGCTTCGGCAATGGCGATGTCCATTGGAATGCCGGTGAGATCGAATTCCCGCTCCTGCGTCTGGGGATGGAAGCCGCTCGGACAATTGTCCCTGAGCCAGAGAAAGGGAAAATCGGCGCCGGTCCCGTCCGGCCAGGCAACATGAAGCACGCGGTCACTGCCGCGCAGGCTGAGCTGTGTCATATGAAATCATCCGTTGATGTTGTTGAAAGGAAGGAACGCGCCCAAATGCGCGCGCATCAACGGTCGGCGGGGGGCGGCCACCACCAGTAGGCTTTGTTATGCGGATTTCCGGGATTGCGCCCGAGAATTGCGAACATCCGGCTTCCAGCCTGCATGCAGGCCCCGCCTGCGATTGAACATCACCGGAAAATTACCTGAAAAAAGATACCCGGCAAAAGGAAATTTGCCGGGCGGCTCAGGAAGGGATTTCTGCCTATCAGACAGGATCCGTTTGTCCGGAGAAAACTCGAGCCGTCCCGGCTCAGGCCGGGACAGCGGGGGAATTGTCGTCGTCTAGCCCTTCGAAGCCCGCGCAGCGAGCGCGATGGCGATGTAGCTCCAGCCGTTGACCAGCACGGAGATCCCGGCGATCAGGCCGAGCGCCCAGGCGGCGGAGGACGGCAGGTCCATCCAGATCATGATGCCGGCAGCCAGGGAGACGAAACCGGCGATCAGCACCCAGACCCAGCCTTCGTGGGGACGCAGCTTGAAGGCCATGAGAATCTGGCTGATGCCCTGGGCGATGAAGATCGCCGCGATCACCAGGGTCAGCGCGAAGGTGCCGGCCAGCGGGTTCACATAGATGACGATGCCGCCGATCACCGCGATGATGCCGGTGATCAGATTCCAGAAGAAACTGGAGGTGCCCTTGGTCTTGAAGGCGTTGTAGATCTGTACTAGGCCACCGACGAACAGGACGATGGCGATCAGGATCGTCACGGCGACAGATGTCGCAAGCGGCGCCGCGATCAGGATCAGGCCGCCAATGACAAGGGCAATCCCCAGCGCCAGAAACCAGCCCCAGTTCTCCTGGATCTTCGCCTTCATATCTTCAATTGCCTGTACCGCATCTGACATTTCGATCTCCTCGTTTCGGTTGTTTTGCGCAAATGTGACCGAATCTTTGACCGACGCTAGATGGACTTGCCAATTCCCGCAAGGTTCTCTTTCGAAACAGCGGCTTGACATGTAGTGTGTATATGCACAGAAAGGGGCATGGAAAAGGACGACCTGTCGCTTTGTGTTCTGGACAATGCCCGCAAGGCTGCACGCGCGGTCAGCCGGCATTATGACCGGCTGGCACGCAGGACCGGCATCACTGCCGCGCAATTTTCCGTCCTTGCGGCGATCGCACGGACGGACCGCGGCAATACCGGTGAGCTGGCGGAGCGGCTCTCCATGGAGCGAACCACCCTGGTGCGCAATGCGGCGCTTCTGGAGAGGAAGGGCCTGGTGAGGGCGTCGGTCGCCGAGGAAGCCAGGGGCAAGTGCTACCGGTTGACGGAGCGCGGAGCGGCCTTGCTGGAAGAGGCCATGCCGCTCTGGCGACAGGCGCAGAACGATGTGAAGGAGCATCTGGGCGGAGAGGAATTTCTCAGAACGATCAGTGCCTTGAAAAGACTTTCGCAAATCTGATCGAGGTGTTTCATGCAGTGTCTGAAAGGCTTGAAAATTTGCCTGAAGAGACATGCGGCCGGACGTGTGAGATCCGGCTGCTAACTTTGTGAGGTTGAACATGCGGCGTGTAGTAGTGACGGGAATGGGTGTCGTTTCACCGGTCGGAACCGGCGTGGAGGCTTTCTGGCAGCGGGTCACCGACGGGGCGAACGGCATTCGCGGGATCACCCGTTTTGACGCCGGCGACCTTGCCTGTCAGATCGCGGGCGAAGTCCCGACCAGGGAAGAAGACGCACACGGCTTCGATGTCGACACGGTGATGGACCCGCGCGAACAGCGCCGCTCCGACCGATTCATTCACCTGGCCATGGGCGCGGCGCAGGAAGCGCTGGAAAACGCCGGCTGGGCCCCGAAGACCGATCGGGAAAAGGAACGCACGGGCACCATCATCGGCACGGGTGTCGGCGGGTTTCCGGCCATGACCGCCGGAACGCGGCTCGTGGACGAAAAGGGCCCGCGCCGGGCCTCTCCCTTCCTGGTGCCGTCCTTCCTGGCCAATCTGGCCGCCGGCCAGGTCTCCATCCGCCACGGTCTCAAGGGACCGCTCGGCGCGCCGGTGACCGCCTGCGCCGCCAGCCTGCAGGCCCTTGGCGACGCGGCACGGATCATCCGCGCGGGCGAAGCCGAAGTCATGGTGGCCGGCGGGGCGGAAGCCTGTATCGACAAGGTCTCCTATGCCGGCTTCTGCGCCGCCAAGGCGATGTCCTCCAAGCGCAATGACGATCCGGCCCACGCCTCGCGGCCTTTCGATCAGGACCGGGACGGGTTCATCATGGGCGAGGGCGCCGGAATTCTCATTCTTGAAGAATATGAGCATGCCAGGGCGCGCGGTGCCACCATCCTGGCGGAAGTCTCCGGCTATGGCACCAGCGCCGATGCCTACCACGTCACCGCTTCGCCGGCTGATGGTGAGGGCGGTCTGCGGGCCATCCGCCAGGCGCTGGCAACGGCCGGTCTCACCCCGGCCGACATCGGCTATGTCAACGCCCATTCCACCTCGACCCCGGTCGGGGACGCCGCGGAGATCGCCGCCCTGACGACGGTCTTTGCCGGCCGCGGCAAGGATCTGGCCGTCTCCTCGACCAAATCCATGTTCGGGCACCTGCTCGGTGCAGCCGGTGCGGTCGAGGCGATCGCCTGCGTCAAGGCGCTGACCAGCGGCCAGCTGCCGCCCTCGCGCAATCTGGAGAACCCGGACGCGGCAATGGCGGGCTTCGAGATGATCCCCGGCAAGGCCATCGCCCGCGAAGTCTCCCACGTTCTCACCAACGGCTTCGGCTTCGGCGGTGTCAACGCCAGCGCGGTGTTCTCGAAGGTCTGAGCTTAGCTGCCTTTCGGCTTGCAGCGGTCTCCCCCTGAAAGGGAGGCCGCCTGTCCTCCACGATCGACTGCGCGATGTGAGAGACATCGAGAACAAAACACTTGGCGGTCGCGTAATTCCCATATATGAGAAAAATCTCAAATATGGGATACTGCATGACCGACCTTGAACAGGATCTCGCACTGCGTCTGACGGAACTGCGCAGGGCGCGGGGATGGCCGCTGGAGGAACTGGCGGAAAACACCGGTATCAGCCGGGCAACCCTGTCGCGCATCGAGCGCGGCGATACCAGCCCGACCGCGAACGTGCTCGGCAGGCTCGCCGCCGCTTTCGGCCTGTCCATGGCCGAGCTCTTCGGCGCGGTGTCCGGATCGGCCGAACGTCATAGTCCCAGGGCAGGGCAACCGGTCTGGGAAGACCCGGAGAGCGGATTCCAGCGCCGGACGCTCACGCCCGCCGGTGGCGGCTACAGGGGCGCGGTCATAGAGGGCCGTCTGGCGGCGGGGGCAACCGTGTCCTATTCGGCGCCGCCCGTTCCCGATCTCGAACACCATCTCGTCCTTCTTGAAGGCAGCCTGCGCGTCATCCTGGGGCCGGATACCTTCGACCTCGAGGCCGGCGACGCGCTGCGCTTCCATCTCGATGCCCCCAACAGCTATCACGCCTCCGGCGAGGCTGCGGCGCGCTATATCCTGACGGTGATCACCCCATGAACCCTTCCGCACCCACGGCCCGACCCGAATTCGTTCCCGAACCGCCGGTCTGGCTGCTGTCTCCCGAAGCGGCCCGTGCCGCGCTGCCGCGCCTCGCGTCGCTTCTGAAAACCTGCGTTGAGGATGGCGCGGGCATCGGCTTCATCCTGCCCCTGTCGCAGGAAAAGGCGCAGGATTTCTGGCAGAGCCGTCTGCCGCTTCTGGAAAGGGGTGAGGCCTTTCTCATGGTTGCAGGAGAGGGCGAGGAGATCGCCGGTGTGGTCATGCTGATGCTGGCGGACCAGGACAACGGCCGCCACCGGGCGGAGGTCGCCAAGCTGATGGTCCATCCCCGGCACCGCCGCAAGGGCCTCGCCCGCAAGCTCATGACTGCCATCGACAGTCTCGCCCGGGCGCAGGACCGCTGGCTGCTGGTGCTCGATACGGTCACCGGCGACCGGGCGGAAAAGCTCTACCCCGCCTGCGGCTACCGCAAGGTCGGCATCATTCCCGACTATGCTTTCAACAGCCACGGTCACCTCGACGCGACAACCGTGTTCTACAAGGACCTGCGCTTACAGAACTGAGCCTGCCACGCTGTCCCGGACCTGATCCGGGACAGCGTGGCGTGCAGCCGATCCGGGATCCGGAGCTCCCCGGCGCGCAGTATTCGACTCAATCGCTGAAATCAACCGAGTCCGGCTCCACGTCGAGGCTCTTCAGAATCTCTTCCAGAGCCTCCATCATCGGCGGCGGACCGCACAGATAGAAGCGCCTGTCGAAACCGGCCACCAGATCCTTCAGCAGATCGGCATCGATCTCGCCATGATGGGTTCCCGCACTGTCCTCGCCGGACAGCACATGATCGACCCTCAGTCCATCCATCGCGTCCAGCTCGTCGCGATAGATGATGTCCGCCGAGGTCTTGTTGGCGAAGATCAGGTGGTTTCCAGCCAGCTTGCCGCTCCGGTCGAGGTGGCGGAAGATCGCCATGAATGGCGTGATCCCCGCTCCGCCGGCGATGAAGACGCCCGGTTCCTCGTAACGGAAGGTCTTGAAGGGATCCGCGATCAGCACCGTGTCGCCTTCCTTCATCCTGTGCAGGCGTTCGGTGACGCCGTCATGCTCCGGATAGCCCTTGATGGTGAATTCCAGCGACTTTTCCTGCGGCAGGGAGGTCATGGTGAACGGCCGCGTCTCTTCCCGCCAGCCATCCTCATCCAGCGCAATTTCCGTCGCATCGCCGACGCTGAACGCGAACCCCTCCGGCTCCGCGATCCGGAACCGCTTCACGTCATGGGTGACCTGATCGATCTTCAGGATGCGTGTCGTGTGCATGGCGTTGTCTCCTTCGTGTCTCGGAAGGTGAACGCAGGGACGGGGAGGGTGGTTCCGTAAGGGGACCGTCTCAAGGTCAACTGCCCCCTCCGAGGTCTTCCCGGGCTTGACCCGGGATCCATTCCCTTCCATCGCGATGGAAGGGAAGTGCTGACGGGTGAACCGGGAAGACCTGTCCGGACGCGGTTCGCGGAGGACAGGCCAATGGATCCCGGCTCGGGGGCCGGGATGACCGGATGGAGGGGCTGTGCCCGAGCGGCGGGTATGAGCTGGCAGTTGACTCAGATCTGGAGACGTGGAGGGAGCCTGCCGGAAGGTTCCATTCACTCATCCCCTTGGGATTGGGCCAGGCGTCGCAAGATCAGGCGACGCGGGTTTGCTTCTGAACCGCCCCACCCTCTGAGGTCATCCCGGGCCTGACCCGGGATCCATTCGTTTCCAGAGTGATGGAAGGGCAGTGCTG
Organism: Labrenzia sp. 011; assembly: GCF_003075075.1. Taxonomy (GTDB): domain Bacteria; phylum Pseudomonadota; class Alphaproteobacteria; order Rhizobiales; family Stappiaceae; genus Roseibium. The sequence continues at coordinate 274 of NZ_QCYM01000016.1, read as the reverse complement.
ACGGGCGGATCGGGAAGACCTTTCCGGAAGCGGTTCGCGGAGGACAGGCCAATGGATCCCGGCTCGGGGGCCGGGATGACCGGATGGAGGGGCTGTGCCCGAGCGGTGGGTATAATCAGGCCGTTGACTCAGATCTGGAGACGTGGAGGGAGCCTGCCGGACGGTTCCATTCACTCATCCCCTTGGGATTGGGCCACGCGTCGCAAGATCAGAAGAAGCGGTTCTGCCCCTGACCTGAACCCACTCTCTGAGGTCATCCCGGGCCTGACCCGGG
>NZ_QCYM01000015.1 GCF_003075075.1 Labrenzia sp. 011 | reverse complement strand
ATATAAGCACAACTTTTATCGCTTCAAAAAGTTTATCTTGTTCTATGTAACCGCAGAAATATTGAAGTTAGACCAATAGCGTTTGAAACACTTTTACATCTTCCTGATTGACGGTGATAGTTACTTCGTTCAGAATAGCTTTAATTTGGGCAGAGTTTTCCAGTTGCGTTTTAATTCGACAATTCATTGTTCTTGATAGCCCGAGAAGGAATCACGTATGGCATCTTCATCATATACAACCATAAGGGTTGGAAGAAAGATTTTCTATTGAATTTCAATGCTAGCGCAAGTTCGAACGTCCCAGTGTCCGTCAGAAACCTCACTAGTTACGATTTTAGGCAGGCCGATGCGTGAAAGGTTAGCTTGAGAGACCGCTTCTTAAGCTCTTGTTCAATTCAGAAATTTAACTCATTCGAGTTCGGTTGGTCCGTAACCGCTGTTCTTCCTCCGCGTTGCTCTGTCTCTCAAGATCTGTGATCGGTTGATCATGTTGGATCGAGAGGGAGTACTCCATGGAGACTACGATTGAGGTTCTCACGGTCGGGCGTGATGCAGGTACAGGTAGGTCGCGCCGTTGGCCAGACGATATGAAGGCACGGATCGTTGCGGAGAGCTTGCGTCCAGGCGTGACGGTGAACGAAGTTGCCAGCCGTTACGGTCTGCAGCCGAATCACCTGTCAGCCTGGCAAAGCGCGGCAAGCTGGTTTTGCCCGTTCCGGAAGATGATGTGGAATTTGGGGCCATGATTGTCGCGATGCCGGATGAGCGTGAAGCTGCCGTTGAAACGGAACGCCCCGAGATCCTTGTCGGCCGCATGACAATCCGTTTGGAGGCAGGCGTGTCCGCGAAACGGATTGCAGCCGTGGCCCACGCTCTCGGCAAGCTGTCCTCATGATCTTTCCGTGGAGCCGGGTGCGGATCATGGTGGCGACAAAACCCGTCGACTTCCGGAAGGGGCATGATGGCTTGGCAGCGCTGGTGAAGAACGAACTTCGCAAGGATCCGTTCACGGGGACGGTGTTCGTCTTCCGGTCGCGCCTGACGGATCGGCTGAAGCTCATATACTGGGATGGCAGCGGTCTGGTGATGACCTACAAGCGCCTTGAGACCCTATTCGCGGGGCTGAACTGGCGGCGTGTTCGCGCGATCACCACCCGGGCTCCGGAGGCCGTTGAATAGCTGCGGCACGATGACTTGGGCACTTGTTTCCACAAGCGGATCATGGCCGGATTTGATAGACCCTGCCCACGCTTACAAGACCGTGTCCGAGGCCCTCGCTGGGATCGGCCGCTATCTGACCTTTTACAAAACCCATCGCCCACATTCATCCCTTGACCGGTGGACGCCGGATCAGGCCTACTTCAACGCGCTGACGCCAATGATGGCGGCGGCATAATCGAGGCGGAAAGCCACTTAGAAAAACGCCCCGAACTGTTCAGACAAACCGAGCCAACTCTGGCTGCGCTGTACATTCGTACGCGAAGCAAAGTGTGGGAAGAACGGCCCGCGTGCAAAATCATGCGTGTTGTCTCCATGTTGCTTGCTGGAAACGTGTTGCCCGATAAAGTTGAAAAGTGTTGACAATAACACTTCAAAAATAGCGTAATACAATCATGAGGTTATGGCGGAGAGAGAGGGATTCGAACCCTCGGAACGCTTGCGCGCTCAACGGTTTTCGAGACCGCCCCGTTCGACCACTCCGGCACCTCTCCGCGGCACTTTTGACTAAACGGGTCTCAAGTGGCGCGGAACATAGACAAGGTCGGCGCGGGTCGCAAGCCCGGATTTGCGTTCGTCAACACCGGGGTGCTTTTCCCGCCGCCGGACGGTTTCGGGGCGGGTGCAGAGGCGGGGCGGACGCACGGGAACGGGCGGCCAGCAGGGCCTGCGCGCCGGCGCGGGGACCCCGTGAGGCGGCCGCTGGCGGGAATTCGGGCTTTCGGCGGCATTTCCGTTTGACAACGCAGGCGGGCTGACTATATTGCGCGAGCTCGAAAAGGTTCGCCTTTCCGGGCATTGATTGTCGTTTCAGGCCTGCCGGGCTTTCAAGGCTTCACGCTCAACCCGTCACCAAAGACCTGCCAGCCGGGCTTCCAGCTCCGGTGGACCAGGCGCCTCGTTTCGACCCGAAAGCTGTCGGCTGTCAGGTGTTTCATCATCGCGGCCGGCATGTTCAAAAACGAAAAGAAGGACGTGCGAGACATGTTCGCAGTGATCAAGACCGGTGGCAAGCAGTATACTGTCGCCGCTGACGACCTCCTGAAGGTCGAAAAACTGGATGCCGAAGCCGGCAGCACCGTCACCTTTGAGGACGTGCTCATGGTCGGAAACGGAACCGATACAACCGTTGGCGCACCGCTCGTCGAAGGAGCCAGCGTCGTTGCGGAAGTGGTCGAACAGGGCCGCAACCGCAAGATCATCATTTTCAAGAAGCGCCGGCGTCAGAATTCCCGCCGCCGCAACGGCCATCGTCAGTCCTTCACCCTCGTCAAGGTGACCGATATCCTGACCGGTGGCGCCAAGCCGGCCAAGAAGGCTGCGCCGAAGAAGGCAGCGCCGAAGGCCGACGAGGCACCGGCCGCGGAAAAGCCGGCTGCCGCAGACAAGAAGGAAGAGGCGGCTGTCGAGCCTCTCTTCACCGCACCGGACGGCAAGGACGATCTGAAGAAGATCTCCGGCGTCGGCCCGGTCCTGGAAAAGAAGCTGAATGCCCTGGGCATCATGACCTATGAGCAGATCATCGGCTTTTCCGCGGAAGACATTGCCCGCGTCGACGAGGTCCTGAACTTCAAGGGCCGCATCGAGCGCGACAACTGGGTTGAACAGGCCAAGGAACTGGCCGGCAAGTAAGCCGCCGCTTCTCTCACCTGTTAAAAAGAATTCGAAGAACGAGGAGTTCTCACGATGGCACATAAAAAGGCAGGCGGTTCATCCCGCAACGGCCGCGACTCAGCCGGCCGCCGTCTCGGCATCAAGAAATTCGGCGGGGAAGCTGTGATTCCCGGCAACATCATCGCTCGTCAGCGTGGCACCCAGTGGCACCCGGGCAACGGCGTGGGCATGGGCAAGGACCATACCATTTTCGCGACCGTGGAAGGCAAGGTTGAGTTTCAGGCGAAAGCCAACAAACGAACCTTCATCAATGTGGTCCCGGTAGCGGAAGCTGCGGAGTAAAGCCGACGTGAAGTTTCGAAGCGCCGGCGTCCCCTGAGACCCCGGCAATTCGAGACAGGTCAGCAACCGACCGGTCAAAGATCCAAGGGGGAGATGGGACGCCATCTCTCCCTTGATGTGTTTTGGCTGGAGGAAAAAATGGTTGTTGATAGTGAAGGATTGCTGGACGAGAGTTGTCGGGGTGCGGCCCCGTTGCCGCAGGAAGCGGTTCGTGTGCGGCTGGACAAGCCGCGCAGGGACGACCTGGCAGATCTCGTGTTTCTGGCCAACAACAGGACCGTGGCGGCGAATCTTGCCACCATGCCTCATCCCTATACCGCGCAGGATGGCACCGCGCTGATCGACAAGGCCGCGCGCGAGCAGGCCTGCTCGGCCGTGTTCGCGATCCGGCTGAAGACCACCGGCCGGCTGATCGGCATTGCCAGATACGCGGCCATGGAGGCGGGCGGACCCGTCCATGTCGGCTACTGGCTGGGCGAACCCTTCTGGGGACGCGGCCTTGCGACCGAGGCGGTGCATTCCCTCGTCGATCATGCCTTCACCTGCCACGAGATCGACGAGCTTCAGGGCTCCTGCAGGGTGACCAACCCGGCCTCCCGCCGGGTGCTGGTCAAGTCCGGTTTCCAGTACCGCGACCAGGCGATGATCCGCTCGGTCAGCGCCGGGGGATCGGTGCCCATCGAGCGCTACACGCTGGAGCGGACGGTCTGGAAGTCGCTGAAAGGCTGGGGGCAGGCACGATGAGCATGTTGCCGGAGCTGAAAACCCGCCGCCTGATCCTCAGGCCGGTCGCCCTGGGCGATGCCGAAGCCATCGCCGCGCTCGCCGGACGGGATTTCGAGGTTGCCAGATGGCTGACGTCCTTCACCTGGCCGTACGAGGAAGGTGCGGCGGAAACCTTCCTGAAATCGGTCGTCGGCACGGATCCGTTCCGGACTGAAGCCCTGTTTGCAATAACGCTCGGCGGCGTCTTCATCGGCGTCGTGGCCGTCGAACCGCCGGGCGACCTGGACGAGCTGCCCGCTCTGCCGACGCTTGGCTACTGGCTCGGCCGCGCCTTTCAGGGCCATGGCTATGCTGCAGAAGCTGTGGAAGCCGCGCTCGCCTGGGCTTTCGAGGCCTTCGAGGCCGATGCGATTGCGGCGAGAGCCTTCGAGGACAACTTCCGCTCCCGCAGTCTGCTGCGCAAGCTGGGTTTCAGGCCCTATTGCCTGACCGAACGCTTCTCCAGGGCTCTGGACCGGCGCGTGTCCAACGTTGTCGTGCGGCTGGAACGCAGCAATTTCGAGGCCGGGAGGAAAGCGGCATGAGCCTCCCCGTGATCGGGACCGGACGCCTTGAACTGCGCCCGGTCGCTTCTGGGGACCTGGATGCGATCACTGAGCAGATCGGGGAATTTGCTGTTGCGAGGATGCTCTCGGTGGTTCCGCATCCCTATACCCTTCAGGACGCGCAGGGCTGGTTCGAGCAGAGCTGGGTCCGGCAGGCGGATGGCGCGAGGAACCTTGCCATCGATAATGGCAGCGGTTTGATCGGCGTTGTTTCGGTTGGCCGGCCGTCGGAGACACCGAATTTCGGCTACTGGCTCGGCAAGGCCTTCTGGGGCCGCGGATATATGAGCGAAGCCGGGCGCGCCGCCCTGGGCTGGCTGTTCACGGCGACGGAAACGCAGACTGTCGTGAGCGGCGCGCTTGACGAAAACCCCGCGTCGCTGAAGGTTCTGTCGAAGCTGGGTTTCGAAAACGCCGGACCTTACACGCTTGCCATCAGATCGCGCGGCGAGGACCTGCCGGCAACGCGCATGAAACTGGCCCGGACAGCATTCCTGTCAGCCGCAGGAGAAGCGGCATGAACAGGGAGCTTGTCAGGACGGATCGTCTTTCCCTCACCCGGCCGAGTGTGGACGACCTTGACCGCTATGTCGAACTTCTGGGCGACTATGAGGTTTGCAAGATGTTGTCCCGCGTGCCCTACCCCTATGACAGGGAGCAGGGGAGGGTGAGCCTCCTGAAAGCGCAGGACAGCTGGCGCGACGTCGAAAAGGCGACGGAACTGAGCTTCCAGATCGGGCATGAGGGTGAAATGATCGGCTGTTTCGTCTTCAAAAAGTTGCAGGAGACCCCGGAGATCGGCTATTGGCTGGGGCGTGCCTATTGGGGCAGGGGGTTCATGAGCGAGGCGGTCAGGGCAGCGATGGCCTGGCTGTTTGAAAATACGGACCACACGCGCATTGCCTGCGAAGCCATGACCGACAATCCGGCCTCCATCACGGTGGCAGAGAAAGTCGGGTTTCGAAAGGCGGGCGATGTGGGGTGCGAAAGCGTTGCGCGGGGCGCCACGGTGCCCGCCGTCCGGATGGAAATAACGCGGGACGAATTCTTCAGAGGCCTTTGACGTGAACCGGGGCCTGACAACAGGACAATAAGAGAAGAACAATGAAATTCCTCGATCAGGCCAAGATCTATGTGCGCTCCGGCAATGGCGGGGCCGGCAGTGTGTCGTTCCGGCGGGAGAAATACATCGAATACGGCGGTCCCGACGGCGGCGACGGCGGCAAGGGCGGCGATGTGATCGTCGAATGTGTCGACGGTCTCAACACGCTGATCGACTACCGCTACCAGCAGCACTTCAAGGCCGAGACCGGCATTCACGGCATGGGCCGCAACCGCACCGGCGCCCATGGTGGCGACGTGGTTCTGAAAGTGCCGGTCGGCACGCAGATCTTCGAGGAAGACAACGAGACGCTGATTGCCGACATGACCGAACTCGGACAGCGCGTTCTGCTGCTCAAGGGCGGCAATGGCGGCTTCGGGAACGCCCATTTCAAGTCCTCGGTCAACCAGGCGCCGCGCCGGGCCAATCCGGGACTGGAGGGCGAGGAAAAATGGATCTGGCTGCGGCTCAAGCTGATCGCCGATGCGGGGCTGGTCGGCCTGCCGAATGCCGGCAAGTCCACATTCCTGTCCAAGGTGACGGCGGCGAAACCGAAGATCGCCGACTATCCCTTCACGACCCTTCATCCCAATCTCGGCATTGTCCAGATCGACGGCAACAGCTTCGCGATGGCCGACATTCCCGGCCTGATCGAAGGGGCCCATGAAGGCACCGGTCTCGGCGACCGGTTCCTCGGTCATGTGGAACGCACGCGGGTGCTCCTGCATCTCGTCGACGGCTCCGGCCAGGAAGATCCGGGCGAAGCCTACAAGGTCGTTCGCGGCGAGCTGGAAGCCTATGGCGCCGGCCTGGTGGACAAGCCGGAAATTGTCGCCCTGTCCAAATGCGACGCCCTCAACGAGGAACTGATCGCGCAGCAATCGGCCAGCCTGGAAGCGGCCTGCGGCCAGAAACCCCTGATCCTGTCCTCGGCCAGCGGTCTGAATGTCGACCGCGCGCTGCGCATGATCGTGCGCGCCATCGACAGGGACAAGCAGGACGCGGCCAATCAGGTGCCCTCACCCGAGCAGGAGGGCTGGCATCCGTGACGCCGGCCTCCCGCAGCCTGAAGGGCTACAGCCGTATCGTCGTCAAGATCGGGTCCGCCCTGCTGGTTGAACGGGGCGAGCTGAAGCGCGCCTGGCTGGATGCCCTGATCGGCGATCTGGTGGCGCTGGTCGAGTCCGGCGCCGAAGTCCTGATCGTTTCCTCCGGCTCGATCGCGCTCGGCCGCGGCATTCTCGGACTGCCCGCCGGGCCGCTGAAACTGGAGGAAAGCCAGGCGGCCGCGGCGGCCGGGCAGATCGCCCTGGCGCAGGCCTATGCGGATGCCCTCGGCGCCCACGGCAGGAAGGCCGGACAGATCCTGCTGACCCTGGGCGACACGGAAGAGCGCCGCCGCTACCTCAACGCCCGCGCCACCATCGGCACGCTGTTGAAACTGGGGGCGGTGCCGATCATCAATGAAAACGATTCCGTTGCCACCTCGGAAATCCGCTACGGCGACAACGACCGCCTCGCGGCGCGGGTTGCCACGATGGCGAGCGCCGATTGCCTGGTGCTGCTGTCCGATATCGACGGGCTCTACACCGCGCCGCCGCAACAGGACCCGGAGGCCGTGTTCCTGCCGGAAGTTGCGCGCATCACCCCGGAAATCGAGGCGATGGCCGGCAGCGCCGGGTCGGAACTGTCGCGCGGCGGCATGAAGACAAAGATCGACGCCGGCAAGATCGCCACCGGGGCAGGCACCTCGATGGTCATCACCTCGGGCAAGGAACTCAATCCGCTCAGGCGCCTCGACGAGGGGGCCCGGGGCACATGGTTCCCGGCAATCGCCACACCGGCAAGCGCCCGCAAGGCCTGGATCGGCGGTCATCTGGAGCCGCGCGGCCGGATCACGCTGGATGCCGGCGCCGTGCGGGCGATGAAATCCGGCAAGAGCCTGCTGCCCGCGGGCGTGATCTCGGTCACGGGCACCTTCACGCGCGGCGATGCCGTCGTTCTCCTCAGCCCCGAGGGACGGACGATCGGCCGGGGGCTGGTTGCCTATGACGCGGATGAGGCACAGCTCATCGCCGGACGCAACAGCCGGGAAATCGAGGCGATTGTCGGATATCCGGGACGGGCCGAAATGATCCACCGGGACGATCTGGTCCTGGAGGATGCGTTTTTGAACGGAACAGGCTAAAAGGCCGGGAGACAGACGGTTTCCGGTCGATCCCGCTTTCACACGGGCCGCAGGACAGCGGACGGACGGACGGACCCGGGGACCGGTTGAACAGGAGTTTGCAGCATGCTGGATGTGGTCGATGCAAAGACTACCGGGGAACTGATGGCGGAGATCGGGCGGCGTGCCCGTGCCGCCGGCCGGATACTTGCCACCGCTCCGGCGGAGCGCAAGAACGCCGCCCTGCGGGAAATGGCCGCTGCGGTCCGGGCGGCGGTGCCGGACATCCTCGCCGGCAACAGGCAGGATATCGACACGATGACCGCCAACGGCCAGGCCGCGTCGTTCCTCGACCGCGGCACCCTGAACGCCGAGCGGATCGAGGCGATCGCCAGGGCGCTTGAGGATATCGTCGCTCTCGAAGATCCGGTCGGCAGCGTCATGGCCGCCTGGGACCGGCCCAACGGCCTTCGCATAGAGCGCGTGCGCACGCCGCTGGGCGTGATCGGCGTGATCTATGAAAGCCGCCCCAATGTGACGGCCGATGCCGGAGCCCTGTGCCTGAAGGCCGGCAACGCGGTGATCCTGCGCGGCGGATCCGACACGATCCGCTCCAACCGGGCGATCCATGCGGCCCTGCAGAAAGGTCTGGCGGCGGCGGGTCTTCCCGAGGATGCCATCCAGATGGTGCCGGTCACCGACCGGGCGGCAGTCGGCGACATGCTGCGCGGCCTGGACGGGAACCTCGATGTCATCGTGCCGCGCGGCGGCCGCAGCCTGGTGGAGCGCGTGCAGAGCGAGGCACGGGTGCCTGTCTTCGCCCATCTGGAAGGCCTGGTGCATATCTTCGTCGACAAGGCGGCCGACCTGCAGCAGTCCGTCGATATCGTCGTCAATTCCAAGCTCCGCCGCACGGGGATCTGCGGTGCGCTGGAAACGCTTCTGGTCCATGAGGACGTTGCCCACAGTCATCTGCCGGTAATCGTCAGGGCGCTTCAGGATCAGGGCTGCGAGATCCGCGGCGACGCCCGCGTGCGCGACATCTGCGAAAACATCGTGCCGGCCAGCGAAGACGACTGGTCCACCGAGTATCTCGACAGGATCCTTGCGGTGAAGGTCGTCAGGGATCTGGACGCGGCCATGGATCATATCGCCCGTTACGGATCCAGCCACACCGACTGCATCCTGACGGGAGATCAGGCGGCTGCGGACCGGTTCCAGCGGGAAGTGGATTCGGCGATCGTCCTGCATAACGCCTCCACCCAGTTTGCCGATGGTGGCGAATTCGGCATGGGCGCGGAAATCGGGATCGCCACGGGGCGCATGCATGCGCGCGGACCGGTCGGCGTCGAACAGCTGACCAGCTTCAAGTACAAGGTTCACGGGACGGGTCAGACGCGCCCATGAGTTTATCGGGTCCCGGGCCGGAGATCGGCCGCGACTGGCTGACGCTGCCCCATGCCGAAGCGGGAAACCGGATCGGCATTTTCGGCGGGTCGTTCAATCCGCCACATTCCGGCCACCGGCTTGTCGCCTCGACGGTCCTCAAGCGGCTGGGGCTGCACCAGGTCTGGTGGCTGGTGACGCCTGGCAATCCGCTCAAGAGCCATGCCGAACTGGCGCCGCTGGACACGCGGCTGCGCCAGACGCAGGCGCTTGCCGATCATCCGCGCATGAAAGTGACCGCTTACGAAACGGTTCTGGGCACGCCCTATACGGCCAAAACGATCACGGCGTTGCGCGCGATGCGGCCCGGAGTGCGATTCGTCTGGGTGATGGGAGCCGACAATCTGGCCGGGTTCCATCGCTGGCAGGACTGGCGCTCCATTGTCGCCTCTGTGCCGATCGCCATTGTCGACCGTCCGGGCGCCTCCCTTTCGGCCCTGTCGTCCCCCATGGCGAAAACCTTTGAAAACTATAGGCTTCCGGAAGAAAATGCGGCGCTGCTCCCCGATCTGAAAACGCCCGTCTGGACCTTCCTGCACACGCAACTGGACCAAACGTCCTCGACGGAACTGCGGCAAAACCGGCAAGGCTGACTTCCGGATTAGCCATGTAAGAAACCCTGTCTTGAAAATGCCAAACGGGAAGCGGTATTATGAGCGCGGTCGCGGTGACGCGGCCGAGGTACGGTCAACCGGTCCTGTATCCGAAACGGGTGACGTATGAAGTCGAACTTTTGTTCGTGACGACGTCGGGCACAGGACGGCACAAACGGCGAAAGGCACAACACCTGACCATGACCTTTGAAAGTGGGCGGACAGACATGTCCACTCCTCTGCAGGCATCCGTAAGCACTGATCTTGCGGCTAACCTTCTCGATACGGTCCTCACCAGTCTTGACGACTCCAAAGCCGAGGACGTGGTTACTCTCGACATCGCAGGCAAGAGTTCCCTGGCCGATCACATGGTGATCGTGTCCGGACGCTCCCACCGTCATGTGGGCGCGATCGCGGAACATTTGCAGAAGGACCTGAAAGCATCCGGTGCCGGCAAGGCAACGGTTGAAGGTCTGACCACCTGTGACTGGGTGCTGATTGATGCGGGTGATGTGATCGTTCACATCTTCCGTCCGGAAGTGCGCGGCTTCTACAATCTTGAAAAGATGTGGGCGCCGGAAGCGGACGAAACACCGCAATATATCGGTTGAGACGGTTGTGAGGCCCTGACGCAAGGGCCTCGGTCCGCCGAGGGATGACAAAGTCACCGGATCTTTTTCCGGCGGAGAATTCATGCGCTTTACGCTTTCCTGCATTGGCCGGATGAAGGCCGGTGCGGACAAGGATATTCTTGACCGTTACCTGGACAGGGCCCGCAAGAGCGGGCGCGGTCTGGGCATTACCGATGTCATCCTCAACGAGATGCCGGAAAGCCGTGCCCAGCGGTCCGAGGACCGCAAGGCGGAAGAGGCCAGGGGCATTCTCGCCGCGCTGCAGACCGGGGCCCGCCTCGTTGTTCTTGACGAGAACGGCAGGAACCTGAGCAGCCCGGCCTTCAGCCGCACGCTCGAGACCTGGAAAAACGACGGCGTGCCGGACATCGTCTTCGCCATTGGTGGCGCCGATGGTCACGGCGGGGAGGTTCTGGCGCGGGCGGATCTCAGGCTGGCACTCGGCGCGATGACCTGGCCGCACCAGATCGCCCGTATCCTTCTGGCCGAACAGATCTACCGGGCCATGACCATCCAGTCCGGCCATCCCTACCACCGGGCCTGACGTCGCATCCCGCCGCTGCTGTCGAAGAGATTTTTCGTGATCCCGACCATCGAAACACAACGCCTGCTCCTGCGCGCCATGACAATGGAAGACTGGCCGGACTATGCCGCGCTCATGCAGTCCGCACGCGCGGCCCATATGGGCGGTCCCATGTCGAAGGAGAAGGCCTGGGGCATGTTCTGCCACGACGTGGCGCTCTGGCCGCTGGTGGGGCATGGCGCCCTGATGCTCGAGGAACGCGCCTCCGGTCGCTGTCTCGGCCAGGTCGGCATCAATCACGGCCCGCTTTTCCCCGAGCATGAAATCGGCTGGTTCGTCTATGAGCATGCGGAAGGGAAGGGGATTGCCTTCGAGGCGGCCAGGGCGTTGCGGGACTGGGGGCTCAGGGACCGCGGCCTGCCCACTCTGGTCAGCTACGTGGACCGGGACAATATCCGCTCGCGCCGGCTTGCCGAACGGCTGGGAGCCGTGCCGGACGCGCAAGCCCTGCGCAACGATCCTCGCGATATGGTGTTCAGGCACACCGCAACGTGAGTGCGGGGCCGCGCCGCTTCCGGAGACAGGGCTTGCATGCGGGGCAGGGAATCATGAAGAATCTTTAATGCGGCTGCCTGGCGGAAAACGCACTGCCGCCCGTATCTCGCCGCAATCGGCACGTAACGGTCGGGACATCACGGAATGAATGGGGTTGGGCGTCACTCGCGGCACCTTGCGCCGTGCCGTTGGCCAACAGGGTAAACGGTTCGTTAACACTGACTGTGTATCGCAGGTGGTCTAACCTTCGGGAGCTGAGACAGGTTGAAACCGGATCGCATCAAGGTCGTGCGTCCTGGACCTAAGAGGCGGCTGGTTGTCAGACCGCTCTTGGGCAGCCTTCTTGCGGGCGCGCTTGCATTGCCGCCGCAGGCCTTCGCCACCGAAAGCATCGACGAGATACCGCAGACCCAGCCTGCCGCCGCAGGAGAAGCCAGCGCGGCCGCCGCGGCCAAGAAGGCGCGCGAGGAGGAGCTGGCCGCGCTGTCGCGGGACATTGAAATCTCGACAGACCGTCAGGCCGCCATTGCCCGCGAAATCCGGTCTCTGGACCGGGACCGGGAAACGCTGAATGCCAGGATCATCAGCACGTCCGACACGATCCAGAGCCTTGAAAACGAGTTGACCGATACCGAACGGCGGCTGAGAAGCCTTGGCGAGAACGAGGACGCCGTGCGGCAGTCCCTGATTGCCCGCCGCGATATCCTGGCGGAGGTTCTGGCGGCCCTGCAAAGGCTCGGACGGCGTCCTCCTCCCGCCCTGGCGGTGCGCCCGAGCGATGCCCTGTCCGCCGTGCGCAGCGCGATTCTCCTCAATGCCGTCATGCCGGAACTGAAGGTGGAGACGGAGGCCCTGGCCGCGGATCTGGAGGAGCTGCACCGGCTCGGCAGCGTGATTGCCGGGGAAAAAGACCGCCTGCGGGGCGATGCGATGCGATTGGCTGAGGAAAAGTCGCGTCTGGAGCTTCTGTTGAGCGCCAAAAGGCAGGAACATCAGAAATCCGTAAGGGATCTCGAAGCGGAGAAACAGCGCGCCGCAGAACTTGCGGAGCAGGCCGGGTCTCTTCAGGAACTGATCGCGAATCTGGAAACCGAAATCGAAAGCGCCCGCGAGGCTGCTGAGAAGTCCAGGCAGGCGTCGCTGGAGACCAGGGGAAAGTCCTCACGCGGGTTTGATCCCTTTTCCGACCCGGGACGGCTGGCACCGGTGATACCCTTCCAGGAGGCTCGGGGCCAGTTGCCCCAGCCCGTGGCCGGGACCCTGCTGAAGGATTTCGGTGAGGAAGATGATTTTGGCGGTGTCACGGAAGGACAATCTATCGCCACAAGGCCGGGGTCTAATGTAACCTCGCCGGCGGATGGCTGGGTGGTCTATTCGGGACCGTTCCGTTCGTTCGGTCAACTCTTGATCCTGAACACCGGTGATGGCTACCATGTGCTGTTGGCCGGAATGGACCGGATCGATGCGGAGTTGGGGCAATTTGTTCTTACCGGGGAACCGGTTGGGGTCATGGGCGCTACGCAATGGGCAAGCGCCTCGACCTTTGGCTTGGGTTCGACCCAGCCGATACTATATGTTGAATTTCGGAAGGACGGCCGCGCGATTGACCCCACACCCTGGTGGGCGCGCTCAGAAGAAGAAAAGGCTCGCGGATGATACGGAAAGCTTCCTTGCTGCTGGTGGGTGCCCTGATGGGAGCTGCGGCAGTCACGACAATGGCGCAGATGCCGCTCAATCTGTCTGGGGCGGCCAATGCGGCGGTAACGGATACATACCGGCAGCTCAATCTGTTTGGTGACGTGTTCGAGCGGGTTCGTTCGGACTATGTGGAAGTGCCGGACGATGCCCAGCTGATCGAAAGCGCGATCAACGGCATGCTGACTTCGCTGGATCCCCATTCCAGCTACATGTCACCGAAGAGTTTCCGCGACATGCAGGTGCAGACCCGCGGTGAATTCGGCGGTCTCGGCATTGAGGTCACCATGGAAGACGGTCTCGTGAAGGTCGTCTCGCCGATCGACGAGACGCCGGCGGCCAAGGCCGGGGTTCTGGCCGGTGACCTGATCACCTATATCGACGGCGAACAGGTGCAGGGGCTGACCCTCAACGAAGCGGTCGAGAAGATGCGCGGTCCGGTCAACACCGACATCGTGGTCACCGTGCGCCGCAAGGGCCGCGCGGACCCCTTCGACATCACCATCACCCGTGACATCATCCGCATCCGCTCGGTGCGCTGGCGGGAAGAGGACGATGTCGGCTACATCCGCGTCACCCAGTTCAACGAACAGACCTTTGACGGCCTGCGGGACGGCATCGAGGAAATGACCGCCAGTATCGGCGAAGACAAGCTGAAAGGCTTCGTCATCGATCTGCGCAACAACCCGGGCGGTCTTCTCGATCAGGCCATCGCCGTGTCCGACGCCTTCCTCGACCGGGGCGAGATCGTCTCGACCCGTGGACGGGAAGCGGACGAGACCCAGCGCTACAATGCCCGCGCCGGCGATCTGACGGACGGCAAGCCGGTGATCGTTCTGGTGAACGGCGGTTCCGCGTCAGCCTCTGAAATCGTTGCCGGTGCGTTGCAGGATCATCGCCGGGCGACCATCCTGGGAAGCCGGTCTTTCGGCAAGGGCTCGGTGCAGACCATCATTCCGCTGGGCGCCAACGGTGCGATTCGCCTGACGACCGCCCGCTATTACACGCCGTCGGGAACCTCCATCCAGGCGAAAGGCATCGTGCCTGACATCGAAGCACTGCAGGAACTGCCCGAGGAACTGGTCGGCCGTGTCGACACCAAGGGGGAAGCGGGTCTGCGCGGCCACCTGGAAGCCGATGGCGAGGAAGAATCCGGCAGCCAGGCCTATGTGCCGCCGGATCCGGAAGACGACACCCAGCTCAAGCTGGCTCTCGACCTGCTGCGCGGCGTTCAGGTCAACAGCGCGTTCCCGCCGGTCTCCGACAGCGCGGCTGTCAAGAACTGACAATAGTATGCGCGCCGGTCCGCCGGCGCGCACCCTCCATTCTCGTTCTGCGTATCCATACAGAAACCATGAGGCCGGCCCGCCAGTTCGTGCGCCGGTGAACAGACACGGGACGGTATGTCGAGCGAAGATCTCACAGCTCCCCTGGGAATGGGAAAACGGCGGCTGGTCAGGCTGCCGTTCGGTCTGATCGGTGCGGGCATCCTGAGCGTGGTCGTCACGACCACGCTTATCTGGGTCGCAGTGGTGGACGATCCGGTCGGCGGTGAACCCGTGGCGGTTCTGCCGCTGGATGCGGTGGTCGAGGGGGTGACATCCCAGGACATCGAGGTCGTGGAGATCCGTCCGGGTATCGGGGACGACCTCGGCCCCAATCTGCGGCCCGAAACAAGCAACGACCTGCTCGGACCCCGGTATGAAATGGTCATGCGGCCGGACGGCCTGGGGCCGGAAGCCCCTGTGACCGGTCTGTCCGTCAATCCGGATACCAGGGTGAGCGAGCGCTCGGAACTCGGCTTCCTGCCGAAGATCAGCGAGGCCGGTGTGCGGCCGCTCGATGCCTACTCCCGGCCGATCTTGCGCGAATTTACCTCCATTCCGAAGATTGCCGTTATCGTGACCGGGCTGGGATTGAGCGAAACGGGAACCCGCAACGCCATCGGCAGCCTGCCCTCCGATGTGACCTTCGCCCTGGCTCCCTACGGCGAGGAGCTTGACCTGTACATGAAGCAGGCCCGGATGGAAGGTCACGAACTGCTGCTGCAGCTGCCGCTCGAACCCTTCGACTTTCCGGACAATGATCCCGGCCCCCACACACTTCTCGTCAGCCTCAAGCCGGACAAGATGGTCGACAGGCTGATCTACCTGCTGACCCGCGCGACCAACTATGTCGGCGTCATCAACGAAATGGGCGCCCGCTTCACGTCCACGAAGCCCTCCGTGCAGTTCCTGATGGAAAAGCTGAAGGGACGCGGATTGATGTTTGTCGACAACGGAACCTCCTCGCGCAGCATCGCCGCGGAAGTCGCCGAGGAAACACGTCTTCCCTTCAGTGGTGTCGATGTGGTGCTGGACGAGGTGCCGCGGGAGGACGACATCGACGCCAAGCTGTTGCAGCTCGAAAGCATAGCGCGCGCGCGCGGCGTTGCCGTCGCGGCGGGCTCGGCCCTTCCGGTGACCGTGCGCCAGCTTGAAAAATGGACGCGCGACCTTGAGCAACGCGGCCTGCAGCTTGTGCCGGTCAGCGCGACCATTGACAGATAGTCTTCCGGCTCCGCGGCCGGACTCGTCTGGGGCCGCTGGCGGATTTCAGGTTATTCGATTTTCAGATAGGTGCATGCGTGACGAAGCTTGAACTTGGACCGGGGTTTCCCGAACCGGAAGGGGGGCTTCCCTACCGCCCCTGTGTCGGCATCATGCTGATAAATTCGGACGGCAAGGTGTGGATCGGCAGCCGTGACGACGGTTCCGGCTCTGCTGCGTACGAATATGCCTGGCAGATGCCGCAGGGCGGCATCGACAGGGGCGAAACGCCGGAACATGCCGCACGCAGGGAGCTTTACGAGGAAACGTCGATCAGATCCGTGACCTTGCTGGAAGAGGCGCCCGAGTGGTTTGCCTATGACTATCCGCCGGACGTCGTCCAGGCGTCCCGCAAGGGAAAATACCGCGGTCAGGCGCAGCGCTGGCTGGCGTATCGCTTCGACGGCTCGGACGACGAGATCGACATTCTGACGCCTCCCGACGGACATGCGGCCGAATTCGGCGCCTGGCGCTGGGAAGACGCAAAGCGATTGCCGGGACTGATCGTTCCGTTCAAGCGCCCGGTCTACGAGCGGGTTATCGCGGCCTTTTCGCATCTGACCGCATGAGCCGCAGTCTCAGCCTGAGGTGATGGACGGCCAGGGGCTGCCGCGCGGTCGCTGATGGCGGTACCGGTCTCCCGGAGCGCAATGCCGGGAAACCGGTGTCAGGCGCCCGGACCCTTGCCCGGGCCTTCCCGTCAGTTCGCCTCGATCTTCACATTGAGAAGATCCGGCAGCAGCTGGGGCGTTGCCATGCTGCCGAGGATCTGTGTCATCGGCACCGGCTTTTCCGGCTTCAGTGTCACCCTGAATTCCTTCGGGTTTTCCAGGAACGTCGAGGCTGCCTCGCTGACCATCTGCGTGAAGGCCTCGTTGCCGATCATCGCTGTCGCTCCGGCGGCCTGGGCCACCAGCGCCTCGCGGAAGACATTTTCCGGGATACCCTGCTGGCCGGCGACATGGGCAAGCCCCTTGGTGGTCAGTCCGTCATCCGTGTAGACCACGGACGCATCGACGAATTGCGCGACGATGGCCGCCATCTGTCCCTGGCCTTCGGGATCCTCGAACAGGGTCTTGGGCACATTGGCGAACCGCGCGGAGGCTTCGGCCCTGCCCAGCCCCTTGAGGTCCAGCATGAGGCGCTCCAGACGCAGCTCCAGCGTCGCCTCGTCCCAGTAAAGGCGCGTCTCGTCCGACCACTCGAGCGTCTCCAGGCCGAGCGCCTGAAGAAGCGCCCTGGCGTCAGCGTCCTCGATGGTGCCGACGGGCACCTGAATGCCGTCATTCTTGACATAGACGCTGGTGGGCACGGGAGGAACGGAGGTGGACAGGGCCATCTCCGCCTTGCCGATCAGGGTCCGGCCGATGTCCGGCGCATTCACCTCCAGCCCTTCGACCTCGTAGCCGAAGGAGCGTGGCAGAAAGGCGCGGGCCACCTCGAGCGGATTGCCTTCGCCGAACTCCGGATCGGCCATCAGCGTGGCGATCATGGCCCGCATGGGGGGGAAGTCGGCAAACTCGATATCGCCGATCGCCGCCCAGTCGAGCTTCACCGAGCCGCCTTCCCCGAACTCCGGCACATCGAGGCCGACAACCAGCATCTCGCCGATCCCTTCGGAACTGATGTCGGTCATGGCCATTTCCCGGATGGCAAGATCGACGCTGCGATCCGAAGTGGGGGCGGGAACATTGACGGCAATTCCGCTGATTCTCGCATCGGCGACGGCAAAGGAGCGGTAGAACTGAAAGATGCCGGCGATGATCTCTTCCGGAGCGGGAACCTTCTTGTTCAGCAGCCCGTCGATCATCCGCAGCAGGCTGTTCTCCTGCTTGACGACCGTGATGTCCCGGATCGATCCGCTCTCGACAGAGGCCTTGAGCGCCGTGCCGCCGGGCAGTTCCTGCGTACTTTCGTAATCGACCATGGAGCCGGAGCCGATGAGGGTCTGTTTCTCACCCGTCACCGGGATGTCCGGATCGAACAGGTCGATGAGGATGCCGATATCGATATCCTGATAGACGGTCTTGCCCTGCCGCGTCGTCTGGCGCTGCATCCGGCCCGTGGCCGCATCGAGCGTGCGCAGGTCCTGGGTCAGGAGATCGACCGAATATTCCCCGATCCGCCCGTCCTCCGAATTCGCCATGCGATAGCCGTCCAGCTCGATTGTACCGGAAAAGACCAGCTTCTCCTCGCCGTTGTCGCTCGCATGCCCCTCCAGGGTCAGCCCCGCGCTGTCGGTGCGGACCTCGTCAAAGGACGTCAGAAAGAGAGCCTGCAGGAAGGGGATCCAGCGGCTGACCGGATGATCCGGGTCGGCCGCCGGAATTTGCGGCTGGGTGAAGCTGTAACCGGAGGCGGAGATACCCGCCAGCCTGCCTTCGATCTTCAGGCGGCCCTCGTTCTCGATCGATCCTGTCACCAGAAGTTTCGTGTCATCGGACTGTGTCCAGCTGCCGGTCTCGAATTCGCCATCCTCGTGCAGCAGTCCGGTTATGGTGAGGGAGCCGCTGGACAGGGAAATGGCATAGGCCAGATCCCGAGGTTGCGCGGGAACGGCTTCCGTCGCCCCGTCCTGTCCGGAGATGTCCGTTTCCCTGGGCGGAAGGCCCTCGATGATCCCGCTGAAGATGAATTCCGGCCGTGTGACGGTCAGGGTGTCACTGCCCTCGTCATAGTCGACAGCACCGGTTTCGATCTCCACGCCAAGCTTTTGAAGGCCTTTGACATAGGCGTCGAACGCTGCGGTCCCCGTGTCCTGCGCGAAGGCGGCTCCGGAAGCCAGGACCAGCGCGCCGCACAGGGCGGGAAACCGGACAGACGCAATCGCCGGCTTGGGCCGGGAAGAGGATTCAGGCAGAGAAAACAATGTTGTGGCTCCAGAAAGGATCGTCGGAAACGGCCGGATGCGTCGCGGCCGCGCCCGATTAAGGGGGGCGTTTTCGGCCATTCGATGACTATGGCCCATTCTCATGACAACGTCGACTCGCTCTGCACTGCTGCCGCCACGATGTTTCAGCCCTCAGTGGGGGTGTGGCGCCAGCCATTCCCGGCGGACCGATTCATCGGTTTCCCCGGCGACTTCCGCCGCCTTGAGCGCAAGGACGGAATGGTCGGGGACCAGCCGGCGGAAGGCCCACACCGCCGCGCCCCTGACCACCGGATCGGCATCCTTCAGCAGGGGCCGGATCCTGTCCGCAAGGGCGGGTTGCCCGGAATTGCCGGCCGCGATCAGAACGTTGCGCAGGAACCGGCCGCGCCCGATGCGCTTGACCGGCGAGCCGGAGAAAAGCCTGCGGAAGGCGGCGTCGTCCAGAACCAGCAGATCCTCCAGCCGCGGGTTTTTCAGATCTTCCCGGGCAATCAGCTTGGCTTCGCGCGCGGCGGAGGCGAACTTGTTCCACGGGCAGGCGGCAAGGCAGTCGTCGCAGCCGTAAATCCTGTTGCCGATCGCCTCGCGGAATTCCGCCGGTATCGGGCCTGGGTGCTCGATGGTGAGATAGGAAATGCAGCGGCGGGCGTCGAGCTGATAGGGCGCGGGAAAGGCGTCCGTCGGGCAGCTGTCGAGACAGGCCCGGCACGAGCCGCAATGGTCCTTTTCCGCGCCGCTGGCCGGCAGGTCGAGCGTGGTGAAAATCGCGCCGAGAAAGAACCAGGAGCCCAGTTGCCGCGAGACCAGATTGGTGTGCTTGCCCTGCCAGCCGAGCCCGGCGGCCTGCCCGAGCGGCTTTTCCATCACCGGGGCGGTGTCGACGAAGACCTTCACGTCGCCGCCGGCCCGTGACACCAGGAAACTCGCAAGTTCCTTCAGGCGTCCCTTGACCACGTCGTGATAATCCCGGTTGCGGGCATAGACCGAAATGCCGCCGGTGCTCCGGTCCTGAAGATGGGCGAGCGGATGGTTTTCCGGAGCGTCGTCCGGCCCGTAGGTCATGGCCAGCATGATGACCGATTTCACCTCCGGCCACAGGCGCGCCGGTGCGCTGCGCCGGTCGGCGGTTTCCGCCATCCAGGCCATGGTGCCATGGAAGCCGTTGTCCAGATAGCGGCGCAGACGGTCCCCGGCCTCCGGGATGGCGTCGGCCGGCGCGACCCGGACGCCGTCGAAGCCGAGGCCGGATGCCCTCTCGGCAAAGGCGGTCAGAAGGGTGCTGGTTTTTTTGTCCAAGACTGACTGCTGCGCATGTTGGGGCGAAGGGGCGGTTTGCCCGGTCCTCTGCCGACCCTAGGGCCGGTCGGCCTAAAAATCCAGATCGGCGTAGGTGGGGGAGGGCGGCATGCCCAGCACCTTCTCGCCCAGCAGGGGACGCATGCTGGGGCGGGATTTTACCCGGGCGTACCAGCTTCTGATGTCTTCCTCGTCACTCCAGGACACTTCCCCCAGATAATCGGCGCAGGACAGGCAGGCGGCGAGGGCGAAATCGGCGAAGGACAGCCGATCCCCGGCCAGCCAGCGGCGGGCGGCGACGAGATAGGCGAAATATTTCAGGTGATGGTGAATGTTGGCCCGGGCGACCCGGAGCGCGGCGGAATCCGGTTCGCCGCCGCCGACGGATTTCGGCATGATCTGCTTGTAGATGCGCTCGCGCACCAGGTGGCCGACCACTTCCTGATCGAACTTCGTGAGGCTCCACTCCACCAGCCGCCGCGTTTCCGCACGGGCGTCCGGGTGATCGGGCATCAGCCGCTTGTCGGCGACCGCATAGCCGCGGGTCTCGTCGAGATATTCCATGATCGGGCCCGGACCGCAGATCGCCGGACCTTCGTTTTCCACCATGACGGGAACCGTGCCGGCCGCATTCAGCATCAGGAGCTGCTGGGTGCGCTCCCACGGATTGACGTGATGCTCCTCGAACGCCGCTCCGTATTCACTCAGGATGAGTCGCACGAACCGGGACGACGGCGAGAAAGGATGATGGTAAAGCGTGAGCATTTAGGGGTTTAGAGCCTGAACTGTGGCGAGACTAGGGTGGCCGGGCATTAATCTGGCCGCAATGGGGCCGCAGCCGCGGCGTGCGGGAAAACGCCTGCGGGCCTCGCCTGTCATCACAGGGCGGGCGGCCCCACGATAGACCCGTGCCGCACATGTCTCGCGGCTTTCTTTCGCGCTGGTCGGCGCCATTGCAGTCCTGCCTGTGAAACCCGGTCATTCGCCGGATGGGAACAACGTATTATTGGTGAGTTTGACTCACATATGGTTATCAAGGGTTTGACGGCCCGCGATTGCACCGTCAAATAGGCGCCATCCGGATTCGCGAGGCATAGCGGACCGGAGGGCATTTCATCAAGCCGTTTGGAGAATCGATACACAATGGACGGTCAGACGATTGTACACGCTCTTATTCTGGGGATTGTCGAAGGGCTGACCGAGTTCATCCCGGTTTCTTCCACCGGCCATATCCTGCTGCTGGGTCATTTTCTGGGGTTCGAAAGCACGGGCAAGACCTTCGAGGTGCTGATCCAGCTCGGCGCGATTCTGGCGATCCTGTCGGTGTATTTCGGCCGGCTTTGGTCCCTGTTCATCACCCTGCCGAGCGATCCCACCAGCCGCCGCTTCGTCGCCGGCATCCTGCTTGCCTTTCTGCCCGCCGCGGTGATTGGCGTGCTGGCGCATGGTTTCATCAAGGAAGTCCTGTTCGAAAGCCCGGCGCTGATCTGTTCCACCCTGCTGATCGGCGGCATCATTCTTCTGTGGATCGACCGGCTGCCCCTGAAGCCGCGCTACACCAACGTCATGGACTACCCGCTGTCTCTGTGCCTGACGATCGGCTTCTTCCAGTGTCTTGCCATGGTGCCGGGCGTCTCGCGCTCCGGTGCGACCATTGCCGGGGCGCTCCTGATGGGAACCGACAAGCGCTCGGCGGCGGAATTCTCGTTCTTTCTGGCCATGCCCACCATGGCGGGCGCCTTCGCCTACGATCTGTTCAAGAACCGCAACGTGCTGTCGATGAACGACGCGATGATCATCGCCATCGGCTTCGTCGCGTCCTTCGTGGCCGCCGTCTTCGTCGTCAAGGGACTGCTCGACTTCGTCTCCCGGCACGGCTTTGCGCCGTTTGCCTGGTGGCGCATCTTCGTCGGCCTTGCCGGCTTCGCCGGGCTGTATTTTTTCGGCTGAGCGCGTTGGCCGGCGGCCCGCATGTGCCGCACCATTCCTATATAATGAGCTCGTTTGCTCATGCAGATGCGCAGGTTTGCGGATCAGCGCGCATATCAACTCTGACGCGTTGACCTCATGCCGACCGCTCCAGCGGCGGCCCGCCGCCGCCGTAAAGCGCCGTCAGTTCCACCAGTTCCCGCGCCAGAGCCTGCCGCAACCCGTCCGGTCCGATCAGTTCCGCACCCGGGCCGAGCCAACGGACCAGCGGCAGGATGCGCGCCCGTTCCGTGGAGGGAATGCTGATCAGGACCCTGCCGTCCTCAGCCGGGGTGAACACCGCGTGACGGTAATACCAGTCGGCGCCGAGTTTCTGCGCCTGGCGGGCCGTGATCAGGATCCTGGCGATCTCCTCTTCCTGTTCCCAGCGGCGCATGGCCCGCGAAAGCCAGGTCCCGCCAAGCAGGCTCTGGATGGAAAAATCCTTGTCAGGCCGGAAGAACAGGCCGCTGATTTCAAGGCCGCGCACCCG
Source organism: Labrenzia sp. 011 (assembly GCF_003075075.1). Classification (GTDB taxonomy): domain Bacteria; phylum Pseudomonadota; class Alphaproteobacteria; order Rhizobiales; family Stappiaceae; genus Roseibium. Next base: position 97,246 of record NZ_QCYM01000015.1, on the reverse strand, counting down.
GTCGGCCCGGTAGACCTTGACGATATCCGTGTCCACGCAGCGCCCGGCCAGATACCAGTGATCCCGGTCGAACATCACCCCGCGCGGTTCCACGTCATGGGCCTTCACGGTCTTGCGCGACGGGTTCACATGCTCGAAGCGCACGCGCTTGCCGTCCAGGATGCCGGTCATGAAGCCGTCCAGCCCCTTCTGCCAGTCCCCGCTCGGCTCCGCCTTGGTGCCGGAATGGAAGATGTCCGCCGGGATCGGCTCGATGCCGACAATCCGCTCGGCATCCTTGAACAGCCCGTGAACGCTTTTCGGCAGGGAGGCGAGCAGCTTGCGTTCCGCCGCGGCCAGATCCGCCGCCAGCGGCACCATCCGGCTGGCCCGCACCATGGCCATGGCGGCCAGCAGTGCCGCGGTCTCGTTGCGGGTCAGGGCGACGGGCGGCTGCAGGTAGCCGCTGGCCAGCCTGTAGCCCCCTTCCGCGCCCCGTTCCGCGTCCACGGGAACCCCGAGGGCGATCAGCCGGTCGATGTCGCGGTAGATGGTGCGCAGCGACACCTGGAAGCGCTCCGCCAGCACCGTCGCCGGAATGAGTTTGCCGCCTGTCAGAAGCAGCAGGATGCCGAGCGCGCGTTCAATCGGGTTCATCGGATGGCCCCACGGGAAAGAATCTCGAAAAAAAGCTTATCCCGGGAACATAACGAGATCAAACCTGACTCCCTGCTGTCAGGATTGCCCTGTCATTGTTCTTTTGTCCCTGGAAACCGGGACCGGGCCGCCCCTGCGGTGCCCGTCTTCATCGGGTTTCCGTGAAGGCGGATGCGTCGGCCGGAATGAACAAGTGAGAGCCTCCGGGTCGGGCCGGATTGCTCCGGGAGAAGTGAGATGAGCATTGAGATCGAAACTGTATTCCGCCGCCGCGCGCGCAGCCGCAGTCTGCTGGTGTCTGCCCTTGGTGTATTGGCCGCTGAACTGCGGCGCTATTTCCGCCGCAGGGCCACTGCCAGGGCTCTGTCTCACCTGACGGAGGATGACCTGAGGGACATCGGCCTGGTCCGCACGGAGTTCGGCTACCGCGAGCTGCATCACGACCGGTTCGGTGCCGATTACTGGGACAGGTGACCGGGGGGCGATGTCTCCTGAGCGCGCAAAGGTTCCGGATCACGTCCGGGACGGCGAAGGACAACGAGAGTTGAACGTGACCGGCACACAGTACCGTCCCTCCAGCTGCGCCGCTCCACCCCGGCCCCCGAGCCGGAGCCACGCAGGGGCTGCATTCGGCTCGCGGCGCCGGTCCCGGATCAGGTCCGGCTGGGGCGAGAGTCGCAATGCCATGCGCCGCGCGTCAGGCGGTGCGATGGGCGTCGTACTGGCCGTGTTCGCGGTAGTGCTCCAGATAGGTCGGCAGAATGGCGGCCAGGGTCGCCGGGGCGATACCCATGCCTTCCAGGGTGCGCCCGTCCACCCTTGCTGCTTCGGAGACGATATTGTCGGATTTCAGCAGCTCCACCTGGTCGGCGGTAAACGGCGCCATCGGGAACATCTGCAACACCTTGCCGATGGCGGAGGCGACCGGGAAGGGGATCGGCAGCAGAATGCGGTTGCGGCGGGTGACTTCCAGCATGTCCTCAAGGCACGCGCGGAAGCTCTTGACCTCCGGCCCGCCGAGTTCATGGACCGTGCCGGGCGTCAGTTCCCCGTCGACAGCGTGCGCAACCGCCTCGGCCACGTCGCACACATAGACCGGCTGGAACTTCGTCTCGCCGCCGCCGATCAGCGGCAGCACCGGCGAAAAGCGCGCCATGCTTGCGAACTTGTTGAAGAAACTGTCTTCCGGACCGAATACGACCGACGGGCGCATGACGATGCTGCCGGGCAGGGTTTCCAGAACACCCGCCTCGCCGACCGCCTTGGAGCGGGCATAGGCCGACGAACTGTCCGCATCCGCGCCGATGGCGGAGATATGCGTGATGCCGGAAAGCCCCGCCGCGCGGGCGGCCTCGGCAATGGCGCGGGGTCCGAAGGCCTGCACCGCGTCGAAGCTCTGCTTGCCGCTGGGGGCCAGGATGCCGACCGCGTTGACCACCGCGTCGGCGCCGATGACCGCCCGGTCGACCGACCAGCGGTAGCGCAGATTCGCCTGCACAGGCATGATCTGTCCCGGCATGCCGAGCGGTTGCAGGTGCGTCGCCAGATCCGGCCGCCGGACGGCGGCGCGCACGCGGTAGCCGCGCTTGGCGAGGGCCTGGACGATATGGCGGCCGAGAAAGCCGGAGCCGCCGAAAACCGTGACGAGTTTGCCGTTAAGGGAAGTGGACATCCTGAAATGCCTTCTGTCGCGTCGAATAAGGAACGGTCATGCCCCGGGATTTTCCCGGGTCTTCCACAGTCTCTTAGCCCTTTGTGCCCGGTGTGTGAAGGGCTGGCCATGTCCTTGGCGTCAAAGAACGAAAAAAGTCGCATTCCCCGATTGACAACCCCCAACCTCCCCCTTACAAGCCCCCCTCACAGCCCAGGTGGCGGAATTGGTAGACGCGCTAGCTTCAGGTGCTAGTGCTCGCAAGGGCGTGGAGGTTCGAGTCCTCTCCTGGGCACCAAACGCCGGTTTCGGACGGACTGCCAAAGTCCGAAACACTCAAAAAAGCTCCGGTTCGCCGGGGCTTTTTTTGTTTGTGGTTGGGAGCCGGGGAAAGACGTCAGGATTGACGGGCTCGGCGCCGGGCAGCCGTGAATGGTTTTCTGTGTTGAATTCCCGCACCTGATGGCATTTAAAGGATCTTAAGAATACGCATGCGGCCCGGCATTGCAGGGGCCGCGCATTCGGCCGGCCGCGTGCCGGTCATGACCAGGCAGGGGGGGCGTCATGAGTCAAACCGGAAATGTCGCCGCGACGCTCGATCCGCCGCCAGCATCCTGGACATCGCCGGGACAGAGCGACAGCTTTGCCACCGCCGGTTTGATTACGCTGCTTCTGGTCCTGTTTCTGGTTGTCTATCTTTACGCCGTTTTCGACAGATTCGCCGCTGGCCGGGGCGAGGTCACGCCCTTGCGAACGACCATCCCGACTATGCTGACCGTTGGTCTTGCCTACGACCTGATTCCACCGCTTGCGGACGTCAGTCTTCTTCTGCCCCTGACCCTGATTGTCGCGGCACTGGCGCTCGATATCACATTGTGGATGAAGCCCAGGGCTCCGGTGGTGGAGTGCTTGCCGGAGGAGCATCCTGCGGAAGAGCGCCAGAGCGAAAAGCAGACGGTGGATAAACCCCGGAAGGAAGAGCGTCCGGCACCGGAGCGGCAGACGGAGGAAAGCCCGAATCAGGCGCTCCGCGGCGATGACGCTTTGGCGGCGGAGGGCCCGGCGAATGATTGAGCTGCTCATTACCTGCTTCCCCCTGCTTCTGCGCATTGCCTATCTGCGCTTCCGCAAGCGGCCCGTCACCCTCTACAACGTGCACCGTGCCCTCTTCGTCTGGATCGTGCTGTTCATCGCGCTCATCTTCACCGTGGAATATTATCATCCGGACACCCGCGACGCCCTTATCCCCTACCGCATAGTCCCCGTCGTGACCGAGCAGGGGGGAACGGTCACCCATGTGGCTGTACGGGCCGGACAGACGGTCAAGCCTGAGGATCTGCTGTTCACCGTTGAGGATTCGAGCGAGACAGCCGCCGTCGCCTCCGCACAGGCCGGGGTCGAGGAGGTGAAGAGCCAGCTCGAGGTTGCCAAGGCGAAAGTGACGGAAGCCAAACATCAGCTCGATGAAGCCAAGGCGGTCCTGAGCGATGCAAACCTGACTTTGAAAAACCAGGAAAAGTTGCGGGACACGAAGTCGCCTGCCTATTCGCTGGACAAATACCTGCGGGCGAAGTCTGCCCAGGAGGCCCAGGCGGCGGAAGTGGCCGCGCAGCAAAGCAATGTGACCACCTTGCAGCTGAATGCGGATCGCGTCTTGCCGTCCCGCTTGACGGAGGCCCGCGCAAGGCTGAACGAGGCACAGGTCACTCTGGATAAAACCCGCGTTCATTCGTCCGTGGCCGGACGAATCGAACAGCTCACCCTGCATGTGGGCGACAGGGCCGGGCAATTCGTCGCCAGTCCTGCCATGGTCATCGTCCCCGAGCGGGCCGCCGACGACCCGCCGGAGATCATCGGCGGATTCAGCCAGACCAACAGCGCCGTCCTGCACGTGGGCATGCCTGCCGAGGTGGCCTGCGAGAGCAACATCAACAACGGCATGAAAGACACGGTGCTTGCCGCCCGGGTCACGCGCATCCAGGATGTCATTTCCACGGGCCAGATTGCCCCGAAGGGCTACCTTCTGCAGCCATCGGAACAGGTGAGAACCGGCGACCTGGTCGTGCATGTGAAACTTGAATATCCCGAACAGCAGAAATTGCTGATCGAAGGCAGCAGATGCCTGGTGCAGGTCTATACGACGCGCATTTCAGGATCTCTGGCCGGCACCTTCATGGGAGGTGTCATCGAGGCATGGGCCCTGGAAAAGGCCCTCATCATGCGCATGAAGGTCTGGGCGATGCTGTTCGTGGGAACCGGTCTGGGCGGAGGCGACTGAGGTCTGCGGCATGTGGTTCTGACCGGCAACGCGGGTCATCCCCGGCGAGCGCGGCGCGACCGGGATCCAATCGTTTGCAGAGCGTTTGATTGAGGCAATGCCGTTGCCGGGATGGGCGGGACTCAATCGGCCCGGCGGCAATTGGTGAGGTGGATTGGATTCCCGGTCAAGCCGGGGATGACCACCGGGGTGACCAGGGCCATTGACGACGCCTGGGCTTGCGTCTGCCGGAGGAAAACGGCGCGGACACCCGGAAGATGCGAAGAGGCGCGATCCATAGGGACGGCACGCGGCAAAGGAGCGCGCTGAGTTCAGCGGAGGGCGCAGTGGATGACGAGGCGCGGCCGCTCACTTCGTGGGTCATCCCCGGCAAGCGCAGCGCGACCGGGGATCCAATCGTTTGCAGAGCGTTTGATTGAGGCAATGCCGTTGCCGGGATGAGAGGGGCACACTCGGCCCGGCGGCAAGCGGTGAGGTGGATTGGATCCCCGGTCAAGCCGGGGATGACCACCTCGGGGGAGGAGAGTGGGAGCAAACCGAGAGGCTGCATGGTATCGCCCAGGCTGGAGGCACGGAGACGCCTCCTCCCCGGCAGTCATCCCCGGCAAGCGCAGCACGACCGGGGATCCATTGGTTTCCAGAGACGGGGATGTGGAGACCGGCGTTGCGGCACGTTCGGGCACTCTCCGGCCCTGCGGCAAGTGGTGAGGTGGATTGGATCCCCGGTCAAGCCGGGGATGACCACCTCGGGGGGAGAGTGGGAGCGAACCGAGAGGCTGCATGGTATCGCCAGGCTGGACGCACAGCGACGCCTCCTCCCCCGCCCCCGGCAGTCATCCCCGGCAAGCGCAGCGCGACCGGGGATCCAATCGTTTGCAGAGCGTTTGATTGAGGCAATGCGGTTGCCGGGATGGGCGGGGCTCACTCGGTCCGGCGGCAAGTGGTGAGGTGGACTGGAACCCCGGTCAAGCCGGGGATGACCATGTGAATCGGTAACGGTTGCCTGTCATGGCCGAGCGCGGCAGGCGGAGAGAGGGGGCGTTGGGCGCGGTTGTCCTCTCCCGCCAGCCTCACCCCTCCGACCACAATCTCCCCATGTCGAAGCCGTTCACATCCTTCAGCAGGTCGATGAAGCCACGGGCGGCGTGGTCCAGGGACTGGCGGCCCTTGTCGGCGGTGGCCAGGGAGGCGTTGCCGATGGCGCCGGCAGGGTTGATGTCCTGGGCCTTCCAGCCGAACTGATGCGGGCCGTGGGCGCGCAGGTGGGTGAAGTCTTGCGCGAAGCCGTGCTGGTTGGAGCGGAAGTCCGCGGCCTGCTCCATGCGCACCAGCTCCGGGTGGAGATGCAGCATGATCGAGGTCTCGACGTCGCCGCCATGAATGCCGAAGGTGAGTTCCTCGTCGGAAAAGACGCCCTCGGGTTGGCCAAAGCGGGCCCAGGCGGTGCCCGTGGCCAGCATGGCGTGCCGGACGCGCAATTCGCGCGTGACGATGTCGATCAGGGGCACGTTGCCGCCGTGGGAATTGACGATCACCAGCTTGCGGATGCCGGCGCGCCTCACGCTCTCACCGATTTCCAGCCAGGCCTTGACGGCCGTCTCCCAGGTCAGGGTCAGGGTGCCGGGCGAGGAGATGTGTTCGTTGGATTTGCCCACCGCCTGCACCGGCAGGAAGGTTGCCGGAAGATCCTCCGGCAGCAGCTCCACGACGCGGCGGATCTGGCCGGTGGCGATGGCCGTATCGGTGGCGACCGGCAGATGGGGGCCGTGCTGCTCGATGGCCGCGACCGGCAGCACCGCGATCCAGGTTTCCACGCCGGGGCCGGCAAAATCGGTCGTCGTCATTTCATGCCAATAGGGTTTCGGCAGCATCGGGAAGTCCTTCGGGTGATCGGTGGGGTGGCAGAGGGCAGGCGCGAGGGGACGGGCGGCTCATTCGGCCGCGGCGATGACCTCCACCTCGACGACGAATTCCTCGCGCGCGAAACCGGAGACGATCATCAGCGTGGAGGCCGGCGGCGGATCGGAAATGTAACTGTCGCGCACCTTCATGTAGCCGGCAAGATGGGCGCGGCCGCTCACATAGGCGTTGATGCGCACCACGTCGGCCAGGGTCATGCCCGCGTCCTTCAGGATGGCGGCGATATTGTCGAAACACAGCCGCGTCTGGCCTTCCGCGTCCGCGGGGACCGTGTCATCGGCCGCGATGCCCAGCTGGCCGGAGGCGAAGAGCAGCCGGTGGCCCGGCGGAACCTCGATGGCATGGCTGTAGCGGGCGAAGGGAGGGCGAATACCGCCGGGTGTGTGGGCGCGTGTCAATGTACATATTCCTGTCGTGAAAGGGCGCTAGCCTCAGGGTGTTCCGGGCAAACCTATCGCGCGCTTCCGGTTCGGGCAATTTCCCCGTCTGCGTATTTTGAATGCGTTTGCCAAAATTTCAAGCATGTCTATTTTTTATGCTGACACGATCCTCCTCCTGTGCAATTGTTTCCCTGCTAGCGGCGCCCGGCGACGCTGGTGAAGATTCTGGCGGGCCGAAGGATCATACCTGGCCCGTTTTATTGCCTGTTCCGCTCCCAGGGCCTTATCAAGGCACAGCGGCAGAGCATTCGGCCCGTTGCGGGCGGACTGACCTGCGCGGTGTACGACGAGATAGGGGAAGGCGGTTACATGACACTTTCACGGAAAATCGGAATTACGGCGGTTGCGCTTGTGGCATCCACGAGTGCCCATGCCCTGGAAAAGGTCACCTTCGGTACGAACTGGGTCGCCCAGGCCGAGCATGGCGGCTATTATCAGGCCGTTGCGGACGGCACCTATGAGGCCTGCGGCCTCGAGGTGGAAATCAAGCCCGGCGGCCCGCAGGCCAACAACCGTATCCTGCTGCCGGCCGGCAAGATCGACTTCCTGATGGGCGGCAACATGCTGCAGGCCTTCTCCGCCGTGGAGCAGGGCATCCCGACCCTGGTGGTCGCCGCGCATTTCCAGAAGGAACCGCAGATCCTGATGACCCATCCGGGTGAGGGTCTGGACACCTGGGACAGCCTCAAGGGCATCAACCTGCTGCTCGGCAAGGGCGGACTGAATTCCTTCTACCAGTGGATGAAGGCGGAATTCGGCTTCACCGACGAGCAGGTCCGTCCCTACACCTTCAACTCCGCACCGTTCCTGGCCGACAAGCGCATCGCCCAGCAGGGCTATGTCACGTCGGAGCCTTACGCTATCGAGACCGAAGGCGGCTTCACTCCGAACATCTTCCTGATCGCCGACTACGGCTACAACACCTATTCCACCACCGTGGAAACGCGCGCCGAGCTGGTCGAGACCAAGCCGGAAGTGGTCAAGTGCTTCGTGGAAGGGTCGGCCATCGGCTGGGTGAACTTCCTCTATGGCGACAATTCCAAGGCCCTTGAGATGATCAAGAAGGACAATCCGGGCATGTCCGACGGCCAGCTGGCCTTCTCCATCGAAAAGCTCAAGGAATACGGCATCGTCGACAGCGGCGACTCGCTGACCATGGGCATCGGCGCGATGACGGACGAGCGCAACAAGTCCTTCTTCGAAAAGATGGTCAAGGCCGGTGTCGTCAACCCGGATGTCGATTACACCAAGTCCTACACGCTGGAATTCGTGAACAAGGGCGTCGGTATCGACCTGAAGAAAAAACTCACAGGCAACTAGGCTCGGAACCGCTTCGTGTCGGCCGCAGGACATGCGACCATGGCCGGATTGCGGATCCCCGTAATGCGATTCCCGGAAACGCACTGAATGACGGCCATGGTACAAACGAAGAAACTGCATGATCCGGCGGCAAGCCAGGCGGTCGTGTCCCTGAAGGGCATCTCCAAGACCTTCTCGAACGGCACGGTCGCACTCAACAACATGTCACTGGATATCCGTCAGGGGGAGTTCGTCTCCCTGCTCGGCCCCTCGGGCTGCGGCAAGTCGACGGCGCTCAGGATCGTCACCGGCCTCACCGGGCCGAGCACCGGGCGGGTGGAATGGCCCCAGGAAACGGCGGACGGCTCGGAGCACGAGCTCTCCTTCGTTTTCCAGGAGCCGACCCTGATGCCCTGGGCGACTGTCTTTGCCAATGTCTGGCTGCCGCTGCGCCTCAAGGGCATCTCGAAGGGCGCCGCCCATGACCGGGTCATGGAAGCGCTGGAGATGGTCGGCCTGGCGCAATTCGCCAAAAGCTACCCGCGCGAACTGTCCGGCGGCATGAAGATGCGCGTCTCCATCGCGCGGGCACTGGTCACCAAGCCGAAGCTGCTGCTGATGGACGAGCCTTTCGCGGCGCTCGACGAGATCACCCGCTTCAAGCTGAACAACGATCTGCTGCACCTGTGGGAGACTTTCGGCTGGACGGTCGTCTTCGTCACCCATTCGGTGTTCGAATCCGTCTATCTGTCGAACCGCATCGTCGTCATGGCGGCCCGCCCCGGGCGGGTGGTCAACGACATGCCCATCGACGCGCCCTATCCGCGCGACGAGAGCTTCCGCACCTCCACCGTCTACAGCGGTTTCTGCCGCGAGGTTTCGCAGGCCCTGCACGGGGCAATGGGCGCGGGAGACCACATGTGATGCACACCGCCCGCGCTGGCTACCGCAAAAGGGAAAAGTCATGACCGTCGCGCTGACCGGCAAGGCCGATCCGGCCGGAGAAACAGCTGCCGCGCCGCTTGACGCGGAAGAACTCAAACGCGTCCGCGCCGCCAGGATCGAGTCCGTCGGCAGATGGGTCATCCCCATCGTCATCGTCGTCGTGTCGGTCTGGCTGTGGGACAGGATCTGCACCTGGAACGAAATTCCCCATTACATCCTGCCCAAACCCGCCCTCGTGTTCCAGACGCTGCTCGCCGACTGGCCGATCCTGTCCGTGGCCCTGCTCAATACGCTGAAGATCACCTTCGGCGCGCTGTTCGTCGCCACCGCCGGCGGCCTCGGCCTGGCGGTGCTGTTCACCCAGTCGAAATGGATCGAGATTTCCTTCTTTCCCTTCGCCGTCATCCTCCAGGTCACGCCGATCATCGCCATCGCGCCGCTGATCCTGATCTATGTGGATTCCCTGTCCGCCAGCCTGCTGATCTGCGCCTGGATCGTGGCCTTCTTCCCGATCCTGTCCAACACGGTTCTGGGTCTCAACTCGGCCGATCACAATCTGCGCAACCTTTTCCAGCTCTACGGTGCCAGCCGCTGGCAGACCCTGCGCTATCTGCGCCTTCCGGCCGCCATGCCCTATTTTCTTGCCGGTCTGAAGATCGCCGGCGGCCTGTCGCTCATCGGCGCGATCGTTGCCGAATTCGTCGCCGGCTCGGCGGGGTCCGGTTCGGGCCTGGCCAACCAGATCCTGGAATCCAGCTACCGGCTCAACATGCCGCGCATGTTCGCCGCCCTCCTGATGATCTCCGTCACCGGTATCCTCATCTTCCTGACCATGAACCTGCTGGCGCATCTGATCCTGAGAAAGTGGCACGAAAGCGCCCTGAAGCGGGAGGTCTGAATGGGCCGCATCCTGACGGCCGGTCTGCATGGATCCGGCTACCTGAAAAACGCGACGATTCCCGCCTGCCTCATTGCGGGACAGGACGGGCCGGCCGTGCAGGACCCCGGCGACCTGATCGCCGCCGACCTGGAAATCGCGGACGGAAAACTGGTGCGCATCCTGCCTGCCGGCACTCCGGCAGGCCTGCACGGCGTGTTCGATCTCGATGGCGGGCTGGTCCTGCCGACGCTGGTCGACCTGCACACCCATCTCGACAAGGGGCACATCTGGCCGCGCAAGGCCAATCCGGACGGCACGTTCCAGGGCGCTCTCCAGGCCGTCGGCGACGACAGGACCGCCAACTGGACGGCGCAGGACCTGCGCGCCCGTATGGAATTCGCGCTCAAATCCGCCTATGCCCATGGAACCTCGGCCATCCGTACTCATCTCGACAGCCTGCCGCCGCAGGATGCGGTCACCTGGCCTCTGTTCGAGGAGATCCGCGACGAATGGGCCGGCCGCATCGATCTTCAGGGCGTATGTCTCTTCGGCATCGACCGTCTGATGGAGGACGGCCGCAGTTATCTCGAATGCATCGCCGACCGGGTCGCGACCGCCGGCGGCGTTCTGGGCGCGGTCACCTATATGGTGCCCGGTCTCGACCGGCTTCTGGAAGCGGTCTTCCGCGCGGCGATGGAGCGCGGTCTTGATGTCGATTTCCATGTCGACGAAACCTTGGATCCGGCCGCCGTCAGCCTGCGCCATATCGCCGAAACCGCCATCCGCACCGGGTTCCAGGGACGGATCGTCTGCGGCCACTGCTGCTCCCTGTCGGTTCATGACGAGGCCGAGGCAGCCAAAACGCTGGACCTTGTCGCCAGGGCAGGGATCGCCATCGTCTCCCTTCCCATGTGCAACATGTATCTGCAGGACAGGCAGGCGGGGCGCACGCCGCGCCGGCGGGGTGTCACGCTGCTGCACGAGATGCGCGCGCGCGGCATTCCGGTGGCGGTCGCCTCCGACAACACCCGCGATCCCTTCTATGCCTATGGCGATCTGGATCTTGTCGAGGTCTATACCCAGGCCACCCGCATCCTGCATCTGGATCATCCGATCGCGGACTGGATCGGCACGGTGACCGGGGTCCCGGCGGATATCATGAATGTACCGCACGGACGGCTGCGCCCGGGGGCGCCTGCCGATCTGGTCCTCTTCCGGGCGCGCGACTGGAACGAGCTGCTCTCGAGGCCCTGTGGCCCGCGCGAGGTTGTCCGCGCCGGTTACAGCATCGACAGCACCTTGCCCGACTACCGCGAGCTCGATCCCCTGATGCAGCAAAGGCAAGTCTGACCATGAACGCCATCGCCGCCCTGAAAGCCGACCTCGACGGATTGCAGATTGAGGACAACCCGCAGATCGTCAGGCAGAAGAGCCGCGATTTCTTCTGGTATTCGCCTGTGCTCAAGGCGCAGCTGGAGGAGGTCACCGGCGATCTGGTGGTGACTCCGAAAACCGAGGACGAGGTCATCCGGGTCCTCAAGGCCTGCTACGCCGCCGATGTTCCGGTGACGACGCGCGGCGCCGGCACCGGCAATTACGGCCAGGCCATGCCTCTGTCCGGAGGCGTGGTGCTGAACCTGTCGGAGATGACGGCGGTGAAGGAGATCCGCCCGGGCTCCGTCGTCGCCGAGGCAGGCGCCATCCTGGCCGACATCGATGCGGCGACGCGCGCCCATTCGAACCAGGAATTGCGCATGCATCCCTCCACCTACCGCACGGCCACCATCGGCGGGTTCATCGCCGGCGGGTCGGGTGGGGTCGGGTCGATCAACTGGGGCGGCTTGCGCGACCTGGGCAATGTCATCCGCCTGCGCGTCATCACCATGGAGGCCGAGCCACAGGTTCTGGAAATGACCGGCGACGACCTGCAGAAGGTCATGCATGCCTATGGCACCAACGGCGTGATCACCGAGGTGGAAATGCCTCTGACCGCCGGTTACGACTGGGTCGACGTGCTGGTCGGCTTCGACGATTTCATGGACGCGGCCGTCTTTTCCGATGACCTGGCCCATCTCGACGGGCTGCTGGTGAAGAACATCGCCCCCATCGCCGCGCCCGTGCCCCATGACTATTTCCTGCGCCACAGGAAATTCATCCGCCGGGACCAGTCGGTCGCCGTGCTGATGGTGGCGCCCTTCGCGATGCCCGCTTTCGAGGCGTTCGTCGCCAGGCAGTCCCGGGCCGAGGTGCTTTACCGCTCCGACCTAGCCAGCGAGGACGACAGGACCCGCCTGCCGCCGACCTATGAGCTGGCCTGGAACCACACCACCCTGCGCGGACTCCGCGTCGATCCGACGATCACCTATCTGCAGGTGCTCTATCCCTTCCCCGACCAGATCAAACGCGTGCGCGGCATGCACGAAATGTTCGGTGACGAAGCGCCTTCGCATCTGGAATATGTCCGTTTCGACGGCAACATCACCTGCTTCGGCCTGCCGATCATCCGCTATTCAAGCGAAGCGCGGCTCAACGAGATCATCCGTCTGCATGAGGACAACGGCTGTCCGATCTTCAATCCGCACCGCTACACCCTGGAAGAAGGCGGCATGAAACGTACCGACGCCGTGCAGCTCGCCTTCAAGAAGCAGGCGGACCCCAAGGGGCTGCTCAATCCGGGCAAGATGATCGCCTGGGAAAATCCGGATTACGATTTTTCCGGCGACCAGGTTTTCCTGTTTCCAGGCCTGCAGCAGGCCTGACGATCCATGCCGCCGGAAACCGGCGGGAGTGTTAAACGACGTGTCGCAAAGGCCAGACCCATGCGCGTTCTTGTGGTTTTCAGCCACCCCTGCAAGGAAAGTTTCAACGCCGCTCTTTGCAGCAAGGTGGTGGAGACCCTGGAAGGGCAGGGGCACGAGGTCCGTCTCTCGGATCTCTATGCCCGGGGCTTCGATCCGGTCATGAGCGCGGAGGAGCGGCGCGGCTATCACACGCCGCAGGCCAACACCGTTCCGGTTGCCGACGACCTTGCGGACATCATGTGGTGCGAGGCGATGGTCTTCGTCTATCCCACCTGGTGGTTCGGCCTGCCGGCGATGCTGAAGGGCTGGCTGGAGCGGGTGTGGGTGCCCCATGAGACCTTCCAGATGCCGACGGCAACCCATGGGGCGCGACCGAAAATGCAGCATGTCAGGCGTATCGCGGTGGTCACCACCTGCGGCGCCAGCTGGTGGCTCTCCAAGCTGATCGGCGAACCCGGGCGCAAGACGATCCTGCGCGGCATCGGAATTCTCTGCCGTCCCGGCTGCCGGACGCTCTATCTGGCCCACTACAAGATGGACAGCTCGACCCGGGAAAGCCGGGAAAAATACCTGCGCAAGGTCGGACACAAGGTCGCGGCGTTCCTGGCGAAATAAGTCCGGAGCGCGATGCGCATGCGCGCTCCGACGGGCCGTTTCCGGTCCGCGGTGAGGCATGCCGCGCTGTCTGCGGCGGTCCGGCACCGTGAATGTGCTGCAGGAAACTGCGGCGGTTCCCCGTCCGTTATGCCTTGACCTTCCAGTAACTGGAGACTCTAAGTCTGGGGGCAGTGCCCCAAGGTGAGAGTTCGAAATGCAGGAAACAGCAGTCACATCCGGCCGGACAGCGGCAGCCGAAACAGCGATCGACCCGGTCTGCGGCATGTCCGTCACCCCCGGCACGGGCAAGCCGACCCTGAATTACAAGGGCAAGGATTATCATTTCTGCAGTTCGGGCTGCCACGGCAAGTTCGGCAGGGATCCCTATTTCTACCTGTCCGGAAACGCCGCCCGCAAGAAGGCGATGGATGCGGAGGGCGCTGCGAAAGGCGCGATCTACACCTGCCCGATGGACCCCGAAATCGTTCAGGAGGGGCCCGGCACCTGCCCGATCTGTGGCATGGCGCTGGAGCCGGCAAGCGGCGTTTCCGACGAACCCAATCACGAACTGATCGATTTCACCCGCCGCCTGTGGGTCAGCGCGCTGGCCTCCGTTCCGCTGCTGGTCCTGACCATGGGGCCGATGATCGGCGTGCCCGTACGCAGCTGGATCGGCGAAGGGGTCGCGATCTATCTGGAAGCCCTTCTGGCGACGCCTGTCGTGCTCTGGGCGGCGCTGCCGTTCTTCAGGCGTGGCTGGACCTCTCTGGTCACCCGCAATTTCAACATGTGGACGCTGATCATGATCGGCGTCGGCGCGGCCTATCTCTATTCCATGGTGGCCGCCTTCCTGCCTTTCCTGTTTCCGGAGGCGCTGAAGGACGCCAACGGTCACATGCCGGTCTATTTCGAGGCGGCTGCGGTGATCGTCGCGCTGGTCTTCGTCGGCCAGGTGCTCGAGCTGAACGCCCGCGAACGGACCGGGGATGCCATCCGGGCGCTTCTCGATCTGACGCCGAAGATGGCCCGCCGCATCACTCCGGACGGCGACGAATATGACGCGCCTCTGGAAAACGTGCTGGCCGGCGACAGGCTGAGGGTCCGGCCCGGCGAGGCGGTACCGGTGGACGGGGTGGTTCTGGAGGGGGCGTCGTCGATCGATGAAAGTCTGGTGACGGGCGAGCCGCTCCCGGTGGAAAAGGGCAGTGGCGACAGGGCCACCGGCGGCACGCTCAACAGGACCGGAACCTTCGTCATGCAGGCCGAACTGGTCGGTGCGGACACGATGCTCGCGAAAATCGTCGACATGGTCGCCTCCGCGCAGCGCTCGCGTGCTCCGATCCAGGGGCTCGCCGACCGCGTGGCAGGCTACTTCGTTCCCACCGTGGTCGGCGTCGCGGTTCTGGCCTTCGTCGTCTGGCTGCTTGTCGGCCCGAGCCCGTCCCTGGTGCATGCGATCATTGCCGCCGTCTCCGTGCTGATCATCGCCTGCCCCTGCGCCCTGGGACTGGCAACCCCGATGTCGATCATGACGGCGACGGGGCGCGGTGCCCAGGCCGGTGTGCTGATCAGGACCGCGGAGAGCCTGGAACGGCTCGCCTCGGTGGACACAATCGTGGTCGACAAGACCGGAACCCTGACCGAGGGAAAGCCGGCGGTCAGCGACCTCGTGCCTGCGCAAGGCGTGTCGGAGGAAGATCTTCTCGCCCTCGCCGGAGCACTGGAAAAGGGTTCCGAACATCCGCTTGCGGAAGCCATTCTCTCCGAGGCGGACAGAAGGTCCGTCCCGCTTGCGGAGGCTGCCGGTTTCGAAGCGGTGACCGGCAAGGGCGTCAGGGCACGGGTCGGCGAGGATGAAGTGCTTTTCGGCAATGCGGCCTTCGCGGCGGAAAGCGGGGCGGATCTCTCCGTGGTCGAAGGCCGGGCGGAAGAACTGTCCGAACTCGGCAGGACGGTCATGTATCTGGTCACGGTGACGGACGGGCAGGCGGCGTTGAAGGGGCTGGTTGCCGTGGCCGACCCGATCAAGCCGAATGCAAGGGCCGCGATCAATGCCTTGCATCGCGATGGCATCAGCATCGTCATGGCGACCGGCGATGCACCGCGCACCGCGCAGGCGGTCGCCCAGGCACTCGGAATCGACGAAGTGCGCGCCGGCGTGTTGCCGGAAGGCAAGCAGAAGCTGATCGAGGATCTCAAGGCCGCCGGCCGCACGGTCGCCATGGCGGGGGACGGCGTCAACGACGCGCCGGCGCTCGCCGCCGCCGATGTCGGCCTTGCCATGGGCACCGGCGCGGATGTGGCCGTGGAAAGCGCCGGCATGACGTTGCTCAAGGGCGATCTGGAGGGCATCGTGCGGGCCCGCAAACTGGCGCGCGTCACGGTGCGCAACATCCGCCAGAACCTCTTTTTTGCCTTCATCTACAACACGGTCGGCGTTCCGGTTGCCGCCGGGATTCTCTACCCGGTCTTCGGCCTGCTGCTGTCGCCCATGCTGGCCGCGGCCGCCATGAGCCTTTCCTCCGTGTCGGTGATCAGCAACGCGCTGCGTTTGCGCAGGCTGAGGCTTTAGCAGGGATCGTGGTACAGGTGGACAGATGAATATCGGAACAGCGTCCCGGCAGAGCCGGCTTCCTGTCAAGACGATCCGCTACTACGAGGAGATCGGTCTGGTCCGCCCCCTGCGGGGCGCGAACGGTTACCGCGACTTTTCGGCAACGGATCTGGAGCGCCTGAAATTCCTGCAGCGGTCGCGTAGCCTGGGCTTCTCGATCGAGGAATGCCGCGATCTCCTGTCCCTTTACGAGGACACGAACCGGGCAAGCGCGGATGTCAAAGCCATCACGCGCCAGAAAATAGAGGAAGTGGACCGCAAGATCGAGGAATTGAAATCGCTCAGGCGGGTTCTTCTGGACATGGCGGAAGCATGCCACGGAGACGACCGGCCGGAGTGCCCGATCATGGACGATCTGTCCGGGCGGCGGCGTGAGGGTGGACAGGAAGGCGGGCGGCACTGATGCAACGGATTTTCCTGCTCGTGACAGCGGCTCTGTCCCTGATTGTGCTCGGCGTCCTGATCTGGGGGCTGATCTCGGAGCGGACGGAGCATGCAGGCCGGCCGACGGCGGAGGGCACCGCTCTCGTTGCGGTCACGGTGCCCGGACTGAGTGCTGAAGCACGTGCGGGCGGGGCCTTGTTTGAAGAAAACTGCGCCGGTTGCCACGGCGAAAATGCCGCTGGCCGGGATGGCTTCGGTCCGCCGCTCGTGCACAGGATCTACGAACCGGGTCATCACGGGGACGGGGCTTTCCATCTGGCTGCCACGCGGGGCGTGCGCGCCCATCACTGGCCGTTCGGGGACATGCCGCCCGTCGAGAATGTCAGCGAACCGGATGTTGAAAAGATAGTCGCCTATGTCCGCACGCTTCAGCGTGCGAATGGAATTCACTGAAGGAGCGAAAAACGGAATGCGGAACGGACGGATCGGAGTGTTTGTGGTTGCGGTGCTGGCAGGTGCGGGCGGTGCCTTCGCCCACGGCGGTGCGACAGGCATCGTCAAGGAACGCATGGATGCCATGTCGGAGATCGGCGGGAAGATGAAAGCCGTGGGCCGCATGCTCAAGGGCGGCTCCTACGATCCGGGCGTGGCGGTCGAGGCCGGCAATGTGATCGCCGGGCATGGCGGAAAGGCACTGACGGATCTTTTCCCGGAAGGCAGCCTGCAGCCGCAAAGCGAAGCCAGTCCCGCCATCTGGAGCAACTGGACGACCTTCCGGCAATATGCCGGCGATCTGAAATCCTCGGCGCTTGTGCTGAAGACGATGGCCGAACAGGGGGCGGACAGGCAGGCTCTGGCAGGTGCGTTCGGCGACCTCGCCGGGACCTGCAAGGCCTGCCATCAGGAATTCCGTGTCAGAAAGTAGGGTTCCAGCCGGATGCCGTGCCGGCCGCGACGGCAATTAGCTTGCCACATTCGGCGCCATGTTCTACCAGACGATCAAATTCTTCGGTTGATCCAGCGCTGGGCGCGAACCGGAAACAGGAGACGACGCGACATGACCATCCGCTACCACAAGGGCGACCTCCCAGATCTGAAAGCCTACGAGACGGCAAGCGCGGTGGCGGTCGATTCAGAGACCCTCGGCCTCAATCCGCATCGCGACCGGCTGTGCGTCGTACAGCTGTCTCCGGGCGACGGATCGGCCGATGTGGTGCAGATCGCCCGCGGCCAGAAAGACGCGCCCAATCTGGCCGCGCTCATGACGGATCCTTCCAAACCCAAGATTTTTCACTTCGCACGGTTTGATGTTGCCGTGTTGCGGCACTATCTGAACATCGAAGTATCGCCGGTGTGGTGCACGAAGATCGCTTCGAAACTGGTGCGCACCTACACCGACCGGCATGGTCTGAAGGACATTTCGCGTGAATTGCTGGGCGTGGAATTGTCCAAGCAGCAGCAGAGTTCGGACTGGGCGGCAGAAACACTGTCCGATGCGCAGCTCGCATATGCAGCATCTGACGTGCTGTATCTGCATGCGCTGAAGGAAAAACTGGAATTCATGCTCGCCCGGGAAGGGCGGGAACATATCGCAAAGGCGTGCTTCGAGTTCCTGCCGGTCCGTGCAGAGCTCGATCTGAAGGGATGGGACGAAACGGACATCTTCGCCCATTCGTGAATTTGTCCGGCGGTGTCAATTCCCCGTCCCCTCGATCCTTTGGTTTTCGGAGATCTTGTTGAGCGTAGTCAGCGAACATGCGGGAGGCGCGGCTCCCAGACGGCCGCAGCGCGGACCGCAGAGCCGGGCACAGAAGGCTGCGCGCCGGCACAGTCTGCTGGTGCGTATCCTGCGCTGGGTCTTTCCCCTGACGGGCTTGCTGATTTTCGCCGGCATGGCCGGCCTTGTGATAGTGTTCAACATCCTGAGTGGATTCGGCGCCTCGAACATGATGCTGACAAGCGAGGGTCTGGTCATGGATCAGCCGGAGCTGTCGGGACATGACGGCGAGCGCTCCTACAGGGTCACCGCGCGGCGCGCCATTCAGCGCCTGAGCGATCCGCGCATCATCGATCTGGAGACGATCCGCGCGGACATCGTGTTGAGCCCGGACCAGAGCGCCGAGATCGTCGCGCTCCGGGGGATCTACAACAATGCGGCCGAAACCCTGCGTCTCTATGAGGGTATTCAGCTCGACTGGAGTGAAGGCTACAAGGTGGACCTGAAAGAAGTGCAGATTGATTTGACCAACGGCGCCCTGACCACGTCGGAGCCGGTTTCAATCCGCTCGGATCAGGGGCATGTTGCTGCAGGCAGACTTTCCTATGACAAGAACAAGGGTCTCGTCAGATTTTCCGATGGCATCAAGATGACCATCAATCCGGTTTCGAAGGACGGTGAGCAATGACATTTTTCAAACGCGTATTCATAGCGTCTGCGGCGGTCCTGTTTATCGGCTCGGCGCAGGCACAGACCTTTTCCGATGCCTTCGCCGGGTTCGGTTCGAACGAGGGCGAACCGATCGAGATCGAGGCGGGCGAGCTTCGTGTGGAGGATGGCAACAACACCGCGACCTTTGTCGGCGATGTGGTCGTCGTCCAGGGGGAAACCAGCCTCAAGACCCAGCGTCTGAAAGTCTTTTATGCCGGGGATGGCGAAAGCCAGCCGGAAGGGGCGGTCCAGCAGAAGATCTCCCGTCTGGAAGCCGCTGGCGGCGTCTTCATTTCCTCCAAGGACCAGACGGCCAAGGGGGATGAAGCCAGCTTCGACATGAACCGGGAATTCATGGTGATGACCGGCAAGGAGGTTGTGCTCAGCCAGGGTCCCAATGTGGTGGTCGGCAAGAAGCTGACCGTCAACCTGAAGACCGGTCAGGCGAATCTGACGGCCGGGCAGGGAGGCGTATCCGGCACCAGTGGCGGCCGTGTGAAGGTCCGCATTCAGCCCAACAGCGTGGAAAACAGCAACTGAGCCCTGAACCAGCCTGCGTCGGAATGCACGCGGGTTGTTCCGGGAGCGAATTCCTGATCTCCAGGGAAACTGCGGCAAATATCGGATGGACGACGCATCGGTGAAGATAACCCCCATGGATTCTAACGGGCCGCAGGAAGATCTGTCCCGAGCGCTGGTCGTCGAGGGCATAGGCAAGACCTATGGCCGCCGCCAGGTGGTGAAATATGTCAGCCTGTCCGTGAAACCGGGCGAGGCCGTCGGTCTTCTGGGGCCGAACGGCGCCGGCAAGACGACGACCTTCTACATGATCACCGGTCTGATCCGCCCGGATCAGGGCAAGATCTTCCTGGACGGCTTCGACATCACCCGCATGCCCATGTACCGGCGCGCCCGCCTGGGGATCGGATATCTGCCCCAGGAAGCGTCCATCTTCCGTGGCCTGACGGTGGAGGAAAACATCCGCGCCGTTCTGGAGGTGATCGAACCCAACCGTCAGAAGCGCCGGGAGGAACTCGATTCGCTTCTCGCGGAATTCGGCCTGACCCATCTGCGCAAGGCGCCGAGCATCTCACTTTCCGGCGGTGAACGCCGCCGGGTGGAAATTGCCCGCGCACTGGCAAGTCGTCCGTCCTTCATGCTGCTCGACGAACCCTTTGCCGGTATCGACCCGATCGCCGTCGGCGACATCCAGCAGCTCGTGCGCCACCTGACCCAGCGCGGCATCGGCGTTCTGATCACCGATCACAATGTGCGCGAGACCCTGGGCCTGATCGACCGGGCCTATATCATCGCCTCCGGCGAGGTTCTCACCGAAGGCCTGCCGCAGGAAATCGTCACGAACCCGGATGTGCGGCGATTGTATCTGGGAGAACGATTTACGCTTTGATGACAGGCGGCCGACTAGGCTGTAAGGTCTGTGAATAATCGATAAGCAAAAAGCAGACCAACCGCCTTTCACTCAAACGGCGCCCGGGTAATTGATGGCCATTTCGACAAAGCTGGAGATGCGGCAGAGCCAGTCGCTGATCATGACGCCGCAATTGATGCAGGCGATCAAGCTGCTGCAGATGTCCAATCTCGACCTTGTTGCCTATGTCGAAGCCGAACTGGAACGCAATCCGCTTCTTGAAAAGACCGAAGGGGAGGATGGTGACGCCGGCAGCGCGCCCGACCGCGGTGGAGAGGAGGCGGACGCCACAGCGTCCGCCGGCGACGAGCCTGTTTCGAGCGATTGGCTGCAAAGCGACCTGGAAACCGGTTCAGAGGCCATCGCGGCGCGGATGGACACGGATCTGGGCAATGTGTTTCCCGATGAGCCGGGCGTTCCCGCCTCGCCCGACCCCGCCCTTCTCAAGGCCGGTGACAGCTACAAGAATGTTTCCAGCGGCAGCGCGTCGGACGATTACAATCTCGAGGCCTTCGTTGCCGAGGAAATGTCGCTTTGCGCCTGGCTGGAAGAGCAGATGCATCTGGCCCTGAGCGATGCTGTGGACAAGCTGATTGGCAGCCACCTGATCAACTCTCTCGACGAGAACGGTTATCTCTATGTCGACCTTGAAGAGGCGGCGGAGCAGCTCGGTGTCGACATCGGCCGTGTGGAGCAGGTGCTTGGCGTGCTTCAGACCTTCGAGCCGGCCGGTGTCTTTGCGCGCAATCTGGCCGAATGCCTGAAGCTTCAGCTGATCGACAAGAACCGTTTCGATCCGGCAATGGAAGCCCTGATCGACAATATCGAACTGCTTGCCAGACGGGACCTGGCGACGTTGCGCAAAACCTGCGGTGTGGACGACGAGGATCTCATGGAGATGATCGCCGAGATCCGCGCCCTCGACCCCAAACCCGGCAGCGTGTTCGGCTCGTCCCTCGTGCAGCCCATGGTGCCCGATGTGTTCGTGCGTCCCGCCAATGACGGCGGCTGGGCGGTGGAGCTCAATTCGGACACCCTGCCCAGGGTGCTCGTCAATCAGACCTATTTCGCCCGGGTCATCAAGACGGCGCGCAACGATACGGAAAAGGAATATCTCACCGAATCGCTGCAGACCGCCAACTGGCTCGCCAAGAGCCTGGATCAGCGTGCCCGGACCATCCTGAAGGTCTCCACGGAGATCGTCCGGCAGCAGGACGGCTTCCTGACCCACGGCATCGCGCACCTGCGGCCGCTGAACCTGAAAACCATCGCCGAAGCCATCAGCATGCATGAATCCACGGTCAGCCGGGTGACATCCAACAAGTACATGGCCACGCCGCGCGGCATCTACGAACTGAAATATTTCTTTTCCTCGTCCATTTCGGCGACGGCAGGCGGTGGCGACGCCCATTCGGCGGAATCCGTGCGGCACAGAATCAGGCAGATGATCGAAGCCGAAGATCCGAAGGCGATCCTGTCCGACGACACGATCGTCAAGATCCTGAAGGACGATGGCATCGACATCGCGCGCCGGACGGTCGCAAAATACCGTGAGGCCATGAAGATCGGCTCGTCCGTGCAACGCCGCCGGGAGAAGAACTCCCGAATCTAGCGTCGGGCGCATCCGGTTCGCGCACAGCCGGGCGTTGGGAGCCTCCGGTGTCCAATCTTGCGGTTTTCCACCAATTTCACGGATGTCCCCTGAAACACGCCAGGGATTCCGTTCCATGGCGCGGGCGGGGTTCCGCATTTCTCATAATCGTTTGACTCTTCGTACAGGCGCAATTATAGGACCGCCCTCGTAACGTAAACAGGGGATGGCGCTTCCGCGCTGACTGGTCCATTCTGTAAGCTTGAAACGTATCGCGTTTCGACACCGGCGCAGACGCCGGTGACCTGTCGGTCAATAGAAAAAGAAGAGGTCCCCATGGCTTTGCGGATTTCGGGTAAGAATGTCGATGTCGGCGACGCACTGCGCGTCCACATCACAGACCGAATTGAAGATGCCCTGTCAAAATACTTCACGGGCGGCTACACAGGCCACGTTACCCTCAGCAGGGAGGGCACAGGCTTCAAGTCGGAGTGCAACCTGCATCTGGACACCGGGATACTGCTCCAGGTGTCTGCGCAGGACCAGGATCCGCGCAACAGTTTCGATCTTGCGGCGGAAAAGATCGAAAAAAGGTTGCGGCGTTACAAGCGCAAGCTGAAGGACCATCACAGCCACAATGGCCGTGAGGCGATGGAGGCGGCATCCTATGTGCTCGCTTCGCCGGAAGAGGACGAGGAAGTGCCGGTGGATTTCAATCCGCTCGTCATTGCCGAGACTTCCGCGAAAGTTAAGACAATGACCGTCGGCATGGCGGTCATGGAGCTGGATCTGACCGAAGCACCGGTTGTCATGTTCAAAAATGCGGCAAATGGCGGTGTCAATGTTGTTTATCGCCGGTCGGACGGCAATATTGGCTGGATCGACCCGGCGCTGGTGGCCAACGTGGCCGCCGAATAAGGATGCGGACGAGGCCGGCTTCCCTTCGGAAGCCGGCTTCCGAAACTTGTAGGCGAACGAATGGATCTTGGTGATCTTCTGGGTAAAGATGCGGTCATTGCCGACCTGAAGGCCAAAAGCAAGAAGCAGGCTATCCAGGAACTGGCGTCCAGGGCAGCGGAGCTGACCGGTCTTTCCGAACGTGAAATTTTCGACACACTCCTGCAGCGCGAGCGTCTGGGCTCTACCGGTGTCGGCCACGGCATCGCCATCCCGCACGGCAAGCTCATTCGCCTCGACAGGCTGGTCGGCCTGTTCGCGAAGCTCAAGAAGCCGGTGGAATTCGATTCCCTCGATGACGAGCCGGTCGATCTGATCTTTCTGCTGCTCGCGCCGGAAGGCGCCGGCGCCGATCATCTCAAGGCCCTGGCAAGGATCGCGCGTCAGCTCAGGGACACGGTCGTGACACAGGGCATTCGCGCCTCTTCCGACCCGGCAGCGATCTACGAATTCCTGACCCAGCCGTTGGCATCGTCCAACGCGGCCTGATTTCCGGACAGCCGGAAACGCTTGGTGTCAGATGCCTTGAGCCGGCATGAGACCCTCGAAACCGCGAAGCGCGGCCTCCCGGACCCAAGAGCGTTTGCTGTCGCGGTTCAGGCTTTCACAGGGGTGACGTCGCCCTGAACGAGGTCCTGCTGCGCGGCGCCCACAGGACGGCTTTTTGAAAGCGCGGCCAGGTGAAGTTCCCCAAGCTCTGAAGGCGGTGCGGTTTCTTCGGGGATGCGCCACAAGGTGGAGCGCAGGGCCAGTGCACCGAGGGTCGGAGTTGAGGTCGCGACGGCGATTGCTATGGCCAGCAACGGGCCGATGGCGACCGGGATGACCGGCCACACAAGCCCGATCTGCTGTCCCGCGATCCAGGCAAGCCCGGCCAGTCCGAACAGGGTCTGCGGCCACAGCTTGCGGGCAGCAAGCAGAACCGGCAGTCGCGTGACGCCCCGTGCCTGGGCGCCCCAGCCAATTGTCTTGCCGAAGACAAGCCCGCCCATGAACAGGGTGTGGGAAACGGCCATGACCGGTGCGAGCATGGCCGCATAGAGAATTTCCGTAAAGACGCTGATCAGGATGCGGACCGGACCGCCGAAGGCCTTGCGCATGTCCGACCGGGCCAGGACATCTGCGACCGTGGCCAGCTTGGCGGCAAACACCATGGTCAGCACGGTGAAGAACACCATGGCGCCGGTGTCCGCGCGATAGGGGGCTTCCTCCGCCACCATTCCGAGCACCGCTGCTGCGGTCATGAAGCCGATCCATGCCGGCGACCCCAGGAACATGAGGATGGCCAGAAAGAGCTGTACGCGGCTGACCGCCTTCAGTCCGGGCATGGCCAGAAGGCGGCGGTATTGCAGGTTGCCCTGGCACCAGCGCAGGTCGCGCCGGATGAATTCCAGCAGATGCGGTGGATTGACCTCATAGCTGCCGGTCTCCAGCGGCAGGACGCGCACTTCATATCCGGCGCGGCGCATCAGCACGGCTTCCACCTGGTCGTGCGACAGGATCGGACCGGCCAGCGGCCCTTTTCCGGGCAGGACCGGCAGCTTGCAATGGTCGGCGAACGGCTTCAGCCGCAGGATTGCATTGTGGCCCCAGTAGGGGCCGCAATCGCCCTGCCACCAGGCACTGCCGATCGTATAGGAGCGCATGCCCAGCCGCATGCCGAACTGGAACACACGGGCAAAGGCGCTTTCGGTCGGCAATCCGACCACGAGGCTCTGCAGGATGCCGACCCGGGGATTGGCTTCCATGCGCCTGACGAGACCTGTAATCGCCTCCGCCGACATGTAGCTGTCCGCGTCCAGCACCAGAGCGAAATCGTGCCTGTCGCCCCAGCTGTGGCAGAAGTCCTCGATGTTACCGGCCTTGTAGCCGGTGTTCTCCGCGCGCCGCCGGTAGTGCACCGCCATCTGGCCCTGAAACCGTTCGGCAAGACGCGCAGCCATTTCCTGTTCCTGCCGGGCGATATCGTCCATCGACGTGTCGCTGAGCACATACAGGGCGAACTGCTCCGGCTGGCCCGCCCGGACCAGATGGGACGCCATGGCGCCGAGGCTGGTTTCCAGACTGTCGACGTCCTCGTCGCGAATGCAGGACAGAAGCGCCGTGGAGCATGTGAGCGGACCCTCGCCCGGCTCGATCGGGCAGACGGTTTCGACGGGATCCCGGGCAAGACGCATCACCAGCAGTCCGATGACCGCGTTCCAGAAGCCGATGATGGTCCACGGCAGTGTTACAGTGAAACAGAGCAGGATCACCAGATCGAGTGCGGAATATCCGCCGGGTGAAAGCGTGACCGCCATCAGCGCGGTAAGGCCGATGAAGCTCACGATGACGAGCGTGGAGAAAATCACGCGCCGGAGGGTCATGCGGAGAGCCGCTTTGTCGGAAAAAGTCATGTCAAAGACCCGAAACATTTTTTTGACTTCCAATCAGGGCGATCATGGCGATAGTGCGCATGTCAAAGTGTCCCTACGTTGACAGAGGCTGCGTGGATGATCATGAACCGTAAAGGAAGAGCGGAATTATGGCGGTGATGGACGACACACCCCGGTCTCAGGCGCTCTGGTATACCGGCCCGGCGCAATGCGCAATCGATGCCGCGCCATGCGAAAGACCGCAGGCCGGCGAGGTTCTGGTTCGAACTCTCTTCAGCGGTATCAGCCGGGGCACGGAAGGCCTCGTCTTGCGCGGAGAAGTTCCCGAAAGCGAATGGCAGCGGATGCGGGCACCTTTTCAGGCCGGAGACTTTCCCTTTCCGGTGAAATACGGTTACGCCAATGTCGGCAGGGTGCTGGAAGGGGATCCCGCCCTTGTCGACCGCATCGTTTTTTCGCTCTATCCGCATCAAGATGTCTTTGTTCTCCCATCCAGTGCCTGCGTGCCCGTTCCGGCCGGCATTCCGGCCGAAAGAGCCGTTCTGGCGTCCAATATGGAAACCGCGATCAACGCTTTATGGGACGGAAAACCATCACCTGGGGATCACATCTGCGTGGTTGGCGGCGGGGTGGTCGGATTGTTGACCGCCTATCTGGCAAGCAGGATTCCCGCGACGCGGGTGACGCTGGTCGACACGAATGCCGCACGGTCACGAACGGCTGCGGAGCTGGGTCTGGAATTCGCGCTCCCCGGACACGCACCGCGCGGCCAGGATCTGGTGTTTCACACCAGCGCCAGCTCGGCCGGCCTGGCAACGGCGCTGGCCTGCGCCGGGGACGGGACCAGCGTTGTCGAAATGAGCTGGTATGGCGACCGCGACGTGCTGGCGCCGCTCGGCGCCGATTTCCATTGCCGTCGCCTGAAGCTGATCTCCAGCCAGGTCGGCACCATTCCCGCAGAGCGGCAGGCCCGCTGGACCTACCGGCGCCGGTTGGAAACGGCCCTGTCCCTGCTGCAGGATTCGGCTCTGGACCGGCTGATCAGTCATCGGGTTTTATTTCCGGATCTGCCCGCGCAACTGCCGACCCTGCTGGACAAGGCTTCGGATGTGCTCACTGCGGTTGTCGTCTATGACGGCAGCCCGGGCTGATCCGGTCTCACCTCGTCCCTTCCTTTTTAATGTCAGGATCCATCCAAATGTATGCAGTTGAAGTCCGCGACCACGTCATGATCGCCCATTCCTTCAAGGGAGCGCTGTTCGGTCCCGCTCAGGCGCTTCATGGCGCGACCTTCGTCATCGACGCGGCTTTTCTGGCCGAAACGCTCGACGAGAACGGCGTGGTCATCGACATCGGCCGGGCACATGAGGCCCTGAAGGAAGTGCTCGAGCCGCTCAACTACAAGAATCTCGACGAGGTGCCCGCCTTTGCTGGAACCAACACGACGACGGAATTCCTCACCCGCCATATTCACGACCATCTGGCGAAAGCCGCCCGGGAGGACCGGCTCGGCCGTCCGGGGCGCGACCTGGGGGCCATCCGGGTGACGATTTCGGAATCCCACGTTGCCCGCGCCTGGTACGAAGCCGCGATCTGACCCGGCATGAACCAGCTCTTCCTCGCCTTCCCGGGCAATCTCGACACGCCGACCGGCGGCTATGGCTATGACCGCCGCATCATCGCCGGATTGCGGGATCTCGGCTGGCAGGTGGAGCTTGTGCCTCTCGGGGAGGGATTTCCCGCCCCGTCCGCGCAAACGCTGGTCGCGGCGGAAAAGCGGCTCGCGGCACTGCCCCAGGGGTCCCGCGTGGTGATCGACGGCCTGGCCTTCGGCGCCATGGCCGCGGCTGCGGCGGCGCTGGACCAGCACCTGTCCCTGGTCGCCCTGGTGCACCACCCGCTGTGTCTGGAAAACGGCCTGACGGATGGGCAGGCGCAGGCCCTGCGCGAAAGTGAGCACAGGGCGCTTGCCTTCGCCCGGCATGTGATCGTGACCAGTCCGGCAACCGCCCGCCAGGTGGCGGACCTGTTCGGTTACCCGGCGCAGCGGATATCCGTTGTTCTTCCCGGCACCGATCGCCCCGGCACCATAGCGCGCGAACCCGCGGACGGCGTGAGACTGCTGTCCGTGGGGACCGTCGTTGCAAGAAAAGGCTATGACCTCCTGTTTCAGGCCCTCTCCGGAATGCGGGAGCGCAACTGGCATCTGGAGATCGTCGGCGGCCTGGAGTCGGATCCGCAGTGTTACCGCGCGCTGTTGCAGCAGATCGGCGACATGCACCTTGCCGGCAGGATCACGTTTCACGGGGCTGTCCCGCCGGACGCGCTGAGCGGCTTTTACCGCAACGCGGACATCTTCGTGCTTGCCAGCCGCTATGAGGGATATGGAATGGCCTATACGGAAGCATTGGCCCACGGCCTGCCGGTGATCGGCAGCGGGGGCGGCGCCGTCCGCGAGACATTGCCCGACGGTGCGGCGATCTATTGCGGCATCGAGAACGTCCCGGCACTCCGGGAGGCGCTGGAACTGCTGATCGGTGATGCCGGCGCGCGCGCGCGTATGGCGCAGGCGGCCCGGACCGCCGCCGAAGGACTGCCCGACTGGCGGGATGCCGCCGCGCAATTTGCGCAAACCCTGCAGGAGCTTGCCCTATGAGCGGATTTTCGTCTGAATGGCTGGCCCTGCGCGAGCCTCTCGACCTGGCGGCCAGAAACGCCGGCGTGGAAGAGGCCTTCCTGGCGCAGCTGCCTGAAAGGCCCCTTCGGATTCTGGATCTGGCCAGTGGCGCCGGGTCGACAATCGCCGCCCTGCAGGGAAAGTTTCGCCAGCCGGTGAACTGGCTGCTCACCGATCATGATCCGGCCCTGCTCGAGGTGGCGGCCGCGCGCTGGGACAGAGGAGCAGCAAGCGGGGTTGAAACCCGGCAGGTCGATCTTGCCGGCGATCTGGAGGGGCTGCCGCTCGCGGATGTGGAGGCCGTCACGACATCGGCTTTTCTCGATCTTGTCTCCGACGAATTCCTGCTCCGCCTCACGGACCGGATTGTCCGGTCCGGAAAGCCCTTTCTTGCCAGCCTGACCTACGACGGGCGCACCGCGTTCGAACCGTCCCATCCTTTTGACGCCGAGATGTGCGCCTCCCTGAACGCACACCAGAAATCCGACAAGGGCTTCGGCCCGGCGCTCGGCCCGGATGCGGCGGCCCGGGCGGCCGGACTTTTTGAAGACCGGGGATACAGGGTGGTTCGGGGACCGTCCGACTGGCAGGCGGGCTCCGCTGCCTCCGGCTTTCTGCAGGAATTCCTGCAGGGCTGGGTTCGGGTCGGCCGGGAAACCGGGCTGGACAAGACGGCTCTGGAGGCCTGGTGGCGTGACCGCCAGAACAAGATCCGTTCAGGAGAGCTTCACGCGGAAGTCGGCCACCTCGATTTCGCGGCTTTCCCCGCATAGGAGTCCTGAAGGCGGCCGGGGGCACAGGACCGCGCGTTGGCGAAGCAGCTGTCCTATGCACATCGCCACCGCGCTCCGTCACAGCCTTTTCGCCGGGAGGGCGTTTTGGGCAGCATGGTCTGAGCATTGCAGCGCATCTGAAAATACGGTTTTATGGATATTTGCCCTGACACGCAGGAATACAAATTAATTTATCGAGCGCGTGCACGGTTGTTTACGCTTTATTTACTTAACAAAATTTAACCAAAGTTGATTTGTAATTTTTTACCATGCCCCTTAAGTACAGTTTATTCTTTTTTTGCGAAAAATAGAGCTTCTCAACATAGTCATCGGTTCACGGTGAACCGGCAGCAATGGCAAGGATTGACATGAAACAGGCTATTCGGACCCTTCTGGCGAAACACGGCAACCTGCCTGTCGCGATTGAAAGCATCGATGACAATGCGGACCTCTATGACGCCGGTCTGTCTTCCTTCGCATCGGTTCAGGTGATGCTGGCTCTGGAAGAGGAATTCGATATCGAGTTTCCCGAGCATCTGCTGAATCGCAAGTCGTTTTCTTCTGTTGAGGCAATTGCCGCCGCGCTGACGGAAATTCGCGAAGAGCAGGCGGCCTGATTCATGACCGCCGCCAGCAGGGTTACCGCCATGGGGCTGACCGAGCGCGCCAGGCGTGCCGCCGGAATTGCCGCTGAATACGCCGACCGGGTGGATGTCGAGGGCCGCTTTCCGTCCGAGGGCATGGACGCCCTCAAGGCAGAGCGCCTGATGGGCATCCTGATCCGTCCGGAATTCGGCGGCGAAGGTGCGACCATGACCGAGATCGCCGACATATGCGCGATTCTGGGGCAGGCCTGCGCATCGACCGCCATGACCTACGCCATGCACCAGATCCAGGTCGCCAGTCTTTCCGACTACGCGCTCGGCAGTGCCTGGCATGAATCCTTTCAGAAACGCATCTGCGAAGAACAGCTGCTGATCGCCTCCGCCACCAGCGAGGCGGGCATCGGCGGCAATCTGCGCAATTCCCTGTGCGCCATCGAGGTGGAGGGAGAGACCGCGCGGCTGACCAAGGATGCGACCGTGATTTCCTACGGTGCCGAGGCCGATGCCATCATGGTGACCTCCCGCCGCAATCCGGATGCGGCCCATTCCGATCAGGTCGCGACGGTCTTCCTGAAGGACCAGTACACGCTGGAGCGGACAAGTGTGTGGGACACCCTCGGCATGCGCGGCACCTGTTCGGAAGGATATATCTTCAAGGCAGAAGCCCCGGCCGTCCAGATCCTGCCGCGTCCCTTCGCGGAAATAGCCGCCCAGTCCATGCTGGCCGTGTCTCACCTTCTGTGGGGCGCGCTCTGGTACGGAATTGCCGCCGACGCGGTGGCGCGCGCCCAGAGCTTCGTGAAGGCGGCGGCGCGCAAGTCTCCCGGCCAGATGCCTCCCGGCGCCCTGCGTCTTGCGGAAGCCTCCAGCCTGCTGCAGCTGGTGAAGGCCAATGTGGTGGCCGGCCTCAAGCAGTTCGCGGAGTGCAAGGGCGATGGCGATGCCCTGAACGCCATGAGCTTTTCCGTTGCCATGAACAATGTGAAGATCGGGACGTCGCAGACCATCCTGACCATCATCAATCACTGCATGCTGATCTGCGGCATTGCCGGATACAAGAACGGCACGCCCTTCAGCCTCGGCCGTCACCTGCGCGATGCGCATTCGGCCCAGCTGATGATTTCCAATGACCGGATTCTGGGCAACACGTCGACGATGCTGCTGGTCAACAAGCAAGACACCAGCCTTTTGGGGTAAACCATGGACGCGCAAGTCTCTTTTCTGGACCAGCTTTTCGCCGAAGGCGTGCTGCACGACAGCGGTGTCGACGGTCTTTATGCCCGCAGCGGTGAATTCGAGGACGTGATCTCGCGGTTCGAAACCTTTGCCCTGAGCTACGGCCGGGACGAAATTTCCGAAGCCATGGTCTTTCCTCCGGGCATGACCATGCAGGACTTCGAGACCAGCGGCTACATGAAGAGCTTCCCCCAGCTTGCCGGCACGGTTCACGCCTTTTGCGGCAACGATCACGACCATATGGGACTGTTGCAATGCATTGCCGCGGGGGATGACTGGTCGAAGCATCAGAAGCCGACCCAGGTCGCGCTCACGCCCGCTGCCTGCTATCCGCTCTATCCGATCCTGTCCCGGCGAGGATCCCTGCCGCAGGAAGGCGCCTATGTCGCCCTTCAGTCCTACTGCTTCCGTCACGAGCCCTCGAAGGACCCGGCGCGGATGCAGATGTTCCGGCAGCGCGAATATGTGCGTGTCGGCTCGCCGGAGCAGACGATGGCCTTCCGGGAAACCTGGAAGGAACGCGGTCAGGACATGATGAAACGGCTGGAACTGCCACATCACGTGGATGTCGCCAACGATCCTTTCTTCGGGCGCGCCGGCAAGATCATGGCCTCCGGTCAGCGCGAGCAGGAACTGAAGTTCGAGATGCTGGTTCCGATCACCACGGAAGAAAAGCCGACCGCCTGCATGAGCTTCAACTATCACATGGACAATTTCGGCAAGGCCTGGGACATCCGTCAGGCGGACGGTTCGCCCGCGCACACCGCCTGCGTCGGTTTCGGCCTCGAGCGGATTGCCCTTGCTCTTTTCCGCCATCACGGGTTCGACACTGCCCGCTGGCCCGACGGCGTCAGGTCGGCCCTTTGGGGCTGAGAGGATCGAACACCCGATGAAAGATGCTGTCTTTGAAAATCTGGACGCGGCCCGCTATGTGCGCAGTCCCCTGCATGCGCAGGACCGGGACTGGCCGGAAACCAATTGCTATCTCGATGTCTGGATAGAAGTGCTGCCGTCCCTCGGGCTGCCGCCGGAAGCCTGTTTCGCCCATGCGGTCACCCAGGACTTCGAGGGCGACCAGTTCACCTTCTTCAAGGTGCCGCTTGAGGATCTGGAAGCGCTCTACGGCCTGAAGGTCACGGAACTGGCGATCTACGACCGGGTGGAGAACCATATTCTGCACCAGATCGGACGCGGGCGCCTGTCGCTGGTCGAGGTGGACAGCTACTTCCTCCCCGATACCCAGGGCGTCGGCTATCACGAGTTTCACGGCAAGACGACCGTCGCCGTCAACCGGATGGATCCGGAAAACCGGACGATGGACTATTTCCACGGCCTGGGCCTGCACCGGCTGGAAGGCGATGATTTCGATGGCGTGTTCCAGCGCGGCGCGCACGAAAAGCCGGTTGCCTTTTTGCCCTATGCCGAGTTCGTGAAGTTTCCCGAGGAAATGCCCTCGCATGAGCATGTCCTGTCGGTTTCCGAAGACCTGCTCCGCCGCCATCTGAAACGCCGGCCCGCCGAAAATCCGGTCGCGGCCTTTGCCCGGGTATTTCCCGGGCAGGTGGAAAGGGTGAGCGAGCGCGATTTCGGCTTCTTCCATCTCTATGCCTTCAACACGCTGCGCCAGCTCGGCGCGAATTTCGAGCTGTTTTCTTCCTATCTGGACTGGCTGACCGCCCAGGGACGGCCGGGACTTGAGGAGGCGTCTGCCGAGGCCAGGGCGATTTCCACCACCTGCAAGACGGTTCAGTTCAAGCTGGCCCGTGCGGTCATGCGCAAGAAATTCCAGGGCCTTGACGAAGGCCTGCTGCCCGCGGTGACCGCCTGGGACAACCTGATGCGGCTTCTCGACGGCCGTTACGGCGCGGGCAAGGCGGATGTCGCGCCCGTCGTCAGCGCTGTCGGTGTCTGAATGACCGGTTTTTCCGCAGCGCAATGGACCCTCGCGTTGAGCGAAGCCGGTTCTGCGGACACCGGGGCGGAGCCGAGTGACTGGGTCCCGGCAATGGTTCCCGGAACCGTTGCCGGCGCCCTTGCCGCCGCCGGCCGGTACGACCCGCAGAACCCGCAACCGCTTCATGACCGCGACGCCTGGTACCGGACGGAATTCGACACCGAACCGGGCCGCTACCGGCTGTCGTTCGACGGTCTTGCGACGATTGCCGAGGTCTGGCTCAACGGCGAACGCCTTCTGGAGAGCCGGAACATGTTCCGGACCTACGAGGCCGAAGCCGACCTGTGCGCAAGCAACAGGCTGGAAATCCGCTTCCGGGCGCTGGCACCGCATCTGGATGCCAGGGGCCCGCGCGCCCGCTGGAAACCGCAACTGGCAACCTCCCAGGGCCTGCGCCTGATCCGCACGACGCTGCTGGGTCACATGCCCGGCTGGTGTCCGGAAATTCACGCCGTCGGTCCCTACCGGCCGATCCGTCTCGAACCTGCCGATACGCCCCGGATCACCGACAAGCATGTTCTCGCCGACCTGGCGCCGGACGGCAGCGCGACACTGACGGTTTCGCTGAAGCTGGAAAACGCCGCAGGCACGCCTGTGCTTTCCTGTGCCGGAAGCACCAGGGCGATGACCCTTCAGGAGGACGGCACCTGGACGGCAGTGCTGCGGCCGGAGGATGTCACCCCCTGGATGCCGCATACCCACGGTGATCCCGCGCTGTATGACGTCTCACTCCTGGTGGGAGAGCGGAAATTCTCCCTCGGTCGAACCGGTTTTCGCCGTCTGGAGGTGGATCACGGTGCGGACGGCAAGGGCTTCGGGCTGAAGGTCAACGGCGTGTCCGTCTTCTGCCGTGGCGCCGTGTGGACCTGTGCGGATCTGCTCAATCTGTCCGGCGATGTGGACAGCTACCGCGCGCTTCTGGAGACGGCCCGCGACGCGGGCATGAACATGCTGCGCATCGGCGGCACCATGCTCTACGAGACCAGGGCGTTCTTCGACATCTGCGACGAACTCGGCCTGCTGGTCTGGCAGGATTTTCAGTTCGCCAATTACGACTACCCGGTCAAGGACGACGGATTCATTCGCGAGATTCGCGCCGAGATCCGCGATCAGCTCGCGCGCACGCAGGGCTGCCCGTCGCTGGCGGTGCTGTGCGGCGGCAGCGAGATCTTTCAGCAGGGGGCCATGATGGGCCTGCCGGAAGCGCGCTGGAAGGGACCGCTTTGCGAAGAGATCCTGCCGGAGTTGGCGGGCCGGTTCCGCCCGGACGTTCCCTATGTGCCGAATTCTCCCTGCGGCGGCGTGCTGCCGTTCTCTCCGGAGGAGGGCATCGCCCATTATTATGGTGTCGGCGCCTATCTGCGCCCGCTGGAGGATGCCCGCCGGGCCAATGTCCGCTTTGCCGCCGAGTGCCTGGCCTTTTCCAACATCCCCGATCAGGCAAGCCTGGACGCGGAGCTGCCCGGCGTCAGACCCGGCCACGATCCGCGCTGGAAAGCGCGCGTGCCGCGGGATCGCGGCGCGGGCTGGGATTTCGAGGACGTGCGCGATCACTACCTCAAGACGCTCCACGGGCTGGATCCGGCGACCCTGCGCTTTGGAGACCCGGATCGCTATCTGGATCTTGGCCGTGCGGTGACCGGTGAGGTCATGGAACAGACATTTGCCGAGTGGCGCCGGCCGGGCTCCTCCTGTCAGGGTGCCCTGGTGTGGACCTTTCAGGATCTGGCGGCGGGGGCCGGCTGGGGCGTGGTCGAGGCGTCCGGACGGCCGAAACCGGCCTGTTACGCGCTGAAGCGGGCTTTCCGTCCTCTCCAGCTGTCACTGACCGACGAAGGCACCAGCGGGCTTGCCCTCCACGTCATCAACGAGCGGTCCCGGGAAAAGGCGGTTACGCTGTCGCTCGACTGCCTGAAGGACGGCCGGGTGCCGGTGGTCTCGGGAAAAAAGGAACTTCTCCTGGCCCCCCACAGCGCCCGGACCCTCAACGCCGCCGACCTGATCGGAGCCTTTTTCGACGTCACCTATGCCTACCGCTTCGGCCCTCCCTCCCATGATGTGACGGTGGTGCGGATGCAGGATGCGGAGACGGAAGAGATACTGGTGGAAGCGTTTCATTTTCCGCCCGTCGCCCAGTCGTCGGGGTCGTCGGCGGAACTGGTCGCCGCGCTCCGACAGGACGAGGACGATGTCTGGTGGCTGGACCTGCAGACGGACCGGATGCTCCGCTGGGTGAATATCCGCGTCGATCCTTTCCGGCCCTCGGACAACTGGTTTCATCTGGCCCCGGGCAGGACCCGCCGGATTGGACTGCGGCCCGATCCGCAAGCGGATGCAGGGACCCGTCCTGCCGGCGCCGTTTCGGCACTGAACCGCGCGGGAACAGTCGCGTTCAGCTAAGCGCCGTCTGCCGTTCCACGGACACGATCACATGATCGGCCGCATCCTGCAGAACCGCTTCGACCTGCGGCGAGGCCATGGGCGATTCGGAAATGACGATGAGGTCGAATTCGGGATCCAGACCGGATCTGTTCAGCACCTGATAGCTGCCCTTCGAGTCATCCTGATATTTTCGCCGCCCATGGGTGAGGCTGAGGAAGTCGATGTCGAGATCCGCCAGTTTGACGGCGTCGTTGAGATCTGTCGTCGGGTGCGGCTGGCTCGGCATGTTCGGCGAGAGCCGCTCGGCCGCCGTGTTGTTGTCGACGAGCAGAACCCGGAAATTCTTCAGGCTGGCCGCAGCGAAAACGACCGACAGGGCCGCCATGTTGTGCCGGCCGTCGACGCTGGTGACGATGACCGTGCTTGCGAATCCGTCGACGCGCTCGGACTGCAGTTTCTTGAGGATGGTGAAGACGGCCTTCCAGTAGGGCCGCATTTCGCGGTCTGTGGCTCCGCCCTTGAAGTCCCAGAGCGAGGCCAGCAGTTCTTCCGTGTCCATGTCTTCAGGGTGCCCTTGCGAGGGCAACCGGGGCAGATAGGACACCGCCAGAGCCTCGGGGTCCGGCTGCCGGGCAAGCTGCTGTTGAGGGGGGCTGGGCGAAAGCGTTGCCGGAGCGGCGAGGGGGGCGGCAGCCTCCACCGGCGCAAAGGCGGCATCCGGTCGCGGATAAAGAAGATAGCGCAGGCAAAGGGAAAACGCCGAACGGCCGATTGCCAGCAGAGTGCCGATCATGCCGCCGGCAATGAGTCCCAGAGCCACAAGGATCTTCTTTTTCGGCCAGACCGGAGAGGTCGGTGGAATTGCCGGCGAGATGATCCGTGCATGCGGAATGCTGATCTGATCGATCTCGGTGATTTCCTTGGTCCGGCTCAGCAGATTTTCATAAAGCGTTCTGTTGGTGTCCGCCTCGATCTGCAGTTCCTGCAATTCGATGCGCGATTGCTGGTCGAGATTTGACCTCGAGCGCACCGTATCGAGCTGGATTTCCAGCTTGGCGACGCGATCGCGCAGGACATCCGCTTCAAGTTGCGCGGTGCTGGCGACGCGGCGGACTTCGGCTTCGATCTGTTCGCGGATTTCCCGGGTCTGGGCACGGGCCCGGATCAGGTCCGGATGAGAGGGCAGCAGCTCGGCGGAAAGGTTCGCCTCCGCACGGGCGACAGTCGCATACTGCTGGCGCAGGTTGGCAACCGTCTGGGACGCGGTTACATCGGCAAGCGCATCGAGACTTGCGCCGGCATCCACCATCCGCCGGATTTCGGAGGCCTTGGCTTCGGCGGCGGCTAGCGCGGCCTTCTGTTCCGTGAGTTGGGTGTTGAGCTCCGCCAGTTCCTGATCCGTCAGAAGTCCGTTCTGGTCGGTGGATTGCAGATTGTTCTTGGCCTTGAAGGCCTCGACCCTGGCTTCGGCCTCGCGAAGCTGTTCTCTCAGGATCTTGAGCCTGTCGCCGATCTTTTCCTCGACCGTGCGTCCGACATTGGAGACCTGTCCCACCTGGTCGTTGATATAGGTTTCGACAATGGCGTTGGACAGGATCGCAGCCTGGACCGGCGATCCCGCATCCACCGCCACATTGATGACGAAGGTCAGGCCTTCGCGGCTGACGGACATGGCATCGCGAAGCGCCTGCACCGCGCTGTTTGCGATTGCTTCCTGCGTTTCCGGAGAGCGTTGCGCCGATCCGCCGAAAAGCGAGCTCAGAAATCCCTGGCCGGCCGGCTTTTCACCGAATTCCGGATCTTCCGTCAGATTGAGATTCGTGACGACATTCCTCAGGACGGAGGAGGACTGCAGCACGGTCACCTGGCTGTCGACGACAAAGGTGTCTTCCAGATAGCGTGCCGGTGCGCTCCGGTCCTCGAAGGGCTGGCGCACGGACGGGTCGATGAGAACCTGTGTGGATGCCCGATAGATCGGCTTCAGGCTGATGGAGATGGCGGCCGCCAGGACCGCGCCCGCGACCGCGCATGCAAGCACGATCCAGATCTTGCGCCGGAATTCGGTCAGAAGATTCAGAATGTCCCGAAATGTGGGCGCGTTTTCTGACACTTACCCGTCCTGTCTCGCGTGCGAATTTGCTGGAATGTCAAGTTTGTTCATCCCGATAGAATAATCCAACATGGTTAGCAACTGCCTAATGGGAGCCCGTGAAACGGTCCTGCCATTCACCGCCCCCGGTCGAAGGCAGTCTGTCGGGACGTGTTTCCTCTCGGGAAAAGGCCGGGCGCGCCGATCCGCAACGCCGCGGGAATGTGACGGGAACATTTCGGTCAAATCATGGCGGCTGCCCGTCCGCCGACAGGGACCGGCACCTGACATTGCTTACAGCGTAAGAATTACGGAATTTTGTACGACCTTTTCCCCATTCCTAACCCGCATTTAACTTCAGGCGTGCTAAGGCTTGGGACAGTTCGGGTCGGTGACCCGGTTTTCCCGTCAAGAGTTCTGGAACTGAATGATCCTGTCCGAAGCCGAACAACGGCCGCAATCCGGTTCAACGCGACCCCAGGCAGCAACAGTGCTTGGCGGACTTCCCATTGCGAACATCGGGATGCGGGAAACGGCCGAGCAATTTGTCCGGCTTGCACGCGAGGCCAGGAGCGGCGACCGCCTTCCCTATTATTCCACGTCGGCCAACGGTCAGGTCATTGCCATGGCGGCGAAGGATCAGGACTTCAGGAAACTTCTGCTGCGCGCGGACCAGATCCATGCCGATGGCATGCCCATGGTGCTTTTGTCGCGCCATGTGGCCAGCAATGCCCTGAGCGAGCGTGTGGCCACCACGGATCTTGTCCATGCGGTTGCCGACAAGGCCGAGTCTGCCGGTCTCAGTTTCTATTTTCTCGGCGCGCACGAAGAGGTCAACAAGTTGGCCGTGGATCGGATGCAGGCTCTTTACCCGAAGCTGAAATTCGCAGGTCGGGGCAACGGCTATTTTTCGCACGATCAGGAAAAGGCGGTTGTCGAGGAAATCAACCGGCTGAAGCCAGACATTCTGTGGGTGGGGCTCGGTGTGCCGCGCGAGCAGGAATTCGTTGTCCGCAATCTGCACAGACTGCACGGCGTCGGGGTGATCAAGACCAGCGGCGGTCTCTTCGACTTCCTGTCGGGGAAAAACAGCCGGGCTCCCCAGTGGATGCAGAAATGCGGCCTGGAGTGGCTTTATCGAACCATCCTGGAGCCACGTCGTCTGGCCCGGCGGTATCTCGTCACCAACCCGATCGCCCTGCGGGAGATCCTGCGAAACTCCAGATAGTGGACGAAGCGCGTCCCGGCCTCATGCCCGGTCGCGGACACAGGCATCGATTTTCGCGACCGCATCGCGCCAGAGCGCGTCGATTTCCCCGGCCAGATCGGTGGCCCCGGAGGTTGCCTGTCCGGCCGTCAGAACGGCTTCGGCTGCCGCGCCGGCATTCGCGCCGGTCGGGATCAAACGGAGTCCTCCGGTTTCGATCAGACGCTGAAACAGCCGGTGATGATCGAGGGCGCCGGGATTGGCCGGTGCGTTGACGACGACCGGTTTGCCGGAAGCGGCCGCCGCCAGAATGCTGCCGCGCCGCGAGGTCAGTCCGTCCGGCAGCAGGTAGCAGAAAACGTCGATCTCGCCGAAGATCGCGAAGAGTTCCGCATCGCTCTCGATGAAACCGCTTACGGCGACCCTGTCCGACAGCCCCAACCGCTCAACCTCGGCAAAGAAGTCCTTCTCGACCGTGTCCTGACCCTTGATGAAGGATCCGGCAAAGGCCACGAAAATATCCTTGCCCCGCGCCCGAAGGTCCGCGGCCACCGCGAGGAGAGACCCCACCTGCTTTTGCGGATAGATCGAGCCGAACTGCCCCAGGATCATCCGTCCGCCTGCACGCTCCCTTGCCAGACGCGCGGAAAAGGCGCCGGGCGTCAGTTTGTCGGGTGCCGTCAGGTTGGGTGGAATGGGGAGGACCGTCCTGCGCCGGGAGGCAAGGCGCGCGAGCCGGCTTGCCGCGAATTCTGCGGCGATTTCCGGGGCCGAAAAGCAGAGTTCGCTCGCCAGCAGCACGACAGGCGCCAGCACGACCCGCCGCTTCCAGTCGAGTGCGGCCCATTCGTGCAGGATCACGACGGCGCGTTTCCCTGAGATCCTTGCGGCAAGAGCCGCCAGTGTGGGCTCCAGAAGTTTCTTCTTCCAGGCGACCATCGGGAAATTCAGGATCAGCGCGTCCGATCCTTTCAGGCCCCGCAGCAGCCCGGCGGGATCGAAACCGAGCACATGTGTTGCCGCCCGTGCGCCGAGCCTGCGGGCCAGAAGCCTGGAAAACTCCTCGACGCCGCAGGTTTGTTCAGCGTCCGAGATCATGACGAGGTAACGGGGAGAGGGCATATCCAGACTTTGCGAACGGGACCACGGCAATATCGCTTCGGTATTGAAACCATGGATATAAAGAAGATGTTTAGAAGAAGTGTTCACATGTAAACCGGAAACGGGACAACCCGAAATCCGCGGACGGCACCGGGCAGACAGAAACCTCACGGCCCGGTCCCCGCAATGCGCCGTCGCCGGCGCTGGGAGCCACTATGCAAACGCCATCGGTCTCGATCGTCACGCCGAGCTACAGCAACGACCTGCAGCGCTGCGAATTGCTCTGCGAAACGATTGACCGCTTCGTGACCGGATACGAGCATCACTTCATCGTGGTCGGAGACGAGGATCTCGATATCTTCAGGCATCTGTCGGGCCCGGCCAGGACGGTTGTGCCGTCTTCGCAGCTGCTGCCGAGGCTCTTGCCGTTGCCGAAATGGCGTGGGCGGCGATACTGGTGGTCGCCGCGCATCCGATTGCCCGTCTACGGCTGGCACCTGCAGCAGCTGCGCAAGTTCGCGATGGCTGCGGCGCAGCAAAGCGACCGTGTCCTGTTCATGGATTCCGACGGGGTTTTCTGCAGGCCGACGGATCTGGGGCAGCTCGCCGGACAGCCGAAGTCTCCGCTTTTCCATTCGCCTGGCGACATCAATCCGTCCCGGCCGCATCATGTGCGGTGGTGGCGCAACGCGCACAGGATCCTGGGACTGGAGATCCCGGCATTGCCGGGAGATGATTTCATCGGCCCCATGATCGTCTGGGAGCGGGAAACCGTGAAGGGGCTGCTGGCACGCATTGAATCCGTGTGCGGCTGTCCGTGGTGGGTCGGGCTCGCCCGTCAGCGGCATTTTTCCGAATACCTGATCTACGGCATTGCCGTTGCCAGCGATCCGGTCCTTGCCGCGCGCCACGAACGAACCTGCGTAAGCCACTGCCTCACCTACTGGGGAGGTCCGCAACTGGACAAGGCCGGGCTGATCTCCTTCATGGAGGGGCTGCAGCCTTCCCAGCACGCCATCACCATACAGTCCCATACGGCGACACCGCTGCGGATCATTCGCGAGGTCGCCCTGGCGGAACCGGCCGCTCAGGCCGCGTCCGGCGCCTTGTAGGGGGCGGGCAGACAGCCGAGCGCCGCATAGGCGCGGCCCACCGGAAGGAGCAACGGATGACTGGCGGGAAGCAGCTGCCGTGTCCGGACAAGAACCGCTATTGAACGCAGGACACCCAGTCCGAGACTTGCCGCGGTCTTGGCACAGGCCACCGCCGCGGACATGCCGTTCGACCTGTCGACCATGTAGTTTATCGACCCGGTTCGGATGGATCGGGTCATCAGGAATCTGGCTGTCGTGCGTTCCGGCGGCACGAATTCCTGTATCTCGGCCCGTGAATTCCAGAAGGTCCTGAAGCCTGCCCGGCGGCATCGGGTGAAGAAGTCCATGTCGCCGCCGCCCAGGAAATTGAAGCGGAGGTCGAAGAACGGCGCGCCCAGTTTGTCGAAGACGTGCCGCCGGATCAGGCAGTTCCCCGAACCGTGAAGCTGGTCGATTTCCCGGGTCGTCCCGTCGATGGACAGGAACAGCGGATGCCTGCGCACCTCGTCCGGCACCGCACCTTCGAAACGGCGCAGGACCGGTCCGCCGACGATATCGGCAGCCTCCCGCCGCGCAAGACCGACCATTTCGGCCAGCCAGCACGGCGCGGCCGTTTCGTCGTCATCGATCATGAGAAGGAAACCGGCTTCGGGGAACGCCTTCAGGGCTTCGCTGAAGGCCCTGTTGATCGCGTAGCAGTTTCCCTGGTTCTCCTCGGTGACAACCACATTCGCAATGGAATGGGTTTCGAAAAACGACCTGGCGACATTCCTTCCCAGCGGATTGGCGGCGTCATTGTCGACGACGACGATGGCAAAGCGGAAATCGGCGGTCTGCTCCGCCAGGGATGCCAGCGTGCGGGCCAGCCAGTCCGGCCGGCGGAATGTCGGTATGCAGACAACGGCTTCGATTTTCGTTTGGTCGGACATGCAAGCCATCGATCCCATGGAGGTGAACCCTTGCGCTGCCGGGAAACGCGCCTGCTGAGGCGGCATCTCCCGGCAACTTTACCGGTGTCATAACAGGCAAGACGTTAACGTGTGTTTGTCGCCAGTCCGCCTTGCGCCCTGCTGCGCACCCTGTCCGGCAGCGCGCAGATCAGACAGGCATGGGCCTGCAATCGCAGGCCGAAGACACCGATGAGCATGGTGAACCAGACGGGGCCGGAATTGCCGAAAAACGGACTTTCGAGGCAGGCAAAGAACAGCGAGAACATCCAGATGCGAAGGAACAGGCGGGTGAGAAGCGGATCATTGTCGCCTGCAAGGGCCTTGTTCGCATATCGGATGGGCAGAAACACCAGCCAGGTGACGACGAGCAGGAAGCCCGGGATGCCGGCATTGACGAATTGTTCCAGGTAGCCGTTGTGGGCATTGGCGGCGGTCACTGCCCAGGAATAGAGGGAATACCCGCTTCGGAACAGGGCCTCGGTCTGCCAGAAGGACTGGTATCCGTAGCCGGTGATCGGACTCTGGCCGATCGCATTGAGGGCGATGTTCCAGATCGCTGTCCTGTCGGTGAACGTCGGATCGACCCCGGCGGACGCCAGCAGTTGCTGGACGCTTTCCGACATGGCTGCCGATATCAGCAGGGTGTTCACGGTGACAAGCCCGCCGACGATGATGACCGGGCGCAGGATCCGGAACGTTTCGAAGACCCAGCTCAGGAGCAGGATCAGGGGAAGCATGGCAAAGGAGGTCTTGCTGCCGGATTTCCAGAGAAAGACGGTCGCCAGAAGGACGATCATGGCGCCGAGCAGGGTGGATCTGGCCCGCGAGATATAAAGACCGAAAAAGATCGAGAACACCATGGCGGCAGCCGCAACGTTCTTGTGCCCCATGTGACCGCGCCAGTCGCCCGCCAGCTGCTGTTCCAGAGCATCGCTGGCCTGGTGGATGGCAAGATGCGGCAGGAGGGCAACGCCGTAATAGGCCATCCCGATGACGACCGTCAGTGCGATGCAGACAAGCGTC
The DNA here is from genome assembly GCF_003075075.1 of Labrenzia sp. 011. Classification (GTDB taxonomy): domain Bacteria; phylum Pseudomonadota; class Alphaproteobacteria; order Rhizobiales; family Stappiaceae; genus Roseibium. Next base: position 54,930 of record NZ_QCYM01000015.1, on the reverse strand, counting down.
GTGAACTGTTCGCGCGATCTCGGCAACAGCAGGATGGCGCTGCCGCAGCCGCACACGAGAATCGCAAACACGATCCGGCGGAAGGCTGTGCCCGGATCGCCGGCGAACAGGCTGGCAAAGGCAAACCATGCCACGATGGCCAGAAGGAGACTGCGCGGACACAGGAGAAACCGGCGGTTGGACTTGCCGAGCACCACGAAAAGCAGCAGTCCCGACATGAGCACGACGACAATCTGGTTGAACCGGTTGGAACTGCCACCATAGGGGGTGGTCAGATTGGCCGCGTTCGGATTCGGGAAGGGAGCAAGACCGATCCAGAAGTAGAAGAACACGCCAAGGAACAGGGCTGCCGTCAGGATCCAGGCACCCGGACGTCCGCGTGCTTGCGGACCATGGGGGGCGCTGTGCAGTGGCGCGATTGGAGTGGCGCTATACATTTTCCGGTATCGAATCCGTTCGAATGCGAATCTGCATTCCAGCAGATACTGTTCCGATTAAGCATCCGCTAACCTGTCAGATTATTTAGTTTTCAGGCAACCTATAACCGTGTTACGACGCCGATAAAGACGGGTTGACGTCAAGTGAACGAGGTCTTTTCCCGACTTGGCGCTAAGGATACGAAGTCGATGCATAGACGGGATTTTGTGCTTGGTGCACTCGGCGCAGGCCTTGCGTCCACCGGCTCCATGAGCCTGCTCTTTCCGGTCGGACTGTCCGCGAATGCGGCCGCCGCGACAAATACCATTCCCTATGGAGCGGCAATCCGCGTCGACAATCTGGAAAGCGATCCCGACTATGCGGCTGCCGTGCGCACCTATTGCCAGCAGGTGGTGGGCGAGGGCGGTCTCAAGTGGTTCGATCTGCGTCCGGACCGCTCGGTTTTCAATTTCGACCAGCCCGACCGTCTGATCGCCTTTGCCGATGCAAACGGCATGACCATGCGTGGCCATACGCTGGTCTGGTACGCGGCCCTGCCGGAGTGGACGAAGGATATCACCGCGTCCGAGGCCGAATTCGAACTGACCCACCATATCGAAGTCGTCGTCGGTCGCTATCGCGGCCGTATTCCCAACTGGGACGTGGTCAACGAGCCGATTTCCGAAGACCCCGCGAAAGAGGGGCCGCTGCGCGATTCCATCTGGCTTCAGGCCCTGGGCAAGGGCTACATCGAGCTTGCCTTCAGGACGGCGGCGGCGACGGATCCCGATGCCCGGCTCGTCCTGAACGATTTCAATTTCGAGAAGACGACCGAAGTCTGCCGCCAACGCCGTGTGGCGATGCTTGACCTGCTGAAAGAGCTCAAGGATCGCGACGTCCCCGTGCACGCGCTGGGCCTTCAGGGGCACCTCACGGGGGAAGCCGAAATCGACAAGGAGGGCCTGTCGCGCTTTGTCGAGGAGGTCAGCGGGCTCGGCCTCGATATCTACGTGACCGAACTTGACGTCATCGACAACAACCTGCCCGCCGCACAGGGAGTGCGCGATCAGATCGCGGCCTTGAGGGTGAGAGATTATCTCACCGCGATCTGCGATGTCGTCGAGCCCAAGGCGATCCTGACATGGGGCATATCGGACAAATACACCTGGGTGCCGATCTGGTTCAAGCGCCGGGACGGACTGTTGAACCGGCCATTGCCACTTGACGAGAATTTCCAGCCCAAGGCGATGATGCAGGTGCTGCAAGAATTCACGCGAGCAGGTTCATAGTGCTCCGTCAGGTTTCGTCCTACATGACCGCCAATGTGGTGTCCGCGGTGTTCGGCTTCGCGCTGGTGATGCTGTTCACGCGGGTTCTGACACCGCATGAATACGGCATCTATGTCGTCGGCATCGGGATAGCGACCCTTTTCTCCTCCCTGCTTTTCAACTGGATAAAGACGTCCCTGCTCCGTTTCAGTTCGGAAGGCGAAGAGGTCGACATGCGGCTTACCGCCCTGGCGGCCTTTGCCGGGATCGTCCTCATCAGCCCCTTTTTCTTCGAACTTTTCGTCTTCGTTTCCGGGGAGTCCAGCAGCTACGCGATGGAGGCCCTGCTGGTCGCGATCGGCGTGGGCCTGTTCGAGTTTTTGCAGGAGATCTTTCGCGCCCATCAGAAAACCGGACTTTTCGCGTCCTCGATGATCGTACGGAGTGCGATGGCCTTTGTCATTTCCTGTGTGCTGGTGATCGGGTTCGACCTTGGCGGCGAGGGGCTGCTGCTCGGGGTGGCGGGGGGCTATTTCGTCACGCTCGTGTTTTTCATGCCGTCGATCCTGAAACGGCCGATGAAAGGGTTCGATCCCGAGATCCTGAAAACGATGCTGCGCTTCGGCCTGCCCATGACCGCGTCCGGCGCCGCCTTCACGCTTCATTCCTTCTTCGACCGGATACTGATCGTGGCGCTCATGGGCGAAGCCGCCGCCGGCATCTACGGCGCGTCCGCGGATTTCGTCAGGCAGATCATCCTCATGATGGGGGTCGCCATCGGTTCGGCCGTGGTGCCGATTGCGATCAGGCTTTACGCGCGCGACGGGCTCGAAGCCACAGACCAGCATATGAGAAAGAGTTTCGAGATCCTCATGGCCCTCATCCTGCCGGCAACCGTCGGCATGGCGCTGACTTCCGGCCGGCTGGCGACCTTCGTTCTCGGAGAGGATTTCCGCGATGCGGCGACGGTGCTGATTCCGATCCTGGTCTTCGCCTGGCTTTTCCGCACCATTACCTATCAATATATTCATGTGAGTTTTCAGCTGGCGAAGAAACCATTCATGATGGGGGTTCAGGGTCTCTTCATTCTCGCCCTCAGCGTCAGTGGAATGCTCATTCTCGTCCCCATATACGGCCTTGTGGGGGCCGCGGCTTCGCTGGTGGTCTCCGAAATCTGCGGCGTCGTGTTCGGCTATTACCTGAGCCGCTACGCCTATCGCCTCCCCGTGGTGATCTGGCCGGTGGCGAAGATCTGTCTGGCAACCGGGTTCATGGCGATCCCGACATATCTTTCCCTGCGCATTCAGCTGGACAATGATTTCCTGAACCTGATCGTTCCAGTCTTCACGGGCGCCGTGACCTATATCGGTGCTGTCATGCTTTTCGACATCGTCGGCTTGCGGGCCGTGTTTTTAAACCGCTTCAGGGCGGCTTGATCGGGACACTTGCCGGATAGGGCCCTGTTAACTGCCGTTGTTGTTAGCTTCCCGTTCTGGAAAGACCTGAAATATGGTGAACGATGCACATGCGGAACACCGGGCAAAAGGATGACAACGTGGCGGCTGCCGTTGATGGGCGGGAGGATGCCGGACTTTCGGCTGCCCGGCCGGTCGTCTACGCAAATCTGGCCGGTCATTTCTCCGCCGCTTGCGGCGAGGCAGAGCCGAAAGACCTTGCGGTGCTTTTTCTCCGGCCCTGGGGTCTGGAGGAGTTTCTTACCCGGCAATTCTTCCGGTATCTGGCCGAGCGCTTCGCGGCAAATGGCATTGCCAGCCTGAGGTTCGATTATCCCGGGACGGCGAACGCCCTAGATGATCCGGCCGGCGGCGGCCTCGATTCGTGGCGTTATGCCATCGAACGCTCGGCGGACGAGTTGCGGGCGCTTTCCGGGGTTAAACGGATCGTGGTCATTGGCCAGGGACTGGGCGCCGGGCTGGCGTGCGAGTTCGCGGCCCGGGCCGGGGACATTTCCGCGCTGGCACTGCTTGCCCCGGTCTTCAAGGGGCGGGGATATCTGAGGGAGCTGAAGCTCTGGTCCAGGTTTGTCGACGACGGCCTCGGCCTGCAACCGGAAGAGCGCGACAGCACGCCGGGCTCGCTAGCCGGGATCGCCATGCCGGAGTCCGTGGCCTCGGATCTCAGGAGCTTCAATGCCCTTGAAGGGGATTTCCGGCTGCAGATACCCGTGCTGCTGGCGTCCCGGCCGGAGGCGGGGGCCGATCCGGCGTTGATGGAAAAATTCGGTTCGGCGGGCTGCGCTCTCAAGAACACGGTCTACCGGGATTATGGCGTCTTGCTGACCGATGCGTCGCCTCCGGTGCTGCCCGTTGCCTTCGCTGACGATCTCGTCGCATGGCTGAAATCCCTGCCCGGATGGCACGCACATGCAGCCAGGCCCGCCAAGACGCCGGAAGTTGTCCCGCTTGTCGGCGAACATTTCAGCGAAACACCGCTTCGCTTCGGTGAAAACCACCGGCTTGCCGGCACCCTTTGCGAGCCGGCCGGCCGTTTCAGCGGCGTGACGGTGGTGATCCTCTCGACCTCCTACGACTATCAGATCGGCTGGGGCCGGATGAATGTCCAGCTGGCGCGCAGGCTGGCCGAAAAGGGCGTTGCGACGCTGCGCTTCGACGGTGCGGGCATCGGGGACAGTCCTCCGGTTCCCAGGCGCAAGCTTCAGGTGCTCTACGATGACAGCCAGATTGAAGATGCCGAGGAGGCCTGGGAGATGCTCTGCTCGCGCGGTCTTGCCGAGAAGGCCATGGTGCTCGGCAGGTGCAGCGGAGCCTATACGGCGTTCCGGGCAGCCCTTCATGATGCGCGCTGGAAAGGGTGCATCTCCATCAATCCGTATGGCTTCCACTGGCGCTTCATCGGTTTGCCGCATCCGCTGAAGGAATACTGGACCAAATTCACGGAACCGGGCCTGATGGCCCGCATTCGTGACGGGCGGATCGACCTGAAGGCGGCGGCGGTGAACATCGCCGTGCGCATGCTGGACCGAGCGGTGCAATATCCGGGAAAACTGTGCCCCTGGTTACCGAAGGTTGTCCGGCGGAACCGCAAGGTTCATCAGGCGTTCCGCAAGCTGGCCGACAGGGGAACCCGGATGACCATCGTCTATTCCGAAGGCGACGAGGCGATGGAAACATTTCTGATCAATTTCGGCGACGATGCGGAGGGACTTGCGGCCTTTCCGAACACCAGGCTGCATTTTATTGCGAATGCCGACCACAATCTGACGCCGGGACCTGCCCGGGAAAAACTGTTCAGGATCGTCGAGGAGGAAGCCCTGGCCCTGGCCGGGGCGGACAGCGCCTCCGCCTGAACGACGACCTCACATTCTAGAAGGCCATTGCCCGCCGGACCGCCAACAGCAGGTCCGGTGGGGCGCTGAAGGTCGCGGCCTCCGGCAGGTCGGGGCGCCGGACCATGACGACCGGCAGGCCGAGATGCCTGGCCGCCCTGATCTTGGCGCTGGAGCGCTTGCCGCCGCTGTTCTTGGTGACGACATGGGTGATCTGCCGGTCCCTGAAGAGTGCGATTTCCTCGTCCACCGTCTTCGGCGGGCGGGACAGGATCAGCTCCCAGTGATCCGGCAGCTTGGCCTCGGGCGGTTCGATCATGCGGGCAACCGCATGCAGATCCGTTCGCTGCGTGAAGCATGCGATGTCCTTCCGGCCGATCGCCAGAAAGGCGCGGGCATCGGACGGCAGGACCGCGGCAGCATTTTCCAGGGAGGCGACGGTCTTCCAGTTGTCCCCGTCGACCGGCGCCCATTCCTGGCGCTCCAACCGGAACAGGGGAATGCCGGTGGAGGCCGCCGCCGCGACCGCATTGCGGCTTATCTGCGCGGCGAAGGGATGGGTGGCGTCGATCATCACCGAAACCGTTTCCGCGGCCAGATAGGCTGCCAGGCCCTCGGCACCGCCGAAGCCGCCGACCCGCACCGGCACGCCAGGGTCGGACAGGTCGCTTACCGCACCGGCATAGGAGGCCGTGATGCGCGCCGTCGGGAAGGACTTCGCCAGGTCGCCGGCAAGCAGACGCGCCTCCCGGGTGCCTGCAAGCAGGAGGATATGGTCAGTTGCCATCATCAAAACCGCATTCCCCCAGCACCTTGCCCTCCCGGTCCGTCACCAGGATCTCCACCGCGACGGGAGCATCCTTGAGAATCCGGCGGACCGCCTCTTTCGTGCGCCGGGCCAGTGCCGTGCTGAGGCCGAGCCCCAGCCCGCCTTCAAGTGCCCGGTCGAGCACTTCCTTTGCCGTGTTGGCGGATTCTGCCGCCGAAATCATCGCCGCCGGGGCATCGCAATCTTTCAGCAGGTCCTGAAGAAAGGAGAAATCGACGGAACTGCGGGCGGAATGAAGATCCAGCGCGCCCTGGGCCAGTTTGGACAGTTTGGCGAATCCGCCGGCAAGGGTCAGTTTGTCGATCGGATGATGGCGCAGGTATTTCAGGAGGCCGCCGGCGAAGTCGCCCATGTCCAGATAGGCAGGCTCCTCAAGATCGTAGCGGGCGCGGATGGCGTCTTCCGACGAAGCCCCCGTCGCTCCGGCGACATGGGTCAGGCCGATGGCCCGGGCGACATCGACGCCCCGATGGATCGAGGCGATCCAGGAGGCGCAGGAGAACGGCCGCACGATACCCGTGGTCCCCAGCACGGACAGACCGCCGACGATGCCGAGACGCGGGTTCATTGTCTTCAGGGCCAGCGCGGCCCCCCCTGCGATGGAAACCTCGATCTCAACGTCGCCGGAAGCGTGATGGAGGCAGGCGACCTCGTCGATCGCCGTCTGGAGCATCCGGCGCGGCACCGGATTGATCGCGGGGTCACCGGGCGGTATCGGCAATCCGGGAAGGGTGACCGTGCCGACGCCCTCTCCCGCCTTGAAGCGCACGCCCTCGCCCTTGCGCAGCAGACGGACAGTCGAGGTGATGAGGGCGCCATGGGTGACATCCGGGTCGTCGCCGGCATCCTTGGTGATCGTGGCCGAGGCGTGGTCCTGCATATGGTTGTGGCGGGTCAGCACGAAGGCCGCGGTTCCGCCCTTCGGCAGGGTGATGTCCACGGGATCGGGAAAGACGCCGGTCAGAAGCGCGGTATAGGCGGCCTTAGCCGCCGCAGTCGCGCAGGCGCCCGTCGTCCATCCACGCCGGAGTTCTTTTGGCTCAACAATCGACATGATCCCTCTATAGCGAATGTCGCGCGCCTTTGCGCTGAAATGTCGTTTTCACTGTGTTCCGCAGCGCGGAATCGCTTGGCGCTGGCCGCTGCGCCGGGTAAACAGGACACATGAACGGCACAGATACCGATATCAGTCTGCCCGGTGGCCTGCCTGAATTCGAGCCCGGCTGGGTGTGGCTCGCTGGCGCAGGCCCGGGTGACCCGGGGCTTCTGACCCTGCACGCCCTCAACGGCCTGCGGCAAGCGGATGTGATTGTCTATGACGCACTGGTCGACCGGAGCATCCTCGACTGGGCCAGGTCCGGTGCGGAGACCGACTATGCGGGAAAACGGGGTGGCAAGCCGAGCCCGAAACAGCGCGACATCACGCTCAAGCTGATCGACTATGCCAAGGCGGGCAAAAGGGTCCTGCGTCTCAAGGGCGGCGACCCCTTCGTCTTCGGCAGGGGCGGGGAGGAAGCGCTGGGCCTCGTGGAGGCCGGTGTTCCGTTCCGGGTCATACCGGGAATCACCGCCGGTATCGGCGGGCTGGCCTACGCGGGCATTCCGGCAACCCACCGGGATTGCAACCAGGCGGTCACCTTTCTCACCGGCCATGACCAGACGGGCCTGACACCGGACGCGGTCAACTGGGAGGGCATTGCCAGGGGATCGCCGGTGATCGTCATGTACATGGCGATGAAACATCTGGAAACCATAGCCGGCAAACTGATTGCCGGTGGACGGTCTGTGGATGAGCCTGTGGGCATCGTGTGTAACGCCTCCCTGGCCGGCCAACAGGTTCTGGAGACGACCCTTGGCCGCTGTTTCGCTGACGCCGCCGCGGCGAACATCGAGCCGCCCGCAGTGGTGTGTGTCGGCGAAGTCGTCCGCCTGCGCAGCGGGCTCGACTGGCTCGGTGCGCTCTCGGGCAAGCCGCTGGTCTCCGATCCGCTCGGACTTCGGGCCGACCGGCAGACGGCTGATGCCGGATAGCCCCAACATCAATGGAGCAAAAGGCCTGCTGATTGCCGCGCCTTCCTCGGGAGCCGGCAAGACGACGCTGACGCTGGCTCTCCTGCGGGCGCTGAAAAACGCCGGCCGGTCCGTCGTCTCCGCCAAGTCCGGACCGGATTACATCGACCCGAAATTTCACGCGGCCGCCAGCGGAAGCGCCTGTATCAATCTCGATGCCTGGGCGATGTCCGGCACAACGCTGCGCGGCCTTGCCGCCCGCCAGGCGCACGGCCGGGATCTTCTGCTTGTCGAAGGTGCGATGGGCTTGTTCGACGGTGCCGCCGACGGCACCGGATCGGCGGCGGATCTGGCGGCGGCCCTGGGGCTGCCCGTGGTGCTGGTCGTCGATTGCGCCAGACAGGCCCAATCCGTCGCGGCTCTGGTCCATGGCTTTGCCGGTTTCAGACAGGACGTCACGCTGGCCGGCGTGATTCTCAACCGGGTCGGCAGCACCCGGCACGAAAAGATGCTGCGCTCGGCTCTGGAGCCCTTGCGGGTGAATGTCCTGGGAGCGTTGCCGCGTTCCGATGACCTCATCCTGCCGGAGCGTCATCTGGGCCTCGTCCAGGCGGGGGAGCATCCGGATCTCGAAGCCTTCCTGGATCGCGCGGCCAGCCTGTGCACGCGGCATGTGGATCTCGGCCGGGTGACGGAGATCGCGGGCGCGCTGGTGCCGGCGCAAAACGAGGACCTGTGTCTTCCACCACCACCGGGACAGAAAATCGCCGTTGCCCGCGACGTGGCCTTCGCCTTTGCCTATCCTCACCTGCTGGAGTTCTGGCGCCGGCAAGGTGCCGGAATTTCCTTCTTCTCGCCACTGGCCAACGAGGTTCCGGAACCGGATGCGGATGTCATTTATCTGCCGGGCGGATATCCCGAACTTCACGCGGCCCGCCTGTCGGCCGCCGGGCGGTTCAGGGCCGGCATGACATCCGCTGCCGCGGCCGGAACGCTGATCTACGGCGAGTGCGGCGGCTATATGGCTCTGGGTGACGGGCTGGTCGATGGTGACGGCACCCGCCACCAGATGCTCGGCCTGCTGCCGCTCGAAACCTCCTTCAAGACCCGCAAACGCCATCTCGGCTATCGCAGGCTTGAACCGCTGGGCGGATTGCCGTGGAGCGGGACCCTCACCGCGCATGAATTCCACTATGCGTCCATCGTCCGCGAAGGGGCGGCGGACCGGCTTTTTCGCGCCGGGGATGCGGAAGGCAGCGGATGCCCCGACATGGGACTGCGCCGGAACAACGTCATGGGGTCGTTCGCACATGTGATCGCGTCGGCCGCAGGCCGGGCGCAATCCGCTTAGACGGCCTCCAGCACCACGAGCTGGCAGAAGACGTCTTCCTTGGTGTGATAGGGGCTGTGGACGATCTCCAGGGTCTTCGTCCGGCCGTCCGTTTCCAGTTGTCCGACCCTGGCCTTGAACCCGTCCGCTTCCCAGGCACTGTCGCGCACGGTCAGAACAAGCGGGGCGCCATGCCTTGCCACGCGGACAAGTTCGTCGATCCCCTCCGGTCCCACATGCCCGTTTGTGAAGACGCCGGCACAGACCACGCCATCATAGGAATTGTCGTCGATATTCCGGAGCTGTCCGGTCATGTCCGCTTCGGTCAGCTTGCGGTAGACCCCCTTGTGCCGGGACGCCTCCAGCATCTCCGGCGTCAGATCGATGCCGTCGATGGTCAGGCCTGATTTGCGTTTGGCGAGCTCAAGGCCCACCAGGCCGGTGCCGCAACCGGCATCCAGGATCAGCGCCGTATCGGAGACGCGCCGGCAAAGGGCATCGGCGGTGATCTGCGGCGCCACATAGCCGATGTCGAGCAGCAGGTCGCTGTCGTAGCTTTTCGACCAGCTCTTGTAGAAATCCCGGATGGCGTCAGGATCGCCTCCAAGGGAGACTGCCTGTTTCAGCAACGGATTCTCAGCGCTCATGCCTGCCTCGTTCTGGTGATGGTCGGGTCAGGATAGGGGGAAGCGATGCTGCGATGCAAATTCGCTTGCCTCCGCGAGCATGATAGGTGCCCGAGACGCCAGCCGGATCTCAGCCCTTCCCCTTCTTCTTCGGGCGCAGCACATGCACGTGATCGGCGTCGTAAAGCGCGCTGTCGCGGAAATCCTCTCCCGGTTTGAGCGCATGGCCGACAAAGACCAGCGCCGTGCGGGTGATCTTTGCGGCGCGGACCTGGCCGGCAATGGTTGAAAGCGTGCCGTGGATGAAGGCCTGGTCCGGCCAGCCGACGCGATAGGCGACAATCACCGGGCAGTCGGGACCGTAATGGGGCACGAGCTGGCGTTCGACCTCGCGCAGGTTGCGGATCGACAGGTGAATGGCCAGCGTCGCGCCGCTTTTGCCGAGCGTGTCCAGATCCTCGTTGTTGGGCATGGCCGAGGACTGCATCGCGGTGCGGGTGACAATGATCGTCTGGGCCACTTCCGGAATGGTGAGCTCGGTCTTGAGCGCGGCGGCCGCCGCTGCGAAGGCCGGCACGCCGGGGGTGACGTCATAATCGATTTCCAGCGCATCAAGCCGGCGCATCTGTTCCGCCGTGGCGCCATAGATGGACGGGTCGCCCGAATGGACACGGGCGACATCCTGTCCCTTGGCGTGGGCGGTTTCGATTTCGGCGATGATCTCGTCCAGGGTCATCGGCGCGGTATCGATCACGCGGGCGCCGTCCGGGGCCGCGGCGACGATCTGTTCCGGCACCAGGGAGCCGGCATACAGGCAGACGGGGCAGGACTGGATCAGCCGCAGGCCGCGCACCGTGATGAGATCCGGGTCGCCAGGCCCCGCGCCGATGAAATGAACGGTCATTCTGTGCCTTCCGGTGTCTGGGGTTCGTTGCGGTTCGCTGGTTGAGCCGTGTCGTCCTGCCGGGCTTTCGGAGCGTCGATGCGCTTGGCATAGCCGCGCGGCGTATAGACGAAGGGTTTGCCGTCGCCCTTCATCACGGTTCTGGTGTTCGAAGACCCGACGAGAACCGTGGTCAGCATGTCGACGTCATCGACCTTGAGCGCTTCCAGGGTTGTCACGCGTACGGTCTCTTCCGGCCGCCCCAGATTGACGCCGAGAATGACAGGTGTAGCTGCCGAACGGTGCTGCAGCAGGATTTCTCTGGCCTCCGCGAGCTGGGTCCGGCGGCGTCTGGACACCGGATTGTAGAAGGCGATGACGAAATCCCCTTCGGCGGCGGCCTGGAGCCTCTTTTCGATCACTTCCCAGGGCGTCAGGAGATCGGAGAGGGAAATGGCGCAGAAATCATGACCGAGCGGTGCGCCGATGCGGGCCGAACAGGCCTGCAGGGCGGAAATTCCCGGCGCATTGGTGATGCTGACACGTTTGGCCGCATCCGATACGCCGCCGAATGCCTCTTCGCGATGGAGCAGTTCGTAAACCAGTGTCCCCATCGCATAGATGCCGGCGTCCCCGGAGGAAATCAGGGCGACATTCTTGCCCTTGCCCGCTTCCTCGAGGGCAAAGCGGACCCGGTCCTCTTCCGCGCCGAGCGGAAAGTTGTGCAGCGTCTTGCCGCTGATGTGGCTCTCCACAAGATCCAGATAAAGCGAGTAGCCGACCACATCCGTTGCTTCGGCGAGCAGCTGTGTGGCCTCCGGCGTGCGCCAGTCGTCCTTGCCCGGCCCGATGCCGATGACCGACAGATGTCCGCGCGCGCGGCCGGTCTGTTCCGGATCGATGAAATTGGGCGAGCGCGCAATCGCGCAGGTGGCGTTGTCGGTCTTCTGCTTTTCCACAGTAAGCGTGCCGAAGGCACCGGAGGCTGCCAGGGCAGCGCCTTCCGACACACCATGGCAGCCGACTTCGGCGAAAACCACGTTGGACGGGTTTTTCAGCCGGGGCGTCTCGCGTTGCAGCTCGATGGCCGAAAAGACCCGCAACGGCACGCCCAGATGCTCCGCCAGCGCGGTGACGGCAGCTTCGTCGGCCTTCAGGTCGATGGATGCGACGCAGGCGACGGCACCCCTGGCGATATTCTCGGCGGCGAGATTCTGGTCCACCAGACCGATCAGTTCCTCTGGGGAGCATCCGCGGGCGCAACCCACCCCGACCGCATATTTCAGCGGGTGGTAGACGAGCCGTGTCGGGCTGCCCTCCACGGGCTGTTCCGTCACGGTAAGCGTGATGGCGGCATCCTCGGACTGAACGAGCCTGGCCGCTTGCAGCCAGTCCGCCTTGCCCTCGATGCGCACGGTCGCACCGGAAAGCAGTTCGGCCATCACCGGTTTGGCGTCGTCCGGGTTCGCAAGACGCCAGCCCTTCGGCGGGGCGTCGAGGGCGATGCCCAGTTTGGTGTCGCCCGCCGTGGTGATCGCCGCATGACCGCCAAGGGCCTTGGCCAGCAGACGAGCCAGTTCGTTGGCGCCGCGATGACCGCCGAGCAGCGGCACGATGCTCGAGCCGTCCTCGGAAACGGCGATCACCGGTGGCTCGCTGCGCTTGTCCGAGAGGATAGGAGCCAGGGCGCGGATCAGGATGCCGCTGGCGCAGAATCCGACGATCGGATGACCGGCCCTGAACAGCAGCTGCAGATGCTCCACCGTTTCATTGAACTGCGTATCCGCCGTGGGCACGCGGCCGGCAAGCCCGTGAATGCGTGCGGTTGAAAACCGCCCGGCGATGTCTTCTGCGGTGTCGAGACCGGCCTGGTTCAGGACGAACAGGATGGGGGAAGCGTCCACGCTTCTTCTCCCTTGTATATGAGGATCATGGAAAAATAGGGGGCCGTTTGCGTATCGAGGTCAATGAGGCGGCGAACCTTTTGCTCCGGTAAGCTCGCGCGTTCCACATACCCGGCCTTGTCGATGAGGTCCATCTCGGTGAGCAGCATCTTGAGACGGGGCAGATGCCGGCCGACCTTCATGATGACCACCGCCTGGGCCTGCTCGATTCTCGTGCGGATTTCCGCATTGGGCAGGGGGCCGGGAATGACCGTCATCACGTCGTTGCGCGCGGTCAGCGGCCGGCGCAACTGTGCCGCGCAGGCGGTCAGCGACGTGACGCCGGGCACGACCTCGACAGGGAACCGGCCGGAGAGGCGTTCGAACAGATACATGAAGGAGCCGTAGAAGAACGGATCGCCCTCGCACAACGTGACCACGTCCTGGCCGGTGTCCAGAACCGCCGCGATTTGCCGGGCGGCACCGTCGTAAATCTCCTGTGCGGGAAACCTGTCGGTGCGCATCGGCACGACGATCGGGATCTCGCGTACGCCCGGAGGCAGGGCGCCGGCGGCAATAGACCGGGCGAAGCTTTCGCCGCTGTCGGGGGCCGGATAGGCAACCACCCGCGCGTTGGAAATCAGCCGGTGGGCCTTCAGGGTCATCAGCTCCGGGTCGCCGGGGCCGAGACCGATGCCGTAGAGGGTTCCGCTCATGCTTTGGTGAGGCTCCACTGGGTGACCGGCATGGACGGGCGCCAGCCGGTCAGGCCGCCGACCGCACTCGCCCTGTGCACGGAAAGTTTTTTCAGACTGCCTCCGAGCGTGTGATAGGCGCCCATGAGGATCGCCTCGCTTTCCAGCGTGACGGCATTGGCGACAAGCCGTCCGCCGGGAGAAAGCGCATCGAAGGCCGTCTCGACGATCTCGGGAGCAGTCAGTCCGCCACCGATGAAGATCGCATCGGGCTGCGGCAGGCCATCAAGTCCCTCGGGAGCCTGGGCGTCGATCAGGTCAAGCTGCGGTACTCCGAGAGCAACCGCGTTTTCGGTCGCCATCTGCCGCCGCTCCGGGTGGGGTTCCAGTCCGATGGCCCGCGCCCTGTCTGCCGCGCGCAGCCACTCGATGGCAATCGACCCGCAGCCGGCGCCGATATCCCACAGGAGCGCGCCCGGGTACGGTTGCAGTTCGGCCAGAGTCACCGCGCGGATGTCCTGCTTGGTCATCTTGCCGTCGTGGCGGAAGGCCTCGTCGGGCAGACCCGGCGTTCTGCTGCGCAGCCGCAGGCCCGGATCGGCAACGGCCTCGATTGCCAGCGTATGGAAGTCGGCAACCTTTCCGGACCAGTCTTCCGCCGTCGCCGTCACAAGACGTTCCCTGTCGCCGCCGAGATGTTCCAGGACGGTCATCCGTGTCCGGCCGTATCCCTCATCCGCAAGCAGATCGGCCACCTGGCGCGGTGTGTCCGCGTTGCTGGTGAGCACAAGAAGGCGCGCACGCGGATAAAGCGCGGCGCGCAGCAGATCAACAGGCCGGCCGTGCACCGAAAGGCACTCGGCATCCTGCAGGGCCCAGCCGAGACGGGACGCCGCCAGTTGAAAGGCGGAAAGCGACGGCAGGATCGTCATCTCCTGCGCAGGGAAATGCCCGAGGAGCGAGGCGCCGATCCCGTACCACATGGGATCGCCGGTCGCGAGCACCGCGACCTTGCTGCCTCTCCGGCTTTTGAGATCCTTGAAGACGGTCGAGAACGGGCTTGGCCACGGCCTCTTTTCTGCCTTCAGGGGGCCAGCAAGATCAAGATGCCGGGTGCCGCCATAGACGATATCCGCCGAAGACAGGGCATGCGCGCCGCCCGGTGCAAGGCCGCCGTCCTCGCCGATGCCGATCAGGGTGAGCCAGGGGAAGGTCATGTGTCCTCCAGCGTGTAGGGCCTGATCCTCGGGCTTGCCTGAAGCGCTTCGGGTTTGCCGTCACGGGAGACGGATACCGAACGGGAGCCCCGGGAGCGGTGATGTTCTGGTCCGTCATTGCCGTTGCCCGCTTCGCCCGGGATCGTCTTGATCGGGGTGCCGGGCTGAGACAGGAAGCCAAGCGAGCGCAGGGGCTTGCCGCCGGTACGCGATTTCAATCCCTGTTTGCGTTCGTCTTCCGCCATCTCAGCTTTCCTCCGGCAGGCCGGCGGCCAGTGCATTGACGGCCGCCGCCGCCATGGCGGATCCGCCCCGGCGGCCGCGCACGGCCAGAAAGGGAATGCCGAACGGGTTGGCGATCAGCGCGTCCTTGGATTCCGCCGCGCCGACGAAGCCGACGGGAAACCCGAGAACGAGCGCCGGTCTGGGGCCGCCCGCGGCAATCATTTCCAGAAGATGAAACAGGGCCGTGGGCGCATTGCCGATTGCAACCACCGCCCCCGCCAGCCCGTCGCGCCAGGCCTCGACCGCCGCGGCCGATCGGGTCGTGCCAAGCCGGGCCGCGAGTCCGGGAACGGCGGCATCGTTGAGCGTGCACCGTATATCGCTGCCCTCCGGCAGGCGGGAGCCGATGATGCCGTGAGCCACCATTTCCACATCGCAATAGACCGGCGCCGCCCTGGCGAAGGCATCGCGCGCTGCTGCAACCACACCCTCGGACCAGGCAAGATCCTGCGGCAGGTCCGTCATGCCGCAGGCATGGATCAGCCGGATCGCCACCGGGTGAAGCTCCCCGGGAAGATGCGCAAGATCGGCCTCCGCCCGCACGATCGAGAAGGACTGCCGGTAGATGGCCGAAGGGTCCTTTTCATAAGGATAGGATGGGCACGGGTCGCGGCTCACGGTTTCCTCACCCCTTCCGCTTCAGCGACTTCGGCCCGTGCGGATGGTCCGCATGCGGATAGGGGGGGTGATGATGCCCGTGATCGTGGGAGTGCGCATCGCCATGGTCATGCGCATGGTCGTGTCCGTGGTGATGCGAATGGTCATGGGCGTGATCATGATCATGATGATGCCCGGCGGCCTGCACCTGCTTTTCGCAGGCGCCGGTGCAGATCTCGTCGCAAAGCTGGCATTCGGCCTCCGCGCCGAGACCTTCCACGTGATGATGATGGCTTTCCTGCGCAAGGCCCACTTCCGCCTCGAAGCCAAGCACCTGTTCGCGGTATTTGCACAACTGGCAGTTCATCAGGTTGGCGCCCTGCAGGATTTCCTGCACCCGGTCCGCCATGGTGTCGATCACCTGCGGATGGTCGTTGAGGTAGCCAGCCTTCAGAAACTCGATGTCGGGATGCTTCGCGGCGATTTCGTCCGTGGTGCCGTAGATCCGCTGCACCAGCACGCCGGTGAACAGGAAATAGGGGAAGACGATGACCCGTCTGTAGCCGAGTTTCGCCGCGTGTTCCAGGCCGGGACCGACCAGCGGGAAGGTCACGCCGGAATAGCAGGTCTCGGCCCAGCCGAAGCCGAAGCCTTCCCACAGCATGCGCGTGATCTTGGCGACATTGGAATTGGCGTCCGGATCGGAGGCGCCGCGTCCGACCACCATCAGCAGCGTATCATGCAGCGGGACGTCGCTGTCCGCCGTGTCGATTGCTTCCTGAATGCGTGCGGCGGCGGCTTTCACCATGCGCGTGTCGACGGCCAGTTCCCGGCCATAGGAGATGGTCATCTCCGGATGGCTGGCCTGATAGGTGTTGAGCACCGAGGGAATGTCGTTCTTGGCGTGTCCGGCGGCAAACAGCATGCCCGGCACGGCCAGAACGCGCGTGCAGCCTGCTTCGCGCAGCCTGTTCAGGCCGTCATGGATCACCGGATTGGCAAATTCCAGATAGCCGTATTCCACCGGCCAGTCCGGGAAACGGGCCTTCAGACCCTTCGCAAGCTGGGCGAACTGCTTGACGGCCCCCTTGTTGCGGCTGCCGTGACCGCAGATCATCAGCCCGAGTTTGTCAGCCATCAGGCAGCCTCTCCGGCGGTCTCTTCCTCGGCCGTCTCGGCTTCCGGAGCCTCATCGGCCTGCTTCCGCTTGCGGTCCCGGAGGGCGATGATGCCGGCAACGAGGGCGGCCCCGGCCAGCGCGGCGGCGCCGACCCAGTGGGAATGGCCTGCGAGCTCGCCCAGATGCCCGGCATGGGCAAGGGCGGATGTGGGAATGAAGGCGGCGGCGAGGCCGGCAAGGATGGTCCGGTGAAACATGAGTCTCCCCCATTTGGCAGGTGCCGGGACGGCGGTTGTTGGTGCCGGCGAAAAGGGAGATGAAAGCAAACACGCGCGAAAAGCCGGTCGGGAACCACTGGCCGCGACTCATGCTCATGCAAATGCCCTGGACAGCTCCGGCCTTGGTCCCCTGCATGGGTCAACCGCATCCGGAATCGCTTTCAGTCCCTTGCAAGGACGCCGTCAGATCGCGGCACCTTAGGGGAGGCCTTCGGGCGGATCAAGCGTGAATGCGACATCCTTTGTCCGGAAAGGCGGCTCCCGGGGGCTTCGGCCAGAAGGCTCCGGAAATCGGCCTCATGCGCGCGGAGTCTCGATTCGGATGCTGTTTCTGTCCGGCCCGTGTCCGGCAATCACCGAAACAGGAACGCCATCGGGTGCCCGGTGAGCGTGAGCCAGACCGTGTCGACACGGCGGCGTTCGCCTTGCTGAATGGGAAGCCTGAGTTTCGTGCCTGTGGAGATATCCCGCATGTCTGCCGGGCTTGCGACAGGTCCGGCAGATGCAGGCAGGAAACACACCTCCCGTTTCGCCCGGCGGCAATCTGCGGACTTGTTTTGACCGCGCGAAAACGGTCTAGTAACGCCATTGGGAAGCAAACCACCGAGGAGCGGCATGCAGACACATCTAGTCTTCACGGTCATTGCCAGGGACCGGCCGGGTCTGGTGGAGCGCGTGGCCGATATCATTGCCGGCATGGGCGGAAACTGGATCGAAAGCTCCATGGCCCGTCTCGGCGGTGAATTCGCGGGTATCGTGCGCATCGGCATCGCCGGCGCGGCGTCCGACGAACTGGTGTCCAGACTGCAGGCGCTGTCCTCGGACGGTATCGACATCACTCTCAGGTCCGACCAGACCGGCGCGGATGTCCTGCAAGGGGGCTGCGCCCATCTCGACCTGGTTTCCCAGGATCATCCCGGCATCCTGCGCGACATCACCCGCGTCCTGAGCGAACAGGGCGTCAGCATCGAGCATCTGCAGACCGAAGTCGTGAGCGGCTCCATGCAGGGGGAGGCCCTGTTCAAGGCCTCCGCCGACCTGCGTCTTCCCTCCGGCCTCGCGCCGGCCGACCTGAGCGACGCGCTGCAGGAAACGGCGGCGGACCTGATGGCGGATGTCAATCTGATCGACTGATCCGATCGGCCGCACAGGTGGCGGGCAGGCGATGTCGCGCGGTTCTGCCGGGCGGATGCGGGAGGCCGCCTATGCGGCGACGCTCCAGTCCGCCGCGTCCGCGCGCGCGCCGATCAGTGCCAGGCCGTTGGCGACGGATGTCAGCTCATTGCCGCCGGAGGTCTTTTCCGCGCCGAAGCGGTTGGCGAACTGCTGCCGGACGGCCGGGACGAAGGAGGTACCGCCGGTCATGAACACCCGGTCGATATCCGCTTCCCGCAAGCCGGCCTTTTCCAGGGCTGTATCCAGTGCCCTGTCCATCTTCTGCAGGTCCGGCGCGATCCAGCTCTCGAAATCCCGGCGGGTGACCGTGGCGCGGAAATCCTTGCCAAGCGGGGCAAAAACGAGCTCGGCCTCGTCTGCGCCGGACAGCGCGGCCTTGGTCTCGGAAACGGACTTGTAGAGCGGATAGCCCTGGTCTTCCTCGACCAGGTCGATGAAAAGCTCGATCTTTTCCGGCTCCAGGCACCAGCGCAGCAGCTTCTTCATTTCCCGGAAATCGTCGGAGGTCTTGAAGATCGACAGAAGGTGCCAGCGGGCGAAATTGGAAAACAGGTTCGGCGGGATTTCCAGCTCCTTGCCCATGCTCTTGTACAGCGACCCCTTGCCCAGTCTCGGCAGCACCACATTGTCGATGATGCGATAATCGAACGTGTCGCCGGCGATGCCGACGCCGCCGCGGCCGAGCGGTGTCGCCGACAGGTGGCCCGCATGGGTGTGGAAGCGCATCAGCGAATAGTCGGTCGTGCCGCCGCCGAGGTCGGCGACCAGGATCGTCGTGTCCCTGTCCAGCGACTGGGCATAGGAGAAGGCCGCGCCCACCGGCTCCATCACGAAGAGGATGTCCTCGAAGCCGAGTTTGCGGAAGGCTGCCCGGTAACGGGCCATGGCCAGCGCCTCGTCGGGCCTGTGGCCGGCAAATTCCACCGGCCGGCCGACGACGAGCCGTACCGAGGCCGGATCGACCGTCGTGCCCGCGCGCTCGAAGGCGCATTTCAGGAAGGTCGCCATCAGGTCCTCGAACGCGAAGCGCTTGCCGTAGATTCCGGTGCCGGCGAAGGCGGAGCTGGCCGCGAAGGTTTTCAGCGACTGGATGAAGCGCACATCGCCGTAACTTTCCAGAAACTGCCGGATCGCCCAAGGGCCTACCTCCGCATGCGGCGGTTTCCCCGCGCTCCGGTCGAGAAAACTCAGCACCGTCGGCAAAGAGGCAAAGGCCTCGCCTCTGTCCCGAAACGTCATCGCCCGGGTGCCCCCGTTCCCCTCCGCCGAGACTGCCACGGTGTTCGATGTTCCGAAATCTAGCCCGATCGTCTCGGTCATGGGAATAGTCCTGGTTCATGCTCCGTGGCTGTGATCAGGCGCAGCTGGACGATACTCCCGGAGCGTGGAATGGACCGGCTGGATACGTGGGAAACGGGGTGAGTTCAAGGGGAAGATACTCGCGGCCGTACAGGCGAGACTGGTTACAGGAAACGTGGGGGAGGTCTCCTGCGTCCGGTCAGGGAAAGGCGCCTGGTTTCGGCGGACTGCCCGGGCGGGTCAAGGAATGCCCGATGTTGTCATTGAAGCTGCTTCTGTGCTAGTTCGTCTGCAAGCGTGGCAGGATATCCGAAAAACATGATATCCCGCGTGGCACTTCGGTGCACCAACCGTCTGTTTTGAAAAGCGGGCCACCGTGGATTCCATCGCAAGAACCTGATCCGGCCATGGCGCAAATCTATTCCGACCCGTTGCTCAAGAGCCTGAAACGGCAATTCGCCATTGTCTTTGCGCTGGTCGTGCGTGAAATGACGACCCGCTACGGCAACAAGTTCGGTGGCTACATGTGGGCCGTTCTGGATCCGGTGCTGACGATCGCAATTTTGACAACTGTTTTTTCGGGAATCGCACACGTACCGCCATTAGGTCGGAGTTTCACGCTGTTTTTCTCAACAGGCTATGCGTTGTTCTATATGTACAGGTCGACGTCCGAGCAGGTCAGCTCCGCTGTGGAAGCCAACAGGGCCTTGCTGAACTATCCGGTCGTGCGTCCTTACGATGCCATCATCGGTCGAGTGTTACTCCAGGTCGCCACGCTCTTCGTCGTGAACCTGCTCTTGTTCGGAGGGCTTTATCTCGTGGTGCCGTTCGAGCAGATCGATCTCGCTCCGATTCTTCTGGCTTCCGTGATCGCGATCACGCTCGGGGCCGGTGTCGGCGCTGCCAATATCGTCTGGTTTCACCTGAGCAGCACCTATCAACAGGTCTGGGGCATCATCAACAGGCCTGCCTTCATTGTGTCAGGGGTGTTTTTCCTGCCCGAGAGCATTCCGCATCCGTTTCAGGACTACCTTCTCTGGAACCCTCTGGTTCATATCATCGGTTTGTTTCGCACCGGTTTCTATCCGACCTACCGGGCGGGATTTGTCGATATGCCCTACATCGTCGGACTTGCCATCTTTTCGATCGTTTTTGGCCTTTTCCTTGTCTGGCTGTTCGATGCAGAATTGCGGGAACCAAAATGATCCGGCTGGACCGAGTGACGAAGAGTTTCAGGCTCAAGGGCGAAACACGCTACATTGCCAAGGACGTGTCCTTTACCGTCCCCAGAGGCGACAGCATCGGCCTGCTCGGCAGAAACGGCGCCGGGAAATCGACGCTGTTGAGATTGATCGCCGGGACCATCAAGCCGACATCCGGCCGGATCATTCGCCTGGCGAATGTATCCTTCCCGCTCGGGTTCCAGGGCAGTTTCAACGGGTCGCTGACCGGTGAGCAGAATGTGCGTTTTGTCGCACGGATCTATGGTCACGATACGGAAGAACTGGTGGACTATGTCCAGGATTTTGCCGAGCTGGGGAAATCCTACTACACACCTGTGAAGAGCTATTCCTCGGGAATGAAGGCACGGCTTGCCTTTGGCGTCAGCATGGGTATCGATTTCGACTATTATCTTGTCGACGAGATCACCGCGGTCGGCGACTCGAACTTCAAGAAAAAATGCAAGCGCGTTTTCGAAGAAAAACTGCAGAATTCCGATATCATCATGGTGTCCCACTCCAATGCGTCATTGAAGGACTACTGCACGACGGGAATTGTGCTAGAAGACGGTTCGTTAACGTATTTCGCCAACATTGATGATGCCATCAAGATGCATGACGAGAACATGGCACGGCGCTAGGCCGGGTTTCTCCGTTCCAAGGTTTGAACAAAATGTCTTCAGAAAAAAAAATGCCTGAGACAGAAGTCCGGCCCGATCCGAAAGGAGCTGTTTTCACCCTTCCCGCCAAAAAGGGCGGCTCGGTGTCAAAAACCTCTGATCGGGATGGAAAACTTGTCGCCCGCCTGAAGAAGTCCGGTCTCGATCCTCAGAAACTGCTGGATCTCGCACTTCCAGGCACGACCGCCAAATCCGTGGCCAAGACCCGGCACCGGCTCATCCTGTTCGGTTTCTTTCTGTTCGTGGCACTGCCCTCGGCCCTCTTTTCCGCTTACATGTTCTTCTGGGCGAGTGACCAGTATCACAGCACCACTGCCTTTGCCATTCGCAGTTCGGATCCGGTTGCTGCCACCGAGATCCTCGGCATGGTGATGGGGGGAGGCGGATCGGAATCGACGACCTCCAACAGTTACATCGTCTCGGATTATATCCAGAGCCAGGCGATCCTGGAGGATCTGCCCGAGGATATTGACCTTCAGGCGATCTTCAATCGTGAAGCGTCCGATTTCCTGTTCTCGATGGGAACCGATCTGCCAATCGAGGACCAGCTAGACTACTGGAACAGCATGGTCGATGTCAGTTTCGATTCGACATCCAGCGTGATCTATGTCGAGGTTCGCTCGTTCCGGCCGGAGGATTCGGTGACGATCGCCGAGGCGGTGCTGGAGCGCAGCGAGATCCTGGTCAACAAATTGTCGGAAGCAAACCGGCGTCAGACCGTCCGCTATGCCGAGGAATCGGTCGCCCGGGCCGAGGCCCGGCTCAAGGCCATCCGCAAGCAGATGCTGGCCTACCGCCAGGAAACCCAGGAAGTCGATCCGGAAGCGAATGCGGAGATTGCTTCGGAAATGATCGCCGGGCTGGACCAGGAACGGGCGAGCCGTGAGGCCGAGAAGGCCACCCTCATGGGGTATCTGGACGAGGAGTCTCCGCGCATCCGGATGCTGGACCAGCAGATCGCTGCTCTGGAAGGGCAGATCACTTCGGTGCGTCAGCGCCTGGGGACGGGAGGCGTGCCTGCGGGCCAGACCGAAACGGGAGATGGCCGCGACAACCTGTCCCTGAGGCTTGCGGACTATTCCGATCTTGCGGTGGAAGAGGAATTCGCGCAACAGCTCTATGTCACCTCTCTGGCGAGCCTGGAGCGGGCGCGTCAGGAAGCCGACAACAAGAGCCTCTATCTGGCGACCTTCATCCATCCGACCTTGTCCGAACAAGCCCAGTATCCAGGCAGGTTCCTCTATTCATTGGCCGCATTCCTGATGCTGGCCGGACTGTGGTCCGTTGCCGTTCTGCTCTATTACAATGTCCGGGACAGGACCTGACCGCCGGCAGGCGTCGTCGATGGCAGCCATGCAACGCTGGGGTGAATGCCCATGAGGATCGGCATCGCCACATCCGGTCTCTGGCGGCTGCGGGATGCGGTCGAACTGATGACCGGCGGCACTGCCTGTTGGCTTCCCCCCTTTGGGCTGGGCGTGGATGCGATTGCCGGATGGGGGCACAAGCCGACCGCCAACCGCACCCGTGAGCTGGCAAGGATGCGGGGGGTGCCTTATATCGCCTTCGAGGACGGCTTCCTGCGCTCCGTCAATCCGGGCAATGCCGAGAAACCACTGTCGATGGTGATGGACCGCACGGGCATCTATTACGATGCTCGGCAGCCGAGCGATCTGGAAGCCCTGATTCGCAAGCGAGCCGCATCTCCGAGGTCTGATGCCGCGGCGCGGCAGGCGATGGAACTGCTCAGAACCGCGCGCCTGTCCAAATACAACAATTCTACCATCCAGGACGTTGGTGAACTCGGTTTGAAGGCCGCGCGGCCGGAAGATCGGGTGCTGGTGGTAGACCAGACTAAGGGTGATGCCTCCATTGAGGGTGCTCTTGCCGACGCATCGACTTTCCCGCGGATGCTGGAGGCCGCTGTGACGGAAAACCCCGGGGCGGAAATCTTGGTGCGCATCCACCCGGAGACGATGATGGGCCGCAAGGCAGGGCATTTCAGTCCCAAGGCCCTACAGGATATTGCCGGGAGCAGTCCAGCAGTCGCCAGGGCATTCAATGCCGACCTCCTACGCCTGACGTCCGAACCAGTCAATCCATGGGCCCTGTTGGAGGCCTGCTCGAAGGTCTATTGCGTTTCTAGCCAGCTAGGCTTTGAGGGGTTGATAGCCGGCTGTGAGGTGTATTCGTTCGGGATGTCGTTTTATGCGGGGTGGGGGCTGACGGGGGATGGACTAGCTCCGGCGCCGCCGAGGCGCGGGGTTGCCAGCCTTGAGACGGTGTTTGCCAGCATCTATTTAGATTATAGTCATTTTATTGAACATGAGAGCGGGGTGCTTCTGAATTTTCTCGAATCTATCGACCTGATGTCACAAAGACGAAATGAATAGATGGAGTGGTTGGGTAATCATCCCCGGGCACAACGACCAAACCAACCGCCAGAGTCTCCGTCAAACTGGATAAAACTTGGGGGTGACCTGCTCCCCTTGGAGACCGCGTTTTTTAGTTCGCTCTGTTCAGGGTTTGGCCCTCTATTGACCGTTGGTGATACTCCCACGGGGTGAGCCCGTCGAGGCTCGTGTGTGGGCGGTGATGATTGTAATCGTCGCGCCAGGCCGCGATCAGCGGTAGTGTCAAAGATCTTTCGCACTTTCGTTTCCAGGCGACGGCTCCGTGGGTTTGGTACTGGTCCGCGTAGAGCGGTGCCATGTTCATGTATTTTCGGCTGGACCACTTGCCGGCGGCGATATGCCTGAGCCTGGCCGCGGCCAGGTTCAGGCATGATTGGCCGTCCGGGAACGCCCCGACAACCCGAGTTCGTCGCCGGATCTCCTTCATGATCCGCTCCAGCGGATTGTTGGTTCGGATCTTGCGCCAATGGCTGTCCGGAAAGCCGTAATAGGTCAGCGTCTCGCCGATGCTCTCTTCAATGAGATCGGCAGCTCGTGTCAGGCGTTGCCCTCGCAGATCCGCAATCACGGCATCGGCCTTTTCCTGTGCCGCCTTGCGGTTCTCCTGGGCATGGATGGCCTTCAGCATGTGCGTGACCTCCCGCACCTTGGTGGACGGCACATGGCTGAACACATTGCGATAGAAGTGCACCATGCAGCGCTGCCACTGCGCATCCGGAAGGTAATCGGCAATGCTCTCAACAAGGCCCCGGCAGGCGTCGGAGATGATCAACTTCACGCCGCTCAATCCCCGGTCCACCAGGTGCCGCAGGAAGTTTGACCAGCCGGACTTGTCTTCCTTGGCACCCTCGCAAATGCCCAGAATTTCCCGGTACCCTTCAGAATTCACCGCACTGGCCACCAGCAGAGACACGTTCCGGACCTCGCCAGCCCATGTCCGCTTCATCACGATCCCGTCCAGGTAGAGGTAGGGGTGCTCCCCTTCTATTCGGCGGTTCCGCCATTCCTCGATCTTGGCGTAGATCTTCTTGTTCAGGTTCGACACCGTACCCGGACTGACCCGCGTACCCCACAGGGCCTCGGTGATGTCCTCCACACGGCGCACCGAAACGCCGGCCAAATACATCTCGATCAAGGCTTCCTCGACGCTGCTTTCCCGCCGCTGGTAGCGCTCGATGATCGCCGTCTCGAACGTCTGGCGCCGAAGCTTCGGCATCTTCAGCTTTACGTCGCCCGCCTTGGTGTGTAGCGAACGCTCATAGCTGCCCGCCCGTGTGTCCTGGCGTCCTTCGCTGCGCTCGTAGCGCCCAGCTCCGCAAAGCCGGTCCGCCTCCGCATCCAGCATTGCATTCAATGCTTCTTCAACGGTGCCACGCACCATCTCGCCAAGATGATCCTTGATCCGTGCCTCGTCGATCCGGATCACGTTGCCAATCTCTTTGCCGTCCATATCGTCAGTCATGTCTTGCTCCCTTCCGTCACAATAAAGGGAACCGTCTCAATCGGAAAATGTGCGAAAGATTTTGTACGTTATCTGGAGAATTCGTCGGATTGTGGAGTGCTACCCAACTTGCCCTCGAGGAAGGCTAGAGTTTTCCGATGCCGTTTGAGGTCAAATTGGGGAAACACAACACTCGGGAAGACAGTCTCCCAGAATCGCGAAAGGATTTGCGAAAATTGCCCAGAGCGAGAAATGAGTCCTTATGCGAATCCTTGCCGCTGAAACCGGTAAAGTTGACGGGACCCGAAACGGAACCTGCAAAAAAAGAGGCCCAAAACCGTAGCGATTAGGAAGGATTTACTCGTTCGATCATCAGTGCAATGCCAAGTGCTTCGTAATATTCCCGGAGTTGCACTGGCAAATTGGCCGAGGAATGCTACTCTGACCTAATCCCGAAGAGTGAAGTCGACCTCCAGTAAGCACCTTGAAGACCGATACCGCAAAAATACCGTCCTTCCCGCCGCGCAACAACCTGAAGCTCCTCTCAAGGCCGGAACTCGAACATCGCCTGATCGCTGGATTGGAAGGTCAGATAGTCCTCGTTCACGCTCCGGCGGGCTACGGCAAGACCGAAGTTTTGGCGAAGCTGTTTCGAACGGCCGAGCGCCGCGGACGGAACGCGGTCTGGTTCAGCCTGAGGCCCGAGGACGACAGCGTAAGTGTTCAGAACCGTATTGCGGTTGAACTCGGGGTGGAACCTGCTGGTTCCGACTGGCTCTCAAGCCATCTTGCTACCCGGGACAAGGTCGTAGAGCTTTACTTCGATGACGTCGACAGGCTGAACGATCCGGATCTTTTTTCATGGTTCCTCGACCGGCTTTCGGATGGATTGAGGATTGTCATAGCGGGCCGCAGGTTGCCGGAACTCCGGCTGTCTCGCCTGCGCATGCGGGGGCTGCTGGCGGAGATCTCTGACGAGGAACTCGGCTTTAGCCGTGGAGAGACGCGCCAGTTGCTTGGCTCCTGGCTGAGCCAGCGGGAGCTGGAAAGGGCTGGTGAAACGCTTGGTGGTTGGCCGGCCCTGACCCGGCTGGCCGTTATCGAACTGGAGCGGGGTGTCAACGGGCTGGAACGAACCGCTCTTGTGGAGGGCGAATCGCGCGTCTATCGCGAATTCCTTAGGGAAGAAGTGTTCCGCAATCTGGATAAGACCGAACTGCAGATTCTCAAAGCCGTCGAGGGGATCGACGTCTTTACCCTCAAGATGGCTTCAACGCTTGCCGGACTTCCCTACGACTACCGCACCCTGCGCCAGATCGAGCAACTGTCTCCACTGATCGAGAGAGAAGAGCAGAGCGCCGGCTGGTTTCGACTGTCGACGGTGGTGGCCAAAGCCCTTGAGTTTCATGAGGGCCAGGAGGATGCGGAGAGCCGGAAAGCTC
Organism: Labrenzia sp. 011; assembly: GCF_003075075.1. Lineage (GTDB taxonomy): Bacteria > Pseudomonadota > Alphaproteobacteria > Rhizobiales > Stappiaceae > Roseibium. Next base: position 28,513 of record NZ_QCYM01000015.1, on the reverse strand, counting down.
GGCACATCCGCGCCGCACAGCTTTTTGCCGAAAACGGCAACCTGGCAAAATCTGTTCTGCATGCGTCGATAGCCGGCGAGATCGACCTCGCCATCAAAACTATTGAACAGGCCGGAGGCGTTGAGCTCTTTCTCCGGGCGGGTTATACGGTGCTGCGCGGCATCATCGACGCTGTCCCCCATGCGGTCGTGGTGAAAACGCCATCGCTGCGTCTTTGTCGCGCGGTCATGATGGGAAAAACCGGCCAGATCCAGGAAGCGCGGGCGGTTCTGGACGCTCTGCGCGACGACACCATGTCAGGCGCCATCCCGGCGAACGAGGGATGGGAGGAAATGCTGCGTCACATCGAAAGCCTCAACGAGGTTTACGAGGATCGCGTCATGGACGCCGACGGTATCGCGCGGTTGCACGAGGAAGCCGACGGCGAGCGGACCGAGAATACCTGGCGGCTTGGCTGGATCCACAATCATCTGACGATTTGTTACACACGGCAGGGCAATCTGGAGGCGGCCAAGTCCACGGCCCTGCACGGACTGGCGCTCTATCGGGAAGAAAGGTCAAGCTATCCGCAGGCCTTCATGCTGATCCATCTGGCCTTTATCGACATGCTCAGCAACAATTTCCAGGCAGCCTACAGCTACCTGGAGGAGGCTTTCTCGATCATCCATAGCCAGTATTGGAATGATGCCTGCCTTCTTGCGATTGCCAATGTTCCGCTGGCGGGATTGCGCTACCGGCAGGGGCAAATCGGGGATGCTGGCCGGCTGATGCTGCGCGACATACCGATCATGGAAGCTGCCGAGGGTTGGGTGGACTTTTACGTCGAGGCGTATGGCGTCCTTGCCCGAGTTCGATTTGAGGAGGGCGGCCTGGCCGATGCCGAAAAGGTGCTGGAGGGCGGGTTTTCCGTCGCCGATAACCGGGATCTTCCGCGTTTGCGCCTTGCGCTTGCCATTCTGCGAATGGAGTTGCTGACGCGGGCAGGAGCGCTTGACCAAGCGGAACGCCTGGCAAGACAGTCGCCTGATCTGGACGCGGCGGACATGTGGCCGACAGTGCGGGAGCGTTGGGACGCGATCGTGGCAACCGGCCGTCTGCGACTGCGGCAGGGGCAATTGGAGGAAGCAAAGGCACTGCTGATAAAGGCGGCAGGGGAAATGAGGCTGACACGCCGTGCGGACCATCTCATTCGCCTGTCCCTTCTCTTGGCCGAGACCCATGCACGCCTCGGTGATGACGGCGCCGCGGTTGGTGCACTTGGCGAGGCTGCATCGCTGGCCTTTCCCAGCGGCCAGATCCAGCAGTATCGCGATGAGGGCACGGAATTTGCCGATGTCATACGCAAGCTCGTACGCCGGGTTGGATTGAGGCGAATGGGGCATACGACGTCACAGTATCTTGCTTGCGTTGTCGTGCCTCAGGTGCGCCGAACGCCGAGCGGCAGCCTGCTCAGCCCGCGTGAGCGCGAAGTGCTGACGCTGCTTGGCGAAGGCATGTCCAACAAGGGTATTGCCCGTCAGTTGAAGGTGGGCGAACCGACAGTGAAGTTCCACATGAAGAACCTCTTCGCCAAACTTGGCGTCTCCCGCCGCACGCTTGCGGTCAGTGTCGCCCGCAGCAGCGGTCTACTGGAATAGGTGTGGGGTAGCGGCGCTAGCGGCCCCCCAGCACCGAATAGTCCACCTCGATGCCGAAGGCCTTTGGCCCGAAGACGGCCAAGGCTTCCGGGGTCCGCATGATTTCCGGCACGCGAATGCCGAGAATATCGATGCGCTGGCCGTAGCGCAGACGTTCAGTCGGGATGGCCTCGCAAGTATCAATGTCGAGAAGGCAGATGAGATCGGGCACCACAGCCAGGATCTGTCCTTCCCGTTCCAGCATCAGGTTTTCATTCTGGATTCGGATCTTGTAGCTTGCGCTGCCGTCGAACGGGCTGATGGTCACGACGCCGACGGACCAGCCGTTTTCCACCTTGCGTTCGATGTCCGAGACCTTGCCGCTTCCCAGCAATTCCGCATGGCCGTAGTGGGTGGTCTTGAGAAACTCGATCAGCGCGACAAGCGTTTCTTTCTTCTCAGTCTTTGCCTCCCGCAGGACCCGACCCATGTCCTGGGCCAGTGACATTGTCGCAGGGACGGATACCCTTTTGGCGGTGGCGCCATCCATCGGGTAGTTGACGATGGAGACCTGTCCGCCAAGGCGGATGCACAGGCTTCGGGCCAGGAACTCGGCCTTTGCCGCGCTTTCGGTCTCCACCATGGCAAGGTTGCCCCGCTCGTCGGCAACGGCAACGGGTGCAGCCTTCACGCCGTAGACGTTGAAGGTTTCCATTTCGAGCTGAGGAAACGCCCGACCCATGCCGTCCGCATCGACCAGGGGCAAACCGGTCTGGGCCGCGAGCACGATGGGCAGGCAGGAATTCAAGCCGCCTGCTTCAAAGGGCATCAAGGCAGTCACGGTCTCGCCCGTGACATCCTCGTAGTGACGCAGCGCCAGCAGCATCTCCTCGCCTGAGGGCACCTTCTCGATCAGGATCGTCGGTGCGCCCATGGCGCCGCAGGTCACGACTTTCGCGTCGTCGGGCAACTCTTCCAACGAGATCATCTTCACCGGCCCGTTCACCTCGATGGCGCCGCGGGCCAACAGCTTGCCGATATAGGGATCACCGCCGCCGCCGGTGCCGAGAATGGCAGCGCCGACAGCTATATCTTCCAGGTCCTGCGGATGTATTTCCCTCATGCGGAAAGATCCTCGATCTTCGTGTAGGGCTCCTCCAGGCCGAAGCAGGACGGGCCGAAAACGGCAAGTGCCTCGGGTGTACGCATGATCTCGGGTACGGAAACCGAGATCACTGTTACGCGCTGGCCATAGCGCAGGCCTTCGGTGGTGATCGGTTCAGCGGTCTCACTGTCCATGATGCAGATGAGATCCGGCACGATGGCGCGTACCTCGCCGTCGACACGGGCAATCAGGTTCTCGTTCTGGATCTCGATTTCCATGACGCCGTCATACGGCGCGAAACCCTGGATCTTGGCCCGGCCCATGGAAAATCCGTTCCGGGTCTCACGCTGCAGATCGGCAATCTTGCCCGAATAGATGATGGTCGCGTAGCTGTAGAGCGTCTTCGGCATGAAGGCGAGCAACACCTCGAAAGGGTTCTGGTGGTTGGTCTTGGCCTCGCGCAGCACCTTGCCGATCTGGATGGCCAGGGAAAGTGTCCGCGGCACGGCGGTGCGCTTCACATCGGCGCCTGACATGGCGTATTCGGCGATATAGGCCGCCCCGCCCATACGGATGGCAACGCCGCGTGACAGCCATTCCATCATCTCGTTGGACCGCGCCTCGATCAGAGTGCAGTCGCCCCATTCGTTGGAGACCGCCATCGGGCAACCGGGAACGCCGTAGACCCCGAAGGTCTCCATCTGAAGCTCTGGAAACGCCCGGCCCATACCGTCGCCGTCCACGATCGGCAGTCCAAGTCGTGCGCCGACCAGGAGCGGAATTGTTGAATTGATGCCGCCGACCTCGATCGGCATGGTGTGCGTGGCGCTCTTGCCGAGGCGCTTTTCCAGCCGCTTCAGAGAATTGATGGCCTCCTCACCGGAGGGGAGTTTTTCAACCAACACGGTCGGCGCCCCCATCATGGCGGTCGGAATGACCAGTGCATCGTCGGAAAGGGTGTCCGGGTCGACCAGTTCGACGGTCAGACCGTCGTCGAGGCACTTCTGGACCATCTGGCGGCCGATATAGGGGTCGCCGCCGCCGCCCGTTCCGAGGAATGCCGCACCGACTGCAAGGTCCTTCAAATCCTGTGTGTCGAGCTTCATGCCGAGGCCTCCTCAAATGCAAGGTCGCCGACTGCCTTCACCCGGATGCGGGTTGCTGAACCCGGTAGATAGGCAAGCGGAACCTCCTCAATGTCCACGATCTTGACGCTGTTGCCGATGGCGCCTGCCGCGACTGCGTTTGCGGTGGCTTCGGCCTTGGCTTCGGCCAGGACGTCGTCGCGCTGACGGCCTTCCATGGCGTAGATCCGGTCAACTTCACCGCCGACCTGCGCAATCGCGGCTCCGATGGCATTGGCGACCCCGGCGTTATTCGGCTGGATCACTTCGCTGGCAGAGGGGAGATCGCGGGAAATTAGCACCGCCCCCCCGCCAACAAGGATCACCGGCAATTTGTCCGCGGAGGTTTTCATACGGTCGACCGCCTCGTCAACCATCCGGTGCATCGTGTCGATAGCCGCGTTGATGGTCGCCTTCGGAAGGGAGGCAACACGAGAGGCATCGCCGATATCGGCCAACCCTGCGGCAACGATGATGTCGGTCGTTGTCAGAGTATCGCCTCCGAAGACCAGGGCCTTTTTGGTGATTTCGTATCCGACGGAGTCAGGGCCGATACGGGTGCCCTCGTCGCGCACCAGAGAGCCGCCGCCGAGGCCAACTGCGAGGACGTCCGGCATGCGGAAGTTTGTGCGCACGCCACCAATGTCAACGGCGACGGCACTTTCGCGCGGGAAGCCCTGCATCAGCATGCCGACGTCAGAGGTGGTGCCGCCGATATCGACCACCATGGCATCCCCCAGTCCGGCGAGACGCGCGGCGCCGCGCATGGAGTTGGTCGGACCGGAGGCAAAGGTGAGCACGGGATAGCGTTCGACGTGATCCGGTGTCATCAGGGTTCCGTCGTTCTGAGAAATGAAGAACGGCGCCGTGATACCCTTTTCTACCAGGGCGGAACGGAAGCTGTTGACCACCTTGACCGAGAGTTCGGACAGGCAGGCGTTCATGACAGCGGCGTTCTCACGCTCCAGGAAACCAACGCGACCGATCTCGTGGCTAAGGGAGAGGGCAATACCCGGGCATTCCTCGCGCAGAATTTTGGCCGCCCGCAGTTCCATGACGGCAGTGACAGGGGAGAAGACGGAGGTGAGCGCGGCAGAACGGATACCCCGTTCCCGGATTTCCTTCGCGACGTCGAGAAGCCCCGCCTCGTCGAGGGGCGCGATCTCGCGGCCGTCGAATTCATGGCCGCCATGCAACATGAAGGTATGCCGACCGAGCGTGTCGGCGAGATCGGCAGGCCAGTCGGTCATGGGTGGCACACCGCGCGTCGCCGGGAGGCCGATGCGGATGGCGGCCACTTGCAGCAGGCGGCGGCGTTCGACCACGGCGTTGGTGAAATGGGTTGTTCCAATCATCACTGCATCGATGGCGTCCGGCTGGATACCGCTGTCGCCCATGACGATGGACAGGGCAGCGGAGATGCCAGAACTGACATCCAGTGTGGTGGGCGATTTGCAGGCCGCGACAACAGTGTCGCCGTCCAGAATGACGGCATCGGTGTTCGTGCCGCCCACATCAATACCAACACGCATTGGCGGATCCTTTCTTTAAAAGACCAAAATTTTCCGGTTCCCGGCAGACATGAGCCCGCCGGGTTGTTGTAGATTTGCGTTTTCTGTCGTTTTCCGGAGCTAGCTGCCTGTGGCGGCCGGCTTTTCGTCTGGCAGGGCCCGGGCCCTGCGTTCCGTCCAGCCGATCTTCACCTCCGTTCCCGGAGCCCATCGCTCCAGGTGAAACTGGTTTTGTCGCTCCGCAACAATCTCCTGGCCGGCGATCTCGAGCCTGTAGCGCAGCATCGCGCCCTGGTAGGTCTCATCGATGACCGTGGCTGTGAGGAGCGGTACGCCTTGCGCTTCCGCCTCCTTACCCATCAGCACGTTTTCCGGCCGGATCACCAGCTTTGCGGGCGTTCCCTTGCCGAACAGGTGTCGCGTGCTCGCATGAAGCGACTGGCCACCGAGCTCGACCGTCGCCTTGTTCTCCTTCACCCCCTGGCAGGTCACGTCCAGTATGTTGGACTGTCCGATGAAGGAAGTGACGAAGAGCGTGGCAGGCTCTTCATAGATCTCTCGAGGCGTGCCGCTGTGTTCGATCTGGCCAGCCCGCATCACGCCGATGCGGTCGGACATGGTCAGCGCCTCATCCTGATCGTGAGTAACGTAGATCGTCGTAATGCCGAGCTTCTGCTGAAGGTTCTTGATCCAGAACTTCATTTCTTCGCGCAGCGTCTTGTCGAGTGCGGACAGCGGCTCGTCGAGCAGTAGGATGCGCGGTTCCGTTACCAGCACACGGGCAAGTGCGACACGCTGCTGCTGACCGCCGGAGAGGTTGCGCTGGTAGCGGTCTTCGAAACCGGTCAGGCCGACCTGATCGAGCGCGGCGCGCACAGCAGTGTCGATTTCGGTCCGGGACTTTTTCCTCAGCTTTAGGCCAAAGGCGATATTCTCGGCCACCGACATGTGCGGGAAGATGGCGTAGTTCTGGAAGACGATGCCAATGTCACGCTTTTCCGGTGGCAGGGGCGTCAGGTCCAGACCGTCAATGATGATCTTGCCGACGGACGGCTTGACGAAGCCGGCGACCATGCGCAGCGTCGTCGATTTGCCGCAGCCCGACGGCCCGAGCAGAGCGTAGAACTCGCCTTCTTCAATGTGCAGAGACACGGAGTCAACCGCCGTGGAGTCGCCGTAGCTCTTTGTGAGATGTTCCAGCCGAATGTCCGACACGTGGTTTCTTGCCTTGTCTTGATTGGGGTCCGGGGGGCGGAGCCGCCGCCGGGACCTTCCGCGGAAGAGCGGAAAGGCCAGGCAGCGGGCCCACCCATTCGGGATCAGGAGCCGAAGATCTCGTTCGTGGTCTCGACGATGTCGATTTCGTCTACGAGATATGCCGACCAGTTCGGAATATGCAGGCCTTCCGTGGCATCTGCCGTGTTGGCAACGCCAAGGGCGGTCATCTTCTCCGGAAGGACAGCATTCTTGTTGGTCGGCCGCATCCAGAAGGTGTCGGCGAAACCGGACTGGAATTCCGGCGCCAGCATGCGGTTCAGCAGCGCGAACGACAGCTTCTTGCTCATTGGATCAGCGTATTTGCTGATCGTCTGCGTCTGGGTGAGGATGCCCTTGTATTCATCCCAGTAGTAGAGATCGACGGGCACGCCCTTTTCCTTCTGCAGAAGAGCCTCAGCATCGGACTGCACTGCGATGTTGACCTCACCGCGTTCCACCAGCGTCGCCATGTTGCCGGTAAAGTCGGAGATTTTCATCGGCATGGCGTCCTTCATAGCCTTGTAGCCGGCTTCGAAGTCGGTCTCGCCGCTGCCGAACTGGTCGCAGGCGGCCATGAAGAACATCATCTGCAGTGTGTTGGAGGTGATGTAGGTGCCGCGCTTGCCGGAATAGTCGGGCAGCCAGAAGTCCTTGAAGCTCTTCGGTGTGATGCCGACGTCGGTACGGAAGACGTAGCAGTAGCGCGAGAACGCCCAGGTGATGCCGATGCCTGTCTGCATCGAGAAGTCCCAGAGCTCCGACGTATTCGGGACATTGGCGCGCACTTCCGACACATCCATGAAGTAGTCACCCGCGCCCGCGGTCTTGAACATTTCCGGCATGTTCCAGTTGTTCATCGCGAACGGCGGATTTTCCGGTCCGGCCGCGACGTATTTCGGGAACCACGGAAAGGTGCTGTCATAGCGGACCTGGCAGTTGAAATCCTTCTGGAACTGGTCGAGAACGAGCTTGTTTTGGGTTTCTTCCCAGTAGCCGCCCCACCCGGCGATATTGAGCACAGCGCCATCGGCGTCGAACACGCCGCCGTCATAGATCACGTCCTGCGACCAGACGTGATTGATGTTGAACAAGCTGACGCCAGTGGCGGCGGCGCCCGTCTTCAGAAGCGTGCGGCGGCTGAGGCCTTTTTTTGCATCGGTCATGGATAGTCCCTTTCTGGAGGTTGACGTCTTATCGGCGGCTCAACAGTTTTTTCAGATTGGAAAGTCTTGTGCTTATGAGCGTTGAGACGGTGACGAGGCAGATTGCGAAGATTCCGGCGGCAGCCGCGGTCGGCTCGAAGGCGTAGCGCAGCGAGCTGTAGATCGCGAGCGGCAGGGTCTGCAGGTCTGGTGTGGACAGGAACAGCGTCAGCTCGAACTGTCCGAAGCTGACGATAAAGGCGAAGATCGAGCCGGCGGAAATGCCGGGCGTAATCAGGGGCAGGGTGACCTTCCAGAAGGCCTGAAAGGGTGTTGCGCCCAAAGAACGGGCTGCTTCTTCCACTGACAGGTCGAAATCGACGAGGGAGGCGGTCACCGTGGCGATCACGAAGGGCATGGTGACAAGCACATGGCCGATGATCAAACCTGCAAGGCTGCGGGCGAGGCCGACATCGCTCCAGATGAAGAAGACATAGAGCGCGAGGCCGAGCACCACGCCGGGCAAAACGACTGGCAGGAAAAACAGGCCGCGCAGAATCTCGCGTGCCTTGCTGGTGCTACGGGTCAGGAAGATCGAGGCGAGGGTGCCCAGGATCGTCGAGATGATCGTCGTTGCCAGCGCCAGACCGAAGGACAGCTTGAAGGCCGGCAGGAACGTCGGTGAGGTGAAGAAGTTCTCGATCCAGCGCAGCGAGAATCCCTCGGGCGGAAAGGTCAGATATTCGCCGGAATTGAGCCCGGCCAGCACCACGATCAGAACAGGCACAAGCAGTACCATGAGGGCAACGACGGCTATGATGCGGAAGGTGAAGGGGATCGGGTTGATATCGTCCATCAGACACGGCCTCCGGCGTTTCGGCGCAGGGCGACGACATAGAGCGCCATGGCGAAGAGCGATGTGAGGAACAGGAGCGTTGCAACTGCCGCTCCGAACTGCCAGCGCCCGACTTCCGCGATCTGCTGGTAGATATGGATCGGCAGGGTGATGACCTTCCAGCCTCCCATCAGGGCGGGCACAACATAGGAGGAGATCGCCAGGGCGAAGACCAGCAGCGTTCCGGCATAGATCCCGGGCAGGGACAGCGGCCAGGTGATCGTGCGCATGACGTGCCAGCGCGACGAGCCAAGGCTGCGCGCGGCTTCCTCGAGTGCCGGATTGATGGAACGGATCGAGCCGATCAGCGACAGCACCATGAATGGCAGGGTTACCTGGACCAGCCCAACAATGACGCCGACCTCATTGTACATCAGCGGCAGCGGCTCGGAAGTGATGCCGAGCGCAATCAGGCCGGTGTTGATGAGGCCCTTGTCTCCCATCAGGACCATCAGCCCATAGAGGCGGATGACCATATCGAGCTGCATGGAACTCAGGACCAGGATTGTGAGCAAGGTCGCGGTCCCCGCGCGGAAGGTCCGGGCGATGATGAATGCCAGTGGATAGCCGATGACGAGACAGACGCCAGCGACCGTAGCGCCCAGCCATACGGATCGCCAGATAGCCGTGTAGTAGAGCGAGCGGGAAAAGATCCGTTCGTAGTTGTTCCATGAGAAATTGCCCTGGAACGTGATCTGGCCGGGCATTGCCTTGTCGAAACTGGAGGCAAAGAGGGAGAGCACCGGGATCAGGAAGAATAGCAGGATGAACAGGATCGCCGGAATAACCAGCCACCAGAGGTTAGGTGATAGCCACGAGGGGCGCTGTCTGGGGGTGGGGGAACCGCCGGTCAGATCCGTCATCAGGTTACTCCGCCGCCGTTTTGTGAAGGTCTGGCATGTCGTATCCGGGCATCGCCTTGACTGGCGGTAACGGATAGGTGTGTGCCGAATGGCTGAGCCGGCTCCGCACCAGGGCTGCGGCGGTGTTGACGGTAGTCGGAATGGGGTCGATCACCGGCACGTCGATGCCGTGGCGAAGAAGACCGTCTCGAACGGCGGCTGCGCAGCCGAACAGGCCTGTGCAGCCGAATATCACCGCGTGGGCACCATCAAGTTCGACGGCCTTGCGAGCTTCTTCGATCAGGGCGGCGCGGGTTGTCGCCATGTCCTTTTCCAGCTCGAGCACTGGAATGTCCACCGAGCGGGCCGAGGCCATGCGGGAAGAAAGCCCGGCAAGCGCTGCGGCATTTTCAAACTGGGCAAGCAGTCGATGCATGACAGTGATGACGGAAAACTTGTGTCCAAGCATGGCGGCCACATGCATGCTGGTGTTGCAGGGGCCTAGAACGGGAATGGTCACGGCCTCACGAGACGGTTTCAGGCCAGGGTCTCCCATGCAGTCGATTACGCAGGCGTCGACGCCCTGTCGTTCCGCCTCGACGATTTTTGCGATCGTATCGGGCGCAGCCATGGCGCCTTCATATTCGCTTTCGATGGAACCGGGACCTCTGGAAATCTGCGTAGCCGAAATGATCAGGCCAGGTCCTTCCAGGGATTTTACGTCCCCATCGGGGCGAAACCCTGTGGTTGTGATCGGCGAAATGATGCGGACATGAACCGTATCCTGCACAAAAATTCTCCCTGCCGGTTTGCGAGGCAAATTACAGTTTCATACTGGGGCGCGGAAGACGGGGAGAGGAAGGGTTTTGCCGGATAGGTTTGGTGCTTATTTGGAGGAAAAATTCTAACCGTCTTATGTGAAAAACTATTCAAAGGAATAGGTAATGATTAATTTGTATAACTTAATCATAGTGTTAATCTATACAACTTATCCGGTTTAAAATTTCTAAACCTATCCCTTTGTTCCGGCGAAGGACTTGCGTGGGGCCAGTTTAGGGGCCAGACTTTGCACTGCAACATTATGGAGTCAGCCTTCATGTCCGGTTCTTTGCTTGAGCCACGCCCTTCATTTTCCAATCAGATCCGTTCCTTGACGATCCTCTTTTCAAACTGTTTCAGGGATGCGCGCCGATTCTGGCGAAGTTCCTTCACAGGTTATGTGAAATCCCGCGAAAATCTCAGAGCCCGGATCGCCATTAGTTTGCATTTCCTGGAATACGGCAATGCGCTGAAGGACTCGGTGCCGGGACATGGAATGGATCGGGCCATGATGCTTGCCCGCGATATTGAGATCTATATCGAACGGTTCGGCTCGGACGCGACGACGGAAATTGCCTTGCGGACGCTTGAAAGTTATCTCGCCTTCAATGAAGGCAGCGGACTCGATCTCAGCGTTATCGAGGAGGTCGTCGCCCGGCACGGTAAGAGTGCCTTCACCGGGCTGAAGGGCGGGGTTGAAACCGTCACGGCCGAGGAGATCCGCAAAAAGGGCATGATCGACTTCCTGGCGTTCGCTGAGGCCCGTCATTCGATCCGCACCTACGAAAAGGGAGAGGTGCCGCTGGCCTCCATCGAAAACGCGGTGCGAGCCGCCCAGCAGTCGCCGTCCTCCTGCAATCGGCAGACCTGCCGCGCTTATGTCTTCACCGACTCGGAAGCCGTGCAGAAAGTCCTCTCCCTACAGAATGGCAACCGCGGCTTTGGCGACCAGCTTGGCGGTGTTGCGATCATAACCTCGAACCTATCGCACTGGGAAAATGCGCATGAGCGCTACCAGGCCTGGGTCGATGGCGGCATGTTCGCCATGAGCTTCGTCTACGGCCTTCATGCCGAAGGGCTAGGCTCGGTCATGCTCAACTGGTCCGTGACTCACGACCAGGATGAAAAACTCCGCAAGCTCGCATGCCTGCCGGAGAGCGACCTGGTGATCACTATGGTCGGCTTCGGTCTCCTCCCTAAGGAACTGAAAGTACCCGTTTCTCAGCGTAAACCTCTCGATTATGCTCTCTTCGTGAATTCACCGGTTGCTGCGAGTGAAAATTGAAAGGCCTGTCGCAAAGTGTTGATTTTCACTGAGAACTGACTCGGTAAGGCCCGGTTTTTTCACGGAGAACTGACCCATGTTTAAACCCACCCCTGCGTAATTTCTGTGGGGGAATACGGAGTGATAGACATGGCGTTGTTGAGCGTTATCAGACGCTGGCATTTTCGTGATCAGCTTTCGATCCGGGAGATTTTTCGGCGCACCGGATTGTCCCGGAACACAGTGCGCAAGTATCTGCGCACCGATACGGTTGAATCTGCGTTCAAGATCCCCGAACGGCGCAGCAAACTCGATGCCTTTGCCGACAAGCTGTCGGCCTGGCTGCACGCAGAGGCCACCAAATTGTGCAAGCAGAAACGGACGATCAAGCAGTTGCACGCCGATCTGGTGAGCCTCGGCTATGATGGTTCAGAGGTGGTCGCGAGATTTCAGACTGAAATCTCGCGACCGCCTCTGGGCTTCGACTTTGCCGGTCAGTGGAGCGTTCGCGAACAGAACGAACTGCTTGTGCTGTTCTTCGGAATTGAAAAAGTTAACGAAGCTTGAAAGTCGCTCCCAAAACGGGAGAGAGCTGTCCGTCAGCGAAAGTTGTGACAAGCCCTCCCGCGGTTCCTCGGCTTCTAGCGCTGGCGGGGCAGGTCCGAGATCGTCCTGTCCGGCCAGAGCCTTGTGCGATAGCTGGCAGAGGCAAGTGTTATTGGTGTGGCGCCGACTGAAGCGCGATGGTGGTGGAGATTCAGGAGGTCGCGAATGTCAGATGCAAGCCCTGTCCCGACCGGACACACCGCCGTCTCTCCGCTCGATCTGTTGATAGACCTGGCGAAACGGGCGCCACGGGATTGCGCGCCGGACGCGCTTTCGCTGGCGCGGGTCTCCCTGGCGGACTGGCTGGTGTGCGGCATTGCCGGGGCAACCGAACCGGTTGCCGGGAAAATGCGTGCTTTCGCCGCCGCGGAGGGCGGAACGGAAGCTGGCGCGTCGCTTTTCGGGGGGGGCTACGCGCCCGCGCGAACAGCGGCGATTGTCAACGGCACCATCTCCCATGCCCTCGATTATGACGACACCCACTTCGACCACGTCGGTCACCTGTCGGTGGGCATCTATCCCGCCGCGCTCGCCATGGCCGAGGTTCAGGGCGTCAGTGCGGACGATCTGTGTGCCGCCTTCCTGATTGGCGCGGAAAGCGCGATCCGGATCGGCCGCGTTCTTGGCGCCGCTCACTACAACCGCGGCTTCCATCAGACTGCGACGGCCGGTGCCTTCGGCGCAACAGTCGCGGCCGGGCGCCTTGCCGGGCTGGACGAGACGCAGATGCGGGCGGCGCTCAGTCTCTGCGCGACGAGGGCTTCCGGGCTGAAGAGCCAGTTCGGCACAATGGGCAAGCCTCTGAACGCAGGCATTGCGGCCTCCAACGGCGTCGAGGCCGTACAACTGGCCGGGCTCGGCCTGAGTTCGGCGGACGACGGCATTTTCGGGCCGCAAGGGTTTGTCGAGACACATGCGGACACGGCGGCGGAGCCTTTTCTCGAAAGCCTCGCCGACCTGCGGTTCATGGACAATCGGTACAAGTTCCATGCCTGCTGTCACGGCCTGCACGCGATGATCGAAGGCTTGCGCCCGATTGCGGCCGGGGTCGCTCTGGAAGATGTCGAAAAGCTGGAGGTCCGGACCAATGCGCGCTGGTTGAGGGTTTGCGACCTGAAAGCGCCGCGCACCGGACTTGAGGTGAAGTTCAGCTATGCCTGGCTTGCAGGCATGGTGCTCTCCGGCCTCGAAACCGGCGAGCGCGGCCTCTATACCGACGCATTGGCACAGGACCCCGGCCTTGTCGCTTTTGCCGGCAAGGTCGAAGTCCTCGCAGATGACACGCTAAGCGATCAGCAGGGGGCCGGTACGCTGACCCTGCGGGACGGCACGACCCGCAGCTACACGCACGACCTGGCAGCCCCTGTCCCGCCAGCCGAACTTATGGAGCGTGTCTCCACCAAGGCCTGCACCGTTCTCGGGGCTCGGGCTGCGCCGGTGCTGCAGCTGGTGGAGCGCCTGAATGACGATCCGGGCGCCGTACCTGCCCGCGATATCGGTGCGCTGATCCGAGGATGAGTCCCTTCCCTGGAGTTTTCGCCAGAAGCTCTGGGCGCATCGGCCCCGTGTCAGACCAGACGGGCTTCCCAGATGTCGCGCTGCACCAGTTCGCGGGCCACGTCGAGCGTTAGCTGCTCCACCGCCCGGCACGCCCGGGTCATCACCCGGGACGGGTTGGAGACAATATAGACCGGCCGTATCATCGTCGGCTCGACGATGGGTGCCCTCAGCAATTCGCCGCGCCGGACGAAATCCTGTGCGGCGACCGGCGCGAAGATCGTGTAGCCGGACCCACGGGCCACCAACTCCTTGATCTGTGTCATCGCATCCATCTCGACGACGACATTCAGCTTGATGCCGTGCCGCTTGCAGTAGCCCTCGATGGTTTTGCGAAGTCCGTTCGACGGCAGGACCATATCCAGTGTCTGCAACTCCGCCAGCGGCACGGGGGTGCCGGGCGGCGTATCGAGCGGCCAGGCGTCCGGTGCGGAATAGAAGAACAGCTCTTCCTCCATGACCGGCGTCGCGCGCAGGTGCGCGGCATCCGTCAGATCGTAGAGAAAGCCGATATCGACCGTTCCGTCCTCGATCCAGGTCTTCAGGTAGCCGCTCATGGCCTCGACCGCGCGCAGGCGCACCTCGGGCAGCTCCAGCCGCACGGTTTCGGCGAGCGGTACCGACATGACCATGGAACAGGAAGGCGGCATGCCGAAGCCGACCTTGCCCCGGACCACGCCTCCCAGCTCGCGCATGTCGGCGATGCAGCGGTCGAGACTGTCGCAGATCCTGCGCGCATGCTCCACGAACACGTGGCCTTCCTGCGTCAACAGCGTGCCCCGCGGCGAACGGTCCATGAGCTTGACGCCGAGTTCCTCCTCCATCCGCTGGATATGCTGCGACAGCGAGGGCTGCGCGACACCGATGTTGTGCGCCGCCGCCGAGATCGACGGCGAGTCCGCAATGGCAAGGAAATAGCGCAGCTGGCGAATGTCGATCATTCGTCGAACTCGATCACCTGGCGGATGGCCTCGCCCCGGTCCAGCTGGTCCATTGCCCGGTTGATGTCGCGCAGCTTGAGCCGGTGCGTGAGCATCTTCTCGACCGGCAGCTTGCCTTGCCCGTGAAGCGAGAACATCCTCGGCAGGTCGCGCTGCGGCACGCAGGAGCCGATATAGCTGCCCTTGAGGGTACGCTCTTCGGCCACGAGCTGCAGTGCGTTCAGCGACATGCGCGCATCGGGGTGCGGCAGTCCTGCGGTGACCGTCGTACCGCCCCGGCAGGTGCAGCCCCATGCGGTTTCCAGTGCACGGGTCGAACCTGCAAGCTCGATCGCAACATCCACGCCCCCGCCAGTTGCTTCGCGCACGGCCTCGATGGTGTGCTCGTCGGCCTTTATGGTTCTGGTCGCGCCCATCTCCAGAGCCGTCTGCATCTTGGTCTCGAACGGGTCGATGGCGATGATCTCGCCGGCACCGGCAGCAGCTGCCCCAAGGACAGCCGAAAGTCCAACACCGCCGAGGCCAAAGACGGCAACCTTCGACCCCGGCATCACCTTTGCCGTGTTGAAGACCGCTCCGGCGCCGGTCAGCATGGCACAGGAAAACAGCGCCGAGACATGCGGCGGCAGATCGGCATCGACCTTCACGAGCGACTGCCGGGCCAGAACCGCATGGGTGGCGAAGGCCGAAACTCCGACGTGATGGTTCACCGGCTTTCCGTCCATCGAAAGGCGGCGGTGCCCGGTCATCAGCTCGCCCACGCCATGGTGTTTCGCCGCGCGGGTGCAAAGCGCCGGACGCCCTTCGGCGCAGGGCAGGCAGGTGCCGCAGCCCGGCGCGAAGATGCACACCACGTGATCGCCCGGAGCAAGGTCGCCGACACCATCGCCGACCCTTTCGACATAGCCCGAAGCTTCGTGACCCAGCACCATGGGCACCGGGCGCGGGCGCGTACCGTTGATCACCGAAAGATCCGAATGACACACGCCGGCGGCCGCAACGCGAATCCTCACCTCCCCCGGTCCGGGCTCGGCCAGGTCGATCTCGCGCACCTTCAACGCCTCTGCGGCCTCGAAATCGCGCGCCACTCCACCGTCCAGCAGCACGGCTGCTTCAATCTTCATGCTCAACTCCTCCCGACCTCTTGGAGCGCCCCTTGCCGATGCTCCAGCCAGTGGGCGCACACATAGATGAACTCTTTACCCTGCGGTAACGGATTCACCTTGATTTATTCCCCCAGCCTATGCGCTCCGGCGGGTGCGGAAAGCTCTTTTCCAGCGATATAGCCTAAACCTATGACTGGAATTGCACCAAGGTATTGGCGGTGCTTCGCGCTCTGACCCTATGCTCCACTGCATCTCGAGCTCTGGGAGGAAGCATGAGCATTCAATCGAAAACAGCGCATGCGGGCAATGCTGGCGGACGGCAAAAAAGCCTTGGTCTGGCCGTCGCAGGCATGGCTCTGACAGTCTCTGTGCAGAATGCGACGGCCCGGGACCGGACCGAAAGCCGCTGGGGCGCCGACGACTGTGTGCACGCGTTCCTGTTCGTACTCGGACAGGCCCGGCTGAAGGGTGCCGTCCAGAAGATCATCAACCCGATCGCAATTCGCTGACGGGACTGAAAAGGGAGGATTTCAAAATGAAAAAACTACTGCTGACAACGGCGATTTGCGTGGCGATGCCGCTGGCCGCGATGGCCGCGGACAAGCCCGAGGCCCTCAAGATCGGGATGACCACATTCCTGACCGGTCCGGCATCCGTGTTCGGCGTTCCGGCGCGCGACGCAATGGACATCTTCGTCAAGAACCTCAATGCCGAGGGCGGCATCAACGGCGTACCGGTCGAGGTGACATACATCGACGAAGGCGCCGGCGCCGAAGCACTGACATCGGAGTACCGCCGTGTGGCGGAGACCGAAGGCGCCGAGGTCATGCTGGCCTCGATCTCTTCGGGCAACTGCCAGACGCTGGCTCCGCTCGCCGAAGACCTGAAGGTGCCGAACCTGATGTGGGACTGCGGCACGCAGCGCATCTTCGAGGAAGGCAGCTACGACTATGTCTTCCGTCCGCAAGGCAACGCGACTTCCGAAATGCTGGCGGCCGTGGCCTATCTCCTCAAGACCCATCCGGACTTCAAGACCATTGCGGTAGTAAACCAGGACTACGCTTGGGGCCGCGACAGCTGGGACATCTTCCGCACAGCGCTCGAGGTGATGAAGCCCGACGTCAAGGTGGTCGGCGAATTCTTCCCGAAATTCGGCGCGCCCGATTTCTCGACTGAGATCTCGCGTCTTCAGGCCCTGCGGCCGGATGTCGTGCTGTCCACTTCCTGGGGCGGTGACCTCGACACCTTCGTGCAACAGGCGTTTCAGCGCGGCCTGATGAACAACTCCACCTTCGTGCTGCCGCTGGCCGAAAGCTCGCTGGAGCGTCTCGGCAGCAGCCTGCCTGCCGGTCACGTCGTCGGTGCGCGCGGCGATCACTACTTCCTGCATCCCGAACGCCGGGACGATGCCGACTTCCAGAGCTTCATGAAGCAGTACAAGGAAGCCACCGGCGACATTCCGGTCTACTCGGTCTTCCATGCCAGCCAGGCCTTCGCGGCACTCAAGACCGCCTATGAAAAGGCGATTGCAGACAACGGCGTCGACTGGCCGGACGAAGACCAGCTTCTTGCGGCGCTCAAGGGTCTCGAGTTCCAGGGGCTCGGCCGCTCGCTGCACATGCGTGAAGACAACCAGGGCGTCGAATCCCAGCTCATGGGCACCAGCGCGCAGGCAGGCGAATACCCTTTCGCCACGCTTGAAAACATCATGATCTTCGACGGCGAAGGGCTGCTGCCGCCCGTCGGCGAAACCTCTATCGACTGGATCAAGGGCCTCGACGCAAGCTTCGTCGACGGTCTCACGGTCAAGACCTACGAGAACTGATGGCGTCCGGCCCGGCGCTCTGCCGGGCCAACGCGACGATCCTGATCCGCGTTTGGCCGGAACCGGCCAAGGAGAGCGTGACTACGCTCTCCCGTCAAACGCGCGCACGATCCAACAACAAGAGGCGGTCTCATGGACTTGACCATCTTCCTGCTCGCGCTCTTCGACGGGATTTCCTACGCTGCATTGGTCTTCATCGTCGCTCTCGGGCTGACCCTGATCTTCGGTGTGATGCGCATTCTGAATGTCGCCCACGGCTCCCTTTATGCAATCGGCGCCTATGCGACGGTGTCGCTGACCGGGTTCGTTCTTTCCCTCGGGCTCGCCCCGGTGCTTTCCTTTCCGCTGATGCTGATTTCCGCGGTGCTGGTCGGCGTCCTTCTCGGCGGTCCGATCGAATGGCTGCTGCTGCGGCGCATTTACGACAAGCCCGAAGTGCTGCAGCTGCTGGTTACCTTCGCGGTGTTCATGATCCTCGAGGACGTTCAGCGCCTCGTCTGGGGAACACAGCCCTATTTTCAGGCTAGCGCGTTGCAGGCGCTGGGGAACGTGACGCTCTTCGGCGTGACGTATACGGTCTATCAGCTCATCCTGCTGTCGGTCGTAGCCATGGGGCTGCTCTTCGGCCTGCGCTTCTTCCTGCGCCATACGGTCATCGGCAAGCTGATCCTCGCCACCACCGAGGACCGCGAGGCTGCGCAGTCCATTGGCATCGATGCCGATCGCGTCTTCCTCTTCACCTTCATCGTCGGCGCCGTGCTGGCCGGGCTTGGCGGGGCGCTTGCCTCACCCACCACCTCCATTCTGCCGGGCATGGGCGCGGACATGATCGTGCTTTCCTTCGCCGTCGTCGCAACCGCCGGGCTGGGGCAGATCGAGGGGGCTGCAGTGGCGGCGCTGCTGATCGGACTGGGGCGCTCCTTTGCCATCTACGTGTGGCCGGAGGTCGCCGTGCTGGTTCCCTATCTCATCATGGTGCTGGTTCTGCTGGTCAGGCCGCAAGGGCTCTTCGGCACCTCCGTCGCCCGCAAGATCTGAGGACGCGACATGAGCGATATTTCCCAACATTCCCCATCGCGAGGCCTCGTGAAATCCGGTTCCCTGCCCTCCATGCGCGCGCTGCTGACGCTGCTCGCCGTGCTGCTGCTGGCTGCGGTGCCATTCATTGCGCCGTCGATGCAGCTTCTGATCAACCTGGCTCTCGCCAAGGGCCTCGCCGTGCTCGGCGTCACCATTCTGCTGCGGGCCGGTCAGGTCTCCTTCGGCCACGCGTTGTTCTTCGGCATCTCCGCCTATGCGGGCGCCTTCCTGACGGCATCCCTGCCGGGCGCGGACATCGTTCTGGTGCTGATCGCCGGTGTGCTTGGCGCCGCCTTGAGCGGCCTGCTGGTGGGGCTCTTCGTCGTGAGGTACCGGGGCATCTTCTTCGGTATGCTGAACCTCGCCTTTTCCATGATCTTCTGGTCGATCCTCGAAAAGTTCTACCACATCACCGGCGGCGCGGACGGTATCCGCCTGACACGGCCGTCCGTGCTCGGCATGGCGCTGGAACGGGACAGTTTCGAGGCCGTGATCTTCTATCTGTCGGTGGTACTGATGGTCGGTCTTGGCTGGTTCACCCTGCGCTGGTTCGCTTCTCCGGTGGGGCAGATCTTCCAGACCATCAAGACCAACGAGACGCGGCTCGAATATCTCGGCCTGTCGCCGAAGCGCGCGCTGCTGTCGGGTTACCTGCTTTCGGCAATGCTGTGCGGTGTCGGGGGTTCGCTCATGGCGATGACCCAGGGCGTCGTGACCCCGGAATATGTCTGGTGGGTGCGTTCGGCGGAGATGGTCTTCATCGCCGTTCTCGGCGGCGCGGGGTCCGTGCGCGGGGCCTTCATCGGGGCGCTGATCTACGAGATCGTGCGCGTCTATGCCTCTGCCTTTGCCGGCGACATCTGGCAGATGCTGCTCGGCGGCTTCCTGCTCGTAATCATCCTCTTCGCGCCCGGCGGGATCATGGGTATCGCCGACAGTCTCATCGGAAAAGGGGGCAAGAGCCGGCCGACAACAACGAAGGAGGACGCGCAATGAATGCCATGAACAGGCCTGACGCTGCGCCGCCACCGCTGCTGGAGACCCGGGACCTTCTGATCAAATTCGGCGGCGTGACCGCGGCCGACCACGTCTCCATGCAGATCGAAGCGGGAAAGAACCTTGCCATCATCGGTCCCAACGGGGCGGGCAAGACGACGTTCCTGAACATCTGCACCGGCTGGCTCAAGCCCCACAAGGGCAAGGTCTTCCTCGAAGGCGAGGATATCACCCCGCTTCCACCGCGAAAGATCGTGCGCCGCGGCGTCGCGCGGGCTTTCCAGATCCCGCAGTTGTTCACCGAGCACACCGCGCTGGAGAACCTCCTGATTTCCGCCGCAGCGCGGGAAGGGCTGCGAAACCCGCTGCAGAACCTCCACAACATCAGCCAGAGAGACGAGATGATGCATCTTCTCGATCTGGTCCATTGCACGGATGTCGCGGACCGCGTGGTCGTGGAACTGTCGGAAGGCCAGCGCAAGCTGATCGATATCGCCGTGGCGCTGGCTCTGAAGCCGCGCCTGCTCCTGATGGACGAGCCGACCTCCGGCGTCGCCTCCTCGCAAAAGCACGAGGTGATGGAGATCCTCGTCGGTGCGCTTGCCGAGGCCGGCGTCACCTCCGTCTTCGTGGAACACGACATGGGCATCGTCGAGCGCCATGCCGACGAGGTCGCCGTCTGGAACGCCGGCAACGTGCAACTGCGCGGCACGCCGCGGGAAATACTCGAACACCCCGATGTCATCCGCGACGTCATCGGCGAGGAGGTTGCCTGATGCTCGAATTTCGCAACGTGAGCGCTTCGATCGGCATCATCGAAATCCTTCGGGATCTCGATTTCCGCATCGAGCCGGCGGAGACGCTGGCGCTGATCGGACGCAACGGTGCCGGCAAGACGACGCTGCTGCGCACGGTCATGGGCTTCACGAAGGTCCAGGGAGAACTGTTTTTCGACGGCAAACCGCTGACGGCGGTTTCCCCGCCGAGACGGCCCGGCCTCGGCATCGGTTATTCGCCCGAGGACAGGCGGCTTTTTTCTGCCTTCACCGTCGAGGAGAACATCCTTCTGCCTGCCGATGCGGCCCGACTCGGCAAGGAAAAAACCCGGCGACGGCTGGACAAGGTCTACGACATCCTGCCGGAACTGAAGGAGATGGCCGGTCGGCCGGCCGGCAACGTTTCCGGTGGCCAAGGAAAGATGGTCGCCCTTGCCAGGGCCCTGATGCTCGGCACCAAGCTGGTGATGCTGGACGAACCCTTTCAGGGTCTCGCCCCGGCGCTTGCGCTTCGCTATGCCGATGCATTGCGCGCGCTCCGCGACAGCGACCGCAGCATCACCCTCATCATCACGGAATCCAACCCCGCACTGCTACGCGGTTTCGCCAGCCGCACGCTCGTCATCGAGCGCGGCGAAGTCAGCGAAGGATCGATCGATCCCGAAAGGAAAAGCACATGAAACACTTCCCCGTCAGCGAGCGCAGTCTCAAGCTGCCCCGGCCGCTCAACCTAATCGGCAACGAATTCCTGCCCGCCGCATCGGGGGCCGAGATGGATGTGCTTTCGCCGCTCGACGGCAAGCCCTTCACGACTATCGCCGACAGCGGAGCGGATGACATCGATGCGGCGGTGGCAGCTGCGCGCGCGGCCTTCGACGGCGGCGCCTGGAGCAAGCTTTCCGCAGCCGAGCGCGGCCGGCTCATGCTCCGGCTCTCGGCGCTGATCCTGGACAATAGCGAGGATCTCGCACAACTGGAAACCGCCGACAACGGAAAGCCGATCGTGCAGTCTCGCGCCGACATGCAGGTGACCGCGCGCTATTTCGAGTTCTATGGCGGCGCCGCAGACAAGGTCCATGGCGAGATCGTGCCGTTCCTGCAAGGTTACAATGTCGAGGTGCAGCGCGAACCCCATGGCGTAACCGGTCACATCATCCCGTGGAACTATCCGGCCCAGATGTTCGGAAGATCGGTGGCGCCGGCGCTGGCGATGGGGAATGCGACCGTGCTCAAGCCCGCCGAAGACGCCTGCCTCACGGCGCTCCGCATCGGGGAACTGGCCGTCGAGGCCGGGTTCCCGGCAGGAGCTCTCAATATCGTTACCGGCCGCGGAGACGTTGCCGGAAAGGCGCTTTCGGAACACCGCGGCATCGACTTCATCTCCTTTACCGGTTCGCCCGAAGTCGGCGTGATGATCCAGACCGCCGCCGCGCGAAATTTCATCAGTTGCACCTTGGAACTTGGCGGAAAATCGCCCCAGATCCTGTTCGAAGACGCGGATCTCGAGGCCGCGATACCGGTGGTCATCAAGGCCCTGATCCAGAATGGCGGCCAGACCTGTTCGGCCGGCACACGCGCGCTTGTCCACCGCAGTCTCTGGGACCGCGTCGTCGCAGACCTGAAGACGGCATTCGAAGGCATCGAAGCCAGCGCGTCCGATGAGACAGCCGTGCTCGGTCCGCTGATTTCCGCACGGCAGAAGAACCGCGTCGAGCGCTACATCGCCGAAGCGGATGCGCCGCTGATTGCACGCGGCGGCATCGCTGACGGCACACCGGAAGGCGGCTATTACGTTGCCCCTGCGATTTTCGGGCCCTGCGCACCCGATGCGAAGATCGCGCAGGAAGAAGTCTTCGGTCCGGTGCTGGCGATGATCCCCTTCGATGACGAGGCAGACGCAATCCGCATCGCCAACGGAACCGAGTACGGACTGGTTGCCGCGGTCTGGACGAAGGACGGCGCGCGCCAGCAGCGCATGGCGAAGGCTCTGCGCTGCGGACAGGTGTTCATCAACGGATATGGTGCGGGCGGCGGCGTGGAACTGCCCTTCGGCGGCATCCGCAAATCCGGGCACGGGCGCGAAAAGGGCTTCGCGGCGCTTCTGGAATTCTCCCATATCAAGACGGTCGTGAACCATCACGGCTAGGCGTGCCAAAGACAGAGAACCAGGAAACCCGAGGCGGCCCATGCGGCCGGACCAAAAGAAATCCAAGGGAGAAACGAAGTGAGACTTCAGGGCAAGACAACAATGGTTACCGGTGCGGCCTCCGGTTTCGGCAAGGGTATCGCAGAAGCCTATATCCGCGAGGGAGCCAAGGTCGCCGTGGCCGACCTCAACGCAGAGGGCGCACGTAAGGTCGCCGAGGAACTTGGCGAGAACGCCATAGCGGTTACCTGTGACGTGTCGAAGGCGGACCAGGTCGAGGCAGCCGTGGCAAAAACCGCCGAGGCCTTCGGCAGCCTCGATATCGTGGTCAACAATGCGGGCTGGACAAATCCGAACCGTCCGCTGATGGAGACAGACGAAGAGACCTTCCGCCGGATCTACGACATCAACGTGCTGTCGATCTTCCACATGACCAAAAGCTGCGTGCCGCTGTGGCGCAAGCAGGGTGGCGGCGTGATGCTGAATGTCGGTTCGGTGGCCGGCATCCGTCCGCGGCCGGGCCTCACATGGTACAATTCGTCCAAGGGCGCGGTGAACATCATGACCAAGTCCCTGGCAGTCGAACTGGCGCCGGACAAGATCCGCGTTTGCGGCATTGCGCCGGTCATGGGCGTCACGGGGCTGCTGGAACAGTTCATGGGCATGCCGGACACGCCGCAGAACCGCGAAAAGTTCCTCGCCACGATCCCTATGGGACGGCTCTCCGAGCCGCGCGATGTTGCCAACGCCGCACTTTACCTGGGCTCGGACGAGGCTGATTTCATTACCGGCGTGATCCTGGAGGTCGACGGCGGGCGCACTGTCTAATCGAATAAACCGGGCAATTCAGGCAAGAGGAGACAAAAGCCCATGCCAAGCCGCAAGATGCTCGACGCCACGCGCCAGGCCACCGGGCAGACCGCAAGGCCCGAGACCAGTGTCGTCACCGCGAAGATCCTTGAGATCCTGGCTACCGAAGACGTGCGCCGCGTCATGGATATCGGCTGCGGCAGGGGAGACCTTGCCGCAGCGCTGGTGAGACGCGGCTATTCCGTGACCGGTGTCGATCCGCTGCAATCGGCCCTCGATATCGCTCGCGGACGGGCGCCGGGCGCCGAGTTCCTGCACGCGGGCGCGGAGGCGATCCCCGCCCGTCCGGACAGCTTCGGGGCAACCGTTTTCCTGAATTCCCTGCACCATGTGCCGGCCGACCTGATGCCGGCCGGCCTTGAAGAAGCCTGGCGTCTTCTACGCCCGCGCGGCGTGCTGCTTGTGATCGAACCGCTCGCCCGGGGCAGTTTTTTCGAAGCGATGCGCCGGGTCGATGACGAGACCGAGGTGCGGGCGCAGGCGCTTGCAGCGCTGGAGCGGTTTGTGGAAAGTCACGGCTGTGAGACGGTCGAGGATAGCGAGTTGGACCGGGTCAGCCATTTTGGCTCCGTGGAGGCCTTCCTGACGTATCTCTGCGCGGCAGATCCCGCACGCCAGGCAGCAATCGACGCCGACCCCGAGGCCGTGAAGGAGGACTTTTTGCGGTATGCCGAGACGCCGGAGGGCGAGGAGACCTGGATTCTGACGCAGCCGCACATGGTGCGCGTATTGCGCAAGTTGCCGGACTGATCCGGGAGGATCAGCCGGAGTTTGCCAGAATGGCGCGCGCGCGCAGGCGTACCGGCTCGTCCACCATGGCCCCATCCACCGCGATCGCCCCGTCGCCGGAGGCAAGCACTCGACGCGCCCAGTCCTTCTCCGCCTCGCTCGGTGCAAAACCCGCGCGTATCGGCGCGACCTGCTTCGGGTGGATACAGAGCTTGCCCGTCATTCCAAGGCTTCGGGCATGACGGCTGTCGTCTTCCGTGATTGCCGGGTCCGACAAGTCCGCGGTCACGCCGTCGATCGGTGCCGCGATGCCAGCAAGGCGGGAGGCGATTACAAGGTCTAGACGCACCGGCCGAAGCGTCTCGCGTTCATGCTCGCAGCCGATGTCGGCGCAAAAATCGATGGACCCGAAGGCCAGGCGCACGGTGTCCGGACATGCTGCAATCTCGCGCGCCGCGGCAAGGCCGCGCGCCGTTTCGATCAGGGCAACGACGGGATGGCCGGTCAGCCGAGCAATTCTTGCAACGGCGTCCGGGCTTTCGGCCTTGGGCAGCATCACTGCCCCGAAGGGCATGGCTGCGGCCGCCTTGAGGTCGTCCTCGTACCAGGGCGTACTGTCCGGATTGATCCGCACCAGCACCGGCAGCTGCGTAAAGTCGCAGGCGAGTGCGGCCCGTGCCGCAGCCTTGTCTTCCGCGGCCACGGCATCTTCCAGGTCGAGGATGACGGCGCATGCGCCGGACGCTGCGGCCTTGGCAAAGCGTTCTGGCCGGTTGCCCGGTACGAAGAGCGGCGCGCGAAGCGTCTCGAGGCTTACCATGTTGCGATTGCCTCCATTGCAACGGGCCCCTCGGGCCGCGCGGTCCAGAGCTTCATGCCTTCCGCCGTTTCCTCAGCGTTCAATGTGAGATCCGCCGTATCGAACAGCGGCGAGAAACTGCGAAAGCGGAAACTGGAAGGCACGGCGCTGCAAAGATCGGCTGCGTATTGCGCAAGCAGCGTTGCCTGAAGCGGGCCGTGGACGACCAGGCCCGGATAACCTTCCTCGCCGATCACATAGGGCTGGTCGTAGTGAATACGGTGTCCGTTGAAGGTCAGCGCCGAATAGCGGAACAACAGCACCGGATCGACCGGTATCTGCTTGCGATGCAAGCCTGGTTTGGCGGCAGCTGGTTGCGATTGCGGCGTGCCGCTGTCTGCACCGCGATAGACAATGTCCTGCCGCTCGGCGATGGCGAGGCCATGTTCGTCTGAGATTTCATGGTCGACTGTGACGAAGCAAAGCGGCCCCGTGCGCCCCTGTTTCAGCACCGTGTCGCGTATGGTCGAGTTCCGAGTCACCTTCGAGCCGATCCGCAGCGGGCGATGGAACGACAGGGCGCCACCGGCCCACATGCGCCGGGGAAGCGGCACCGGCGGCAGAAATCCGCCCCTTGCCGGATGGCCGTCCGGCCCAAGGTCGCCGGCGGGGACCGCAGGCTGGGTCAGGCACAGGTGGATCAGAAGCGGCGCGTCGGCGCCATCGTCAAGCGGGCCGGTCCGCCCGAACGTGGCATTGAACCGTTCCACCAGTCCCGCCGTCAGGAGCTCCGAGCGGACCTCGGACCGGCCAATCCAGTCCTTCAGTGCATTCATGTCGAGGGGGCTTCCCGTTGCGCTCACGTTCACTGCTCCGTCTCAAGGCGGGGTTCGGGCAGGCCGGGCACCGGTCCGTAACGTCTCGTGCCACCGGTGACGAGCGGTGCGGGCGCCGGGTAGGAAACGGGACCGTTCGGCGTCTCCACCGTGATGCGGCGCAGATGCGGATGAGACGAGAGCCCTGCCATATCGTTCACCGATGCCATGGCGACATCGGCGCGGTCCAGAGCCGCCAGTGCTTCCTCATGGCTCATTCCGGCAAAGGCTTCGGCGACGATGCCGTCGGTCTCCGGCCGGTTGGCGACCCGCGCCACATTTGTCGCAAACCGGGGATCGCGGCCAAGCTCGGGCCGCTGCAGGAAATGCTCGCACAGCATGCGCCATTCCCGGTCGCTTTGAATCGAGATGAGAATGAGCTGCCCGTCACGCGTTTCGAAGGCGCTGTAAGGCGAGATCGAAGGATGCGCCATCCCGACCCTCGTCGGGGTCTTGCCGCCTTCGTGGTTCAAAAGCGGCACGGTCATCCAGTCCGCCATGACATCGAACATTGAAATCGTGATCGCTGCGCCTTTCCCGCTGATGCCGCGGGCAATCAGCGCCTCCAGAATGGCCGCATGGGCGGTGGCTCCCGTTGCGACGTCCACGATGGACATGCCGACACGCGCCGGCTCGGACGGGCCGCCAGTGATGGAACACAGCCCGGATTCCGCCTGGATCAGCAGATCGTAGGCCTTTCGGTCGGCCATGGGCCCGCCCTCCCCGTAGCCGGTGATGGAGCAGGCGATGAGGCGCGGATAGTCCCTGGCAAGCCTTTCGGGAGTGAAGCCGAGCCGGCCGAGAGCGCCGCGCTTGAGGTTCTGCACCAGAACGTCGGCATCTTCCAGAAGCCGGGCCAGTTCTTCCTTTCCGGCCTGGGAACGCAGATCCAGCGCGACGGATTTCTTGCCGCGGTTGAGCCAGACGAAATAACTGGACTGGCCGGCGGCAACGTCATCGTAGCCGCGCGCGAAATCCCCTTCGGGTCGCTCGATCTTGATCACTTTCGCGCCGGCATCGGCAAGACGCGAGGTGGCGAAAGGGGCGGCAACAGCCTGCTCGACGGCAACGACCTTGAGACCGGTGAGAGGCAGGGTCATCAGAAACTCCGCGGCAGACCGAGCACGTGCTCGGCGACATAGGACAGGATGAGATTGGTGGAGATCGGCGCCACCTGGTAAAGCCGGGTCTCGCGGAACTTGCGTTCAACATCATATTCGCAGGCAAAACCGAAGCCGCCGTGGAACTGAATGCAGGCATTGGCCGCTTCCCAGCTGGCCTTGGCCGCAAGATACTTGGCCATGTTCGCTTCCGCGCCGCAGGGCTTGCCTTCGTCGAAAAGGGCGCAGGCCCTGTAGCGCATGAGATTGGCTGCCTCGACCTCGATGTAGCTTTCGGCGATGGGGAACTGGACGCCCTGGTTCTGCCCGATAGGCCGCCCGAAAACCTCGCGCTCGCTGACATATTTCGACACACGGTCGATAAACCAGTAACCGTCGCCGATGCATTCCGCTGCAATCAGCGTGCGCTCCGCGTTGAGGCCGGTAAGGATATACTTGAATCCTTTCCCTTCCTCCCCGATCAGGTTTTCCTCGGGAATTTCCAGATTGTCGAAGAAGAGCTCATTGGTCTCGTGGTTGACCATGTTGGGAATCGGTCGCACTTCCATGCCCGATTTCATGGCCTCCTTGATGTCCACGAGAAAGATTGACAATCCTTCGGACTTCTTCTTCACCTCCGACAGCGGAGTTGTCCGGGCAAGCAGGATCATCAGATCGGAATGCTGCACGCGGCTGATCCAGACCTTCTGTCCGTTGATGACGTAGCGGTCGCCCTTCTTGACGGCGGTGGTCTTGATTTTCGTCGTGTCCGTGCCGGTGGAGGGTTCGGTCACGCCCATCGATTGCAGGCGCAGTTCCCCGGTCGCCAGCTTCGGCAGGATACGCTGGCGCTGCTCTTCCGACCCGTGACGGACGAGCGTGTTCATGTTGTACATCTGGCCGTGGCAAGCTCCGGAATTGCCGCCGGCCCGATTGATCTCTTCCATGATGACCGATGCTTCGGTGAGCCCGAGACCAGATCCGCCGTATTCCTCGGGGATCAGCGCCGCCATCCATCCAGCCCTTGTCAGCGCATCCACGAACTCTTCCGGGTAGCCGCGGGCCTCGTCTATCCTGCGGTGGTATTCGTCGGGGAACTGTGCGCAGAGCGCTCTCACTGCGTCGCGAATGTCCTGAAACTCTTGTGCAGCGTGCTCAAGCAACGCCTTCTCCTTCTGTCCGATCTGCCTGGGCCCTTGAGGCACCTTGACCTGCAACCTGCCGCACGACACGGACCAGCGGAAATACCGGATTGTCATGGGGGGCTATAAGTTCAGTCTATGGCTTAATTTTCGCATATGAGGCTCAAGCTGCCCAAGCGGGAGAAGAGAAGGGTTTGTGGCATTTTTCGCGGTCGACTGCGCGTCGGAGAGTATCGAAGAATTTCCCGGTCTCCATGAGGGCGTGATGATGTAGACGCCCGCCGCTGGCTCAGATGTGCCAAGGTAGGTTTTGTTTCAATCCTATTTGGAGGCGTCGATGTCAGAAGTTCATACAATTGGTTTGGATTTGGCGAAATCGGTATTCCAAGC
>NZ_QCYM01000014.1 GCF_003075075.1 Labrenzia sp. 011 | reverse complement strand
TCTTCTGGAGCCCATAGGAAACATCCCTCCGGCTGAAGCGGAGGAACGATACTACGCCACGCTGGATCAACCGGCGGTGGCAGCATAACTTAAGCCAAACAGCCTCCGGCGAACCCGGCGCGGTTCAAATCTAAGATCGCGGGACCTGCACGGATGGTTCCGGACTTAACTCAACGTCACGGCCAAAGTCCGCTTCCATCCTGCTTTCACCATCGGATTGCGTGTAACCCTGTTGGTAACTGTTTTACGCCGAACCCTATGGCCATAACTCTCTCATTCACATCATCCGGGTGTGATCGGTCTTTTCAGCCAATCCAAGGTTACAAAACCTAGAGTAACTCATGTTGACCAGCCGAACAATTAATGCAAATTTAACAAGAGATTTACAGGATGGGTCTTTATTTTGGGGGGCGTTATGGTCAGATCGTTTGCCGCGTTGGCTGCATTGGGCATCTTAGGGGGATGCAACACGAAGATTATTTCAAGTGACTATGATTATAGCTACTTAACAATATCAGAAACTTATGCGTCAACGCGGCGATTTGTTGGAGAGCTTTATATTCTTGATCCTAAGAGGGAGCCATATAAGCTCGAGTTTCTTGATCATGTAATTGAATATAACGATTCAGAGTTGCGTCCAAGTAAACCCTCTAATCTAAGTGTAAGTAAGGTGTCGGGAGCAAGCATAACTCTAGATATTCCTGAATTGAAAACAAAGGTATCTGGTGAGGCATCATTTGAAGCTAAGGTTGATCAGAAAAATCTTGTAATAAATTCATTATCTCGAACTGATGTGTCAGACAAAATAGAGCAACTTTACGCGAAGCTCAGAAAATGAAAATGGTGCGCAAACAGAATTACCTCTAGAAGCTCGCCGGGTGCATAGAGATGGATTACTCTATGTGGTCGTTAGTGGCACTGGACACGCGGATCAAATGATACTGAGACATGGAACGGCAGAGGGTAAGAAAACAGGTGCGACGATCACTGTTGCCGGTACGCAATATGTGGATGTAACCGTCGATAAGACAAAGATCTTTGACTGCGGAAAGGCAGGCACAGAGCGCACACAATGCTCTGCGGATATCACGGTTTATTCAGGAAGACTCGTAGGTACCGGGGCTCAAACCCGTTTCGATGCAAAGCCGGCGCATATCAGTAAATCAGTACTGACAAAGGCATTTCAAAATACATTCTCGCAATAATTATCACACCTCAAATTGGCGGCTGAAGCTCAGTTGCCTACTTTTGTGAATTCTCAAGAGTGTATTTATTATCTGTTCATGTGGGTGGCTCTTAAGTAATTTATTACTATTTGAATTCAGCGCTTCGTGCTCGATCAGGGTCTAATGCTTCCGCATAGTTGATTATCTAATCTTGGTACTTTTTGCTCTTAGTTCGCGTAACGTGCAATATGCAACGCTCCGAAAAACACGGTTGCTGCCGTTCGTTTTAATTGCGGCAACGGTCTGCTCCGAGCCCAAAATCACGGATGCTGCAATTGTTACAAAAGTCCGCTAACGGTCACCGAAAGCGCTATTGAAGAGACAGCATGCCAACCCTACCGTTTAAATCCTACGTTATTTGTACGTCGCCCCGCAGCGGTAGCACCATGCTCTGTAAACTGCTAGCGGAGACCAAAGTTGCCGGGAACCCCGGCTCTCTTTTTCACAAACCGTCGATTGGTGCCTGGCTGGATTACTATGATATCAACGCCGCCGAATTCGCCACCAGACGGGAGTTGTTGGAAGGCATTTTCGAAGCAGCGAAAGCTCGCGGCAAAGGCGAAACCGAAGTCTTTGGATGTAGACTTCAGCGCGGCAGCTTCGCGTTCTTCATAGATCAGCTTCGTTTCATGTATCCCGGCCACACTTCTGACGTAGGTCGCATCCAAGCAGCTTTTGGTCCGACGCAATTCATCTTTCTGTCGCGAGGGGACAAACTTGACCAAGCGATCTCATACATTCGCGCGGAGCAAACCGGTCTTTGGCACCGCAGAGCCGATGGAAGTGATCTCGAAAGACAAGAAACTCGGCGGGAAGAAGGTTACGATCCGGACGCCATTCGATCACAGATGGCTGAGTTCATCGAGTTTGATGTCGCTTGGCGGTCTTGGTTTGAAGAGCAGTCAGTGGTGCCTCTTGAAGTCTCCTATGAGCGTCTCTCAAGAGAACCGCAAAAACAGTTGAAGCGGATACTCGATGCACTCGGCGCAGAAGGCGCAATCGCCTCCACGATATCCACACCGACTGCCAAACTCGCTGACCAAATCAATCGACAGTGGCGAGAGCGTTTTGAATTAGAGGCAACATAGCCTGATCGCAAAGCGGACCTTTGCGCAGCCGCAGCGAAATGGTGCTCCGTCCGCAGAGCTGCCAGTCCCGAGAAGAAGGTCGACAGTCCGCTTTGAAGCATCTTGACCGGTGACGGCGGTTGTTGGCCATCCGCCATTCGGCATCCGCGTCCCGGAAAGGCCACGAGCCCGGCATGCGGTCGTCAGGGGCGAGATTCGCATAATATGCCTTGTGGAATGTCAAATTCTTCCAAGGCCATGGCCAACGCGGATAGCTAAGCCGCAGCGGGGAAGGGAGAGATGCTTATATAAAACATCTGCTGGCAGAAGCGGACAAAAGATGCCGCCCTACGTGAAGAAGGAAGCCCCCACCGCAGGACTTCAACTGAATTGTCTCCGGCAAACCCGGCGCGGTTCAAAATGGTGACGGACATTCAGGGCAAACTGACGACGACGCTGACTGTCACTGAAGTGGCCGGATGCTGCAGCTCTTCTCGGCAGCGCGGATCAAGGTGACCTAACCTTTAAATGATAGGAATTTCTGTTGGAATTTTCATTCGAAATCACCGAGAACGATATCGCCCGCGTGAAGAGCTTCGTGAGGCAGCACGAAAATGGCCGATTTGTCGTCGAGAGGCGTAGTAGAAACCTCACGGAATCGAAGCTGGAGATCACGAAAGAGAAATTCTGGAAGGCGATGACGGGAGCCCGGCTTACGTCGGTCCAGCGCTCCGGCCCTCAAAGCCCGGTTATCCGTTTTCTGAGTTCTCAACCCTTTCCTCTGGCTTACTGCCGCGTGTGCGAATTCGAAAAGCCGGAACACTTCATACGCAGCACTCTGGTAAATGCCGGTGGCATCAGATTCTCCAATCGCATCGCAGAAGATCTGAGCGCAAACCTAGAACAATTACAGTCAGGGGCCTGGAAGCAAACGCTTGCCGATTGCAACGCTCTTCGATCGGCTACATCGCCGCAAGACGAAAGACGCGCAGCGGACCATATCCGCATCACGTTCAAAGGATTCGGCCCGAAGCAATCGCGTAATCTTCTGCAGTCTCTCGGACTGACCCGATATGAAATTCCGATCGACAGCCGGGTTATCCATTGGCTGAAAGACTTCGGTTTCCCGGTTCCGCTCAGCGCAGCGGCACTCACCGACAGTGACTACTACAATTTCATTTCCGATGGTGTTCAAGAACTTTGTAGGCGAAGTGGGGTTGAGCCCTGTATTTTTGACGCCGTGATATTCTCTGCGAGAGATGGCGAAGACTGGGAACGCCCCAATATCCTATTTTAGGGGCCGGACCCTAGCTTGCTTGGCTTCAAAATTCCCAAACCTTGAGTTATCGGCTTGAGACACTCGGTTTGGAGTAAGGCGAACAGTCTTGATATTCTTACTCCTGCCTAGGTGAAGTGGTCCCGGAAATCCGGACAGGTTGCTAAAGTACATCCCTTAAAATCAATGGGATACACGATAGCTCAGCTACTGAGCTGTCCGGAAAATCTGGCCCACTTCAAACTGCGGCGTCCCTTGTCCAAAATTCATGAGAGAGAGATCTGATGCTCTCAATGGTCGATCTCCTGAACATCACGTCACCAGGAGCAAAATGGTGGCGTGCCTCGAGACGGTCCCTCGGCAGGCCGGACCTGTCAGGGGTTGATGCTGTCCCGAGGTCTCCAAAGTTAAAGTGAACATCATGTAAGTCTAAAAAACAGACATTTGGTCACTTATTATGCATAAGTTGCGTAATGTTTGATCAATGCGAGTAATTTCTGCAAGTTTTCGACAATAGATTACAATAAAGAGTGCGGCTGCCGACAACGCAGATATCGAGAACTGACTTTACGCTCCGGTTGTCAAATTCAGACAGCAGATTTCCACCCAGTCAACGGAGCGAAAAATGAAGACAACCGGGACGACACGCACATATTCGCTGGCCAGATCGACTGCAGGCGCCTTCTTCGCGGTGACCATGGTCGCAACCACTATCGGCGGTTCGGTTCTGAGCGCAACGACTTCGGCACAGGCCGAAACCGAGATCCCCGCCGCCTGCGCGGATCTGCAGGCCAAATATCCGGACCTGAAGGGTAAGACCCTGGTCAATGCGGTGAACCCGCATACACCCGGCTATGAGGCAATTGATCCGAACGATCCGACCAAATACATCGGCTTCGACATCGATCTGGGCGAAGCCATCGGCGATTGCCTCGGTTTCGACCTGACCTACAAAGCAGTCACCTTCGCGGCCCTGCTCACCACGCTGCAGGCCGGTCAGGCCGATATCGTCATCTCCGATATCTACGCCACGGTCGACCGGGCGAAGGCTGCCGACTTCATCACTTACCTGAAGGTGTTCGACGGCGTTCTGGTTGCCAAGGGCAATCCGAAGGGTATCGACGGCATCAACACCTCCATGTGCGGCGCGATCGCTGCTGAAAACACCGGCTACGTTGAAGTGCCGCTCATTGAGGCGCTGGCCGCCGAATGCGAGAAACTCGGCAAGCCGGCACCGGAAATCCAGCTGTACGAAAACAATGCCAACTGTATCCAGGCAATCCTGTCCGGCCGGGCCGACACATATGTCAACGACGTCAACACCGTCGACGGCGCCGTGAAGGCCTATCCGGACAAGCTTGAAAAGGCGACTGCGGTCACCCTGCCATACTCGGTCGGCATCGCGGTTCCGCGTGACAATGTGGAGTTCCGCGACGCCATCATGGCAGCTCTCACCGAAATCCAGAAATCCGGTCTTCAGGTCGAAATGATGAAGAAGTGGAACTTGCCGGAAGACCAGCTGGAAACGCCGAAACTGGTTCTTGCCGAATAATCGTCAGGTTCGCGAGACGAGCGGTCCGGAAGCAGCCTTTCCGGATCGCTCAGACTTTCCGGAAATAAGCGCAGGCTTTCATGGATCTCTTCATTCACTATCTCACCCAGCCCTATCTGGTGACCGGGATCATCTATACGGTCCTTATCACCTTTTTCGGCCTGATCGGCGGCGGCGTCCTGGGGATTGCCCTGGCCGCGATGCAGTTGAGCCGGTTCAGGGCGCTTTCCGTTTTCGCTCGCGTCTATGCGGTGATCTTCCGCGGGACGCCGCTGATCCTGCAGATGATCTTCTGCTACAACGCGCTGCCGATGATCGGCATCAAGCTGACGGCACTGGAGGCCGCGAGCCTTGCGCTGGCCCTCAACGAGGCGCCGTTCATTGCCGAGATCATCCGCGCGAACATCATCGCCGTCGACCGGGGGCAGGTCAGCGCCGGTCAGGCGCTCGGCATGACGCCGTTCGTGACCATGATCCGCATCGTGGTCCCGCAGGCCTTCCGTACGATGGTGCCCGCGCTCGGCAACGAAGCGGTCAGCGCACTGAAGAATTCCTCGCTTGCCTCGGTCGTCTCCGTGCAGGAGTTGACCCTGCGCAGCACGCAGCTTGCCTCGGCGACTTTCGACTTCTTCTCCATCTTCTTTGCCTCCGGGCTGATGTATCTGGTTCTGGCGGGCAGCATTGCCGTCGTCCAGATCGTCGTCGAGATCATGCTCGACCTGGATCATCCGGATCCCAAGGCACGTTTCGCCCGGCTCCTTCCCTGGTACCGTGCGCCTCTTCCGGTCGAAGCGGATACGGACGAGGAGACGGACGAGACGGCGACACCGCTGCCGCCCGCCTCGCGCAAGGCAATCGCTCCCCTCGACCGGCAGAAGCGTGCAGAGGCCATCGCGACCAGCCGTCCTGCCGTGGAGATCGAGAACCTCACCAAGAGCTACGACGGACGCAAGGTGCTCGACGGTCTCGACCTGACGGTCCGCCTCGGCGAAGTGGTCGCTCTTCTTGGTCCGAGCGGGTCGGGCAAGAGCACGCTGCTGCGCTGTATCAACCGTCTGGAATCCTGGGACAGCGGTACGATCCGCGTGCTCGGGCGCCAGCTTGGTGTCGATGAAAACGGCCTGAAGCTCTCGCCGGCATCCATCGCGAACGCGCGCGCTGCAGTCGGTGTCGGCATGGTGTTCCAGAACTTCAATCTCTTCGGCCACCTGAGTGCCCGCGAGAACATCGCCGGTCCCTTGCGCTGGGTTCAGAAACTATCGCCCAGGGAGGCCGACCGCCAGGCCGACGAACTTCTGGAGCGGGTGGGCCTGACCCACAGGGCGGATGCCCTGCCGCGCCACATGTCCGGCGGACAGCAGCAGCGGGTCGCGATCGCCCGGGCACTGGCACCCAATCCAGCGGTGCTTCTGCTGGACGAACCGACGTCGGCTCTCGACCCGGAACTCGTCAACGAGGTGCTGGAGGTCATCCGGCGGCTGGCCGTCGAGGACGGGCTCACCATGCTGATTTCAACACACCAGATCAGCTTCGCAAAGGACGTTGCCGACCGGGCAATCTTCCTCGCGGACGGTGCCGTTGTCGAACAGGGCCCGGCGGAAAGGATGCTCAGCGAACCTTCCAATCCCCGCACCCGCCAGTTCCTGCAGATCATGAACGAAGACCCGGAACACACTGTCTGACCAGAGCCGCCTGCTCGGCGGTGTCGACAGGCACACCAGTCAGGCCGCGTCCGCGAAGCCTGCAAGAAAAACATACCATGACGATCGGAGACCCTGATGACCCATCATACTCTACCTGCTACCGCTGACACCGTTCACTGGGGCTATTTCAGCAAGTCGCTCAAACCACAACTGACCGTGAAATCCGGCGACCGGGTCACAATCGAGACGATCACCCATCATGCCAATGACGATCATGCCCGCATGATCGCTGGGGATGCGGCGGCCGAGGAAATCTTCCTCTGGACCGCCGAGGAAAAGACGATCAAGCGCCGTGGAGCAGGCCCGCAAGAGGGGCCCTATGAGCACGGCTCCGGCGAAGGTCTCGGCGTCCACCTGCTGACCGGTCCCGTCGAGGTCGAGGGCGCGGAGCCCGGGGACGTCCTCGAGGTACGCATCATCGATGCCTATCCGCGCCCCAGTGCCAACCCGGAGTACAAGGGACGGTACTTTGGTTCCAACCCGTCGGCCAACTGGGGGTTCCAGTACAACGACTACCTGGAGGAACCCAAGCCGCGCGAGGTGGTGACAATCTATGAGCTGGACATGAGCGCTCCGGCCACGGTCTCCGCACTCTATTCCTATCTCTGGACGCCGCAGACGGACCCGGACGGTATCGTTCATCCGACCATCGACTATCCCGGCGTGCGCGTGGATCATGACACGATCACCAAGAAGGAAGGCATCCTTTCCGGCGTCAAGATCCCGGCCCGGCTCCATTTCGGCACCATGGGCGTCGCACCGGCGGAAGCCGATTTGGTAAGCACCATTCCACCAAGCTATACCGGCGGCAACATGGACGACTGGCGGATCACCAAGGGCGCGCGGATGTTCTATCCGGTTGCGGTGCCGGGTGCGCTCTTCTCGGTCGGCGATGCACATGCGTCCCAGGGTGACAGCGAGCTCAGCGGCACCGCCATCGAGATTTCGCTGACCGGCGAATTCGAATTCGTGCTTCACAAGAAGGCGGATCTGCCCGGGACCGTGATGGAAGGGCTCGATCACCCGCTTCTGGAAAATGACGAAATCTGGTCCGTCTACGGATTCAGCGTGACCAATTACCTTGCCGAACTCGGCCCGGATCACCAGTACGAAATCCTCAAGAGCTCGAGCCTCGACAACGCCATGCGCGATGCATTCCGGAAGCTGCGCCGGTTTCTCATGACCGTTCACGGGCTCAGCGAAGACGAGGCGATCTCGCTCATGTCCGTCGCCGCGGACTTCGGCATTACGCAGGTGGTCGACGCCAACTGGGGTGTCCACGGGTCCATCCGGAAAAGCGTCTTCACATGCCCCTGAGAACGGGGCTGGTATTCCTTCCTTCGCAGGTGCAATATAACCTGTCCGGCGCCTCGTCGAGGCCGGCAGGCACCTTGGATCCGGGAATGAATATCAGGCAGTTCGTCAGCGAATCCTATCCACTCGATACCCGGGGCAATGCCTGGCGGGATATTCTTGCCACCCTTGGTCTGCGCTCGGATTCGCCTGAACAGGACTTCGATCATTTCGCGGCAGCGGTCATCCGCGGGCAGGCGGACGGTGTCCTCCTCGGCAGCCTGACCGCGACGGCACAATCGCTTTCCCCTCTGGCGCGCAGGGGGCGTATGCCGCTGGTGATGATGCCGCTGGACGAAGCGGTGGAGGTTGCGGCGGAGGCCGGACGTTTCGTCATCGAGCCTGGCGAAGCGGTCATTCTTCCCGCCGACAAGACCTGGGACGCTTTTCTTCGGCAG
This sequence comes from Labrenzia sp. 011, assembly GCF_003075075.1. Lineage (GTDB taxonomy): Bacteria > Pseudomonadota > Alphaproteobacteria > Rhizobiales > Stappiaceae > Roseibium. The sequence goes on along the minus strand of NZ_QCYM01000014.1, from coordinate 121,934 downwards.
AACACCAACTTTGCGGTCTTTTCCCTGTCGGAGACGGTCCTGCACGGTCAGCGTTTCGGTCTGTCTCCTCTCGCGTCCCCCTTTCATGTCGCGGCAACCGGGCTCGGCAAGGTCTTCCTTCAGTCCCTGAGAGCCGCGGCATCGGAGCTGGACGGCTTGAGCGACCTGGAGTGGCAGTCCGTCGAACAGGTCATTGCGGATCTCTACCTGACGGTGATCGTGTCCCTGTCGTCGGCGGCGGCGGACGCGGGGGTTAATGCGAGCCAGGCAGCGCTCTTCAGCCGGCTGACCATGGCCATCGAACGCAGGGTGGCGGAGCCGGACCTTTCCGCAGGCCGGATCGCGCGCCAGGAAGGCATTTCCGAGCGCTATCTGCAGAAACTCTTCGAGCAGAATGGCGAGAGCTTTACCCACTATCTCCGGGAGCGCCGCCTGCAGCATGCGCGCATGGCCTTGGTTGCGCCGGACGAACTGCGCATTCCGATTTCCGAGGTTGCCTACAGCTGCGGCTTTACCGATGCGGCCAATTTCAACCGGCTTTTCAAGGAGCGGTTCGGTCTTCCACCCGGCGCCTTCAGGACCAATCACCTGAAGAGCCTGATGGAAATGGCCAACGCCGAGCAGCGCGGCTGGCCCGTCAAGGCGTTGACGGATCGCAAGGTAAAAAAGCGCAGTGCCGTCGGCGGAGTGCAGGTTGGCGACACCGAGCTTGCCGGGACGCCGGACACCGACGGCACCCACCATGTCCTGCCGGCAAATTCCAAGACGGTGCACTGGGGCTATTTCAGCCGGTCGTTGCGTCCGGTCTTGGAAATATCTTCCGGAGACACTATCGAAGTGGAAACGCTCACCCAGCACTCCTCCGACGATCCGGAGCTCTTCATCAAGGGCGATACGGCCGCCGAAGATGTCTTCTTCTGGAATGCGGAAAAGAAGAACGTTGACCGGCGGGGCGCCGGGCCGATCGATGCCTCGGTCTACGGCCGTGGTGCCGGCGAGGGATTCGGCGTGCATGTCTGCACCGGGCCGATCTATGTGAACGGGGCCGAGCCGGGTGACGTACTGGAAGTGCGTATCGATGACATGGTGCCGCGTCCGAGCGGCAATCCCGATTACAAGGGACGTCATTTCGGCAGTTCCGTCGCCGCCTGGTGGGGGTATCAGTACGGCGAATTGCTGCAGGAGCCGAAGCCCCGGGAAAACGTCTTCATCTATGAAATCTTTCCCGATGGCGACGGCGGCGGTTTTGCCAGGGCACATTACGCCTATCGCTGGACGCCGCAGGAGGATCCCTTCGGTGTTGCCCACAAGACCTATGACTACCCGGGAGTACCGGTCGATCCTGCTACAATCGAAAAGCTGTCGCCAGTGCTCTCCGGCATCCAGATTCCGCTTCGGCCCCATTTTGGGGTCATTGCGGTCGCACCGCGCGAGGACGGTCCTGTCGACAGCGTGCCGCCGGCCTACTTCGGTGGCAACATCGACAACTGGCGCCTCGGCAAGGGCGCGTCTGTCTATCTGCCGGTCTCCGTGCCGGGCGCCCTGCTGTCCATCGGCGATCCCCATGCCTCGCAAGGGGACGGGGAGGTTGCCGGGACGGCCATCGAATGTTCCATGACCGGTCGGCTGACGGTAATCCTTCACAAGAAGGGCGGGAGGTTTTCCGACCTTACCTATCCGTTGATCGAAACACCCGAAGAGTGGGTGCTGACCGGCTTCAGTCACCCCAATTACCTCGCCGAATTCGGCGTCAAGGGGCAGGGTGAGGTCTATGCCAAGTCATCGCTCGACCTTGCCATGAAGGACGCCTTCCGCAAGACCCGCCGGTTCCTGATGGGCACCTACGGACTCGGCGAGGATGAGGCCATCATGCTGATGAGCGCGGGGGTCGACTTCGGCGTCACCCAGGTTGTCGACGGCAACTGGGGCGTTCACGCAATCATCCCCAAATCCATTTTTCTGACCGAGGTTGAAGACCAGGACTTGATTGTTCGAGCGTAGATTCTAACGGTGTTCTAGGCGTGAATTCAGCCTCAAATGCCAGGCCGTGGGCTCATCGACCCATAGCGATACGCCGAAAGTGCTTCATCCGTTTGAACAACCGCTCAATGCTATTTCGATGACGGTAGAGATACGGGCTGAAGCAGATGGGATCCACCGGTTCCGACGTTGAGGGATGTTCGCCCAGCCTCCACGTCAGCTATCGAACGTTCTTGATTCTCGCGCGCAACCCTTTGCCCGTTGCCCTGTTCGACCGGGATTGCTGGTGGCGGGACGAGCGGGAGCGAGAACCTGCGGCAGGTCGATCTGGGCACCGGTCCGATGCCGGTCTCTCACCTGGTCCTCGGCCTGTGCCCGAGTGCTGTCATGCCACCGGTCATGGCCATGAGACTGGCGATCCGCAGGACATTCGCAGGATTGTAGGAAAGGGCCGTCGGAGGGTGGTTACCGCCGTTTGCCGAATGTGGGCTTTCCTGGGGCTGCCGGCCGGTCGCGTTGCGCCGGTTCAGCGGACTGTTGCGGTTTTTCCATGGCAAGCTTGCGGGCGAAGGCGCCGTCAAAGCTTTCCGTGCGCTCGTTGATTTCGGGTTTGAGCGCCTCTTCCGAGGACTTCAGCACCTGGGCGCGCTGTTTGGAGGTCGGACGCTTTTCACCGACGAACTGCACGCCGCAGCGCAGCCCGTCTTCCCAGCGGCGCACGCAGGAGACTTCATAGTCCTCCAGGTCGATCTGCAGATCGAATTCCTTCGGCAGCAGAAAGGCCTGTTCGAATTGTAGCAGGGCGCCACCGCCGGAAATGTTGCGCACCATGCAGGGAATGGACCGCAGGCCATTCTGGAAAATCATTCGTCCCTTCTTGAACACGCGTGCCCGCCGCTCGCGCGGCAGCTGCTCGCCGGCGTCCTCTTCCGTTTGGTGAGGTTGCGGTTCTGGCTTGGCGTCCGACATGGTGGACCTGCGTCTCCTGGTTACACCCGGGGGTTTTACCTGTTCGGGGACATCCTAACAGGAAAGGCCTTGCCAATCCGTGAATCTTCGGGGCATTGCGGTCCCGTGCGGACAGCTTCTGCCTTGAGTGCCGGAACAAAACCCCCTAAGGCGGTGACCCGGGAGTGGAAGCGTTTTCTTTTCCGCCGCATTCGTGGAACGCCATTCCTTGAAATGGTACAGTTCTTTCAGTCTATTTGCGGGCAGGAAATACAGGCGGAAATCCTGAAAATATTTCGAAATCTGAACGGGTTGAGGCGTTGATGACACAAGATCAGATCACTTTCCTGAACCGGCTCGCGATCCGGGCCGGCGAGGAAATCCTGAAAATCTACGCCGAACCGTTCGACGTCGAGAACAAGGCGGACGGCTCTCCGGTCACCAAGGCCGACGCCGCGGCGGAGGCCATTATCCTGGCCGGTCTGGCCGAAGGTTTTCCGCAGGTGCCCGTGGTTGCGGAAGAAGCGGTCGAGGCCGGGCACCTTCCGGCCGTCGGTGACCGGTATTTTCTGGTCGATCCGCTCGATGGAACAAAGGAATTCCTCAAGAAAAACGGCGAATTCACGGTCAATATCGCCCTGATCGACAAGGGGCAGCCGGTTTTCGGTGTGGTGTCCGCTCCGGCGCTTGGCGAGATTTTCTGGGGCGGAAGCCTGGAGGGTGTTGGTGATGGGGCCGGGCAGGCCTTCTCTGGCCGGATCGACGGCAGCGACATCGCCGACGTCCGGGCCATCACGGTCCGGACGCCGCCGGCGGAGGGCCTGAGCGTGCTCGCCAGCCGCTCGCACATGTCGGAGGAGACGGCCGAGCTGATCGGGCCGCTGAAAGTCGCCGAGCAGCTTTCGGTCGGCTCGTCGCTGAAACTGTGCTGGGTGGCGGCCGGCAGGGCGGATCTCTATCCGCGCCTGGCTCCCACCATGCAATGGGATATCGCCGCCGGGGACGCGGTGGTGCGTGCGGCCGGCGGCGCCGTCGTTCTGGCCGCGACCCACGAGGATTTCGTCTACCGGGTGCCGAAAGGCGCGCGCAAGGACGATCTGCGCAACCCGCATTTCATCGCGGTGGGCGCACGGGAGCTGCTGCCAGAGCTGACATCGGCCGCCTGAAAAGGCAGCAGACGGACAATCCTCATACGACAAGAGTTGAGCCGGACCGCCGGCACGAACGGAAAAGTGAACATGAACATGCAATCTCACGGTGTCACGCCCGAGCGCCTCAGCAATCTGAAGCGCCTTGAAGCGGAAAGCATCCACATCATCCGCGAGGTGGCGGCGGAATTCTCCAATCCGGTGATGCTCTATTCCATCGGCAAGGACAGCGGCGTCATGCTGCATCTGGCCATGAAGGCCTTCTACCCCTCCAAGCCGCCTTTTCCGCTGCTGCATGTGGACACCACCTGGAAGTTCCGCGAGATGATCCAGTTTCGCGACGAGACCGCCAGACGCCTGGGGCTGGACCTGATCGTCCATACCAATCCGGAAGGGCTTGAAAAGAACATCAGCCCGTTCGACCATGGATCTTCCGTGCACACGCGCATCATGAAGACCGAGGGTCTGAAACAGGCGCTGGACAAATACGGCTTCGACGCGGCCTTCGGCGGAGCGCGCCGGGACGAGGAAAAATCCCGCGCCAAGGAACGTGTGTTCTCCTTCCGCAACGCCAATCACGGCTGGGACCCCAAGAACCAGCGCCCGGAACTGTGGAACCTCTACAATGCCCGGGTCGCCAAGGGCGAAAGCATCCGCGCCTTTCCGCTGTCCAACTGGACCGAGCTGGACATCTGGCAGTACATCCTGACGGAAAACATCCCGATGGTGCCGCTCTATTTCGCCGCGCCCCGGCCGGTGGTGGAACGCGACGGGATGCTGATCATGGTCGATGACGAGCGCATGAAGCTGCAGCCGGGCGAATGGATCGAGGAAAAGATGGTCCGTTTCCGCACCCTGGGCTGCTATCCGCTCACCGGCGCGATTGAATCCGACGCCGACACGCTGCCCGCCATCGTCCGGGAAATGCTGATCGCCCGCACGTCCGAACGCCAGGGCCGTCTCATCGACAAGGACGAAAGCGCCTCGATGGAAAAGAAGAAGCGGGAAGGATATTTCTAGGATGACCATCGCAGATATTCAGGACACCGCGGAAGCCGCCGTCAACGAATACATCCACGCCCAGGAAACCAAGGACCAGCTCCGGTTCCTGACCTGCGGCTCCGTCGACGATGGCAAGTCGACCCTGATCGGCCGCCTGCTGTATGACACCAAGCTGATCTTCGAGGACCAGCTTGCGGCGCTGGAGCGCGACTCCAGAAAGCACGGCACGGTCGGTGAGGATATGGATCTGGCGCTCCTGGTCGACGGGCTGGAGGCCGAGCGTGAGCAGGGCATCACCATCGATGTCGCCTATCGTTTCTTTGCCACCGACAAGCGCAAGTTCATCGTCGCCGATACGCCCGGCCACGAGCAGTATACCCGCAACATGGCGACGGGCGCCTCGACCGCCGATCTGGCCGTGCTGCTCGTCGATGCGCGCAACGGCCTCATGGTGCAGACCCGGCGGCACGCCTTCATCGCCTCGCTTCTGGGCATCCGGCATGTGGCGCTGGCGATCAACAAGATCGATCTTGTCGGCTTTTCGCAGGAGCGTTTCGAGGAAATCCGCAAGGACTTCAATACCTTCGCCAACGGCTTCGACTTCGAGACCCTGGAAGCCATTCCCATGTCCGCGCGCTACGGCGACAATGTCACCGTCAAGAGCGACAAGATGGACTGGTATTCCGGCCCCACGCTGCTGGAGCATCTGGAAACCGTGGAATTCGGCGAACACATGCTCGAAGCGCCCTTCCGCTTTCCCGTCCAGTGGGTCAATCGGCCGAACCTCGACTTCCGCGGCTATTCCGGCACGGTCGCCAGCGGCCGGGTGACGGTCGGCGAGGAGCTGGTCGTGGCCGGACCGGCGACGACCTCCAGGGTCAGGACCATTATCGGTCCGGACGGCGAGGTGCCGGAAGCACGGGCTGGAGAGGCCGTCACCCTGACGCTGGAAGACGAGATCGACATCTCCCGCGGCGATCTTCTGTCCTCCATGGCGCACCGGCCCGATGTCGCGGACCAGTTCGCCGCCCATCTCATCTGGATGTCCGACGAACCGCTCCTGCCGGGGCGCCCCTACATGCTGAAGATCGGCACCCGCACGGTCACCGCCACGGTGTCGGAGATCAAGCACAAGATCAACGTCAACACTTTCGAGCATACGGCCGGCAAGACGCTGGCGCTGAACGAGATCGGCTTCTGCAATTTCTCGCTGTCCACCGCCGTGCCCTTCGATCCCTATGAGGCCAACCGCACGACCGGCGCCTTCATCCTGATCGACCGCATCTCCAACGCCACCGTCGGCGCGGGAATGGTCTGGTTCGCCCTGCGCCGGGCAAGCAACATCCACTGGCAGGCGCTGGAAATCGACAAGACGGCGCGTTCGGAAAAACTCGGTCAGAAGCCGGCCGTTGTCTGGTTCACCGGCCTGTCCGGCTCCGGCAAGTCGACCATCGCCTCGATCGTGGAGAAAAAGCTGCATATCGACGGCCGCCACACCTACACCCTCGATGGCGACAACCTGCGCCATGGCCTCAACAAGGACCTGGGCTTCACCGATGCCGACCGGGTGGAGAATATCCGCCGGGTGGGCGAGGTCGCGCGGCTGTTCACCGACGCCGGACTGATCACCCTTGTCTCCTTCATTTCCCCCTTCCGGTCCGAGCGCCGGTTGGCCCGTGACCTGATGGGCGAGGGGGAATTCATCGAGGTCTTTGTCGACACGCCCATTGAGGAGTGCCGCAAGCGCGATCCCAAAGGGCTCTACGCCAAGGCCGACCGGGGCGAGATCAAGAACTTCACCGGCATCGACAGTCCCTATGAGGCTCCGGAAAATCCGGAAATCCACATCAGGAACGTCGGCCGTGACCCCGAGGAGGTCGCCGAGGAAATCGTCACCTACCTGCGTGAGCACGGTTTCCTGGCCGGTTTCTCCGAGCAGGGAGAAGGCATCTAGCTCTCCGGTCCGGGGACCTTCGAAGGCCGGCAAGAACCCGTGTTGGGTTGATCGTTCCAGGCATCGGCTCATCGAGTTGATGCCTGGAGCAGACTGCCGGTCAGGCCCGCAGGGTTTCCCTTGTGTGACACCTGCAGACGATGCCCCCTGTAGAAAACAGATCAGCCGCGCAGGTTCCTCAGCGTGCCTCCCCGGATGCAGCGCAGTGCAGAGCCGGGGTCCACTCGTTTGCAGAGGGGCAGTTGGGCGTCACAGAAGGCCGCTCCCATCGGCGGAACTCCCTGCCTGGAGCCTGTCGCGTTGAGTTGAATTCAGGAAGCTGCTTAACCGCAACACGCTCTGGCGGCACCGCGCAGCGCTCCGTCGGGCTGGAAGTCTGTCAGGATGATTGCGGGAGGAAGTTCCCGATGCGGGAAACAATTTTGTCTTAGCCGTTGCCCGGGCAGGCGAAGCCTTTTAAGACCGCTTGCAGACTTCGATTATGGGTGGAAGGGCCTCATGCAGAGAATGAAAACCGTTTTGGTGACCGGTTCGGCCGGATTTATCGGCTACTTTCTGTGCACGCGCCTGCTTGAGGACGGCTTCCGGGTCATAGGCCTCGACGCCATGACGGACTATTACGATATCCGTCTGAAACAGCGCCGGCAGCAGATGCTGCTGCAGCATGAGCATTTCAGAGCCATCAACGACCGGGTCGAGACGGCCGATCTGCTCATGTCGCTGTTCAGCGCCGAAAAACCGGACTTCGTCATCCATCTGGCCGCCCAGGCCGGCGTGCGCTACTCCATCGAGGCGCCGCGCTCCTATCTGGAAAGCAATATCTGCGGCACCTTCGAGCTGCTGGAAGCGGCCAGGGCCTTTCCGCCCGAGCACATGCTGCTGGCCTCGACCTCTTCCGCCTATGGGGCCAACACCGAAATGCCCTACAAGGAGACGGACAAGGCCGACCACCAGATGTCGTTCTATGCCGCGACCAAGAAGGCAACGGAATCGATGGCGCATTCCTATGCCCATCTCTACCAGTTGCCGGTGACCATGTTCCGCTTCTTCACCGTCTACGGTCCGTGGGGGCGGCCCGACATGGCGCTGTTCAAGTTCACGAAGGCGATTCTCGAGGACCGTCCGATCGATGTCTACAATCACGGCGACATGAAGCGGGACTTCACCTATGTGGAAGACCTCGTCGAGGCCATCCGTCTGCTGATCGACGCGGTTCCGGTCCGTCCCGCCGATGGCGAGGAGGTGCCCGAGGGCGACAGCCTGTCCCCGGTCGCGCCCTGGCGGGTGGTCAATATCGGCAACTCCACTCCCGTGCAGCTGACCGATTACATCGCGGCGATCGAAGCGGCGACCGGGAAGAAGGCGGAGCGCAATCTGATGCCGATGCAGGCCGGCGACGTGCCGGCCACCTGGGCCAACACGGACCTGCTTCAGCACCTCACCGGCTACCGGCCGAAGACCTCGGTCCTGGAGGGCGTTGGCCGGTTTGTGGACTGGTACAGGGATTATTACCGGATCTGAGCATCCGGACGCGGTCTAGATCGTGTTGAAGAAGTCGAAGTTCCGCGAGGGTGGGAGGCGGGTATCCATTTCCACTGTCGTCAGGCCATGGAGACGTTGTTCCATTCCAGCCGTCGGAGCGACAAACGGTTCCCGGTGGGCAAGCAGGACCCCGGCATAAAGGACACGGGCCGTTCTGCCATTGCCGTCCTTGAAAGGGTGGGTGGCGATAAAAGACCCCAATGCGAAACACGCGAGGTCCTGGGGCGTTGCGCCACGCCACCGGAAATCGGTGTCGGTTGTGGCGCGCGCGGCAAATTGGCAACCAAGGGTCACGGCCTTGGGGAAAACGCTGTTATAGAGAAAATACCGCCCCGAAATGGTTCCGGGATAGGGGTGTTCCTTTGCAGCCCAGCGGACAGCGCTGTCCGGAAAGGTACTGTACCTCGCCTCATGCACGTCCCCGATTTCATCCATGTTGATATGGGTGTAATCTGTCCGGCGCTGCGGAAGCCGGGGCCGGAGTTTCTTCAATTTTGCCAAACCCCAATTCAGGTTGGACTGCTTTGGACCGAAATAGGTCTTCTTCCGAATGTATTTCACTGTTTCGGCTGAGAACAACGGAATTCCGGTCGAGATATGCCGAATGGCCACCACAATGTCGTGTTCGGTGACCGGACAATTCAAGTGTTCGAGCGAACCTGACGCATACATGATCCATTTGGCTGCCTTTATCGCATCGTGATCATTGGCGTTGGCCTGATAGGCACCCGGAGCCATGTGATTGCTGGGGTGGCTGAGCTCTTTCCCGAGCGTTCCGTTCAGGGCCTTGCCGAAAATTCCCATCATCTGGCCGCGCACGGTTCCAAGCTTCGATTGTTCCAGCACCATCTTTTTGGAAGCCTCTTTCACGATTTCCCGAAGCTTGTCCTTTTTTGCCTGGGCGTCCTCAAATGTTGCCGGCAGAGTGGTCTTGTCCTTCCAGAACGCGCGCGCAAAATAATTCGCGTAGGGGCCCACATTCCTTGCGTAAACCGCGAAGTGGCGATCTCCAAGAAGCGCATTGAGAAATTCGGTTTCGGTGATCTTTCTGATCATGCGGTAAATGCCTTTTCGAGCAAACGTCTGAAATCGACGAACATGGGCACACGCGTCTGGCAGGCGTATTCCCTAGCTTGGAATTAGCTGTCTCGAAGGCTGGGTGCGTGTGACCGTCGGCACAGTGCAAACGACCATGAAACCCGCTTGCGTCATGCACTCTGTCAGGGTGGATTTCAGACACGCAGCACGGCAGGTTAGTCGACCGGAACAGGGTCTGTTTCCAGGCCCACGGGTCGGCGGTTTCGGGTAAATTCAGGTGAATTCAGGTAAGTTCAGGAAATCTCTGGCGGCGGCTGGCAGACATCCACCCACTCGCCGGCCGTGATTTCCACTAGCCGCACAGGAGAAATCCGGACAGCGGCGTTGGTGGCCCCGGCGGCCGGAATGACCTCGTTGAAATCCTTCAGAGAGATGTCGCAATAGACGGGCAGGGGCCGGGCGAGACCGAACGGGCAGACGCCACCGACCGGATGTCCGGTCAGTGTTTCGACCTCTTCCAGGCCCAGCATTTTCACCTTGCCGCCGAACGCGGCCTTGGCCTTCTTGTTGTCCAGGCGCGCATCACCGCGGGCGACCACGAGAAAGACCCGGTCCTTGACCTGGAACGAGAGCGTCTTGGCGATCTGTCCCGGAGCGACCCCATGAGCCCTTGCTGCCAGATCGACGGTGGCGCTGCTGTCCGCCGTGACAAGGACCTCCAGCTCGGGAGCTGCGCTGGCAAGATGTTCTCGGACGCTTTCCAGGCTCATTTTCATCTGTCTTTCATGCTGTTTCGATAGGGAATTTCGGAAAACTGCCATGCTTCGGCAGCCCGAAACGGCAGAATCACATGTGCATATTGTCAATTTCTTGATGGTGTGGCTTAAGATTGCGTTCATAGTAATCTTAAGCGGGTTTTAACCCTTTGTCTTTTAAACGCTATGGTAGGCGGATCCGGAATCCGTTCCGAAGAATCGCCGCACCGTCATTTAAGGGATCGTCGAAATGGCAAGGGCCATGACAGCTGCAACTGAAACCTGCTCGGCCGAGCGGGGGGAGGACATGCGGCCCACGCAGACGGCGCATCGGGACGAGACCGTGCATGTTCCCCTGATGGTGGCGAAGAACCTTCTCTTCTGGGGATCCATCTCGTTGAGCATCTACGCCCTTTATGCGCTTGCCGCCGCCCTTTGAGCGCTGCGCGATAGTCTGAGCCCGGCTCCTCAGCCTGTCATCACTGGAAGCTTTGGCGCCCGGACCGGGGCTATCCGTCCGCGTCGAGCCGGCTGGTGCCGAAGTGATTGTCCGGCCGGAAGGTGGCCGGAAGCCGGTGCGCCGCTTCCCGGCCCGTGATGTCCGCGATCAGACAGTCGGCCACCAGATGGGCAATCCCGAAAGAAATCTTGAACCCGCCTGTCGCCGCATGGATGGCATGGGAACCCGGCAGCGGCCCGATGAGCGGGTCGCGCTTGTGGCAGCGCGGGCGGATGCCGGCCCATTGCGACAGCACCGCGCGTCCGGCAAGGGCCGGGCAAAAGGCGGTGGCGCGCCGCAGCAGTTCGTCCGTGCGCTCGGGCGATGGTGCGCTGTCGGTGAACTCCCTGTCTGATGTGCTGCCGACGGCGACCGTGCCGTCGTCATGGGGCACCACATACAGCCCGTCACAGTAGATCGCCGGTCTGCCGGAAAGACCCGCGCCTTCCAGAAGCAGGGCCTGGCCCTTTTCGCCCCGCCCGACATTCTCGCCGGTCAGGCTTTCGATCAGATCGAAGGCCCGGAAGCCGCCGCTGATGACCAGGCATCCGGCCGCGACCGGCGCGGCGCTGCCCGAAAGCTGCACCTGGCGGGTCGTCTCATCGAACCCGGTCACTTCGGCGCCCTCCATCAAGGTGCCGTGACGGCGTACATGGGCGGCGAGGGCGGCAAGATAGGCGCGCGGGGAGATGCGGGCGGCCAGGGTCTCATAGACGATGCCGAAGGGGGCCGCCTCCGGATACAGCCAGTCCGAACGGCTTCCGGGTGCTTCCACCTGATAGGTGAAGCCGCTCCGGTCGGGATGCCAGCGCAACTTGCTTTCCTCCGCCCGCTCCCGATGATGTGCAAGCCTGTCCGCCGTGGTCAGCGGCAGGATGCGGCCGCAGCGGCGGTAGCCGCAGGACAGGCCGGTCTCGGCTTCAAGCCGGCTGACATGCCCCTCGAGACCTGAAAGCGCCTGGAACTGGAATTCCTTTTTCGGATTCCAGCGTGCCGGCATATGCGGCATCAGCGCGCCCAGAAGCCCGCCGCTCGACCCGGCCCCCACCCGGTCGGCTTCCAGCACCACCGTCTTCAGCCCGGCCCTGATGGCCGCATGGGCTATGGACAGGCCGAAAATACCGGCCCCGGCTACGGCGATGTCGTAAGGTCCGGTGGAGGGTGCAGCCATATGCGGGTGGCTCCTTGTCGATTGATTGTTCCGCCTGGCTCTCTTATGAGAGCAGCGCAGCCATGGCAAAGGCTTTCGCAGCGCAGTCCGGCGGTTTGCCCTTTTATCGAAAACGAACAGAAACAGGAACCATGTCCACCAAGGCGCCCGATCTGGAATGGCTCGACGGCGATGTGCCCAGGGCACAGGGGTTCGACGACACCTATTTTTCCAGAGCCGGCGGGCTGGAGGAAACCCGGCACGTTTTTCTCAAGGGCAACGGCCTTCCCGAGCGCTTCCATGGTCGCGACGCCTTCACGATTGCCGAATTCGGCTTCGGCACCGGTCTCAATTTCCTGACCACGCTTGCCGCTCTGCAAACCGTGCCCGCCGGGCCGGCACTCACCTTCCTGTCCTTCGAGCTTTACCCGATGACGGCTGACCAGCTTCGCCGCGCCCTTGCCGCCTTCCCGGAAGTGACGGGGCTTGCGCAGGACCTCGTCGCGGTCTGGAAGCCGGAGCCGGGCTGGAACCGGCTGAGCGTCGACGGTGCGCAGCTGCTGCTCGGCATCGGCGATGCGCGGACCCTGATCGGGAGCATCCGGCTGGATGGCGGGGGCGCGGGGGAGCCGGTCATCGCGCCCGTGGATGCCTGGTATCTGGACGGCTTCAGTCCCGCGAAGAACCCGGAGCTGTGGGATGCCGGTCTTCTGAAAGCCGCCGCCGCCCTCACGGCCACCAACGGAACACTGGCGACCTATACTGCCGCCGGCTGGGTCCGGCGCAATCTCCAGGCCGCTGGATTTCAGATTGCCAAGACCGGCGGCTTTGCCGGCAAGCGCGAGATGGTGGTCGGGCACAGGCCTGGCGCCGAAGATCATTGACGGGACCTTGCCCAATTGGGCCGGCCGGCCGCCGGTGATTTCAGCTCTCTGCCGCCCCTGACGCGGACGCCGTCAGCCACTGGCGGAATTTCTGCATCGCGCCGGTTTCCTCCCGTGACTTCAGCCAGGTGAGCCAGTAGCTGCCGGTTCGGGTGGTGATGCTGAAGGGCTGCAGAACCTGGCCGGAGCGGATGTGGCGGGAGAACATCGCGACCGGAGCCAGCGCCACGCCGGCGCCCTGGGCCGCGGCCTCGACCATCGCGAGCGAACTGTCGAACATCCAGCCGCGCGTGCGCGGCGGCGGCAGTTTCGCTGCCTGGAACCACATGGCCCATTCATCCATCCGGTAGGATCTGAGCAGGGGCTCGCGCAACAGGTCGGCGGGGGTAGTCAGGCGTGCCGCGATCTCGGGTGCGCAAAGAGGAGCGAGCGGAGCCTCCATCAGCCTTTCCGCATTGGTGGCATGCCAGGCGCCGTCGCCGAAGCGGATGAAGCAGTCCAGACCGTCGACCAGCATGTCCGCCCGGTTGTTGTTGGTCTTTAGGCGCAGGTCGATATGCGGATGGGCCCGGGTGAACGCCGGCAGGCGCGGCAGCAGCCAGCCGGTGGCGAAGGTGCCGACCGCGCCGACCGTCAGCACCTCGCGGAAATTGCCGTCCTCGAACCGGCTGAGCGCCGCGCTCATTCGCCGGAAGGCATCGGTGAGGACCGGCAGCAGCGCATGCCCCTCGTCGGTCAGGGCAACGCCGCGCGGCAGACGCTCGAACAGGGAGACTTGCAGCACGTCTTCCAGGGCCTTCACCTGATGGCTGATTGCGGTTTGAGAGACCCGCAGCTCAAGGCCGGCCGCGGTGAAGCTGCTCAGGCGAGCGGACGCCTCAAAGGCGCGCAGCGCGTTCAGCGGCAATTGCGATACGTCCATGACGGTCTCCGGATGGCCAGGTTTTTCTCATGTCAGATGGTATTAATCGTCATTTGCGTAATGACTGTGGCAGCGGCATGGTCGGAAAACCTTGAGCCGGACGTCCCGGGGGCGGATTGCGGGCGGCAAGGCGGACGGAACAGATAATCGGAGAATGTGATGATGAACAGGAAACGCCGTGGCGCGTTGACCCTTGCGCTTGCCTTTGCCGCACTTGCTCCCGGCTTGCCCGGAGGCATCGCCGCTGCGGCCGCGTTCGATCCGGCGCCGCTGGCGGCGGCCGTCGACCATATCGGCAGCCGCTTGCCGGCGCGGGTGGGTGTCGCGGTTCTCGACACGGAAACCGGAAAAAGCTGGAGCCATCTCGGCGACGAGCGTTTTCCGCTCAACAGCACCTTCAAGGCGTTTCTCTGTGCAGCGCTTCTCGACAAGGGCGAAGCGGGTGACCTGGATCCGGGCTCGCGGGTGAAAATCCACCGGGAGGACCTGGTTTCCTATTCCCCGGTGACCGAAAAGAAGGTCGGATCGGGCGGCATGACCCTTCTTGAGCTCTGCGAGGCGACGGTCACCATCAGCGACAATGCCGCCGCGAATCTCGTGTTTGAACAGATCGGCGGCCCGGACGGGCTTAACGGCTTCCTGCGGCGGATTGGCGACATGCACACCCGTCTCGACCGGCTCGAGCCGGGCCTGAATTCCGGCCATCCGGGAGATGACCGGGACACGACGACGCCGGTGGCGGCTGCGGCCACCCTGGAAAAACTCCTGTTGGGCGATGCCTTGAGCACCGGGGCGCGCGCGCAGCTCATTCGGTGGATGGAAGGCAACAAGGTGGGCGACAGCACCCTGCGCGCCGGGCTTCCGCAGGAATGGCGGATTGCCGACAAGACGGGGGCGGGCGGCAACGGCTCGCGCAACGATATCGGTGTCATCTGGCCGACGGGCCGCGCTCCGGTGGTGATCGCGGTCTATATCACCGGAACCTCCGCTTCCTTCGAGGCGCGCAACGCCGCAATCGCCGAAATCGGCGCGGCTCTTGCCGACAGCCTGGTCGATTGAACAGGCTGTCCGGGCAGGACCCATTGCCTGCCCGGAACCGGCCTGTACTAGTAGCGAAGGAGTGTCGCTTGTCTGGTTATGAACTGTTCCGGATCCTGACGCTGGGCGGCTTGATCCTCGGAGCCGGCATATCCCGCCCTGCTTCGCAGGAGACGCGGGACGCGCGGCGGGCGCGCAATTGCGGTTATTACCGCGAGATGGTCCGTCATGCGTTTGAAAGCATCGACAAGAAGGCCCTCACGCCACGCTTCGCCGCGGACCACGAGGCCTTCATCGAGGGCGGATGCCTTGCCGTCATGCCGGCCTGTCCGGCGTCTTCGGCGGATTTCGCCTTTGCCGATATGCTGCTCATGATGACGGTCAGCGCGAACATGGGCAGCACCTTCACACCCTTCTGGTGTCCGGTGAAAGAAGGCGGATGAAGCTCGTCGGTCGGCGAAGGTTGCCACGTCCGGCGCGGGTCAGCCCATCTCCGGCACCGGCGTCACCGCCTTGCCGGTCCCGAACCAGCTTTTGAGATTGTCAACCACCAGCTGCCCCATGGCGTTGCGCGTTGCCTGCGAGGCGGAGCCCACATGGGGCAGCAGGGTGACCCTGGGAAGCTGCAGCAGCCTTTCCGGCACATTGGGTTCGTCCTCGAAGACGTCCAGCCCGGCGCCGTGGATGGTGCCCTTTTCAAGCGCGTCGATCAGCGCCGCCTCGTCGACGACGCTGCCCCGGCCGATGTTGATCAGGATGCCTTCCGGCCCCAGCGCGGCCAGAACCTCGGCATTGACCGCATGGTGAGTCGCCGCGCCGCCCGGCGCCACCACCATCAGCGTGTCGCAGGCGGCCGCCAGCTCCTTCAGGGTGGGGTGATAGGGATAGTCCACGCCCTCCTGCCGGCTGCGGCCGTGATAGTGAACCTCGAGATCGAAGGCCTCCGCGCGCCGGGCAATGGCCTTGCCGATGCGCCCGAGACCGAAAATGCCCAGCTTGCGGCTCTCGAGCGTCGCCTGGGTCAGCGGGTAGGGGCCTTCGCTGACCCATTTTCCGTCGCGCAGCCATTTTTCCGCCTGGCCCAGCTCGCGCACGGTCATCAGCAGCAGGCCGATTGCCGTATCGGCCACTTCGCTTGTCAGCACGTCCGGCGTATGGGTGACCATGACCCTGGCGGCGAGACAGTCGCCGGTGTTGATGTGATCGTATCCGACCCCGAAACTGGCAACGATTTCCGCATTCGGCAGCTTTTCCAGAAACGCGGCGTCGATCTTGCCGCCCATGACCGCCACGCCGCGGATCCTCGCGCCGACCTCCGTCAGCAAGGCCTCCGGATCATCGGCCTGAAACAGCTTGTGAACGACAAACTCCGCGTCCAGCTTCTCCTGAACGAGCGGCGGCAAGGGGCGGGGCATCAGGATTTCGACGGGTGTCATGGCGGATCCGGTGGGAAGAGGATTTTGAGGAAAATACGCCTGAAGCTTACGGTCAACCGCGCCGGGAAAAAAGACCCAATTGCTCTGCCAGGGTACGGTTGTCTCAAGGCTGGATCGCGATCGGAAAGCCGGTCGGCCGCGGCCCGGTCGTTCCGGACACGGGAGGTAACGCGATCTCCGATCTGCAGCTTGACCATATTTCAGGATCAGGGCGCGGCTTTCTGGCAAGTCTTCGCAGCGCTCGCAACGAAGCCCGTGGTCCCGGATCGGCGTGTGGTTTCGACTGCGCTGGTCCGCAATGCTCCGGCAACTGAAGGCGTGGGTTTCCTTATCCCTCTTCCCCCCATTGCCCCGGACGCCCATTTCCCCTAAAAGACCGGGCAGAAATCCAATCGATCCCGACAGCTTGTTTCAAAGTGGAGAAGCGGAGCCCCATGGCGCGCCAGTTCATCTATCACATGCATGGCCTCTCCAAGGCCTATAACAACAAGAAGGTCCTCGACAACGTCAACCTGTCCTTCTACCCGGACGCCAAGATCGGCATCCTCGGGCCGAACGGGGCCGGCAAGTCGACGCTTCTGAAGATCATGGCCGGTCTCGACAAGGAATATACCGGCGAGGCCTGGGCCGCCGAAGGCGCCAAGGTCGGCTATCTTCCGCAGGAGCCGAAGCTGGACGAGACCAAGACCGTGATGGAAAACGTCATGGAAGGCGTTGCCCACAAGCAGGCCAAGCTCGACCGCTACAACGAGCTGATGATGAACTACTCGGACGAAACCGCGGACGAGGGCGCCCAGCTTCAGGACGAGATCGACGCCCAGGACCTGTGGAACCTGGAAAGCCAGGTGGAAATGGCCATGGAGGCCCTGCGCTGCCCGCCGGGCGATGCCGCCGTCGACAACCTGTCCGGAGGGGAGCGCCGCCGTGTCGCCCTCTGCCAGCTTCTCCTGTCGGAGCCGGACCTGCTGCTGCTTGATGAGCCGACCAACCACCTGGACGCGGAAACCGTTCACTGGCTGGAGCGGCATCTGCGCGAGTTCAAGGGATCCGTCCTGATCATCACCCACGATCGCTACTTCCTCGACAATGTCACCGGCTGGATCCTGGAACTCGACCGCGGATCGGGCATTCCCTACGAGGGCAACTACTCCGCCTATCTGGAGAAGAAGACCAAGCGCATGGAGCAGGAAGGCCGTGAAGACATGGCGCGCTCCCGTGCAATTGCCCGTGAACGCGAATGGATGGGCATGAGCCCCAAGGGCCGGCAGACCAAGTCGAAAGCCCGTATCCGGGCCTTCGAAGACCTGCTGACCGCTCAGGAAGAGCGCATGCCGACCATCGATCAGATCCTGATCCCGGTGGGCGAGCGCCTCGGCGCCAATGTCATCGAGGTCAAGAATGTCTCGAAAGGCTTCGAAGACCGCCTGCTGATCGACAATCTGTCCTTCAAGCTGCCGCGCGGCGGCATCGTCGGTGTCATCGGTCCGAACGGCGCCGGCAAGTCCACCCTCTTCAAGATGCTCACCGGTCACGAAAAGCCGGACAGCGGCGAGATCATCGTCGGCGACAGCGTCCATCTGGGCTATGTCGACCAGTCGCGCGATGCGCTCAATCCGGCCAACAATGTCTGGGAGGAAATCTCCGGCGGCGCCGAGGTGATCTATCTCGACGGCAAGGAAATCAACTCTCGCGCCTATTGCTCGTCCTTCAACTTCAAGGGCCCGGCCCAGCAGGCCAAGGTCGGCGATCTGTCCGGCGGACAGCGCAACCGCGTGCATCTGGCCAAGGTCCTGAAGCAGGGCGCCAATGTGCTGCTGCTCGATGAGCCGACCAACGATCTCGATACCGAGACCCTGGCGGCCCTCGAGGACGCGCTGGAAAACTATGCCGGCTGTGCCGTGGTCATCTCGCATGACCGCATGTTCCTCGACCGCCTTGCCACCCACATGCTCGCCTTCGAAGGCGACAGCCACGTGGAATGGTTTGAAGGCAACTTCGAGGACTACGAAAAGGACAAGGTCCGCCGCCTGGGTGCCCATGCCGCCGACCCGCGCCGGATCAAGTACAAGCCGCTGACCCGCTAATCGGGGATGCCGCTGGCGAATTCGGGAAAGGCGGCCGTGCGGGCCGCCTTTTCCTTTTCACGCACATGCCTGTGAAGACTTCCCTTCCGAAGAACGGGTTGCCTGATCCGCAAGGAGACCTTCATCCTTCGAATCGCGCCGGCCGTTTTCCGCCGGAATGAGTGAGGGTGCGAGACCGACATGCCGATGTTGCAGCAAGCCTGGCGAAAAATCGCGAATCTGTCGCGCTACGATCCGGGCGCCATCCGCCTTGTGCGCGGCGTGGACCTGATGCTGACCGTCATTGTCGCGGCAACTCTGGGGGAACAGCTCGGACATTTCGAAACATCCGTGCCGGGGTTCACACTGGCCGTGCTGGCCGCTGCATCGGGCGCATTCTGCATCATGTTCACGCCTGTCTCGACGCGCCGGCAGGAAGCGGCGGGCATTCTCGGGCTGGGCCTGATCATCACCTGCGTATGCGCAGCAGGCGCACTGGCCGGTACCCTGTCCGGAAAGTCGGCGCCCCTTGTGCTGCAGATCCTCTGGATCGGGGCAATTGCCTTCGGTTTCGCGCTGGACGGATGGGGAGGGTTCTGGCAACGGGCCGGCCGCGCAACTGCGATGTCCTGGCTGTTTGTATTCGTTTTCAGCCAGTCTCATTCTCCCGGCCTGTGGCTTCCGGTCATGGCGGTCGTGGGGACTGCAGTGGCCTTCTGCATTCGCATTGTTCTGTGGCGACCTTCCCCTGAAAGGACTTGCCGGAGGGTGGAAAGAACATTCCGACAGGCTGTCGCCGGGCAGCTGGAACGTATGACCCTCGAGGGAGATGTGGCCTCATCGGAGGGCATGTCGGGAGCGGAGCTCGCCGGCCTCAGGACGGAACTGCAGCTTTCCGCCGGACTGATCGGCCACGAAAGCTCTGCAACAGGACTGCCGCCGGAAGCTGCCATGATGATGCAGCTTGCCCTGGAGGTTGCGCGGGATGCCGGCCGGCAGCTTTCTCCGCAAGGCCGTACCTGGCTTGTGCGCAATCGCGGTTTTCGCAAATCCGTACAGCAGCTCCGTGATGATATCGCCCATGGCAAGGACTCCGCACCGGCCGCCCTCGATGAGGACTGGACGCGGGAAATCGCGGGGCTTTCGCGGGATGACCAGTTTCAGGTCATCCGAATCGCCCAGGCTTTCAGGCGGCTTTCGCTGCTTTCATCGAAGCGCGCACCGCTTGGCGCCGGTCCTGAAGGAGCAGGGAAAGAGGCTGCAGCCGGAGACTGGAGAAAACTTTCCTGGCGCCTGGCCCTGCAGGCCGGTGTTGCAGCCACGCTCGGTTACGGTCTTGGAGCCATTTTCGGTCTGAACCACGCCTATTGGGTTACGCTCACGGTCATCATCGTTCTGACCAACAGCCTTGGCGCGACCATCCGCAAGTCCATGCAGCGGACCATCGGGACAGCCGTCGGGGTGCTGATTGCGCTGGCCGTCGATCCCCTGCTGTCCGGCTTCCCGGACATTCGGCTCACGCTGGCGGTGCTGTCGATCCCGGTCATCATCGTCTTCGTCGACCGCAACTATGCAATCGCGGCCGGATTTATCAGTTTCATGGTCGTGGTGGGTCTGCAGACCGTTGCGAATCTGCCGCTCATGGATTTCTGGGCCCGCCTTTACGACACGGCGATCGGGGCGGGCATCGGTCTCGGTGTCGCCTGGCTGCTGTTTCCCAGGAGAACGGGAGGAAGCGTCCACACTCTCACCACCGCCTATCTTTCCGCCTGTGCGCAATTCCTGACCGCAAGGGACTGGACCGGCAACGAGGAACGGGCAGCCTATGCCCGCTTGAACGAAATGGCATCCGGACTGGTTTCAACAGCCGACTCCTACCGGATGGAGCAGGCGCCCTGGTCGTCCTTCTCGAAGTCGTCCAACGGCCTCGACGAGATGGTCATGGTGATGGCCGACTATATCGCGCTTTACCGCGAGGCACGTGCGAGCGTTCTCGCAGAGGCCGGGGAGGGCCCCCCGGATCCGGCAATCGCCACGATTGTCGCCAGGATGGACAATCGCATTCTGGCCGAATTCGAGGCCGTGCTCCAGGGGCGAGAAAAGCAGAGCGATCCGAAACTGGTCGAGGACTGGATGGCCGCCATGCCCGAGACGGCGACGGCCGGGTCGCCGGTCATGTTCGACTGGGTCGCGATGCTCTATTACGCCCGCAAGGTCGTGCAATGTCTGGATGGACTGCGCCAGGACGGCATGTGGAACAGCGCTGTCGTCAACACCATGCGTTGAGCAAATACGGCGCACTTGCGCACCGCTTTCTCCGGTTCAGCACTGGTCCGGCCGATCAACGGAACCGATGGATGCATCAAGGAGATTTGCTGGTTCCTGCCTGGGCCCCGGCCTAGAATGCAGAGGGAAACGGACAGGAGATCTGCATGACGGAACAGCTTGCGCTTTGGCCCGACGACATAAAGGTGATGCCGAAATTCAAGGTGACGGGGGCGGTCGAGGGCGTTTTCCGCACGCCCGCACCCGATGACTTTCAGACCGCTGCGGTGGACGCTCTGGAAGTGACCTTTGAAGGCATTCCCGGAGACAGGCATGCAGGGTTCACCCGCAAGTCGGGCGGCCGGGAGCCCTGGTATCCGCGCGGAACCCAGATGTGTAACGAGAGACAGGTGTCGCTTCTTTCCGTTGAGGACCTTGCCCGGATCGCCGCCCGCATGGAGCTGGAAGACATTCGCCCCGAGTGGATCGGCGGCAATATTCTGGTTTCGGGCATTGCGAATTTCACCCGTGTGCCGCCGCGTACACGGCTGGTCTTCGAAGGCGGTGCCGTCGTCCGCGTGGATGGCGAAAATACGCCCTGCCGCTTTTCCGGCGCCAGTGTCGCGGCCCGTTATCCCGGACGGGAGGGACTGGATCTCCTGTTTGCGCAACAGGCCGCAGGCTTGCGCGGACTGGTCGGAATCATCGAAAAGCCGGGTGTCATCTCCGCCGGGCAGGCGGTGAGCGCCCATATTCCCCAGCAATGGATCTATACCAGCCCCAGGGGATAGCGCGGCGGCCTTTGCCTATGCCTCCGGGCCGTCTTCGCTCCGGACTTCCCTGTTGCAGCCCCAGTCGCGCAGGCGGTCGTTCATCTCGCCGGCGACGAAAAAGCGGGCCGCGTCCCGGTCGTATCCCTCGTCCAGAAGCGTGTCATAGTCCGTGTGTTCATGGCGGACATGGCTCGTGGTCGCCTGCCACAGGGCGATCGAGGGCGGCAGGTGACGCAGGTGGCCGGCCAGGGCGAGCGCGAGGATGGCTTCCGCGTCGCTCATCGGCACGCGGGGCAGAAGGGCGCGCAGAGCCTTGCGCATCTCTTTCTGCCTTCTGGTCCCCGCTGCCATGCATCCTCCTGCCGATCGATCCGCTTGTTCGGGGAATAACGGTTTGCTCAGGCGCTGGAAACCTGAAGCTTGGTGTTCCCCGGATGCCCCGCAAGGGGGAGGCCTGCGACGGTACCGGTCTTGTGGGCACTGTCATGGACTTCGTCGAAGGGCAGGCCCGGGCTGAAATGAAAGCCCTGGACCAGACGGCACTGCAGGGATTGAAGCACTTCAAGCTGGTCGAGAGTCTCGACGCCTTCCACCACGCAGCGCATTTGCATGGACTGGCAGAGATTGACGATGGACTTCACCACGCCCTTGGCGACCGGATCGTCCAGTCCCGACACGAAACTGCGGTCGATCTTCACGCAATCGATCGGCAGCCGGTGAAGATAGCCAAGGCTTGAGTAGCCGGTTCCGAAATCGTCCAGCGCCAGTTTGACGCCTGCCTCGCGCAGGGTCTGCAGGCAGACTTCCGCCACTTCGTAGCTGCGAATAACGGCTGTCTCGGTAATCTCGAAGGTAATCAGGCACGGGTCGAACGCGTGCTGGCGGATGACGTCGAGCAGGGCATCCACCGTTTCGGCGGAGGTGACGTCATGAGCGGACAGATTGAACGACAGGCCCAGCTCACCGGGAAGCGACTTGATCTGCCGGACGGCCTTGTCGAACAGCGAGAGCGTGAGGCGATGAATCATTCCGGAGCGTTCCGCGATCGGAATGAATTTCTCCGGTGACACCTGGTCGAGGGTGGGGCTTCGCCAGCGCGCGAGGGCTTCGAAGCCGACAACGCTCTGATCCGGCAGGGAGATGATCGGTTGAAGATGGATCTGGAACTCCGTCGCCAGATCGGCGCTCTGCAACGCCGATTCAATGGCCCGTTCGGAGCGGATGCGTGCCTCGTGGTCGCTCGAGTAGACGGTCGTCCGGCCGCGTGTCGTGGTCTTGGAATTGTATAGCGCGTAGTCGGAGCGGTCGAAGAGCACATGGGCGGTTTTTCCCGCCTCCGGATAGAAGGCGATACCGCAGGACGCACCCACGGACAGGTGCAAGTCGCCGAGCTTGTAGGGTTCGCTGACCCGCGCGCAGATCTTCTGCCCGATCTGTGCCGCGTCCTTCAGGTCGCCCACATAGAGAAATCCGAATTCGTCCCCGCCGAGCCGGGAGACCTCGATGGCCGGCAGATCCATTGCCTTGAGACGGTTGCCCACCTCCGACAGCAGCTGGTCGCCGGTCTGGTGACCGTAGGTGTCGTTGATCGGCTTGAAATGGTCCAGATCGATCAACCCGACGGCAAACGGCTTTCCACTCTTCTCGACCTTCGTGATCATGCGTTCCAGCCGGTTGAAGAAATAGCGGCGGTTCGGCAGGTTGGTGAGGACGTCTGTCTGCGCCAGGCGTTCGTTTTCCGCGTTCAGCCGTGCCGTCTCGAGCTGTTTGGTCGCCAGCTCCGCCTGTGACTGGATAAGTTTGCAGAAGCTCCTGTAGCTGCGCAGCAGAACCTGCAGGACGACAATGCAGACCAGGAAGATATTCAGGGCGATGGCGGTGTAAACAGCCTCGCCTAGCGTGATGTAATAGGTGAGATAGGGCAGGGTCACGATGAACATGACCATCAGTGCGGCCTGGGGCAGGTTCATCAGGCAGAAGATGCAGCCGATCACGGTGATCGCGATGAACAGCGCGATGTGACCGCGCTCGGCGTCGCCGCCATACCCGTCGAGACTGAGCGACCAGGCGATATAGATCACCGCCACGAGACTGCCCATGATGACGGTGTGCCGCATCTTTTTGATCGCCTCGTCCGGCCCGAGATCCTTTGTACGCGAACTCGCCCAAACGATGAGACGGATGGAGGTGAAAAGCAGGATGGGCGTGAGGATGCCGACCGTCAGGTAGAAGGGCGCACTGTCAAAGTGGGTGTAGGAAACCGCGACGGCGTTGACCATCAGAAGCGCATAGAGCGACGGGATCTGGGTTTTCAGTTCGCGATACTGGGCCTGAGCGATCTCCGGGTGGCGGGGATCGATCATCATCCATCTTGTGAATGCCCTGATTCTGTCCATCAATCTCTTCAGCATGGTCTATTCGTACAGGATAGAGGGTGAATTATTGGTTAGGTAGCTTGTTACAAATGATTTTCGAATGTTTTGGAGATGTCCTGAAAGCGGATAGTCAGGTCCCTGAGCGAAAAAGAACTTGCCGATTAGTTCGGTGACGCAAAGGAACGGACTCATTCTTATCTTTTGGCTGGTGCCGCGGGGGACGCACGCAGATTGCCGGCAGGCCTAGCCGGCAAGAACAGTTTCAAAGCCCCCGCTTCAGAGACTGGGGACGACAGGGCCCCGCCAACAGGCGCCGCCGAGAGGCGCAATAAGATAAGCTATCTATTTTTTTATGGGATAATCGGGATATATAGATCCGCATGGCTGATCGTACCCGAACCAGGCTGCTCAACGCACTGAAAAGCGCCGGGCCCCAGACCGCTGCGGAACTCGCGGACGGTTTGAAGGTGACCTCCGTCGCTGTCCGGCAGCATCTGGACGGGCTCCGGCAGGAGAACCTGGTCGCCTTCGAGGACGTCAGGGGCTCCGTCGGCCGGCCGAAGCGGATCTGGGACCTGACCGGCACCGGCCATCAGCAGTTTCCGGACAACCATTCGAACCTGAGCCTGGCACTGCTCAACGGTCTGACCGAGCTGTTCGGCGAGGATGGTGTTGAAAAGCTCATTGCCCACAGGGAGGCCCAGAGCCGCCGCTCCTATGGCGCTGCCATGCGGGGGGCTTCCAGATTGTCCGAGAAGGTCGAACTTCTGGCCGGGTTGCGCAATCTGGAAGGTTACATGGCCGAGGTGGCCGAAGCGGAGAACGGCTATCTCCTGATTGAAAACCACTGCTCGATCTGTGTCGCGGCAACCGCCTGCAAGGGCTTCTGCCGGTCCGAACTGAACCTGTTCAGGGATGTTCTGGGAGCGGATGTGGCCGTGACGCGCACGGAACACCAGCTTTCCGGCGATCGCCGTTGTGTCTACACGATCGAGCCACGAGCATGACCCGGGCCAGCAGGACAAGTCCGGTGAGGAGTTAGACGGGTGTCATTCGCAAGGCCGTTTCTGGCACGGCTTGTCGACCGGTATTTCAGGCCCTTCGAAGCGCATCTGAAACCGCTCGATCTTCCGGTGGAGCCGCTTCCGGACAAGAGTCCGCTGCATCTGGTCTGGCATTTCGCCAGGATGTTCCGGACACAGCTTGTCATCGTGTCGCTGCTGGCCATGTTCTCCTCCGGGCTCGGCCTGGCGGGGATCTGGGCCATCGCCTATATCGTCGACGGTGTCACCGCGAAGGGAGCCGGGGAATTCCTCGACACCCATGTCTGGTTCCTGGTCGGCATTTTCGTGCTTTTTGCTCTCATCGACCCGCTTCTCTTCCTGCTGCGGCAGACATTCGCCTTCCAGACCGTGCGGATCCTTCTGCCTGCCGCGATGCGCTGGCAGGCCCACAAGGCGGTCGAGGCGCAGGACCTTGCGTTCTTCGAGGACACTTTCGCGGGGCAGGTGGCCTCCCGGATCGCCCAGATGACCATGTCGGTTCATCGCCAGATGATGCTGGCGATCGAGACCGTTCCCTTTCTGGTCATCCAGTTCGGGGGATCCTTTGTGCTGCTGCTGGCGCTGGCCTGGCCGCTTGCAGTGCCGGTGTTTTTCTGGATTGCCGCCAACATCCTGGTCGCCTGGATGGCCATTCCCACCTACATGCAGCGGGCGGCCAGGGTGGCGGCCGCCAATTCCCGGGCGACGGGCGCGATGACGGATGTCTATTCCAACATCGCCATGGTCAAGCTGTTTGCGGCCGAGGATTCCGAGGCCGGTGCCATTCGCAAGGTCATCGGCGAGACCATCGATACCCGACACAGCGAAAACCGGTCGTATATCCTGACTGACAGCAGCGTCCATGCGCTCAATGTTCTGATGGTCCTGGCCGTCCTCGCGATCGGCTTCTGGGGCATGACCGGCGGCTGGGTCACCATCGGGGATTTCGTCGCCGGCCTCACGGTCACGCGGTCGCTGTCCCATGCCTCGTCGAGTTTTATCGGCGTCGGTCAGTCGATCACCAGCACCCTTGGAACCATCCGCGACGCCATGCCGATCATGACCAGCCGGCCCGCAATCACCGACAGACCGGATGCTGTCGAACTCGCCGTGCCGGAAGGCGGGGTCCGCTTCGAGAATGTGAGCTTCGCCTATCGCAAGGACAGCGCACCGGTTCTGCGGAACTTCGATCTGACGATCCGGCCGGGGGAGAAGGTCGGTCTCGTAGGCCTGTCCGGCGCGGGAAAATCGACCGTGATTTCGCTGCTCATGCGTCTGCGTGACGTGTCCGGCGGGCGCATAACGATTGACGGCCAGGATATCCGCGACGTTACCCAGGCCTCGTTGCGCGGCCGGATCGGGGTGGTTACCCAGGACATCTCGATGCTCAACCGGTCCATACGCGACAATATCCGCTACGGCAGGCCGGACGCGGATGACGAGGAGATCCGCCGCATTGCCAAGGCCGCCGATGCGCTCGATTTCATCGAGGCGCAGAAGGACAGCAAGGGCCGCACGGGGCTGGATGCCCATGTCGGCGACAGGGGGGTGAAGCTCTCCGGCGGCCAGCGTCAGCGCATCGCCATCGCCAGGGTTCTGCTGAAGGATGCGCCCATTCTCATCCTGGACGAGGCCACGTCCGCCCTGGACAGCGAGGCCGAACTCGTCATTCAGGAGAATCTTTCGCGGATGATGGAGGGCAGGACCACCCTGGCGGTTGCCCACAGGCTGTCGACCATCGCTGCCCTGGACCGGCTGGTGGTCATGGAAGGTGGCCGGATCATCGAGGAAGGCAGCCATTGCGAGCTTCTCGCCAGGGGCGGACTTTATGCGCGGCTCTGGGAGCGCCAGTCCGGCGGTTTTCTGGCGCTTGGCGCGGCCGAGTGATCCGCTTGCGCGTTGCGCGGCACGAAGGGGAAAATGTGCCGGCCTGTTGATTTTCCGAAATCCTGAGGACAATACTCCCGGCATGGATAAAAGAGACCGTGCCGA
The DNA here is from genome assembly GCF_003075075.1 of Labrenzia sp. 011. Classification (GTDB taxonomy): domain Bacteria; phylum Pseudomonadota; class Alphaproteobacteria; order Rhizobiales; family Stappiaceae; genus Roseibium. The sequence continues at coordinate 95,127 of NZ_QCYM01000014.1, read as the reverse complement.
ACTCTTCCGCGAACGCCTGTCCGATGCCTTGCGCAGCCGGGAGATGAACCGCTCCGACCTGGCCCGTGGGGCGGGGCTGGACAGGTCGACGGTCTCGCAACTGCTGTCCGAGGACGCGCCGCGCCTGCCCAATGGCCAGGCTCTGGCGGCAATCGCGACAGCGCTCAGCGTGTCGTCGGACTGGCTGCTGGGGCTCTCCACGCACCGGGGCGCCGCGGCGGAAATTCTCGATCAGGCGGTTCAGGTGGCCGAAACCGACCGCCATCCGGTCGACGAGCATCTGCTAGCCTGGTACCGGGATGCGGTGGGGGCGAAGATCCGCCACGTTCCGGCCAATCTGCCGGATGTGCTCAAGACCGAAGCCGTTCTTGCCTTCGAATATGCCGGCGAAACGCTGCGCACCGCCGATCAGGCGATAGTCGGGACACGGGACCAGCGGGCGCTTCTGAGCCGTGCCGAATCCGACATGGAGATCGCCTTGCCCAGGGAAACCCTGGAAGGCTTTGCGGAAGGCGAGGGCATGTGGGCCGGCCTGCCGGCCGCCGCCCGCCGCGAACAGCTGGAGGTGATGGGCCGGACGCTGAACGACCTCTACCCTTCGCTGCGCCTGCATCTGTTCGGGTCAAACGACCGGTATTCGGCGCCTTTTACCGTCTTCGGCCAGAAATGGGCGGCGCTGTACCTGGGCCAGCGCTATCTGGCATTTTCCAACACCCGCCACGTGCAGCTGTTCTCCGGACATTTCGACGACCTCGTCCGCCATGCGGTGGTCCGCTCGCACGAAGCCGGTGAATTCGCGGTTCGCCTGGCCGAAGGGATCTGACACGAAGGGCTGTTCGGACCGTCCGTGTCTACCGATGGCCGTGGTGAGCATGCATGGCCTTGGCCGAGGCGACGGAGCGTGCCGGTTCGAAATTTTCCGCCACCGCCATGTCCCAATAGGTCGAATAGCCGGGAATATTGTGCGCGTCGTCGAGCAGCGCGCCTTTTTGCAGCCAGGTGACGGCGACACTTGCGGGCATGATTTCGCGCAGGCCTTCACGCAGATAGAAATGCTCCGGCTTGAAGTCGCGCGGATGGTCGAGGCCGGCGGCGGCGGTGAATTCGATCAGCGCATTGAGCGTGTTGCGGTGAAAATTGCTCACCCTGTCCGCCTTGTCGGGAACCACCAGGGCCTGCTGACGCTTCAGGTCCTGGGTGGCGACCCCGGTCGGGCAACGGTTGGTGTGGCAGCTCTGGGACTGAATGCAGCCGACGGCAAACATGAAGCCGCGGGCCGAATTGACCCAGTCCGCGCCCAGACAGATGGTTCCGGCAATATCGAAGGCGCTGAACAGCTTGCCGCTGGCGCCGATCTTGATGTCATCGCGCAGGCCGGTGCCGACCAGGCAGTTGTGGACGAAGGACAGTCCCTGGCGCAGGGGTGTCCCGAGCCGGTTGGCAAATTCGATCGGCGCCGCGCCGGTCCCGCCTTCCGAACCGTCGACCACGATGAAGTCCGGCTTGATCCCGGTCTTGAGCATGGCTTTCACGATCGCCATGAATTCCCAGCGGTGGCCGATGCACAGCTTGAAACCGACCGGCTTGCCTTCGGACAGCTCCCTGAGCTGCCGGATGAATTCCAGGAGCTCGATGGGCGTGGAAAAGGCCGAGTGATGCGCCGGCGAGATGCAGTCCTGGCCGATGGCTATGCCCCGGGCCTCGGCGATCTCCCGCGTGACCTTGGGGCCGGGGAGCACGCCGCCATGCCCCGGCTTGGCGCCCTGGCTGAGCTTGATTTCGATCATCTTGATCTGCGGATCGGTCGCGTGGCTGCGGAATTTTTCCGGATCGAAGGTTCCATCCTCGGACCGGCAGCCGAAATAGCCGCTTCCCAGTTCCCAGACGAGATCTCCGCCGCCTTCCCGGTGATAGCGCGACACGCTGCCTTCACCGGTGTCATGAAAGAAATTGCCCGCCTTGGCGCCCTTGTTGAGCGCCAGAATGGCATTGCCCGACAGCGCGCCGAAGCTCATGGCGGAAATATTGAACAGCGAAGCCGAATAGGGCTGCTTGCATTCCGGACCGCCGATGGTGACCCGAAGGTCTTCGTGGCTGACCGGTTTCGGGCAGATGGAATGGTTCACCCAGGAGTAGGAACCGTCGTAGACGTCCTGTTCCGTTCCGAAGGGAAGCACATCCTCGATGTTCTTGGCCCGGTCGTAGACCATGGAGCGGCGCTCGCGCGAGAAGGGTTTGCCGTCCTGGTTGCTTTCGAAGAAATATTGCCGCAGTTCCGGGCGGATGGATTCGAACAGGTACCGGAAGTGCCCGGCCACGGGATAGTTCCGCAGGACCGCGTGCCGGGTCTGGCGCAGGTCGAAGACACCCACGACCGACAGGGCCGTGAAAGCCAGGGCCGGCCAGAGGAAGTGGACGGAAACGGCAAACATCAAAATGATGCTGACGATGGCGAAAAGGATACACAGAACAAATACAGTATAACGAGGGGGAAACACGGGTCGGTGACTCCTTGAAAAGCTTGTGCTGACAGTTTTGTCAGGCCGGGCAAAAAAAGAAAAGGCCGGAAAGCGGCAATGGAGCTCTGAGCCGTTGAAAAGACACCGTTGCGTCACTCGCAGGCCGGTCCCGTCTTGCCGGCCGGGCCTGGCACCGCTGGAAACATCCGGTCAGCCGCTGCGCGTGCCCGGACAGGCGGTGCGGATATTCTGGCGGGATTTGCAACGTGAGGTCCGATCACTTATGCCGGTCCGGCCTGTTGCCATAAACGCATCCGCCGCCGAGGAGCGCGGCAGCTGCATTTCCTGAAGAAGGTGCGCATGCAGACCACATTCTCGATCCGGACCCGGGGACAGGGCCTTTACGAGTTCACCCGTCAGGTGGCGGGCTGGCTCGGCGAAGAGGACGCAGGCGACGGTCTTCTGACCCTGTTTGTCCGCCACACCTCCTGTTCGCTGCTGGTTCAGGAAAATGCCGATCCGGATGTGCAGGTGGACCTGAAGGCCTTCTTCGAACGCCTGGTGCCTCCCGCGGATCATCCCTCCATGAGCTATCTGGTGCACACGTTCGAAGGGCCCGACGACATGCCTGCCCATATCAAGGCGGCGCTCATGCCGGTGTCCCTGTCCATTCCTGTTTCGGGCGGTCGGATGGCGCTGGGTACCTGGCAGGGGATCTATCTGTTCGAGCACCGCACGCACCCGCATCAGCGACAGGTGGCGGCGCATTTTCTCGCGGATCGCTGAGATGCGTGTCCGCAGGCGGCGCGGAGTGCCGGTTTTTCAGGAAGTGCGACGGGCAACCGCCTTTGAGAATAAAGGGAAATTTTGAAAAACTGTGATGACTGTCACGCTTTTTCCGTGCCGCCCGGGCCGGTCTTCACGCAAGTCTCACACAGTCTTGCCTTGCAACTATACCTTACGGAACCCACATGTTTCCGTGAACGATGAGGGTCGTTCCTCCCCAGACTGGCGCCCGGCTTCATGCAAGCTGCGGCGCCTTCTTTTTACGGCTATCCTCTTCCTCCCGATGCCCCGCCGGCCCTTGAGGCCAGGGGGAACGGGAAACCGTGTCTCTCGGGACAGGGGGAGCCCGCGCCGCCGGACGGGGGCAGCGCGGGCTCTAACACCGGCCTGAAAAGGAGGGGCTCAGGACGCGGTGTTAGCCGCGGCCGCCAGGAAGGCGGCGATCTGGTCTTTGAGGGAAAGACGCGTCTTTTTCAGGTCCTCCAGGGTCTCGTCTGTCGCCGGCTCAAGATCCGTCTCGATGCGATGCACCTGCCGGTTCACGGTGTGATATTCCTCCGCCAGACGCGCAAAATGGGCGTCACTGGACTTCAGGGCGTGCATCATCTCGGCAGCCTCTGGAAACTCTTCGTGCAGTTCGTGGGGAACGTGGCTCATTCTTTCCTCCTTTTGAGGTCTTCAAAGTGCCGTTTGCCGCGGCAAACCTCCTTGAGACAGATCAATCGCATGGCAATCGTACCGCTGATTTTTCAAAGGCCTGGGGATACCGGGTGCCCGGGGGACCGCAGACGGGACCGGCAGGCCTCCCGCCGTGGAGCGCATTTGCCGTCCGCCGTGAATTCGGGATCTGCCGGTTTCCGGTGCAGTCGGTCCGCGGCGTGATGGCGCGCGCAGCTGTCAGCCTCCTGACAGAAGGCTGTCAGGAGGGCCTTGCTAGGGTGATCCTGTCACAGCGCCAAAGGAGATTCCGCATGACTTTCATTCCCGATCACTTCACCGTCTGGACGGAGATACCCGTTTCGGATCTGGACAAGGCGGTCGCGTTCTATAATGACGTCTTTCAAACGGAGCTTACGCGTATCGTGGATATGGGACCGAACGAAATTGCCATGTTTCCGGTCAGGGACGGGGGCCGGGCCGGGCATCTTTATCCCGGCAAGCCGCCCGCACGCGGAAGCGGGGCGACCATCCATCTTGCCTGTCCGGACACGCTTGAAGACACCATGGAACGCTTTGTCCGGGCGGGCGGCGAGGTCATCTCCGATCCGGTCGCCATTCCGGCGGGCCGCTTCGCCTATGGCATCGATCCCGACGGCAATTCCATCGGCCTGTTCGCAGCATGAGGATGGGCTGACATGAGGCGCGCCGACCGGCTCTTCCAGATCGTGCAGTATCTGCGGGGCGGCCGGCTCGTCCGCGCCCGTCAGCTGGCCGAATGGCTGGAGGTGTCCGAGCGGACCATCTATCGCGACATCGTCGACCTGCAGGCCTCCGGCGTCCCCATCGAAGGGGCCGCCGGCGTCGGCTACATCCTGCGCGACGGCTACGACCTGCCGCCGCTCATGTTCACCCGGGACGAGACCGTCGCCCTGCTTGCCGGGGCGCGCCTGATCCGGGCCTGGGGCGGGGCCGCGATGGCGCGGGCCGCCGAGGAGGCGATGATCAAGATCGACGCCGTGCTGCCCGAACGGATGCGCGTGCGCCACCGCGACGTGGAAATCCACGCGGTTGCGCCGGAAATGACCGGGCAGGTGCGGGCCTATATCGATTTCCTCGAAACGGCGGCCGATGGCCGCAAGCGTCTGTCCATTGCCTATTGCGACAGCAAGGGCGACGCCTCCAGCCGGGTGATCCGGCCGTTGGGACTGTGGTTCTGGGGCAAGGTCTGGACGCTGGTGGCCTGGTGTGAGCTGCGGCAGGACTTCCGCATGTTCCGCCTTGACCGGATCGGGGAAATCCGGGAGACCGGTGACAGGTTCTCCAGCGAGCCGGGCAAGACGCTGAAGGATTTCTACCGTCTGATGGAAGAGGCGGGCCACGGCCCGCAGCGCGGCTGAAGCGGCCCGGCCGGCGGCCGCCGCTCAGCGCAGGGCCGCATAGCCGCTGCCGAAGATCTCGCGCAGCAGCTTGCGTTTCATCGCGCGGGCATAGTCGTCGTAACTGTCCGCCACCTCGATGAACGCGCCCGGGCCCTTGATGACGCTGTCGCGGTAGTAGTCGATCGCCGCGGTGTCCTCGCCGGCGACCACGAGGCCGTTGACGGTGATATCCGTGAAATCGAAGGCGCGATAGGCGCTCTGCGGGCCGAAACCTTCGTTGTTGATGCCATCGCCGGCAACATCGATCACCTTCCGGGCACACGGTTCCGGTGCTTTCCTCATGCGCACGGACGCATATCCGAGCGCATATCCGAGTGCCGTGGGAAATTCCGTGAAGCCCCTGGCGGCTCCGCGCAGGGTCGCCGACGCCCGTTCCGCACTTTGCGCGTCCGCCAGATGCTGCCAGTCGAGCTGGAGCAACTGCTTGTATCGGCCGCTCCACTCGAAGCTCGTCACCCAGATGCCGCCGACGGCCTCGATCGCCCCGATCACCTCCGGGTCTTCAAGGGCATCGGCCATGCCGTTGAGCTGTAGATCATGTTCGCGGGCATCGACACTTGCCGATCCGTCCATCGCCAGCACCAGGGAGAGGGAACAGGACACTGCGGGAGCCGCCGTGAGAAGCGCCGGCAGGCCGCACAGGCCGAAGACCAGCGCCGCGCCGAACCGTCTGCCCGCGAAGGGAAACGGCGTGCGCCGGGGCAGGTCCGGCAGTCGAGAGCGGCAAGGCATGGTCATATCCTGAGCTGCGGTGACAGGTTAGCGGCTTGGCGCCCCGGATGCAAAGATGGCGTGCCATAAAGGCGACGTTAAATGCTGCAATGCAAATTTATGGGCCACAGGACTTGAATGGACCGATACAACTGGGCAGGGTTGGAGCATGTATGCATCCCACGGATTTCTGAGGTCTGACATCGGCGACGTCGATGTTGTCTATCATGACGGCCTTTTTCATCTCTTTCATCTGGTTCTGCCAAATCACGACTTCATCGCCCATGCGGTCAGTTCCGACGGCATGACCTGGCGCCGCGTCAAGAACGCGCTGTTTGTCGGCGAGCCCGGCGAATGGGACGACGACATGCTGTGGACCATGCATGTGACGGCCGATCCCGACCGCCCGGGCGAATGGCGCATGTTCTACACCGGCCTTGCGCGCTCCGAATATGGCCGGGTCCAGCGGGTCGGCCTTGCCCGGTCGAAGGATCTGTATCTGTGGGAGCGCTGTGACGGCGGTGTCTATCCCCTCGAGATTCCGTCGCCCCATTATGAAAGCTCCGTCGACGAGGGCCGCCGCTGGGTGAGTTTCCGCGATCCGTTCTTCTATTGCGACGAGGAAACCGGCGAGCGGCTGCTGCTGAGTTCGGCCCGGGTGAAGGATGGACCGATTATCCGCCGGGGCTGCGTCGGGCTGGCGCGCGAGACCGCGCCCGACAGCTTCAGCTTCGAGGCGCCCCTGCACCGGCCGGGCCTTTACGACGATGTCGAGGTGCCCAATCTCTTCAGGCTCGACGACCGCTACTATCTCCTCGGGTCGATCCGCGAGGACACCAAGATCCACTACTGGTATGCGAATTCCCTGCTGGGGCCATACGAGAACTTCTTCGACAACGTGCTCCTGCCCTCGGGCAACTATGCCGGCCGGATCTGCCGCGCCGACGGCGACCTGCTTCTCTTCAACTTCTTTTCCAAGACGGAAAACGTCCACGGCCGCGAATCCGTCAAGAAGCTGCTGCCGCCGCCCAAGCGGCTGGTGAGGGACGAGGCCGGCCGGCTGAAGGTCAAGTCCTATTCGGGATTCGACTCCCTGGTGACCCACAGCGAAAGCGTCACGGCCTCCTATCAGTGCAAATTTCTCTACGGAAATCCCCACGCCTCGGCGATCGACCGGGCGGACGGCCTGCATCTGTCCTGCAAGAGCGGCTATGAAGCCTTTCTCTTGCCCGGAAAATACGAGGATTTCCGTCTCCGGACACAGTTGATGCTGGAAGGTTCCGGCAAGACCGGGCTGGTTCTGCGCACCAATGAGGACGGCGACGGCTATTATCTGTCGCTCGATCTGGTCAATGGCATGGCGCAGATGCGTGCATGGGGGGCCAATCCGACACCGGAATTCGAACACGCCTTCCGCTTCGCACCGCTGCAGGACGCGCATTTTCGCGGCGGCGGTCAGGGACCGTGGCAGATCGAAGTCATCGCCCATGGCATGTACATCGAGGTCTCCATCGACAGCCAGGTGGTTCTCAGCCTGGTCGACGACAGTTTCGCCGAGGGCGGCATCGGATTTTACACCGAAAGCGCCGCCGTCTGCCTGAAGAACGTCGAAATCGGCACCCTGCGCCGTCCTGTGAGCGAGGATACCGCCGCGCAGGTCTATACCACCACCTATGTCTCCCCCGAAGAGGAGGTGGAGGGATTGTGAGCGCGGACGCGGCCCCCGACCCTGACAGTCCGGATGCCTGGCTGCTGGTCAGCGACATCGACGACACGCTGACCGGGAACCGTGCGGATCTCGACCGTCTCTGGCAGGCGCTCAGGCAGCGCCCCGACGGGGCGAAGTTCGCCCTGAACTCCAGCCGTCCGGCGGTCAGCGTCGACCGGACCCTGGCGGAGGAATTTCCGGCGGATTTCGCGCCCGATGCGATCATCACCGGTCTGGGAACCGAAATCCGTCTGGGGCGTTACTGGTTGGAGAGCTGGCAGAAGCAGTTTGCGGACTGGCCGGACAGGGATGTCCGCGCGCTGGTGACGGAGTTGGGCTATGCGCCGCATGCGGACATTTTCCAGACACAGGGAAAGGCCAGTTTCGCGGTGCCGGGCGAGGGGGACGTGCAACGGATACTGGAGCGGCTGGCCCGCGAAGGCATCCCGCTCAGATATATCTATTCAGGGGCGAGCGATCTCGACATACTCGCGCCCGGAGCCGGAAAGGACGCCGCCATGCGTCACCTGGCCGGCCACCTGGGCATTGCCATGGAAAACACCGTGGCGGCCGGGGATTCGGGAAACGACCTGGCCCTCTTCGAGGCCGCCGGCAAGGCCATCGCCGTCGGCAATGCGCGCCGGGAGCTTCTGGACACCATGCCGAGGGACAAGACCTATCGTGCGGCCGCTCCCCATGCCGCCGGGGTTCTGGAAGGACTGATAAAACTTGGATTGCTGCGCCAAGCGGCAGCCTGAACTGCAAGAGCCAAACGAAGCGCCTGGGAAGACGGAGACCGGAACACAAACAAATAAAGGTTGGTAGTTCATGACTAAGCACAATATCGGTTCGCTGCTGATGATCTCGCTGCACGGTTACGTGGCCGGATCCCCCGAGCTGGGAAAGCCGGACACGGGCGGGCAGGTTGTGTTCGTGCTGGAGCTCGCCAAGAGATTTGCCCGCCTCGGCTACCGGGTCGACGTGATGACCCGCCAGTTCGAGGATCAGCCGGCAGAGGATGTCATCAACGACAATCTGCGCGTCGTGCGCGTGCCCTTCGGCGGCCGGGAGTTCATCCGCAAGGAGGACATGCACGACTGGTACGGCGATTTCGTCACCAATGCGCTGGCCATGATCCGGCACCGCAAGATCGAATATGACGTCATCAACAGCCACTATTGGGACGCGGGCGTCTCCGGTCAGAAGATCGCCGAGGAACTGCAGATCCCCCATATCCACACGCCGCATTCCCTCGGCTGGTGGAAGCGTCACGACATGGTCGGGGCCGGCAAGCAGGAAATGACCGGCTACCGGTTCGAGGAACGGATCCAGAAGGAATTCGTGCTCTACCGCAATTGCGACCACGTGATCGCGACCACCGAGCAGCAGACCGACCTGATCGTCGAGCACTACCAGCTGCCGAAGGAACATATCACCATGATTCCGCCGGGCATCGACGAGGGCCGGTTCACGCCTTCCACGCCGGACAAGGTGGCCGCGGCGCGGCAGAAGCACGATATTCGCGACACGGACATCTACGTCGTCGGCCGGGCGGCGGAAAACAAGGGCTACGACCTCATCATCGAAAGCCTGCCGCATCTTCTCAAGCTGCAGCCCGACGCGCGCCTCGTCCTGGCGGCCGGTGCCAATTCCGACAGCGACATCGCTCTGCTCAACCAGTGGAAACAGGTGGCCGCCGACATGGGCGTTGCAGATGCCATCAGCTGGCGCGGCTATGTGGAAGATGCGGATCTGGCCGATTTCTACCGGGCGCCGGGCATCTTCGCATTGCCCTCCCGCTACGAGCCCTTCGGCATGACGGCAGTGGAGGCGATGGCCTGCGGCACGCCGACCGTGGTCACGGTCCACGGCGGCCTGTTCGACCAGATCGAATTCGGCCGCCATGCCCTGGTCGCCGACCCGAAGCGTCCGGAGGAATTCGCCGCCATGCTCAACATGCCGATGCAATATCCCTGGCTGCGCGAGACCCTGTCGGTGGAAGGCGCCCGCTTCGCCCGCCGCTCCTTCGGCTGGACCGGCATCGCCCGGCGCACCCTGCAAATCTTCGAACACTTCAAGGGCCGCTACGACGACCCGCAGACGGACGATCTGGTGGCGCTGTAGGGGGAGCACGCCTCCAGTTGCGGGAACGAACGCCGGGCTTGAACGGGAACTGGCGCGCAACTTCGTCTGCGCCTCTCCCGGTTGTCATCCCCGCGAAGGCGGGGATCCAGTCCCCTCGTCGGCTCTGTTTGCAGTCCACCTCGAACCGCACGGCGTACTGGACCCGGCCCTCGTTGTGCGCCTTCTGACGGCCCTTCAGGCAGGCGATCACCGCAAATGCATCGCTCCAGTCAGTGGGCGTCCACAGATGCGGCTGCCGGATTGATTTATTTGTGCCCCTGGCATGTTAAAGAGTTTTCATGCGCACCTCGATTATCGACACCATTGCCACGATCGTGTTTTTCACCGTGTTTGCAACCTTTTCGGAACTCGTAATCGCGGGAATGGACCTGTCATCGGTCCTGACAACCCGGCTTGTCATGATCCCGGTGATGATCGCCACGGGACGACCCTACACCGTGTGGCGCGACTGGCTTTTCTCACAGGTGCAACCGCGAGGGTATTTCAGCGCTGCGGCGGCGGACATTGCCGCCTTTTTGGTGTTCCAGGTCCCCGTCTATGGGGCTACGCTAATGATCGCGGGAGCGAGCGCGTCGGAAGCTCTCTTCGCGATCGGTTCGGCTATTGTACTCATGGTCCTGCTCGCGCGACCATTCGGCCTGTTCGTCGATCTCATGCGTCGCATGTTCGGCATCGAACTGGCACGGTGAGGCGCGCCCCTCACGCTGACATCTGGCTCATAAGCATGAAAGATATGCGGTGACCGCTGGAGGGACGCTTATGGCCGCAGTTGAACGAATGAGGATCACCATGCCCGCCGAACTGGCCGAAACCCTGCGCCAGACGGGTGCCGGCGGAAAATATGCCTCGACGAGCGAAGGCGTCCGCGAGGCATGGCGCGACCGGACCCGCAAACGGGACACGGAGCGCCAGGAGCTGGATGCCTTGCGCGCGGCGATCAAGGCCGGTCTGGACAGCGGCCCCGCCATTCCCGCAGCTCAGGTTTTCGCGGAACTTCGCGCGCGCTACGCAGCAAAGACCTGACCCGTGCCTTGTCGTTTCTTCCCCGGGGGCGAAGCCACGATCCGCCAGGGCGCCGAACGTCCCGATAGTTTCCCCCGGCGTGACGATGTGTGCGAGGGCCTGATTGCATTCATCACCTCGAATGCTGTCGCTGACCGTAGCTGATTGGAGGCCCGGTCAGGGCGGGGAGCGGACGTTCGCTGCGATTGAAACGATTGTCCGAAACGGGGCCGACAACGGACTGTCTGCTTTGAGAGATCAAGAGAGAACAGCAACCGGATGCTGTCACCGCTCATCGCCGGACCGAGTTACTGCCTGGGATTTCCTTTCCGTTTGCTACCACCCCGACGATACATGCTTGCTCGATTATCTGGCGACGGCGCACCTTGACGACAACCCGGTCATAATAACCAGCAGAATCTCCGGGTGTTCTGCCAGCGGTGCCACATCTATGACCGGCCCGAGCATTTGCGGCGCCGACGACTGGCCTTTCTCATGACCCGGGCGCTGGCGACCTGTTTGACGGCCAGTACTAGACGCAATGATCCTGGTCACAGCTTCTGGCTAAGAGATTTGTACAACTTCCGAGCCCCCCCGGGATTCGGGACAAAAGTAAAGCAGTCGCAATACTGGTCGATCGCGTTCATTACGCCGAGCAGGGCCGGCGCTGTGAAGGCCAGAGCTTGACCTGTTCCCCAGTGACTGGTGAAGTTTCCAACAATCGTCGCCATGTTGGCGTTCAAGCCCGTCTCCTGAGCGGGTTCGAGAATAAGGGATCCCCCCGCCTTGTGGAGTTTCACGGCGGCGTCGATCGCACCGAGGAATTCCCCCGTCAGCTGCTTGTTGTCATTGAAGGCAACGTCCACAGGTACGGGGATGCGCAGCTTGCTGATGAGATCGCTCAGCCGGTATTCGAGATACTGCCGGACTCCCTCTTTGGCGAAGTCAGCCTGTCCGGCCTGCAGCAATGAAATGGTATGATCACGCACCTTGTTCACCGCGCCGGCTTGCGGCAGCACCGCAAACTGAGGGTTGCCTTCGAGCCGCTGGTGCCACCAGACGCCGGAGCCAGTGTGCTTGTTGAAGAGCTTTTCCAACATGGTGTCGTGGCTCAACAGGATCACCTGCAGCCCGTCCGGGTTGGCTGGCCGGGCAAAGCTTTTCCGGAGCAATTCCACCAGATAGAGCTGGTGGCCCGCATCAAAGCTGGAAGTCACATCATCGAGCACGATAAACTTGGGCATCCCGCCGTACAGTGACGCAGCAGCAAGATAGAGCGCGATGGCAAAGGCATTGCGGTAGCTTTCTGACAACAGCGCCTGGGGTGACAGGTCGGCCAGCCCGTGGAACTCTTGCAAGCGGATTTGAAGATCCTCGCTGTTGGCACGTTTGACGACCTCCGGCGTGACTCCGAAAAACGACATCTCCGCGAAGTTGGTCTTGAATACGGGTTCCACGGCGGCCAGACGGGCCTTGCTGATTGCCGCCTCTGCCACCCCGAAATCGTTCGAGGCCCGGTCCAGAAATGTCTTCAAACGCGACACGCGGCTGGCGCGCGCCTTCTCCCGGTCAAGGTCAGTCTGTGCGGCGTCGAGATTGCCGAGGCTCTCTTGCATCCGGCGGGCCGCCTCAACCTTCTTCGTCACCTCAACTGAAGACTGGGGAAGGATCTTCTCCAGCTCACGCTGCTCATTCTCCAGCGCAGTATCCCGAGCACCCGCGCGCTCGCGCAACGTCCGCAGCCAGACGGCAAGGTCCTTGGCCTGCGCCTCGGTAAGCACCCCCTTTTGCGCCGTATCCGACAGGGCAGTGATCGGGCGCTTGGTGGCATCGGGTTCCAACAGCTTCTCAAGTCCTGTCAGGTCAGCCCAGCCCCCCTCGTTCCATTCGAGGCCCACCGCCTGGGTTGCTTCGTCGAGTGCGGTGAATGCGGAGAGCTTAGTGCCGACATGACTATAAAGATCATGGGCAACTGCACTGTCACACAGCGGGCATATACCAGCGTTCGCCCATTCAGGCAGCTCAAGAGCCTTGGCCCCTGCCTGATAGAGCTGGAGGATGACATCGCCGGCCGTCTTGACTACGGCCTCTTCGCGGTTCTTCGCGACATTCGCCAGCTGATTGGTGCGCTCCGCATCGGGCGCCTGCACGTTCAGCGTGACCAGTTCCTGCCGGAGCCGGACACATTCCCCGAGGCGCTCCCGTTGCGGGCCGCCCTCGGCAGCCTTGACGGCTTCGATACAGGCGTCCACGTCGATCTCACTGAACGTCTTGCCTGCGCAGAGTGCGTTCAGCGGGCCGATCTGCTCCAGTGCCGAGAAACACTTGGCGAGGCCATCAGCGAGGGGCATCGTACCCCATTCGTCGCCCGTCAGGATCAGGTGATCGCGTTTCAGGGCATCCCATGCGTCATTGACGCCTTTCTGCGCGTGGGCTTGGGCTTGTGTATGGGCCTGCACGCCGAAGTGGTTGTTGAACGCTCGCGTATTTGCCAGTGCCGCAAGGGCTTGGCGCATCCTGCTATAATCTGAGAGCCCCAGCAGACCTGCAAACGTGCGGCCCCGCGCCTGGGGTTTGGCCGCGATGAAGTTTTGGAAGGTCGGCCCGTCGAGCAGCACGAACTCACGATTGAGGGAATGAAGGATAGCGTTGCCATCCCAAGTGCCGGATGCGGATACTGTTCGAGTTCCCGAGCTATCCCGCTTGACCTCGATTTCACAGGGCTGGTTCGTCGCCATTTCGCGGAGCGAAAGCTTTATAATCGCCGTCTGGGCAGGATGGAATCGGTTGAGGTAGTAATCACCGTCACGATCGCCCGGAGGGAGTTCTTCCAACCACGGCAGCCGCCCGGATATCGCATACCGGATGGCATCATATACAGATGTTTTGCCCACACCGTTTACGGCGGAGACGCTGTTGACCTTGTCTGACTTGAACTTCAATTCAAGCGGCTTGCCCTCATTGTTTATGCCACGGAAGCCCTCAATGCTGAGACCTTCCAGAAACCAGCCAGTGGGACCGGCAGCGGGCGGAACTGTCGCGGTTGCGCCAGTTGCCGCAGGTGTGGGCGCTGTGGTTTGCTGTGCGGCGAAGACGTCCGCATCAACGATCGCTTGGAGCATAGTATTCCAAACGGTCGAGGACTTATAGGTTTCATCGAGGAGGACCGGGTAGAAGGTCGTGAGCTGTGCGCTCAGGGTCGCGTCATGCAACCCGAGATGCGTTTTTAACTTGGTAAGGTTGCTCTCCAAGTCAGCGTTTTCATCGAAGCCAAAGGCTGCCGTAACCGCCATGCTTCCCTCCCCCGTTGTTTCACCGAACAATTAGCGGGGAAAGCGTATCTTATGCAACAGCAACCTTAAATATACAAGCGAAGCTCAAAGGTATTTGGGTAACACTTTGCCGCTCGCAGCAGCACCGCCGCTGCCATTGGGTGGTAGGCGAGGTTGGAATGTGCGACATGTTCAGGAGCGTTGATGAGAGGGGCAAGAGAAATGGCGATTGCATGCCTAGGTTGGGGATCGTTAATCTGGGATCCACGCGAGCTTCCTATCCGCCGAGGGTGGTTTGACGATGGGCCGCTGTTGAGGGTGGAATTCACCCGCCAGTCGAAAAACGGGCGCATAACTCTGGTGCTGGAGCCGACAGCACCAGAGGTGCGATCGTTCTGGGCGATTATGGACGCGGACGATTTGGAGCTCGCGAAACGGCACCTGATGGCGCGCGAGGCGACGCAGAACGGCAACTGGGTGGCCACCTGGTCGCAGGGCGGAGCCACGCCTGAGGCGCTACCGGGCCTACCGGGCTGGGCCTTGGCCCATGGCGTGCAAGGCGTGGTGTGGACGGCACTACCCCCGCAGTTCGACGGACAATCGGTGGCCCCGACCGTTGAACAGGTCCTCTCCTACTTACAGGGGCTCGAAGGTGCAAAGAAAGACGAGGCCGAACGCTATATCCGCCATGCGCCCCGGCAGATCGACACCCCGTACAGGCGGAGGATCGAAGCCGACCTTGGGTGGACGCCACTGCCATGGGGCACTGCATGCGCCTGATGGCCCATCTTGCGCAACGGGGAAGTGATGACGCGGGATGACTGCTTCCGGGCGAAAGCAACGAGCGTCGGCATGACCGCAATGTAGGAGCGAAGCCGCCATTGAATTTACGGGTGTTAAATGGCAGCTCAGGGCCGAAAGCGCCGACAGAGAAGTCGATCGGATACGGGAGGACTACCGTAAGCGATGTCTGCGTCCCACATGGTTCCAGTATCCAACCCGGCGTCAGGCATCGAGATATCTGGAGTGCATATGCATCTACTGATCAAAAATTTGCTGAGATATCGAGAAGAACGGCACCAGATCATTTCGGCGCAACATGAAACCGAACGGCTTGAAGATCTGTACCGACCGAAAATCGAAGCGGCAAAAGAAAAAGGTTCGCCGTGGGACGACTATAGAAGTATCTTATCGGAGTACCATCACGAGGTCGGTCTACCACGTCAGTTAATAGATGAGATTGAAACCAGACAACGCGTGCGTTCTGCCCAGAAATATCAGATTCCAATACCGAAGAAGCCGGAGGTCGGCGAAGATAGCGAATACTGGGAATCATCAATGTTTGGGGATCATGTATTGACCTTGGAAGGGCATCGAAAGCTGCGCCACGATATAGCGGCGGAGCGAGAATTGGTGCAAAAGCCAGTCCTTTCGTGGATCGCAGTTTCTGTCAGCTTATTCAGTCTGCTCTTATCGTTTCTCAGCCTGCTGCTCCGGTGAAAATGCCATGTTGACATTTGATCGCCCAAGCTTGTGTAACAGATGCCACGCGTTGACCTGCTCCCCATAGAGTGCGCGTCTATAAGTTAGCCCGGTTGAGGTTTTGGCCTTCTTTTGCCGGTTAGCATATTCCCGTGGTGTTAGACCAGCCAGTAATATGAAGGTCCGCTATGGCCCGGAACCTGACGGTCCCCCCCCAAATCCCCAAAACACCCGGTTCAGCTTGCGTTCATGTGAAATTGATTACACCTTGCGGACACTTCGTGAGCAGAACCGGAATCGAACCCGTGAAACAGATATTTTTACTCCTGATCCTCCTGTGCGCCGCGGTGGCTCCGGCGCAGGCGGCCTGTCTGTCGCAGGGGGAGGCGCGCCAGGTTGTGGCCAGCGGCAAGGCGGCGTCCCTCGGGTCGGTCGCCAGCCGGGTGAAGGGCGAGATTCTGAAGGCGGAGCTCTGCCGGCAGGGCGGCGGCTATGTCTATGTGCTGTCGGTCAGGAACGGCGGCAAGGTGACAACGGTCACAGTCAACGCCGGCAGGTAGCCGCCAGGATGCCGGGCCTGCCGCTCCAGCCGGGGGCGGGCGGCCCGATCACCGCAGTCAATGGA
Organism: Labrenzia sp. 011; assembly: GCF_003075075.1. Classification (GTDB taxonomy): domain Bacteria; phylum Pseudomonadota; class Alphaproteobacteria; order Rhizobiales; family Stappiaceae; genus Roseibium. The sequence continues at coordinate 78,838 of NZ_QCYM01000014.1, read as the reverse complement.
AAAACCGGACCCCATGCGCATTCTTGTTGTTGAAGACGATACCGACCTGAACCGCCAACTCGTCACCGCCCTGGAAGAGGCCGGCTATGTGGTCGACAGCGCCACGGACGGCGAGGACGGGCATTATCTGGGCGACACCGAACCCTATGACGCCGTTGTCCTGGATCTCGGCCTGCCGACCCTGGACGGCCTGTCGGTTCTGGAAAACTGGCGCCGCGACGGGCGCACCATGCCGGTGCTGATCCTCACGGCGCGCGACCGCTGGTCGGACAAGGTCTCGGGGATCGACGCCGGGGCGGATGATTATGTGGCCAAGCCCTTTCACATGGAGGAAGTGCTGGCCCGGGTCCGCGCGCTGGTGCGCCGGGCGGCCGGCCATGCCTCCAACGAGCTGACCTGCGGTGCCGTGCGTCTCGACCTGCGTGCCGGAAGGGTCACCGTGGACGGCTCGCCGGTCAAGCTGACCTCCCACGAATACCGGCTGCTGTCCTATCTGCTCCATCACCAGGGCAAGGTGATCTCCAGGACGGAACTCACCGAACATCTGTACGATCAGGACTTCGACCGGGACTCCAACACGGTCGAGGTCTTTGTCGGCCGTCTGCGCAAGAAGATCGGCTCCGACCTGATCGAGACCATTCGCGGTCTCGGCTACCGGCTGGGAGCGGCCGGTGACAGCTGAGGAGACGCCGGACCCGGCGCGCCGGACGCCGCGCGGCCGGCAGCGCTCGCTGGCCGCGCGCCTTGTCTTCGTTGCCGCCGTGTGGTCCGCCGTGGCCCTTGCCCTGGCCGGCGTCTTTCTGGCCAGCCTCTACCAGCGGGCAAGTGAACGCGCCTTCGACACCCAGCTGGAGATCCACCTCAACGCGCTGATTTCCGGCATGCTGGATACGGGCGACGGCGCGGAGGGGGCGCCCGCCACGCTGAGCGATCCGGACTACAGCGGCGACCCGCGCTTCTCCCTGCCGCTGTCCGGCTGGTACTGGACCGTGCGCCAGGCGGGCAGGGCGGAGATCCTCTATGCGTCGAAATCGCTCGTGGGCGATCCGCTCAATGTGCCGGACATCGGCGAGAAGGACAGCAGCGCCGGCTTCGTGGCCGGTCCCGGCGGCGACGAAATCCGCGTGCTGCAGCAGCGCATCTCCATCGGCGAGACGCAGTATGTCATCGCCGTGGGGGCGGCAACGGCCGGGTTCTGGGCCGATATCTACGAATTCGCCCGCATGGTCGCGCTGACCTTGTGCATCGTCGGCCTCGGCCTGATCCTGGCGATCTTCCTGCAGGTGCGCATCGGCCTGAAACCGCTGGCCCACCTGCGCGCCTCCCTGTCGGCCGTCCGCCAGGGCGACGCGGAACGGATCGACGAGGACCTGCCGCGCGAGATCGCGCCGCTGGCGGTGGAGCTCAATGCCTTGATCGTGTCCAACAGGGAGATCGTCGAACGGGCGCGCACCCATGTCGGCAATCTGGCGCACGGGCTGAAGACGCCTTTGTCTGTGATCTCGAACGAGGCCCGCGCCGCCGGTGGCGGTCCGCTGGCCGACAAGGTGTCCGAGCAGGCGGCCATCATGTCCACCCAGATCCAGCATCATCTGGAGCGCGCCCGCATGGCGGCGCAGCGCCGGGTGATCGGCGTGTCCTGCGAAACGGAACCGGTGCTTGCCAGGCTGATCCGTGCCATGGACAAGATCTACCAGGACAAGGGCCTGTCCGTCGGCTTCGAGCAGACCGGCGCGATCCGCTTTCGCGGGGAAAGCCAGGATCTGGAGGAAATGGCGGGCAATCTCATCGACAATGCCTGCAAATGGGCCAGCAGCCGGGTTTCGGTGCGCGTGGCGCCCCTCAACGACCCGGCCACCAGCCGGGAGATGTTCACCATCGAGGTGGAGGACGACGGCAACGGACTGGCGCCCGATGAGAGGGCGGAGGCGGTCAAGCGCGGCCGGCGGCTCGATGAAACCGTTCCCGGCACCGGCCTCGGCCTGTCGATCGTGGCCGATCTGGCCGCGCTCTACGGCGGAACGCTGGACATGGACGGATCGGAGCTCGGCGGGCTGAAGGCAAGGCTGACATTGCCGGCGCTGGGACGGGTTTGACGGCGGACTTCCGCCGTCCGTCCCCTGGCCGCAATGAAATGTGATGGAAATTGAAGCACCTGGCGTTGTCAAAAGACTGGACGCTGGCCAAGTTCGGCCACAAATTGAAAATAACAAGGAATCATCTGCGGGTTCTGCCGGTTATCCTGTCATCCGGTGCCTCCCGTGTCCGAAAGGACGCCGGGAAGTGCGCCGGGTTGCCGAGTCCGAGCGGCCGTCCTGATTGTCAGGAGAACCTGCCTGGAAACAGATTGCTCCGGGAGCTTTCGAGCATGTTTTTGCGCGCTGCCACATGTCTTGCGCTTGCCACGGTTCTGGCAGGATGTTCGATGACGTCCGGCTCGAAGGAAACTGCCGGCTGGGGATCGTTTTTCGGCGATCCGCAATCCAATGTGGCCGGGTCCGAGGCCAATGCCGCCATTTCCGTACTGGTGAACAACGAGCTGGGCAATGCGCTCGACCCCTCCGACCGCCGTGCGGCCGAAGATGCCCAGGACCGCGCCCTGCGGGCCCGCGGTGTCGGCGTTGCCGTCGCCTGGCAGAACGAGCGCACCGGCCGCAGCGGCCAGGTGCGTCCCGGTCCGGTCTATTTCGTCAACGAGACAAGCTGCCGGGAATTCACCCACGAGATGGTTCTGCAGGGACGGATGCTTCAGGCCAGGGGCACCGCCTGCGAAACGGACGGCGGCAGCTGGCAGGTCATCGGATAGGCCGGCGCGCGCAAGGTGTCCGTCAAGCGGGTATTCCGGAAACCTGAAATTATTCTCAACACTTGCTTAAACTTATGTAGCTAACGTCGCGTGGTCTTGGATCGCGATTGACGCTGTGAATGACCCATTCGGCCCAGCTTGAGAATAAGATAAAATCCTACCTGGGTAGCCTCAGGCCGCAAGCGGTCGAGGCCTTGGTCCGGAACATGGAACGGGCCAGGTTTCAAAAGGACCCCGATCCGAATCTCCAGATCGTTCTCGCTGCCGCGCTGGCCATCCTGCGCAGACCCCATGCGACACCACCGGAAATGTCCGACGGCTCCCAGAGACGCAACCAGATCCAGCGCATGTTCTTCGCGCCGCTGGAGGACTTCCTGATCAACGAGACCCTGCCGATCCGGCAGGAGGCACGTATCAACCGCGGCATGCTCACGCGGGTCTGGACGTGGCTCGGCCGGGACGTCATGCCCAACGACTTCCGCACCGTCATGGACCAGGCCGGCAATGCCGAGGTCAGCGGCGAACGGGTCGCCGCTCTCGTACAGGCCCTGCGCACCCGGTCCGTGGATGCGGTGGGGGAGGCCCTTCACCGCAGCGAGGTTTCGGAGACGGAACGGCGCCGGATGGGCATCGAGCTCGGCGGGGAACGCGGGATTGCCGAACTCAGGGACATCCAGAAGATCTTTTCGGCCGAGCGCTGGCTCGTGCCCTTTCTGCAGAACATTCCCGACCGGATCAACGAACAGAGGCTGAAGCGGGACACGGATGTCCTGCGGCTGGTCGACAAGTGCTCCGACCGCTTTCCCGATCATGTCGCGGTCATTGCCGCAGCCCTGATCGACCGCTCCGATGCGCCGGCGGCCCTGTGCAAATTCGCCGCCCGTCTGGCCGGTGACGAGGATCCCAAGACGATCGAGAACTCGCAGTTCGCGCCGTTTGTCGATGTCGTGATGAGCGAGGCGGAACGGCTGCAGATCCTGGCGCTCGAACACTGCAGGAACAATCCGGATCCGGTTGCCTTCTCGCAGGCGCTGCTGGAATACCATTCCCTTGTGCGCGGTGTGGAGCGGGACATGGACCTGTCCCTGTCCGGCAAGTGGCACAAGCGCCTGGCGGAAAGCAAACGCAGCATTTCCAACGTGGTGACGACGGAGCTGAACAACGCCCACGGGGCGGTCCGCCGGGCGCTGCAGGTGCCGAAATTCGACCGCACCGGCAAGCTGCAGGTCGACCAGAGCGCGATTGACGAGGCGGTGCGCACCCTGCGCGTCGTCACCCTGGTGCGCACCGCTTCGGAAACCTTCGCGGTGAACGAGGTCGGCAAACGCACCAGACAGGCCGTCGAACAGACGCTGGAAATCGTTACGCGCTCGCAGATCTCCGATCTCGGCAAGGCCCGGGGAAAAGAGCTGCAGGCCCATCTGGCCGCGGCCGATGTGGCGATCATGCTGTCGGAGATCTATTTCGGCTCCGAATATGCCGACCAGCTCCGGCGCAGCCGGCAGACCGCCGTGGCCAAGGCGCGGAAACTGAGCGCTTCGGGAGAGGTCAGTCCGGAGCGCAAGCTGGTGGCCAGCGCGCTGGGCCACAGATAAAGCCCTTGGAGCCCGGACCGCGCAAAGCCGTTCTTCCCGTCGTCAAAGACGCTCGTCTGCCGCGACCGCCGGTCACAGCAGAGCCGTCTTGCTTTTGTCCGGTTTGAACTGTCTATAGTGCAACCATGGTATTCTGGATCCTGATAGCCGTCATGACAGCGGCCGCCGCCCTGTCCGTGCTCGTTCCCCTGTCGAGGACCCGGCGGTCGAGCGATGCCTCGTCCGGGGCCGCGGACGAGGCGGTTTACCGCGACCAGCTCAAGACCATAGAAACCGAACTGAAACGGGGGCTGATCGAGCCGGAAGCCGCCGCTGCCGCGCGCACGGAAATTGCCCGCCGTCTGCTCGGTGCCCATGAAAAACATGCCCGGGAAAGCGGTGGGATCGCCCCGGGTGCACGGCTGCGATTCGTCCAGGCAATGGCGCTCTTCGCCCTGCCGGTCGGGGCCGTCGGCCTGTATCTCGTCTTCGGCGCTCCGGATCTGCCGGACGCACCGCTTGCCGCAAGGCTGGACATGCCGGCGCAGGAACAGTCCGTGGATGTTCTCGTGGCCCGTGTCGAGCGTCACCTGGCGGAAAACCCGGAAGACGGGCAGGGCTGGGTGGTGATTGCCCCGGTCTATCTGTCTCTCGGCCGGCCGCAGGACTCCGCCCGCGCCTATGCGCAGGCCATCCGTCTTCTGGGGCCGAGACAGGACTGGCTCACCGACATGGGCGAGGCCCTGACCATCGCCAGCCAGGGGCTCGTCACTGCCGAGGCGCGGCAGGCGTTCGAACAGGCCGTGGAGATGGATGCCAGCGCGGTCAAGCCGCGCTTCTTCCTGGCGCTTGCCCTGGGGCAGGAAGGCCGGAAAGCCGAGGCGGTGAAGGCCTGGCGCGACCTTCTGGCCGACGCCGAGGGCACGGAAGCCTGGGTGGGTGCCGCGCGCCAGGAACTCGCGGCCCTCGAAGCCCCGGCCGGAGCGTCCGGCGCGGCCGGTGAGACAGCGCCGCCGCGCGGCCCGTCGCAGGAGGACATCACCGCCTCGCAGGACATGAGCGCCGGCGACAGACAGGCCATGATCCGCTCGATGGTCACCGGTCTTGCCGAACGGCTTGCCTCGGACGGAGGGACCGCGGCGGAATGGAAACAGCTGATGCAGGCCTATATTGTGCTGGGGGAAAGGCAGAGCGCGGAGACCGCGCTCCGGGACGCCCGGACCGCCTACGCAGGCAGCCCGGAAGACTTGTCCTCGATCAACGACGCCGCCCGGCAGCTGGGGCTACCTGGGTCTTGAGACAATTGAAGGGATTTCCGCGCCTGCAGGGGCCGCAGGCAATGGAAAGCGGACGGAAAGCGAATGACACGTAAGCAAAGAAGACTGACCCTTATCGGCGCGGCCGGTGCCGTGCTTGCCGGGGCGCTCGGCCTGATCCTGTTTGCCCTGAACGATCAGATCGTCTTTTTCCAGAGCCCGACGGATATCGCCGACAATGCGATTGCGCCCGGACAGCGGATCCGGCTCGGCGGCCTCGTGGAGGACGGGTCGGTCGTGCGCTCCGACAACGCGCAGGTCAGCTTTCGCGTCACCGACATGGAGAACGCGGTCCCCGTGACCTATAAGGGCATATTGCCGGACCTGTTCCGCGAGGGGCAGGGCGTGGTGACCGAAGGTATCGTCGGGCCGGACGGCGTGTTCGTTGCCGACAGCGTGCTTGCGAAGCACGACGAGAACTATATTCCGAAGGAAGTCGCCGAAGCGCTCAAGGACAAGGGCTATTGGCAGGGCGAAGAAGCCGGCGAAAAGACAAGCGCCAACTGATCTCATGGCTTCAGTGAACAGGGAACGGGAAGGCCGATGATCGTCGAATTCGGACATTATGCGCTGGTGCTGGCTTTCGCGCTGTCGCTCGTGCAATCCGTCGTCCCCCTGTGGGGTGCGCTTGCCGGGGACGACCGGCTGATGGCTGTCGCCCCTCCGGTGTCCGTGATGACCTTCGTCATGGTGCTGCTGTCCTTCGCCGTGTTGACGAACGCCTATCTGAGCGCCGATTTCTCGGTGCTCAATGTCCTGGAAAACTCCCATTCCGCCAAGCCATTGCTCTACAAGTTCACCGGTGTGTGGGGCAATCACGAAGGCTCGATGCTGCTGTGGGTGCTCATACTGGTGTTCTTCGGCGCACTGGTCGGGTTTTTCGGAGGAAATCTTCCGAAGGATCTGCGCGCCGCGACACTGTCCGTCCAGGGCTGGATCTCAACCGGGTTCATCCTGTTCCTGCTGGCCACGTCCAACCCCTTCGCCCGCGTCGTCAATCCGCCTCTGGAAGGCGCCGACCTCAATCCGATCCTTCAGGATATCGGTCTGGCAATCCATCCGCCGCTTCTCTATGTCGGCTATGTCGGGTTCTCGATCACCTTTTCCTTTGCCGTTGCTGCTCTGATCCTGGGGCGCACGGATGCCGCCTGGGCACGCTGGGTCCGGCCCTGGACGCTGCTTGCCTGGTGCTTCCTGACCCTTGGCATCGCCATGGGGTCCTACTGGGCCTACTACGAGCTCGGCTGGGGCGGCTGGTGGTTCTGGGACCCGGTCGAAAACGCCAGCCTGATGCCCTGGCTGGCCGGAACGGCGCTTCTGCATTCGGCAATCGTCATGGAGCGGCGCGAAGCCCTGAAGATCTGGACGGTCCTGCTGGCGATATTCACCTTTTCCCTGTCGCTGCTGGGAACCTTCCTTGTGCGCTCCGGTGTCCTGACCTCCGTCCACGCCTTTGCCACCGATCCGGCGCGCGGTGTCTTCATCCTGGTCCTGCTGTGCATCTTCATCGGCGGGTCGCTCGCGCTCTACGCCTGGAGGGCTCCGGCGCTCAAGCAGGGCGGGCTCTTCGCGCCGATCAGCCGGGAAGGGGCGCTGGTTCTGAACAACCTGTTCCTGACCTCCGCCTGTGCGGCGGTCTTCGTCGGCACGCTCTATCCCCTGCTTCTGGATGCGGTCACGGGAGAAAAGATCTCCGTCGGCGCGCCCTTCTTCAACCTCACCTTCGGACCGCTGATGGTGCCGCTCCTGATCGCCGTGCCCTTCGGTCCCGTACTCTCCTGGAAGCGCGGCGACCTGCTGGCCGCATCCCAGCGGCTCTACGCGGCCTTCGGCCTTGCCCTTCTGCTGACGCTCTTCACGTTCTGGCTGTGGGGCATGGACAAGGTTCTGGCCCCGCTGGGCGTCGGTCTCGCGGTCTGGGTGATGGCGGGCGCTGTCGCCGAAATTCTCACCCGGGTGAAGATCGTCGAGATCGGTCCGAGGCGCGCCTTCGCCCGTCTGGTCGGATTGCCCGGATCTGCCTGGGGAACCACCTTGGCCCATTTCGGCATCGGCGTGACCGTTCTGGGAGTCGTCACCGCATCGGCCTTTCAGGAAGAGCGGATAGAGACCATGCGGCCGGGAGACGTTGTCGAACTGTCCGGCTATCAGCTGACGTTCGACGGGGCGGCGCCGCGCCGCGGTCCGAATTTCAACGAGGAAGTCGGCCACTTCACCGTCCGTCAGGGCGGAGCCATTGTCACCCGGCTGGATCCTTCCAAACGAATCTATACCGCCCGCCAGATGCCGACGACCGAGGCAGCCATCTACACCACCGGCTTCTCGCAGCTTTACCTGTCGCTGGGTGAAAGCCGCGGTGACGGGGCGGTGGATGTCCGGGTCTATTTCAAGCCGCTGATCACCCTGATCTGGATCGGCTGCGTGATCATGGCGCTCGGGGGCGGCATTTCCATCGCCGACAGGCGGCTTCGCGTCGGCGCGCCGAAACCGTCCAGAAAACGCCCTGCGGGCGCACCGGCGGCGGCGGAGTAACATGCGATGATCCGCTCCCTTCTCACCAGCCTTTTCCTGTGCTTCTGCCTGTTGGCGGGGCCTGCGCAGGCCGTGGCCCCAGACGAGATCCTCGACGATCCGGTCCTTGAGACGCGGGCGCGGAACCTGTCCGCCGAATTGCGCTGCATGGTGTGCCAGAACCAGTCCATCGACGACAGCGACGCGCCGCTTGCCAGGGATCTGCGCATCCTGGTCCGCGAGCGGCTTCTGGCGGGCGACAGCGACGCCCAGGTGATCGACTATCTTGTGTCCCGCTATGGCGAGTTCGTCCTGCTGAAACCCAGATTCGCCTGGCACACGCTGGCCCTGTGGGCTGCCGGCCCTGTCGCGCTGGTCGCCGGCCTGTTCGCGATCGGGCTCGCCATGCGCAAGCGTCGAGCAAGAGCGGGGCAGCCTGCTGACGGACCGGAGGCGCAGCTTTCCGAGGAAGAAGAGCGCAGGCTGCAGGCACTGCTGGACGGCAAGGACTAGGCCGGCAGCCTGCCTGACGGCCCGGCCCCTTCACGATCTTGTACCGAGTTGTGACTTGCATGGCACGGGGGCATGTTTACCTCATGGGCTGCGAGGTCAACGCATGTCCGCTCGGGGTCGCTTGCGCGTCCGCAAGTTGGCCGCTTCAAAGGTATCAAGGCATCCAGGAGGCCCATGAATGGCAAACCGTCCGCTGAAACTGGAATTCGATGGTGCGCATGGCGCACGGCTTGCGGCGCGGCTGGATCTTCCGGCCGGCAGGGTCACGGCCTTCGCGCTCTTTGCGCATTGTTTTACCTGTTCCAAGGATATCGTTGCCGCCCGCCACATCGCTTCGGCGCTCAGCGCACAGGGGATCGCGGTGCTGCGCTTCGATTTCACCGGGCTTGGCGGCAGCGGCGGCGACTTTTCCTCCACGGGCTTTTCCTCCAATGTCGAGGACCTGAAGCTGGCTGCCGACTATCTCCGCAAGAACCATCAGGCCCCGCAGCTCCTGATCGGCCATTCCCTCGGCGGCGCGGCGATGCTCGCGGTGGCGGGCGATATTCCCGAAGCGCGGGCCGTGGTGACGATCGGGGCCCCGTCCGACGCCGATCATGTGCTGCACAATTTCCACGGGTCCATTGACGAGATCCGCGAGAAGGGGGCGGGGGAGGTCACGCTTGCCGGCCGCCGGTTCACGATCCGCAGCGAGTTTCTGGACGACCTGCAGGCGCAGTCGGTCCGGGAAAAGACCGCGGAACTCCACAAGGCCCTGCTGGTCATGCATGCGCCGCTGGACGAGACGGTCGGCATCGACAATGCCACCAATATCTTTGTTGCCGCCCGGCACCCGAAGAGCTTTGTCTCGCTGGACACGGCCGACCACCTTCTGTCTGAGGAAAAGGATGCCGCCTATGCGGCCAGGGTGATCGCCGCCTGGGCCGGACGATATCTCGACAAGGGCACGGAGAAGACCGCCGATGAGGTGGATGACGGCGTGGACGTTGCGGAAACCGGTCTGGGAAAATATCAGGTCACGGTATCGAGCGGAGCGCACACGCTGCTGGCCGACGAGCCCGTGGCTGTCGGTGGTCTGGACAGCGGACCGTCACCTTACGGCTATCTGTCGGCCGCGCTGGGAGCCTGCACGGTCATGACGCTGCGCATGTATGCCGACAGGAAGGGCATCGAAGTGGGCCGGATCGGAACCCGCATCCTGCACGGCAAGGTGCATGCCGCGGACTGCGAGGACTGTTCGCAGGAGGACAGGGCGCGTGGCGGAAGGATCGACAGGTTCGAACGGTTGATTTCCCTGGAAGGCGATCTGGATGACGCCACCCGCAAGCGCATGTTGGAAATCGCCGACAAGTGCCCGGTTCACAAGACGCTGGAGGCCGGAGCGGCGGTCGTGACGCGCGAGGTCACGAAAAAGGCCTGAGGACCGGCGTCGCGCTATACCTCGGGGGACTCTTTTTGAAACGTGCCGAGCCGGATCTTCGTGAACGAGAGCAGACGGCGGGCATCCTTGTCCGAAAGTGCCTCGTAGTCGGCCGCCCATTTGTCCAGCGTCGATTGCGGCTGTTTGCTGAGGTTGGCGCGTGCCCGGCACAATGAGGAATATTCGCCGTCCTCGATTCCCAGTGCACGGCACAGGATCGAAACGCCCATGGCGTCGTAGCGGAGCATGACATTTGTCACGTATTTCTGCTCCACGCCGGCCATCTCGGCGAGCAGGAAACTGATGTCGAACAGATTGTTGGACAGCGCAAGCTGGGTGATCGCCTTGCCCAGAGAGCGCTGTCCGGCACGAATTTCCTTCAAGGTGACTTTCGCGCAGATGCGCGTCGCCTTGCGCTCCAGTTTGGTGCTGGTGACGACCTTGCTGGCCTTGCGGAAAAGGTCGTGCAGGAGCGCTTCGTTTTCCTCGCGCAGCGCACGGATCCTGACCTGCTGCGGTTCCGGCATCAGACCGATCAGTTTGTCGTAATCGTCTTCCGTGATGTCAGAACGCTCCATCATCGCGTCACGGATCGTGTCGTCCCTCTCTGCCAGCTTGATCAGCAGCCGGGCACCCCAGGTGGAAAACTCAGCACCAGAGTTCGCGGCGACTGACTGCTTGACCGGGGTTTCCCCGCGTTCCAGAAGGACGTCGGTCACCCGTGATTCCAGTCGCCGGCGCTTGGAAATGGCAAGAAGATGTCCCTGGCCCATCGTTTTCGCGAGTGTGAGAATATCGCCGTCATCCAGGGCCTCCGAGGAGGTGAGCATGGGCCGGGCGATCGCGATTTCCTCGCGACCGAGCTCATTGGCAAGCTGCTGTGAGGTGCCGTTGACCGGAGCCAGTTTTTCCGCGATTTCCTTTTTCTGGGCAGGCTCTATCGTCGGAAGCATGCTTTCCAGCACCGAGTTGAAAATCGCGATCTCTTCCGCCTGGCACCTGTCCGCGCCCAATACGAACAGGCGCGTGACATGGTCAACCAGCTGATGCCGCTTTTCCGCGGAACTTTCCTGAGCAAGACTGAGAAGTTTGGTGATCATGATTGGTCATCCGGTTTTCTTGCGATATGATTATCGATCATAAGTTTACAACAAGATAAAACAAGAAATGAATGTTTCGATTATCTGAAAGTACTAATTATATTTACTGATAAAAATTACCGTGAACGGAAGGCGTATATATGTTCGTAGATTTATCAGATGAATTAGGTTTCTTATTGTTGAAAATATCTACGTAGAAACACTTCCGTGTCCTGTGTGAAGTAATGGATACTGTGTCGGCCGGCGATTTGATTCCGTCCTTCACAAGAGGCGCAAGTTTCGGGCGGAGGGGGCTGCCGGTGAAAACGCAGGGGGGCTGCGTGATGAGCCGCAAAAGACCGGAGCCTGTCGCCCGTTCATCGCCTCTCGGAAACGCCCTGGGCGAGGGGAACTCAAGTGGACGGAAAGGGAAATCGGTTCCAGGAAGGGTGCGGGAAGGGCGTTGACGTTGGCGCGCGGTTAGGCCGCCTGTTGCCGCCTGACCGTTTTCAGCCTGATCTTCATTAGGGCCAGCAGCCGCCTGGCATCCGTCTCGTCAAGCATGTGGTAATTGGTGAGCCACTTGCTTCCGGTGCTTTCGGGAAATTTCAGATGTTTGCAGCGTTCCTTGCAGATCGCCTGGAACTCCTTCGCGCCGATGCCCGTGGCCCTGCAGACCGTGGCGATTCCGGTGCTGTCGTAGCGGATCATGAGCTTGTGGACGTATTTCATGTCCAGGGCGGAGAAGAAGGACAAAAGCGCGACCGCGTCCAGAAGATTGTGTTCCACGGCCAGCTGATAGACCGCCTTGTTCAAGGTGGTCCTGCCCATCTGGATTCCCATCAGCCAGGCCTTCGGACCGATCTTGGCCGGCCGCCTTGTCAGCTCGGAACCGGCGGCGACTTCGCCATCGTCCTTGAAAAGGTCCTCAAGCACCTCTTCGTTGGATTTGCGCAGATGCCGGATGCGATCACCGAGCTGCCGGGGCATGTCCTTAACCAGGGCCTCGAACTCGGCCATTGTGATATCGGCGCCCAGATTGGCGGCAAGAGTATGCCTGACCTCCTTGTCGCCGCGTTTGAGCATGAATTTGCTCAGGTCCTTGCTGACATGATCGCGTTTGGCCATGGCCAGAAGGTGTCCCTGGCCCTTGGTTTCGGCGATGTTCAGAAGATCCGTTTCCGTGAGTGATCGGGAACGCTCGAGGACGGCCTGGGCGACAGGAAGGTCGTCCGCCGCGATCGTGGCGGCCAGCCGGGAAGACGTTGCATCGACATCAGCGAGGCGCTCGGACATCTGCCGGCGTGTGTCCGGTTCAAGAGAGCTGTAAACGCCTTCCAGCATGTCGTTGAGAAGTACGGCTTCCTCGGAGGTGCCGTCATCCGCCCTTGCTGCGAGCAGGTCCGCAACATGCTCGGCAAGCTGATGCTTTTTCTTCGAGGAACTTTCCCTCGCAAGTTGGACAAGCGAATTGGTCATTGTGACACCCTATCACCGTAAGTTTCACAAGATTTTCTTTATAAGCTGTAAAGGGAGGGGAAATGACTAGACAAAACTACCTATGATTGATTGGGGCGCATCCCGGATGGTGCTGCAGTGCCTTTCCGGGCGAGGGAGACCGTTGACGGAAATGCCGCCGTGGGTCATGGAACGGGTATGTCCGAGTATCCGATCCTCTATTCCTTTCGCCGCTGCCCCTACGCCATGCGGGCAAGGCTGGCGATTGCCTGCAGCGGCCGGACGGTCGAGCTGCGTGAAGTCCTTCTGCGGGACAAGGCACCGGAATTCCTGGCAACCTCTCCTACCGCAACGGTTCCCTGCCTCAGGGACGGGGAGAGGGTTCTGGACGAAAGCCTGGACATCATGCTCTGGGCGCTCGGGGACAACGACCCCGAAGGATGGCTCCTGCCGGAAGGAGGCGACAGGACGGGAATGTCGGATCTGATCGGGATCTGCGACGGCCCCTTCAAACACCATCTCGACCGCTACAAATATGATACCCGTTATCCGGATGCGGACCGGGAGGAGGAGCGGGCTCTTGCGTCCGTCTTCCTGCGTCAGCTCGAGGATCGGCTGACAGCCGGCCCCTGGTTGTTCGGGGCGCGGTCCTCGCTGGCCGATTTCGCCATTCTGCCTTTCGTGCGCCAGTTCGCCAACACGGACAGGGACTGGTTCGAAGCCGAGAGCTGGCCGGGTCTGAAGACCTGGCTGGGCGCCTTCGAGGTTTCCGACCGCTTCCGGGCGATCATGCACAAATGGCCGGCATGGCAGGCGGGAGACGATCCGATTCTGTTTCCCGAACCTCCCGCGACCACCTTACGAAATTGTAATACGGCCGACAGGTCGCCGTAAGGCTGGGTAACCTACCTTCCTCTGCGAACAGAAAGCGCGAATCCCCGCTCGCGTTCAGAATGACCTTCAAATCGAATGTCGGTAGAGGAAGCAAATATGAAAAATCGTGGCTCAGTCTCTTTCTTGCGGTCCCATCGTGCCAGGCTGATGGCAGGAGCCGTTGTGCTCGGCGCCGCCGGTGTCATGAGCGTGCAGACCATTGTCCCCAATCAGCTCGCGCTGGCGGATGCGGTCCGTGTCGACGCCCAGACGCCGACGGATTTCTCCGAGGTCGTGCGCACGGTCAGCCCGGCCGTGGTCAGCGTTCAAGTGAAACAGGCCGTGGAACCGCGCATGATGAATTTCGGCGGCACGGACGGCCCCGGTGAGTTCTTCAAGGGACTGCCAGAGGGGCACCCGTTTGAGCGGTTTTTCCGCGAGTTCGGTGGCCGTGGCGGTGAAGAAGGACAGAAGAAGCGCAGTGCGCCGCGCCAATACGGCATGTCCCAGGGCTCCGGCTTCTTCATTTCCGAAGACGGTTATGTCGTCACCAACCAGCACGTGATTGACAAGGGCACCGAGTTCACGGTCATCGACCAGGACGGCAAGGAATATTCCGCGACCCTGATCGGCGCCGACAAGCGCACGGATCTGGCATTGCTGAAGGTGGATAGCGACAAGGAGTTCACCTATGTGGATTTCGCCGATGAAGCACCGCAGGTCGGCGAATGGACCGTGGCCATCGGCAACCCCTTCGGCCTCGGCGGATCGGTGACCGCCGGTATCGTCTCCGCGCGCGGCCGTGATATCGGCGCCGGGCCCTACGACGACTTCATCCAGATCGACGCACCGGTGAACCGCGGCAACTCCGGCGGTCCGGCCTTCAACATGCACGGGGAAGTCATCGGCGTGAACGCCGCAATCTTCTCGCCGTCCGGGGGCAATGTCGGCATCGCCTTCGCGATCCCGGCGTCGACCGCCCAGGATGTCATCATGGAGCTGAAGGACGACGGGACCGTTGTTCGCGGCTGGCTGGGCGTTCAGATCCAGAACGTCACCGATGACATCGCGGAAAGCCTCGGCCTCGATGAGGCCCGCGGTGCGATTGTTGCGGAAGCCCAGGAAGACAGCCCGGCCGAGAAGGCTGGCCTGCGCTCAGGCGACACCATCCTGGCTGTCGAGGGCAGGAGCGTGAAGGGACCGCGTGAGCTTTCGAAGATCATTGCCTCCTATGACCCGGACACCAGGATCGATGTCACCGTCTGGCGCGACGGCAAGGAGAAGGACGTGACGGTCAAACTGGGCCGGCTTCAGGAAAAGGAACAGGTTGCCTCGGCCGCCCCGGCCGAAAAGACCAGCACCAGCCTGGACGAGCTCGGTCTCGTACTGACCACCAGGGCCGATGCCGGCCTTGAAGGGGATGGCGTTGTCATCGCCGAGATCGATCCGGACAGCCCGGCTGCGGAAAAGGGCCTCAACATCGGCGATACCATTCTGGAAGTCGCCGGCATGAAGGTCGACAGCCCCTCGGATGTTCTCGAGGCTCTTGAAAAGGCCGACAAGGATGGCCGCAAGGCGGTGCTCTTCCGGGTCGAAACCAATGACACGACCCGGTTCGTGGCCCTTCCCATGAACGTCGCCTGATCGGGAACCGGCTCCCGCCGGAGCCGTAACCTGACTGGCAGGACCGGTCTGCCCTCTGCCCCGAACCCCGACGGGCCGGTCCTTGCCAGGGGGCTCTGAACCCCGCATGACTGGCGGCGGCGGATCACATTCTTCGCCGCCGCCAGCCATTGTTATTGGTTCACAACTTAGAGTAAAAGGTGGGTATGTTGAGGATTCTTGTCATTGAAGATGATCCCGAAGCTGCCGGCTATCTCGTCAAGGGCCTGAGCGAACTCGGCCATACCGCCGATCAGGCGGCGGACGGACAGACCGGGCTGCAGATGGCCATCGACAGCAGTTACGACATTCTCATCGTCGACCGGATGCTGCCGAAGCTCGACGGGCTTTCGCTCATCAGGGAACTGCGCCGGGAGAACAACCATACGCCGGCCCTGATTCTGTCCGCGCTGGGTCAGGTCGATGACCGGGTAAAGGGCCTTCAGGCCGGAGGGGACGACTATCTTCCCAAACCCTACGCATTCACCGAGCTGCAGGCCCGGGTGGAGGCTCTGGCCCGCCGGCCGAAATCGGCCCATCAGGTGGAGACGACCTACACGGTCGGCGATCTGAGCCTCGACCGTATGACCCGCTCCTGCCGGCGCGGGGAGACCGACATCCCCCTCCAGCCGCGCGAGTTCCGCCTTCTGGAGTATCTCATGCAGCACGCGGGCCAGGTGGTCACGCGCACGATGCTGTTGGAAAATGTCTGGGAATACCATTTCGATCCGCAGACGAATGTGATCGATGTCCACATCTCCCGGCTGCGCGGCAAGATCGACAAGGGATTTGATACACCGCTCCTGCATACGATTCGCGGCGCCGGATACACGATTCGTGACTCGGGTAACTAGGTTCACCCGTACGACAGCTTTCAAGCTGTCGTTGCTCTATATTGCCGTGTTCACGGTGATGTCGGGATTTCTGCTGTTTTATATCTCCAACAGCACCGACACGCTGATGTCCGAACAGGTGGTCCAGACCGTCGATGCGGAACTGAAGGGGCTGTCGGACATCTACGTCAGGGGAGGGCTGCGCGATCTGGTGGACACCATCGACCGCCGCTCCCGCCACCCGGACGCCAGCCTCTATCTGCTGGTCGATTTCGCGGGCAATGCCCTGGCCGGAAACATCGCGCGCCTGCCGACCGTCGTTCTGGAAGAGGCCGACGGAGGGCTGCGCCGGGTCCGCTACACGCGCCTCGGGCAGGATACCGAAGACATCGAGCGTCAGGCCATGGTGCGCATATTCGAGCTGCGTGGCGGGTTCCGTCTGCTCGTGGGCCGGGATCTCGGCGACCAGCTGCTGTTTTCCAATCTTCTGGCCAACGGGCTCCGGCTCTGGCTGATCCTTGTGGTGATCATGGCGGCGATCACCTGGCTGTTCGTCAGCCGCAGGGTGATGAAGCGTATCGACGAGATCTCCGCCACCGCCCGCACGATCATGAACGGCGACCTGTCGAGACGGCTGTCGCTGGCCGGAAACGAGGATGAATTCGACCGTCTGGCCGTCAGTCTCAACGCCATGCTGGAGCGCATTGAACTGCTCATGCAGTCGATGAGGGATGTGACCGACAATATCGCCCACGACCTCAAGACCCCGCTGACCCGGCTCAGGACCCGCGTCGAGACCGCTTTGCGCGAAGCGAAGGGGGAAGCGGGATATCGGGCGGCGCTGGAAGCCACGCTCGACGAGACCGACAATCTGCTGCGCATCTTCAATGCTCTCCTGCGGATCGCCCGTATCGAATCCACGGCTCCGGGATCGGTCATGGGGCCGGTGGAACTCGACACGCTGGTCGCGGAGATCGCCGAGCTGTACGAACCCCTGGTCGAGGATGAAGGCGGGCGGCTGGAAACGGATGTGCCTGCAGGTCTCAGGGCGGACTGCAACAAGGATCTGATCAGCCAGGTTCTGGTGAACCTGATTGAAAACGCACTGAAATATGGCCGTTCGCAAAACGGTGAACTGCTGATCCGTCTGACCGGGAAGGAGGAGGGCGGCCGCGTCGTTCTTGCCGTCACGGACAATGGCCCCGGTATCCCGCAAAAGGACCAGGACCGGGTCACGGAACGTTTTGTCCGCCTCGAGGAAAGCCGGTCCGAGCCGGGAACGGGTCTCGGCTTGAGCCTGGTCAAGGCCGTGGCGCGCTTGCATGGCGGAGAATTGCACTTCAACAATGAGGGTCCGGGCCTTTCCGCCCGGATCGACTTGGCAACAGTCGGTGACGGGCATGGTGATGGGCGGGGCAGGACATCCGATGACGCAAGGAAATCCCTTGGAAAATGAAAGCGGAAAAGGCGTTCTCGCCGATCGCATTTCGGTCGTTCCGCTCACGCCGGATCCGGCCCATGCGGATCTTTTCCTGAAGGATCTTTTCGCGAACGCCGATGCCGGGGATGCCCTCGCCGCGCTTGCACAGGCCAGGCCGGAAATGAAGGGCTTCCTGACAGGCGTCATCGGCAACTCGCCGTTCCTGCGCGATCTCATGCTGGGCGATCCGCCGCGGCTTCTGGACATTCTGAGGGAACCCCCCGAACTCCGGATCGGGCGCATTCTGGCCGAAGCCACGGACGCGCGCGCCGAGGACGAGGCCGGTATCATGCGGACGCTGCGTCTGCTGAAACAGGACCTGGCCCTGACCCTCGGCCTTGCGGATGTCTGCGGGGCGGTGGACCTCGACCAGGTGACCGGGGCGCTGGCCGGTTTTGCCGATGCGGCGCTGACCGCCGCGATCCGTTTCTGCCTGAGCGATCTTGCCCGTCGCAACAAGTTCACCCCCTTCGATCCGGACAGGCCGGAGAAGGACAGTGGCCTGATCGTGCTCGCCATGGGCAAGCACGGCGCCAACGAGCTGAATTATTCCTCCGACATCGATCTGATCGTTCTCTATGATCCGGACAAGGCTCCCATGGCGGGCACGGCGGAAGCGCCGGTGGAATTCGTCCGGCTGACCCGGCGTCTGGTCAAGATCATGCAGGACAGAACCGCCGACGGATATGTCTTCCGGACCGATCTGCGCCTGCGCCCCGACCCCGGGGCGACGCCCCTGGCCATGTCCGTTCCTGCCGCGCTCGTCTACTACGAGTCTCTCGGCCAGAACTGGGAACGCGCGGCGCTGATAAAGGCGCGCCCCTGCGCCGGCGATATTCCGGCCGGGGAGGAGTTCCTGCAGGAGATCGTGCCGTTCATCTGGCGCAAGTATCTCGATTTTGCCGCCATTGCGGATGTGCAGTCCATCAAGCGGCAGATCCACATGCACAAGGGCCACAGCGTCATCGCCGTTGCAGGACACAATGTGAAGCTCGGACGAGGCGGCATCCGCGAGGTCGAATTCTTCGTCCAGACACAGCAGCTCATCGCAGGCGGCCGCAATCCGGCCCTTCGCGGGCGCCGGACACTCGACATGCTGGATGCGCTGTGCACGGCCGACTGGATCCGGCCGGAAGCCCGTGACGAGATGGCGGCAGCCTACCGCTTCCTGCGCAATGTCGAACACCGGATACAGATGCTGAACGACGAGCAGACCCAGCTTCTGCCCAAGGACCGGGAAGGCGTGACACGTGTTGCATCCCTGATGGGTTTTGCCGATCTGCAGGCGTTTGAAACGGAGTTTCTGGAACACGCGCGCAAGGTTCAGCATCATTACGCGGAGCTCTTTGAAGACGAGCCGGCGCTGTCCTCCGAACTCGGCAATCTGGTCTTCACCGGCGACGATCATGACCCGGACACGCTGGAAACGCTCGCCGGACTTGGATTCAAGAACCCTGCGGATGCCGCCGCTCTCGTCAAGTCCTGGCACTACGGCCGCTATCCGTGCACCCGGTCTTCCCAGGCACGGGAACGGCTGACGGAACTGCATCCGGCCCTGCTGGGCGCGCTCGCCGCCACGGAAAACGCGGATGCGGCGCTGCGGTCCTTCGACAGCTTTCTGGCGAAACTGCCGGCGGGTGTGCAGCTCTTTGCCCTGCTGAAATCCAATCCGCATCTGCTGACGCTGCTCGCCACGACCATGGGCGCCGCGCCGCGCATGGCCGAGACGGTGTCCAAACGGGTGCATGTGCTCGACGCCGTTCTGGATCCGGCATTTTTCGGCGCGATGCCGAGCGTCGAGGAGTTCCGCACCGGTCTGGACCGGACGCTGGCGCAGGCAAGATTCTACGAGGAGGCCCTGGACCGGGCCAGGATATTTGCCCAGGAACAGCAGTTTCTGATCGGTCTGCGCCTGATATCCGACACGCTGACCGCCGACCGGGTGGGGTTCGCGCTTGCCCGGCTTGCAGAGGTGGTGGTTGAACGTATCCTGAGACAGGTGATGCGCCACGTGGGCGAAAGCCACGGCGAAGTGCCGGGCGGCAATGTCGCCGTGCTCGCCATGGGAAAGCTGGGGGGGCGGGAAATGACCGCCGCTTCCGATCTCGATCTGATCCTGCTCTACGAGGCTCCGCCTGACGTCAAGATGTCGGACGGCAAGCGGCCGCTGGCGATACCCCAATATTACACCCGCCTGACACAGCGTCTGGTCACCGCCTTGTCCGCGCCGACCGCGGAAGGCTCTCTCTATGAAGTCGACTTCCGCCTGCGGCCCTCCGGCAATGCCGGTCCGCTGGCGACCAACCTGGACGGTTTCATCGACTATCAGGAAAAGAACGCTTGGACCTGGGAGCACATGGCCCTGACCCGGGGACGGGTGATCGCCTCCACATCCCAGACGTTCCGGAAAAGAATCTACGAGAGCATCTGCGGGACGCTGACGCAGCCGCGCGACAGGAAGAAGCTCGCCGACGACGTACGCACCATGCGCGCCCGGATCGAGAAGGAAAAGGGCACCAGAGACATCTGGGACCTGAAGCAGGTCGCCGGCGGGCTGGTGGATATCGAGTTCATTGCCCAGTGCCTGCAGCTTGCGAACGCGCAGGACAATCCGGCGGTCCTGGCGCAGGGAACCGAGCAGGCGCTGGAGTTCCTGCGTGATGCCGACTGTCTCGATGTCGGTGAGGCGGAACTGCTTCTGGAGGCTTTGCGGCTCTACCAGCGCCTGACACAGGTTCTGCGCCTGACCCTCACCGGGAAATTTGTTCCGGCGGAAGCGCCCGGAGGTGTGCTCAATCTCCTGGTTCAGGTCTCGGGAAGCCCCACGTTCGATCGCCTGGAAACCGAACTTGCCGACCTCCAGGCAAGGGTCCGGGCGGCATTCGTCCGGCTTGTGGGACCGGTGACGACCGGCGAGACCTGAGGCCGGGGTGCCTTCTGTTTCCTCTCCTTTGTGTTTTGCGCGAATCCTTCTCCATGTCCTGAGAAACGATATGACCACTCTTTCGGGGAATGCGGTTCGCGATCCGGATCGCCCCAGTCGGTCCCGCTGGCTGATGTCTGCAGGTTCACATGATCCGCATGAAGTCCGGAAAACGGCGGTGCACTGTTCACCCTGTCCGGGGGAAGGCGGCAAATGGAGAGAAACCACCGGGCCGCATACCTGCGGGGTGACGCGCGGCACAGGGATAGCCCGAGCCGGTCCCTCATATTGACAGTATGAACCGTGCAAGGAGAGATCAAATGGCACTGCATCGGGATTTGAAGAACATTGTCGACTGGGCCTGGCTGCGGCGGAATGAGCTGATGGAGAGAGCCCGGGCCACCGGCCGGCCGAAAGGACAAACGCATCTTGTCAAAGGCAACCCTGCGGTCAGGGAGATTTACGGCTACATCTGCGGCGCGACTGCGGGCAAGCGCGTTTCCGAAAGGACGATGTCCAAATTCTCCGAGACGCTCTACAGGAAGCTGCACAACAAGCTTGGAGGCCGTATCAGGTACATTTGCCAGACGAACGAATGGACTGAAATGAGGGACCTTACAGATTTTCCGGAGCCCAGAGAATGGGTCGGTGCCTTCATTCATTTTCAGAAGCGTCCGATGCCCGCATGCACCGAACGTGTCTATGTGAACCTGAAGGAGGCGACGAGAGCGAATGCGTTCAGTGCGATCCTGAAAAAGATCTGGGATCTGCCGGGTGTCAGCAGCGCGAAGGTTGCCGCACCGGGGGCGGTGAAGACCGATACGGTCCTGGTTTACTGCGACAGCAGGGAAACACGTGAGCAGATCATCAGGATCATCACCAAGTATCAGAAAAGGAACCTGAGGTACTTCGGTTCGGAATTGCCGAAACTGGTGGCTTCTGCGGGCACCGGCATCGGGCATGGCGCCGAACCGCCGATCATTCATCCGGAACGGCCGAACAGCCAGAGATTCGAAGCAGGATACGCGGAGGGCCAGAGTTTCGGAATGTACCGGGCATCGCTCATCTTCATCGCGCTGGAACGCACGCAGTTCCCGGAAGAAATGAGCCAGGATTTCAGCAGGACAGGCGTCAATCTCTCCAGGTTTCAGAACGCCAACCCGAGACAAGGGATGCGTCTCGACATCGCCGGCGAGCAGAAGAAGCAGGCGAATGCCGTTCGGAACATGGGGCAGAAATTGGAATTCGAACAACGGGTGGAGACGATTTTCCGGCTTGCCGGGCTGGACGCGGAACACCCGGAAACCCAGGGCGATCCGATCCTGAACGCTCCCCCTCCGCCACCGCCGCCACCTGCACACGGAGGTTGACCGACGGACTTGTTGTCGTGGTCCGATCTGGAGAAGCTGCCGCTCAGGCGGCTTCCGGATCCGCCAGCGGCAGCGTGAAGCTTACCGTCGTACCCTTCCTGACTTCCGACTGGATGGTCAGGGTGCCGCCGTGCAGTTCGACCAGAGAGCGGGCGATGGCAAGACCGAGACCGGAGCCCTGGTGGGTCTTGGTGAACTGGTTTTCTACCTGGACGAAAGGCTGTGCGAGGCGTTCGATGTCCCGTTCGCTGATGCCGATGCCGGTATCGCTCACTTCGAAGCGCAGCTTGTCGCCGCGTGGCCGGGCCCTGAGGGTCACTGTGCCGTTGTCGGGCGTGAATTTGACCGCATTGGCGAGCAGGTTGAGCAGGATCTGTTTCAGGGCCCGTCTGTCCGCCTGAACGGAGACATCTGCGGCGAGATCGGCGGTCACCGTGATGTTCTTCTCCGTGGCGGCACCGGTCACGATGCGGCTGGCATCTTCCGCGGCCGCGGCGGCATTGATCGATTCCGTCTCGATGGTCATCCGGCCGGCTTCGATCTTGGACATGTCGAGAATGTCGTTGATCACGTTGAGAAGATAGGTGCCCGAGGAATAGATGTCCTTGCAGTAGTCGTTGTAGCGCTCCGTTCCGATCGGCCCGAACATCTCCTGGGTCATGATGTCCGAGAAGCCGATGATGGCGTTGAGCGGTGTCCTGAGTTCATGCGAAATATTGGCCAGGAACTCGGATTTCGCCTTGTTGGCCGCTTCCGCACGGGTTTTCTCTTCCTGGTACTTGTCCGCCAGATCCACGAGCTGACGGGCCTGTACTTCCAGTGTCTGGCGGGATTTCTGCAGGTCGGTGACGGTGGCCTTCAGCCGGCGCTCCGACTCCAGCAGCTTCTCTTCGTGTTTCTTCAATGCGGTGATATCGGTGCCGACGGAAACGAAGCCGCCGTCCTTGGTGCGGCGCTCGGAAATCTGCAGCCAGCGGCCGTCTTCCAGTTGCGCCTCATAGGAGCCGTCCGGGGCATTGCCGCGCTGGGTGACAGTGACCGGTTGCGGCGCCACTTCCGCGTTGGACGCGGCGGCCATCACCTCCTTGTAGGGGGTGCCCGCCTTGATCACCGAATTCGGCAGGCTGTGCAGCGCCTGATAGTTGGAGTTGCAGATCACCAGTTCGTTCTTGGCATTCCAGAGCACGAAGGCTTCCGAAATCGTCTCGATCGCATCGCGCAGACGAAGATCCGCCATCCGGCTCTGTTCGGCCAGTCTGTGCTGTTCGGTAATGTCGATGCAGATGCCGATCAGGTGGGGTTCGGCCCGGCCCGGTTCGGACTGGATCTCGCCCCGTGCACGCAGCCAGATCCAGCTGCCGTCGGCGTGGCGCATGCGGAATGTCTCGTCGACGAGTGTTTCGCCGCTTTCCAGCAGATGCTCGGCGAGACCGAGCAGATCGATGTCGTCCGGATGGGTAATGTCGGAGACGTCGGAAAAGCTCAGGATGTCGTCCTTCGGTTCCCGCCCGAGAAGTTCATAGAGCGAGGAGGACCAGAACATCCTGCCCCTGGACAGATCCCAGTCGAACAGGCCGCAGCGTCCATGGGTCAGGGCAGTGTCGATCCGCGCCCGTGTGGCGGCGTACATCTCGTCGGCCGCTTCGGCGCGGGTTGCCTGGCTGAAGAAGCCGTAGATCATCGCCAGCAGCACGAGGGATGTACCGACGAACAAGGTGACATTCGTCGAAAGCTCGTCCCGCCAGCGGGTATAGATGTCATTTTCCGGCTGCAGCACCGCAATCATGCCGAGGCGGCCGTCGAGGTGATGAACCGTGGCGAGTACCTGTTCGTCTCCGTCGCTGCCGCCGATGTCGGCGGGAACCGACAGCACGCCGGCCCTTGCGCCGAACACGGTCAGGGGTTGCGAGGGGCTGAGAATGTCGGTGACCGGACGGCTTTCCAGCTCCGGCTGCGGAGGCGCGGAGGCGATGACCGTTCCCGCCTCGTCCGTCACCAGGAAGATCCGTCCCTTGCTGGTCGCGCCGGCCGGCAGGCTGTCGGCCAGAAGGCGTTTGAGTGTGGTCCTGTAACCGGCGTCCGGCAGGGCAATCTCGGAGTCGCCGAGAGTGTTGGCCACGACGGTTGCCATGAGGCTGAGTGTGCTTTGTGCGCTCTGGCGGGTTTCGGAGTAGCTGTTGACAAGCTCACCGGCACGAAACATCGCAAGGATGATGATGAAGATGATCGCCAGGCCGGGAATGGCGCGCCGCATGACGCCATCCGTGCGGGAAAGGCCGTCCAGAAGGGAGGCGAACAGGGACTGCAGGGGCAAGCCGGTCTGGCTTGCGCTTGTCGTGTCGTCCGACTCCTTCTCGCCGCGCCGCACGGATGCGTCGCCAGCCAATGCTCTCGCCATGGGAAGTGTGCCTCAAGTTCCGCCGCCTCGGAGCTTGCCCCGAATCACTTCCATTTGAATCAAAAGGTTTGTTTTTGTCCAGCCCCAGAAAAGAACAAAATGGTTAACGGTTGGCCGGTTTTTGTGGTCTCCCGTTAACCTCTTGCAGTATTGCCGACTATTGCAGTGTTCTGTCGACGATATCGCGGCTGTCTCTCGACAGATCTTCGCATGAAGAAACCCTCAGGAGGGCAGATTCCGCAAGGGCAGAACGTTGTGGGTCAAGGGCGCGCCAGGAGCGGAAGCTGGTGAGAAGGCGCGAGGCAACCTGGGGATTACGCTTGTCGATCTCCAGAACCGATTCGGCAATCAGCGCAAACCCGGCGCCGTCCTTGCGGGCGAACTGGGTCGGGTTCCCGGTTGCAAAGGACTGCAGCAGGGCACGAACCTTGTTGGGATTGCCGGCATCGTAAAGCGGATGGGTCATCAGGGCGCGGACCTTCGCCAGAGTCTCGTCGCCCGGCGCCGTGGCCTGGGTCATGAACCATTTGTCCATGGCGAGCGAATTGCTCTCGTGCCGCGCCTTGTACAGGTCCAGTGCCTCCGTTTCCCGTGGCATGTGGTCATGGACGAGCAAGGTCAGCGCCGCGAGCCGGTCGGTCATGTTGTCGGCGGAGGCATATCGGTCCCAGACGAGAGCGGCGGCGTCGGCAGATCCTTCTGCCGCGTAATAGTAAAGAGCCCGATTGGACAATGCGCGTTTGCCGGCGCTGGCTGCATCCGGGGAGTAGCCGTCCTCGCGCGACGCGGTGGCGAGAAGGGCGAGGAACGCGTCGCCGTGCTGGCTGGAAACCGCCTGCCGAAGCCGCTGCCGTGCCGCATGAACAGCATCCGGGTCGACATTCTTGCCGATTTCCTGGGCGATATCGGCTTCGCTCGGCAGGGTGAGCGCCTGAGCCTTGAGCGCCGGGTCCAGGGAGGTGTCCGTCAGGACGGATCCGAACACCCGGATGACATCTTCGGAAGGCGTGGCATCTGCCCCCTTGCGGAATTCTCCCGCCAGCCGGACGAGATCCTGCATGGCAAGGGTCTGCACCGCCTGCCAGCGGTTGAAAGGGTCGCTGTCCTGGGCGGCCTGGAACTGAAGTTCTTCCGGTCGCGGCTTGTGATCGAGCCGCACCGGCGCGGAGAAGCCGCGCAGCAGCGAAAGCACCGGCGCGGAGGCAATGTTGCGGAAGGTGACGTCCTGATGCGTCTTTTCCAGCACGATGACATCCCCGGAAATCCTGGCCCCTTCGGGCGCTGCCTCTATGTCCATGTCCTCGCCGTTGGGGCCGATGAGGCCGAAACGAAGCGGAATGACCGCCGGCTTTGTCGGAGCCTGGCCCGGCACGGGCGGAATTTCCTGGGAAAGGGAGACGGAAAAGGTCTGGCGCTCCGGGTCGTAGCGTGTCGAGACCGTCACCACCGGGGTGCCTGCCTGATCGTACCACAGGGCGAACTGGCCGAGATCGATGCCGGCGGCGTCCTCGAAACAGGCGAGAAACGCTTCGATGGTCGTTGCCTCGCCGTCATGGCGCTGGAAGTAGAGGTCAAGTCCTGCGCGGAATGTCTCGGCTCCCAGCAGCGTCTTGAGCATGCGCACGACCTCGGCGCCCTTCTCGTAGACCGTGGCCGTGTAGAAGTTGTTGATCTCGTGATAGAGCCGTGGCCGGACCGGATGGGCCAGCGGCCCGGCGTCCTCGGGGAACTGGTGGGACTTGAGCAGGCTCACATCGGCGATGCGTTTCACCGGACGCGATCGCATGTCGGCGGAGAATTCCTGGTCGCGAAACACGGTCAGGCCTTCCTTGAGGCAGAGCTGGAACCAGTCGCGGCAGGTGATCCGGTTACCGGTCCAGTTGTGGAAATACTCATGCGCGATCACTGCCTCGATATTGGCGTAGTCCTGATCGGTCGCGGTTTCCGGGTCGGCAAGAACGTATTTGTCGTTGAAGACGTTGAGGCCCTTGTTCTCCATGGCCCCCATGTTGAAATCCGACACGGCGACGATGTTGAAGACATCCAGGTCGTATTCGCGGCCGAAGGTCTCCTCGTCCCAGCGCATGGAGCGCTTGAGGGAGTCCATTGCCCAGCCGCATCGGGTCTCCTTGCCGTGCTCCACATAGATGTTGAGCGCGACTTCCTTGCCCGAGGCCGTGGTGAAGCTGTCCGGTACCCTGGCGAGATCTCCGGCGACCAGCGCGAACAGATAGGCCGGTTTGGGGTGCGGGTCGTGCCAGACGGCATAGTGGCGGCCGCTCCCTTCGACGGGGCCTTCCTCCACGAGGTTGCCGTTGGCGAGCAGCACCGGACACTCCGCTTTCGGCGCCTCCAGCCGGGTCGTATAGACCGCCAGGACATCGGGCCTGTCCAGGAAATAGGTGATGCGGCGGAAGCCTTCCGCCTCGCACTGGGTGCAATAGGTGCCGGAAGACCTGAAGAGCCCCATCAGCTTGGTATTGCTGTCCGGATTGACCTGCGTGACGATGGTCAGCTCGAAAGGTGCGGCGGGCGGGGTCAGGATTTCCAGCCGGTCGGCGGCAGCCGCATAAGCGGTTTCAGGCAGGTCCTGGCCGTTCAGCTTCAGCCCGGTGAGGGACAATTCGTCGCCGTCCAGAACCAGCGGCGTGCCTTCCCGCGTTCCCTCGGCCCTGGACAGCGACAGTGTTGCCGTGATCTCCGTGGCCGCCGGGTCGAGCAGGACGTTCAGATGAACCTTGTCGATGCGATAGGCGGGCGGTCGATAGTCTTCCAGCCGGATGGCCGGCGCCGTTTCGGAACGCATCAAGTTCTCCTGAAGCAAATCAACTGATCAAATCGAAATGTCGGGTGAGGCACTGAGTCCCACCCGGAAGCCTAGCCGTTAGCATGATCGGAGGTTGTGGCAAAGTCCTGTTCCTCCGGACCGGCCGGCGGCTCGGTTCGACGAACGTAACAGTGAATTGGCGGAGACTGCTTTGACCTTACGCAAGGCATTGTCTATGTGGGGGGAGTTGTCAGTAACAGGAACCATTTTTATGAGCCGCTTGGACAGTTTCATCCGCCGAATGACGTCCCAGAAAATTCTGCTGGAATATCTGGTCGACAAGGTCAACGAAGTCGAGGGTCCTGTCCTGGAGCTTGGTCTGGGAAATGGTCGCACCTACGATCACCTGCGTGAAATCTACCCGAACAAGGAAATCTTCGTGTTCGATTTCGCCATGAACTGTCATCCGAGCTGTGCGCCGGATGCGGAGCACATGATCCTGGGCGACATTCGCGACACGCTGGCCTTCTGCGGCCCGCGCGTCGGTGCAAGGGCGGCCTTCGCCCATATCGACATCGGCTCCGCCGACCCGACCAACGATCTGGCCATCGTCAACTGGCTCGGGCCGCTGGTCAATGAACGCATGGCCGTCGGCGGCTACGTTCTGACGGCGCTTGAACTCAAGCTGGCGAATTTCGAGACCCTTGAGAAGCCGGAAGGCATTCATCAGGGCCGCTATCATATCTACCGCAAGGCCGCGGAAGCCTGAAAACCGGAGAAACGCGTATGAGCGCGCCGCTCAAAGGCATCAAGGTTGTCGAACTCGCCCGGATTCTGGCCGGCCCCTGGACCGGCCAGACGCTGGCGGATCTCGGCGCGGATGTAATCAAGGTCGAAAGCCCGCAAGGGGACGACACCAGAAGCTGGGGACCGCCCTTTCTCAAGGACGAGGCGGGACAGGAGAGGGACGCCGCCTATTTTCATGCCTGCAATCGCGGCAAACGGTCCATCACGGTCGATTTCCGCACCGATGAAGGTCAGGACATCGTGCGCAGGCTTGTGGCGGACGCGGATGTCCTGATCGAGAATTTCAAGGTCGGCGGTCTTGCCAAATACGGGCTGGATTACGACAGCCTGAGGCAGGTCAATCCGCAGCTGGTCTACTGCTCGATCACCGGATTCGGCCAGGACGGGCCCTATGCGCATCGTGCCGGCTACGACTTCATGATTCAGGGCATGGGCGGGATCATGGACCTGACCGGCGAACCGGACGGGGACCCGCAGAAGATCGGCGTTGCCTTCGCCGATATCTTTACCGGCCTCTACGGCGTGGTGGGAATTCTCGCGGCCCTGCGGCGGCGCGATGAAACCGGTGAGGGCGAATGGGTGGACATGGCCCTGCTGGATGCGCAGGTCGGCGTTCTCGCCAACCAGGCCCTCAACTATTTCGTCTCAGGCAAGTCCCCCAAACGGCTCGGCAATGCCCACCCGAATATCGTGCCCTATCAGGTTTTTCCCGCCCGGGACGGTCATCTGATCATCGCCGTGGGCAATGACGGCCAGTTCGGGCGGCTCTGCGGCGTGCTCGGGCTGCCGGAACTGGCGCAGGAGCAGCGGTTTGCCACCAACGCCGCGCGGGTCGCGGCCAGGTCGGAACTGGTTCCGCTTCTGAGCGCCCGGACCGCGACGCTGATGCGCGACGATCTTCTGGATGCGCTGGAACTGGAAGGGGTGCCGGCCGGGCCGATCAATTCGGTGGAAGATGTCTTCAACGACAGGCAGGTCAGGCACAGGGGACTGAAGGTCGACCTTCCCGCCTCTGGTGTCGCTGGCGGATCGGCGGCCTCGGTTCGCACACCGATCCGGTTCCGCAACGGCTCGCTTGTGCTGGAACGCGCCGCCCCCGAGCTGGGAGAGCATACGCAGGAAATCCTGAGCGAGCTCGGTCTGGCGCCGGATGCCGGCGGCGATGACGCGCCCCGCTGACCTGCTGCCCGCCGGTGGGCATTCCGCAAACCTCCTCATTGGATATCGTCATGGCCGAGCCGGAATTTCTGAAGATCCTGGAGACAAGGGTCCTGTCCGACGACTGGGGAACCCTGACAAGATACAGGTTCGATTTCCGGCGCTCTGATGGAACGTGGCAGGAGCAGACCCGCGAGGCCTATGACCGGGGCAATGGCGTGACCTGCCTGCTTCACAATCCCGAAACGGATTGTGTCCTGCTGACAAGGCAGTTCCGCCTGCCGGTCTGGCTGAGCGGCAGGGATCCTTTCCTGATCGAAACGCCTGCGGGTCTTCTGGAGGGAGCCCGGCCGGAGGACCGGATGCGGGCCGAACTGATCGAGGAAACCGGTTACGAGGTTTCCCGGCTGGAGCATCTCTTCGACGTCCACATGAGCCCCGGGTCCGTGACGGAATATCTTTCCTTTTTCGCCGGCACATACCATCTGCAGGACAAGGTCGCCGAAGGCGGCGGTGAAAGGAGCGAAGGGGAGGACATAGAAGTCCTGCACGTGCCGCTTCCGGAGGCGCTGGACAGGATCCGTTCCGGAGAGATCCGCGACGCCAAGACAATAATACTTCTGCAGAACCTTGCCTTGCGAAAAACAGCGACGGTCCGGTCCTGATACAATTGTTGACAGTTCGGTTACAAAGCTTGCCGGACTCGCCTTAATTTGACGCCAACACTTTGGCAGGTAGTCTGATCACTGCTGAAGAAGGACCTCGCCCGATGGCGACCAGAAACCACACCGGCCGACGTATCAAGCTGCCCCTGACAATTATTGTCGGGTTGGGCTTCGGTGCCTTTGTGGCGATAGCCATCGGTCTGGTGCTGGGCCTGTCCGTCCAGGCCAATTTCCGGAACACGTTCTCCCTTCTCAACGACAAGGCCATCCTGAGCACGGAAGCGCTGGAAACCCAGCTTCGCACGCATTTCAGATCGGTGGAGAAAGCGGTTACCGGCCTGAAGCCCTATTTCGACGACGGGGAGATCGGTTTCCACGACACGAAGAAAACCCTGGAAGACCTGTCGATTGCGCTGAATTCCAACTCTGATGTAAGCACGCTGGCGGTGACCGATCTGGAGGGCCGGCGTATCGGAATGTACCGGTCTCCCTCGGGAAAACTGTGGCGGATCGAGTCGGATGTACCGCCTCCGGGCATGGGGATGCCCAAACTCCCGGCGATCACGGCGGACAGCCCGCCGACCTGGGGGCCGGTGGTGCGCCATGAGGTCGGCCTGTTCGCGAATGTGTCCGTTCCGCTGGTTCGCGATGGCAAGCTCGTCGGCGTCCTGACGGCCGCCAGTTCCATGAACGACCTGGCCCATATCGTGACCGGACAGGATGAAGGCATCGACAATACGGTCTTCATCATCGCCGGTAACGGCGAAGTGATCATGCATTCCGACGAGAACTGGCTTCAGACCGGCGGCAGCATAAAGAAGGCATTGCCGGCCTCATACGAGACGGCCGGCGATCCGGTTCTCGCGTCCCTGGCCGATGAGGAGCTGCTGGACGAATTCCGGAAAGCGGCTGACAGGGGCATCGAGGTGTCGATCATCAACGCCAATGGCGAGGAATATATCGTCATGAAGGCCAGCCTCGAAGGCTTCAGCGACCAGCCATGGACCATCGGCCAGTATTATCGCGGCGCAACCATTTCCAGGGAAGTCAGGCGTTTGTCGGGGTCCTTGCTTGTCGGCTTCGGCGCTCTGGTGATTTCGGTTCTGATTGCCTACGTCATGGGGCTCAGGGTCGCCCGGCCCCTGCGCAAACTTGCGAAGCAGTCGCAACGCGTCGGCACCCTGTCCCTGTCGGAGGTCGAGCCCCTGCCGCGCAGCCGGGTCGCCGAAATCGATCAGGTCGCCGTTGCGTTCAATTCCATGGTGGAAGGCCTCAAGGCCATGAACACCTATGTGCCGCGATCCCTGTTCATCAAGCTCATGCGTCTTGGCGGCGGCAATGCGGCCGAAGCCCGGCAGGCGGAGCTGACAATTGTCTTTACCGATATTGTCGGCTTCACCGCCCTGTCCGAACATCTGAGCGCTGAGGAGACGGCGCAGCTTCTCAACGATCATTTTGCGATTCTGGTGAAAGCCGTCGAGGACGAGGGCGGCACGGTCGACAAGTTTCTGGGCGACGGCATGCTGGCATTCTGGGGCGCTCCGGACGAGCGGCCGGACCACGCCGAGGCGGCGGTACGGACCGTCCGGCGCATCGCCGCTGCCCTTCATGCGGCCAACGAGGCGGCGGAGGAGAACGGTCGGCCGAAAATGTTCCTGCGGGTCGGTATTCACACCGGACAGGCCGTCGTGGGCAACGTCGGGGCGCTCGACAGGTGGAACTACACCGTCGTCGGCGACACCGTGAATGCGGCCGAGCGTCTGCAGACCCTTGGCAAGGAGACCCCCGGACATGCGGAGGTCACCATTCTGGCAAGCGCCGATACCATTGCCCGGCTTCCTTACGAGCGTGACCACCGGCCGGTCGGAGAGCATTATCTGCGCGGCCGCAGCGGCCTGATGGAGGTCTACTGGTTGGATCCGTTCCCGGTGGAGGAATCCCGGGCTCCGATCAGGGAAGACGTGCCGGTCAGCGCCGCCGAATAGAACGCAAATATTATTGCCGGCGCGATCAAGATTCTGAACAGAAAAGGATTTTTATGCGGATGTGACGCAAATCACAGACGCTTCGACTGCTTTTCAGCATTGCTATCCTCCTGCGATTTTGGTTGTCTTTGTATTGCAACAAGGGCTTTCTATCAATTGCGGTTGGTGTTGGTAAGCCACTCCAAGTCAATCCTGGGCGGGAAGGAAAAGCGCGGTGAATGTTCTCTCGATCGAGGGACTGACAGTTGATTTCAATACAGCGGAAGGATCTGTCCGGGCCGTCGACGATGTGTCGTTCGTGGTGCCTGAAAACCGGACCGTCGCGCTTGTGGGGGAATCGGGTTCGGGCAAGACGGTCATTTCCCAGACGATCATGGGGCTGCTGCCCGATGCAGCGTCGATCAGCTCGGGCAAGGTGATCCTTGCGGACCCGACCGGCGCCGAGCCGCCCGTTGACATCGCCACGCTGGAGCGCAAGGGACCGCGCATGCGGCATCTGCGCGGCAACCGCATCGCGATCATCTTTCAGGAACCCATGACATCCCTGTCGCCGCTGCACACCATCGGCGACCAGATCGGCGAAGCCGCGCTTCTGCACCGCAATGTCTCCGGCGCGCAGGCCCGCGAGCTGACCCGGGACATGCTCCGCCTGGTGCAGTTTCCCGATCCCGAGCGGGCGCTGGACACCTATCCGTTCGAACTCTCCGGCGGCCTGCGGCAGCGCGCCATGATCGCCATGGCGATGATCTGCCGGCCGGCCCTGCTGATCGCCGATGAACCGACTACGGCACTGGATGTGACCATCCAGGCCGACATCCTCA
The DNA here is from genome assembly GCF_003075075.1 of Labrenzia sp. 011. GTDB lineage: Bacteria > Pseudomonadota > Alphaproteobacteria > Rhizobiales > Stappiaceae > Roseibium. The sequence goes on along the minus strand of NZ_QCYM01000014.1, from coordinate 46,419 downwards.
AGCTCATGCGCGAGGTTCAGGCCGAACTGCGCATGTCGGTGCTGCTGATCACCCACGATTTTGGCGTGGTCGCCAACATGGCTGACGAGATCGCCGTCATCTACCACGGCCGAATCATGGAGAAGGGCACCGCCCGGCAGCTCTTTTCCGATCCCCGGCACGATTACCTGAAGGCCCTGCTCAATGCGGTGCCGAGTTTCCACATGGACAGGGACGAGCGCCTGGTGCCGATCCGTCCGATCATCCTCAAGTCGGAGGATCTGACCCGCAACCGTCCGCATTGCGACGTCGCGCCCGGCGAGCCGCTGGTGGAAATGCGCGGCGTCACCAAGAAATTCACCTTGCGCAAGGGATCGTTTCTCGGCGGCAAGCCCAAGACTCTCACCGCCCTGGACGACATCAACCTGACCATCCGCCGCGGCGAATGTCTCGGACTGGTCGGCGAATCCGGCTCCGGCAAGACCACTGCCGCCAAGGCGATCCTGCGGGCGATCAACCTGCAGGGCGGCAAGGTTCTCTATAACCGCGGCAAGGGGCTGGAGGACATCGCCGCCCTGCAGGGCGCGGATCTGATGGATTACCGCCGGCGGGTGCAGCTGATCTTCCAGGACCCGTTTTCCTCGCTCAACCCGCGCAGGACGATCAACGATACCCTGATGGAGCCCTTCGAGGTGCACGGCATCGGCACGCCGCAGGAGCGGGCGGAGCGCGCCCGCAGCCTGATGAATCTGGTCGGCCTCGATCCGCGCTTCCTGCGCCGCTATCCGCATTCCTTCTCCGGCGGCCAGCGCCAGCGCATCGGCATTGCCCGCGCGCTCGCGCTCAATCCGGAATTCATCCTGTGCGACGAGCCGACCTCCGCGCTGGACGTGTCGGTTCAGGCGCAGATCCTGAACCTGCTGCAGGATCTGAAGCGGGACCTCAATCTCACCTATCTGTTCGTCAGTCACAATCTGGCGGTGGTGGATTATCTCGCGGACCGGATCGCCGTGATGTGCCGTGGCCGCCTCGTGGAAGTGGGCGAGACGCGCACGGTGACCGGCAATCCGCTTCACCCCTATACCAAGGCGCTCCTGTCCGCGGTTCCCGAACCGGACCTGTCGGCGCAACTGGATTTCGCAGCTCTCGACGCCAACAGGGCGTCGGAGCCGCAACTTTGGCCGGAACCTTTCCGCCTGACGGACGGCGTCGTGCCGTCGCTTGTCGAAATGGAACCGGATCATTTTGTCTGTGCACCCGGCCTGAAGAATTCCGGGGCACTTGAGGGGACTGCAGCATGACACTCTTGAATTCCATAAGGGCGGGTCTGTTCCTGACCGCCGCATTGATTGCGGGGCCGCTCGCCGCGCTGGAGCTGAAGGAAACTCCGGGCCTCGATTCCTCGCTGCCTCCGGTGGCCGAACGGATCCCGGCCGAGCCCCTGATCGTCGACCTTGAAGCGAAGGGCCGCGAGACCGGCACCCACGGCGGGTCGATCGACACGCTGATCGGCCGCGCGAAGGATGTCCGGCTGATCAACGTCTGGGGCTATGCCCGGCTGGTCGGCTACAACGAGGAACTTGAACTCGTTCCCGACATCCTGAAGGACGTGACGGTCGAGGACGGCCGGATATTCACCCTGCAGACCCGCAAGGGGCACAAATGGTCGGACGGCCATCCCTTCGGCGCCGAGGACATCCGCTATTATTTCGAGGATGTGGTCAGCAACGAGATGCTCAATCCGGCGGGCCTGCCGCCGTTCCTGGAAGTCAACGGCAAGGGCCCTGTCTTCGAGGTTCTGGACGAGACCACGGTGCGCTTCACCTGGGACGATCCCAACCCGCTCTTCCTGCCGGAGCTGGCCAAGGCGCGCCCGCCCTTCATCTACCGGCCGGCGCATTACCTGAAGCAGTTTCATGAAAAATACGGCGATCCGGAGTTCATCACCAGCGAGGCGGAAAAGGTGAAGGCCCGCAGCTGGGCGCCGCTGCACAACAAGAAGGACGACATGTACAACGCCCAGAACGTTGATATGCCGAGCCTGCAGCCCTGGGTGCGCAAGCGCGGCGACAGCGATCTGCGCTTCGTTCTGGAACGCAACCCCTATTATCACCGCGTCGACACCGCCGGTCAGCAGCTTCCCTATCTCGACGAGGTCATCATGACCGTCGCCGACGGCAAGCTGATCCCGGCGAAGGCCCAGGCGGGCGAGAGCAATCTTCAGGCGCGCAATCTCAACTTCGCCGACATCACCGTGCTGAAGAAGGGTGAAAAGCAGAACGACTACACGACGGCCCTCTGGGCCAACACCAAGGGATCGGAAATCTCCATCCTGCCGAACCTGACGGTCAAGGATCCGGTCTGGCGTGAATTGCTGCGCGACACCCGCTTCCGCCATGCGCTGTCGCTGGCGATCGACCGCAAGCTGCTCAACCGCGTGCTGTTCTTCGGTCTCGGCAAGCCGGGCAATGATACGGTTCTGCCCGCCAGCCCGCTCTACAAGGTTGAATACACGAACAAATGGGCTGAATACGATCCGGAACAGGCCAATGCGCTGCTGGACGAAATCGGCCTGACCGAGCGCAATGACGATGGCATCCGCCTGATGCCGGACGGCCGGCCGCTGGAAATCATCGTCGAGACCGCAGGCGAGGAACAGGTTCAGGACGATGCCCTCGAACTTGTCACCGAGATGTGGGGCGAGGTCGGCGTGGAACTGTTTCCCAAGCCCAGCCAGCGCGACAACATGCGCGAGCGGGCGATTACCGGCCAGCTGGTCATGTCCGTCTGGTGGGGGTTCGAAAACGGTATCCCGACGTCCGAGATGCCGCCGGAGGACTATGCCCCCGTGCATGGTGACCGGTTCAGCTGGAATGCCTGGGGCGACTATTACGAGACCGGCGGTGAAGGCGGCGAAAAGCCGGACTGGGAACCTGCCGAGCGTCTGATGGAGCTGTACAATTCCTGGCTCACCTCGCGGACGGCGGAAGAGCGGACGAAGATCTGGGAGGAAATGCTGCAGATCCATGCCGACGAGACCATCCACATCGGTCTGGTCTCCAGCGTTCCCCAGCCGGTGGTGATCAAGGAAGTCGGCAACGTGCCGCTTGAAGGCATCTACGGCTGGGATCCGGGCGCGCATTTCGGCATCCACCGCATGGATGAGTTCTACAAGGCTAAGTAAGCCCGAAGGGCGATGATGCAGGGCTTGCGGCGTTGCGCGACATGGAGCAGCGGCCGGTTTGTTGGGACAGGGTCTGAACGAACCGGCGGCACCGCCTCCGCCCTGGTCGAGCGGAGTGAATGCGCATCGACCGGGGTCACGGAAGAGCGGATCGGTTATAAAGTGTTGGAGCAATCCGGTTTCGCTCGAGAACAGGTTGCTCCGGGGACTGCCTTGCGGACACTATCGGGGCAGAGGGGATATTAGGTGCTGTATTACATTTTTCGCCGGATATTGATGATGATCCCGACCCTGTTGGTGATCAGCCTGCTGATATTCTTCATCATTGAACTTCCCTCCGGAGATTACATTTCCAACCAGATCGCGGCCCTGAAATCGAGCGGGGAGCAGTCCTCCATTGCCAAGCTGGAATTCCTGCGCCGGGAATTCTCGCTCGACCGGCCGTTCTTCGAACGCTATCTCGTGTGGGTCGGCCTGTGGCCCGGGCCGCATGGCTTCGAGGGGCTCATCCAGGGCAACTGGGGTTGGTCCTTCGAGTTCGACAAGCCGGTCGACCAGGTCATCGGCCCGACGCTTCCGCTGACCATCGTGCTCAACTTCGCCACCATCCTCTTTGTCTATGTGGTGTCCTTCCCCATCGGCATCTACTCCGCCACGCGCCAGTATTCCTGGGGCGATTACGGCTTCACCTTTCTGGGGTATCTGGGGCTGGCGACGCCCAACTTCCTGCTGGCCCTCATCCTGCTGTATCTCTTCAACCGCTGGTTCGGCCTGTCCGTCGGAGGACTGATGGCGCCGGAATACATCGATCAGCCGTGGAGCCTCGGCAAGGCGACGTCGGTGCTGGCGCATCTGATCGTGCCGACCATCGTCATCGGCACTTCCGGAACCGCCGCCATGATCCGGCGCCTGCGCGCCAATCTTCTCGACGAGCTGCACAAGCAGTATGTCACCACGGGCCGTGCGAAGGGCCTGAAGGAAAGCCAGCTACTGGTCAAATACCCGCTGCGCATGGCCATCAATCCCTTCATCGCCGATATCGGCAACCTGATCCCGTCGCTGGTCTCCGGGTCGGTGATCGTCTCCGTGGTGATGAGCCTGCCGACCGTCGGCCCCGTGCTGCTGTCGGCGCTGCAGTCGCAGGACCAGTTCCTCTCCGGCTTCATCCTTCTCTTCGTCGCGGTGCTCACGCTCATCGGCATGCTGATTTCCGATCTGCTGCTGGCGGTGCTTGATCCCCGGATACGGCTAGGCGGGGGGGCTTCGTCATGAGCATGGACCTGAGAGACAGGACCCCGGATCGGGACGTCGAGCATTACGTCGACCCGGCTCCGTTCAATCCGGCGGTCACCGAGGAAATGACGGCCGAGCAGGAGCGCTTCTACCAGGCTTCCCAGTGGAAGATCATGTGGTGGAAGTTCAAGCGCCACAAGCTCGCCGTCTGGTCCGGCGTCGTGCTGATCCTCTTCTACCTCTGCGTTCCCTTCGCCGAGACGATCGCCCCCTACACGCCCAACATGCGCGACAGCGACCATCTCTACGCGCCGCCCCAGCCGGTGCATCTGTTCCATGAGGGCCGCCTGGTGGGGCCGTTCGTCTACGGCATGCAGTCGTCCCTCGACATGGAAACCCTGCAATGGGTCTTCACGGACGACAAGAGCGACGTGCAGCGGATCCGTTTCTTCTGCAGCGGCGCCCCTTACGAGTTCTGGGGCCTGTTCGACACCAGCTTTCACCTGTTCTGTCCGGCGGAGGAGGGGACCCTGTTCCTTCTGGGCACCGACCGGCTGGGCCGCGACCAGTTCTCCGGCCTCGTCTATGGCGCCCGTCTGTCGCTCACGGTGGGGCTTGTCGGCGTGACCATCTCCATCGTGCTCGGCCTGTTCTTCGGCGGCATTGCCGGATATTTCGGCGGCTTCCTCGACAACATGATCCAGCGGATGATCGAGATCATCCGCTCCCTGCCGGAACTGCCCCTGTGGATGGCGCTCTCCGCGGCGCTGCCGGTCACCTGGAGCCCGGTCTGGATCTATTTCGGCCTGACGGTCATCCTCGGCCTGCTCGACTGGCCCGGGCTGGCGCGTGCCGTGCGCTCCAAGCTTCTTTCGCTGCGCGAGGAGGAATACGCCAAGGCGGCGGTGCTCATGGGCGCCAAGCCCGGACGGGTCATCACCCGCCATCTGCTGCCCGGGTTCACCAGCCACATCATCGCTTCCGCGACCCTGTCGATCCCGGCGATGATCCTGGGCGAAACCGCGCTGTCCTACCTCAATCTGGGCCTGCGGCGTCCCGCCGTCTCCTGGGGCGTTCTGCTGAACGAGGCGCAGAACATCTCCGTCGTCACCGTCTATCCCTGGCTGATGGCGCCGGTGCTGCCGATCATCATCGTGGTTCTGGCGTTCAATTTTCTCGGCGACGGTTTGCGCGATGCGGCAGATCCCTATAAGTGATGCATCTGAAAAATCATTCGTTCCGGCGGGCCTTGCGGCCCGCCTTTGCCGTCAGGAAACACCATGTCTAAAAACGCCACCACCGCCGAAGGCTGGGATGAGGAATATGAAGCCGGGCGCTGGGCCTTTCTGCGCTCGCTGCCCGAAAGCGGCCGCTACGGCATCATCGGCATGTGGCTTTCCCTGACCGGTACCATGGACGAGGTTCTGGACATCGGCTGCGGCGAGGGGCTGCTCTACGAGCGCCTGCAGCCCATGGGCATCAAGCGCTATGTCGGCATGGATCTCTCCCCGGCCTCCCTCGAAATCGCCAACGTCGATCCGGCCATCGCGAGCCTGCGGGCAGGCGACATGCACACCTTCGAGCCGAAGGACGGCGAGACCTTCTCGGCCATTGTCTTCAACGAGGTCCTGCATTTCGCCGAAGACCCGGCGGCCCTCGTCGCCCGCTACCGCCCGTTCCTGAAACCGGACGGCGTCATCGCCCTGTCCATGTATTCCCCGAAGAAGCCGGAATCGGGCGCCAACCGCCTGATCAACGCCCTGTGGCAGGCCACCGACGACGACAGCCAATGGGACGTGCTGGACGACTACCGGCTGGTGTCGGACAAGAAGGGCGTGACCTGGCGCATGCGGCTGGTCAAGCCGGTCGGGTGAGGTGAGATCGGTTCTGTCTGAGTGCGAGCAGAAGCCAGGTCTGGCTTTTGGGCTGGGGCGCTGATTAGCTCAGGCGTGTTGCAATGGGCGGGAAATTGACTTTCGCTGCGATCCGAACCAACGGCAATACAGCGGGTCAGGCTGCCGTTCGCACAGCCCCTGAACGTCAATATGGCATCGGCGCGATCTGCTCGCGTTGAGTTGGTGTCAGTTCAACGGGTCACGGCACCGGACCGGCAAACATCTATGAAGGCCCGTAGCGGGGCAGGAGCCGAGCGGCTCGGGTAGTAAAGGTGCGGCCCCTCCTGTGTTGGCCACCAGTCCCGCAGAATGGGGACAAGCGCGCCTGTGGCCATGTCTTCGTCCAGCCAATTGCGGAATGCATAAATGATTCCGATCCCGTTGCGCGCATAGCTTCGCCCCGTGTCGAGCGCAGCAACACTGAGTACAAGCCGGTTGACCGGTTCGACCCGGACTGACCGTTTCCCGGATTGCAGGTCCCATGGGAGCAATGGGCCGCCTGGCAGGCGATATCGGATCGCATCATGCGCGGTCAGCTCTTCCGGTTTCCGGGGGACACCGTGGGCTTGCAGATAGGCGGGCGATGCCGCCAGCGCCAACTGCTGCTTCCTCGGTCCGATCGGGATCGAAACCATGTCCTGTTCCAGCAGGGAGCCGTAGCGGATGCCCGCGTCGCACCCTGCGGCGACAATGTCGATCAAGTCGCTTTCCACAATGATTTCAACCTCCACACTGGGGTGGCGTGTCCGGTATTCGGCCAATAGCGGTGGCAGGATATCCGGCACTACGGCCCCCGGTACGTTCAGTTTCAGTCGTCCCTTCACCTCACCGCCCAGGTTGGCCGCCTCGACACAGGCCGCATCCAGTTCTGAGAGCAATGGTGCGATACGATCCGCAAGCTGTTGCCCTGCGTCGGTGGCATGCAGGCTGCGCGTCGTGCGGCGCAGCATCGGGACGCCGAGCTGTGCCTCGACCCGGGTGATTGTCGTGCTGATCTTGGAGGGAGCCACACCAAGTCTTCGAGCTGCGGCCCGAAAGCCCCCCTCGCGGAGGACCATGAGAAAGACGGCGAGATCATCGACGGAGACACTGTTCTTCATAGAGAACAAGGTATTCGAAATTCGGTGGGTTTTCCAACCTAAGGAGAACAGTCATGTTGCCTGCTGATGGAAATGCCGTCCATGGCGCGGCGCAGGAAAGACGATTGGAGACGGGATTATGCTTATCGTTACAGGAGCTTCCGGAAAGTTGGGGCGCATGATCGTCGATGCGCTGCTGCATAATGTTCCTGCAGAGCGCATTGGCGTCAGCGTCCGCGCGCCGGAGAAAGTGGCTGACCTTGCCAAGCGCGGCGTGCGTGTCCGGCGTGGCGACTACTCTGAGCCCGACAGCCTGCGCCACGCCTGGGAAGATGCCGAACGGATACTGCTGGTGTCCTCCAATGCCGCGGCCACGGGGGGAGATCCGCTGAAACAACACGAAACGGCCATTGCGGTCGCCAAGGAGGTGGGCGTGCAGCGGCTGTTCTACACCAGCCAGGTCTCGAGTTCTCCGGACTCGCAGTTCCCGCCGGGACGCGATCACGCCGCGACTGAGAAGATGCTGGCAAGCGCCGGGATAGCCTGGACCGCACTGCGCCATGGGTTCTACGCTGACAGTATGCTCGCCATGAATGCGAAAGGCTTCGAGAGCGGCGTATTGACCGGCCCGGAGGACGGCAAAGTCGCCTGGACGGCCCACGAGGACCTGGCTGCGGTCGATGCTCTCCTGCTGGCCGGGCGCGAGTTCATAGATGGTCCGACGCCACCGCTGACCGGGAACGAGGCGTTTGACCTCACCGACCTTGCGCATTTGGCGGGTGAAGCGTCTGGACGAACGATTGAGCGGTGCTTCGTCAGCGAAGACATCATGGTGGAAAACGCGCAGCGTGCAGGTGCTCCGGCAGGCGCCATCGCGGTCATGGTGGGCTACTATCGCGCGGCACGGGCTGGCGAATTTGCGACCCTTGATCCGACGCTGCAAAAGCTCCTCGGTCGCCAACCGACAGCCGTTCGGGACGTGTTTGAGCGCATATTCAGCTAAGATCTGACACGCGACGGTTACCAAACCATTGGCACAGCGGATGTGATCTCGAAGTGGTCACCTCTTTCCGCCAATCTCCAACGTCAACAAGGACCCGTTCCTGCCGTTCATTGCAAACCCACCAACATCCGAAATGGGCCGATTGCAATTGGCCCGAATAATCAGATCAGCCGAATTTCCGGGGTGCTCGCAACCAAAAGGCCTGTCTCCCCTTCACCTTTCGCCGGGACCATGAGCACGCAAAGTATTTGGCAGATAAAACCTGGCCACCAGGATTCTCGGATCCGTCCCTTTCAGGGATCAGGACAATGGCTTAAGAAAGAATTCTTCAGGTTTTCCGACGGATAGAGGGCAAGATGGAAAAACGCAGACTGGGTGCCAATGGGCCGGAAATAGGCGCTATCGGCTATGGTGCCATGTCCTTTTCCGACATGTACGGGCCGACGAACGAGTCTGAGAGCCACGCCGTCCTTGATGCCTGCCGCGATCTGGGTGTCACGCATCTGGACACGGCAAATGTCTACGGCATGGGGAAATCGGAAAACGCCATCGGGTCCTATCTGAAAGCCGATCCGGGCGCGCGCAAAGAGTTCGTCATCGCGACAAAGGCCACGATCACAAGCGATGCGGACGGCAACCGCAGCTTTGACAATTCGGCTGAGCACCTGGAAACCGAGCTGGACAAGTCGTTGCAACGGCTCGGTGTGGAGTGCGTGGACCTCTTCTATGCCCATCGCCGCGATCCGCGCTTCACCCCGGAGGAAACGGCGGCCAATCTTGGCCGGCTGGTCGAAAAGGGCAAGGCCCGCGCGATCGGTCTTTCGGAAATCGCGCCCTCGACCCTGCGGCGCGCCATGACAGCCTTCTCTGTCGCCGCCGTTCAATCGGAATATTCGCTCTCCACGCGGGCGCCCGATCTTGGACTGGTGCAGGCCTGTGCGGAGCTCGGTGTCGCCATGGTGGCCTTCTCGCCCCTGGGCCGCTCGCTGCTGACGGACGCCCCGATCCCGCGCGAGCGGATCGCCGATCTGCCGTTCCTCGCCGCAAACCCGCGTTTCACGGAACCGAACCTGAGCGAAAACCTGCGCATCATGGAAGGCTTCCGCAAACTGGCGGCAGAGATGGGCACAACGGCGGCGGGACTGGCGAATGCCTGGCTGCTGAGCCGCGGACCGCATGTGATCCCGATCCCGGGAACGCGGTCCGTGGATCACCTGCGCGAGTGCATCTCGGGCGCGGCCCTCAGCCTCACGGCAGAGGATCTGGAGCGTATCGAGGCGGTGCTGCCGGTCGGCTGGGCCCACGGCGACCGGTACTCGGAAGCCCAATGGGCCGGACCCGAGCGGTATTGCTGACAGCAATCCCGCACTTATACCAGGCGCAGTTGACAGGAACCCATTCGACCGCCCTTGAAACCTGCCCGGCACGACGCCGGACAGGTCAGGTTTCACATGCCAATTCCTACCTGATGAACAGCATCTCCTGATAGGTCGGCAGGGGCCACAGGTCGTCGGCGACCAGGGTCTCCAGGGCGTCCACGTAACCGCGGACTTCCACCATTTTCGGCAACACCTTGTCCTTGATCATGAAGCAGTGGGCGGCGACGCTTTCCGCGTCGTGCTCGCTGGCCTTCAGGGCCTCCAGCTCCGCAACGGAGTCCTGAAGCTTCTTGATCAGGCCGGTCACCTTGATGAGGGTGTCATGGTCGGCCTCGATGCCGAGTGCCTTCAGGTCGACCAGGCTGGACGCCAGTTCGCCCTGGTAGCGCACCGCCGCCGGGAAGACCATGGTCTTGGCCATTTCCACGACCAGGTTGGATTCCACATTGACGCTAGCAACATATTGCTCGGCATAGACCTCGTAGCGCGAATCCAGTTCCCGTTCCGACAGGACGCCGTATTTGGCGAAGAGGTCGGTGTAGGTCTGTTCCTTGAGGACACCGAGGGCATCGGGCGTCGCAACGAGGTTGGGAAGGCCGCGCTTTGCCGCCTCGACCTGCCATTCGTCCGCATAGCCGTCGCCGTTGAAGACCACGTTCGAGCAGTCCTGCCAGACAGACTTCACATAGGCCGCGACGGCCGCGCCGAGCTTTTCCTGCGTGCTGGTATCGGCAGCTTCCAGTGCCGTTGCGGCTTCGTCGAGCGCTTCGGCCATGATGGTGTTCATGGCCACCATCGGCCCGGCTATGGACTGGTTGGAGCCAACCGCGCGGAATTCGAACCGGTTACCGGTGAAGGCCATCGGGCTGGTGCGGTTGCGGTCGCCGGAATCCTTGGGGATCTGCGGCAGCACATCGACGCCGATGTTGAGCGGCGTTTTCTTCGAGGTCACCGGGCTGCCGTTGACGATGGATTCCATCACCTGGTTGAGTTCGGTGCCCAGGAACACGGACAGGATGGCCGGCGGGGCCTCGTTGGCGCCCAGGCGGTGATCGTTGGATGCGGAGGCGACCACGTTGCGCAGCAGCTTGGCATGCTTGTAGACCGCCGAGATCATCGCGGCGCAGAAGACGAGGAACTGCGCGTTTTCCGCCGGTGTTTCGCCGGGGTCGAACAGGTTGCCCGCCTTCGGGGATCCCATCGAGAAGTTCACGTGCTTGCCGCTGCCGTTGACACCGGCAAAGGGCTTTTCGTGCAGCAGGCAGGTCATGCCGTATTTCTGCGCCACCTTCTTCAAGGTGGTCATGACCAGCTGCTGGTGGTCGGTGGCCACATTGGCCATTTCATAGACCGGGGCCAGCTCGAACTGACCGGGCGCGACCTCGTTGTGACGGGTCTTGGCCGGAATGCCGAGCTTGAAGCATTCGCGCTCGACTTCGAACATGAAGGCCTGCACCCGCTCCGGGATGGCGCCGAAATAGTGATCGTCGAATTCCTGGCCCTTGGGCGGAGGCGCACCGAACAGGGTTCTGCCGGCGGCCAGCAGGTCCGGGCGCGCATAGAAGAAATTGTTGTCGACCAGAAAATACTCCTGCTCGGCACCGGCCGAGGAAGAGACGAAGGGGCCGTCTGTGCCGAAGAAACTCAGCACCCGCTGCGCATGTTTGTTGAGGGCCTGCATCGACCTGAGGACCGGGGTCTTCTTGTCCAGCGCTTCACCGGTCCAGGAAACGAAGGCCGTCGGAATGCACAGGGTCGTTCCGTTGGGGTTCTCGATGATATAGGCCGCGCTGGTAACGTCCCAGATCGTGTAGCCGCGTGCCTCGAAGGTCTGGCGGATGCCGCCATTGGGGAAGGACGACCCGTCGGGCTCGCCCTGGATCAGCGCCTTGCCGGCGAAGGTGCCGATGGTGCCGCCGTTGCTGTCCGGATCGAAGAAGGAATCGTGCTTTTCGGCCGTCAGGCCGGTGAGCGGATAAAAGACGTGCGCGTAATGGGTGACACCTTTCGAAATCGCCCAGGTTTTCATCGCCTCGGCGACCGCATCGGCCGTGTCGATGTCCAGCGGCTTTCCGGACGTGATGGTATTCTTCAGAGACTTGAAGATCGCCTTGGGAAGGCGCTGCTCCATCTCGTTCAGGCTGAAGACATTCTGGCCCCAGACACTGCTGGTCGGGCTGGATGCGAAATCGAACCCCGATTCAACCGGCGGTGTCGATGTGATCGTTGAAATTGCGCTCAGACGCGCGGCATTTCCGCTCATGTTGGTCCCCCAATGCGGCTTTTGACCCTGTGGGTACACGCAAGTTTCATGCCACGATATTTCGGGGAAACGCCTGTTTTATTGAGCCGGCAGGAGGCCGCCGCCTAAAGAATGGACGATGGGACAGGGCTTTGCCCTTTGCACGGGCAGCTACGAGCGGAGCAATCGGGCAGGGCCTTCGCGATGTGGCGGGTCCGGATGCGTTCCATCGAGCCGACCGGATCACATGGACTCCCGCTGTGCATGACCTGCCACTGACCAGGCCTCGGACCCGCACCGTCAGATCCAGCGGCGCACCCGGCTCAGATATTCGCGATAGGGCGGGCCGAAGAGAGTGCCGAGGCGTTCTTCTTCGGGCTTGATCTGGAATTCGGTCATGTACCAGACGAAACCCGGCACGATGATCAGCGCTGTCAGGGTGCCGAGCCAGATGGCCAGGGCCAGCAGCAGTGCCAGCAGGCCGAGATACATCGGATTGCGGGTGAACCGGTAAACGCCGTCGGTGACCAGGACGGAGGCGGTTTCCGGAGCCATGGGATTTGTTGTCGTCGTGCGCCGCCGGAATGTCAGAACGGCCTGAAGGCCGGAAATCAGGCCGGCGAGGATCAGCAGCACTGCAAGCAGTCGCCGGCCCGGAAGCGCGAGGGTCAGATGTGGCATCAGCCAGGCGCCGATCCACAGCAGCAGGGCTGCGACCAGCACGACAATCACCGGCGGGACCTTCAGTTCCATGTCAGCTCCGCCCCTTGTCGAGTTCGATGGGCTGGCCGTGGGGTGTTGCCCGGGCAGCCGCGTCCCAGGCATCCCTGAGGGCGGCCAGTTGCCCCCCGTCGGCAACACCCTTTGCCGTCAACAGGGCTTCGAACGCGGCCAGCCAGTGATCGTAATAGCCGGGAGCATCCGGAGCATCGTCGGCCGTGCGGGCAATCTCCGCCCCGAGAGCCTGCGTCCACTCCTTCCAGGAAAACAGTCCGGCCTCATGGGCCTTGACGGTCATCGCGAACACCCGGGCTTCCCACGGGGCGCTGAAGACCGGATCGCCGTCCCGGTCCCGCGGCAGGTCCGGCAATGCGTCGCGGATCGATCCGGCGTCCTCAGGCAAGGTCAAGATAGGGCTCCCACAGATCGAGGTGCAGGCTCAGGGTCGGGTCGCTGTCCGGCCCCCAGATATCTGTGCCTTTGAAAGCAACACCGTAGAGCCAGGCCGGCTGTTCGCCCTTGTCGTGGGCGTTGCTGTCGGGAAACACGTGGACGCCGTGAATGGTCTCTACCCTGCCGGCCACGTCGCGGGCATAGCGGGGCAGGCGGGTATGGGTTACCGGATGAATGCGCTTGGTATGCACCCGGTCACCCACCCGGTATCTGGCCGCCTGCTGCCGGGGCCGGTCCACCGGGGCGCCTCTGGCCAGGGTATCCGCCACATCTTCCGCCTTCAGCACCCGCTGTACCGGTTTGGCCGCCACCAGAACCTTGCCCTGCTTCACCTCCTCGTCCGTCGCCAGGCCATGGGTGACCACGAGCTTCTCCAGCCCCCGGGTCCAGATCTCGTAGTAGCTGGAGGACAGATAGACGGCCGGCGGCAGGGATTCGCGGGCGTAGCGCGAGGCGTCCAGGGTCCATGACCCGGTGGCGCCCATGGCAAGGGTGATGGCGAAGGCGCGTTCTTCCCATCTGGCGTGAAAGTTCGGCGCATCCGCTTCCGGGGCTATCGGCCCGAACCCCATCTGTCCGCCGAGATCATGGGCGCCGTTCATGCGGAGGGCTCCTTGTGCAGCGGGTCGATGGCCAGACCGGTGCCGATCATGCTGTCGCGGGTGACGAGACCGGCAAGATCCTCCTCGCTCCAGTCCTCGGTCCCCAGCGGCCGTTGCGGGATGACCAGATAGCGGACCTCGGCGGTGGAATCCCACACCCGGATGTGCTTGCCCTGCGGCAGCCGGACGCCGAATTCTTCCAGAACTCCGCGCGGGTCACGCACGGCACGGGAGCGATAGGGCGCGGATTTGTACCAGACCGGCGGCAGGCCGAGCACGGTCCACGGATAGCAGGAACACAGGGTGCACACGACCATGTTGTGGGTCTCGTCGGTGTTCTCGACCGCAACCATATGCTCGCCCTGGCGCCCGGCGAAGCCGAACTCGGCAATGGCCGCCGTCGCGTCTTCCAGCAGCCTTTGCCGGTAGTCCGGGTCGACCCAGGTTCTGGCCACGACCATCGCGCCGTTCTTCGGGCCGATCTTCGTCTCGTAGGTCTCGATCAGCGCGTCCAGAGCGGGCGGGTCGATATAGCCCTTTTCGGTCAGGAGGGTTTCCAGCGCCCTGACACGCAGCTCGGTGTCGGAAAGATCCGAATGGTCGTGATCGTGATCGGACATGGGCGGCTCCTGAAACGGGATGAACCTCATATGAGGACGCAGGTCCGGTGCTGTCAATTCGGCTCCCGCTTCGGGGAGAGATATGTCGCAACATGGGGGCGTCAACGGTCGTCGCGCCGCTCACGGGATATGAACCGCGTTCACGTTGACGGCACCCGGGCTTATGCAACCGGGCCGCAGTGCCTATCTGCGGCGATCATGATCGCGAAACGCCAAACCCGTCCAGGAAAGTCTGACCACCAATGTCCATCACACTGCGAAATCTCCTTGTCGCCGGCCTTCTGGCCGAAGTTGCCTTCGAAGGCTACGCCTGGTTCATATCCCCCCTGATCTTCGGCGTGGTGCTGCAGCCGGCCAATCTGATCGTTGCGCTGGCGAATATCGGCCTGGGCGTGAGCCTTCCCTACTGGATCGGGTTTCTGGTGCATTTTTCCATCGGCGCCATCGGCTTTTCATCCTTCGTGCTGGTGACACATCTGGTCACCCGGATGAACCTGATTCTTTCCGGCGCGATCGCCGGCCTTGTTCTCTGGTTCGTCGCCCAGGGGCTCCTTGCCCCGGTGGTCGGGCGAAGCTTCATGATGGGCTTCGGAGCCTATACCCAGTCGTCCCTTGTCGGGCATGTGGGCATGACGCTGATCGCCGGTTTCGTCCTGCTCAAGCTGCGCCCCGTGCAAGAGCGGACGCCGGTGGCCGGCCTGGGCGACACGGCCTGACAGGCGCATTCTGCCAGGACGTCGCAGCCGGTCCGATGATGTTCCGGCTGCGGCCGTCCTTGCGCGTTCCCGATTCCTCTGGGGGAATCTCTGCCGAGCCGTTTTGCATCCCCGTCAGGACACGGCACACTGTGCGCCGGCGAGACAGGTTGCGGAGGCAATGGTGAAAATCGGACTCGGCGGCGGCTGCCATTGGTGCACCGAAGCCGTCTTTCAGGCAATTGCGGGCATATCCCGGGTGGACCAGGGCTTCATCGGCTCCGATCCGCCGGAAGACGCATGGTCGGAAGCCGTTATCGTCACCTTCGATCCGGCGGTGTTGCCGCTCGAGGTCCTGATCGAGATCCATCTGCGCACCCATGCCAGCACCTCGCGCCACAAGATGCGCGGCAAGTACCGCAGCGCGGTCTACGTCTATGACGCGGGAACCGGGGTGAAGACCGGCCGCGTGCTGCGCGCCCTGCAGCGCGGCTTCGACGCCCCGCTGGTGACCAAAGTCCTGACCCTGGCCGCGTTCAGGCCCTCCGACGCGCGCTTCCGCAACTACTATCTGAACGGCCCGGAGCGCCCCTTCTGCAAGACCTATATCGACCCGAAACTGGCGCTGTTGCGGAAGGACTACGGCTCGGTCCTGCGGGACCACGCAGACGCAGCGGAATAGCTCTCCGCGCGCACCTCTACCAGCACCCGGACCAAACGTCCCCGCAAATTACCGCGCTCCGCCACCGTCCCTGTCAGCCAGATCCGCAGTCCCGCCGTGCCCCCGGAAAGTCCGCCGGTTCCCCCAGCGTGCCTCCCCGGCCAAGCGCAGCGCCGAGCCGGGGTCCACTCGTTTGCAGAGAGTCGTTTGGCTGCCTCCGCAGACCGCCTAACAAGATGAGCTGGGCCCGGTGAACAAATCTCTCACGTCCGGCCACTCGGCGCCCTCGTGATGGGCGGCAATGGCCAGGAATTCTTCCAGGAAGTCGAAGCAGCCCGTGTCATGGGCCAGATGGTGCGTCAGCAGGCCGAGCGGTTCGCCGCCGGTGTTGCGGCGGCGGGTCAGGTGCAGGTCGAAGCGCAGGCGGGCGCTTTCCCAGCCGATGAAACGCACCTGCTTCTTCCATTTGATGATGTCCACATGGGACTGGATCTGATGGGGGCGGGGAAAATTGTGCCAGGTGAAGGTGGACAGGCCCGGCAGGCCGATGTCCGGCAGGCGGCGGGATATTTCCGCATCGATCCGGTTCCACGGCGGCACCATGGCGGCAATGAATTTTCCGCCGAACAGGTCTTCCAGCCGCGCCTTGCCGTCGGCAAGCTGAGCCATCAGTTCCTGAGGATCGCGGCGCGATCCGAGTTCGGCCGCCTTCTCGCCCAGGTCCTTGCGCTGAAAATTCCGGTGCTGCCAGCCGTGCTGCAGCACATGGGCATGGGGCTCGTCCCTTAGCCGGTCGGCCAGCGCTGCGGTGGCATCCTTCGGGATGACCGCAAGGGCGATGTCGACATCGTGCCGGTTGGCCAGATCGAGCATGCGCTCGAGCGCCGGCGTCGGTTCGACCGCATCGTCGTCCCGCCACCAGAAGCGCACCTTGCGGCCCCGCTCGGCAAACCAGTCCAGATGGGCGGTCAGTTCATCCCTGAAGCGTTGCAGGTCCGGTGTCATTCCTTGCGGCCCTCCAGATCGTTCAGAAGAATGTCGGCGCTCTTTTCCGCGCCGCCCAGCATCACCCGGTGGTGACTGCGGGGCAGGGCGAGGGCGTCGTCGATGGCACCGGCCAGCCGCTCCGGCGTCAGGCCTGCCTCCGGAGCCACGACGGCGCGTCCATGGCGCGCCAGAGCTTCGGCCCGCTGGCTCTGTTCCGTCTCGTTGGCCTGGGCAAAGGGCACGAGAACCGCCGGAACCCCGGCGATGAGAATATCGAGCACCGTATTGTAGCCGGCCTGGCTCACCGAAAGCCTTGCCCGTTTCAGCAGCTCGGGAAAATCCCTGCGGGCACGCTCCACGATCACGCCGTCGCCCGCGTTCCTTTGGTAGATCGCAAAGGCTTCCTGCGACACATCGTGGCCGATCAGCACCCGCCAGCAGGTGTCCTCCGCACGCCGCGACAGGGGGCGGGCCTCAAGGGCGGCGGACAGCAGGCCTTCGGCGACCGCGCCGCCGCCGCAGGAAATGATCACCTCGTCCTGGCCGTCGCGTCCCTCCGCCGCCGGCCGCGCGCCACCGCCCACATAGCTGGTGTAGCGCACCAGAGGGTCGACACGCTCCGCGAAGGGAAAACTGTCGGCAAGCCGGATGAAGTCCGGATCGGAATGGATCAGGATGCGGTCGTAGAACCTGAGCGCCTGATCCGCCATCCATTCCTCTTTCCACAGGTCCTTCTTGCGCACGAGAATGTCGCGAATGGAGGTGGCGATGAGCGGCGGTCTTGCCCGCGCCCTGGCGGTTTCCAGAAGCGGCGTCAGCTCGAAATCGAGCTGACGCCGGCCGAAGGGATAGGTCTCCGTCAGCAGCAGGTCGAAGTCCTGCGCTCCGAACGCTTGAATCGATGCTTTAACACGGGCGGATTTCCAAGCCTCGTCAATAACTTCACCGTCCAAAGTGACAAGGCGCTTGAAGGCTGCGTCCGGGCTCTTGCAGGCCGGAAGCTCGACGATCGTCAGGTCCCCGGTGTCCAGCGTGGGCGGGATCCGGTTGCCGCTGGCCAGCGTGACCTCCATGCCCCTTTCGGCAAGCGCCTTGCCGATGCTGGCTGCCCGGACCACATGGCCGGTGCCCAGAAGATGCTGCACATGAATGAAGGCCCTGAAGCTCATGGGGCACCGGTCTCCCTGCGCACATCATGGTTTCGCACCGCCCTGCGCACGAAGGCATCGAGCCGCGCCGATCCGGCCTCGAGAGAATGACGGCTTTCGATATGCTGGCGGGCCGCATGCCCCAGCCTGTCGGCCAGCGCAGGGTCGTCGAGAATGCGTTCCAGGTTGACCGCGAAGCCCTGCGGGTCACCTTCCGCAGAAAGCAGGCCCGTCTCGCCGTCAACGACGATATCCGGCACGCCGAAAGTGTCCCCGGCGACAATCCCGATGCCCGCCGCCTGGGCTTCCAGAAGCACGAGACCATAGGCCTCGCGCATGGCCGGCCAGACAAGCAGGTCGTGGCGCGCATAGTGAACGGCAAGCCGGTCTTCGGGCAGGGCGCCCAGCCAGGCGATCTTGTCCGGTGGAAACAGCTTCAGCACATGATCCCTGTTCGGCCCGTCGCCGATGATCGTCAATTGCCAGGCCCTGTCCTGAATCTGCTGCAGGGCGGCGGCCAGAACCTCATAGGAGCGGGTCTTGTCGCCCTCGCGCATCATGCCGACTGCCAGCAGCTTCAGCGGCAGGGCCGCCAGCGGCTTTGCGGTCTCGGCCGCCTGCCGGTAGGGGGCGGTGTCGAGAAACGGTAGAAGCACCTCCAGCCGCGCGTCCGGAACGACCGCGCGCAGGCATTCGGCATCGGCATTATGGATGGCCGCCACGGCGTCGGCCCGCTGCAGAGCCGCGTCGGCGGAGGCGAAGCCGAAGGCCCAGTCGCCTGTCCGACGTTTCGGGGCGCGGCTGGCCTCGACAATGGCATAGGGCAGGCCGAACCGGTCGGCGAGCGCGGGGCCGATCCAGTCCGGCGCCTTGTGGTAAAGGTGATAGGTCAGAAACAGGTCCGGCCGGTAGCCGCTCTTCTGCCAGTCGCCGGCGATCCGCTCCGCCTCGCGCAGGGCGTCGGCCCTGACGTCCGACTGGATCGCATCGCCGCCGTCCTTGCGCCAGGACCGGAAGGTGCTGGCAACACTGACCTCATGCCCGCCCGCCTGCAGAGCCTTGACGATCAGCCGTCCCATGGTCCGGTCGCCGGAGGGAACGGGATGGTCGAGCGGTTTCATCGGCGCGGTAAAGGCGATCTTCATGAGGATCCTTCCAGGCCGGGCACTCAGAGCACCTTCCGGAACTTTTCTTCCAGGCGATCGAGGCCCGGGTTGGTGGCGAATTCCTCGCGGACCCGGCGGGAGGCCGCCAGCCCGAGCACGTTGCGGCGGTCCGGGTCGCGGACAAGACTCTCCAGGGCCTCGGCAAGATCCCCCGGCGTTCCGGGCGCGACCAGAACGCCGGTCTCGCCGTCCCTGATGAGTTCCGGAATGGCCGACACGTGCGTCGACAGGCAGCAAATCCCCATGGACTGGGCTTCCATCAGAACATTGGGCAGGCCGTCCCGGTCCCCGGATTTCGCCAGTTTGGACGGCAGTACGAAGAGATCGGCTTTCTGGCAGGCGGAAATCACTTCCTCGCGCGGCTGCGCGCCGCGCCAGTCGATCCTGTCCGAAAGGCCAAGTCCGTCCGCTTCCGCCTTCAGGACATCCGACAGTTCGCCGCCACCGATATGGGTGAAATGCCAGTTGAGCCCCCCGGGCAGACGGGCGAGCGCTGCAAGAAGGTCGTCATAGCCCTTCTTCTCCACCGCCCGGCCGACGGAGACGAGCCGGACCGGCTCACCAGTGCCGTCGCGGCGGGCAGGGGCGGGATCGGGCATCGGAAAACCGGAGAAATCCAGGCCGTGATAAAGCAGCTCGACCTTGTCCGGGTCGTCCGACAGGTTTTTGAGATGGTCGGCATTGACGCGCGTGCAGGTGACGCCCCAGGCCGCATCGTTGATCTTGGTTCTCAGGTCCCATTCCGGACTGGTCCAGATGTCCTTCGCATGGGCGGAAAAGGACCAGCCGCGTCCGGAAAGATGGGCCGCGTAGCGGCCGGCCGAGCAGGGCGTGTGCAGAAAGTGGGTATAGATCCAGGAGACGTCGTCTGGCAGTTCGTGGGCAAGCACGCAGCCCTGCGCCCAGCGGCGCTGGCGGTCCGCATTGGGCTGGCGGGCGAAATCCGCATCGAACAGGGCCCTGGCAGCGTCATGGGTCGGCTGTCTTTCGGCCCAGCGCCGGGCCCGGGCGACCCGGGCCGGGTCGTCCTTCACATACTCGGGCAGATACATCACCTCGGCGGAAATCTGGCGGTGCAGCTCGTGAATGTAGGGGTCGTAGGGCTTGCGCAGCGCGACGATCAGAATGCCGATGCCCCGCCGTTCCAGGCCGAGAATCTCCTGGGCAATGAAGGTCTCGGACAGGCGCGGGTAGCCTTTGACCACAACGGCGATACGGGACATTTACGGACTCTTGCTGCAGGATGGGAAGCGGCTCTGGCCGCCTGTTAGAAATTGACCAGTTTGCGGCCGTCGGCGGACAGTTGTTCTTCGAAGATTTCACCCACCCGGGAGGTGATGACCTCAAGTCCGCCAAGGAGATTGTCGACGCCGGCGGAGGAGGGAGCGGCCATCGCGGGAAGTTCCGACAGGGCGGCCGACATGAGATCCGGATCCGGGTAGCGGTCGATCGGCAGGACCTTGAGCAGGCCGCTTTGTTCGGCCCGTTCGGCGCGGATGGCCTGCTCCCGGCGCGGCACCACCCGCGGCACCATCAGTGTCGGCTTGTCGAAGGATAGGATCTCGCAGAAGGTGTTGTAGCCTCCCATGCCGACAATTGCCGTGGCATGGGCGAGATAGGGTTCGATCTGCGGCGTGAAGCGGATGATCTCCACGTCGCGCAAATGTTCCGCCCGCTCGCTGAACTGGGTCGCGGCCGCGGCCGGCATGAACGGGCCGAGCACGATCAGGGCGGGAAAAAGCGGGCGCTGGCGGGTTTCATAGGCGCGCATCACCCAGTCCACCATTTCGACGCCGTCGCCCCCGCCACCGGGGGTGACCAGGATATAGGGTTCTTCGCCGAAGGGGGTTGGCGGCGGATTGTCCTTGACCGCATTCGGCAGGCCGCGGCGCAGGTAACCGGTATAGCGCAGCTTGTCCGCAACAGTATCCGGCAGGCTTATGCCTTCCAGCGGATCGCATATGTCCTGCGGGCCGTAGATCCAGATGTCGTCATAGAGATCCCTCAGCGCGGGATAGACGTTCTTGCGGTCCCATTCTTCCTTGAGAACCTCCGGGTCGTCCATCACGTCCCGCAGACCGAGCACCAGCCGCGTGTCCGTCTCCTTGAGCGCTTCCAGCGTGCGCAGCACCTCGCCGCGCAATCCGAGCGGCTCCTTGTCGACAATGAAGATGTCGGGCTCGAAGACCTTGGCGGTATGCTCGATGATCGACGAGCGGATCGCCAGCGTCTGGTCGATGTTGATGTGCAGGGAAAGCGACGTGTATTCGCCGTCGCGCAGCTTGATGACGCCCGGAATGCGGACGAAATCGACGCGCGAACGGAACTCGAAACTGCCGATGATCGGCGAGCCCGAGAGGATGAGCACGGACAGCGTATCAAAATCCCCGACCAGGGAATGAGCAATCGCGCGGCAGCGCCGCAGATGGCCAAGTCCGAAGGAATCGTGGCTGTAAATCAGAATCTTCGGCGTCTTGGAACTCATGATGCCCCTGGAATTGTAAGGCTTCTGTGAGCCGCATGCTTATTGAACGGACCGAAAAGGTGCACCAGATCGTGGCAGGTTCTCTCCAGCCGCACGGCGAGCGGAAATTGCCCGGTGGCCTGTGTCGAGGAGGAGCGTAACCGATATCGCAGCCTGTCCGAAAGAATGTTTTGCTCCGCTGCGACGATGTAACGTACCGGAAGCCGAAGGGCCTCCTGCCACTTTGCGCCTCGTATCCGAACAAACTCACTCATACCATTTCAGCCTATTTCGTCAGAGGGTGGCTCAGAGCCTTATGTCCCAAATGATCGGTCTTTGTCACGTCTCGTTGTGGCTTGACATGAAACTTTCGACAGGGAACGGTCTGATGACACTTTCAAAGTGCTTGTGGCAAATGCTAATCCTGGCTGGCGCATCGAATTGGGATCGTTAATATACCAGATATGATCTGTTTGCACATATTTGATCCATGTCTGTTTGGATGAACTGATGGAAAAAAGCCTTTTTAGCTTTATTTGGAAGTATAGCGCCCGGCAACAGATCTATATTCTTCTGGTCACAGTGCTGTCCTACCCGGTGGTCTATGTTCTTCTGGAGCTGCCGAAACTGATCGTCAACGACGCGGTTCAGGGTGCCAACTTTCCCCGCTCGATACTTGGCGTCGACTTCGACCAGATCCCCTACCTTCTGCTTCTCTGCTTTTCCTTTCTCGGCCTCGTGGTGGTCTCCAATGGCCTGAAGTTCTATCTGAACGTCTACAAGGGACGTTTGGGCGAACGCATGCTCAGGCGCCTGCGTTTCGAACTGTTCCAGCGCGTCCTGCGGTTTCGGCTGCCGCATTTCCGCAAAGTCAGCTCCGGTGAAATCATCCCGATGATCACGTCGGAAGTCGAGGATGTCGGCGGATATATCGGCGAGGCCTTCGCGCTTCCCGCCTATCAGGGCGGTATGCTGGTGGTCCAGCTCGGGTTCATCTTCATGCAGGATCCGCTGCTGGGCCTGGCGGCGGTCAGCTCCTATCCGATTCAGGGGTATGTCATCCCGATGCTGCAGAAGCGGGTCGTCATTCTGTCGCGCCAGCGGGTCCGCAATATCCGCGTGATCGCCGACAAGGTGGGCGAGAGCATCACCGGTGTGGCGGAGATCCACGCCAACGATGCCGCGGCCTGGCATTCGGCGGATATTTCCGACCGCCTCTATGAGAATTTCCGGATCCGCTACGAGATCTTCAACCGGAAATTCCTCATCAAGTTCCTCAACAACTTCATGAACCAGCTGACGCCGTTCTTCTTCTACCTGATCGGCGGCTATCTGGTGATCGAAGGCAACCTGAGCATCGGTGCGCTGCTGGCGGTGATCGCGGCCTACAAGGATCTGGCCGGTCCCTGGAAGGAGCTGCTGTCCTTCTATCAGATGACTGCCGATGTCAGCGTCAAGTATCAGACGGTTGTCGAGAATTTCGATCCGCCGGACCTTTACGACACCGAACGTCTGACCGCGGACGACAAGGTCGAGCTCAGTGGCGATCTTGTATTCGACAATGTCAGTTTTTCCGGCGGGGCTGCCGGCCAGGAGGTCATGGACATCTCCCTGACCGTTCCGGCGGGCACCGCCTGCGCCATTGCCGGACCCGACGGCTCCGGCCGTTCGGAAGTGCTGCAACTGGCGGCGGGACTGGTGTCGCCTTCCTCGGGCAAGATCTGCATTGGCCCCCACGATCTCGACAAGCTGACGGATTCCACTCTCGGCCGCGAGATTGCCTATGTAGGAGGTGCGGTCCACGTGTGGACCGGGACCATCCGCGACAATCTCTATTACGGATTGCGCCACAGACCGCTGATTCCGCCCCAACGCGAAGGCGAAGAGCTGCGGCTGTACAAGCGGCGTGTCAGCGAAGCGAATGAAACCCGCAATCCGGTCTACGATCTGGAGGCGGTCTGGGACGACCTGGAAGCGGCAGGAGCCGACAACATCCATGTGCTCGACGAAAAGGCGCTGGAGCTTCTGGAATCCGTGGGGCTCGACAAGGATATCTACCGTCTCGGCCTGCAGTCACGTTTCGATCCGTCGATGGATGACGCCTTCACCGGGAAGATCCTGAATGTGCGCAAGAGTCTCGCCTCCAGGATCCTGCAGGAGCCGGCCCTCGAAGGTCTGGTGGAGCTCTGGCATCCCGATCGCTTCAACGCGAGCGCGAATATTGCGGACAACCTGTTCTTCGCCGTTCCCGCCGATCCTGAAATCACCATGGATCAGGTGCCGGAAATGGCGGAGGTCAGAGCCTTCCTCACCGAGACCGGGCTTGACGAAAAGCTGCAGAAGGTCGGCCTGAAGATCGCCGAGACCATGCTGGAACTGTTTTCGAACGTCTCCGGAGACAGCGGCCTTCTGGGCGCGTATTCGTTCATCACCCAGGATGAAATCCCCGAATTCGAGCGGATCGTGCGGATCGCCAAATCGGACCAGCAGCGGCCGGGACTGAGCGACGCGGACAGGTCCAGACTCAGGGGGCTGGCGTTCAAGATGGTCCCGGCCCGCCATCGTCTGGGAATCATGACCGACGCGTTCCGCGATGAGGTCATCGAGGCGCGCAAGGCCTTCCTGCAAACAGTCGTCAAGAACAATCCCGGCTTCGTCGCCTTCGATCCGGATGTCTATCTGCCGCCGCTGACCATCGAGGACAACCTTCTCTTCGGCCGGGCAAGGGTCGACCGTCGGGATGCGCGCCGTCGCATCGACGACGTCATCCGCGCGATCGTGGAAGAGACCGGATTGCGGCGTCCGATCATCTACGCAGGCTTCGATTACCATGTCGGCGTATCCGGGTCCCGTCTGTCCGCAGGCCAGCGGCGCCGGATCGCGCTGGTCCGGGGGCTTCTGAAAAATGCAAAAATCACCATATTGGATGATATCGCCACAGGTACGACTGAAGACGACAAGGCATTGCGCCGTGGTCTGCAGGAAATACTGTCCGGCAAGACTTTCCTGTTCGGTACGTCCAATGCCGATATAGCGGCAGAATTCGATCAGCGGTTCATTCTGGACCAGGGACGGATTTCAGATAAAGGGTAGCGATATGGCGACGAATACTGGAGCGCGGTGGGTCTACAGTCCCCGGACTTGTGCCCGATTGCGAATAGACCGGAGCCTGCACATTCCGTCCGGAGGTAGAAAATGACGTTGGAAGCCGAAGTCGAAGCCCTGCGCAAGGTTCCTCTGTTTCATGGTATCGACGAAACAAAATTGCGCCTTCTGGCATTCATCAGCGACAGGACGGAATATCCGGCCGGTGAACGCCTGTGTGCCCAGGGAGAAGAGGGAGACTGCGCATTCATCATTCTCTCCGGCGATGCGGATGTTCTGGTCAACACGCCGGAGGGCGAGAAGAAGGTCGCCCAGGTTTCGGAGAACTCCATTGTCGGCGAAATCGCCATTCTTTGCGATGTTCCGAGGACGGCCACGCTGGTCGCTGCAAATAACATGGACGTTCTAACGGTTTCGAAAGATGATTTTCTGAAACTCCTCAAAGAGTTTCCGGATATTTCGCTGGAAGTCATGCGGACACTGGCGCTGCGGCTTGAACGGACGACCCGTGATCTGGCCGATGCGCGCCGGGGAGCTGGCGGCGGTTAGGGAGTAATACGTGTCTGAGGAATTTTCGCTGCGCTTTTGGGGCGTCCGGGGCTCGACCCCGACACCCGGGTCAAGCACTTTGCGGTACGGAGGCGAAACCTCCTGTTTCGAGATCCGGGCAGGTGACGCACTCGTGCTCGTCGATTGCGGCTCCGGTGCGCGGAACCTCGGCATGGAGCTGTGCGGATGCAGGCCGCGCTCGTTCGATCTGCTGTTCACCCACACGCATCTCGATCACATTTGCGGACTGCCTTTCTTCAAGCCGGCCTACGATCCCAATTTCGAGGTGACTGCCTGGGCGGGGCACTTTCAGGATGACACCAGCCTGATCGAAATTGTCAGCCGCATCATGTCGCCGCCGATCTTTCCGGTCGCCGCCAAGACCCTGAAAGCGGTCGAGTTCAAGTCCTTCACTGCCGGCGACCCCATTCCCCGCACGGATGATCTGGAGATCCGCACCACCCGCCTCAATCACCCGGGCGGGGCCTGTGGCTACCGTTTCGACTATCACGGCAAATCCATCTGCATCATCACCGACCATGAACACGGAGATCCGGAGATCGATGCCGCTCTGCCGGAATTCGTCCGGGACGCGGATGTGATGATCTACGATGCCATGTTCACGGACGAGGAATATCCGACCTTCAAGGGGTGGGGACATTCCACCTGGCAAAAGGCGGTCGAGCTTGCCAGGGCGGGAAACGTCAAGACCCCGGTTCTCTTCCACCATGACCCGCGCCGCACGGACGATGAACTGGATGAGATCGGCCTTGCCGCGCAGGATGCCTATCCCGGCATGCTGGTCGCGAGCGAAAGCATGATCCTGCGCCCCTGATGGCTTCTTGCGAACGGACCGGCCCGGGCGGATGGTCACGGCCTTCGTCAGGACCCTTGCTTCCCCTGGCATGAAAAGCGCTTCCGGCGCCGGGGTCGTGCTGAATTTGCCGCCAGGTGTCAGGCAGGTTGTATTTTTCATTCTCTGAACGGAGTGGGGGCGGGCGGAAGAAACTGCTGCCGATGCCGGGCTGCGGAAAGGGGCATTCCCGTGAAACCCGCTCCTTTTCCCGCCTTTCCCGCGTTCCGGCTTCCATGACACCGGACTTCATTGTCTGCGAAGTGTTCTGCGAACTCGTATTCAGGGGCTCCGGAAAAGATGCCGCCTGCGGTCGCCGGATGACTGAAATCTTTCGAGGACCACAGAAACCGGCCGATTTTCCCGGGGCGCACAGACAAGCTGGCGCATGGCACATGCCGGGGAAAGCCACCTTGTGACAAGCCGGCCCGTCAATGTGGAAACGCCCGCGGACAGTGATCTTCTGTGCCTGTTGCAGGCCATCCGGCGAAAAAAAAGGGCGGCCCAAACGGCCGCCCAAAAAACACTATGGCTTAAAAGTTGATCGATTGCCGGTCGCAGGAATGCGGGAATTCCTGTAGCGCAACCGGGAAACCGTCAGTCGGAGCTTGAAAAACACGTCCCGATTGACAGTCCAATGCGATCAATAGTTGTTTACAGGGTGTATACATTAAGTGCATGGTCCATTTGGGCTAAGGTGCGACAAAACGCTCATGTAAAGGTTTGATGCCAAACGATCTGAAGCCGCCGGGATAATTGACATCAGGTCCAAGGGGGGATCGTGCACGTTTCTGCGGAAAAATATCTACATCTCTCGAATCTTGTCGTTGCTGCGGCGATGGATCCGGATCGCTGGCAGCAGTTTCTCGACGCAATGAGAAATGCGGTCGGTACGCGCGTCTGCACCCAGATTATCGGCTATGATATGCTCACCAGGTCAGCGCCGCTTGCCTGTTCCTCGGGTTACGATGCAGACATCGTGAAGCTCTATGAAACCTATTACGCCGACAAGAATCCGTTCGCGGCCAATTTCAGAAAATGCACGGTCGGCGATGTCATCTCAACGGATCAGCTCTGTGCGCCAGAGAAACTGAAGAAAACCGGTTTCTACACCGACATAATCCGGCCGCTGGAGGATATCCATGGCGGAGGGGCGGCGATGGTGGTCAACGATCCTGGCCGTATGGTGCTCATCGGTGGCAATATGCGGGCGAAGGATCGTGACAAATACGAGCAGGAATGGCTTCGCCTGTGCAAGGCGATCTCGCCTCTTATTCGCCAGTCGCTGGAAATAAGCCGTGCGATATCCGGACTGTCCTTCGAAAAGTGGGCCGCGGAACAGCACATGCTCGGCACGGATACGGCCATATTTGTCGTTGATCCAACCATGACGATCCACCATGCCTGCCGCGCGGGGGAGAAGATGCTGGAAAAGGGAACGCCGGTGGGCTGCGGGTTCAACCGCCGTCTTCAGTTCCGCTCGGAGGAGGATCAAAGACAATTCGCCACGCTGTCCCGTCTTCAGCTCAAAGGGAACCAGAATATCTTCAAAAGCTGGCGTCTCGTCGACGGACAGGGCCAGGGCTGGACCTGCCGGCTCATGGGGCTGCGCATGGGAGATCTGGACTGGTCTCCTTTCCCGGGATTTCTGACAAAGTCGATCTCGGCCATCCTGCTGGCGATCAGGAAGGATGTCAGCCCGGCGTCCGTACAGGAAAAGTTGCAGCTGGCTTTCGGTCTCAGTCACGCCGAGGCCCGGTCCGCACTGCTGCTGGCCGACGGCCTGACCCTCGCCGAGATCGCTGAAACCCGTCAGGTCAGCATCTATACCGTGCGAAACCAGGTCAAGGCATCCCTGGCCAAATCCGGTTGCCGGCGCCAGAGCGAACTTGTCCGGAAAATCGAACAAATGCGGCTGCAGGGGGGCTTCTAGAGTCGAAAGATGCGGTTGATCGGGTGTCGGGTCCGGCGGTGGCTTTCCGGTGCGCGTTGTCACGCATCGCTCACTTTCCCGTTGCGCGTGTTGCACATTCGGTCGCGAGAGTTGAAACTCCCGTCAATCGCCCCGATCTACTTGCCATCAAGCGGCAACATTCGAAGCGGCAAGGTTGAGCGGACCTGGGCCCTTGAGCGATCCCGCGTCTATCTGAAAACAGCAGGCTCCCGACTGGACAAGCATGAGCTCATTTCTGGATACCTTGCGCTATATTTTCCGCGGCGGTCCGCCGGAGACCGGCATTCCGGCCAGGGTGCGGGCGGAAATTCGCGCCCGTGAAGCATCATCGGAGCGGCTGATCGGCTGGGTCCAGCTGGGTCTGGTGCTCTTCTTTTCGACCCTTTACGCGATTGCCCCGAGGGCGGAGGGATCGGCCGGGTTCAATTTCGTTCCGGTCGCTCTGGGCATCTATTTCCTTTTCACCGTGTCGCGACTGGTCCTGTCCTACAGGTTCGAGCTTCCGAACTGGTATCTGCTGGTCTCGATCGGCGTCGACATGGCGCTGCTGGTCGGGCTGATATTTTCCTTCCACATCCAGTACGGCCAGCATCCGACATTCTATCTCAAGACCCCGACCCTGATGTATGTGTTCATTTTCATTGCCTTGAGGGCGCTCAGGTTCGATCCGCGTTATGTTCTGACCACGGGGCTTGCCGCCGTTGCCGGCTGGCTGGGACTGGTCTTCTATGCGGTTCTGGCGGACATGGATCACATGCGGGTGACCCGCAATTATGTGGACTATCTGACCGGCAACACGATCCTGATCGGGGCGGAACTCGACAAGACGATGGTCATCCTGGCGGTGACCGTCATTCTTTCCGCCGTGCTCTACCGGGGGCGGTCGATGCTCTTCGAGGCCACCCGCGACCATGCGGCGGCGACAGACCTGCGCCGCTTCTTTTCGCCCGAAGTAGCCGCGTCGATCACCGGCGCGGAAATGCAGCTGCAGACCGGGGAGGGCACTCTCCGGGATGCCGCGATCCTCTTTGCCGACATCAGGGCCTTTACGGCCACATCCTCCGGCCTGCCGCCAGAGACGGTTCTGGCAGTGCTTGCCGAGTACCAGAACCTGGTCGTGGACGTGATCGTTCAGGAGGGCGGACGCGTCGACAAGTTCCTGGGCGACGGCATCCTGGCCACATTCGGTGCCATCCAGCCCTCTGCTACCTATGCCGCCGACGCATTGCGGGCGGCCACGCGTCTGGTCGAAAGTGTCGATGCCGGCCAATCCCGATTTTCCGCGGCGGGCTGGCCCGGCCGTTTGAGCGTTGGCGCGGCGGTTGCCGCGGGCACGGTCACGGCGGGGGTGATCGGATCGAAGTCCCGTCTGGAATTCACCGTCATCGGCGATGCGGTCAACAGGGCCGCGAAGCTGGAGGACGCCAACAAGATTCAGGCGACCCGGGTCTTGACCGACAGACCTACCTGGGACCTGGCCCGTGATCAGGGCTTGCGAATGTCCCCGGTCGAGGAGCGTCCCGGAGCCGATGTGCCCGGTGTGGCGCAACCGCTCGACCTTGTCGTGCTGTCGCGTTGACCTGCCGCCATGGCGCGGGACGACGCAAAGGCGCTTGACCGGGGTGTCAATCTCGGTCACCTTGCACGATAGTTTGACCTAACCGTCAATAAAAGAGATTTAATCCATTATTTTCAATGGATTGTGGAGGTGATTATGAAGCTGGATTCAACTTTCTCGGCCATCGTGACCGGTGGAGCATCGGGCCTTGGGGCGGCAACCGCCCGCATGCTTGCCTCGGAGGGCGTCAAGGTTACCCTTTTTGACCGCAACGCCGAACAGGGGGAAACGGTTGCCGCGGAGATCGGCGGCCTGTTCGCCGATGTCGACGTGACCGATCAGGCCAGCGTGGTCGCCGGCTTCGAGAAGGCGCGTGCAGCCCATGGCCAGGAGCGCATCCTGGTCAATTGCGCCGGAATCGCACCGGTCGCCAAGACGACCTCTCGCGGCGAAGCGCATCCGATGGACATGTTCGAGAAGGTGATCGCGGTCAATCTCGTCGGCTCTTTCCGCTGCATCTCGATCGCTGCGACGGGCATGGCGGAGCTTGAGCCGTGTACCGATGACGGCGGACGGGGCGTGATCGTGTCGACAGCTTCGGTTGCCGCCTTCGACGGCCAGATCGGCCAGGTCGCTTATGCGGCCTCCAAGGCAGGGATCGCCGGCATGACATTGCCTGTGGCGCGGGATCTGTCCAGATCCGGCATCCGGGTGATGACCATCGCGCCGGGTATTTTCGAAACGCCGATGCTGCTTGGACTTTCCCAGGAGGTCCAGGACTCGCTGGGGCAGCAGGTGCCGTTTCCCTCGCGTCTCGGCAAGGCCGCCGAATATGCGCGGCTTGTCAGGTCCATTTGCGAAAACGACATGCTCAATGGCGAAACCATCCGTCTCGACGGTGCCATCCGCATGGCCCCCAGGTAACAGGAGATCGGCGGTGCGCAGGTTCGCGCACCGCCGGTATCTGCTCATCCGGTCATCAGGCCAGTTTCAGGTCCTGTAGCTGACCACTTCGAATTCGATCCCGTCGTCGTCGTGGAAATAGAAACGCCGGCCCGGCTCGTAGTCGGCATGACTATGGGTTTCGTAGCCACCGGACTTTATGCGCTTTTCCGTTTCGTCGAGATCCTCCACCACGACCGCGATGTGATTGAGGCCACCGCGCTGGCTGTAGCTGTCGCCTGCCGCCCGTCCGGTCGCGTCCGGCGGTGAATAGGCGGCGACATAGCTGCTCTCGTTGCCGATGTGACAGGTCGTCCCGCCACCGAGGCTGGGGCCTTGCCAGCGGATTTTCCAGCCGAACCAGTCTTCCAGCCGTTTTGCGGTCGCCGCGGGATCGCTTACCGTGACATTCACATGTTCCAGAAATGCAGTGCTCATGGGGTGTCCTTTCTAGGTTTGACTCAAACAGGACACCTGAGATAGTTCCTCAAGTTAAGTTGAGGTCAAGAGGGGGAGGCCGGAATGTTGAAGAATCCTGTCAGGGCAGGAGATCTCACCATAGGCGAGCTGGCGGAACGCACCGGCCTGTCCGTGTCCGCCATCCGGTTCTATGAAGAAAAGGGCCTTGTTCACCCGAGCCGCAATGCCGGCGGCCAGCGCCGCTTTCTGCGCGCGGACATCCGCCGTCTGTCCTTTGTCATGATCGCGCAGGAATTCGGCTTTTCCATAGCCGAGATTGCCGAACAGCTGTCGCTGCTTCCTGACGGCAGAGCGCCGACAAAGGCTGACTGGACGCGCATCAGCAGACATTTCCGCGGCCATCTGGACCGGCGGATCGATCGCATGAAAGCGCTGCGGGACAAGCTGGATAGCTGTATCGGCTGCGGCTGCCTGTCCCTGAAAAGTTGCCGGCTGTACAACGCCGGCGACTCTGCCGCCCGGCACGGCCGGGGGCCGCGCTACCTGCTCGGCGACCGGTCCGATTACAGGGAGGCTGACGGCGAGGAAAGCGCGGACCGGGTCAGTCCGAACGCAAGGCGCTGAAAGCATGCGCGCCGGGAGGACGGCGCGCATTTTGGTGTTGGCGGGAAAATCCCCTTTTGTCGGTTGTCCGCTTGCGAGCGAACCCGCCTCAGACCCGGGCGGGTGACCTTGTAAGGGCCACCGCTGCTCGAGGCGATCAGGCGCTTGTACTTCAGCTTGCGGAACAGGCGCATGGAGCAGCCTCCCCAGTACCATCCGTCCCGCGTGAGGGTTTCGAAATTCACAATACGGCCGTCCTCGTTCTTCTTCTTCACGAGAATGCAGCTGCCTTGAGCCCGCAGGTGCAGGACCCGCTGTTCGGCTTTGGGAATGTCCATTGATTTTTGAGAATCCCGATTTCGAATGCAGATTCTCGGTCACTGCAGCAGATCTCATGCAGTGCTGGTGTGCATCGCCCGGCTGCTGTCAGCCGGAAATTACCGGGTCTCGCGTGAAACGCGCATAAAGCCTCTCATATGGATGAGAGGCGTTTGGCATGCGGGAAGGGGAGGGGGGCGCAACGCTGTTGGCAGTGCGGATACCCTAAGGCGGCCGTTGCAGCGGTCAGCTGTATTCCGCGGGCCAGTAACCGTTGCCCGGATTCCGCGAGACGGCAACCGCGTTGACATCCTTGGAACCACAGGAGCCGCAGGCAAGAGTCTTGCTCAGGGCCGAAACCTTCTTGCCGGCGGAAAATCGGGACGGATTCATATACCGGAACCGGCCGCAACTATTGCACAGGATAGCAAGTCTGCGATCGGACTTACTTAAAGCTTCAACAGTGGGGTCATCCGCCTGAATGGATGTAAGAGCTGACATAAGGCTTAAATCTTATCTGCAAAGAGTTCGCTGAGGGTAGGTAGTTTTATTTCATTAAGAAATCAGGATAGCATAACGCTTCCGCAAATAAAATGAAAAACAGTCAGGTGAATACCCGTTTATGTTGCTGGTTGTTTCTGTATATTCGGGTAAGCTCGCGCGATGGAGCGGCAATTTGACCTGACGGTCTAATGTAAGCAATAAAAATACTGTAGCAATTTGTCGCGCGCGCTGCCCGAGGCGATAGGTCTCGCTTTTTCATGTCGCCGACTGTAAGAGGGAAGCCATGACGATACTCTCCCACACATGGCTAGATCTTCTCGGGCTATCGGGCCTTTTGAATCCGTTTGCGCTGCTGATCGGCGCCTATCTGGGATGGCGCGCGGATCAACCGCAAAAGCTCTGGATCGCGGGATTTGCCGCAGCCGCCTTGTCGCTGATATTTGAAGCGGGCGTCGAAATACTGCATCTGCCGCAGCCGATCGCGCAGGATGCCGGTGCCCTGGCGATGTTTCCGTTCCGGTTCACGGGCGGTCTGCTGGCCGGCAGTCTCGCCTATTGGATCCGCAGCAGAAGAAACTGATTCCGGGTGCATCTGCCGCGATGGAACTCAGTCATCGATCCAGCTGTTGAAAAGGGAAGCGTTCGGGCATTCCGGCAAGGCTTTTTCGGCGCCCTCCGGATGTTCCTCCAGCCACTTCCGGCAGGTTTCCGTATGCGTGCATCTTATGCAGCGAATGGCAGCGGAGCGCAGCGCCAGATCTGTCTGCGCACTGCTCCTGTCCTGTTTCATTGCTCCGATGGTCTCTATCATCCTGCCCATCAATTGCGCGCGTTCGTTAAGGCGCTCCATCCAGTTCACAGTCGTTCTCCTCTCCCGGACGGATTTGGAATGTAAATCCGTACGATCGACCCGCATTCGCATGGAAACCTGGGAAGACTGCATGCAGGCGGGTATTCTGCCGGTTTGCCCGACTATCGGCGAAACCTGCACGATCCGGATTGGCCAGGCCTTGATCCGTGTCAAGTATGGGCAAGCATTCCCAAACCGGCCATACTCACCGCTTGCGATTCTCTGACTGTGCGGACCGCCAGGGGTTGGTGTGATGGTTGAAACGGTGACTGCGCTGCCGGTTTCCCAGGGGGTGGGCGGCAGTGCTTCCGCCCAGGGGCTGGAGCCGGGAACGGAAATGAAGGCCAGGGTGGAGGCTAATCTCCCGGGTGGCGTCATCCGTCTGGCGACGGCCGACGCACGCATCGAGCTGCGCGCCTCCGCTCCGCTCCCCCCCGGAGCCGATGTCACCGTCACGGTGTCTGGCAGCAAACTGCAGCCGGAAATTCGTATTACATTATCGAACGCGTCCACACAGGCGCCCCGGTCCGAACAGCTTCCTCCCGTGCCGCAGGGCAACCAGCCCGGAGCCGGAGGGAGCGTGCCTGCCGGTACTCCGCAAGCGGCGGGAAGCGGGACTGTTCCGCGTTCCGATCCGGCGCTGACCCATCTGGTGCAGACATTCTCCACCCAGGACGGGGCCGGGGGAGCCGTCCCCGGTTCCACGCGTCCCGCAGCCGCTTCGATGCCCGGCGGTCAGACGGGATCCGCCACCGCTCCGCAGACGGCGACGTCGCCTCAGGGAGGAGCAACGGCGGGTGGGCAGCCTCCGGCTCCCGGCCCGCAGGGCGGTCTGGCGTCTGCATCTGCTGGAGGTGTATCAGCTGGAAGTCCGGCGCTTCCGCCCTCCGCGCCGGCTGTGTCCGGACAGGGCAGCTCTGTCCCCGTGTCGGGCGGGCCAACGCCACTGCCTGCGGCAACGGGCGCCGGCGGGCAGCCCGTTTCGCCCCCCGCGACTTCAGGCCCTCCTTCCGCTTCCGGGCAGACGTCCGCCGGGACCGTCCTGCCATCTCCGTCAGGGAGCCAGGCGCCGCCGGCATCGGTGACAGTCCCGCAGACAGGCGCCCCATCGGAGACCGTCGCTTCGCCGCCCCTGCCTTCCAGAAGCGCTGTCAGTCCGGGCTCCGGCCCACAAGGGGCGTCGGCTCCCGGTTCCGGGCAGCTTTCCGGGCCGGGAACGGCACCTTCGGCGCCGGCTTCGACAATCGGTGTGCAGCCTGCCGCCGGGCAGCCCCTGCAAGGGGGCCCGGCTGGACCGGGAACCGCCCCGACCCCGGTGTCTGCGGGTTCCGAAACGGGCCGGGGGCAGACAGAGCTACAGTCCGTCGTTCGCGGGAACGAAACCCGGGTGAGCGGACCGGACCGTCCCGCCGCAACCGCCGCCACCCTCCGGAGTGCACTGCCCGATACACCGCTCGCACGCGCCATTCCCGCACAGCCTTATCCGGCCACCGGAGGACCCCGCACACAGACCGGTCCGGCGGGGGACTCTGTTTCCACGGGCGGAACCGCGCTGCAGCAGGCGGCGGCCGTGGTGCGCCAGCCGCTCGCCGAGCAGCAGGCCGGTCTCGGCGGGCTCTTTGCCCAGGCGGGGGCGCTGATGAACGCGCAGGCCGCCGGCAAGGTTTCTCTCCCCGATACGGTCGCCAAGGCCATGCAGCAAATTCTGGGACTGAGGTTGAACCCGGCCACCGCCGGAGGAAAGGACCTCCAGCAGGCGGTGCGCCTGTCCGGACAGTTCCGGGAAGCACAGCTGCTGCGACCGGACGGCGGCGGTCCGCAACCCCTTCCGGATCTGAAGTCCGCGCTGCTTTCGTTGAAGAGCCTGTTGCAGCAACTGGGAGCCGAGGCACAGGTCACCCGCCCTGCCGGGCAACCGGCGGCCCCGTCCCGGCATGCGGCACCGCGCGGCCAGGCACAACAGGGGGCGAGCGGGTATTGGGCCGGAAACACGCCGCAGAATCTCCAGTCGCTGCTTCAGGAAACGGATTCGGCGCTTGCCCGCATGCGCCTGACGCAGCTGGTCAATTCGGGCCTTGCCGGTGACGAACGCCCGCAGTCGGCAGGGCGCCCCATGGAGCTTGTGCTCGATCTTCCCCTTGCACTGGGCCAGGAGACGGCGGTGATGCAGATGCAGATCGGCCGGGATGGCGGCGGACAGGACGGGGAAGAGGACGCGGAGCCCGCATGGCGATTGCGGTTTGCCATGGATCTGACGGCAACCGGCCCGCTCGAAGCGGCGATCAGCCTGCGCGGGGGGGGCACCTACGCCAGTCTTTGGGTCGATCGCCGGGAAACCTTCGACCAGTTGAACGCCGTTCGCGATACTATGGAGGCGGCCTTCGCGGATGCCGGTCTGGACCTGAAGGAACTCAGGCTGATCCGCGGGCTGCCGCCTGCGACCGCTGCCAGATATGGCGCTCTGATCGACCGGCAATCCTGACGGGAAAGACACGTGACGGAAAAAAGCACACCCGGAAAGAAGCTCGCTGTTGCCCTTCAGTATGACAAGGAGGGCACCCCTCTGGTCTCCGCCAAGGGCGCAGGCACGGTTGCCGAGCAGATCGAGGCGGTCGCGCGCAAGGCCGGGGTTCCCATAGAGGAAAACCCGATGATGGCCGAGGCCCTGTCGCAGATCGAGGTCGACCAGGAAATTCCGATCGAGCTGTATCAGGCCGTGGCCGTCCTGATCGGCTTCATCATGCGCACGGGCCAGGCGCAGCATCCCCCGCGCCCGGATGGCCTGTCCGAAGAGGGCTGAAATGTGCCGCGACCGCCCGGTGCGCCTTGGACCGGGATCGGAAAATCTTGGCAAAGCTGCTTATCCTGACAAGGAAAACCTTGCAGGCAGGGCAATTCCCGACTAGGCATCATTCGGCTGGAAATGCGCACCGCAGCAATGTTTCCCCCGCTGCCGAAACGGGCGCAGACAGGAACAGAACAGGATTTTTGACGAACATGACGCTTGTCGACGTACGCACACCCGATCCGAAGAAATTCATCAAGGGCGCGACCGGCGATTGGGAAATCGTGATCGGCATGGAGGTTCATGCCCAGGTGACGTCCCAGGCCAAGCTCTTTTCCGGTGCCTCGACCGAATTCGGCAAGGACCCCAACGGGAATGTCAGCTTTGTGGATGCGGCCATGCCCGGCATGCTGCCGGTGATCAACGAGGAATGTGTGCGTCAGGCGATCCGCACCGGCCTCGGCCTCAAGGCGGAAATCAATCTGAAATCCGTTTTCGACCGCAAGAACTATTTCTACCCGGATCTGCCGCAGGGCTATCAGATCTCCCAGTTCAAGCAGCCGATCGTCGGTGAGGGCAAGGTCCTGCTCGACATGCCGGACGAACAGGTCGAGATCGGCGTCGAGCGCCTGCATCTGGAGCAGGATGCCGGCAAGTCTCTGCATGACCAGCATCCGACCATGTCCTTCGTCGATCTGAACCGCTCGGGCGTCGCGCTGATGGAGATTGTCTCCAAGCCGGACCTGAGATGCGCGGATGAGGCCAAGGCCTATCTCACCAAGCTGCGCACCATCCTGCGTTATCTCGGTACCTGTGACGGCAACATGGACCAGGGGTCCATGCGGGCGGACGTCAACGTTTCCGTCCGCCGTCCGGGCGGGGAGTTCGGCACGCGCTGCGAGATCAAGAATGTCAACTCCATCCGCTTCGTCGGTCAGGCGATCGAATATGAAGCCCGCCGCCAGGTCGCTATCCTGGAAGATGGCGGTTCGATCGATCAGGAAACCCGCCTGTTCGACTCGGTGAAAGGCGAAACCCGCTCCATGCGCTCCAAGGAAGAAGCGCATGACTACCGCTATTTCCCGGATCCGGACCTGCTGCCGCTGGAATTCACGCAAGACTATGTCGACGAACTGGCCCGGCATCTGCCGGAACTGCCGGACGACAAGAAGAACCGCTTCATCGCCGACTATGGCCTGTCCGTCTATGACGCCGACATTCTGGTGGCCGAAAAGGCCTCTGCCGATTTCTTCGAGAATGTTGCCAGGGGACGGGACGCCAAGCTCGCGGCCAACTGGGTGATCAACGAACTCTTCGGCCGTCTGAACAAGGAGGGGCATGACCTTTCCGAAAGCCCGGTTTCCGCTGACCAGCTGGGTGGCATCGTGGATCTCATCAAGGAAGGCGTCATCTCCGGCAAGATTGCCAAGGACCTCTTCGAGATCGTCTGGAGCGAAGGCGGGGACCCGGCGAAAATCGTCGAAGAGCGCGGCATGAAGCAGGTGACCGACCTCGGTGCGATCGAGACGATCGTGGACGGGATCATCGCCGCAAATCCGGACAAGGTCGAGCAGGCGAAGGAAAAACCCGGACTTCTCGGCTGGTTTGTCGGCCAGGTGATGAAACAGTCCCAGGGCAAGGCCAACCCGCAGGCGGTCAGCGACATGCTGAAGCAGAAGATCGGCCTGGAGTAACCGCACCCGCCTTCACGCGGCGGCAAAGGTTCGGCAGGTCCGGAAACCCGGTGCCGTCTGCGTTCGAATGGACGCAGACGCCTTTGGGTGTGACCTCATAAATTAAGGCGAAACCGCCTCAGGAGCGAGCGCGGAGCGGGGCTCAGGCACGCTGATGGGGCGGTGTGAAGCGATTACGTGTCCCGGAGAATTGAGATTGAACGGTTCCTCAGCAGCGCTGTAAGGGCATGGAGATGCCCTCCGTTTACTGCGCGTTCGCTCCTGGGGAAAGACCGGTTCACCCAATCCATTCCACCTTCATTTCTGAGGCCGGGCCTAGGAAACACCCGGCAAATGGGTTAAACGGCTGAAAGACGTTCCACCACGCTTCGGGGCTCATGATTTCCGCCGAAAAGACCCTTCCCGCCAGAACGCCCTTCTATGCAACACCGTTCGGCGTCTGGGCGGTCGTTGCCGCCTGGGGTCTGGCCCATCTCCTGCTGCGCGCGCTGTCGACGTCCGTGCTCGGCACGGACGACATGTTCGAAACCGTGCTCGTGCAGACGCTGGAGCCGGGCTACATGCTGCGCCAGCCGCCCCTGTATGAATGGCTGCTCTTCACCGCGCAGCAGGTCTTCGGACCGACCATCTGGGCGGCGCTTTTCGTCAAATACGGCCTGATTTCAGTTGCCGCGCTGTTTCTGTTCCTGATCGCCCGCAAGGCCGTTTCCAATCCGCGTCTGGCCGCGTTATGCGCCTTTTCCTATTCGCTCTACTACCAGTTCGGCTGGAACCTGCATGAAGGCGTCACCCATACGGTGGTGCTGACGACCGCCTGTGCGGCAAGCGCCTTTATGTTCGTCAAGGCGCTGGAGACGGGCAGGCTGGGTTTTTATCTCCTCTTCGGCCTGTGTGCCGGTGCCGGTCTGCTCGGCAAGCATTCCTATCCGATTTTCGTGCTGGCCCTGTTTGCCGCCGCAGTGAGCGACAGCCACTGGCGCCCGAGGCTCCGGACTGCCGGTCTTCTGCTTGTCCCGGCCGCGGCCGCGCTCGTCTACAGTCCCTATGCCTGGTGGATCGCAAGCGAGGGGCTGACGCTGCTGGCCTCCGTCTCCCAGACCATGGGGGTCACGGCACAGAGTTCCCATGTCGCACGCGCGGGCGAGGGGCTCGGCAAGCTGGCCTTCGGGCTGATCGGCTTCTCCGTTCCACTGGTGCCGCTGCTGTTGCTGTTGTTCTGGCCCCGCTATCTGGGCCGCAGGAAGCCGCTCCTGCCGCAGGTCAGCGATGTCGGGCGACTATGCGGGCGAACAGTCCTCTTCATGATCCTCCTGACGGCTCTGCTGATCCTCGTGACCGGCGCGACCTATGTGAAGGAACGGCACATGCATCCGCTGCTGCTGCTCCTGCCGGTCTATCTGTTCGCCGATCTCGAGCGTTTCGGCTTCCGCAGCCAGTGGCGCTGGCTTGGCGCCATCGTGCTGGCCCTGGTGGCTGTTGCCTTTTTCGCCCGCGTGCCGGGCATTCTCGCGCCCGACCGTTTCTGGTGCGGCGGCAAATGCCGGCACATGAAGCCTTACGCGGACCTGCAAGCACCGCTCGGCGCGCTGGGCGCCGCGAATGCGACGCTGATCGCCGAAGACGGCTACACGGGCGGGAACCTGCGTGTCCTCTTCCCGGACGCCCGCGTTGTCACCAAGGCGATCCCGGCAAGGACCCCGCCGCGCGGAAAATGCTTCTTTGTCTGGGAAGAGGGGGAACGCGCGCCGGATGTGCCGGCGGCGACCCGCTTCGCAAAAGCCGCGTTCTGGCCGGCGGAGGCCCCGGTCTCCGCGCGCTATCTGACCGGCTCCTGGCCACATCTCTGGAAGTCACCCGGCTGGCGAACCACCTGGTGGGGCGTCGCGGAGCTCGATCCCGCCAGCCGGATCTGCCAATAGGGGCCGCACAGACAGCCTCGATCCAACCTGAACAGGCTAGAACTGCGGGGGAGCCATGAGCCGCGAAATCACGATCGAAAAAGCCCGCCCCGAACATCTGCGCGAAATCGTGGCTGTCATCAATGCCGGGGCAACGAGCGCGCGGCGGGGCAGGGAATATGAGCGCTGGCAGGACTACAGTCCGGCCTTCGACGCCCTGCGGGCTGCACCGGAAGCCGATATCTATGTGGCCTTGAATGGCGACGGTGAGGTGGTCGGCACCTTCCAGATCCATTTCCTGAAGGGTATCGCCTTCCAGGGCCGCCCGCGCGTGGAGCTGGAAAGCGTGCATGTGCGCCTGGACCAGCGCGGAACCGGTATCGGCCGCCTGATGCTGGACAAGGCCGAGGAACTCGCCAGACAGGCGGACGCCTGCCTGCTGCAGCTTACGTCCAACAGGGAACGGGAAGGCGCACACCATTTCTACAAGCGCCTCGGCTACGATCAGAGCCATCTGGGCTACAAGAAGATGCTTGTGTGAGGGAGACGATGCCTCCGGACGACGTGGTTCCGGCAACCCGGATAGCGCTGGAAACCAGCAGTCTGGTCAGTTCACCTTCCGCCAGATTTCCTTTTCGCAGACATTGAACACCACACGCACGCAGCCTTGGACTTCCAGCTCGGACGCGCTCTTCCTGCGAACGCTGGCATTTGCGCTGAAGCCGCGGCGGGGATCGTAGACACGGCCGCTCCAGCTTTTGCTTTCCGGCTTCAGGCGCCAGAGCACCTTGAGACCGAGAACCTTGCGGTTGCGTTTGGACGCATCCTTGTTGTTGCTGTCCCGGGTCGATTGAACCGTGTGGCCTCTGGGCGGTTTGAAGTCCACGATCTTGCCGCAGGGAACCTTGCCGCAATCGGTTATGCGGATCACCGCACCTGCCGGGGTCCGCCAGGAGCCGTTGATATCGGGAGCGGCCGAAGCGTGCCCGCCTGCGAAAAGGAGGCCGGAAACGATCAGACCGGCCCGAACGAGCCTTCCGGTGTGCCCGACAGGGCCGGTGGTCGACGAAAGACAAAAGGAAAGAATCTGCACGAAATCACCCCGCCGCAGCGCTGGAAAGAACTACGCTACAATTTCTTTCCGGCAAATGCGACGGGGCTGTGTCCGCAGTGCAAGGAGTTGGCGGTCCGGATGGTAATCCAGAGAATTATTGCGCCCGGGTCCAGGTTTCCCCCTTGCAGATGAGCCCGCCCATGACACAGCCTTCGAGTTTCAGCTTTTCGGCGCCTTCCAGGGCGATGAAACCCGTATAGGTCTTGCCGTCTTCGGCATTATAGACCTTGCCCTTCCACTGACCGCCTTTTCCGGTGGGCTTCATGGACTGCACGATGTCGATGCCGAGCAGCGGCCTGTCGCGCTTTGCGGTATCCGGGTTTTTGGTGTCGTTGCGGGGCGTGCGCAGCCAGATCAGCTTGCCGCAGAGCGCGTTGCCACAGGAGGTGATGCGGATTTTGGACGCCCCGTTCGCGCGCACCCAGTCCCCCCGGGCGTCGGCAGCGGTCGCTCCCGCCGACGCTGCGGCAAGGAACCCGGCCGCGGCGATCGCGGCAGTCAAAACAGATTTCAGCATGTTTCCTCCCAATACGGATAACCTTCCGTTTACGGAAAGGTAATGTATCCGCTTGGCAAAGGCCTGAAAACCCGTGTCGTGGCGTCAGCAGGCCGGGTTTTTACACATTTGGTCCTGTTGTTTCCGGACCGGCGTCATCGCCATCGCAAAAGGCGGAAACCCGGCCGCTATTTTCCGGGAAACGAATCCATGGTGAACAAAACCTTGATCGTATCTGTCGATTTTTCGGATAATGCTATTGATTTATAAGAGAAATTTGAAATCACATGCTTACGGAAATATGAATTTCAGACTTATTTAAAATTTTGTTCTCATTACGTTAAACTTACATTTTAACTGGCCGTTTAAGTGCCGGTGATCAAGTAGTTTTCAAGAAACGACAGGGAAAGCTTCGCAAAAGCTTGCGTTTCTAGATCAGTATATGTCCCGGTTTTCCAATCCGGATGCGGGATGTGTAGATCGATAACGGGGTGTGGAGCATCTCGTCTGTGTTCGCAGGAACACCGGGTGCTCCAGGGAAGTCTTACAGAGATTGAAAGGGGAGCGTTATGGCTCGTTTTGAAATGCATTCGGCCGATATGGCCATCATGGGCGAAAAGCCGGTAACTGCCGATATCCTGTTCCAGATGGGACTGGACAGCGCCTGCGGCCGTCACGGCAGTACGGATCTTGTGACCGCGCACAAATGGTTCAACATTGCCGCCTTGAAGGGCAACAGCGAAGCTGTCCGTTACCGCAAGGAAATCTCCGGAGAAATGAGCCCGGCCGAAATCGCGGAAGCCCAGCGTTCCGCTCGCGAATGGCTTTCGATGCATTGAGGCCGGCAAAGGCTGCTTCATATCGTCCGACAGGAACAGGCACCTGTCCGGGGACTTGGCCCGACTTTCCGGCGGGAAGCGGTGCGGGGAACGGTCTGGCTGGTCGTTCGGGTCACGCACCGCTGTCCGCCAGGCCGGTACAGGTCGCGCAAGGCCGCAACTGAAGAGTGTTCTGCCACGTCGCGCGTCCTGATCGATGGTTCTCATCGTTCTGCGACACGCTCCCTGAAGAGCCTTCTTCCGTTGCGGCCGAACAGGTGCTTGTTCCTGTCGGATGGTAGAATGAAACGACATCGTCCGGTCTGACGCGGCCGCAAACTGCCCGGGATCGCGTCGGACCCCTGCCTGCCTGCCGGAACGAAGGCTTCTTTCCGCAATCAGTGGATCGGGGCAAGGCCGAGCTCGTCCC
Source organism: Labrenzia sp. 011 (assembly GCF_003075075.1). GTDB lineage: Bacteria > Pseudomonadota > Alphaproteobacteria > Rhizobiales > Stappiaceae > Roseibium. The sequence goes on along the minus strand of NZ_QCYM01000014.1, from coordinate 4,018 downwards.
AAAGCGTCCGGACGATCGGCGGGCCGAGCGCATATTCGAAACCGATGATCGCCGTACCGCCGGCGTCCAGCCGGCATCTGTAGGCTATTTCATACCAGATCCGATTGCTCCGCAGCGCACCCGCGGGGGCAAGCAGCAGGTTGTCTTTCCGGAATGAATTGCGCCGGGCATGCGGCATGACCCGCGTCGGACGGAACCCCGGCCGACTGTGGCGGACCTGTTCCATGGCTTCCAGCGCGCAGAGCTGGTCGATCCGGTCGTCTCCCGTCACCGACGTCAGCGCCTGCCGGGCCTGGGCCGAGCGCGGATCGCTCAACACATCTCCCGCATAAAATCCGCTGGCGACGACCCAGCCGCTTTCAGAGGGCTCTTCGCGTGGGGCGCCGGTTGCAGGCGGTTCGCCTGGCATCGTTTCCCGCTCGCGGGCGCCCGTCGGCCCGGCGGGGCCTTGATCCGGTGCCGCCGACAGCGCCTCTGCATTTCCTGCCTCGGGCCTTTCGCGCGCCTGCGGCGGTTCTTCGGGAACGGGGAAGGGCTGAACGATGATTTCGACAGAGATCGGCTCGGGGGCGGGGAGGGCGGTCCGCTCACGCCCCGCCTGACTGCTCAGAAGCGCGAAAAACAGCAGATGGAGCCAGATTGCGCAGATCCAGGAAAACCTGTCCGCGACCAGGTTGTTGACAAATGTCCGTTCCGCGGTCCCCACAGATACGCCCCTGTTTCCCGGCAGTTCCGGTCAGGATTTCAGACCGGACACTGTGTCGGATTTATGGTGCGTGCGCTCCTGCGGATGCAGGCGCTCTGCCCTGCAAGTCATGGCTGGTTGACCCTGCTCCCGGTCACAGTCAGGTTGCGCAGTCTGTGTGCCGACGGGAGGCGTCACTCCCGTCCGGCCGGTTGCCGGCACCACCGGCGGGCCGGAGGACCGGTTCCTTTCAGGTCGCCTGACACCGTTCCATCGGGCGAGGTTGTTCAAATTTTCCGGATTTCCCTGAGAAATCTTAAATAAATTTGTAGCCGCAATGGCGGCGCGGAAGGTCATCAGCCGGATGCCGCCGGAATTCGGCTGGCAAACTTATCTTTGCCATTTCTAAACGCTCGCAATTATACCAACCTGTGACACACAGATTCGAGGGGACTTTCCTTGGGGCCGGACGACATTGCAACATTGATAAATGCATATTCTGCCTGCCGCTCGCGGCTTCTGGCACTCGGTTGCACGGTTCAGGTCCTCAACGATTTCGAGGAAGTGGGACCGCTTCTCACCGAAGCCGGCAAGGATGTCACCCCCTTTTTCCAGAGCCGTTTTTTCGACTTCAACAAGCACAACGGCTTTTGTCATGTCGCGCTGGTGGATGGAAATCCGGTCTCGTTCTATTGCAGCCAGCTGTTCGATACCGGCGGCATGGATTACCTGAACTACCACAGGGCGCAGCTTGCGCGGATCTATGGCAGCGAGTTTCCGGTCGATCCGTCGTGGGAGTGCCCCCCGATGATGAAGATCAAGGGCAAGGTGATCTATTCCGGCGATGCGCTGAACGTGCCCGGCTACGCTTCGGCGCGCAAGTCGCTGGAACGCCTGGCGCTGATTTCCAGAATGAACCTCTATCTGGGACTCGTGACCTGGCGCGGCGCCATCGCCAGTGTCGGCCTGGCACGGGCCGACAGGGTGGGCAAGTCCCTGGGCGAGGTCTATGGCGCTCTGCACACTTACCCTTATGCCACGAAGTGGCTCAAGCTTCCGCCGGACAGGCGCCAGGACGACATGTTCCTGTTCAATTCTGCAAGAGATGTACTCTATCTTGCAAAAATTGACGTTCGTGAAACTGGGCCAGTGTCGGAAGAGTCAGATTGACGAGCACCGGGCTGGGCGCGCCCAGCCAGAGGCGGTCGATGAGCCGGTAATAGCTGACCGGAATGCCCTTGAGCGCGCCGGGCGGCCTGACTTCCATTTCCACCAGTTCGCAAACCCGGTGACCCTGGGCTGCCCGCGCGAAACCTCCCGCCACGGCGGCGTCGAACTGGGGATCCTGATTGCGGATCGCGGATGCGAAATCGGCACCGAACTGGCCGGACATCACGTCCTGGATATAGCTGCTCTTGCCCACATAGCCGATCTTCGGGATGTGATCCCCGTCGGCCTGCGCGGAGGTGAACACCACCCGATCGAACAGCGGCATGCCCGGACGCAGGACGCCGGACGTATGTTTGAGGAACGCTTCGAGCTCCTGAATATGCTGACCGGACAGGCCCTTCATATTGGCCGGGTCGATACGTTTGATGTGCACTCAATCACCCTCCGCATTTTGCAGAAGCTTGTTGTTGTTCGAAACCGCGCGCGGATCCCGGTCCGCGCTTCAGGCAAGACAATCCCGCTGTCCCGGCTCCGGCCGCATCGCGATGGCAGGGCCGTCCGTTTCCCCGACAGCCGGCGAACTCACGCGACCAGCCGACCCTCCCGGGACATCCGGTTACTTGCCCGTCTTTTCCCGTTACCGGTAATGAATTCATTCACCAGTGGATAATTTACCAACAAATTGGTTTATCAATTGTTCCATCGGTGGACCGGATTTTCCGAAGGTTCTTGTTGCCGCTAGGGGTTTCGGAACGCGGGAAACGTCAACAGTCCGCTCAGGTTCCGGCGGCATGATCAACGTGAAGTGGTGCATGGCAAGCGTGACAAGTCCGTGAAAAATCCGGTCCCGATCCGCATCTGCACGCCTGGACCTCTCCGTTTCGTAAACGGCGCCTGAAGAAAGCGGGCCGGTTTTTAGCAAAAACAGCCGGAATGAACCCGGCTTTAAAGGCCGCGGTATGTCTCGAGAAAACATCCGCCCGCCGGACGTGGAAAACAGCGGCCGCAGACCAAAAAGGGCTTGCTTCCCAAGGCCTCCGCCTCTAAATGGAACGGACCGGAGAGGTGGCCGAGTGGTCGAAGGCGCTCCCCTGCTAAGGGAGTAGGCCCGGAAGGGTCTCGAGGGTTCGAATCCCTTCCTCTCCGCCACTTTTCTTTAAAAGATCAATTGAATCAGGTGCTTGTAGATAGGCTTTACATCTGCCCTATCTTCTGCCCTAGCGATACATTTCGCTGAAGGTAGCGTAGGCGTAGAGTTCTGATGTTTGCCATCATAAAACACCGAAACTAACTTTCTGACAGACACAGAAAGCGCTGGGCTGCAGATTCTAGTTTCCAGTAAAAGTTCATAGGTCGAGCGGAACAGGAACGCCTCTTTCTCCTGAGTGTTAGTCGAGTGGAACCGTTCCGTCTTCTGTGACCTCTGATTCTACAGAGAATTTTTCTCGGAAGAATGCTTCGTCAATCTCGTAGATTTCCACTGGGCGACGTTTCACGCCCACTTGGTGCTTCGTACAGAGCTCCAACAGGCGTTTTCCGTCGATCAACGTGATCGGTGCCGCTCCCACAAACAATGCGCCTTCTTGTGCACCCTTCGCAAAGCTCCCCAAGCTGATGATCGTTCCTCGAATGGCCTTGTGGTAAGGGAGCGCACCGCGCAGTTCATCTACTTTTGGACGGCCAATTGTGCTTTCCGTTCGCTTCACTTGCACCACCTCGGTGATCTCTGTGATCCCGAACTGGACCCGCGCAACCACATCGACACCTTTGTCGCCGCTGAGTTTGGTGACTTGAACATCTTCGTAATCCATGGCGTCGAGCAGTGCTTTCACGAAGTGCTCGAACTGGCCTGGTTCCAGCTCCATCAATCGCGTTTTGAATGCATCAAGCTGCTCTTCATTGTGGGCTCTGGCAGCATGCGCGACGCTCGTTCGTTTGGACGATGGCGCCGCAGGACTCGCAATCGTTCCAGGAAGATCCGAAAAGCCTTCTAGCCACTGTAAGCCAGCATTTGTGATTGAGTATGTGCTTCCGTCTGAACCGCGCCGGGTTCGCCGGAGGCTGTTTGGCTTAAGTTATGCTGCCACCGCCGGTTGATCCAGCGTGGCGTAGTATCGTTCCTCCGCTTCAGCCGGAGGGATGTTTCCTATGGGCTCCAGAAGA
>NZ_QCYM01000013.1 GCF_003075075.1 Labrenzia sp. 011 | reverse complement strand
CTCGTCGATCCGGATCACGTTGCCAATCTCTTTGCCGTCCATATCGTCAGTCATGTCTTGCTCCCTTCCGTCACAATAAAGGGAACCGTCTCAATCGGAAAATGTGCGAAAGATTTTGTACGTTATCACAAAGCCTGGATCGGAGCTCAGGTGTTTTCGACAGGCCCGGTCATGATCAGAGTTCCATCCTCAAGATGTTTAAGAGCATGCATTTCCGCATTTTTGAGGGCGTGTCCGGACGCGCTATAGATGCGCATGACAGGCTGTCCCACTTCAACCAGGTCATTGGGCTCGACCAGGAGCTCCACCCCGGCGGTTGCCATTTGCGGTGCTCCGGCCGTTCGCGCAATGGAGGAGACCGATGCGACCCCGAAGCGAATGATACGCCCAGCCTCGGCCGCAAGGATTTCACCGGTCAATTGAGCTGGCGCCGGTAGTCCAGATGAGACAAGCCCTTGTGCCCTTGCGATCTTTCCAAACTGCGCATGGGCAGCTCCGGACCGCAGGAGATCCTCGGCAATTTTCCACCCACCGCCCTTTCGGGCCGCGCCCACCCATTCAAGTATCGTTGCGGCATAGAGAAGCGCCTTTTCGCGCAGATCCAAAGGAGCCGACTCCTGTCCTTCAAGGACAGCCATGACATCCCGCATTTCCAGAACTGGTCCGATTCCGCGGCCGATCGGTCGTGTTCCGTCGGATTTCATCACCTTTGCCTGTATAGCGAGTTGTTCGGCAACCGTGACAAAAAGCGTTTCCAGCTCGGCGGCCTCCTCCAGTGTCTTCGTCTTGGCCTCCGGTCCGACGGGCATATCAATCAGCACATGTGTAGACCCGGCAGCCAGTTTCTTTGACAGGATCGAGGACACATCGAGCCGGTCGGATTTCAGACCCAAAGGACGGTTGATGGCATTCATTACATCATCGACCGGAGAATGGGTAAGACGACCGTTCCAGGCGATGCAGCCACCCGTTTCATGAACCACCCTGCGTAGTTCGTCGGCCGAAAGATCCACTCTGGCCACGACTTCCATGGCGTCCGCCGTCCCGGCAGCAGATGTGATCGCCCGAGACGACGTCTTTGGCATCTTCAATCCTGCCGCGGTAACGATCGGAATAACAATCGGGGTGATCCGGTTTCCCGGTATACCGCCCATGGAATGCTTGTCCACTACGATAGGGTCGGACCACTTGACGTTCTCCGTCCGCTTACCGCGCGATTTTGTTAGGGCGACCACTTCGGACGTGCTCAGGCTTGTCGCAGCACAGACCAGAAAACCGGCAAGTTCGGCATCGGAATACCGCCCATGGACCATGTCATCGACAATGGCTTCCATCTCAGACGCTTCAAGCTCCAGTCCACGAATTTTCTTGCGCAACATCTCACGACTGTCTGGCGATGGCGCCGGGCGCAGTTCGAGCGTGGCGCCGTTCTCAACTCCCAGCCGCTCCGCCAGCCTGATATCCAGAAGACAGGTGTCGCCCTGGACGGCATCTCCGGTTTCATAAGCCAATTGCGCCACAGCCGTTTCGCCGGCGCTGTTGATGATTTCCACCCTGCTTCCAACAGCACGCAAATTGTCAACCGCAGGATGTTTGGCGGAAATCGTGCAAAGACTGCGCCGGTCGACATCCAGGCTTCCCACCTTGCCGAGAAAATGCTGTCCAGCGGCGCCGATTATCGCCTGTGTGAGAGCAGCGATTCCATCAGCCTGACTATGGTCATTCCGGATTCTGATGACCGGCGTTTCTCCGTCAGGAATGGCGGCGGACCTTGCAATGCGGCTTTCGATTTCCGCCCGTGTTTCGCGTCCACGGTCGAGCAGTCGCTCTGCAATGACTTCGGGGGATGCTTCAATCGACAGGATGACGCATTTCGACCATAGCCTGGCCAGCGATGGAAGCTCCAGCCTTGAAACGTTGACAACGACATGCCTGCCCGCCTCCAGATCGCTTCTGATGTCTGCGGGGATGCCATAACGTAAACCGTGGGCATCCCAGTGATGAAAGAAGGACTTCTCTTCCACCAACTTCTGGAATGTCTCCGCGCCAACGGCAAGATAATCTTCCCCGCCCTTGTCTGGATCGCGTGTGATATACCGTTGGCAAAAGCGGAAGAACCAGGAATCACGGAGTGCTTCTTTGGCCCCGTCAAGCAACGTGTCCTTGCCGACGCCGCTGGGCCCGACCACCAGAAAAAGCGTTCCGCTTAAAGTCATTCCAACTCCTCGTTTTCACCTGATCGGGCCAATCTCCGTTTCAGTCCGGTTCAAACCTCGTCCAAGCCAATGTCGACGCAGGGAGCAGACTGGGTGATACGCCCAACCGAAATGAAGTCCACGCCAGTCTCGGCCTTGCCGCGGATTGTTTCGAGGCGGACACCGCCCGAACATTCTAGCGGCACACGGCCATTGACCCATTCGACGGCCTCGCGCATGGCTTCGTTCGTCATGTTGTCGAGCATGATGACGTCGGCGCCGGCCTCGAGGGCCTCCTTGACCTGTTCCATGCGGTCGCTTTCGACCTCGATCTTGGTCAGGACAGGTGCCAGAGCCTTGGCGCGCGCCACGGCTGCGGTAATGGATCCCGCAACGGCAATGTGATTGTCCTTGAGCATAATCCCGTTGTCGAGGCCGAGACGGTGATTGCGGCCGCCGCCACAGGTAACCGCATATTTTTCGAGAATTCGCAGGCCTGGCGTGGTCTTGCGCGTATCGACAAGGAAAGCGCCCGTGCCCTCGATTTCCTTGACATACTCTGCTGTAACCCCGGCGATACCGCACATACGCTGCATCAGATTCAGCGCAACCCGCTCTGCTGTTAGCAAGGCCTGTGCATTCCCGCTGATCTTGGCGAATGTGGTTCCCGCTTCAACACGATCACCATCCTTGTGGGTCGCCTCGAAGGTACAATCGGGATCGAGTTTCTTGAAAATCAGTTTGGCGATCGGCAGCCCGGAGAGAATGATCGGTTCACGCGCGTTCATTCCGAAAGTGGCGTTCGCGTCGTCGTCAATCATGATCTTCGCTGTCAGATCAAAATAGTTGGAGTCCTCGTCGAACCACAGTTCGATCAGCTGCTCCACTTTTCTCATGTCGATTAGCATGGCTTTCCTTCGTCAATCAGATCATCGGTTTTGAACTGGTTCGGCATTTGCAGTTTGTTCAACTCACGGCTCCAACGGCTTCTCACGCCACAGCATCCAGCCAATGGCTGCGATCAGAATGAGCCCGGCGACCTTTGGCAACTCCCACGGCAGCAGCATCGCCAGACCTGCGAATATGCTGGCCAAACCCAGCTGCCTGGAAAACCCGCGGCTTGCCTCCACTCCAATAGCCATGGCAACGCAACCGATACACGCGCAAGCGGCCTGCCAGACTGCAAGGGGACTGGACAGAGGCGCTAGAATTCCCGGGTTCGAAATGAAGGCGAAAGGCATGACGAAAGCCACGATGGCGAACTGCATGGCTTCAACAGATATCCGCATGGGGTTGGCCTGGGCGATGGCGGCGGCGGCGAAGGACGCAACTGCGACCGGCGGTGTCATGGCGGAAATGACCGCAAAATAAAGGATGAAAAGGTGAACGGACAGCAGCGGCAGCTCGAGTTCGTTCACGAGGGTTGGAGCGATCAGGACAGCCGCGAGAACATAAGCCGAGGGGGTCGGCATCCCCAGGCCGAGAATGATCGTTACAACAGCTGACAAAAGCAGAACCAGAAAGGTACTGTCGCCGACCAGCATAAAGGCGATGATCGAGAACTTTGAGGCCAGGCCCGTCATGGTGATCCCACCGACGACAAGTCCCGCCGCCGCGCAGGCTCCCGTGACGCCGATCATTCTGATCGTGGTTTCACTCAGGGCGTCAATGGTTGCGACAGGGCCCAACCGTGTTGACTTGCGGCAAAGCGCAATGATCCAGACGACACCGGCGGCCACTGCCGCAGTCAGGGTGGCGGAATAATGCATCATGAGCATCGCCGTCATCGCAACCAGCGGAATGAGATAAGGCCAACCGGAAATCAAGATTGTCCGCAGCTCGGGAATTGTCTCCGGATCAAGAGGTGCCAGGCCAAGGACACGGGAACGCAGGTGAACCTGAATATAGATGCATGCGTAGTAGACGATCGCCGGCAACAGCGCTGCAAGGCATATGGAGAGGTAGTCGATACCCGTAATTTCCGCCATGATGAAAGCGGCTGACCCCATCACGGGAGGAAGCAGACTGCCTCCAGACGACGCGGCAACTTCTACACCACCGGCCATTGCGGGCTTGTAGCCGAGCCTTTTCATCATCGGAATGGTTATCGAGCCTGTGGCGACCACATCGGACGTTGGGCTGCCTGACATCATGCCGAACAATGCGGATGAAGTGACGGCAACCTTCGCAGGTCCGCCCGGCGAACTTTTTGTGATCGCTGACGAAAGCCCAAAGAAAAAGTCTCCGCCGCCGGAACGCTCCAGAAGCGTTCCGAAAAGCACGAACAGGAAGGCGTAGCTCGCTGCGACACGCACTGGAGTGCCGAAAAGGCCGTCCGATGTATAGACATTGATATCTATGAAGTGCTTGAGGGAGATGTGACCGTGGCTCATTATCCCAGTGAGCTGGTCTCCCCACAAATTGTAACCTACGAAGCCCAGCACCAGGAGCATCAGGAACAGACCGACAGTTCGACGGGTGATCTCCATTGTCAGGACAACGATGAGTCCGGCAAACAGGAACTGGTGCCATTTCAGTGGACTGAGCAGCGAAATCCGTTCGGCGGTGTCTGAAATATTGGCGATGAAATAGACCGCCGTGCAGGCCGCAGCAAACGACAGCACATAGTCCAGCACCGACGGCTTTTCCTGCGGTGCGTTCGGCGAGGCCCCGACCAAAAGAAAAGACGGTACGAGAATGAGGGAAAGAAAGATGATCGTCAGCGACAGAGAATCCACGCGCAGCCAAGTGGCGACCGACAGCACCCAGAGCGCCAGCGCCGCACAATAGATGCGCACCGGCCAGCTCAACACCCCCGTCAGCTTACGACGCGGATTGGTATCAAATAGCAACGCAAGAATTTTCATGCCCGTCATGCTTTCATCGGAAGGTAGAACGAATGACCCGGTCAGATGCCTCAGTCAGAAACAGCAGACGCTGGCAAGCCGGTTCCCCTCCGGATCTCGGGAGGGAAACCAGTAGTGTGTTACTCGGCAGAAATACCGTAGATCTTGGCTGCAACAGGGTTGTAAGGCAGCACGTCGAGGGAAGCGGCGAACTCCGGAGTGAAGCTGGACATGGCCTTGTGTACTTCCGCCACCTTGTCCGCGTGTTTATTGATCGCGGTTGCGACCAGCGTCACCATTTCCGGATCAGCGTCAGCAGAAACCACCAGAGCCGCACGGGCACCGAAGGTTTTCACGTCTTCCTCGACCCAGGGGTATCCGCCAGCCGGAACGGTTACGGCTTGCGAGCCATAGTTATCGATCATGTACTGAACAACGTCGTCAGGTACCGAGAGAAGCGTGACGTCACGAGAATCCGCGATCGTCTTCACAGCGCTGGTTCCAATGAAGGTCGCGTTGACCCACATGTCAGCCCTTCCGTTTTGCATTATCTCTGCGGCACCAGAGCTGCCTTCATACTGAATGGAACCACCATCCACCTCGATATTGTCGTATTCAACGTCAACCTGATTGAGCGACTTCTCCAGAAGGATCGCTGGCAGAATACCGCGGCGGTTGGAGACCAGATTGAGTGGGATATCGCCTTTCGCGAGGTCTCCTATCGAGCTCAACTTGTATTCGTCAGCAAAAGCCTTGGTCACCAGGAAATGCATTGGCGCCTTGTCATAGACCAGGGCCAACGCCTCGATCCCCTCTACAGGAGCGTCAAACGGGGCATCTCCCTTCTTGGCGATCAAAGCTTCACCAGCATGCACAATACCAATGTCGCAGGAGCCCGCTTTCAACTGGGCAATGTTGGCAAACCCTCCCGAGGAAGTCTGGTAGGTCACGGTGGAAGATGGATCCAGTTCCCGAACTGCCGCATCCACGCCGGCGCCGATCAGGCTCCAGAGACCTCCAGGGCTGGCACCGCAGAGCGTTATGTTGGCTGCGGAAGCGCCCTGCGGAATTAACAGGCCAACGCCTAAAGCTATGAAAAGTGAGATTTTACGCGGCATTTTGTTCTCCATCTGATAGGTTTTCTAGTCTTAGGCGATTACCCCGTACCTTCTTTTTATGGTGGCTCTTGCCCCAAATTGCGTGTGTCCCGGGACATGGAATTCTTGAGATGCTGTCCTGCAAAATGTGCCTCATGGGCCTTTTTGCAGAAATCCGGTTTCAGTTACCCGATGATTGCGCCGGGGCGAGCAAGGCATACCCCTGTGGAGCGCAAAGACATCGAAGCGAGCCAATTCCAAAGCGGATCTATTGGTGGTGCCGTTCGGAGCAAGGGAAACTTGTTCATCTGTTCCATCATGCGAACCAGCTCCGGTTTTTTCGATAATTATTGTTTGCATGCAAATGAAAATTTTAAAAGGTCCTTTCTGTAAGTGATTAATATTTCACATGAAAGGCTATTATATGTTCAGTTTTTTCGGCCAGTTGCCTACAAAGAGATCTGCTGCATCAAGACAGCCTGAAACCTTCTCAGCCTGCAATTGAAACCTGTGACTGGGATCAATTAAGGCCTGTAGGAAACGCACTGCTGCGAGCAGCTCTCGCGTGCTTGAGCGACTGGTCTTTGAGGAAACTTGCAAAATGAGTTCTAGCCGGAATGGTCGTCAGACGGAGAAATCAACACCCCCTCGTTTTCCTGTTCCCTGTCTTCGCCTATGGCTCCAGACAAGCTCATTGCTTGGGCTCAGGACCAGTTCATCTGATTGGGATTGTCGGTTTGACCTGCCACTGAACATTCATCCAGCCGCGACCTGGGTCCGCTTGGAATTTCCTCAGCTGCCCAACCTTCTGACAGCGCGGATTGGAGTTCTCCGCCTCTTTCAGCACGTCGAGCCGATGTCGTCCGCTGTGTTTGCCAGTGCCATCGCGGGGATACTCCCGTTCAGTCGGATTTGTTCTGGCTGCAGACCATGCAGGTGATGACCATTGCTCAGACGCGGTGAACCGGACAGGCAGCTGGTCGGCAGCCGGTCAGGGGGCATCGGTCGGCTGTCTGGTCACAAAGGCACGCCTGCCAATCAGCAGCCAGATGACCACACAGGTTGTGCCGGAAAAGGCGAACAACAGGCCAAGTGTCCGGACCATGTGCCCGGGGTCGGCCGCGGCGATCTGCACGCCGACGGCACCCATCAGCATGGTGCTGAACAGGATCAGCGCCGCAGCGGAGCCCGTGTCGCCCTCCTGCTGGTCCAGAAGCAGATTTGTCCCGGGCACCCGCAACGACACGACGGCAACGGTGGCCACGGCGGCGAAGGCGGCGAACAGCCATTGTGACATCCCGCCAAACAGGAGCAGCGCGCCGCCCCCCAGCGCCATGACGGTGAAGGCGCCCAGCACCACATTCTGCATCGACAGGTGGCGCGTCAGGCGCAGATACAGGATCGGTCCCAGCACCGAACAACCGGCATTGAAGGCAAAGATCATGCTGAACCGTTGTTCGGAAAGGCCGAAGCCATCCACATAGACATAGGCCGCGCTGCCGATGAAGGCCATCAGGCACATCGGCCCCAGCGCAAAGACCAACAAAAGCAGGACAAAGCGCGGATTCTTCAGGACATGCCCCAGCCGGAACCATGACCCGATGAGCGAACCGCCGTAGCGATGCTCCAGCGGTTCGTTCAGCATCAGCGCCAATGCGGTGGCAAAGCAGCCGAACACCGCCAGGACTGCGAACAGACTGTGCCAGGAGGCAAAGGTCAGAAGCGCCGCCCCCAGCACCGGGGCGACCATCGGCGCGATGACAACCAGCGACATGACCGTCGCCATGATGCGTTCGCGGGCGCGGCCGTCAAACAGGTCCTTGACGATAGCCGTTTCCATCACCGTGACAGCACCGCCGCCGAGCCCCTGCAAGGCGCGAAAGCCGATCAGTCCCTCGATACTGCTGGTAAATACACAGCCAAGGCTGGCCAGCACATACAGCGCCAGCCCCAGCAACAGGATTGGCTTGCGGCCGGTCCTTTCGCTCAAGGGACCCCAGAACAGCATGGCACAGGCATAGGCCACCATATAGGCGCCCAGGGTCAGGTTGACGTTGGCGGAACTGGTGCCGAACCCGTCGGCGATCTGCGGCAATGCGGGCAAATACAGGTCCATCGTCACAGGCGGGAAAGCCGCAAGAACGACGAGCAGCGCCAAAGTACCGCGCCGCCCCAGTCTGGACTGGTCTGTCTTCATCTTCATCTGCATCTGCATTCGCCTTGGGCCGGCACAAGCCGCGCCGTCCCTTTGCCGGTCGCTTTCGATGCTCACGGTCTTCGCGGCAGCGCGTCACGCAGGGCATCTTCGCTGACGCCAAGCGTTTGGGCCGCGGCGGCGAAATCGGGTCGTTGCCCCGGTGCGCCAAGGGCCTCCATCAGCGCCTCGGCCGATACGCCCAGAGTTTGTGCCGCGTCCCTGAACCCCGGAGGCATGCCGCCGCCCTGACCGGGGCCTGCAAAATTGGCCGCACCGATTCCGGCCTTGGCCGTCGTGGCAAAATTGTCCTGCGCCACGACCCCCACAAGGCAGGGCGGCAGGTTCGGGAATGCGGCCGAGGCGTGGTAGTGATAGGTCCTTCCAAGAGCGGTTTCGCCCACATGGCCGTGGCAGGCATCAAGGTCTTGCGGCTCTGTGCCGTCCGCCTCAAGGCTGCCGAACATGGGGAACCCGTCGAAGGCATAGCCAAACTGCGCCGTGGCATCCTGTGCCAGCGCACAATCGGCCGCGACGCCCTCGGCGTCGAATAACGTGTCCACATCCGTGGAGGTCGCGTGCCAGTGATACCAGCCACCAGGATCGATATGACCGCCGCAAACGTCCAGCGCGGGCAAATGCCCGGTATCCAGCACCGACGGTGCATCCGCAAAGATCGGAACGCCATCCAACGCCACACCAACCTTGGCCACGGTGCCAAGCGCCGTGGGTTCGTCAGCCATCACGGGATCAACCGGCAGTCGGATGGTAATCACAACGCTTTCGTCGGGGCTGGCCATAAGACAGGTGTGGTCCAGTGCGGGCCGCTGGCCCGAGCCCGGATCGCTGATCGCGATATCTCCGTTCTCGTCATAGAACCTATACCCCTGCTCTGCCAGCATCTCGAAAAATGCACGGTCCAGGCGATACAGCCCGGCATTTTCACCATCCCAGTCCCAGATGCCGCCCGTCTCATCCAGACTGGCGGGACAGAAGGGACCGATCTCGAGGCCTTCGGGTTGATAGCCTACGGTGAATTCATAGCAGGTGGTCTCGGTGCCATTTTCCAGCGTGCATTCCACGATCGCAGGCTCTTGGGTAAAGGCGGTCGAGGAGAAGTGCCGGGGATCCGGATGCGCACCGGCGGCAATGGGGAACGGCGCGCTCAAGGCAACGGCCATGACGTAGCAACAGGGTTTGGTCAGCATATTGGTTACTTTGCTTCCGGGCCTCGGTGGATCGGTTCGAACGATTGACACCAAATAGTTAGCATGTTAACAGATAATATACAAATAAATCATATTCACTGTCACGGCATTCTCCGTTCCGCGCAAGGCGAACGGCTGCTTCGCCGATCCAGGTGCAAAACCCAGGCCCCGTTCGGACCAGTATTTCAGCCCTCCTCACCAGATGTGCCGTATCGCATCTGGATGGCCGATTTCAGCCATTAAGCGGTCCGGGCGGTCCTGAGATGCAAAATCCGCCCGAAGGCCAAGGAAAGCGCATAACGCTTGCAGCGGACAGAACTCTTTCCGGCGGAACTTATTCAGACGCGGCCGTCAGAAGCCGTGCCGCGGACATCACCCCCTCCCAGATGATATCCAGGGCCGCGACAAGGGACAGGTTCTCTTCCTGCTCCCAAAGGGATATCGCCCGTTCCGTTGCATTGGTGGCATTGCTGGCGAGTGCGGCGGCGACCTGGCGATCGTTCACGCGCGCGCACAGGCATTCCGTGAGTTCGTGACGTTCCGAGGCGAGAAAACCGTCAAGGATGCCGCGTGCCTTTTCATTCGAGCGCAGGACACTTCCGACCATCCGCAGAACAGCTTCATCAGCAGCCAATCTTCCCATGTGCCTGTCCAGAAACAGTTTGAGATCCGACGCCAGAGACGCCGTTCCCTGTCGCAATGCGTCCTTGTCTTCCTCCCGGAATCCGGGCGGCACCCCGATCGCGGCAGCTTCCTTGTTTGAGTAATAGTTGAAAAAGGTCCGCGTGCTGACCCCTGCAGAAGCGGCAATCTCTTCCGTGGTTACATTCTCGAGGCCATGCGAAATCGCCAGTTCCAATGTGGCCTTCTGGATATCGCGCGCAGTTTCCAGCCGCCGTCTCTGCCGTAACGAAAGTGTCATCCCCCAGATCCTTGCATGGTGTGCAATTTATGCGTAGAAGGCAATAAAATTGCAGGATAGTCAAGGATCGGAAAGCAGATGCAGGTCAGCGTTTGGAAAACCATTGGTGCGGTTCTTGCTTTGACGGGATCTGCTACGATGGCAATGGCCCAGGGGGCACCATCGGGACCAATCGAAGTCGGCGTGATCGAGGCGACATTGCAGGAGGTCCCCCGTGTCGTGACCCAGCCGGGGCGTGCCGTCGCCTTTCAGGACGTTGAGGTACGGCCTCGCGTGGGCGGCGCGGTCGAGGAAATACTCTATACGCCAGGTCAGGTCCTTTCGGTCGGTGACCCCTTGTTCCGGATCGATGATTCCTCCTATGTCGCGGCTGTGGCCACCGCGCGTGCGAACCTGGCAACTGCGGAAGCCAATCTGCCTGTGGCGCAAGCCGCTTATGATCGCGCGGAACAATTGTCCGGCCAGGGCTATACCGAGGCCGAGGTCGAGGCCGCACGCGCAACTCTTGCCGAAGCCAAGGCAACATTGCAGTCCGCGACGGCCGCGTTGAAATATGCGCAGACCGAACTGTCATGGACGACATTGAAGAGCCCGATTGAAGGGCGTGCCGATGTCGCGACGGTGTCTGTCGGAGATCTTGTAACCGCCGGGCAGACGGATGAACTGACGACCATCGTACGCTCCGACCCGATCTATGTGGACATGATGGAAGCCAGCGCGCGTATTCTGTCTGTCCGCAAAAGCATTGTCGAAGGCACCCTGCAGCAGAACGACGTCCTTCAGGCCACCTTGATGCTGGAAAATGGCGACGTATATCGCGGCACCGGAGAGCTGGTCACCCCCGGCAACAGCGTATCCACGACGACCGGAACCGTGACCATCCGGTTCAAGTTCGACAATCCCCACCACGTGATCATTCCGGGCATGTTCGTGCGCGGCGAAATAACCCTCGGCACGATGCAGGCCTATCTCGTGCCGCAACGCGCAGCCAGCCGTGAAATTTCCGGTCAGCTTACCGTCTTCATCGTGGGGGAAGACGGCACCGCCAAAAAGGTGACACTCACCGATGATGGCAGCTACCGGAACTCATGGATCGTACACGAGGGGCTGAGTGAAGGTGACAAGCTGATCGTCGACGGATTGTCTTCCCTGAGAGCCGGACAGGCCGTCACCCCGATTGCCGCGACAATCGACGAGGACGGTATCGTCCGCGACATCGCCTCCAGCGACAAAGAAAACTGATCCATGGCATCCTTCTTCATTCATCGCCCGGTTTTCGCGTGGGTCCTCGCCATTGCCGTCATGCTGATCGGCGCATTCAGCGTGACGACCCTGCCCATTTCCCAGTATCCGGACATTGCACCGACAACGGTTCGGATCAGCGCCACCTATACCGGGGCTTCCGCCGAAACGGTCGAACATTCCGTCACCACGATCATCGAAGACGGTCTGACCGGCCTGGACGGGCTGACCTACATGACGTCATCGTCTACCGAAGGCTCCGCCAGCGTCTCACTGACGTTCGACGACACGATAGATCCCGACATGGCGCAGGTTCAGGTGCAGAACAAGCTGCAGCTTGTGGAATCAAAGCTGCCTGACAGCGTCACCAGTTCCGGCGTTTCCGTCACCCGCTCGACCGGGTCCATCCTGCTGGTTGGCGCGCTGGTCAGCGAGGACGGCCGCTATTCGTCCCTCGAGCTTGGTGACATGCTGGCCAGCACCATTGAAGATCCGGTGCAGCGCACGGAAGGCGTTGGCTCGATCAACATCTTCGGTACGCAATACGCGATGCGCATCTGGCTGGACCCGGCGCGCCTGTATCAGTACCAGTTGACGCCCAACGATGTGACCTCGGCGGTAACCGAGCAGAACACCAATGTCACCGTGGGCAATCTGGGCGACCAACCGGTCAGCACCGGCCAGCAGTTCACCGTCCCCCTGTCCGCCCAGTCTCAGCTTGAGTCCGTCAAGGATTTCCAGAACATCCTGCTGAAAACAAACACCGATGGATCGGCAATCTATCTTGCCGACGTGGCAACGGTGGAACTGGCCGAAGAGGACTACGGCCGCGTCAGCCGCTTCAACGGGCATCCGGCGGCAGGCTTTGGCGTCAACCTTGCGACCGGAGCCAATGCGGTGGACACCGCCGAACGGGTTCGGACCTTGATCGCCGGCCTGTCCTCGGCCCTGCCCGACGGCGTGACGGTCGAATATCCGTATGACACCTCCCCCTTCGTCGAAGAGTCGATCGAACAGGTCTATCACACGCTGATCGAAGCCGTGGTGCTGGTGTTTCTGGTCATCTTGCTGTTCCTCCAGAGCTGGCGGGCGACGATCATCCCGACCATCGCCGTGCCCGTCGTCCTGCTGGGAACCTTCGGCGTGCTGTCAGCCTTCGGGATGTCGATCAATACCCTGTCCATGTTTGCCCTGGTTCTGGCAATCGGACTGCTTGTCGATGACGCGATCGTGGTGGTGGAGAACGTCGAACGCGTCATGAAGGAAGACGGACTGGACGCGGTCGCCGCGACGGAAAAGAGCATGCGAGAAATATCGACCGCACTGGTGGGCATCGTCCTGGTGCTGTCGGCCGTCTTCCTGCCAATGGCATTCATGAGCGGGTCCACCGGGGTGATCTACAAGCAGTTCTCGGTCACGATCATTTCGGCCATGGTGCTGTCGCTCTTCGTGGCCCTGATCCTGACGCCGGCGATGTGCGCGCAGCTTCTCAAGGCGAACCACGACAAACAGCCCTTCGCGCCGCAGCGCTGGTTCAATGCGGGAATGGACCGTCTGACGTCGGGCTACGGAGGTATGATCGGCCGGCTTGCCCTGCGCCCCTTCCGCATGCTGGTGGTGTTGGGTCTTGTCGGCCTCGCGGCCTACTGGGTCTATGAGCGTTTGCCGACCTCCTTCCTGCCGACCGAGGATCAGGGCGTGCTGATGACAATGATTGAATTGCCGCAAGGCTCGACCACGCAGCAGACGGCGCACACCGTGGCCGCGCTCGAGGAATATCTGCTGACCAATGAAACGGATATGGTGGAAAATGTCTTCGCCAATGTCGGCTTCAGCTTCAGCGGAACCGGCCAGAAGAACGCCATGCTGTTCATCAAGCTGAAAGACTATGAAGACCGGCCCGGCCAGGATGCCGCGGACCTGATGAACCGGACAAATCGCGCGTTTTTCCAATCCCGACTGGGCAGCGTATTTGTCCTTCAGCCGCCGGCCATTCAGGGTCTGGGAACATCCTCGGGCTTTACGATGTATCTTGTCGATCAATCCGGCGCCGGACAGGAGGCATTAGCCGCTGCGGCCGACGAACTCGTCGCGCGCGGGATCCTGGACGGGCGGGTAACCAATCTGCGCGGTAACGACGACGCGACTGAGCCGGCATTGAATCTGAAGATCGACCAGCAGAAGGCAGAGGCACTGGGGGTGTCCCTGTCCGATGTGAATTCGATGCTTTCAACCGTCTTTTCCGGGTCCTACGTCAACGATTTTCCGCTGGGCAACGATCTGCGCGAGGTCATCGTGCAGGGGGGCGCCACATGGCGGATGCAGCCGGAGGATGTCGACCATTGGTATGTGCGCAATGAGACCTCGGAAATGGTTCCCTTGTCAGCCTTCATCAGCCGTGAGTGGAAAACGGTCACCCCAAAGCTGGCCCGATACGGGGGCACCCGGGCGCTGGAGATCTCCGGCGAGGCTGCGGCGGGCCTGAGTTCCGGCGAGGCAATGAGCGCAATGGAGCAGCTCACCGCAGGTCTGGACGGTTCCTTTGCATCCGCCTGGACCGGCCTGAGCTATCAGGAAAGGCTTTCGGGGAGTCAGGAAACCATTCTCTACACGCTATCCGCGCTGGTGGTCTTCCTGTGTCTTGCCGCCCTTTACGAAAGCTGGACCGTGCCCTTCGCCGTGATGCTTTCGGTTCCCGTGGGGATCCTGGGCGCGCTGGTGACAACATGGTACTTCGGCCAGTCGAATGACGTGTATTTCAAGGTGGGCTTGCTGACCACAATCGGCCTTGCCGCCAGAAACGCCATTCTGATCGTCGAATTCGCGGAATCCCTGCGGTCGGAAGGCAGGACATTGCTGGAGGCGACCACCACGGCGGCCCGTCTGCGCCTGCGTCCGATCCTCATGACATCCCTGGCTTTCGGCTTCGGCATCCTGCCATTGGTCCTGGCCTCGGGAGCGGGCGCAAATGCGCAAAAATCCATCGGAACAGGAATGCTCGGCGGGATCGTCTTTTCGGCTGTCATCGGGATCGTGATGGTACCGGTGTTCTATGTCGCCGTCATCAAGGCCACGGAACGGTTGCGTGCGCGTGTGGAGACTGCTCAGTGAAACCCTATTTTCTTTTGATCAGCCTGCTCGTCGGCGCTTGTGCCGTCGGCCCTGACTTCGAGCGTCCCGAAGTCACGCTGGAAACAAGATTTGTCGGAGGGGATGCCGAGGCCATCGCAGCCGTGGCCTCGGAAAAGTGGTGGCTCAGCTACAATGATGCGGTGCTCAGCCAGTTTGTGACCGACGGCCTTGCGCGGAACCTCGATACGCTTTCGGCGACGGAAGCAATTCGGCAGGCGCAGGCCGAACTGCGCGAAACCGGTGTCAACTCGGCGCTCGACGGATCGCTGACGGGATCGCGAGAATGGTCCGGCGGCGACGCGATTGACGGCACCAGCATCGTCAACTCGGTTGATCTGGGGGCGTCTTTTGTCATCGATCTTTTCGGTGGCATCCGGCGCGAGCGTGAAAGCGCGCAGGCCGCCGTAACAGCCGCGCGCGCCAATGCGGAAACGGTCCGGCTGGCCTGGCTGGCAGAACTTATCGCAGCCTACTCGGACGCACGGTATTATCAGCAGTCCCTTGCCCTCACGCGCAGCACGATCAGCGCCCGGCAGGAAACCGTCAACATCACCCAGAACAAATATAAGGCGGGAGCGGCAACAGAGTATGAGGTGGCGGAGGCCAACGCCCTCCTGTCCAACGCGCGTGCGGCATTGCCGGAATTTGCGGCGCTGTTTGACGCACGAGTCTACGCCATTGCGACGCTGTTGAACGAGCCCGCCGGTCCGATCATGACGAAGATGCAAAAAGGCGCCGCGCAATTGCGCACGCCGGGCGGAGCCCGAACAGGCGTACCTGCGGACCTGTTGCGCAATCGCCCGGACGTGCGCAGTGCGGAAGCCGACCTGGCTTCCTCCGTGGCCGAGATTGGCGTCGCCGAAGCTGCCTTGTATCCGTCGCTTTCGATTGCCGGCACAGTCGGACGTATCGAATCCGTGAACTCGTGGAGTTTCGGACCGACACTGACGCTGCCGATCCTGAACCAGGGCAAGCTCAGGGCAACCCGGGATGCGGCAGTCTCTTCCGCGAAGCAATATGAGATCGCCTGGAGGGCTGCTGTCATGGACGCGGTGGAGGACGTTCAGGTCGCGCAGTCCAATCTGACCCGCTATCGCCAGCGGGCAGCGCTCCTGCGACAGGCAGCCGACGAATACGGTCACGCCCTGAACCTGGCCCAGGAAAACTATCGCAAGGGTGCAATCACGCTGCTGGACCTGCTGGAAACCGACCGGAACACGGCATCGGCCCGCCTTTCCGCCGCCGCCGCGGTCAATGACGCCGCGCAGGCCTGGGCAACGTTGAAGATCTCCACAGGAGCAGGCGCCGCCGTGACGGAGCAGGCAAGCAATTGACCGGCACGAATTCGGGAAGTGTTTCCCGTCAGGAACCATGGTCCGGCTTTCAGACTCTGACACGAGCAGCTTTCCGGATGAACTACTTCCCATAGGGTGGACAGGATCCGGCGTCATTCAAGCCGCCCGTTGCGCCTGCCGTTCTCGCTCTGCATCCCGATGAACGCCTTCCGTGGCTAGGAGAACCTCGGTGACGTCATCGTCTTCCGCTCCCTCTTCCAACCGGGATTCCAAATCGGAAAACTTCGATCAAAACAATCCGGTCTCGGGGATCTGAGCACCCGGAATACAGCAACGCCGCCGGAACTGCCCGGCGGCGTTGCAATTGAAACCGTCGATATTGTCGCGAACAGGAATACTGTTCTTGCTGGAGGCAATAGTCACGCGGCTTGCATTTGTGTGCTTGACGATGCTGTCGCATGACGCCCCCGGAATTTCCGGGACGTCAACGCGTGAACAGCAAGGTCCGTGCGGTCACGGGCATCCGTCGGTCGTGGAAGTTCCTTCAGACATGCTTTCGCACTCACCAGGAGGGCCGTCGGGACCTTCGTTGCCGAGAACGATATCCATGCCCGGAGCGGCACTGCCGTCTTCAAGTCCACCACCGGCCTGGCCGCCGGACTGGCACGCAGCCAGTCCCAGGAGCAGCACGCATAGCACTGCAACCATGTTCCACGTTTTGATCATCTTCACTCCTGTTGCCCTCGCTCTTGCGCAAAGCAGTTTGGGGAAATCCGATCATACATAAAGGGCTGCCGGCGACAAGGCCAACCGGACCCCGAGCCCGCTTCTCGGCCTTCATCCCACAGCAGCGTGAGCTCGGCCGGCATATACCCCGGCCTGCGCCGGTTTCGCGGCCTCCGGCATGGGCGCGGCGACGCCACCCGTCGGCCACGCAGGGTGAAAATCAGCAGGCGCACCGGGAGGCCAGCCGAAGCCCTGCCAGGCTCAGGACGTGCACCGTCGCCGACGCAGCCAGCGCAGCAGCGGGATGAGCCGGCACAACCGGTCGCTTCCGGTTTTTTACCGTGTTAGCATCACCGCAAAACGCGTCTCCTGCCAATGCGAAACGCTCAGGTCATTCCCGCAAATCGGGTCCAGTGGAAATCTCAATCCGTGTTCAAGTTCATTCATTCCTCCGATCTGCATCTGGGAAAACCCTTCGGCCGCTTTCCCGAGGATGTGCGGGTGCGTTTGCGCCAGGCCCGTGCGGAGACCCTGCCCAGGCTGGCGTCTCTGGCGCGGGAGCATGGGGCCGGTCACATCCTTCTCGCCGGCGACACTTTCGACCAGACGACCCCGGCCCCTGCGGTTATCCGGCAGGCGCTCAACCGGATGCGCGAGGCGGAAGATGTGACCTGGGTTGTCATGCCCGGCAATCATGACCACGCCAACGCCACCGAACTCTGGCGCCAGGTGGCACGGGATGCTCCGCCGAATGTGGTTCTTCTGCTGCAACCGGAGCCCTTCGCCCTTAACGCGGAAACCACCCTGCTTCCCGCCCCGCCCACCGAGCGCCATCCGGGGCGCGACCTGACGGAATGGTTCGACAGTGCCGAAACCGCGGACAGGCTGCGGATCGGGCTGGCGCATGGATCAGTGACCGAGTTCGACAACAGCGAAGACGGCGGCTCCTCCGTCATTGCGCCCGATCGCGCCCGCCGTGCGGGGCTGGCCTATCTCGGCCTGGGCGACTGGCATGGACAACTGCAGATCGGCCCGGAAACCTGGTATTCGGGCGCGCCGGAAGCGGACGGTTTCAAACACTCAGAGACACCCGCCGCGCTGCTGGTCGAGCTGCCCGGCAAGACGGCGCCCGCCAGGGTGACCTCCCTGCCGACCGGCGTCATCAGCTGGCGCCGTGTCATGCTGGAACTGAGTGACGATCCGGCGGACAGGAACGACTGCACCGCCGCACATGAAGCCCTTCTGCCCTCTCTGCCCGAGCGGGCATCGACCCTGTTCGATCTCGTGGTATCGGGCCGCGCGAAGCCGCTGGACCGGGTCGCGCTCGAAAATGCCATCGCCGGTGCCGCGCCGGATTTCCTCTGGCACAGGGCCGATCTGAGTGCCCTGGGACTGGTGCATGACACCACCGATCTCGACGCGATCGACCGGCAGGGAGCGCTGCGGGCCGCTGCGGAGGCGCTGGCCCGGGAGGCCGAAGACGAGAGCCTGCCGCCGGAAACCCGCGAGACGGCCCAGGCCGCCCTGTCACACCTCTTTTCCCTTGCTCTGGAGGCGTGAATGAAACTTCTGGCCCTCCATCTGACCAATGTTCGCAAGTTCACCGGAAAACGCGCGTCCATCACCGGGATCAGCGACGGGATCACCGTGGTCTGCGAAGCGAATGAATTCGGAAAATCCACCTTTTTCGATTCGATCCATGCCCTGTTTTTCGAAAAGTTCAGTTCCTCCGCCAAATCGGTCAAATCGCTTCAACCCTATGCGGGCGGTGCAGTCGAGGTGGCGGCGGACGTGGAGACGGACCAGGGCATCTTTCGCGTCGAAAAACGCTTCCTGTCCCGCAAGTCCGCAAGGATCTCCCGACTCCCCAATGGCACCACGGTGGCCCAGGACGACGAGGCCGAGCGCTGGATTGCCGACCTTCTGGGCTCTGCCAGCGAAGGCCCGACCGGGCTTTTGTGGGTGCGGCAGGGCCTGATCGGCCTGGAGCCGGACGGCGTGCGGGAAAAGACCCAGCTGAAGGAAACCCGGCGCGATCTCCTGTCCTCGGTGGCCGGTGAAATCGACGCCATGACAGGCGGCCGGCGCATGGACCGGGTGATGCGCCGTGTCGCCGACAGCCTTGCCGAGATCACCACAAGGACCGGCCGCAAGAGCGGTGACTGGAAAGCCGCCTCGGACGAATGCGAGGCTCTTGAAACCGAATTGGCCGAAGTGACGCGTCAGGTCGAGACACTCGAGACGGCCCTGAACGCGCGCAAACAGGCCGAAGGGGCGTTGAGACGGCTGGACAATCCCGATGCCAGGGCAAGACGCGAGGAAGCCCTGTCGGCGGCGAAAGCCGCCATGGAGGCGGCGCGCGCCCATGCGGGCACCGTCACCGCGGCGCGGCAGGAACGGGATCTCGCGGCCCTGAAGGCCAAGAGCGCGCAGTCCGATCTGGATGCATTCCTGAAGGCGGTGGACACCCTGCAGGTGGCCGAAAAACAGGCAGCGGAACACGCCGCCGGTGCCGAGGAGGCCCGGCGTGAAGCAGAGCGCCTGAAGACGGCGCTGGAGGCCGCGCAGACCGGCCACAAGGGCGCGGCGGAAGCGGTTGCCGCCGCCCGCAAGCAGCTTGAGCAAACACGCCGGCAGATCGCCGCACGAAAGGCAAAGGACGAAGCCGTCCGTCTGGGCGAACAGATCGACAAGGCCGAAACCGCCCTCGCCGAGCGCGATGCAGCCGCCGCCATCGTCAAGGCCTCCGCCGCGACCCCGAAATGGCTTCGCCGCGTCGAGGAAACCGCAGCGGAGGTTTCCGGGTACAGGGCTGCCGCCGAGGCCCGGGCCACGACCCTGCGCATGACCTATGAAGGTGCGGTTCGCATTACCCTGGACGGAACGGCCGTACCTGCCGATCAGCCCCTTCCCCTTGACGGCAAAAGCCGTCTCGAGCTTCCGGGGATCGGACGGATGACGCTGCATGCACATGGTCCGGACAGCGACGACAAGGCGCGTCTGACAAGGGCGGAAGAGGCATATGCCGGTCTTCTGGCACAGGCGGGGGCCGCCAGCCTCAGCCAGGCGCGCGCCGCGGCCTCCGCCAGGGCCGAGGCCGCGGCCAGAGTGGACCTGGCGCAAGCCGTGCTCGACACGCTGACTCCCGACGGGATCGATGCCCTGCGCACGGCCAGGGCGGACGCGAATCTGGCCGCAAGCGACGCCCATGATGAGGGACTTCCCGCCGTTGCCGATCTGGAGACCCGCCTCACCCGGGCCGAGGAGGCGGAAAGCACCGCGCTGCAGGCACTGAAGAAAGCCGAAGCGCAACATGCCTCCGCCCGCGAGTCGGCCGTCAGGCTCCAGGCGGCAGCCGAAACGGCGCAATTGGCGCTTGAACGGGCCAGGGCGGATGCGGGCGCGAGCGAGATCCGTGACACGCGTCGTGCCGAACGCTTGCGCAATCAGGCGCACGCTCAAGAAATTTTGGCAAAGACCGAAACCGCCCTGCAGACCCTGATCGCCGCAGCGCCCGATCTGGACACCGCAGCCGCGGAACTCAAACGGGCGGAGGATGCTGTCGCGACTGTGCGCGAGGAGCGCGCCCAGGTTCGCGAAAAGCTGGTCGGCCTCTCAGCCGAAATCGGCACATTGGCCGGACATGGCATCGAGGAGCGCCGGGATGAGCTCGAGGGGCAGCTGGAGGCGCTGCGCGCAACGGAAGCCCGCTTCGCGCGAAAGGCTGCCGCTCTGACCCGATTGCAGAGCGCATTGGATGCCGAACGGGACGCAGCGCGCGAGACCTATTTCGGCCCCGTTCAGGAGGAGCTCAAGCCGCTGCTCTCGATCCTGCACCGTGATGCGGCGCTGAGCTTCGACAGCGAAAGCCTGCTGCCCAGCGGACTCAAGCGCGACGAGGCGAAGGAAACCCTGGACGACCTGTCCGGCGGCACCCAGGAGCAGATCGCAATCCTGACGCGCCTGGCCTTCGCGCGTCTGCTCGCGCGCCAGGGACGACAGTTACCGATCATTCTGGATGACGCGCTGGTCTATTCGGATGACGACCGCATCATCAAGATGTTCACGGCGCTGACACGCGTGGCACAGGATCAGCAGATCATCGTGTTCTCCTGCCGTCAGCTGGCCTTTCAGGACCTCGGCGGCGCAAGACCCACCGTGGAGATCGAAGCGGTATGATGCCACTGGACCGGGATATCCCGCTCCAGTGCCCGCCGCCCCCGCGAACGGATGTCAGTACAGGGGCAGGTCGAACGGCATCAGGCCGGGGTCATCCAGGTCAATGTCGCGCCGGTCTCGCCCACCGGCCTGTATTCCGCCCCCAGGGGTCCGGCCCAGCCCAGGGCGTCGATCTGCGCGAACAGCGTCCGGTAATCGATCTCGCCATGATCCGGAGCGCCGCGATCGGGAACGGAGGCGAACTGGATATGACCGGTGAGCGGCAACAGCGCCCGTAGCCTGTCCAGAACGTCGCCTTCGGTTCTGCCGACGTGGTAGCAGTCGAACATCAGCTTGAGATTCGCCACCCCCGCCTCTGCGATGATCGCGGCGGCTTGCGCCGTGTTCTTCAGGAAATAGCCGGGCGCATCGAACCGGTTCAGCGGTTCGATGAGGAGCCCGATTCCGCACGAAACGGAAATTTCACCGGCGAAGCGGAGATTGCGGAGGAAGGTCCTGTGCGCATCCTCGCCCGCGGCATTGCCGGCCATGACATGAACGGCCTGCGCGCCGACGGCCTCGGCATAGTCCACCGCCTCGACAATTGCCGCCTGCGCCTCTTCCGAGCGCCCGGGAACGGCACACAATCCGTTGTCCCCGGCCTCGACATTGCCGCGCCGCGTGTTGAGACCGAGCATCGGCAGACCGGTTTCCCGAAGCGCGGACCTGACTTCGGCCACCGGAACATCATAGGGCCAGTGGCATTCGACGGCGTGAAAACCGGCAGCCCCGGCCGCACGGATGGCCTCCGGCAACGGGCGGTCCGTCCACAGGAACCCGAGATTGGCGGAAAAACGGGCCATCAGTCCCACTCCACGTTGAATTTCGTGACGATCGAGCGGACCTGCTCATCACTCAGGCCGACCGCCTTGGTGCCCCGCATCAGCATCGCGAGACGGGCGGTCTCTTCCAGTTCCTCCACCGCATTGCAGGCGGCCTCGACATCCTTGCCCGCGACCACCGGACCGTGATTGGCCAGCATGACGGCGGAGCGCTTGCCCGCCAGACCCCGCACGGCCTCGCCCATGGCCGGATCCCCGGGCAGGAAGAACGGCAGAAGCTTCACCTTGCCGAGCTTCATCACCGCATAGGGCGTCAGCGGCGGTAGGAAATCATCCGCATCGGCATTGGGCATCATCGACCAGGCAACCGAGTGACAGGAATGCAGGTGAACGACGGCTCCCGCCGTGCTGCGGGTATCGTAGAAGGCCGCATGCAGCGGCATTTCCTTTGTCGGCGGGTCGCCCGAGACCAGCCGGCCGTTTTTGTCCAGCAGGCTGAGGCGCGCCGGATCGAGGCGGCCGAAACTGGTGCCCGTGGGCGAGACCAGTAGCCCCCCGTCCTCGGTGCGCGCCGAGATATTGCCCGTGCTGCCATGGGTCAGGCCCCGGTCGAAAAGGGACTTGGCCAGAATGCACATCTGTTCGCGAAGATTGGTTTCCCTCATGCCTCACCTGCCAGTATCCTGTCGGCCTTCTCGAAAAAGTCCACCGTTCCGAAATTTCCCGACTTCAGGGCGACAACCAGATCGGGCCCTGCCCTCAGGGACGGAACGCCGGGATCGATTTCCGGTCCGATTTCCAGCGTATCAAGGCCGAGCCCTTCCACGACAGCTCCCGAAGTCTCGCCGCCTGCGGAAATGACACGGGCCGCACCGCCCGCCACGGCCAGCCCCGCGACCCTGGCGAAGAACGCCTCCAGCGCCCCGGAAGACCGTTCCCGCCCGTATTGCGCCTGGATTGCGGCGACGGCTTCGGGATCGGCAGAGCTGTAGGCCAGCGGGAGCCCGTCGGCCGCAAGCAGCCATGCGGTGATTTCCTCCGGCTGGAGGCGGCCCTCGATGACATCGGCCGCGACGATCTCCCGCGCCGGATGCCGGGCGGCGTGATATGCGACCTGTCCTCGTGTGGCGAGGGAACACGAGCCCGACAGGGCTACGGATTTTCCGGCCTGTCCGGTCCAGGGAACCTGCGAGGCGGTGAAGCCGAAATTGCCGGGCAGGCCCAGCGCAACACCGGACCCGCCGGTGATCAGCGGCAATCCTTTTGCCGCCCGCCCGATCTCGATCAGGTCTTCATCCCTTATGGCATCCACGATGACATGCCGGTGTCCCGCGCGATGCAGATCCTCCAGGGAGCGTGAAATCTCGTCGGCTCCGGCGAAGACCGTCGCCGCCGGGACATGGCCCACCTTGTAGCGCGTCTGCGGAGCAAGCCACCGGCGCAGGTCCGCGTCTGTCATGGGGGTCAGCGGATGGTTCTGCATGCCCGACTCGTTCAGCAACCGGTCCTTCACGAAGAGGTAGCCCTGATAGACCGACCGCCCTGTGCCGGGAAACGCCGGACACACGATGACCTTGTACGCATCGAGCGCCTCGGCCAGCGCATCCGCCACCGGACCGATATTGCCCTCCGGCGTCGAATCGAAGGTTGAACAGTATTTGAAAAAGAATTGCTCGCAGCCCTGCGCCCGCAGCCATTCCAGCGCCTGCAGCGACTGGGTGACCGCATCGGCCGGCGCGATGGAACGCGATTTCAGGGCAATCACACCGGCCTCTACGTCCTTGCCGGCCGGAGCATCGGGCACACCGGTATATTGCACTGTCCGCATGCCCCCCTTGGCCAATGTGTTGGCTAGGTCACTCGATCCTGTAAAATCGTCTCCGATACATCCAAGCAACATCATGCTTCTCCTGGAAGGGTAAGTCCTGCGTTGCGGGCGTAGACCTTGGCCACCGCCGCATCGTCCTCCTGGCCCAGCCCCATTCCGGCAGCAGCCAGATATTGCTGCAGCGCCGCCGCGGTAATCGGCGCGCTGAAGTTCTCCGACCTGGCAATATCCAGGACAATGCCAAGATCCTTCGGCCA
Organism: Labrenzia sp. 011; assembly: GCF_003075075.1. Taxonomy (GTDB): domain Bacteria; phylum Pseudomonadota; class Alphaproteobacteria; order Rhizobiales; family Stappiaceae; genus Roseibium. Next base: position 126,830 of record NZ_QCYM01000013.1, on the reverse strand, counting down.
GATGTTCACCTGGCTGTGCGCCGTGTAGTCGCCGGCCACGATGTGCGGCGCCCGGTTTTCAAGCATCCAGCTTGTCCCGGCGCATTTGCTGATGACCTCGACGAATTTCTCCGGAGCAACGCCCTGGGTCATGCCGAAGGTCAATGCTTCCGCCATCGTCGCGATGTGCACGCCCGCCAGCAGCTGATTGACCGCCTTCATGGCACTGCCCGCCCCGGCCTCATCGCCCAGTTCGAAAACCGTTTCGGCAATACTGTCCAGAACCGGGCGCAGGGCCGCGAAGGCTTCGGCCGTGCCCGACGCCATGATCGTCAGCCTGCCCTGCGCCGCCTTTTGCGAACCGCCCGATATGGGCGCATCCAGATAGTGCACCCCGTGTTCGGCGCAGCGGGCCGCCATTTCCCTCGCGAAAGCCGGAGGCACTGTGGCACAGGCCAGAACGGAAGCCCCGGCCTTCAGTCTGGGCACGACGCCCTCCGGACCGAAGAGGACCGTCTCCGACTGGGCGGCATTGAGAACGGCCACCACCACCGCGTCCAGATCGTCCAGAGTCGCCTCCAGGGCTCCCGCCTGCCCGCCTTCGGCGGCGAAACGCTGCATCTGCTCCCGGTTGATATCCACGCCCCAGACCGCATGTCCGCCACGCAGGGCGGAAGTGGCGATCCCGTAGCCCATGGACCCCAGCCCGATGGCGGCGACATTGCGGGTAAAGTTCCTTTTTTCAGTCATCTCAGCTTCCTTTGACCCAGTTCGGCAGCCAGAGCGCCACGTCCGGGAAGAACAGAACAAGCATCAGGGCAACCAGTTGGATGGCAATAAACGGCAACAAGGCGCGGAAGATCTCCGACAGGGACATGTCCTTGGGGGCGACCGATTTCAGATAGAAGGCCGCGGGACCGAAGGGAGGCGACAGATAGCTGACCTGCATGTTCATCGCGAACAGGATGCCGAACCAGACAGGATCCATGCCAAGCTTGATGATGATCGGCACGAAGATCGGCATGGTCAGCAGCGCGATGCCGATCCAGTCCATGAAGAGCCCCAGCACGATGAGGATCCCCATCATGATCAGAACGATGACCATGGGGGACGCGCCGCTGTCGAGGATCGTGCTCTCGATGAAGCGGTTTCCGCCCATCAGGTTGTAGACCCCCACGAGCGCCGCGGCGCCAAGTCCGATCCAGATGATCATGCCGCAGGTTTCGAGGGTCTGCTTGAGACTGCTTGTTATCAGCTCCCAGGAAACCTCCCCGCGGATCCACGCGGACGCGAAAACACCCACAACCCCCATGGCGGCAGCTTCAGTCACCGAGGCAACCCCGCCGTAGATGGAGCCGAGCACGGTGAAGGCCACGGCGACAGGCAGGATCACGCCCTTCATTTTCCGCAGCTTTTCCCCGATCGGCATGGACAGGTCTTCTTCGGGAATCCCCGGAGCGACTGTCGGGTCCAGGGTGCAGCGCGTGTAGATGTAGACGATATAGAACGTGGCGAGCATCAGCCCTGGAACCACGGTCGCCAGAAACAGATCGCCGATCGATACGCTGGCCGTCAGGCCATAGACGATCAGGACGATCGACGGCGGAATCATCGTGCCGAGGGAGCCGCCGGCGCAGACAGTGCCGATGGCCAGCGCCCGGTTGTAGCCCAGGCGCAGCATCTGCGGCAGGGCGATCAGCCCCAGCAGGACGATCTCTCCGCCGATGATCCCCGAAATGGAAGCCAGGAAGACCGCCGCCACCAGGGTCTGGATGGCAACGCCCCCCTTGAGCCGTCCGGCCACCAGTCGCATGGCGTCATACAGATCCCGCGCCATGCCGGAACGGTCAAGCAGCGATGCCATCAGGACGAACATTGGGATCGCGACCAGCACATATTCGTTCACGAAGGAATAGATTCGGCTGGAGACAAGCGGAACACCCGACGTGCCGAACCAGGCAATCGTGAAGAGGATGGCGATCAGGCCGGTGACGAAAGCCAGCGGAATACCGGTGAGGATCAGCACCATGATGCTGCCCACCAGCAGGAGGGACCCCGCCTCGATGCCGAGCGAACGCCCCTCGGTGAACAGGAAGTAGCCCCCGGTGAGGAGCAGGCCGAAGACGACGGCGATCCCCAGGACCGCAAGTTTTCCCGGCGGCTCGGATGCGGCCTGACGATAGCCGGTGCCTTTGTAGGCAACCCACAGGTGCCCCAGGGACTGAATGGACAGAATGACGGCCGTGATGAACAGTCCCATCTTGACCAGCGCCGGCGTGATCGGGTTCCACGCAGAGCCCGACCGTTCGAGCCGAAGGTCGCCCTGCGGTGCCCACCACGACTTCTCGACCATCGTGTAGGCCGCATAGGCAATGGCCAGTGCGAAGAAAAGCGCAAGCAGCGCATTGACGAAATCGAGCAGACGGCGGGTTCCGCCGCTGGTGCCGAAATAGATGAGGCCGATGCGGATGTGCTTGTCCGCGGCAAAACATTGCATGCCCCCGTAAAGGTAACACACGGCAATCAGCGCGATCACCGTTTCATGCACCCAGATCGTCGGAGCATTGAAGAAATAGCGCATGACGATTTCGTAGATCGACACGATGGTGGCAATTGCAAACAGGAAGCTGAAGGCGCCGCCGAACGAAATGATCCTGCGATCCAGCGCGGTCTGGGCGCCGGCACTGTCTTCCTCGTGAACGCGTTTGAGCGCCTCAAGCTGGGCCTCGATCTCATCCGCGGTCATCGCAGTGTTTTCTTGTGACATGTCGCCCTCCCAAGCCTGTAAACGTGATCTTCTGGAAAAAGGAAGGGGCCCTTACGAGCCCCTTCCAAAGATGCTCCGGATATTACTTGGCGAGCAGACCGGTGGAGGTCAGGTAGTCGGTGACACTCGTGTAGGCCTTGCCTGCCATCTCGGAACGCTCTGCCCAGTTTGCCCATTGTGTCTGGGCAATTGCGCGGAATTTCGCGCGTTCCTCATCGGACCAGTTGATGACCGTGATGTCAGGATCGGCCGCGGCTTCGACCACCGCAACGGCATCCGCAGCCTCGAGACGGGCAACCATGTCCTGGGCAAAATCACGAACGGACACCTCGAGGATCATCTTCAGATCGTCGGGCAGTGCGTCGTAGATCTCCTTGTTCAGGGATACGTCGATCACCGGCATGGAGTGGAAGCCCGGATAGAGCGGGTACTTGGCAAACTCATGCATGCCCTGGGCGTGGTTCGTCGAGAAGACCGTGTAGTCGGCCGCATCAATGACGCCCTTTTCCAGCGACGTATAGACCTCGGAACCGGGCAGGTTCACCGGCGAAGCGCCTGCGGCTGCAAACACTTCCTGAACCATGCCTTCCGGCGCACGCATCTTGATGCCCTTGAGGTCCGCAACACCGTTGATCGGCTTCGTGGACAGGAAAGATTCAACCCCGGTCGCGGATGCGCCCAGGAACTGCAGACCGTAGGGGTTCACCAGTTCGTTGAACAGTTCATGACCGCCGCCGTAGTTCATGTAGTTGAACATCTGCTGCGGCGCTGACCATGCCCCCACCAGATTGCCCAGCATGGCGAACGCGGGATCCTTGCCGGAGAAATAGGACGGGTCGGTTATATGGCCCTGCAGGATGCCGGCACCGACTGCGTCGAGCGTTTCGTTGTGAGCGACAACCGTGCCCACCGGAACCACCGTGATTTCGATGCGTCCCCCGGACATGACGCCAACCCGTTCAGCCCATTCCTCCTCGATGGGGAAAAAGTTGTCGCCAGCCTGTGCAGAGGTCTGGAACGTCCACTGGTATTCCTGTGCGATTGCAGTGCCGCCGGTCAAAGCGCCGGCCGCAACAACGCCGCAAAAAATGGCGGACTTGAGATTGATTGGTTTCATGATTCCTCCCATGGACGGCCGGTCGCCCGGTCGCCGTCAACGTTTGTGACAAGGCAGAAACGCTCCTGTCACGCTTTGAACGCACCGGCAATGTTATCGATACCGGTATCGATATCAGTGGCATGATAGCTCGCTTTCTGTCAATATTCGTGACGTTTGCTTTCGATGGAAAGAGGGCTTACAGCATGTCACCTGACAGATGTGTTTACCCTCGGGACTTCAGTCGATTGATGCCAAGGCCATGAAAAAGAGAATCACCCTGAGTGACGTTGCCGCCGCGGCGGGCGTCAGCAAGATGACGGCTTCCCGTGCCTTGCGTGGAACCGGCGACGTATCCCGATCCAGCATGGAGAAGGTCGGCCGCGCCGCGAAGGAAATCGGATATGTGGGCAACCACCTGGCGATGTCTCTGGCAAGCCGACGTTCCGATCTGATCGGTGTGGTGGTTCCCAGTTTCCTGAACGTGGTCTTCGCGGAGGTTCTTTCGGGGATCGCCGAAAGCCTGGACGGCAGCGGCATGCAGCCGGTTTTCGGGGTGACCGACTACGACCCGGACAGGGAATACGAGATTATCCGGAATATGCTGTCCTGGAACCCCGCCGGTCTTATCATCACCGGGCTCGATCAGCCCGACGAGACGCTCCAGCTTCTGGAAAATGCGGACGTTCCGGTCGTCCAGATCATGGATCTGGACGGTACACCGGTCGACGCCTGTGTCGGTCTTTCCCATCATGCTGCCGGAGCATCGATGGCGGAAGCGCTGATTGCGAAGGGACGACGCCGCTTCGGCTATGTCGGCTGCGGTCTTGACAGGGACACCCGCGCCCGAAAGCGGTTCACGGGGTTCAAGGAGGCGCTTTCCGCGCATGGTCTCGCCCTTAAGACAACATGGACAGGCCCCGGCCCTTCAACGGTCAAGGCGGGACGGGAATTCACTGCACAGGTCCTGGAGACACACCCGGAGCTGGATTGCATCTATTATTCGAATGACGACCTTGCGGTCGGAGGTGCGTTTCACTGTATCGCGGCCGGCATAAACGTCCCGGAAGCTCTTGTTATCGCCGGATTTAACGGGCTCGACCTGGTCGAAAGCCTGCCTGTCAGGATCGCCACGTCCCGGACCCCGCGGCGCGAGATCGGCAACGCGGCCGCCAGGATCATTCTCGGGTCCGACCGCGACGACCCGGCAACCGGCGGAACGAGAACCGAATTCCGGCCGGAAATCGAAACGGGCCTGTAAGCAGTCGCGCACGGCTCGGGAAACCAGCGAACGCCTAGAACCGAGCCACGGTCGAAGAGACGGGTGTCTCCCGGAAATCCGCCCATGGCGTGCCACAACCACCGCCTTCACCGAAACGGACCGCAGCGCCGCCCCACCGGCGCCCCCCCCTCTTGCCCGACATAGATAGCCGGATTTGTATTTTGTCGCCGTACAACCGATAAAGGTGACAATACGAATCTTTACAGTTCGGGAGCCAGCCGGTCTTGGGCGCTGCACCATATATTGGGAAGAACCGATGACGGGACGGGTTCCGGGCGATACGGTCGGTCGTGAAAACGTGGCAGGTGGTTTTGCCCTTGCCGCCGGTGCCCCTGACTTGCAATCGGTAACGATCGAGGATCCTGCCGTCCAGGCCGCGCTTCAACCCTGGGCCATGATGGAATGCGTCCAGCTCAGCAAGGGACGGAAGGTGGCTCATCTGGACAGCCTGAATCTCGGCAATCAGCGGATCGTCCGCGAGCGCCAGGCCACCGCTGTCCAGAAGATCGGCGTCTCGCCTGCGGATTTCTGCACCATCTCGGCCAGCACCCTGACTGGGGATATCCGCTTTTCTGAACACTGCGGCGCACAAGGCGACAGGGTCTTCTTCATGCCGGAGATGGTCGAATACGACATCCATATTCCCGCCGGGTGCGAGACTTTCTATGTCGGCTTCAGTCAGAAGGAATTCCTGCGCGGAGCACGGGCACTCGATCCGGCGTTCTGGGAGCGGCCGCAGCGAGGCGTGATGCCTCTGGTTGCCCGCCGCAGCAATGCCCTCAAGGACGCAGTCGATCTCTGGCTCAAGAGCACCCGGGATGCGCACCTGCGCGGCGAGGCAGTGAACACGGCCATCATGCGCCGGGAGCTCCTGCAGACGGTCCTGCATATCGCGACCACGCCGACGGGGAGCACAGTCCCTTCTTACAAAGAACGAATACGGGCCTTGCAGATCGGGAGAATCGTCCGGGATTTTGTCGAAGACCGTCCCGATTCGGACGACCTGCCGACGATTGCCGACATCTGCACGGCGCTCAATGTGTCCCAGAGGACACTGCAATATGCCGTCCGTGAATATGTCGGCCTGTCTCCACTCGCCTATCTGCGTGTCTGCCGCCTGAACCGTGCGCGAGCGGCACTCGCGGCCGCTTCCCCGCAAGACACGACGATCACCCAGGTGGCGATGCGTTTCGGCTTTCTGCATCTCGGCCGCTTTGCCGGCGGCTACAGGCAAATGTTCGGCGAAACGCCCTCAGAAACGCTCGCACGCTGACAGCAGACGTTCAGTTTCCGTTTCAGTTATCGGCAATAATCAAAATTTATCGCCCCATTGCGGAAAATGGATAGCTGACGCCTGGCGAGTTTTTATTGTGCTGTTCAAGGTCTGCTGCGCTGGTCGGGTCCCTGCGTCTCCTGCAATGCAGATTGACAGGAATGGGCAGTCCGAAAACCGGCTGCAATGCGTTCCTTCAGGACATTTTCCAGGAGGTGCTCGTCAATCCACCTTGTGCGCCGAGCGGTTCTTGTATCCGCATCGAGAAAAACATGAACGGCTTGAAATGCTCTATCAAAACGGTTCGCCGTACTGCAACTCAATCCAATGCCTGTCCGTCGACGGGCTGTTTCCTTTCAGGGTTTACTGTGACTTTTTCTGTCCCCACCTGCCTATTCAGACACCTGGACGCGCCGAAATACAGCATTGCTTTGCTGGCGTCTGTTATGGCCGCGCTGCCGGCCACGGCAGTCCAGGCCGGTTCCGTCGGTGTTGCGGGCACTGACGGAACCTCCATCACCAACAGCGACGCATCGTCCACCACGAGCACAATACTGGGAATCGACGCGGACCTGACCGACCTCACCGCGATTGCCGGTATCGCCAACGGCGACCAGTTTGACATTACCATCGGCGGTACAACGACCACGCTGACCATCAACACCGGCGATACCCTGGCCGACCTTGCAAATGACATATCAGCGGTTTCCGGTGTCACCGCGTCGATCGCCAACACCGGCTTCAACGACACACTTACAATCTCCTCGGAAAGCGTGAATACGCAGGTGGTCATGGTCAACACGGGAGGAACACCGCTAACCGCTTTCGGGTTCGGATCGGTCCCCGGAACGCTGCCAGTGGTAACCACCCCGGGCGGAGACGGCAGCGATGGTGGCAGCGGCCAGACGCAAGGCGCCGGGACAACGCTCTCCGTTACCGACACGATTACTGGCGGAACCGGCGGCAACGGCGGAACCACAGTCTACAATCTGACCGCCACCAACGGCGGCGGCGGCGGTGCGGGCGGAACAGGGCTTTCCTATACCGGAACCGATTTGCAGACGCTGACGAACACCAGCACGATCACCGGCGGCGCCGGTGGCTCGGGCGGAGCCGGAACCGGGCCTGGAGGCAATGATGGCACAGCTGGCAGCGGGGGTGCAGGCATCTCCAACACGGATGCTGGTGCCTCGGGCTTTGAGATCGTCAACTGGGGAACCATCTCGGGCGGCCTGAGCGGCGACGGTGCGACACGCGCCAAAGCCATCGATCTGATCAATTCCGGCAATACGCTTACCTTGAAATCAGGTTCCTCCCTGGTAGGCGATGTTGTTCTGGGTTCCAGCGACGGCACGCTGAAACTGGATGGTACGGGCACAGAAGACTCCGGCTTCAAGGAGGCGCAGACGATTGTGGCAACCGACGGATCGACCTGGACCCTGTCGGGCGATATCGAGCTTGCCGCCGGCGGCACGATGGCGTTCACCACATCGGGCTCCAGCACGCTGACCATGAGCGGAACCCTTGATGCCGATGATCTGAGCAAGGCCGGCAGCGGAACGCTGATTGTGACCGGCGACAACTCCGGCCTTTCCGGAACGACAATGCTGAATGCGGGCAAGCTGGTAGTCAACGGCAGCATCGGCGGCATCACCCTGAATGACGGCACCCTTGGCGGAACCGGCACCGTCGGCGCGCTGACGGCCCTATCCGGTGGCACCGTGGCTCCCGGCAATTCCATCGGCACGCTGAATGTGTCCGGCAATGCCAGCTTCGCCTCCGGTTCCACCTTTGCTGTCGAAGTCGACAAGGACGGCAATTCCGACAAGCTGGCAGCCACCGGCACCGTGACCATAGACAGCGGCGCCACGGTCTCCGTAAGCGCCGAGAATGGAACGGACGACGGCTCCACCTATGCCCCTTCCACCGCCTACACGATCCTCACCGCGGGTTCGGGCGTGACCGGTACCTTCGGATCCGTCAGCGAGAACTTCGCCTTTCTCGACGCCGCGCTCGGCTATGGAGCCAATGCCGTCACGCTGACACTGACGCGCAATTCTTCGGGTTTCTCCTCCGCCGCCAGGACGCAAAACCAGCGCGCAACTGCCAATGGTGTCAGCAGCCTGAAGGCCGGAAATTCCCTTTATGACGCAATCGTTGTCCTCGGTGCAGCGGACGCAAGGGAGGCTTTCGACAGTCTTTCCGGTGAGATATACGCCTCAGCCAACACGCTCCTGATGCAACAGAGCCGCTTTGGTCGCGATGCCGTCGGTGAACGCATTCGCGGTGCCTTCGACGGGCTGGCGACGGGTGACCTGCCGATGATCGCGTTCAACGGACCCGGAAAGGGGCCGGACAGTTCCATAGGCGTCACCGCCTGGGGCAAGGCTTACGGGAATTGGGGCGAGAACGACAGCAACGGCAACGCCGCGCAAATGGACCACACCAGCGGCGGTTTTTTCCTCGGCGTCGATGCGGACGTCTTCGCCGGCTGGCGCACCGGTGTGGTGGCCGGTTACGGCAAAAGCAACTTCGATGTCGATGCCCGGACCTCATCGGGAGATGCCGACAGCTACCAGATCGGCGCCTATGCCGGCAATCGGTTTGGCGCCCTGGGCCTGCATCTTGGCGCCGGCTACGCCTGGCACGATGTCTCCACCACGCGCAACGTCAGCGCGGGCACGCTCAAGAATACCCTGAGTGCCGGCTACGCGGCCTCCACCGCGCATGTCTTTGGCGAGCTGGGCTATATGTTCGATGCCGCATTTGCACGGCTTGAGCCCTTCGCGGGGGCAGCCCTCATTCATCAGCACAGCGACGGCTTCACCGAGACCGGCGGCGCGGCGGCGCTCACCGTAGCCTCGACCTCGCAGACCCTGGGCACCACCACGCTCGGCCTTCGGGCGGAAGCACAGATCGCCGCGAACGACACGTTCAACGCCTCCCTGACAGGCAGCCTTGGCTGGCGTCACGCCATCGGTGATCTGGATACCGCATCGACGATGCAATTTTCAGGAGGGGATGCCTTCGATATCTCCGGCACGCCGCTCGACCGGGACGCCGCCCTGATCGAGGCCGGCCTGAACGTCCGCTTCGGCGACACTATCAGCGCGTCCCTCGGCTACAACGGCGAACTGGGCGAAACCGCCCGCGACCACGGCGTCAACGCAAGGCTGTCGGCACGGTTTTAGAAGGACAGCCAGACCGCGGCATCGGCCGCGGTCTGAAAAGCAAGTCTCACAGGGCCGGAATGCGCAGGACCTGGCCGGGATAGATCTTGTCCGGGTGCGACAGCATCGGCTTGTTGGCCTCGAAGATCGCCTGGTACTTGGACCCGTTGCCATAGGCCTTTTCGGCAACCGCCCACAGCGTGTCGCCCTTTTCCACCGTGTGGAAAGTTGCTTCCGGCTCGCTGGTCTCGACCGAAATCTCTTCTTCCACCTTGCCGATTCCCAGAATGTTTCCAGCCGCAAGGATCAGCTTTTCACGGGCTTCCTGTGTCGGCGCCGCGCCGGCGATCTTGACGGTATCGCCATTCACCTCGACCTTGACGTCGCCGTCCAGCCCGAGTTCGGCAACTTCCTTTTCGATCGCTTCCGCGCTGGAGGCCGGGGCCTCGTCGTCGCCGAAGAGCTTTTTGCCGGCATCCTTTACAAAATCGAAGAAACCCATGTCATTTTCCTTTTAAACGTGCACATGCAAAACGTGCCGGTCCACCCGGGCGGGTGGCAAATTCACGCTAGGGAATCATATTGCAGATTTACGGGATTTGCGGAAGAAAATTCACGCTTCCGGTTCGGGGGCTCTCCACCGGACCCTTTGCGGGCAAGCGGCAGGGTATCCGTCCGGCTCGGCTCCATTCAACCGGCGGGATGAGCCGTTCGGCACGACCCTGCAGATCCGGCAACCTGACGGTCTTTTCCCCCACCGGAAAGCAACGGCCGGGAGGCCTCCCACACACAAGAGAGCCCTCCCGGATATACTCCGCCGGATCGTCAGACCGACGTGTATTCCCTTGACTTGAACGACAGATGTTTCACCGAGACAGGTGCATCGGAGATCTTTCTGATGTTCGCCCAGGTCTGCTTGTAGTTCGGCAGGATCAGTTCGTTTACCCCGGCATTGATGACATTGCCCTGCGTGCCGCTCGGGGCGCCGAACAGCATGAAGGTCTCCTTGCGCCGGGCCGTCGGCGTTGGATAGACCATCGCCTGGGTGGCACCGACATCGTTGTAGACCTCGACCAGATCCCCCTCGGCCAGCCCGAGTTCCGCCATGTCCTCGGGATTGATCTCGATGAAGGGGAACGGGTAGCGGTCGGAAACGAAGTCGTTGTCCTTGTCGAGGAACCAGTTCTGCCAGTTGATGTTGGAACGGCCGTTGTTGATCAGGAACGTGAATTTTTCCCTTTCCGCGGCCTTTCCCGGTGCCTGCAGTCCACGCCAGCCACCGGCGCAGAAAAGCGCTTTCCCGTCGTCACGGCCATGACGGTCGAACTTTCCGTCCGCATAGAGGCGCTTGGTGCCGATCAGCTTGCCGTCTTCATAGCCGACGACCGGTTCCTGAACCCCGTTGTTGCCCATGGCGCGCAGACGGTCGTAGGTGACTTCCGGATTGGCCGCGTTGTAGCCGTCCATGAAGGCATCTTCCTCGGTCTGCCAGTCGTAGCCCTTGAACTGGTCTGCATAGGCATCCCTGCCCTCTTCGCGCAGAACCTTTTCCAGATACTGCGCCAGGCCCGCGGCGATGAGGCAATCCGGTTTGGCCGCCCCGGGACCGTCCATGTATTTTTCCACCAGACGCATCCGGCGTTCGCCATTCATGGAAGTCAGGTTCATTTCCCCCGACTCGACCGCCGGCAGAATGACATGAGCGGCTTGGCCGATCTGGCTTTGGACGATGTCCACATTGACGGAAAACAGACCTCCGGCCTCGATTGCCGCGACAATGGCGTCGACCAGTTCCTCGCGCGTTGCGCCGGCCCGCGCATCCATGGCTTCCTTCACCATGTTGGTGCGCCTGTTGTAGACCTTCTTGAATTCCGAGGCATTCAGCGTGGTCTTGTAGTGATCGTTCGCCCAGATGTGGTGCACCTTGCCCTGCCCGGCGATCAGCAGCTGGTCGATATAGGGCGCGGGACGACCGACATGGGCGTCGGAGGGCCGGAAGTAGCCTTCCTGGTGGCCGCCGAGTCGGCACACACCGCCGCCTTCGCGACCGATGTTGCCGGTCGCAAGGGCGATGTTCACCAGAGCGCCGACGGTACGGTAGTTGTCGTTCCCCCAGATGATGCCCTTCTCATAGGCGGTGACGCATTTGCGCCGCGCACCGTCATCCTTGGGTTTGGCGATCCATTCGGCCGCCTTCACGATATCGGCTTCCGGCACGCCGCAGATCTCGGCGCCTTCCGCCAGGGACATGCGGCATTCCTCCCGCGCCATTTCGAAGCTGCCCAGCGCAGCCGGATAGGCTTCGTTCTGGGCCTGGGCAAGGCCGTCGCGGAAGGTGGACTGATCGATGAACTCCTGATCCACCCAGCCCTGGTCGGCGATATAGGTGAACAGCGTGTTGAACAGCGCCAGATCCGTCCCGGACTTGATGGCAAGCTGCAGCACGTTCTCCTTGCCTGCCTCAAGTTCGCAGGCATTCACCGTCACCGTGCGGCGCGGATCGACGATCACGACCTTGGCACCGTTGCGAATTCCCGGAACCATGTGATTCAGGAACAGGTTCGACTGGGTCTCGAGAGGATTGGCGCCGATCAGGAAGATCGTGTCGGTCAGGCCGTAGTCCTCATAGGAATAGTTCAGTTCGCCGATCCCCATGTCACGGGTGGAATGCACCTCGGAATTGTAGGCCGGCCGGTTGTGAATGCGGCAGTTCTTCACTTTCATGGACTGGAAGTAGAGCTTGCCGGTACCCCAGGTGTTCTCGTAACCGCCGGCGGAGCCGCCGTGGTCGAACATGGAGACGAAAAGATCGTCCTCGTTGTCCTTGTCGATGACGCGCGCGGTCACCCGGGCGACCAGGTCCAGCGCATCGTCCCAGCTGGTCGGCTGCCAGGTGCCGTAACGCCAGACCATCGGTTCCTCGAGACGCTGCTGCTGCGTGCCGGTCTTGTCGGAGCGGCGGTTTTCCGCCATGCGTGCCCCGCGTACCGATCCCAGACCGGAATTCACGACACAATCCACATCGGGCTTGATCACCAGATGCACGTCCTTGCCGTCCTGCTTGACGACATTGTACATGGACGGCGCATACCAGGCGTCCGTTTCGGCATATTGCTGTTCGGAAAGGTCTTCACCGAAGACGTTCTGATCCGGCTGCGTGCCGCCCTGCTTGTTCACCGGCCAGGTGTAGGCGTTGTAGCCGCACCCCACGATGCAGTAGTGGCAGGTGACATTGTGTTTCTTGGCGTCCGCCGGAATGATCGGCAGACGGTCGACATATCTCTTGTAAGCCATTTCGTCCCTCTCCCTTAAAGCACGTTCGACAGGCGTCCGTAGAGCAGCTCATCCACGCCTTCGGCATAGATGTCGCCCTTGTCGTCGATACGCAGCGTGTATTGCGGCAGGTTCTGGGTGGCATGGCCCCAGGTCTGCTGTCCGCCGGCCTCGCAGTCGAAGACCGAGTAGTGACCGGGGCAGTTCATCGTCCGCCTGTCGGCATTGTAGGAAAGCGGGTATCCCTTGTGCGGGCAGATCGTCGAAAACCCGACGATATCGCCGTCCGGGCCGATCCCGCCTTCGACGGCGTTGCCCAGCTTCAGCAGAACGCCGGGAGCATCCTCATCCGGATAGGTGACGTCCAGCGGCTCGTTCACCACCAGTTCCGATATGTTGGCGAGCCGGTTTGCCGGATACTCGACCCGTGCCAGGCCGGCCGCCCTGGCCTGTTCCGCCGGCAAAGCGGCGGCCGTGGCCACCCCAGCCGTTGCGATCGCGCCCCCTCTCAGGAACTGACGACGGCCGATATCGACCATCTTCGTGCATCTAGACATGGATTTCCTCCCTCATGCATGGCGTCGCCTGCAAATCAGCAAGACCCGTGCCAGGAGAATTAACGCAATGATTTCAAAAAGAAGGAATTGAAGTATCGACATTTTCGGCCACCATGTTCGGATTTTCGAACATGGTGCACCGCCGAATGTTCAGCTTTCCGGACGCTCGGGCCGGATCTGCAGGCGGGCCATCTTCTCCCACAGCGTGGTCCGGGAAATACCGAGCAGCCGGGCCGCATCCTGCAGGTGACCGGAGGTTTCAGAGATCGCCCGTTCGATCTGGCGTTTTTCCGCTGCATCGCGAATTTCCGACAGCGGCTGGAAGGCGGCGGACGGCGCCTCCTCCTTCCGGTCAGGGAAGAGATCATACGGCATCAGCCATTCGCCGCCGGCCAGTGCCACAGCCCGTTCGATCCGGTTGCGCAATTCACGCACGTTTCCCGGCCAGCCATGGGCAAGGGCCGCCTCCTCCGCTTTCGAGCTGATCCCGCGCACCGCCTTGTTGTGACGGCTCGCGGCATTTTCCAGCAGCCGGTTCATCAGCCACGGAATATCCTCCTGCCGCTCCCGAAGCGGCGGAATATCAGCCGTGAGCACGGCGATCCGATAGTAGAGATCCTGCCGGAACTCCGGCCCGCCAGCGCCACCGGACAGATCGCGATGGGTTGCAGTCACGATACGGCCCGTGAAGGAGATGCTCTCCTCTCCGCCGATCCGCATGAAACTGCGCTCCTCGATGAGCCTGAGGACCTTCGCCTGCAGGGCGGGAGGCATGTCGCCGATTTCGTCGAGGAAAAGAGTGCCCGACTTCGCGCGCTCCGCATATCCCAGGTGCCGTTTGACCGCTCCGGAGAATGCCCCCTTCTCGTGGCCGAAGATCTCGCTTTCAAGCAGTTCCGCCGGAATGGCGGCGCAGTTCACGGCGATGAAGGGATCCTCGGAGCTGCTGCGCAAGGCATGAAGATAGCGGGCGGAGACTTCCTTGCCCACGCCGGTTTCCCCGGTAATCAGCACCGGAAGATCGGTTTGCGCATAGCTTTGCAACAGGGCTTCCAGTTCCCGCATCGCCGGCGAGACCCCCAGGTCCGGCTCCCTGGCCGGGGCAGGCTTCCGCCCCCGGGCGTTTTCCCGAATGCGGGACAGAAAATCCTCGAAATCGAACGGCTTGGTCAGATAGTCGGCCGCTCCGAGGCGCATCAGCCGCACCGCCTGATCGATTTCCCCGTGCCCGGTGATGAAGATGAACGGCGGGTGCTCCTGCGCATCCGACAGGCTGCGATAGACCGCTTCCCCGTCGATGTCTGGCAGCTTGATGTCGCAAAGCACCAGATCCAGCTCATCGAAGGTCTTGCCGTGGGCTTTCAGGGCCTCGGAGCCCGACTGCCACCAGTGAACGGCGCAGCCTTCCAGCTCCAGCCTCTGCACGATCGATCCGCCCATGACCGGATCGTCCTCGATCAGACCGATGCTCAGTCCTTCAGGCTGCATGACTGACCTCATTGGTTCGGCACGGAAGGGTCAACTGAACTTCGGTGCCCCTGCGCGCCCCTGCGGACACACGGACCCGGGCGTCAAGATCGTTGGCGATCTCACGCACGATCCACAGGCCCAGCCCTTCCCCTTCTGCAGGGTCCGCTGACGTCCCCTGCTCCAGAATTCTCCTTGCAGCCTCCGGCATGCCCTCTCCCTCGTCCGTGACGGTAATCTGCAGATGCCGGTCCGTCACCGTTATCGTATACCCGATCCGTCCGCCTTCCGGCGACGCGGCGACCGCATTCAGCAACAGGTTCAGGACCGCCTGGCGTATCGGGCCGGCGGGCCACTCCGGTCTGGCGGGCAGTTCGCCCGGCATCCGGAAATCCAGAGCCTGCTGCCTGCGGCGCAGCTCCGGCCGCACCAGGAGCTTCAGGTCGGAAAAGTCCGAGCCTTCCACGGGCCTGGACAGCCGGTCGGGACGATAGGTCGCCAGCGCGGCCTCGACCACTTCGCGGATACCCAGCAGTCCGCGCTGGATCAGTTCGATCGATTTCTCCCGCACGTTGCGGTTCTCGCCATGACGGCGCAAGGTATCGACCGCATTCATGAGCCCGCCGAGCGGATTGTTGATTTCATGGGCCATGCCGGAGGCCAGACGGCCGAGGCTTGCCAGCTTCTCTTCCTCGGCCAGTTGTCTGGAGAGTTTCTGACGTTCCGTTTCCGAATTGACCAGCGCGTTGTAGGCCCGGTAGACACTCGCCGCCTCGCCGTCCGCAGACGGAAATTCCTGCTCGCCGATCAGCGTGGCCGATCCGCCGGCAGCCTCGACAAGATGAGTCTCCAGAACCTGCATCGGACGTATCATCCGCCGCACGGTCATGAAACCGACAAAGCCGAGAAGCGCGGTCACCAGTGAATTCGTGGCAAGCAGGGTCGCAAGTATCCGCCGCCGTTCCTTCAGCAGAGAAGTCACGTCGAAGACCGCGTAGATCGATCCCACATGCATGTTCTGGTAAATGATCGCCCGGCGTACATAGCCGCTCCTCGTCTCCGGATCGATCGAGACACCCGGCCCTGCGAATTTTCCCGAGAAGGCCGCATCGAGCGGCCGCAGCGTTTCGCGTGTCCTGGGATTGCTCGACGCCAGCACGATGTCGTTCCTGTCGGTAACCACCGTCTCGCTCGGCAGGATGTCGTCGGTGGTCGGCCGCAACCGCTCGATGCTGTCGAAGATCTCCCAGCTGTCTTCCCGCAGAACCGACGGCGTGACGGAGGCAACCAGACCATCCAGATAGGCCGAAGCCAGCCCCTGAAGGTAGGTCGCCTGGGTTTTCGAAAGCTGATCGAGAACCCGCTCGGAGATCACCGCGGAGATGATCACCATGAGCACCACCACCAGCACCGGGACCCGGATGGCCGAAGGCAGCCTGCGGAAGTGGACCGCCGGGTTCACAGCACACCCCGCAGCATCGCGACCTTGGAGGCGATCCCGTCGAAGATCTCCGGCCCCGATGATGTGAACCCGGTCAGCTTCAGCATCTCCAGCACGCGGCGGCCCTGCTCCTTTTCCGGGATTGTCAGAAGCGCGCCGGACAGCGCGGCGATGCGATCCGACCCGGCAAGCGACTTGTTCGTCGCCACGGGAGGAAACCCGAGCCATTCCGACTTGCGCAGCGGTCTCGTCCCGGCGACCAGCTCCGGTTCGATATCCCGCATCACTTCCCAGACATAACCGTCGACGCTGCCCGATTGCGCCAGTCCGGAAGCGACCGCCCGGATCACGTTGCGATGCCCGTATGTGTAGATCGTCCTTCGAAAGAAATAATCCGGGTTGAGCCCCTTCTCGAACAGAAGCGCCCGCGTGACCAGATATCCGGAATTGGAGTCGGGATCGGAGAAGGCATGGATGTCATCCTGCAGATCCGCCAGCGACGACGCCTCCCTTTCTTCCGACACGATGAGATAGGACTGATAGAGCGGTTTGCCGTGCCATTGCGGAACGGCGACAAGCTCCAGTTCGTTCCGGTACCGGACAAAGGGATAACCGCAGATCCAGGCGGCATCGAGTTGCCCGGAAACCAGAAGCGCCGTGACCTCCTGATAGGTTCTCCGCGTGATGAGTTCGACCTGGTAGCCGGTTTCGCTTTCCAGATATGCCCTGAAGGCATCGAGCAGTTCGAGATCGTTGGTCAGGAAAACCGGCGTCAGACCGAATCGGATCGTCCCCGGCTGCGCATGCGCCCTGTCTGCCGCAAGGGCGCACGCCATGCCACCCGCCAGTCCCAATAACGACCGGCGCGACAGATCTCCATTGGTGCCACGCTCAAATGCAGCACTCAAAAGCTCTCCTCCCTTTTTCGGTCGGGAGTCTAGCTGAAACGGAGAAGGCTTTCCAATAGAGAGGATTGTGCAGCGCACCCACGGCAGGGCAGCGAGCCCGAAGCGCAGCCAGTCCTGTTCCGGTGCTGGCCGCCCGGTCTCTGCAGCTGTAGGCGGATCTGTGCGCCGGGAACGGCACGGCGCCCAGGTCCGGAGGGACCCGGACCCAGGACTTTACCGCCTTTTTCCGCTTTACCGTCGTTCGAAATAGTCGAGCGGAATTTTCAGGTAGGAGCGCCCGTTGTTCTCGGGCTGCGGCTTGCGTCCACCGCGAATATTGATCTGCAGTGCGGCCAGCATGAGTTTCGGCAGCGCCAGGGTGGCATCCCGCGCGTCGCGCACCGCACAGAATTCGGCTTGCGACGGCGCGCCGGCAAGATGGATGTTCTGCGCCTTCTGCGTGCCGACCGTCGACATGCATTCGGCCTCGCGCCCCTCGGGAGCGTAATCGTGACCGACAAAGACGCGGGTTTCGTCCGGCAGGGCGAGGATGCGCTGGAGGCTTTGATAAAGCTCGCTGGAAGACCCGCTGGGGAAATCGGCGCGCGACGTGCCGCTGTCGGGCATCATCAGCGTGTCATGCACGAAAGCCGCATCGCCGGCGACATAGGTGACCGAAGCCAGCGTATGTCCGGGCGAGAAGATCACCCGCACCGGAATCCGGCCGACCATGAATTCCTCTCCGTCGGCGAACAGATGGTCCCACTGGCTGCCGTCCGTCGGAAAGTCCTCCGGCAGATTGTAGATCTCCTTCCAGAGCTTCTGCACTTTCACCACATGTTCCCCGATCGCGGTCGGTGCGCCGAGCTTTTCCTTGAACCAGGGGGCGGCGGAAAAGTGATCCGCATGGGGATGGGTGTCGAGGATCCGGACGATCTCGATTCCCGCCTCGCGCACATGGGCAAGAATCTCTTCGGCACTGTCGGTGAAAGTGCTGCCGGAAAGCGGGTCGAAGTTGAGTACCGGATCGACAATCGCGCCTTCCATGGTCTCTGGATCGTGAAAGACATACTGCCAGCTTCCGGTTGGCTGATCCCAGAAGGGTTTGACGACGGGACGGGACATTGTTTTCTCCTTGGTGACACCGCGACCGATCCCGCCGCGAAAAGAAAGCGCAGCGCAAGATCGACCGCCTGATCGGAAATCACATGAAAGCGGGGAGCCTGAAGGGGGCTGAAGAGCGGAGCATCCGGTTTTCGGGTGAGCGCCGGATGCTCCCGGACAAAGGGCCTGCCCCTATTTCCGCGAGGCTTTCATCATCCACAGTTGCTGCTCGTGCCATTCGAGACGGTCCGACAGCATGCCCGCAGACGGCTCGTCACCGGCTTCCTGCGCCGTCACGATGGCTGCGCGCAACTGGCCTGCCAGGGCATCATGGGATTTGATGAGCGCATCGACCATGGCCTCGGCGGATTGCGCGGGAGCGGCTTCCTCACCGGCCAGTTTCATCAGCTCGGCAACGGAGCCCGGAGCATAGGCACCCAGGGACCGGATGCGTTCGGCGATCGAATCGAGTGCATTCCAGAGGTTCTGATATTGCTCCTCGAACATGAGATGCAGCTGGCGGAAACTCGGGCCCTCGACATTCCAGTGATAGCCATGGGTCTGTACATAAAGACGGAACGTCGATGCCAGAACCTTGCTGAGGCTGCCGGTGTGGTCTTGCGATGTGTCGGTCATGATCTGTCTTCCTGATAGTATGTCTGTTGTTCTGGACTGAACCCGAAAAGCTCCCGTGCCGATGGCCCGAGTCTTTCCATGTAGGTGAATAACGGCCCTGGGTCACGGTCTCATGAGGGAGAATGAGTTGCATTGAAACGGAGCAATCCGGTCAAATCCGGGAAACAAGGCACCGGCTTCTCCGGACAGGGGAGACCCCGCACGACCGGGCAGGAAGCCCGCTCTGCGGATCCTTTCCGACCCGGATCCACCATCCTCATGATATTTCGACCTCATCGTTGGAGCCGTGATCTGGATCATCCTGTCTTCATTCTTTTGAATGCAAGCCCGTTTCAAAGACTGCGGGTCGAGAAATACCAGTCCACGGTATCGTATCCTTCCGAAGTCCGGGCCACCGCCGCGTCGAAGGTTGCCGGCGTGGGCACGATGACCGCATCACCGGGTTGCCAGTTTTCCGGGACGGCGCATTTGTTCTCGTCCGCCGTCTGCAGGGCGACCAGGAGACGGTGGATCTCATCCACCGACCGGCCCGCGACCATCGGATAGTAGACCATGGCACGCAGGATACCCTCGGGATCGATGATGAAGGTTGCCCGGACGGTCGCCGTGTCCGACGCACCCGGCTGTATCATTCCATAGTCCCGGGCGACCTTCATGTTCAGGTCGGCGATAACCGGAAAGCCCACATCGACGCTGAACTTTTCCCTGATGTTGAGAAGCCAGGCAATATGCGCATAGTGACTGTCGATCGACAGGCCGAGCAATTCCGTGTTGCGCGCGGCAAAGTCGTCCTGACGCCGGGCGAACCCGATGAATTCCGTCGTGCACACGGGCGTGAAATCAGCCGGATGGGAAAAGAGCACCAGCCACTTGCCCTTGTAGTCGGACAGCGTTTTCCGGCCCTGGGTGGTCGGGGCGTCAAAAGCAGGCGCCGGTTCGTTCAGACGCGGCATGGGGGGCTGGATCGCTTCGCTCATGATCAAATCCTCGGTGTAAGCTGTCTTCGTTGTTTCGATGATTTGAAAATAAGATCTGGCTCTTCATTTGTGAAATTGATAATTAGAAATTCTCTGATAGGTTTTTTCAATATGTTGCCAGCCATCACGCTCCGCCAGATGCGTTTCCTCGTTGCCGTCGCCGACGAGCTCAATTTCTCCCGCGCAGCGAAAGTCTGCTCCGTGACCCAGCCGACACTCAGCACCGGCCTGAAGGAGCTGGAAGACCGGCTGGGTGTGATCCTTGCGGAGCGCACCAAGCGGTCGGTCATTCTCACGCCGGCAGGAGCGGAAATTGCCGCCCGAGCCCGCGCTGTCCTGCTGTCGGTGCGTGAAATCGAGGATCTTGCCGCCAGACGCGCCGGATCCGATGTGGGCGATCTGCGGCTTGGCGCCATCCCGACCATCGGCCCCTTTCTGGTCCCGCGCGCCCTGCCCGCAATCCGGAAAGCCTTCCCCGACCTGCGGCTGCTGCTGCGCGAGGAGATGACCGAAAAGCTTCTGGAGGGTCTTCATGACGGTCACCTCGACCTGATCCTCTTCGCCCTGCCGTTCGAAGCAACCGGCATTGAAACCATGCCTCTTTTCGACGACGGCTATCATCTTGCCGCCATGCCCGGCAGTCTCTCGAAAACCCCGGTGAAGGGATCCGAACTCGACGGAACCCGTCTGATGCTGCTGGAACGCGGTCATTGCCTTCAGCGCCATGCGCTCAGCGCCTTTCCCGACAGGAATATTCAGCAGGACGACAGTTTCTCCGCCACGTCGCTGTCGACGCTGATCTCGATGGTCAGCGAGGGCGTGGGCATCACCCTCCTGCCGGACCTCGCCATCGACGCCGGTGTGCTGAGCGGTCAGAAAATCGACATCGCGCCGCTTCCCGACGCCTGCCCGCGCCGCGTCGTGCTGGCCTGGCGCACGACCAGTTCCCGTGCCGATCTGTTCAGGAAACTCGGCGAGATCCTGCGGGAAACGCGGACACAAATTCACCGGGGCCCGGAGCATCCGTGACCGCCCCGGCAACTCAGCTGTCCGATGAGGTCCGTTCCAGGGGATAAAGCTCGTCGGCCAGGACCAGCCGGCTCCCGTCGCCCGCCCGCCAGAACGACAACACCGGCCTATTCCACGAGCAGACTGTCCCGATCCTTGTAGACGGCACTGAACCCTGTCGCAGGCGCTTTGCCGAGAATGCGTTCGAGCAGACAGTCGAGCACCTTCGTGCGCAGATCGAAATCCCTGTGCGGCGTGTCCAGCAGGTTGATCCTCACGCCGGGCTCATGCGCCAGATCCCGAGCCGGCTCGCCGAGCGCCAGAAGGTTTGCATGCCATGCCTCGTCGAAATAGCTCGTCCCTCCCGTTGCCAGCCCGGTATACCCGTCACCGGCGCGCCTGGTCGCGATCGCCATGACCCGTGTCCACAACTGCGGCCAGTTGCCGCCGTATCCGGGCAGAGGCCGGTCGCTGCCCATGGCTTCCCTGCTCTGCAGATAGAGGTCGAGATGTTCGATGACCGCATCCTCGCCCTGCGCCCTGCGGCTGAGCGGCAGGTCATGGGGATGAACCAGCCTGTCCACAAAGGACCGGCGCACCGTCTCTGCGGGCAGCATGGGGGCGTAGAGACTGACGGAAGACAGGACCGGATGCCGGCTCCAGTGCCGGGTATGGGACAACAGCGCGGCCAGCAGCGAGGCCCCGAATCCATGTGCCGACAGGTGGTAGGACACCTCGCCGCGGCGATGACGCTCGTCAAGGGCACTGAACAGGTCGTTCAGGATGTCCAGCCCTTCACCGAGCCGCCCGTCGCCGTGCCCGTAGACAACCGACATCGAGCTGCGTTGTATTTCCTCGACGATCCTCAGCGCCGCCGCCGAGAGCCGGCCCTCGATGCGCCTGTCCTTCTCGCGACTTTGCCGCAGCCCGGCGATCCGGTTGGCCCGTTCCACCTCGGCCTCGACCATGTCGTGCACGGTGGAGGACAGCTCGTTTTCGACGGTCACGAAGAACGGATAGATTCCGTTGGCCTTGAAGACCGGCACCGCATCGCGAATGGCGGACATCGTTGCATTTTCATGGCGCTGCAGCCCCATGAAATGGACCAGGACATGTTTGTACTTCGGGCTGTCGTGCAGGATCCTGACCGTTTCCTGAAGCGTTCTGGGATCCACATGATAGGGTCCGTAACGGTCCAGTCGGCCGCGCGATGTCGAGGCGATATGTCCCAGCACGTCGAACCGTGTCGGTGGTGTCGCCGGCTGCAGCGCATCCGCGTCGAAGGCGCCTTCCCCCATCCGCAGGCCCCGGCTGCGGGAAGACTGCGGGTTGACCGCCGTCGCCTGGCTGGCGACCTGCACCGCCAGTCTGAGCACCCACATGTCGACCACATTGGCGGACCAGTCCTCGTAACTCCAAAGGGCCACCCCCTTGTCGCCCCATTCGGCGCCCCAGGAGTTCTGGACAAGGAACCCCTCCTGCGTGTAGCCGATCAGGATGAAGGCATGCAGGCTCTGCGTGGTCACCCTTTCCTTGCCGAAGGGAATGCGGCCGCTGCCGGTCGCCCAGCCGGGATGCAATTCGGCCGAGGCAAGCACCAGACCGGCCTCGTTGAGCGCCGCATGCACATCCGACAGCCGCGGGCGTACGCGGTAATAGGCACCCAGCTGAACCCGGCGCGCGCTTTCCAGGATTTCACGCGTCATGTGCCATTGCTGACCCGACAGTCCCCTGGTGACCGTCTCGGCACAGGCGCCGTTGAAATAGAAGGCTTTCAGCGCGCCCCGGATCGACGATCCGGAATAGGATTCGCCGGGAAACTCATCGTGAAACCTGGCGATGTTGTAAAGCATCTCCGCCGAAGCCCAGGGATGCCGGTCCTCTGCGGCAAGCTCCGCGTCGGCGGGCAGGTTGAGCATACGGTCCCGCGCGCGCAAATGATCGATTATGCCGGCCAGCGCATGAGCGGTGCAGCTGCTCTCGGTTCCCTGGTCGCGGATGCGCCCGTCGCACCACCAGGGCGCCGGCCCCTCACGCGGATCGATGCGCGGCGCCAGACCGGCCAGCGTGGGCTGATAGACATAGTCGCGCACATCGCCGACGTCGGCGCTGGCCGCCAGAAGGCGCTCCCCCCCGAAGCGCAGACTGGAAAACGGCTTCACCACGACGGCTCCCTCCGACAGGTTGTCTGCCCTATCCGGCTTCCACATCCGCAAGTGATCCGAGCGGTTTGACGTGGTCCGAGACATCCGTGAGGAGCCCCGTCACCGATTCCAGTTTTTCCCTGTGCTCGGCCCGCATCTCGGAGGTAAGCGCGAATGTGTCCGCGTCCCGTAGCGGCCCGAAATCATGTCCCGTCAGCCGCTCCAGTTCCTCGATGGTCACCTGGAACTCCTCGAACCCCTGCCCGAAGACCAGCTCCAGATCTCCCGGCTTCACCAGATGTTCCTGGGAAAGAATGAAGGCCTGCGCCTGTAGCACGCGCCGGTTCGAGCGCCCGCGCCGCATCCTGCCGATCGAGGCGACAACCTTCCAGAAACGCATCGGCACCTGGACACCGGAGCGCTTCTGCACCGGATCGCCGTCATCGAACAGACAGCCGACGAAAACCGAGATCCTGGCATCCGCATCGTCCGTCCTGTCGAGGACATGCTCCTCGAGCCTGAGCCATATCTTCTGGTTCAGCTTCTTGTGCTGGGGCGCGATATTCGGAAAATACATCGAATCCAGATTGGCCAGATCGGCTTCCGCCTTGCTGCCCCAACAGGGGTCCAGCCGACGGATCAGATGGCCCCGGTCCAGGTCGTTTCTCGAATAGAGATCCTCCCCGGCCTGCTTGTCTTCCGCGAGTCTGGGATCCAGCTTGAAGGAATTTTTCCTCCTGGGCCGGCGAAGCTCGTTGCCGTCGATATTGGCAGCCGCGTAGAAGGCCAGCCGCCGTTCTCCGTTTATCACGACGGAATAATGGGTGTACTTCAGCTCGGTCTCGCCGGATTTCGTACGCGCGAGCTTGCGCAATTGCACACTGTTCAGTTCCGGCAGCGGCACCCACAGGGGGCCGTCTCCGAGGAAGTCGGGCTGATAACCTTGCCGGTCTTCGAAGCCGGTCGCCTCCTCGTCGGTGCCGGAACCGTTCGCCCCGTCCGCCGCCTTCCCGTTGTCCTGCCCGGCGCCGGTATCGAAATAGACCGACTGACGGGTCAGGATATCGGCAACGGCATCGATCTTGACCGCATAGTTCTGGGTCAGCGCGCTACCGGCGAAATGAAGGCCCACGGCGCCTCCCGTGTCGACATCGATGATCATCGAGCCGGAATTGCCGCCCAGGGTCGTCGCATTGTGGGTGAATTCGGTCGAAGAATGGTTGTCGTCCATGATCTGACCGGGCGCGAACCGCTTCACATTGTAGATGTCGTCGAAATAGCGATCCATCGCATCAAGCGGATTGTCTCGGACGGCTTTTGCCGGATAGCCGATGACGCCGATCGTATCGGGCCGACGCCCGCCAAGCTGCAGGGAAACGGGATCGGCGGTGGTCCGCAGGGCGTTCTTGTCGATCCTGAGGATCGCCACGTCCGGCAGGCCGGTCGGCTCGATATGGAGGATCGAGGACACCAGCATCTCGAGCTGCTCGTCGGACTCATGCTCCTCCCGAAGATCCATATAGACCTTGAGACCGCGCGCGAAGCCCCATCCACCTTGACGCAGCTGGGCGAAATAGACGGCAACGTGCCGGTTGGTGACGAAAGTGTCTTCATTGACCCGCCAGCCGGTGCCGATCCACTTGTTGTGAGGATCATTGACCAGATCCACCCGGCCGACATTGGCGATGGCCCGGTCGATAACTGCGCGTCTGGGAACAAGCGTATCTTTCCAGTATTGCAGCTTGGGGTCTTCGAAAGTGCCGTTCCTGACCAGCAGCGACGGGTACCCGGTGCGCATCACGATCGCTTCGGTGTAAGTGGGTGCGCTCAGATCGGTTTGACCCTTGCGCATGCGGTCGACCGCTTCCTCGAGCGTTGCCGGACCGCTTCTGGCGGTGACACCTTCGAGCATCCCGTCCTGCGGGAACGGCGCTTCGGCGACGATCCGGCGCTCGTTGTCGAGAAGATTTTCAATTGCCTGACGGTTTTCAAGCTGCGACTGGAAAACAGTTTTCATGACGGATATCCAAATGCCTGAACAAAAAAGAAAGAATTGATCGAACAACTCGACCGGAAGACGAAAAAATCAAATCATACACCAATAACGATCCGACTTACAGGTCAAAATTCAAAGCATCGCCGTCGTTTCCCTTGCAGAACCGCGGAATCGAGCCATGTAACGAGGGTGCTGTGCGCAAGGTTCCGGCATCCATTTGCTTCGGCATCGCCTTTCGCGCCCCCCGGCATGGGACGCCAGACTGCCGGATCAGATTGCTGGATGAAGACCGAAACGACCGGGGATCAGTGAACGAAATCCGGGATGTCCGGGTCTAAAATTTGCAGGCGGGGCGGAATTGGTATCTGCCGCACCTATATTTCCCTCATAGTCAGCCAGACCAGCCAACGGATACCCCGATGACCGCCACACCCTCCTCCTTCCGGTTCGACAATTCCTATGCCCGGGAATTGCCCGGGTTCTACGTCGCCTGGGAAGGGACGAAGGTTCCCGAGCCTGAACTGGTGCTCTTCAACCGCCCCCTGGCGGAGGATCTCGGTCTCGATCCGGACACCCTTGAAACGGCTGACGGAGCGGCGATCTTTGCCGGCGTGACACATCCGGAGGGCGCCTCACCTCTCGCTCAGGTCTATGCCGGTCATCAGTTCGGCGGCTTTTCCCCGCAGCTTGGAGACGGCAGGGCCCTGTTGCTCGGCGAGGTGATAGACACCCATGGACGGCGGCGCGATATCCAGCTCAAGGGCTCGGGCCCGACGCCGTTTTCCCGCGGCGGCGACGGCAAGGCGGTCATAGGGCCGGTGCTGCGTGAGTATATCATCGGCGAAGCCATGAACGCTCTGGGCATCCCCACCACCCGTGCCCTGGCCGCCGTGACAACAGGCGAAATGGTCTACAGGGAAGGTCCGAAGCCCGGCGCGGTCCTCACCCGCGTTGCCGCAAGCCATCTGCGCGTCGGGACGTTCCAGTATTTCGCGGCGCGTGGCGAAACCGACAAGGTCCGCCAGCTGGCCGACTATGCCATCTCCAGGCACGATCCGGATCTTGCCGGAGCCCCGGACCGTTTTCTGAAGCTTTTCCGCCGGATCACGGAACGCCAGGCGGAACTCGTTGCCCGATGGCTGCTCGTCGGCTTCGTCCATGGCGTCATGAACACCGACAACACGACGATCTCCGGCGAAACCATAGACTACGGCCCCTGCGCCTTCATCGACGCCTACGACCCGGAAGCGGTGTTCAGCTCCATCGATCACGGCGGGCGGTATGCCTTCGCCCGCCAGCCCCGGATCGCCCAGTGGAATCTTGCCCGCCTCGCGGAAGCATTGCTCCCCCTGATCGCGCCGGACGACCAGGACAAGGCTGTGGATCTGGCCAGCACCGAACTG
This sequence comes from Labrenzia sp. 011, assembly GCF_003075075.1. Classification (GTDB taxonomy): domain Bacteria; phylum Pseudomonadota; class Alphaproteobacteria; order Rhizobiales; family Stappiaceae; genus Roseibium. The sequence continues at coordinate 100,370 of NZ_QCYM01000013.1, read as the reverse complement.
GCCCGGTTTCCGGAGGTCTACACCGCCTATTGGCGCGGCGGCATGCGCGCCAAACTCGGACTTGAAACGGAAGAGGAAGGCGATCAGGCGCTTGTCGAAACGCTGCTTGCGGCCATGGCCGAACAGAATGTCGACTACACCCTGTTCTTCCGCAGCCTCGGCACGGCGGCAACCGGTTCGCCCGACGAGCTGCGCGCCCTCTTTGCCGATCCGGCAGCATTCGATCCCTGGTTTGCCCAATGGCGGCAAAGACTGGCCGGAGAAGGCCTTGCCCCGGACGTCGTCAGAACCCGGATGGACCGGGTCAACCCGCTCTACATCCCCAGAAACCACAAGGTGGAAGAAGCCCTGGCGGCGGCCGAAACGGGAGACTTTGGCCCTGTCAGGAAACTTCTGGAGGTTCTGAAGACCCCCTTCACCGAAAGACCCGATTGCGAGGCCTATACCCGCCCCGCCCCGGCGTCCTTCGGTCCCTACCGGACCTTCTGCGGTACCTGATACATCGCGCAATTCCGGCGCCGGCCCCGCATCCGGCGCCTGAGAATTATCCAGCGCCGGAGGCGGCGGAGAACCGGAAGCAGGCACTTGCCTCTTGCCCCCTTCCCGTCTGTCCGACTAGTCTCCGGCCAACAGCGCACGCTGAGCGACCATGCCTTCGAGACGGGAATTTCCAGATATGTCCACGCCCGCTTATGACGACCAGAATGTCTTCGCCAAAATCCTGCGCGGCGAGCTGCCGTGCCACAAGGTCTATGAGGATGCCAGGACGCTGGTGATCATGGACATCATGCCGCGCGGTGACGGACATGTCCTCGTGGTGCCGAAGGCGCCTTCGCGCAACATTCTGGACATTGCCACGGACGACCTCAACGCCGTCATGGCCACGGTGCAGAAGATGGCCCGCACCGTCATCAGGGCATTTGACGCGGACGGCACGACCATCCAGCAGTTCTCCGAACCGGCGGGCGGACAGGTGGTCTTTCACACCCATGTGCATGTCATCCCGCGCTTCGACGGTGTGCCGCTCAAACCCCATACGGGCGAGATGGCCGACAATGACCTGCTCGCCGCCCAGGCGGAAAAGATCCGGGCGGCGCTGGACCAGGGTACGGACTCCTAAAATCCCGCTTTCAGGCGTCAGGCGGCGCCCGCCTTTTCGGCAGCATCCTGCTGCTCGGCTGCAAGCTTCCGGTCTTCCTGAAGCACGAATTGCGGTGCCGGGCGCTGGAAATACAGCTCCGTAAAGGCCTTGAATTCATCGAATTCGGGCACGAGGCCGACCCCCATACCCCACCTGAGGCCCATCGCCCAGCAGACATCGACGGCGCTCACCGTTTCGCCGAGCACATAAGGCCCCTTGGTGAGCTGGGCGCGCATCGTCTCCATCACCGTGTCGAAGCTGCCATAGGCCGACACCATCTGTGGAGCTTCCTCCCGTTTCATCGCCCGGTCGATGAGAGCCGGTTCGAAACAGGACGCCATATACACGAACCAGCGCAGATACGGCCCGCGCAGCGGATCGTCCAAGGCCGGCGCCAGCCCCTTTTCGGGAAAGAGATCCGCGAGATAGAGATAGATCGCCACCTGCTCGGTAACGACCGCCTCCCCATGGCGCAGGACCGGAACCTTGCCGACAGGATTGATGGCAAGATAGTCCGGGCGGCGGTTTTCTCCCAGCTTGAGATTGAAAATCTTGAGATTGTAGGGAGCGTCAAGTTCTTCCAGGAGCACGCGAACGCCTGTCGCGCGGCTCTGCGGGGCGTAAAAAAGTTCCAGTGGATCGGACATGCTGGCCTCTGCGGTTTGAAGTGTCTCTCCGCAAATCAGCCTAGCTTGTCGAGGGCCAGCCAGCCACACAGGAGGAAGGCTTCTGCTGACAGAACGCCGACAAGAACTTTCTGCCGCGCCACGAAAAATGCGGAAAAGCCGAACCCGGCAGCGGCCAGCCGAAGCCAGATCGGCGTCTCGGCCAGGACGCCCTGCGGAAACAGAATCAGTTTGGAAATCACTCCGGCAACCAGAGCCGTGGCGACACAACGGACCCAGATGAGCAACTCACCGTCTTCGCGCAGCCGCCCGCCGGCGAAAACACCCAGCCAGCGCCAGACATCGGTGGCAAACCAGCCCGCCACGAGAATCATGACGAAGGGCCACCACCAGGTCTGTGAAATCGGCACGTCCGTCATAGCAGCCCCCTGCGGTGGATCCGTGTACCGATATAGGCGAGCGTTCCACCGGCAAGCCCCGTCCACAGCAGGTCAAGGCCGGGCAGATAGATGAAGAACAGCGGCCCGAAGGCGAGCCCGGTGATCATGGCCACCCTGTCCGCATTCAACCGCGCCGCCCCCCACAGCGAACACAGGAAATATACCGGTGTCAGCAGGACCAGCGCGCCGGCCACCATATCCGGCAGACGTTCGACCAGAAGATAGGCAATCGCCGTCATGCAGAAAACGAAGCTGGAGACCGAGCAGCCGAAGCCGACGAAGAACGGCAGGCGCGCCTCCCTCGGCAGGTCCGGCAGGTGTTTCATCGCATAGACCCAGGCCGTCACCGCAACGAAATGGGAGGCGATCAGAAGCTGCCAGTTGCGGGTCTTGCCCGGAACCTTGATGAGCGGCATCAGCGCCATGGTCATCGGCATCAGCCGCACGGATGCCAGCGCGACAGCTATTGCGGTCGGCAGCAGCCCCATGCCGGAAGACAGCGCCCCAGTGAGCACCACCACCGACGGCAGCGCCCAGACAAGACCGGTCAGGGCAAGCGTTTCGGCCAGCGTCAGGCCGGTCTCGCGCGCAAGCCCCGCATAGCCGACAAAGGCGGCGGTGAGAATGAAAGCCGGAATGGAGATGGCTGCGCGTGCGCCGCGCAGCATCCAGATACGGCCGGGAACCGGCGTGTCCGTCAGAAATTCCGGCCGCTCGGGCCTTTCAGGGACAGTCATGTCACAGGTCTCGAAACAAGGTAGATAGTAAGGGTGCCTTACCTTCTTCCCGCAATACTGTCCAGCCCGAACGGTGGAAAGACCGTCAATCTCAGACCGATCGGGTGAGCCCGCCGTCGATACGGATATTCTGACCGGAGATATAGGCCGCCTGCTCTCCAGCGAGATAGGAAATCAGCCCGGACACCTCTTCCGAGCGGCCATATCGGCCCATGGGAATGCGGGCCTTGCGGTCTTCCGTCTCCGGCAGGCTGTCGATGAAACCCGGCAGGACATTGTTCATGCGGACATTTTGCGCCGCGAACTTGTCGGAAAACAGCTTGGTAAAAGCCGCCAGTCCTGCCCGGAAGACGCCGGACGTCGGAAACAGGGGATCGGGCTCGAAGGCAGCGAAAGTGGATATGTTGATGATGGCCCCACCCCCCCGTTCAGCCATCACCGGTGCCACGAGCCGGCTCGGGCGAATGACATTCATCAGATAGACGTCCATGCCCAGGTGCCAGTCGTCGTCGGAGATTTCCAGGATATCCCCCTTTGGGCCATGCCCGGCGGAATTCACCAGTACATCTATTTTTCCATATGCTTCCAGTGATTTGCTGACAAACTGATTTAGGTCATCGGCGACAAGGTTGGAGCCCGTAAAACCGATACCGCCCAGTTCCTTAGCCAGCACCTCTCCCTTGCCGGAAGATGACAGGATCGCAACCTTGAAGCCGTCGGCCGCCAGCCGTCTGGCAGCGTCAGCTCCCATGCCGGATCCCCCGGCCGTGATCAGTGCAACTTTACGCTCGCTCATCTGGTCTCCCCTTGTTTGTGTAGGAAAGTTAGGGACGCCGCACCTGATCCGCAAATGATTTGAACGAATGGAATCGATCAGGGATGCGAATGAATTCCCCGTGTCACCGCACAGGTTTTCCTGGCGTCGCTGGCGCAATCGCGATCACAGGAAGCGTGAATTCTGATAGCATATACCCCTGATTGAATTCATCACTTTTTCAAGGGAACTGACATGCCGATCGGACTTGTACAGGGCGGCGGCGCCCCCAATCTGCCGCTGATGAGCGGCGCTTTGCTGGCGCTGGAGGAAGCGGGTCTCGAATTCCGGATGACGTGATGGTCGAACACGATATCGACACCCTCATCTTTTTCGACATCCTGGGGCACCGCAAGCTGATCGACGAGCCACACGACCTCACCGATGCCTGGGTTCAGTCGATCATCGCGCCCCTCACCAGACTCGCCGAGAACAGCCTTGCGGCCTTCAAGTCGAAACGCGCGCTGCATGCAAAAGACCGGTTCCTGGCCGAAACGGACAGGATCATGGAATTCGCGGAAAGCGACCCGGAGGCCTTCGGGAAGCAACGCATCCAGCTGCGCCACGACCGGGAGCTTTATGAGCTTGTCGACCTGCTCGGCAGCGCGGATGTCGATCTGGCGGCCTTCGACAATCGCGCCCAGGCCTATCTCGACAGAAATCCGGATCCGGAACTGGCCGACTTCGTCAGCCTGGCGCTTACCGACTACAGGGCCTTCGTCCTGCAGCGTGAAGCCTTCCTGAAAAAGCGGGAAACGGCGCTCGGCGGCAAATCCCTTTGCGCGAAAACCCACAGCAGCCGATCGGAACTGCTCAGAATGCCCTTCCGCCGGCATATCCCGGACGCGCATTGGCCGAACATTCTCGACTGGAGCCATTCGAACATGTCGACGCTGTTCGACATCGGCTACGAAACCGGCAGGAACTTTGTCGCCGATCACAGAGAACGGCTGGAAGGCAGCATGGGTAAGACGCTCGCCAGCAAGCCGGAACGCGCCTCGGCCTGAGGAATGCGGGGACGGAAAGACGGCCCCGGACAAACAGAAAGCCCCGGAAGATATCCGGGGCTTTCTGGAGTTTCGCCGACGTCAGTCTGCCAGGGGCACTTTGGGAACCAGGCTTTTCTTCGCCGGCCCGCCTTTGGCGGCCGGCGGCTTGGTGGCCTTTGCGGCCACGGCCTTGGTCGCGGGCTTGCGCTTGCGTTTCGGCTTCGGCTTGGCGCTCGCCTTGGATTTGGACGGCGTCGCCCGCTCCTCGATGCTTTCCAGCAACAGGCCCTTGCTGTCCTCGGAAACGGACACCTTGACCATGCCGCCCTTTTTCAGCTTGCCGAACAGGACCTCGTCCGCGAGCGGCCGCTTGATATGCTCCTGGATGACCCGGCCAAGCGGCCGGGCGCCCATCTGGTTGTCATATCCCTTGTCCGCCAGCCATTTGATCGCATCTTCCGTGAGCTCGAAGGTCACGCCGCGGTCCGCCAGCTGAACTTCAAGCTGCATGACGAATTTCTCTACGACCTTGTAGACGACTTCCATCGGCAGATTGCCGAACGGAATGATCGCATCGAGGCGGTTGCGGAATTCCGGCGTGAACAGCTTGTTGATCGCCTCCGTATCGTCGCCTTCCCGCTTCATGCGGTTGAAGCCGACCGGCATCTTTTCCATGTCCGCCGCGCCTGCGTTGGTGGTCATGATCAGGATGACGTTGCGGAAATCGACCTGCTTGCCGTTGTGGTCGGTCAGCTTGCCGTGATCCATCACCTGCAGCAGGATATTGAACAGATCCGGATGGGCCTTTTCGATCTCGTCGAGCAGCAGCACGCTGTGCGGATGCTGGTCGATGCCGTCGGTGAGCAGACCGCCCTGATCGAAGCCCACATATCCCGGAGGCGCGCCGATCAGGCGGGACACCGTGTGCCGCTCCATATATTCGGACATGTCGAACCGGATCAGCTCCACCCCGAGAGACAGGGCAAGCTGGCGCGCGACTTCGGTCTTGCCGACGCCGGTCGGGCCGGAGAACAGGTAGCTGCCGATCGGCTTGTCCGGCTCGCGCAGTCCGGCGCGGGCGAGCTTGATCGCCGACGCCAGCGTGCCGATGGCCGCATCCTGGCCATAGACGACCCGCTTCAGATCCTTGCCGAGATTTTCCAGAACTTCGGCATCGTCCTTGGACACGGATTTCGGCGGGATCCGGGCCATGGTGGCGATGGTGTTCTCGATTTCCTTCACGCCGATGGTCTTGCGCCGCCGGGCTTCAGGCACGAGCATCTGCGACGCACCGGTCTCGTCGAGCACATCAATGGCCTTGTCCGGCAGCTTCCGGTCGGAAATGTATTTCGCCGACAGTTCGACCGCGGTCTTGATGGCGTCATTGGTGTAGCGGACCTTGTGAAAGTCCTCGAAATAGGGCTTCAGACCCTTGAGAATATCGATCGCATCGGGGATCGACGGTTCGTTGACGTCGATCTTCTGGAAGCGGCGGACAAGCGCCCGGTCCTTCTCGAAGAACTGCCGGTACTCCTTGTAGGTCGTCGAGCCGATGCAGCGGATAGCCCCCGATGCCAGCGCCGGCTTCAGCAGGTTGGAGGCATCCATAGCGCCGCCCGAAGTGGCCCCCGCACCGATCACCGTGTGGATCTCGTCAATGAACATCACAGCACCGGGGTAGTCCTCGATTTCCTTGACCACCTGCTTCAGGCGTTCCTCGAAATCGCCCCGGTAGCGGGTGCCGGCCAGGAGCGAGCCCATGTCGAGCGAAAAGATGGTCGCATCCTTCAGGACAACCGGAACGTCGCCGTTGACGATACGATGTGCCAGTCCTTCGGCAATCGCGGTCTTGCCGACCCCCGGATCGCCCACAAACAACGGGTTGTTCTTGGACCGCCGGCACAGGATCTGGATCGTGCGCTGGATCTCGCGATCGCGACCGATCAGCGGATCGATCTTGCCGTTGATCGCCTTCTCGTTGAGATTGACGCAATAGGCTTCCAGGGCGTCGGTCTTCTGGGTGGCCTTTTTCTCGGCCTCGGCGCCCGGCAGCACATCTTCCTCGTCCGCCCCGTCCACCGGACGGGCCTCGGACATGCCGGGACGCTTGGCGATCCCGTGCGAGATGTAATTGACCGCATCGTAGCGGGTCATGTCCTGGTCCTGGAGGAAATAGGCCGCGTGGCTTTCACGCTCCGCAAAGATGGCCACCAGCACATTGGCCCCGGTCACCTCTTCGCGCCCGGATGACTGGACATGAATGACCGCACGCTGGATGACCCGCTGGAACCCGGCCGTGGGTTTGGAATCGTCGTCACTGTCCGTGACCAGATTGTCCAGCTCGGTCTCGATATATTCAACGAGGTTCCTGCGGATCATGTCCAGATCGACATTGCACGCGCGCATGACCGCGGCGGCATCCTGATCGTCCAGCAATGCCAGAAGAAGATGTTCGAGCGTCGCGTATTCCTGCTGGCGCTCATTGGCGAAAGCCAGGGCCTGATGCAGGGCTTTTTCAAGACTGCGTGAGAAAGAAGGCACTTGCGATAGTCCTCACTTTTTTTCCATGACGCATTGCAAAGGATGCTGATGCTTGCGCGCGAAGTCCATCACCTGGGTCACTTTCGTCTCTGCGACCTCGTAGGAGAATATTCCGCATTCCCCGACGCCGTGATGGTGAACATGCAGCATGATGCGGGTCGCTTCTTCCCGGTTCTTCTGGAAAAAACTCTCCACGACGTGAATGACAAACTCCATCGGAGTGTAGTCATCGTTCAAAAGCAGCACACGATAGAGATTTGGCCGCTTGGTTACCGTTTTGGTTCGGGTGACAACAACCGTTCCGGCGTCACCACCGTCATTGTCATAATCAGAGCCCGCCGACATCGCCGTTTCTTCCGCCTCTAACTTTCCGGCCATCACCAATCCCTGCTCCGGCTCAGCTTCAACCCGCCGGTCCGCAGTTCAGTCCCGCAACGCACCCCGCGCCGCCGGTCGACATTCTTTGACGTTAATCCTGCCGCGCAAGTCGCGCTCGCGCAATGGTCGATTTCAACTACATACCGGTATTCGGCGCATTTGAGGATGACACCTCATCGCTGAACCTGAATGTAGGTGTCCGGAATGGAATTAAAAGATGGGTGGGAAAGGCATTTCCGATCCGGCCGCGCATGGGGCGCCGGAACCGGTGGAGCACAGGCAAAACTGTGCATATACAAAAAAACCCGGCTCGTTACAGCCGGGTTTCTGTCAGTCGCCATTTGGCGGCGAATGTGAATGGCAGTTATTTCGCCATTTTACCCAGCACGCCTTCGTAAGGCTTGTAGGCATCCTTGGACAGGTCGGTCATCATTTCGCCGATCTTGGTCATCTCACCGACAAAACCCTCATAGGCGGTCTTGAAATAGTCGGCCTGAGCCTCGAACGCCTTGTCGAGGGACTTGGAGGCAACCAGTTTCTCAACCGCTGCGCTTCCATCCTCGAAGGACTTTTTCTGGTAGTCGGCAACCTCGGCAGCGATCGCCTGAAAGCCCTTGCTCATGGAGCCGAAGGTCGCCATGGCCACGTCCATGTTCTCTTTGCTCAGCTTCTGCATTTCTTCAAAGTTGCTCATCATACCTTGCCCTTATTTCTGGCGAACCGGATCCGGGAACGGCACTTTGGCCCAGCCCTTCTCCGATGCACACATATCGCGTTACCTGCAGGCATTTGTCGTAATGCACCGCACAATTACTGTCAAGGCGATTTTGCAGCGCAACAACAACCCATACGAGAAAATACGTACTGAATAACGTTTGGTATTCATGGGCTTAGACACTCCGGAACCGGTCTTCACCCTTCGCCTCCGGACATGAGAAAAGCACGGAATTTTATCGCAATGCAAAAAAATCAAAGCAAAAATTCGATATGTACTGTAATAGTATAGCCCCTCCCCAAAAACAGAGAATGACTCAATCTTGTTTACTCGAAAAAGAAGAATAAATTACATTATTCATTTCAAATCTTCGCAATTATAACTTTAGATAAAATTTAACCAAGGATTAACCCTATCCAAAAACTATTTTTTAATGTGGTTTTTATGATGACTATTTACACATTCGTAACCGTGTTTCCCTCAAATGACCCGAGATCGATGGAGTGGCGGGTTTGAATCGCTTGGGGGTTAAGATCCGACCCCGGCCGCTCCAGACACGAACCACCTGACCCGGAATGGGATAGTAATTGTGTTTGGTATGCGTTTTCTCCGAAATGCACGGGTGATGACCCGGACGGCAAAAATCCTGACCCTCGGCGTCCTTCTCTTCAGCGTCCCGGCTGCGGCACTGGCCAACTCGAAATATGCCGGTATCGTTGTCGATGCGAAGACCGGCAAGACGCTGTACGCCTCCTCCGCCGATGCCTATCGCTACCCGGCTTCGCTCACCAAGATCATGACGCTTTACCTGGTCTTCGAAGAGCTGGAAGCCGGACGGCTGTCTCTGAATTCCAAACTGAAGGTCTCGAAATATGCCTCGGGACGTCCGCCAACGAAACTGGGACTGCGTCCGGGCGAGACCATCAAGGTGAAAGACGCCATTCTGGCACTGGTCACCAAGTCCGCCAACGATGCCTCCACGGTCATCGCCGAGAACATCGGCGGCTCCGAGCGAGCCTTCGCCGAGCGCATGACCCGCACTGCACGCCAGCTCGGCATGAGCAAGACCACATTCAAGAACCCGCACGGCCTGCCGAATTCCGCTCAGCGGACCACGGCGCGCGACATGGCGACCCTCGGCCGCGCGATCCAGGAACGCTTTCCCAGCTATTACGGCTATTTCAAAACCCGCGCCTACAAATACAAGGGCCGGACCTACGGGAACCACAACAAGCTCCTGGGCCGGGTCAAGGGCGTGGACGGTATCAAGACCGGCTACACCCGCGCCTCGGGCTTCAACCTCGTCACCTCGGTCAAGCGCGACGGACGCCATATAGTCGCGGTGGTCATGGGTGGAAGGACGGGAGCCTCGCGCGATGCCCAGATGAAGAAGCTGATCAGCCGCTATCTTCCCAAGGCCAGTCGCGGACCGAAGACGGCACCGGCGATCGTTCAACGGACAATCGCGCCGACCTTTGTCGCCGCCTCGCTCAAGAACCCGCCCTTGCCGACAGCCAAGCCGGGCAGCAAACCGGCCCCTGCGACCGGTCAGCCGATGGTGCTCGCCTTCAACGCGCCTGTAACGGCCTCCGTCGTCCCCGCACCGCCGCCCGCACCGGTCCCCGGTTTCGGCGACCAGGTGCCGCTTCCTCCGAAAATGATCGAACGGCGCTTTGACAGCACCTTCGCCGTGGCAACGTCCCTGCCCCCGATCCCGCCGGAAAGCCCGGACACGCCGCTAACCACGAATTCGATTTCGGCTGCCGCATTGAGCCAGGCCGCCCGCAAGAAAATCATCGGCAACGGCAACCGCCAGGTCGCCTCAGCCTCGGCGCAACCGCTCAAGACCGTCAATGTGGAAACCATACGGGTCGACACAACGCCGGTCGAAACCATCAGCGCGGAAATCGCAGAAGCCGCTGCAAGCCCGTCGGAAGCGGAAGACGAATCCGTCACCGTCGCCACCAGCGATACCCGCGACATCGAGCCGGGCTGGCAGGTTCAGATTGCCGCCGCCGAAACAGAAGGTCAGGCCATCACCATGCTCAAGAAGGCCAAGGCCCGGACGGGCGCCGCCCTGCGTGGACGCTCGCCCTACACGGAACCGGTTGAAGCCAATGGACAGACCCTCTACCGGGCGCGTTTTGTCGGCTTTGAAAGCAAATCCGCAGCCTGGAATGCCTGCAAGAGCTTGAAAAATGCCAAATATGCCTGCTTCGCCATCTATCAGTAACCGCGTAACGGATGCCGTCAATGTCCTCTGAGAAGCGTGTCTTTAGCCTCGTTGATTTTCGCCGCGAGGAAACCGGAGCCTCCCTGGTCGGGATGGACCTTCATCATAAGCCGGCGGTGCGCGGCTCGAATTTCCGCGTCCCCGGCATCGGGAGAAAGCCCCAGGATCTGGTAGGCCTCCTCATCTGTCATGGCGCCCGGGCTCGCCGGGCTTCCCTGCCGCTCTGCTCCATCCGGCTGGAAGTTTTCACGCCAACCGGCAAGCCGGCGGTCGAGATAAGCTTCGACTAGTTTCCGGCTCTGGTCGTCCCGGGATGTCTCGCGCCAGAAGGCTTCCAGGTCTTCGTCGCCCAGATCGTCCAGTCCGCGGCCCTCATAGCGGCCGGTGAGAACGGTTCCCGTCATCGCCCCGCTATCGTGATCCAGTTCCATCTCGACCATCGCGGTCCGCACCCGCGATTTCTGTCCGGATGTTTTGGTCGGCTTGTAGCCGCCCGCAAGGCCGCGCAGGCCTGAAATTCCCAATACAGAAAGCCCGAGCCCAAAGAGCGGGACCGCAAAGACAAAGCGCCCTCCGAACGCGAACAGGGCTGCAAGGCCGATCAGGAAAAGACCGCCAATGAGCCGAAGTTTGCGCGCGAGCGCCTTCGGATTGGCGTTGATGAAACTCTGACCTGCGGCAAGAAGCACTGCCAGCAGGATAATGCTGATCAAGAGATAGATCATCCGACAGTCCCGGTCCGGAGTGGTGAATACCGCCGACGTCCTGCCATGCCCATGCCTCCCTGGCAACGCTCTCCGGTCGAACCGGGTGGAACGCAAGACATTTAGGATCTGTCAGGCGCCCGCTTTGGAAACCATCCCCGGCTTGCGGCAATTCGCCGAAAAAGGCAACCGGCATGGCGAATGACGACCGGATCCCGTCGCAGCAGCAAGACTACCCCCGACCGGGCTTCAGCTGCTCCAGAAGCAGGCGCGCCCCTTGTCCGCCCTGCCGCTCCAGGGTCCTAAGGGCCGTGTGGCCGCCACTGGCGAACACGGCAACGGCCTTGAGAAGATCGGCCAGTTGCTTCGCCGACCCTGCGTCGAACGGACAATAGACGCCGTTGGTCAGGCGCGCCATTTCCCGAAACGCCCGCTCGGCAACTGCGTCCCGCCCTTCCTGGAAGAGAAACATCGGAACACCCAGCAGTCCCAATTGCCCCGCCTTGTCGCACAGCAGATCGACATCCTCTTCCATGCAGTCGCCGACATAGACCAGCGCTGCAATCTTCTCCCTGTCCGCCGCGGCCAGAGCCGCCGACAGGACCTTGCGGATTTGCGTCTGGCCGCCCTGGCAGGCGATTGCGCCCATAGCCCGGGCCAGGGCCTCCCCGCTTTCGAACCAGCGCGACGCCCGGCACTCCCCAAAGCCGCGGAAATAGACAAGCTTGATCTTCAGGCCGCCGACCTTGTCCGCCTCCTTGAACATTTCCGCCTGGATCTGACAGGCCCGGTCCCAGGTGGGCTGCCGGCTCATCGTCGCATCCAGGGCAAAGATCAACCGTCCGCCGGTGTCGGACCGGGGCTCGGCCTGTTTCGCTTTCTCCAGAAATCGGGTGATGTCGGGCGCCGCGGACAGCGCCGCGTTTTCCTGCCGGACAACCGCCTCTTTTTCCTTGTCCCGGTTTTTCACCATTCCCGTCCGTCCCTCATGCCGAAGTCCTGTCCTTGAAACTGGGGCCGGCAGAGCGCCCCGGCAAGACTTCTTTCGCGCCAGCGCACCGCAGGGCCATCCGGACACAGACGGCACACGGATCGTTCAAAGCAGACAAAGTTCCGTGAGATCCCGGCGCATGGCCTCCGGCATGGACTGCCCCGTGCCGCCGATCCTGAGATCCGCCGGTGCATCTGTCGCTTTCAGATACCGCCAGCCCTGGAACGGCCGTCTGGGCTGATACTGCGTCAGCACCAGCCGCGGTTCCAGCACCAGATCGCACCGCTTGACGCCGGAATCGTCCGTGAAGGGCCGGATATCGAGAAGATGCTGGCGTGCCTGTATCTTGCCCTTGATCACCCAGTAGAGCGAGCCGCCGTCCAGCAACTCATCCCTGCGCGTCGGTACCATGCGCGTCGTGTGGGTCGTCTCCTCGGCAAGCCCGGCCATGCGGGCCTGCTCCACCCGGAAATCGATCCAGGCCTGCAGGGTCTCGACACTGTCTGCGCCCACGCACAGTTTCACCAGATGCAAGGTCATGATCCTGACGTAACAGGCCTGCAGACAAGGTCAAGCAGCGCCATGAATCCAGCGGTGGATTTTGCACAGGCTCGACAGGTTGATCTTGCACCGCACTGCCGAAAGGAGTTCTCTTTGCCCATGGATGTTTTTGTGACGGGCGGCACCGGCCGGATTGGCGCCGCCGTAGTGAAAAGACTGAAAGACGAAGACGTCAGGATCATCGGTCTGGCCCGCTCCGATGCGGCCGCGGAAAAGCTGAGGGCATCGGGTGCCAGCGCTTACCCGGGAGACCTGCGCAGTCCTGAAAGCTGGGTCGGCAGGGCCGCCTCCTGCGATGCGGTCATACACACCGGAGCAACCTTCACCAACGACATGGGACGGGTCGACCGCCAATCCATGCTGGCTCTCAAACAGGCCGCCAAACATCGCAAGCAGCCACTCAAGGTCGTCTATACCGGCGGCACCTGGCTCTACCCGGCTGTAACGGGCACAAACCCCATCACCGAGAAAACGCCCTTTTCGCCCCTGCCTGCCTTTCGCTACATGACCGAGACCATCCGGACTCTTTCCAACGGCACCGACCTCAACCTGGCCGTCATCCATCCGGCCCTCGTGTGCAGCCGCACCGCCGGTCCGATCGCGGAAATGACCCGAGCACTCGAGAAAGGCCTTCCTTTCGAAACGCGTGCCACTGCGGACACGCTCTGGCCACTGGTGGAGGCGGATGACCTTGCCGCGCTATACGTGCTGGCTCTCAGGCAGCCCCGCTTCAGGATGTCGCTCATCGCGAGTTGCATCCAGGGTATTTCCGTCGCCCATCTCGCCTCGCACATTTCCGCAAGACACGGATTGCCGCTGGAGATCGAAACACTGCCGGTTCCCGAGGATGCCGATCCGGATACGGATTGGCAGGCGGGTTACGCCCTGTCGCAATCGGTCGATTTTCAGCATGCCCGCCGCGCCACCGGCTGGCAACCGGAGCATTCCACGATCGAGGACCTGGTCGTCGCCCTGTCCAGATGACAAGATCACTTTCGATATTTGCAGCCAGTGCCTGACGATCGGAAATCCGATCAAAACTTTTTAAATTTTTATCCAGTTATAATCGCATGCACCCAAATAAAGGGACCCTGCGATGCTCAGACGAGTTGCCGTATTTCTGGCTTTTGTTTTTCTTTCCGCGCCGATCCAGGCCGCAAACGACTATCCGCTTGGCGAATTTCGCGTGATCAATTCGTCCGGCTTTGTCGAGACGGACGGTGTCCGCCGGGACCTTCCCGCAGATCGTACCGTGGCGATCGCAAGCATTGCCCGGGACTCCGACGACAGCGTGATCGTTGCAATCAACGGGTCGACAATCCGGCTTCATCCGCTGAAAAACGGTCTCGCCGCGCTTGAATGGAATGCCCGGGGAACGGCCATGTTGCACAAGAGCGATATCGTGTCGCTGCTGGAAGAACGGGCACCGGCCCAAATCCCGGTCTGGGGCGCCGAGCTTGCCTGGCCGGCCCTGGGACCGGTCCAGATGGTTCTCCTGCCGTTCGGATTTTCCGCCTATACCGGTTTTCTGATCAGCCACCCGGACAACAGGACCGTGGTCAGGGAAATGGAATTCCGCCAGGTATTCGGCCCGGCCGGCCGGCCGCAGTTTTCAGCCAATTCCAATGGCACTCCCTAGAAGAGCGATTGCCCTGGTCTAGTCTGGTCCGCTCCGCCGAACGCCTATCGGCCGTTTCACGCCCCCCAAAACGAAAAAGGCGCAGCCTGCCGCTGCGCCCTTGTTCTGAAAACGTCCCGTTGACCTATCCGGCCACGGCGACGGCTTGTTGTGCACTCTCCACATCGTTGAACAGAAGTACCATCGTCAATGCTACCCCGACTGCAGCGACAGTCCAGAGAGTGACGCTCCAACAAGATTTCTGCACGTTTTCGTCCATTAAAGCCCTACACTTTGTTGTCTGATGCCTGGCCCCCTGCGGCCGTAAATGTGGCACCTTTGAGGCGACGAGGTAAACGATCCCTTACCATTTCGCAAGTGCAAAAAAAGTACATCAGCAATGACATTTACGCGGAGCTGCGATTTCTCATATTTTCCATGTGCTTATAGTTTATCACCAGCCCTTTGGAGACACCGGGAAAACTCTGCTATGAGTTCGCTGTCCGCTTCCAACTGAACGACTGAAAGGTTCTCCATGAATCCGCTCTCACAATTGGACATGGCTGCCGCTGCCTGGTTTCTCTGCGCCTGGTTCGGATTCAATTTGCTGATCGATATGAGCCCGCTGCGCGGAAAAACCCTGTCGAATGCGATGGATCAGTACCGTCTCGGCTGGATGACGACGATGTGCTCGCGGGATGTGCGCATCATGGACACGTCGATCATGACCGGGCTGCAGCAGGGAACCGCCTTTTTCGCCTCGACCGCGCTTCTGGCCATCGGTGGCGGATTCGCGCTGCTGGATTCGACCGACAGGATCCTTGAGGTCGCCGGCGACCTTTCATTTCCCGTTGAGCACAGCCGGGCCCTGTGGGAAGTCAAGGTGCTGGGCCTGATGACCATATTCGCCTACAGCTTTTTCAAGTTCGGCTGGGCCTACCGTCTCTTCAATTATTCAAGCATCATCATGGGGGCCGTCCCGGAGCGGAGCAAGGCGAGCGAAGAAGAGATCCACCAAATGGCGCTTCAGGCCGGGAAACTCAATGTACTGGCAGGGCGTCACTTCAACCGCGGCCAGCGGGCCCTGTTCTTCGCGATCGCCTTTCTGGGCTGGTTCGCGGGGCCCTATATCTTTGTTGCAACGACCTTCGCGGTCCTGCTGGTGCTGCTTCGCCGTCAGTTCGGCTCGCTTGCGCGCAAGGCGGTCGTGTCCGGGCAATACCCGGTCACCGCCTTTTCGGAAAAGTCGGGAGAATATACCGCCACGGGCTCGTCGAATCCCTTCACCTGATACCGGCCGTAGAGACCCGAGCGGCACCCCATGATCTCCGCCAGCGCATCGGAGACCAGCACCTGGCGCTTCAGGTCCTTGGCCAGTTCCGCGATGCGCGCAGCCAGATTGACCGCCGGCCCGACAACCGTGAAATCCAGACGGGTCTCGCTGCCCACGTTGCCATAGAAGACATCTCCCGCATGCAGGGCGATGCCGACACTCAGGTCCGGCGTGGCGGTACAGGTGTTGGACCTGTTGATCTCGGCGATCCGCTCAAGCGTTTCCCGGGCGGCAAGCAGTGCCTGAAGGGCGGCCTCCCTGGCTTCCTCCTGCGTTTCGAACGGGAAGATCGCCATCACCTCGTCGCCGATGAACTTCAGAACCTCGCCGCCATGGGCTTCCACGGCCGCCGTCATCGCGCCGAAATACTTGTTCAGGAATACAACGATCTTGTCCGCCGGCAGCGTGTTCGACAATCGCGTGAAACCGCGGATATCGGCAAAGCTGACCACCGCCTTGATCCACTCGCCGTCGCCCCTGCGGGTGGTGCCGTCCAGAACCTTCAGTCCGGCCCGCCGCCCGACATAGGTTTCCAGAACCGTTTCCGCGGTTCTGCGAAGCGTTTTCAGCTCGCAGACAAGCGCCAGCGGCCGGATGAGGGAGTCGAACACACTGAGATGAGAGCCGGAAAAACCGGCAGGTTCCTTCGTCGCGAAAGAGACAACCTTGACCGACCCGTCGGAGAAGGGCATCGGCAGTGCGATATAGTCCGCGTAGCCTTCCGCGCGCAGTTCGCTGATGATCGGATAGTCCGGCTCCCCTGCACGCTCCGGTGAGATTTTGACTCGTACGGGCTCCCGTGTCTCGTGAACGCGCTTGATCGGACTGGCCGCATAGGCCTCTTCCTCAGACCGATCCGCCTTGTAGAGCAGCAGTTCCTTGGTTCCGTCACTGGTCCAAATGGAAGATTCCGCGCGCACGTTCGGATGGACGACCCAGATGCCCGTCGTCACCCGGTCCACCGGCACCTTGCCGTTGCGCAGACGGCGGCCAAGCTCGCTGACAATCTCCAGGGTATCTTTCAGATGAGACGCATCGCTGTAGAGCCACTGAACAATGTCCGCCGCAACAATCGGCGATTCTAACACCATCCGCCCACATCCTTTCAAATTCCGTGATTACACTGACGGCACATCGCATTGGCGTTCACCCGAACGCGCATGGATCTGACATATTATAATCGCTGAGCTTTCCACCCATTCCGACATCAATTCATGTCGGAGCGCGCCCTGTTGTCCTGCAGCCAGTCTGCCCTGCCGCCACTATATGGTGCCATGACGGGGCCTGTAAAAGGGTCTGACCGGGAATTCCCGCCCTGAATTTTATCCGGTTACTGGGGGTCGGGCGGAGCGGGAAAGAAAGCGGTGCTGCGCCCGGTGGCCCGATAGACGATCAGCCCGAGCCATTCCCGAAAGGCGATGTCGAACCGCCGTAACCCCTTCGACGCACCGGAAAAGCCGAGTGACAGATCCTCTTTGCCCCGGGTGCGGTAATCGACCGGATAAGCCGTGACGCCGGTCCAGCCCGCCTTCTCGAACACCCCCATCGACCGGGGCATGTGATAGGCGGACGTTACAAGGAGCCATCTTTGTCCGGGCCGGGGATCGATGAGCTCTCTGGTGAAGACCGCGTTTTCCCAGGTGTTGCGCGAGGCATCTTCCAGAATCACCCTGTGTGCCGGGATACCGAAATCCTCGAAAAGACGGGCCGCCCCCTCCGCTTCGGTCGACTGGGAGGAGATGACAACACCCTTCCCGCCGGTATGAATGACCTTGGCCGCGGGAAGCTGGCCTGCAAGGCGCGCCGCGATCGTGATGCGCTCGCCTGAAGTGGTCAGGGCCGTATCGCCGCGCCCGCCGGTCACCACCGTGTCGACAGCGCCCCCCAGCACAATGATTCCGTCAAATCCATCCACCTGCGCGGGCCTTGCAAACCGTTCCTCCAGCGGCAGGATCAGCCAGTTGGCGGCCGGGGAAAACCCGCAGACCGCAAGCCCCAGCACACCTGCCCAGGCAACCAGGCGGCCGGTTCGGCGACCGCGGGTCCAAGCACTCGATATCAACCCGGCCAGAACCAGCGCGATCAGGAAATTGGAAGGCTGTATGAAAAAATAGCCGATCTTGGCCAGGTAAAAAAACATCTTCAGGCTCCACCGGCCGATACCCCTAAAGCGGGACAGGATCGCGACAATCCGGCTTTTATGAGGTCATTGGCAAGGTCGCCGGGAACGGGCGTCCGCTCTGTCGACAGTTTTCAGACACGCCCCCCCGCCATCCGCGTCACCGGAGCGTTTTCGCACTTCGGCACTGTAATAAATCTGTGACCTGCCTGACACATTTTATCCCCGTCTTGCGCCGCACGTCACAACGGCCCGAGTCCGGGCGGCCGGATACCTGCCCTGCAAACTCCGCGGTTCCTTCGCAAAGAAAACAATCGTGATCCGCATCACAGGACCACTGGCAAAATTACGGCACTTAACAGGCATCGTTTCGACTGTAATCGAGGGTAGGCAGATGACACTCTATATGAAACTCGGTGGACGCAAGGCAATCATGCAGGCCATGCCACGCCTTCGGACCCGCCTGGAACAGGATTCCTGTTTCGACCTGTCGAAATTCCGCCAGGAGTTCGAGACTTCGGACGATCTGTGCGAATTTCTGACCTTCCTGTCCGGAGGCGCCCCGTTCTATGACGGCAAACCCGTCGCGGAACTGCTGACGCCTGTCTGTCCTTCCCAGGAGACCTATCAACGCTTTGTCGATCACCTGGTGGCGGTGCTCTTCGACGGCAGCGCTTCCGGTGAGGAAAGCGTACTCCGCGACGTGATGGAACGGCTCCGCCCCCAGGTGCTGAACCCGAAACCCGTGGCTCCGGTGCTGGTGTATTCCGCCAAACGGGAAACATTGAGCGCATAGGCAGCGCCCGCGCATGCCTGTCCGCTTTCGGACAGGCGGCAATCTGCGGAATAAAAAACGCCGGAGGGGACCCTCCGGCGTTCGGATTTCAACAAGCTGACGGGCAGACAGCTCCAGCTTTCCGGCAGATGATCAGCCCAGCTCGTCCACGCTGGTGACGACCTTGCCGACAAGACCGTATTCGATCCCCTCGGAGGGGCTCATCCAGTAGTCCCGATCGGTATCTTTCTCGATCCGCTCGATGGGCTGGCCGGTCGCATCGGCGAAGATCTGGTTCAACCGATCCCGCATCTTGATGATTTCCCGTGCCTGGATTTCGATATCCGTGGCCATGCCGCCGGCTCCGCCCGACGGCTGGTGCAACAGGAAGCGGGTGTTGGGGGTGCAGAAGCGCTTGTCCTTGGGCACGGAGACATAGATCAGCGCGCCGGCGCTGGCGACCCATCCCATGCCAAGGATCCGCACTTCAGGCGCGATGAACTTGATGGTGTCGTGGATCATGTCACCGGATTCGACATGACCGCCCGGAGACGAGACGATGACCGTGATCGGATCGTTGGAAACCTGCGCCAGCGCAAGAAGACGGGCGCAGACATCGCGGGCCATCTCCTGGCTCACCGGACCGGTGATCAGCACTGTCCGCGCTTCGAACAGATGCTTGTCGACCTGAATCGACGGCTGGCTCTTGGCTTTGTCCTCATCGTCTTCGTCGAGGCGTGCAGGCACCGTGGTCGAATAGTTTTTCATGCGCAGGATTAAGCTCCCTTGGCTGCTGTGCCGGTGATACCGGCGTTCTCTAAGGCATCCCGTGTTCGGGTGAATGCGCGATGCTCTTGCGTTTTCAGGTTCAGGCGGGCGATTCAGCCCTTCTTGCATTGATCCATGTGTAAGCGAAGTGGCGAGCTCTCGCAAACGGTGAGACAGTCAATAGCGCGAAAAGAGTTATCAGATCGGCAACGCGGTCCTCACCACCGGCTTCAGTCGCCACGCTGGATATTCCCTTCCACAGGCTTTTCCCCGCGTCCGACGATCACGTGCCAGATCAGCATCATGGCGAAAGGCAGGGACGGCCAGACGAACCAGAGCTCGGACAGGCCGGATGTCAGCAGGTTGAGAACGAAGAAAAAACCGATCATGAACACGCTGCCACGCACGCGCTGCGGCTGTGCGCGAAGCCAGCGCCTGGCCTGTTCAAAGCCGTTTGCCACCGCCTGCGTATCTTTCTCCAAATCATGAGGCCCGTCGCTTTCGCCCGCCGGCGTCGCGGCCTCCTCCTCACCGGGAAGAGAGAAGCTCTCCTGCGGTGCATTGCGCCCGCCCATACGCACCAGGAAGGTTTCGACGGGATCCGTCACATTCTTCACCTGACGGGCCCCCTGCGCATCGAAGCCGATCGCCATCTTGGCCTTGACCTGTTCATATACGGATTGAGACAGCATGATGCCGCCGGTCGGGGCCAGTTCCTGCAGGCGCGCGGCAACATTGACGCCGTCGCCGTAGATGTCGTCGCCTTCCACCATGATGTCACCGAGATTTATCCCGATACGGAACTCCATCCGGCTGGAATCGGGAACATCCGCATTGCGCAGCGACAATTCGTTCTGGATGTCGACAGCGCACTGGACGGCCTCAACTACCGATGAAAATTCGATGATGACGGCATCGCCCCAAGTGTTGACGATCCGGCCGTTGTGGCTTTCCGTCAGGGAGGACATCACTTCACGGTAGGCCTTCAGCCTGTCCAGGGTGCCGTCTTCGTCGCGCTCCATGAGCGCCGAATACCCCGCGACGTCCGCGCACATGATCGCCGCGAGACGGCGCTTGACCCGTTGCATGCTGCTACCTCTGACTGGCCCTTGCGATCCGTTCACACGATCGGCGTGAACGCTATGGACCCGACTCCAGACCGGTTCTTCGAACCGCTCGTTGCCATCGATGCTCCGCTTTCGCACCCTAGCTTAGGAATGGTAAGCCGGACCGGAAATTGCAAGGAGAATTCGGTTCGAATTCCGTTTCCGGCGGGTCTTTGCCCGGCCTGTCCACTGTTCATCCCGCCGCATCCGTCAGGTTTCTCAGCTCCTGCAGCGCCTCCTCGGCACGTTCTTCCGGAACGAAGACATGATCGTGAAAAAACGCCGCGACAACATTTGCCGATATGCCTTTTGCGGCCAGAGCGGTGGCAACCGCGGCCGTGAGTCCGACCGCCTCCAGTGACGAATGCACCGTCAGGGTGATGCGCCGGAACCATTCGGCCTCAGCCAGTCCCAGCTCCCGCGCCCGCTCGGCCGGAAGAATGGCCGTCACGCCTTCCGTCTCGGAAAACAGGCAAATCGGATCGTAAGCCGCCAGCTCCGCAATGCTCCGGGAAACGAAGGTGCAAAAGACATACGGCTCCGGATCCAGCATCGGCCGCATGTTTGAAATCAGGGTGACAAGATCCGTTTCGCCCGTCATCCGCGTCTTCCCCGTTGCAGCATCCGTCCCGTCGGCGGCGAAGGCGGGCAACGGCGCATAATGTCGTCAAACTCGACACGATGGAAAATGAACGTCATCCCTGCCCCCGATGCCACGGCGTTTCCGGCCCGGCGAAATCAGACGCGGTCCCGCGGCACCCCGGCGTCAGCGGATGGATCTGTTCGGCTTCGCTGGTCATCACCTGAAACTCCTCCCGCAGACAGAAGAACACGGAAGCA
Source organism: Labrenzia sp. 011 (assembly GCF_003075075.1). Lineage (GTDB taxonomy): Bacteria > Pseudomonadota > Alphaproteobacteria > Rhizobiales > Stappiaceae > Roseibium. The sequence continues at coordinate 78,941 of NZ_QCYM01000013.1, read as the reverse complement.
CGGTTCTCTTCAATGGCGGACATGCTGGAAGAAAGGCAGTGGGGTCACCAGGGAATGGTCTTGCCGAACTGGTCGTAAAATCCACCGGACTGTTCGGGGGTAAGCCGGCCTGCAAGAGAGACAAGCCGGCTGGCGGCAAGTTCGGCAGACTGAACATCCAGCCCGGTTTTGGCAAACCCGTCGCTCAGGGATGTGTGAACCGTTCCGGGATGCAGCGCCACGCAAATGGCTTCCGGGGCCCTGCGCCTCAGCTCGACCGAGGCCGTACGCACCAGCTGGTTGAGCGCCGCCTTCGAGGCCCGATAGGAATACCAGCCGCCGAGCCGGTTATCCCCGATCGACCCCACCCGGGCGGAAAGCGTCGCGAACACGCAGCGTTCCGTTGGCGGCAACAGGGGCAGGAAATGTTTCATCAGCAGCGCCGGCCCGATGGCATTGATCGCGAAATTCCGCGCCATTGCAGCCGGGTCGAGTTCCCGCAGGCTTTTTTCCGGGCGGGATCCCTCGACGGAGAGAACACCGGTCGCATCCAGGATCAACCGGCATGCGTCACCGCGCGCCCTCAGGCGGTTGGCACATGCCTCCACCGTTTCCTCGTCCAGAAGATCCAGAGGCGGATCGGAGGCCCGGCCGAGACCCACGACCTCATCAAATCCTCCCTCTCGGGAAAGCGCCTGAACGAGAGCCGCGCCGATGCCCCCGCCTGCTCCGACAACGACCGCGAGATCTTGCGCCATTGGTGCCCCCTGAAACATCCATTCGGGCGCATACGCATTCGCGCCGGGGAAGGATCAATCCCCGCCCGGCAATTCCGCCGGAACCTCAGGCGGTCTTGTTGAAGATCTCCCGCCCGATCAGCATGCGCCGGATTTCGGAGGTGCCCGCGCCGATCTCGTAGAGCTTGGCATCGCGCAGCAGGCGGCCGGTCGGATATTCGTTGATGTAGCCGTTGCCGCCGAGGAGCTGGATGGCATCCAGGGCGATCTTCGTGGCGTTTTCCGCCGCATACAAAATGGCGCCGGCCGCGTCCTCTCGGGTCGTTTCCCCACGATCGCACGCTTTTGCGACCGCATAGACGTAGGCCTTGGTGGCGTTCATGGTGACATACATGTCGGCGACCTTGCCCTGCACCAGCTGAAAGGTGCCGATCGCCTGGCCGAACTGCTCGCGCTCGTGGATATAGGGAACGACGACATCCATCGCCGCCTGCATGATGCCGACCGCGCCCGCCGCCAGAACGGCCCGTTCGTAGTCGAGGCCGGACATCAGCACATTGACGCCCTTGCCGACCGAACCGAGCACGTTTTCCTCCGGCACTTCACAGTCGCGGAAGACCAGCTCGCCGGTTTCGGACCCGCGCATGCCGAGCTTGTCGAGTTTCTGGGCAACGGAAAAGCCCGGAAAATCCTTCTCGACAAGAAAGGCCGTTATGCCCTTGGGCCCCGCATCCGGATCGGTCTTGGCATAGATGATCATCGTGTCGGCGGACGGTCCGTTGGTGATCCACATCTTGGAGCCGTTCAGGATGTAGCGGTCTCCCTTTTTCTCGGCCCGCAGTTTCATGGAAACCACGTCCGAACCGGCCCCCGTTTCCGACATGGCCAGGGCGCCCAGGTGCTCCCCTGTCACCAGTTTCCCCAGATAGCGTTTCTTCTGCTCGTCACTGCCCCAGCGGCGCAGCTGATTGACGCACAGGTTGGAATGGGCGCCGTAGCTGAGCCCGATGGACGCAGAGGCCCGGCTGACCTCCTCCATGGCGATGCAATGTTCCAGATAGCCAAGGCCGGAGCCGCCCCAGTCTTCCTCGACCGTAATGCCGTGGAGGCCGAGTTCCCCCATTTCCGGCCAGAGTTCGCGCGGGAACCAGTCCTCGCGGTCGATCTTCTCGGCCAGCGGCGCGATGCGGTCCTGGCTGTAGGAGCGTACGGTGTCGCGCAGCATGTCTGCGGTTTCGCCGAGATCGAAATTAAAGCCCGGAAAATCATTGCGGATCATTTTGGTTTCCTCCCAAAGCTCCTGAAATCAGGAGCGCTCATATCGTACAAAGTCGCTCAGGACACCGACCCGGTCATAAAGTTTCCGGGCGGCCTCGTTGTGGTGATGCGTGTGCCAGTAGACGGCGCCGTCGGTTCCGGCCCTGGCGTCGGCGGCCGCATAAACGGCTTCGATCAGTGCGCGTCCCGCTCCGGACCCACGGCCTGTTTCGCTGACGAACAGATCCTCCAGATAGCAGGTCGACCCCGTCGACCACGTGCTGTCATGGAAAAGATAGTGAACTAAACCGACAAGGCTCTCCTCCCTGACAGCCACAAGGGCCTCATGGCCATTCGGCGAGAGCAGCCGTTCGAACAGGTCGTCGGAGACACCCGCAGGCAGATCCTGGCGGTAGAAGTCGAGATAGGCATTCCAGAGGGTCTGCCAGGCTGGCCGGTCTTCCCGCCGAAGTGCCCGTATGAGGGTACCACCCATGGTTCAGTCCTTTACCCCGGCCACGCTCATCAGCGTGAACAATCCGGTCGCCACATGCACCTGAACGCCCTCGTCAAGACCGTAGACATCGGCTTTCGCGATGGTCAGCGTACGGCCGGGTTTCACCACCCTGCCGCGCGCCAGCAGCACCTTCTGACCGGCCGGATTGAGAAGGTTGATCTTGTATTCACTCGTCAGGACGCCGAAACCGGGCGCGAAAAGCGACAGGGCGGCATAACCGGCAGCGGAATCGGCAATCGAGGAGGTCACCCCGGCATGGAAATAGCCGTGCTGCTGGGTCAGATCTGCGCGCATGTTCAGCTCAAGATCCACCACCCCCGGCGACAGGTGAACCAGTTCCGCGCCCAGGCTGGTCATGAAGGCCTGCGCCGCGAAGCTGGTGCGGACACGGCTTTCCCAGTCCGGATCTCTCGGTGTGAATTCCATCAGACCTTTTCCCGCGACAGACCGGCCTCAAGTTCGGAGATGCGCGTGCGCGCGCCGGATTCCACTTCGTCGAGTTCCAGCAAGGTCAGCTCGATGTCCCGCTGCTTTTCCAGAAGCTCCTCGCGCCGCGCTGAAATCCTGTCGAGCAACAGCCGCAACTGCCCGGTTTCTCCCGGGTCGCTGGCATACATCTCGATGATCTCCCGGATATCGTTCAGGGAAAAACCGAGGCGTTTGCCGCGCAGGATCAGCTTGATCCGCGTCCGGTCGCCGTGGGTATAAAGACGCTGACGCCCGCGACGGGTCGGAGACACCAGTCCCTGCGCCTCGTAGAAGCGCAATGTGCGGGTGGTGATGTCGAATTCCTGCGTCAGCTGGGTGATCGTAAAATAGCGTTGCATGCCCAACCCTTCCTGATCGGGGCACAATTCAGGCTTTTTACGTTAAAGTCAATATGTTGATTTTTGATATTAAATTACAGTCAGTTATCTATCTTGACCTAAGCTTGTCAAGGCTCATGTCCCTGTTCAGCACATTGAGGTCCACAGTCCCCGAAATTCCTTTCACCGTGCCCCGGTCGTGATACTGCCAGCCGGTCCACTCATCGGCATAATCGGGGGAATGCCAGACCGAGCGGGCCCAGAGACCCCGGTTCAGCCCACTGTCCTTGAGATAGGCGAAATAGAAGTCCCGGGGCGAATAGAAGATGATCCGCTTGCCGCTTGCCTGCTCCACCAGAGCCGTAAAGTCGCTGATCTCGCGCAGCACCTCTTCAACGGCCGGCCGGCGCGCGCAATTGCCGGTGAATTCGAGATCCACCATCGGCGCCAGCATGTCCTGATCCCGCGGAAGAACAGAGAGAAAATTTTCCGCCTGCTTTCGTCCCGGCTGGCACAGGCTGAAATAATGATAGGCACCACGGGCAAGACCCGCAGCGCCCGCACCGGCCCAGTTCCGGGCAAAGGCACCGTCCTTGAAGTCCGCGCCCTCGCTGGCCTTCATGTAGACGAAGGTGACGTCATCCGCCGCAACCAGGCTCCAGTCGATCTCTCCCTGATGATGGGACACATCGATGCCACGAAGCGGATAGTCGTCCCGGTCAGGTTCCCAGTTCATGAAAAAATACGCTGCTCCGGCAACCGAAATCACCACGCCGACCGCTATGTAGAACAGCGTCCGCAATCCCGCCTGCAACAAATTCATACCATCGCACCCGTACAGTCCCCGAATTTTCCTGAATTTGCCCTCAAGCGGTTAAAATTCAGGATAGAAAGTTCGGCCAGAGCGGCGCAACTGCCAGTTCCAGGACATTTCGGTCCGGATCGTTGAAATAAAGACTGCACCCGCCGGCCGGCCAGGTCACCTCGCTGATGATCGCGACACCCTTTGCCGCCAGATACTCGCGCCAGGGCTGAAGCTGGTTCGCGGAAATCCTGAACGCGAAGTGACTGTGACCGGTGGTATCGTGGCCGGGAACCGTTCCACCGCCGGTTTCGACATCCTCTCCCGTATGCCCGCGATGAAAAACCAGCAGGGTCTGCGCAGGCCCGGCATCATAGGCGTGAAGGCGCTCGCCCGCGACCATGCGCTCGAGCCCCAGGATGCCGGAATAAAAGGCATGCGCGGCCTCCATGTCATCGACATAGACGGCCGTTTCCAGAATGCCGTCGATCCGCGGTGCATGCATTTCCTCAAAGCTCCCCGTAACGATGCGTGTCGGATTGTTCACCCTATCCGATCACGAACCAAGGGCGAACGACAAGCCGCCAGGGCAGCCCCTGACCGTATCAGGCGCCCCCGGCCAAAACGAATTCGCCCCGCAAAGTGCGGGGCGAATACAAACCAGAAGCAGGACTTGCCCCTCTCACATTGTCGTCACACCGGAAGGTGTCAGACCACGGTCAGCTTCACATCGACATTGTTGCGCGTGGCGTTGGAATACGGGCAGACCTGATGCGCCTTGGCGACAAGATCCTCCGCAACCGCCCTGTCGAGACCGGGCAGGGAAATCTCCAGAGCGATCTCCAGACCGAAACCGCCTTCCGAACGCGGCCCGATGCCGACGGTCGACGTGATCGAGGTATCGGTCGGAATGGCAACCTTTTCCTGGCCCCCGACAAATTTCAAAGCCCCGATGAAGCAGGCCGCGTAACCGGCGGCGAACAACTCTTCCGGGTTGTTGCCCTCTCCCCCGGCGCCGCCGAGTTCCTTCGGCGTCGCCAGCTTGACCTTGAAGGACCCGTTCAGGGTCTCCGCGGCGCCATCCCGCCCGCCGGTTGCTCGGGCTCTTGCCTGGTATTTTACATCGACAGTCATCGGGTCATTCCTTCATCTCATGGTGTATGAACAGGATCATTTACATCTTATAGGATTTAATCGCACACGATATTATTTCTGCAACATAATACACCCGAGAAAATGGTCAAGTGCTTGCGACCATATCGCGCACGATTTATAAGCGGGGAATGAACCAGACGACAGATCAGATGTCTCTTCTGGACGCGATAGGCTTTTCCGCGCCCGAGGAGACCGAAAAACCGAAAAAAGACAAACCGGCCAAGGCTGACCCCGACGGGAAAAAGCCGCGCAGGAAGGCCACGGCCAAAGGCAGCGCCAAGGCCGCCGCGAAGCAGGACCGAGCGCCTTCGCCGGACTTCGGTCCGCCCCAGGAGCCCGATCCGCAAAGCCCGACGCCGGAGCCTTCCGATGCCGCTCACGAGCGTCTGCAGCTCGACCGGTTCCTTTGCTTCGCCCTCTATTCCGCCAACCATGCCATGAACGGTGTCTACAAGCCCCTCCTGAGAGAGATCGGCCTCACCTATCCGCAATATCTGGCGATGACCGTGCTCTGGGAGACCAACAATGTTCCGGTCGGCACCATCACGTCGAAGCTGCAGCTCGACACCAACACCCTGACACCGCTGCTCAAGCGTCTTGAAACGATGGAGCTGGTCACACGCACCCGCAACCCGAAGGACGAGCGTCAGGTCATCCTCAAGCTCACCCGCAAGGGCCGCGCATTGCAGAAAAAGACCGAGCGGTTCAGCAGCTGTATCCTGTCGTCCACCGGACTGGCGTTCGAAGAGGCCATGGCGCTTCAGGACAGGATCATGAAACTGCGTGACAATCTGCGGAAAGCCGAAACAGGGTCATGAACCGGGTCCTTCGCCCCGTGGCGAAGGACGGATCCGTCACAGCGGCAGGCCGAACCAGAGCGCTGCGATGCCGAGAAAGGCGAAGAAGCCGACCACGTCGGTGACCGTCGTCACGAAGACGCTCGAGGCGATCGCCGGATCCACATGGAGCCGGTCGAGCGCGATCGGGATCAGCAGGCCGGAAATACCGGCAAAGAGCATGTTGACGATGATCGACCCGCCGATCACCACGCCCAGGCCGGGATTGCCGAACCACATCCAGGAGGTCACCCCGATCAGGATGGCCAGCGCGACACCGTTAAGCGCACTCACCAGGATTTCGCGGTTCAGCACCCGCATCATGTTGCGGGTCCCCAGCTCCTGGGTCGCGATCCCGCGAACGGCAACAGTCATCGTCTGCGTGCCCGCGTTTCCCCCCATCGACGCCACGATCGGCATCAGGACCGCAAGCGCGACCATCGCCTCGATGGTTTCCTCGAAGAGAGCAATCACGACGGATGCCAGGATCGCCGTGCCCAGATTGACCACGAGCCAGGCGAAGCGCGAGCGCGCGATGGTCATGACCGTATCGGAAATTTCCTCGTCGCCGACCCCGGCCAGCGCGCGCAGGTCCTCTTCCGCCTCTTCCTGAATGACATCGACGATGTCATCCACGGTCAGCACACCGACCAGGCGCTCATTCTCGTCGACCACGGCGGAGGAAACCAGATTGTAGCGCTCGAAGCGGCGCGCCACCTCTTCCTGGTCTTCCGTCGCCAGCACCGCCTGCCGGGTTTCCTCCATGATGGAGGTGACCTTTTCGTCCCGCTTGGTCCGCAGGATCTTGTTCAGATGTACCGATCCGAGCAGCTTGAAAGCGGGATCGACAACATAAATCTCGTAGAAACTGTCCGGCAGATCGCGCGCTTCGCGCATGTAGTCGATCGTCTGGCCGACCGTCCAGAACTGTGCCACGGCGATGAATTCGCTCTGCATGCGCCGGCCGGCGCTTTCTTCCGGATAATCCAGCGCCTTCTGCAGCTGCGCCCGGTCCGCATAGGACAGCTCGCCCAGAATCGCGGCCTGGTCGTCTTCGTCCATATCCTCCAGGATGTAGACGGCATCATCGGAATCGAGTTCGCCGAGACCTTCCGCGATGGCTTCCGTCGGCAGGTCTTCCAGAACCTGCAGGCGGATGGCCTCGTCCATCTCGGTCAGGGCGGTATAGTCGAAATCCTCGCCCAGGAGCCGGATGAAGGCAGCCCGTTCCTCCGGATTGATGGTCTCCAGAAGGTCCCCGGTGTCCGCCTCATGCAGGTTTGCGGCCAGCGCCCTCAGGCCGGACGGGTCATTCGCCCGGATGGCGGTCTCGACCGCCGCAATGAAGTCCGGGTTGAGATGACCCTCTTCATCGCGCACCGGGATCGCCGGTTCGGGAGAGGCTGCAACATCAAGTTCGGCTGCTTCACTCATCCGGCACTCCCCTTCCTTGCGCGTTGATCTTCACCGGTAAACAGGTCCCGGCATCCCGGCACCAGAACTAGCCTCTGGCAGGCCAAAGCGCCACAGGAAAAGCGGTTCCGGTCCACAAGACTTGCAATGGAAATTGCGTGCGAGGGGCGCCCCGCGCCTGGCGATTGCCGGCGCACGAAAACAGATGCCTGCAGCAGGTGGCGTTCAAGCGGTTACCAGAATCGGAAAGAGGCCCGAGACAGGGTCTAGAACCCTGCGCATCCCTTGTCTCTGGCAGCGCTTCGCAGCTGCTGCAGATAGGCGCGCGCCTTTGCGGACAGGATGGTCTCATCGGAAGAAATGCAGCGCTTTGCCCGCCGGAAGGCCCGCCGCGCCCGTTCACTCTGAAGACACACCCTGCCCTCGGCCAGAACCTGCTGCTCGATATACCAGAGCTGCTGGCAGGTCATGCCGGGAAAGTTGGCCGGGTTCGTGGACTGCGACAGGGCCAGCGCCGGAAAAGCCGTCAGCACGACAGTCAGCCCCGCGCCCGCAAGGCACAATGTCCGCCGCCTGTATCTGTGTCCGAATGGTTTCATGGACCTGTCTGACCGGAGTGAACGATTTTCATGTTGTGCGATGGGAAGACCGATTAGTCAGACACACATTCCGGCGGGCCCATGTCCATGGTCCAGTCGCCCACCGCCGGCGTTTTCAGTGATGTCCTGAAGCTCTTGCCGTCCAGGATGCCCTTGCCGGTCAGAAGATTGACGTCACACTGCCCGGAGTTGTCCGGATCGAGGGTATCGTAATGGGAATAGGTGTATCCGGCGATCACGAACCTGCCGCCGCGATAGGCAATGGTCAGGACCTGCTCCCAGCGGTCCCGGCCGATGGCTGAGTTTTCGGAATAGAGCTTCAGCGAGCCATGTTCTGTCGCCTCGAGCCAGGGCTCCTGCCCGTACGACCCGCCGCGCCAGACGATGTCACGGGCATGGACGGTCTGCTCCCAGCCGTTGCCCGCATCGGTGTAGATAAACAGGTCGGCCCCCTCTTCCGTTTCGGCGAGAACCGCCCGGAAGCGGTTGATGTCGCCGTCAACCGGAACAGTTGCCGATCCGGCCACCGACTGCGCCGCAATCATGGCGTCCTGGGCGAGTGCAGCGCCCGAAATCAGGAGGGAGAAAACACAACCGGCAAGAACTGACTGGGGTTTGAACACCTGATACTTTCTCCGCAATACGCGTGGCCGGACCCGATCCGGCGGCCGCCTCATGATGCTCAGGTAACCACAGACCGGCTGATCGGAAAAGCTGCTTCCGACACATGCGACAATCGCGAGCATGGCCCGCATGCAACCCCGAGAATCAAAAAGGCCACCCGAAGGTGGCCTTTTGAAGCAACTGAGTTGCCGTTCGAATGGTGCGGTCGAGAAGACTCGAACTTCCACGGGTTTTACCCCACAGCGACCTCAACGCTGCGCGTCTACCAATTCCGCCACGACCGCATATTCGATTGTTCCCGGCGCCTGTCAGCGTCGAGGCGCCCCGTGTAGCAAAAGGATTTTGGGGGCGCAAGAGCCGAATTTGCAATAATGCACAGGCACATGCTTTTTCTTCGCCCGGCCGTTACAGCGGGCCTTCGGTGCGCATCGGGCGGATTTCCGGCGGACGCAACAGAACCTCGGTGACGGAGATTCCGATCCGCTCGCCCAGCAGCACCACCTGCCCCTTGGCGACAAGCGTGTTGTTGGCGTAGATTTTCACGTCGTCATCTTCGGAAACATCAAGATCGATCACCGCGCCGCGGCCCATGCGCAGCAGCTGGTGAATAGGCATTTCGGATTCGCCCAGCACCACGGAAATGTCGACATTGATCTCATCAAAGGTGGTCATCACAGGCCGAAATCCTTAAATAAGGCGGAAACCGCCAGCCCTGACCATACCACGGCATGGCAAGCCGACTCAAAAAACAAAGAAGTGTCATCCACATGTCACCTGCCGATCGGGACACCCTGAACATAAGTTTTCTGCCGGAACCGGGGTCTCAACCGGTCGAATGGCGCATTTCCGACGCCCCGGTCGATTATGAGACCGCTCTTGCGGAAATGGACGAGCGGGTCGGAAGAATCATCGCCGGCGACGCGCCCGAGCAGGTCTGGTTGCTGGAGCACCCGCCGCTCTACACGGCAGGCACGAGCGCCAGCGACGCCGATCTCGTCGCACCGGGCAGGTTTCCGGTCCACCGCACCGGACGCGGCGGACAGCACACCTATCACGGCCCCGGCCAGCGGGTTGCCTATGTCATGCTGGATCTGAAGCGGCGCCAACAGGACGTGCGCGCCTTCGTTTCGGCCCTGGAAGCCTGGCTGATCAACGCGCTTTGGCACTATCACATCCGTGGCGAGCGCCGGGAGGACCGGGTCGGCGTATGGGTCCGGCGGCCGGATCGCGGAGCCGATGTGGAAGACAAGATCGCCGCGATCGGCATTCGCTTGCGCAAATGGGTGACCTTTCACGGCATCAGCTTCAACGTGGAACCGGAGCTGGAACATTTTTCCGGCATCGTTCCCTGCGGCGTGAGCGACCACGGCGTCACCAGCCTCGTGGATCTCGGCATTCCGGTGACGATGGCCGAAAACGACACTGTCCTGCGCGCGGAATTCGAGAAGATTTTCGGGCCGGTCGCGACCTATGCCGAAGCCTGAAGCTCCGCGCAGCAGGTCTGGAGAAAGTCCGTCAGACGCTCCTGCCCGCCCGGCCGCCACCCGAGCGCCTCGAGTTTCGCCGTATCCATGACCCCGGGCTGGGACGTTGCCGGCTTAGGCGGCGTTCCGGCACATCCGCACAGGTCCTTGAGCTCAGCCAGCAGGTCGTGGCGGTCGATCACCAGATCGGAGACGTTGAACACCTCGAAATGCGCCAGTAGGACCGCCTGCCAGACGCCTTCGTCCAGAACGAGGGCAACCGCGCGCGCGAGATCCTCTCCGTGCACTTCGCTCGCCTTGCGGGAGGCGACCGCTTCCCCGCAGGCAAAGGCCCGGAAGAGATCGCTCCACTTGTGGCCCGCACGCTCCGGAACACGCCCGTAGATGCCGGTTGCCCGCAGCACGGCACCCCGGAAGGTCGGACCGGTCATGTCCTCCAGCATCGCCTCGCCTGCCACCTTGACCTGACCGTACAGCGTGTCGGGTGCCGGCCTGTCGGTTTCCGTCAACAGCTCGCCTTGCCGATGGTCGCCGTAAACCGCGCGGCTCGACAGGAAAACCGCCTGCCTGCAGCCTGCATCCCGCGCCGCGCTGAACAGCGCCCGGGTTCCCTCGCCGTTCAGGCGCCGGAAGCGGTCCGGGTCGTTGCCCTCTCCTCCCCGGAACTTTCCCGGTTCATGCGCCAGCGCACAGTGGACCAGCGCATCCGCCGACGGCAGATCCGGGGCTGTATCGGCAAGGTCATGGGGACAGAATGCCGTCTGCCAGCCCTGCAGAGGCCGTCGACCCAGAACGGTAACCTGATGCCCCTCGTCCAGCATCCGCCGGGTGACGAAACGGCCGACCGTACCGCCCGCCCCTGTTATCAGGACATGCATTCAGCAGACCCGCTTGTCCGCTGGCGCCACCGGGCCGGGAAGCTCCGACAGATCGTCCGGTATCTGCTCGCCGGTGGCAAAGGCCTGCCAGAGATCGATCAGCGGTCCCAACCGGTGCGATTTATCATGACCATCCTGCCAGGGTTTTTCATACTGGTAGTGCAGCACATGGATCTGGCTCCAGTCCCAGAGATCCGGCAGGTTGAACCAGACATATTGCAGCATGTTGTAAAAGACCGGCAGCCCGTGCCAGTCGGGGAAAAAGCTCTCCAGAAAACTCTGGTCGGTGCGCCGCCAGAAGGCGTCCGGCCGGTCCAGCCGGTCCAGCATGACATCGAAAGTCGCAGCGTCGGGGCGAGCCGTGAAGACGCCGCTGTTCATGCGGTGAAAATCGGCCAGGCTTTCATAGACATTCGGCGCCGCGCAGAATTCCGGATATCCGAAGAGCTTGTCGCAATTTTTCAGAACGAGGGCGTCCGCATCAATGAACACGACCTTCTCGTATTCGGAGAGCTGCCAGAGACGCAGTTTCACGAAATTGTCCAGCGGCGTGTGAAACACCGGCTTGCCGCCCTTGGTGAACGGGGCCGCCGCATGCAGGCGACCGCGTTCGTGGCGTTCGTTGAAGCCGGCGGAAGTCGGCAGCCGGTCGCAACGGCCGAGCCGCGGTCCGAACGGCTTCAGGATCGCCAGATCCTGCTCATCGACACCCGGCGTGTAGAGAACAACGAGATCCGCGCCGGTGCCTGAGCGCAGGAGCGAGCGCAGAAGCGCGCTGGCGCCCAGAACGTAATCCCGATTGGTCACCAGCGTCACATAGGCGAATGCGCTGGCCGGGGGCCTGTCGAACTCGGGGGTGTCGCTCATGAGTCTTCAGGAGACCGACTTGAGCCGCGGATGCTCCGGATCGCGCTCGATCTCTTCCGCGATCTCCTTGGTCCAGGCGGATACCGCCGGCACCCGGCTGCGGTCGACCCGGTAGGCGAATGTCCTGGCCACATCCACCACTTCGCTCAGGAGACCATCCTTCAGGGTTGTCGGATCGAGCCCGAGCTCCAGGAACTGCCGGTTTTCGACCACCAGATCGTTTTCGGGCGCTTCCTTGCGCGGGTTCGGCAAATAGGCGATCTTCGCCCCGGTCAATCCCGAGATCAGTTCCGCCAGATCGCGCACCCTGTGGGTTTCCGTCATCTGGTTGAACACCTTGACCCGGTCGCCCTTTTCCGGCGGATTTTCCAGTGCAAGCTCGATGCAGCGCACCGAATCCTGAATGTGGATGAAGGCGCGTGTCTGGCCGCCGGTTCCATGCACCGTGAGCGGATAACCGATTGCCGCCTGAATGAGGAAGCGGTTGAGAACCGTTCCGTAGTCGCCATCATAGTCGAAGCGGTTGATCAGCTGTTCGTGACGGCGGGTCTGCTGCGTGTGTGTGCCCCAGACAATCCCCTGATGCAGATCGGTGACCCTGAGACCGTCATTCTTCGCGTAGAACTGGAACAGGAGCTGATCCAGGCATTTGGTCATGTGATAGATCGAGCCCGGATTTGCCGGATAGAGAATTTCCTGCGCCGCCTTGTCACCATTCAGTGTCTCGACATCGACACTCAGATAGCCTTCCGGAATGGCGGCGCCGACGCTGGAATATCCGTAGACCCCCATCGTGCCCAGATGGACCAGATGCGCGTCCAGACCGAGCTCCACCATGGCGTTCAGCAGATGATGAGTGGCGTTGACGTTGTTGTTGACGGTGTAGTTCTTGTGCTGGTCCGATTTCATCGAATAGGGCGCGGCGCGCTGCTCGGCGAAATGAATGATCGCATCCGGCCGGTTTTCCGCCAGCCAGCCTTTGAAAATCTCGTAATCCCGGGCGATGTCGATCAGGTGGAACCGGATCGTGTTTCCCGTTTCCTGTTTCCAGATCCGCGTGCGTTCCTGAATGGAATCCATCGGCGTCAGCGACTGCACCCCGAGCTCGGCATCGATCCATCGGCGGCTGAGATTGTCGATGATGTGAACTTCGTGGCCTTTGTCGGACAGGTGCAGGGAGGTTGGCCAACCGACAAAACCGTCGCCACCGAGAATCGCAATCTTCACCAGAATTCTCCTTGAATTACGCTGCGGATGACAGATGAAACAGCCTGGATTGTTCCATGTGTCAGAACAGAATATTGCGATAATTCAATGACAACACAACAGCAGAACAAGGCAATTGTTACACAAAAGGCAGCCGGAACCCGCAAATTCTGCGCAGCTTGACGGCCGGCCATTTCAACAACTCGGGAATTTCCCGCCCGGATGCGCGATGCTCAGCATCGGGAAAATCTCCAGCCTCATGCCGACTCCCGGACCGCGAAGGCCCCGCTTGCAGGTTCGGCCGCCTCGAGATCCCTGATCAGGCTCACCCGGGCAAAAGGCGGGCCGTGCCAGAGCGCATCCAGCATGTCGACCACCGAATCGGACGGGCCGGTAAACACCGCCTCCACTGCCCCGCCAGTCACGTTCCGGACCCAGCCGGAAAGATCGCGCGCCGCCGCTTCATCCGCGCACCAGGCGCGATAGCCGACCCCCTGCACGCGACCTTCAATCGCCACGTGAACGGTCAATGGATCTGTTGTCATCGCGATCTCCTGTCACGGATCGCCGAAGCGAAAGCTATAAGCATGACCACAGGGTACAGCCTCATGAATGTGGATGAAACGGCTTGAGGCCTGTGGCACGGCATCTGGAGCGTGTCGCGTTTGAACGGTTTCATGGCTTCAGGAAGACGCCCGAGGCAGCCTCTGCATCGCATATGCCTTCGGGCCATTTCCTGAATTCAATTCAACGCGACATGCACCGGAATGCGAAAGTGCCGGAAATGCGGTTGCTTTTCAAATCTTTCCGCGGCGGGCGGCCGGCATTCCCGCAGGGCTCCCTCAGGCCTTGCCGGCGGCCGCCGACTGGCGAGCCGCCCGTTTCTGTTCGTCCAGCATCACCAGAAGCGACGCTCCGACGATGACCAGCGCCCCCGGCCAGAAGGCGCCGGAGGGAGCGAATCCGAAAGCCAGGAAGCCGACGGCGATGTTCAGCGGCAATTTCAGATGATCGAACGGCTGCACGAAGGCCGCATCGGCCTTCTGGTAGGCAAGGGTCAGCAGATAATTGGCGATCACCGTCAGAACACCGGCTCCGACGAGCAGCCAGAAGGCTTCGCCGGACGGCACGATGCCCCCTTCGCCCAGCGCCAGCAGAGCGTTCACCGGTGTCAGCAGCAGCAGCAGATAGACAGTGATGGAATCGGCATTTTCGGTTTCGCTGAGCTTCTTGGTGACCAGCGAGGTTCCCGCCCAGAAGGCCGCCGCGGCCACCGGCAGCATCGCCCCCCAGGCGAAGCCCTCGTTCCAGGGCTCCAGAATGACCATGCCGCCCGAGAACCCGGCTACGGTCGCAAGCCAGCGCACCGCGCCCACACGCTCCCCGAAGAAGAGTTTCGCACCGATGATGACAAAGAAGGGTGAGGTCATCACCAGCGCGATGGCCTGCCAGATCTCCACCCGCGCCAGACCGGCCACCCACATCTGGATGCCGATCACCGCAAGCACTGCGCGCAACAGGTGCCAGCCGATCTGTCTGGTTTTCAATGACGACGGCCCGCGCCTCAGCACCCATGGCAAGGCCACCAGAAGGCCCAGCGCATATTGCCAGAAGGCGGCGGAGGTGGACGACACACCCAACTGCATGGTGGCGGCCTGAAGGGCACCGTTGACAAGCGCGAAGGACGCCCCTGCTCCGATCATGGCCAGAGCGGCCTGCAAGGGTCTTTGCGATGATTTCGACAAGGCAGCGATCATGGCCCGATTCCGTTCCAGTTGCACATCCAGAACAGTCTCAAAAGACTCTGCGCCTGCCATCCCGTTGCCGGGGCCGCAGCCAAGTTCTCTCTCATCCGGACTTTCGGGCGCCCTCCTTCGTGAAGGATTGCACCTCAACCGTCGGCTCCGGCCTCTCACCGGATCTGCTGACCCATGCCCCCCGAAAGGTTTCTGGCGCTCGCGGGCTCCAGGTTTCCCTGATACCGCCGGTGGGGAATTTCACCCCGCCCCGAGAACTGCTCTCACAATATTTTCAGTATCGCTGAAAATGCTGAAATGCAATTCCAAATTCAAGGGGCCATTTCCGGCCGCATCGGTTCAGCCGGCAATCAGCCGGCGCGAAATCTCTTCAGGTTCCTCGACAATCAGCATCGGGTTTTCCATTTCCAGCTCTTCGCGGCTGCCATAGCCCCACAACACCCCGATACCGGCGACGCCGTTGGCGTTGGCGCCGATCAGGTCATGCTTGCGGTCGCCGATCATCACGGCCTGCGCGGCGCCGACCGCCTCCTGCTCAAGGATATGGGCAATCAGGTCCGACTTGGCCGAGCGCGTACCGTCGAGCTCGGATCCATACACCTTGCCGAAATAGGACATCAGTCCGAAATGCTCGACGATCCGTCGCGCATAGACATGCGGCTTGGAGGTACACACATGCAGGCAATACCCTGCGGCGGTCAGCCGGGCGAGCGTTTCCGGAATGCCCTCGATCAGCGCATTCTCGAAAAGGCCGGTGACCGTGTAGCGTTCCCTGTAGAAGGCGACGGCCTGAGCCAGTCGCGATTGATCGTCGGTCCCCAGCAACACCCGGAAGCTTTCAGGCAGAGGCGGACCGATGCACCAGCGCAGCTCTTCGGCTGCAGGTACCGGCGCTCCCATCTTCTCCAGCGCGTAGCGGATCGAACGGGTGATGCCCTCGAAGGGATCGGTCAGGGTGCCGTCCAGATCGAACAGCAGGGTCGTGAACGCCATCATGGCTCCTGGAAAAGGCTCGGGGGCATGCCGATGCGACGTCAGGACGATCCGACCAGCGCGAACGGCCCGCAGCGGGAAACTGCAGGCCGTTGCCATATCTTTTCCGTCGTCTGCCTGTCAATGAAGGCAGGGGTCAGGAAAACTCCATGATCACCGCGTCCACGGCCAGACTGTCGCCGGCCTCGGCCTTGATGGCCGTGACGGTGCAGTCCCGTTCGGCCCGCAGCACATTTTCCATCTTCATGGCTTCCACAACGGCAAGCTGCTCGCCGGCCTTGACCTCCTGGCCTTCGGAAACCGCGATGGAGACCACAAGGCCCGGCATCGGGCAAAGCAGCATTTTCGAGGTGTCCGGCGGAACCATTTCCGGCATCAGCTGATCCAGCTCCGCAACGCGCGGCGTCATCACCTTGGCGACCACCGAAAATCCCTGCCAGTCGAGACGGTACCCGCCGGTCACGGGACGCACCTGAACGGTCACCGGCCGCGCGCCGACCTTGCCCGACCAGAGCGGATCGCCCGGCGCCCAGTCGGCTTCCACCGTCGTCACGGGACCGTCGCCGATCGCCACATCCAGTTCGACCGGCGTTCCGGGATAACCGGCCGCCAGGCGGATCGGCACATAGGTCTTGTCCAGCTTGACAACCCAGTCTTCCCGCAGGGCGCCGGAATGCGGCCGCAGGCGCCCGGGAAGATGATCCAGCCGCTCCCTTTCAAGAGCCCCCATGGAAAGCGCCACTGCGGCAAGCACCGAATAGGCGGCCGCATCCGGAACGGCAGGGAAGAAGCCGTCCGGGTATTCGTCGGCGATGAAACTGGTCGACAATTGTCCGGAGCGCCAGCGCGGATGGTTCATCAGCGCGGTGAGGAACGGCACATTGTGCTGGATCCCATCCACGTAAAACGCATCGAGCGCCGAACTCATGGCATCGACCGCCTCTTCCCGGGTCGGCGCATGGGTCACCAGCTTGGCGATCATCGGATCGTAGAACATCGAGATCTCCGATCCCTCGACAACGCCGGTGTCATTGCGGATCGTCAGGCCGTCGCCGGACATTTCCTCCGGCGGGCGGTAACGCACAAGACGGCCGATCGACGGCAGGAAGCTGCGGTAGGGATCCTCCGCATAGATGCGGCTTTCAACGGACCAGCCGTTCAGTTTCACATCCTGCTGCGCCAGGGCGAGCTTTTCCCCGGCGGCCACGCGGATCATCTGCTCCACCAGATCGACGCCGGTTATCAGTTCCGTGACCGGGTGCTCGACCTGCAGGCGGGTGTTCATTTCCAGGAAGAAGAAGCTCTTGTCCTGTCCGGCAACGAATTCGACCGTCCCGGCGCTGTCATAATCGACGGCCTGGGCCAGGGCCACGGCCTGTTCGCCCATCTTCCGGCGGGTCTCCTCGTCCAGAAGCGGCGACGGGGCTTCCTCGATGACCTTCTGGTTGCGCCGCTGGATCGAACATTCCCGCTCGCCCAGATAGATCGCGTTGCCGTGTTTGTCGCCAAGCACCTGAATTTCGATGTGCCGGGGATTTTCGATGAATTTTTCGATGAACACCCGGTCGTCGCCGAAAGAGGATGCCGCCTCGGATTTCGAGCGGACATAGCCATCGCGCGTTTCTTCCGCATTCCAGGCAATCCGCATGCCCTTGCCGCCACCACCGGCGGAGGCCTTGATCATCACCGGATAGCCGATGTCCTCGGCAATCCTGACCGCATGGTCAGGAGAGTCGATCTCCCCGAGAAAGCCGGGAACCGTGCTGACGTTTGCCGCATTGGCGAATTTCTTGGACTCGATCTTGTCGCCCATTGCCTTGATGGCACGCGGGTGCGGGCCGATCCAGACAATCCCCTCCCTGGCGAGAGCCTCCGGGAAACTGGCCCGCTCGGACAGGAAACCGTAGCCGGGATGCACGGCCTCCGCCCCGGTTTCCTTGCAGGCGGCGATGATCTTCTCAGGCACGAGATAGGATTCCGCCGCCGCGGCCGGGCCGATATGCACCGCCTCGTCGGCCATCTCGACATGAAGCGCGTCACGGTCGGCATCGGAATAGACCGCCACCGTCCTGATACCCATCCGGCGTGC
This sequence comes from Labrenzia sp. 011, assembly GCF_003075075.1. Lineage (GTDB taxonomy): Bacteria > Pseudomonadota > Alphaproteobacteria > Rhizobiales > Stappiaceae > Roseibium. The sequence continues at coordinate 60,942 of NZ_QCYM01000013.1, read as the reverse complement.
GGTCTTGATGACCCGGCAGGCGATTTCACCGCGGTTGGCGATAAGAATTTTCGAGAACATGCGTTTCCACCCAGCTGGAGCGTTTTCAAAGTTGTAGGACGGAGGTTCCGGCTGCGCAACTTATCCAAAGGGCGAGACGTGATAATGCGGATAGGGCCGTTCACGCGCGCACGGCAAAGGTTTCCGACTTCGAACCCGGCAGGAAACGGAGTAAACCCCTTCGATTTTTATCTGATTATTAATAAATATATAGTTATAAATACCGAAGGAGATTATTTGAAGATGAAGAACATTGCTACAATTTCTCTTTTGGCAGCCAGTTTACTGTCCGGAATGGCGCAAGCTGCAACCGTGGAAAAGTGGAATAGCGGCGAGATCAACGGGTTCACCCGTTACTGGACAACGAATAATCAGGGGTCGAATTTCGTTGTCTGGTGTCATCCCGAACGCAACGTCAATGGAACGATTCTTCATATCCTGATCGACGGCTCGACACCGCCCCCCGACACCCGGGTCAAGCTGATCATGGACCAGGAAATCCTGGATTTGCCGGTCAACAAGCAGGGCTATATCGCCAGCGGCTGCGCGACCTGCGCCGACAGCTTCGATTATGTCTGGCACAAGCTCCGGTCCGCTCGCTCGCTGGCCGTCAAGTTCCAGGATGAGCGCTATGCCGGTTTTTCTCTGCGCGGTGCGCGGGAGATCATGCCGGGCCCCGTATGTCCGACCGACTGGGACAAGAGACACCCCGGGTCCTGAACGGACGGACTGCCAGATCAGCAACGGCCAGGATAGCCGGCAAGGCGCGGTGGAATTGCGGTCCGGCAAGTGGCTAGGGGCCGCTTTTCACCGGTCAAAACGGGCAGAATGTGGTTCCGATCACATTTTCGCCGCACCACCTGCCGCACACTCTCCATATTGCCAGATCAGGGGAACGATCCGACGGATCCGACTTTCGCAAGGCTTTGACCGGAAGTCGCCTTCCGGCCCGCCCCCGGAGCCAGGAGAGGCCAACATGCGCACAAGCCATCTATTCATCGCCGCACTCGCGCTGGCAGGGACCTGTCAGCCGGGCACCGCACAGCAACGTCCCGATCTTCGCACCATGACCTGCGCCCAGGCCCAGTCTCTGGTCCGCCAGCACGGCGCGGTGGTGTTCACCACCGGCCAGTACACCTATTCGATGTTTGTCTCGAACATCAGCTACTGCGACCGAAACCAGCAGCTCTTCGTCCAGTATGGTCCGACGCGCGACCATCCCAAATGCCCGGTTGCCTATGAGTGCAAGGAGCCCCTGTTTCCGCGCGGCGGCTTCAATCGCTGGGACTGACGCCTAAAGCGGAATGTTGTCGTGCTTCTTCCAAGGCATTTCCACCTTCTTCGAGCGCAGCAATGCCAGGGCACGGGCCACCCTGCGGCGGGTCGAATGCGGCCGAATCACGTCATCGATATAACCGCGCTCGGCGGCCACGAAGGGATTGGCGAAACGGTCCTCGTAGTCTTTCGTCCGCTTGGCGATCTTGTCCTTGTCGGCCAGTTCAGACCGGTACAGGATCTCAACGGCTCCCTTGGCCCCCATCACCGCGATTTCCGCGGTCGGCCAGGCATAGTTGATATCGCCGCGGATGTGCTTGGAACTCATCACGTCATAGGCGCCGCCATAGGCCTTGCGGGTGATGATCGTGATCTTCGGCACGGTTGCCTCCGCATAGGCGAACAGCAGCTTCGCTCCGTGCTTGATGAGCCCGCCGTACTCCTGAGCGGTGCCCGGCAGGAAGCCCGGCACATCCACGAAGGTGACGATCGGAATGCCGAAACAGTCGCAGAACCGCACGAACCGGGCGGCCTTGCGGCTCGCGTCCGAATCCAGAACGCCGGCAAGAACCATCGGCTGGTTGGCGATGATGCCCACGGTGCGGCCTTCCACCCGTCCGAAACCGGTGAGCATGTTCTTCGCGAAGCTTCCCTGGATTTCGAAGAAGTCGCCTTCATCGACCGTCTTCAGGACAAGCTCCTTCATGTCGTAGGGCTTGTTCGGATTGTCCGGAATAAGCGTATCGAGGCTCATGTCCATCCGCTCCGGATCGTCGAAATGGGTCAGTTCCGGCAGATCCGCCAGATTGTTCATCGGCAGGAAGTCGATCAGCCGGCGCATCTCCTGCAGGGCTTCCACGTCATTGTCGAAGGCGCCGTCCGTGATGGAGGACTTGGTCGTATGCACCGACGCGCCGCCCAGCTCTTCCGCCGTCACGGTCTCGTTGGTCACCGTCTTCACCACATCCGGCCCCGTGACGAACATGTAGGACGTGTCCCGCACCATGAAGATGAAGTCGGTCATGGCGGGCGAATAGACGTCACCGCCCGCGCACGGCCCCATGATCAGCGATATCTGCGGAATGACACCGGAGGCCAGCACATTGCGCTGAAACACTTCGCCATAGCCGCCCAGCGCCGCGACCCCCTCCTGGATGCGGGCACCGCCCGCATCGAACAGGCCGATGATCGGCGCGCGGTTCTGCAGGGCCATGTCCTGCAGCTTGGTGATCTTTTCCGCGTGGGTTTCGGAGAGCGATCCGCCGAAGACCGTAAAGTCCTTGGAAAACACATAGACCGTGCGGCCGTTGACCGTTCCCCAGCCCGTCACCACACCGTCGCCGGGGATATGCTGTTCTTCCATGCCGAAGTCGGTACAGCGGTGCTGCTTGAACATGTCGAACTCTTCGAACGAGCCTTCATCCAGCAGGATTTCAATGCGTTCGCGCGCAGTCAGCTTCCCTTTGGAATGCTGTGCGTCAATGCGGCGCTGTCCGCCGCCCAGCCGTGCCGTCGCCCGGCGCTCTTCCAATTCAGCCAGAACTTCTTTCATGCGGGACTCCCAAATCTAGCTTTCTGACGCCTAGCACGATCTTCCCACGAGAACATAGTCAGCACATGGGCTTATGGGAAAACTACGTTCGGTCCGGGAAGAACTCGAAGGTGACCTCCATCACATTCGTGGCGCTTTCATCCAGATCACGATCAAGATCCGCTTTGCCTTGCGTCAGTTCTGTCGTAGCGTCACTCCATTACGCACCATGCAATTTCCATTTGCACCAATTGATTTCATCAGGCCGTGCCGGCTGAGAGTCCCGAAAGGATCGGGTCAGGCAAAGGCCTCGTTCATGTCGGAGTAGCTTCATGCCCGGAACATTCGTGGTTGACCACTGTGAAGGCGCTGTCACGCTCGCCCGCCTGCAGTTTTTTGATGTCAGCCAGTCAAACCTCAAGGAGGAACACAAGAGCTGGCTCAGGAGGAACGTCGTTCCGCTCCTGAAAGGCAATGGCAGCATAAGCCTCGTGGGACTTTCCAGCAGAAGCGGAAAAGCCTCCTTCAACAAGGCCCTGTCAATGAAGCGGGCGGAGGCTGTCAGGATCTTTCTCGAGGAATGCCTGCAATCCAGTTTTCCATTTGATCTGGTCGATGGTCTCGGAGAATCCCTGGCAGAGGATATGGGGCAGGAAGACGGTGTCGAGGACGGCCAGTTTCGTGCCGTCATGATTTACGTGCACGCCATTCCGACGCCGCCCAACCCCAAGGTCATCAAGACACCGAAAAAAATGAAGCCCAAACCCAGGACGGCCTCGACATTGTGGGTCGGCATCGGGGAGAGCCACTCCGGTGATCTTGTCGCGCTCGGGCGCTACAACTGGAATGCGCGCCTTTACCGCGCCAGCGCGGATGATGGCGGATTTGTCGACTATGTGGATCTGATGGCTGAGGGCTGGAAGCTTGGCGGCGGACTTGGCGGCAGCGTCGGTGCGATCGTCGTGGTGGCCCATGGCGTCAAGTCAGCACACGAATTCAACAAGAAGGGCGAATGGTCCGACTGGGACCTGGATCTTGCTATTGGCGGCAAGCTTGGCGATGTCCTGAAAGGCATCAGAGGCATCGACAAAATTGTTACCACCATGGACAAATACGAAGAACTCAGCCATGCGGCGATCGAAATCACCAAGAACAAGGGGTTCGTGAAAAAGGGCCTCTATACGATTCCCATGCTGGGAGTTGGCACAGGGCTCCATGTCTGGACCGGGCGCAAATATGGCGATGTGTCCGTTATATCGGTCGGCAGAGCGAATATGAAATAAAGCGTGCGGCCTTCAGGCGAATTCATGACTTCAGGAAGACACCCGAGGCAGCGTTTGCATCGCAAATGCCTTCGGGCCATTTCCTGAAGTCAGTTCAACGCGGCATGCTTGTCTTGTGACTTTTCCGGCCAAACCGGCGACGTCAGCACCTGGCTCCTGTGGATCGGATCCAGGCGGGCCGGGCTGCCCATCGACTGTGCAGACCCTGGCTGCGGGCGTTCCCCCTGCCCGGCCGGAACAGCCTCTCCGGCATCGATCAGCACCGGCTAAGAGCTTCGGGTCGCTGCGAGATTCGCGCGTCGGCATGACATGTACCGGCATGATGCAAACAGGCGGCGGACCCACCGTATATCTGCCGATGCTCTTCCATGAAATGATCCTGCCGCCCCCGGAAAATGACATGATGACGGCATATGTCGACAGCGATAGCAGAATTGAAAAACACAATCAGAACAACAGTTTATCTGTGAAAATTCCGCAATTTGCCCAAATACAGGGCAGCACGCCGTCATATTGATCTTTGACACGGCATGAATTCTTGCGATGATTGCTCAAGAAGCATGCACCTGTGAAGGGGAGGCAATGGCGGAAGAACGTACTTTCTTCAACGAAATGCTCGATGACACTGGCGAGCCGCGACAGGCCTATGCCAGACTGGCCCAATGGCTGGAAGACAAACCCGCCAACTTCCTGACGAAAAAGAGTCGCGATGCGGAAATGATTTTCCGCAGGCTCGGCATCACCTTTGCCGTTTACGGAGCGCAGGATGCAGCCGAGCGGCTCATTCCCTTCGACCCGATCCCGCGCATCATTTCCGCATCTGAATGGCGTCGCCTGTCCGCCGGCATCGACCAGCGCGTCCGGGCCCTGAACGCCTTTCTGCATGATATCTACCACCGTCAGGAAATCCTGCGGGCCGGCAGGATCCCGGCCGACCTCATTCTCCAGAACGAGGCTTTCCTGCCGGAAATGGCCGGCTTCACACCGGCCCGCAAGGTCTATGCCCATATCATCGGCACCGATCTGGTCCGCGTTTCCGAGAACGAATTCTATGTCCTTGAGGACAACACCCGCACTCCGTCCGGGGTCTCCTACATGATGGAGAACCGGGAAACGATGATGCGGCTGTTCCCGGAGCTCTTCCAGAGCCACCGGGTCTCGCCGGTCGAGCAATATCCGGAGAACCTGCGCCAGACCCTGGAAAGCGTCGCGCCGGATCCGGCCAAGTCGAACCAGACCATCGTCGTCCTGACGCCCGGCATCTATAATTCAGCCTATTTCGAACACGCCTTCCTGGCTGATTCCATGGGGGTCGAACTGGTCGAGGGCCGGGATCTCTTCGTCGATTCCGGCAAGGTGTTCATGCGCACCACAAGGGCTCCCAAACAGGTGGACGTGATCTACAGACGCATAGACGACGCCTTCCTCGACCCCCTCACCTTCAATCCGGACAGCATGCTCGGCGTACCGGGCCTGTTCGACGCCTACAGGGCCGGGAGCGTCACCATCTGCAACGCTCCGGGCACGGGGATTGCCGACGACAAGGCCATCTACGCCTATGTTCCCGATATTATCGAGTTCTATACCGGTCAGAAGCCGATCCTGAACAATGTTCCGACCTGGAACTGTTCGCGTCCGGACGACCTTGCCTATGTGCTCGACAATCTGGAAGACATCGTCGTCAAGGAGGTCCACGGCTCCGGTGGCTACGGCATGCTGATCGGCCCGACGGCCTCGAAACGCGAAATCGCCGAATTCCGCCGCGTTCTTATGGCCAACCCGTCCAACTACATCGCCCAGCCGACCCTGGCGCTTTCGGCCTGCCCGACCCATGTCGCCTCCGGCGTCGCGCCGCGTCACGTGGATCTGCGGCCGTTTGTCCTGATCGGCGATCAGGTCCGTATCACGCCGGGCGGCCTGACCCGCGTGGCCCTGAAAAAAGGCTCCCTTGTCGTCAACTCCAGCCAGGGCGGCGGCACCAAGGACACCTGGGTACTTGAGGACTGAGAATTAGATGCTCGGAAGAACCGCCTCTTCGCTGTTTTGGATGTCGCGCTACCACGAGCGCGCCCAGAATGTGACCCGTCTTCTGGAAGTGGGCTTTCGCGGCGCGATCATATCCCATTCAGGTCAGGAGGACGGCACCCACTGGACCTTCGCACTGTCCTGTTCGGGATGCGAGAAAGGCTTCGCGCAGAAATACGACGAATTGAACCTGCGCAATGTCGCCGCCTTCATGATCTTCTCGAAGGACAATCCGGACAGCGTGCGCCATTGCCTGGAACTGGCCCGCAACAACGCAAGGGCCGTGCGCACCAGCATTACCGCAGAGCTCTGGGAAGCCATCAACACCACCTGGATCGAATTCAACGAAGTCAATCCGCAGACCATTACCCAGGAAAGGCTGCCCGACTTCCTGGCCTGGGTGAACCAGCGCGCCCATCTGTTCCGCGGTGCGCTGCTGAACACCGTTCTGCGCGATGACGGCTATTTCTTCAGCCAGATGGGGAATTTCGTCGAGCGGGCGGACAACACCGCCAGGATCCTCAACACACAATACTGGACGCTGCTGCCCGACAGCGACATCATCGAGGACGGTACGGCGGAACGCTACCAGTGGTCGGCGATCCTCAGGGCCCTGTCCGGGCGCAGAAGCTACCGTTACGCCTATCCGAATGCCCGCCTGAAGGCGTTCAACATCGCGGAATTCCTGATCCTGAGGACCGAGATGCCCCGCTCCCTCGCCCATTGCTACGACTGGATCACGGAAACGGCGGAGGATCTGGCCAAGTTCTACGGCTCCCGCGAACCGAGTCTCGACATGGCCGCCGAAATTTCCCGCGACTTGTCCGAAAAACAGATGCGCGAGATCTATCAGCAGGGACTGCACGAGTTTCTGACCGAATTCGTCGGGAGAAATAATCAGTTCGCACAACAACTCAGTGAAGACTACAATTTCGCCTGACCCCCGAACCAAGCTGACCCCCGGTGCCGCATGCGATTGACCGTCAGACATACCACCCGTTATCGATACGATACGCCGCTGGCCAATGCCATGCAGCAGCTGAGGCTGACACCGGAAGACGGCCCGTCCCAGAAAATCGTCGAATGGACCATCGATACGCCGGGCATCGAACGGGCGACCACCTACAAGGATGCCTTCGGCAACCAGGTTCACATGGTCTCCAGCGCCGAGCCGGTTCAGGAAGTGAAAATCACGGCGTCGGGCATTGTCGATACGGTCGAGACGAACGGTATTCTCGGCCATGAGCTCGACTCGGGCACCCCGCCGCGCCTCTTCACCAGAATTACCCCTTTGACCCAGTCGAACCAGGCGATCCGCAAGCTTGCCGCGCATGCGGAAGGCCATGACAGGATTGCCGGTTTCCACGCACTCATGCACGCCATTCGGGACAAGGTCGACTACAGGACCGGCGTGACCGAAACCAGCACCACCGCCACAGCCGCCCTGGCCGCCGGAGAAGGTGTGTGCCAGGACCACGCGCATATATTCATCGCGGCGGCCCGCTCCCTTGGCGTCCCCGCCCGCTATGTGTCCGGCTATCTCCTTCTGGAGGAAGAGCAGGCATCCGAAGCCCATCACGCCTGGGCCGAAGTCATGATCCACGGCCTCGGCTGGACCGGTTTCGACATATCCAATGCTATGTGCCCGACGGAACGCTATATTCGCTTGACGGTCGGGCTCGACTCCCGTTCTGCTGCTCCGATCAGGGGCATCCGTTTCGGCGGACTGGAGGAAAACCTGCGGGTTGAGGTCGACGTCGCTCAATCCGCTTTGCAACAGCAGCAATAGCTGTCATCTTCCGTCGCAATGAACGGAACACCCGGCAAGTCGGAGTCATCCGCGCTCACCCCGGGCCGGACGCTTCGCAACCTTATGCCAGATCAACATGCGCGCTTTCTCGTGATCCCACCTGAAGACGGGTTGATCCGGCGTTTCGAATTTATGTCAGAAGGGCATGGGAATGACCTATTGTGTCGGCTTGAAACTGGATCGTGGCCTGGTCTTTGCCGCAGACACGCGCACCAACGCCGGTCTCGACAACATTTCCACCTTCAAGAAGCTGCATGTGTGGGAAGAGCCGGGCGAAAGGGTGATCACCCTCGCCTCCGCGGGCAATCTGGCCGTGACTCAGGCCGTCATTTCCCTGCTGAGCGAACATATCACCGCGGCGGAGAACGACCGGGCAACGCTGATGAGCGCCAGGACCATGTTCCAGGTCGCCCGTCTGGTCGGCAGCGCAGTGCGCGAGGTCAAGGCCATCGACGGCGAAGCGCTCGCGGCCAGTGCCGACAATTTCTCCGTGACCTTCATCCTCGGCGGCCAGATCAAGGGCGAACAGCCGCGCATGTTTCAGGTTTATGCCGCCGGCAATTTCATCGAGGTGGGCGAGGACACGCCCTATCTGCAGATCGGCGAGCACAAATACGGCAAGCCGATCCTGGACCGGGTGACCCGTGCCGACATGCGTCTCGGCGAAGCCGCCAAGCTGGTTCTCTTGTCCTTCGACAGCACCTTGCGCTCCAACCTGTCCGTCGGCATGCCCATCGACATGCTCCTCTACAATACGGATTCCTTTCACACCGAGCGCCAGGTCCGGATCGAGCAGGACGATCCCTATTTCCAGAAACTGTCGCACGGATGGTCGGACAAATTGCGGACTGCCTTCGCAGAACTCGAGGAATTCGAAGTCTGAAGCATGGCGCATTGAATGGGCTTGAGAAAATCGACCGAAGGCATTTGCAGCGCAAACCCTGCCTCGGGCGACTGCCTGAAACCATGAATGCGCCTGAACGCAACACGCTATGCATCCCTTGCCGACCCGTGGATCACCCGGCGGCGTCGATTTCAGCCAGCTCAACAACCTGTCAGAACGCCGTCACAAACCGGCTTTAGAAGCGGACCGGTCATCGCGGAGGTACCCCCATGAGCAGTTCCAGCGCCGAACCCGAAGTCGACACCATCGTCTGGACAAGAGAACCGGCGCAGGAACCGCTGCAGGTCAATGAAGCGACGCTCAGGGCGGTGCGCGACATGATCAAGGCCGGCCGGCGCCAACAGGTCGTGGATCTGCTCAAACGCTGGGATCCTGCGGATGTGATGCAACTCCTCACCCGGTTGCGGCTCAAGCATGCCCGCAAGCTGTTCCAGTGGCTTCCGGCCAACCCCTCGATCAAGGTCGTCGCCGAACTGAGCCCGGAATTCCGGTCCATCCTGATGGAGGAATCCACGCTCGAGCAGTTCCGCGACATCCTCGCTGGGCTCGATCCGGAGGACGCCACCGAAATCCTCAACGAGTTTCCCGATGACGTTGCCGACGAACTGATCGCCCGCCTTCCGGATCTGGAAGACATTGCCACCCTTGCCAGCTACGCCGATGACACCGCGGGACGGGTGATGGCGCGCCAGTTCGTCGCTCTGCCCGAAGACTGCACGGCGGGGGAAGCAGTGTCGCAGATGCGCGAGCAGGCCGAACGTATCCGCAAGATCTTCACGGTCTATGTCACCGATGCCCACGGCAAGCTGACGGGCACCGTCGAAGTCGGCAAACTGCTGCTTGCACCGCACGACACACCGCTCAGCGAGATCATGAACCGCGACGTGCTCGCCGTTTCCGCCGATACCGATCAGGAACAGGTGCTGCGCCTCGCCCGCAAGCGGGACATGCGCACGGTTCCCGTGGTCTCTGGCGACGGCCAGCTGCTCGGACGCATCACGCCCAAGCAGCTCACCCGGATCGCGTCCGACGAGGCCAATGAGGACATGCTGCTGATGAGCGGTGTTTCGGCTGAATCGCGCGCGGACGACACCGTCTTCAGGATCGTCAGGGGCCGCCTGCCCTGGCTTCTGGCCGGACTCGTAGGCTCAAGCGTCGCCGCGACCGTCGTCGGGTCCTACGAGGATCAGCTCGCCGAGGCCGCCATCCTCGCGGCCTTCATCCCGGTCACCATGTCCATGGCGGGCAATGCGGGCCTTCAGGCTTCGGCTGTGGCGGTCCAGGGCATCGCCACCGGCGCACTCTGGTCCGGCGATATCGTGTTCCGTCTGATGAAGGAATTTCTCGCCGCGCTGTTCAACGGTGCGATCGCCGGAACCGTCCTGGCGTGCCTCGTGCTTGTTGCCTCGCTGGTCGTGCCGCTGGAGGCGCCGCTGCACCTGGCGCTGGCCACTTCCCTGTCGCTGCTGTGCGTGACCACCCTGGCCGCCATGGTCGGGGCGAGCATTCCCATCATTCTCGACAAGATCGGCATCGATCCGGCCATGGCCATCGGCGTGTTCATCACCTCGTCGAACGACGTGCTCGGCGTGCTGATCTTCTTCCTGATGGCAACGACATTCTATCTGGGCTGACCTGGCGGTTCCTGTCGTCGCCCCCCGCCAAAACGCATATCCAAGCCCGGCCCGGTTCATCTGTGCGGGGAACAATCGGCCTGCCTCGGCCGATGCAGGCCGATTGTCCGGACGGATCAGCCCGCCTGCAGGATCAGGGCTCCGGCGTCGAATTCCGTGCGCTTGTAGGCTCTCAGGCGTGCCGCTTCCGCGTCCTCTCCCCAGCGCGCGATGTTGAAGTCCTCTTCCACATGCGCCGCCGCCCAGACCCGGTCCGGGTCCAGATGCCTCTCCCTGAGCGCCAGCGCCAGGATGGCCGAACCGGTCAGACCGGTAACCGTGTGCAGCGCCGCAAGCCGCAGGGGCGTCTCCGCATCGAGCCGCTGCCGGTAGGCCTCAAGAAGCGTCTCCGGCTGAGACGCATGAACGATGCCCTCGATCAGAACGAAGCGCCCGCCGAGCAGGCCACCCGCCCAGTCCACGACAGGATCCCACAGGCGGCGCTGTGTCTCGACAAGGCTTTGCGGATCGCCGGCGCGGTAACACAGCGCATCCGTGCCAGCAAAACGGGTGATGTCGTCTGCAACGTCCCCGAAGCGGACGGAAACCGCGTCCTGCGCCGAGTTGGCGATACGTGTCAGCGGCATGGCCGCCGGGTTGATCACCTTTTCCTGCGCCATCCATTCGGCCGCGACCGCCGCCCCGAGCGTCTCGTTCGGCAGGAGCAGCGTCGTCTTGCCGGGCGTCTTGACCGGACGGCCATCCAGATGGATGGAGAAGCCACCGTCCGCCGGTTGATGGGTCGCTTCCTTGTAGAAGCGTTTGGGCAGCTCACGCCGCGAAAGATCGCGCGCGCGCTGCTCCGGATCCCGCGCCGCGTCTTCCTCCATAACTTCAAGAAATTCGCGCATCAGACTGGTACCTCGGATAAATTGAGAATGTCGCTCAAGGCTGAATCGAGTTCACCGAACCCATGGACGATCCGGCTGGCGCCTCCTGCCAACAGTTGCGGGACATCGTGATAGCCCCAGGTAACACCAATCGCATGCGCGCCGGCTGCCCTTGCCATCGCCATGTCGAACCCCGTATCGCCGATCATCAGCGTGCGATGCGGTTCGGCGCCTGTCTCCGCCATAGCGCGCAAGATCATGTCCGGATGCGGTTTCGAGGGCGAAGTATCGGCCGTCTGGATCGTAACGAAACGGCCGTGCAGATCGTGGCTGTCCTGCATGTGCGTCACCCCGCGCAACGCCTTGCCGGTTGCGATGCCGAGCAGAATGTCGTCCCGTCCGTGAAGCCTTTCAATGGTCTCCCGGGCGCCGGGATAAAGCGGATCCATATCGAGCCCCTGCTCGCGACGGGAAATCTTGGACGTGCGGTAGGCGTCCGCCATCATCTGGACCTTGTCCTTATGGGCGGGCCCGACCAGATCCGTGAAGGCTTCCTCAAGGGATCGCCCGACGATCGACAGGGCGGTTCGCCGGTCCGGCATTGGCAGGCCGACGGCATCGAAGCCGACCTGCAGACCGTGCAGGATGGTGTTCTGGCTGTCCACCAGCGTGCCGTCGACGTCAAAAATGATCAGATACATTGCGGGCCCTATCGAAGCCTGTGCTCAAGGCCCGCATGTGCCGGGTTTTGGCGTCTCGGTCAAGACATTGCCGCGCCATAAGCCGCCGAGACCGGGAAATACCTGTCCCGCGGAACACCTCCCTTGGCACGTCACGGGCCGGGGCAATCCACAGCTTGCGGCATATCGACCGGTTATTTCTGGATATCGACGAATTGGCCGACGCGCCCGAAAATCGCCGCTTTAAGGTGTTTCTCGATGAGAGGATCAAAGACGCACCGGCTCGTAAACATGTTGGTTACCATGTTTTGCGATATTGGGGTCTTCGGGTGGGCATGATCGTTTGAGGCAAGCTTGCCGCCAGAGAAATCGGAGTTGGCCCGCAGCCGCAAGGCTGAGGATACAAGAGTGGTTTTGCCTGAATGCAGCAGAAAAACAGACGGATTGGCGAGAAGAACGGGATGACGGCTCCGAAAAGACAGCGGACGTTCTTTACCCTTCTCGCAGGTACGACCCTGCTCATTGCCGGGTTGGCCGCCTCCGCGACCCTCTTCGGTTCCGCGCTGGTGCCTTCGGAATTTTCCTCATCGGCCGCAACACCCGCCCCGCTGGCGCTTGCCCATGTTTCTGCCGGGCTGCCCGCATCCGCCAACGGCCGCGAGAACGGGACCGTTCAGGCCAGGACCGCGAAATTCTCCAGGCCTTCAACCGGCTTGCCGGCAACCCGCTTTCCCGCCAAACCCGCACCGTCCGCACTTCCGGTTCAGGCAGACGATCCGGAAACAGCTCTCCCGGCTCGGACCGCGATGGTTGAGGCCGCTCTTCGGGCGCAGGAAAGCGCCGCTGAGGAAGTCGCCGGCGCCCGTCACACGGCCAAGATCGCTCTGGCCGGCAAACTGGCAAAGCTCCAGCTGGCACGCACGCTCCTGGCGGCAAACGCCCGTACGCTCGCAGCCAGGGACAGGGTACGCGCATTCGCCGAAGCCCCTGCCGCAGCCCTGCCGGGCGCACTGACCGAAAATCCGGAAAGCTCCACGCAGTCCCCCATCCCTCCGGTTCAGGTCGCTTCACTTGACCCGGCATCTCTTGCCGGAACCGGCAGTCTCTTCGAGCCGGACGCCGTTCCGGCCCGCATCCCCGGCATCAAACCCGAGATTGCACGCCGTTCCGCACCGGCCGCCACGAAACCGAACCTGGAAAAACCGCAGACACCGGCCCCCGTTCTTGCCTATGCAACCCCGGGAAATCCGCAAGAGGGTGAAAACGGTGTCTTCAGCGGGCTGGGCAAACTGTTTGGCGGCGGCAAGCCCACACGTCCCGGCCGGAACAGCAAGGTCGCGGTCTATGACATCAGCGCAGCGACGGTCCATATGCCGGACGGCACCAAACTGGAAGCCCATTCCGGTATCGGGGCCAAGATGGACAATCCGAAATACGCTCATGTGAAGAATTACGGGCCGACCCCGCCGAATATCTACAAGCTGCGCATGCGTGAGCGGCTGTTCCACGGCGTCGAGGCAATCCGGATGCTGCCGCACGACCGGGCGGCCATGAAAGGCCGTGACGGCATGCTGACGCATACGAGGCTTCTGCGCCGTTCGATCGGCTCCCACGGCTGCGTCGCCTTCAAGGACTACAACAAGTTCCTGAACGCCTTCAAGGCCGGCAAGATCAAGACCCTGATCGTCGTCCCGTCGATGGAAAAACTTCCCACCTACATGGCCAAACTGCATCGCAGCGCCGGCGTCTGACCCTCACTCTCCCGATTTGCCCGTTCCGCTTTCGTGTGCGGGAACCCTGATGGTATGGTGCTGACCCGGACCATTTCCACGGAGGGCGAAGTGCGTATTTTATCCTGTTTGAATTATGGCGCTTTTTTCGCAACCGCATTCTTCGGCGTTACGGCTCACGGACTTTCTGCCCGCGCCGACTGCAGGCAAGATATTCAGGCCATCATGAAGGCTGGGGAAACGGCGGAGAATTACAAGCTGCTTGTAGAGCTGGGTATGGGGGGCCGGATCATACAAGACAGCGAGCAATATTACAGGGACTACAGCCACTTTTACCAGGTCGTCAAGCAGACCGGCGTCCACTGGCTTGTCCTTGATGATCAGGAATATACGTCGAGCGACGGCAACACTTGGACCGCCAGCCAGAAGCGTGATGCGGACTGGCTTGAAAAGACGCTGGAGCGGAACGCGGAAACACGCGCCGCAATCAAGGACGTCTCGTGCTCGACGGAAATGCTCGGCGACAAAAGCTTCAACACATACATGTACACGCAGGAGACAACGGCCCCCGTCGCAGCCGTCTCCGTCGTCACGCTGTGGGTGGATCCCGAAACCTCGCTGCCGCAACAGCGGCACATGAAGACCCTCACAGGTGGACAGGAAATCGAGGCAACGACCCGTTACGAGTGGCTGGACACAGTGGAGTTGCCATCTCCTTGAGCGGACTGCTCGACATCACCTGCAACAAGGGTTAAGGGAAGCAGCCATGCTCACCACTTGCCGGACACGCCCTTGATCAAGATTCTCATGCTGCTGCTGTTCCTGATCGCCGCCGTCCAGGTGATCAAGCCGCTCGGCTGGCCAGGGCTGAAAAAGCGTGCCGACGCCTGGAAGCTGGTTGCCGGCGTCGTGGCCGTCACCTTCGCTTCCGTGGTCCTGAGTGCCATGTTTCAGGGTTTCTAGACCGGCCGCGACACTCTCAAAGCGGGCCTCACCGCTTGATCAGCGTCTCGTCCGGATCGTCCGCTTCCGGATCGTAATCCTTGGCATTGAACCCCAGAAGGTTCCAGGTCTGCTGCATATGCGGCGGCAGCGGCGCCGAGACATCGATCACGCCGTGACCGGACGGATGGGGGATGACGATCCGGCGTGCCAGCAGATGCAGGCGATTCTGGATGCCGCCCGGCAGTTCCCAGTTCTCGATATTGAAATATTTGTCGTCGCCGATGATCGGATGGCCGATATGGGCCGCATGAGCGCGCAGCTGGTGCGTCCGCCCCGTCACCGGCTTCATGGTCACCCAGGACAGTTTCTGGGCGGATTTCTCGAACACTGAATAGAGCGAGACGGCGTGCTGGGCCTCGTCATCGCCCTGACGGACCACCTGCATGCGCTCCTCGCCCTCGTTCCGCGCCAGGAAGGTCGAAATCCGGCCCTGATACGGCTTGGGAACGCCGGCCAGCATCGCCCAGTAGATCTTGCGGGTGTTGCGGTGGCGGAAGGACTTTGTGAGCTCCTGCGCCGCCTTGCGGGTCCGCGCCACAAGGATGATGCCGGAAGTCTCCCGGTCGAGCCGGTGGACAAGGCGGGGCTTGTTGCCCTTGCTGTCGGTGAAGGCGTCCAGCATGCCATCCAGATGCCGGCTGAGCCCGGATCCCCCCTGCACCGCGAGGCCCGCCGGCTTGTTGAGGACCATCACGTGGCTGTCCTCGAACAGCAGCATGTCCTCGACCGCCTTGCGGTCATCGGAAGTCAGCTTGGTGGATTTCGGTCTGGCGTTCTTCTTGTCATCCGCCGGCAGTTCCACCCCGAGCGGCGGAATGCGGACCATCTGGCCTTTGGCGATACGCGTGTTCGATTCCACCCGCTTGCCGTCGATCCGCACCTGTCCGGTCCGCAGAAGTTTCTGCAGACGGCCAAAGCCCAGACCCGGATAATGGCTCTTGAACCAACGGTCCAGGCGCATGCCCGCCTCATCGGCGGTCACTTGTTTCTGTTCAATCGCTGACATTTTGTTCTCATTCATGCACCCGTGACCTGAGGTCCGGCGCATCCCATGCCCCGTGCCTGAAGCCTCCGGGGCGAAAAATCATTCCGGTGCGTATAGGCGGAATTGCCGCCAAATGGAAGGGAAACTTAGGAGACCACGTGGCGCATGACCATCAGCCCGGCGAAGACAGCGACGATCGACACGAGTACCGAGGCGGTCACATAGATCAGCGCCAGATGCGTATCCCCGCGCTCCCACAGGATGGCGGTATCGAGAGAAAAGGCCGAAAAGGTGGTAAAGCCGCCAAGTATGCCGGTGGCAAAGAAATAGCGCAGCGACTGCAGACCGCCGCTTTCATGCTTCACCAGCCATCCGATGAAGAGCCCCATGACCAGCGAGCCGATGATGTTGACGGTGATGGTTCCCACGGGAAATCCCGGGCCGAACTGTCTGAGCGTGACCAGCGAGACCAGATGCCGCCCGCCAGCCCCGATTCCGCCGCCGAGCATCACAAGAAGAAGATGTTTCAAACCGCAGCCCGCCCCTCGACCGTCCCTGTCATTCCCGCGAAGGCACAGATCCGGCGATGCCGGAGCATCGCGGTCCACCCGCAGGTATCCAAGTCATCGGCCCCAGACTTTGCCACTGTGCGCCAGGCCGGGACGATGACCGCAAATCCTATTCTCCGGGCGCCACGGATTTTGCCTCGTCGTCCTGCCCCAACTGCTCGAACACCTTGACCTGCTCGTCATATTTCGGATCGATCGTGCCGCAGACCCGGTCCCAGAAGGAGAAGAAATTGGCAAAGTTGTAGCGGAAACGGGAATGGTGCTGGTCGTGGAAGGTCACGCAGACCATCGGCGAGGGCATGCGCGACATCGGCGAAGCCCAGAACTCGAAGCCGGAATGGCCGATGGTGCCGTTGAAATGGTCCCACAGGCGGTGGACGATCAGAACCGGGATCGGGATCGGCAGAAAGATCACCGCCCACAGGTAATAGCTCTGCATGACGAAGGCGTCGACCGGATCGTCCGAATAGGTGCTCCACACGGTCGGGGCGACGGACCGGTGATGCTCGGCGTGGAAGCGGTACATCGCCTTGGTGTGCATGAAGCGGTGGCCCCAGTAGAACCAGGTGTCGAAGGCAAGGATGGACACTGCGAACATCAGCAGGGCGGACCACCAGGAAAGCTCCAGCGGCGCCACCAGGGTCCAGCCCTTGAGCGACAGGAAGATGCCGCCCGCAAGACAGCCTGCTGTCACCGTGAGGGACAGGACACTGGCGCGGATTTCCTTCCACATGCGCTTTTCACCGCGCCGGTTCGGCTGGATGCGCCGCTCCGGATGCCGGTTCTGGATCTGGACCAGCACCCAGCCGGTCGCGAAATACAGAAACACGTTGATCACGTAGACCGCCGCGTATATCGGCAGAAATTCGAGCAGAACGGAGATCGCCTGATCCAGCATGGTATTCCTTCAAGTCATTTGGTCGGTTGGCTGACACGGCGTGAAAACGCCTGCGGGCTTACCCGGTTGCCTTGACCTTGGTCTCTTCCGTTTCCGGAATCTCGCCGGTTTCTTCCATCGAACGCACAAGGTCATCGTATTTCGGATGTACTGTACCGCAAACCCGGTCCCAGAACGAAAAGAAGTTTCCGTAATTATAATGGAACTGGGAATGATGCAGATCATGGAAGGTCGTGCAAATCAGCGGCGACGGAAACCGCGACGACCTGGACGCGAAATATTCGAAGCCGGAATGACCCACCATGCCGGAGATCTGGTCGAACAGGCGCAGGGCGAAAACACTGAGCGCCGGAACCGGCAGAACGAACCATACCAGAAAATAGAAGAAATGCTCGATCAACGTGTCCACCGTGGTCGAGCTGTCGTTGCTCCACACGGTCGGCGCGATGGAACGGTGGTGCGGCACATGGAACCTGTAGAGCACCGGCAGGTGCAGGATGCGGTGCCCCCAGTAGAACCAGCCGTCGAAGAGCACGAAACACACCGCGAACATCAGCGGAAAGGACCACCAGGACAGCTCCAGCGGCGCGAACAGGGTCCAGCCCTGCAGCTGCGCGAAAAAGCCGGACGACAGCAGCACGGAGGATGTCGCCAGCGCCTTCATCGAGGCGCGGATCTCAACCGCCTGACGCTTCAGTCCGTCCCGGTGCTTCTGAATACGCCGCTCCGGATGCCGCGCGTTGATCGCCATCACGGTAAATCCGGTCGCGAAATAGACGGCCACCATCGCTGCATAGGTCAGCAGGACAATCACGAGATAATCGGCCAGGAGTGCCATCATGCCTTGTCCCGCTCGCCGGAATAAAGCACCTCGAAGCCTTCCACCCTTTCGTCATAGGTCGGGTGAATCGTGCCGCACAGCCGGTCCCAGAAAGAGAAATAATTGGCATAGTTATAGACGAAATACTGGTGATGCTGGTCATGGTAGAGCGTGCACAGCAGCGGCCAGGGCTTGCGAGCCGTGGGACTGGCGAAATGCTCGTAACCGCAATGGCCGATGGCCGCCGAGACCTGATCGAACAGCCGGTGCCCCAGAAAGACCAGCGGCGGGATCGGCACCACGAATAGCACCAGCGCATAATAGGAATGCGCGAACAACGTGTCGACGCTCGACCCGGCATCATTGGACCACACGGTGGGCGTGACCGTCATGTGGTGCGGTTTGTGAAACCGGTAGAACAGTTTCGTGTGCAGGATCCTGTGTCCCCAGTAGAACCAGGTGTCATGCAGCATCAGGGACACCAGGAAAAAGACCGGAACGGACCACCAGGACAGCGCCACCGGTGAGAAGAGCGTCCAGCCGCGCATCTGCGCGTAAAGGCCGATCGACAGGCAGCAGCTGGTGATCGCCAGCTGCTTCATGGAGGAGCGGATATCACGGAGCGCGTCATGGGTCGGTTGCCGTTTCTGGATCTTGCGGTCCGGATGACGCCGGTTCAGGGCCGTCATCGTCAGGCCGGTCGTGAACAGCACGACGAGGCTGATGGCATAAAGTCCGGCGAACATCGCCAGAAAGGCCGCCGGCCCGTTCCCTGTGTAGTCAGTCAGAAAATCCATAAACTCTTACATTCCGCTCGCGGGACAATTGCCATGCCGTACAGAAATGCGTAGCGAACCAGCGGTCGTCGCGTCAAGGAGACACTTGCCGGTTTTCGGCCGGAGCCAGTCTACACGTCTTGCGCAACATGAGCAAAGTCAGGATAGACCGCGCGCACCAGATCATCAATCCGGGCCAATTCATCAGGGATCTCAGTGAGTTTGCCCCGTTCCTCCTCCAGGATCGCCAGAAAGATCCGGGCGCGGGCCTGATTGACCTGCATCTGCGGCAAAGTGCCCTTGCCGGTGGCCGACAGAACGATGCTCACCAGCCTGTCGGCGGCATTGAGCCGTCCCCACAGGTAATCGTGCTCCCGCCAGCCGCGATTGAAGAACGCTCCGAAGGAATTCAGCGACTTTCCCTTGAGCTCGAAACCTTCCGTGGTCAGGCTTTCCGCATCCCGGGGACTGATCCGGTCGACGAGGATTTCCGTCACCTCCGAAAAATCGTTCCGCTGCAGCACCGGAAACGTGATCAGGTCGTAAAAGCCGAAACCGATATAGGAGCGCATCAGCGACGCATGACGGTCCTTGTCCAGCAGGCCACGGGCGGTTACGGCGAAAAGCTCGTCCTGAAGCCGGTCGAGGTCCCCCAGCCCCATCATCTCGGACATGCTGTCAAGCAACGGCACGACCCGCTCGCCCGCGCGTCCCTCCCCCGCTGCCAGTCCTGTCACGAGACGTTCCGCATCCTCCCGGCACCGCTTGCCGAAAAAACGCTCCGTCCAGCGCCAGCTCAAATGGTCGATCTGATCGTAGAGCAGGCCCTTCATGTGATCGAGGGCATCCGTATTCGGCAAGGGCAGACCGGAGGCGGGATCGTAATGATAGAAGCCGTTGAGCTTGCGGATCGCGAAGCGCAGACGCCGGATGCGGTAATCGACATCCAACCCGCGCAGCAGCGCCAGCACATGCGGGTCGTTACGGCCGAGCAGCTCCTTGCTGTCCTCTGTCAGCATGGAAAAATGCCGGGCCAGCAGCGCCAGAACGGGCTCTTCCTGTTTCCGGGCTCCGGGAATGCCGCTCAAGCGGGTCGTCAGCCCCGCAAGACGCTCACCGAGGGCATGCAGCTTCAGCGACTGGTAGTTGAGAAAGGCAAACCCGGCCTGCCGGAAGGCCGCCTCGGTCGCGTCCCGGCGGCATCTGGCCAGGATTTCCGGCGTAACCGTCCTGCGTTTCGGCAACAGGCCCTTCACCGCCTGTTCGACCATCGGCCCGGTCGAGTCGATCAGCTGCGCCAGCCAGCGGCTCCGCCGGTTGTTCTGCTCCAGTTCCTTCAGATCGTCGCCAATCGGCTCGTTCCGGGGGATATGTGCAAGAGACGCGAGAATGACCCTGAAAAAGCCGGGCAGTTCCACGAGCCGTCCATCGGCCTCCGCCGGTTCGACCGGCGACGGATCGATATAGATCAGCCGCCGGGCGACTTCCTTTGTCGCCGGCCGGTCCTGGATCACCTTGATGACCGGCGCGAACGGCTTGTTCATCACCACGCTGCCGTCAACGAAACAGTGCCGCGCGATTGCCTCCGGGCTCAGGTCCAGCCCCTTCGCCAGAAAACGCTCCCGATGCGGCCAGGTCAGGTCTTTCCTGGCAAGAGCCCGATCCATCTCGGCAATCGTGGCGGGAGGAAAGGCACCGGGAAAGGACGACGTCGCCCGGGCGGCAAAGACCAGTTCGGGAATGTTGTCGGCGGCAAACTGGCTGTCGACGAGCCCCGGAGCCCGATGAACCGCGTGAAAATTCAGAATGCGCCGGTGATCCCATTCCTCCACGTGGTCCGGATCATCAAGGCGAATGCGCCGCTTGATGCCGTTGTAGTCCGTGATGGTCACGAAGAGATCCAGCGTCTGTCCGCGCGGAATGAGTGTCCGGCCGGTTTCGGCGCTGTCTTCCATCTGCTTGCAGGCATCGAGCATCCAGCCGATGAACCTGTCACCGGAAAACGGCGGAGAAAACCATCTTGCCTGCATGAAATGGCGCAGTTTTTCACGGGTTTCCGTGCTTTCGACCTGCTTGTTCAGCCGGGAGGAGATCAACCGGTCCAGAACCGGCGAAACCGAGATCTTGAGATAGCGCGACAGACCGGACTGCGGCCGCGCCAGACGGGTGACATCGGCGTTTTCTAGCCACAGCCGGCTGTGACTGTCGAGAGGCAGGTCATGAGCGATCGCCCTGGCCAGCATGATGCCGTTGACACCGCCCGCGGAAGCCCCGGCGATGGCGTCGACCACCACGCGCACGTCGGCCACCGGAGACAGGACGTCGAGCAGATCCTTGTAGGCTGACTGGACAGGCGGCAGATCCCGGTCCGAAGCCCCCTCGCCCGACCCGCTTCCATTGCGGTCAAGACGGAAGCTCGAAGCGCGGACCAGATTCAGCAACTCGCGGCTCACCCCATGCATGTAGATGGCAAGTGAAACCCCTCCGTAGAAGACAAGGCCCAGTCTGAGTTCAATTTCCTTCATGAAGCCGCCGAAATGATCCTTCCGGTATTTTTACGGCAAATCCGCATAAGAAATGGTTACAGCTCCGGACAACCCGGCAACGGTCCCAAAAGGATGCTTTTTTCCCGAAAGACTTACGGATATTACGATAGGATGCCTCACGCGGCGAACAGTGATTCCTGAAGGCTGACAGCAACGCCCGCGGATACGGACTTCGATTTGAAATGACGGAAAGTTTGGAAAACAAGACGCAATCGCTCCCGTCCGGGGACCCTTCCGATCAGGAACCGGCCTTGCGCTCTCTGCAGGAAGAAAACAAGTATCTGCGCTCCGAACTCGAAGATCTTCGCATGCTGTATGAAGCCACCATCGAGCATGGCGAGGCGGTTGAAGATCAGCTGGCGGATCAGTCGAGCCGCATGGAAGCTCTGTCCAAGCAGCTTGCAAAATATCTCTCTCCGCAGGTCTACAAGTCTATTTTCGAGGGCCGCCAGGAAGTCAAGATCACCTCGGCCCGCAAGAAACTGACCGTCTTCTTCTCCGATATCGCCGGATTCACGGAAACCGCGGAGCGGCTCGAGTCCGAGGAACTGACGTCCATCCTCAACCAGTATCTGACGGAAATGTCGAAAATCGCCCTCAAGTACGGCGCCACCATCGACAAATACGTCGGCGATGCCATCCTGATTTTCTTCGGTGACCCGGAAACCCAGGGTGTCATGGAAGATGCGCTGGCCTGCGTCCGGATGGCCATCGAGATGCAGGACCGGATGGCGGAACTGCAGGATGTCTGGCGCGAAGCCGGCATCTCAAAACCCCTGAAATGCCGGATGGGCATTCACACGGACTATTGCACCGTCGGAAATTTCGGCAGCAACGACAGGCTGGACTACACCATCATCGGCCGGGGCGTGAATACGGCGTCCCGCCTGGAGAGCCTCGCGGCACCGGGATCGATCCTGATTTCCTTCGAAACCTTTTCCCAGGTGAAGGACCAGATCCAGTGCATCGATACCGGCGAAGTGACCGTGAAGGGCATCGCCTATCCGGTGGCCACCTATGAAGTCATCGGCCTGCGGACCGATACGGCGGACGGACCGGATCTGGATCTGGCGGCGGTTTCACGGCAGCTGGATCAGCTCGCTCTCAGCTTGCCGGGAACGGTGGGGACAAGGGAACGCGAACAGCTTACCGCATCCCTCCGCAATGCGCTGGACCGGCTCAACAGGACACCGGCCTGACGCCGCCGGCCCCGGCCTGCAACGGGGCCATGGCCCCGCCTGTCAGCCACGCTCCCTGCGCAGCTTGTCCCAATAGTCCAGACGCTTTCGCAGCTCCCGCTCGAAACCCCGTTGCGGCGGATCGTAATAGGTCTGACGCCCCAGTTTCTCGGGAAAATAGTCCTGCCCGGAGAAACCTTCCGGCGCGTCGTGATCATACTGATAGCCGTCGCCGTAGCCTTCCTGCTTCATGAGCTTCGTGGGCGCATTGAGGATATGCTTGGGCGGCAGCAGGGACCCGCTGGTCTTCGCATCCCGCATGGCCGCCTTGTAGGCCACATAGGCGCCGTTGGATTTGGGGGCGGTCGCCAGATAGACCACCGACTGCGCCAGGGCCAGCTCGCCCTCCGGCGACCCGAGCATCTGATAGGCGTCCCGGGCGGCATTCGCCTGGACAAGCGCATTGGGATCGGCCAGGCCGATATCCTCGACAGCCATGCGGATGAGCCGGCGCGCCAGATACATCGGATCCTCGCCCCCGTCCAGCATGCGGCAGAACCAGTAAAGCGCGGCGTCGGGATCGGACCCGCGCACGGATTTGTGCAGTGCTGAAATCAGATTGTAATGGCCATCGGCGCTCTTGTCGTAAATCGGAGCCCGCCGCTGCACGATCTCCTGCAGGCGCTCCGCGTCGAAGACCTCGTCTTCCGCCGCGGCCCGCCAGACATCCTCCGCCAGCGTCAGCGCCGAGCGCCCGTCCCCGTCCGCCATGCGGATCAGCACCTGCCTGGCATCCGCATCCAGCGGCAGCCGCTTTTCCTCGGTCTCTTCCGCCCGGCTCAGCAGACTGTCGATGGCTTCCTGGGAGAGCGAATGGAAGGTCATCACATGGGAGCGCGACAGCAGCGCCGCATTCAGCTCGAATGAGGGATTTTCCGTCGTGGCGCCGACAAGCGTGATCGTGCCGTCCTCCATTACCGGCAGGAAACTGTCCTGCTGGGCGCGGTTGAAGCGGTGGATCTCGTCGACGAAAAGCAGAGTCGCCCGCCCGCCCATCCGTCGGGCGCGGGCGGCTTCGAACACCTTTTTCAGGTCGGCCACACCGGAAAAGATCGCAGAGGTCTGCTCGAAGGCCAGGTCGGTTTCATTGGCCAGCAGCCGGGCAATGGTGGTCTTTCCGGTTCCCGGAGGTCCCCAGAAGATCAGCGACCCGAGGGTTCGGGTCTTGAGCATCCGCGAAAGCGTTCCTTCCGGCCCCAGGAGATGATCCTGGCCGACGACATCGGCAAGCCGGTTCGGACGCATCCGGTCCGCAAGCGGCCTCGGACCCGAGTGCTGCAGACCGGAGGCTTGAAACAGATCGTTCACCCTGCTCTCCTAAGTGCGCAGGATGATCTGCGAAACCTTGCCGTCCCGCTCTATATCGAGCTGCCAGACCCGTGGTGGCGTCTTGGTGATCGTCTCAAGCATGCGCGTCGTCTCGATCTTGCTCCGGTTGACGGCACGCACAATATCCCCGGCACGCAGACCGACCCGGTCCGCCGTACTGCCCTGCTTGACATCCGCAATCACGACTCCGTCGAAGACACCACCTTGAAGCCCGAGTTCCTCGGCAACCGCCGGAGACAGGTTCATCACCGTGGCTCCCTCGAAGGGGGAATATTCGTTCAGCTCGCGGGTATCGCGCGGCGGAACCTCCGGCGCTGGTCTCAGCGCGATGGACAGTTTCAGTTCCTTGCTGTCACGCAATACGGTGAATTCCGTCGTCTCACCGATCATCTTGGTCCCGAAGCGGTAGCCGAAGGAATTCGGGTCGATCACTTCCTTGCCGTCCACGGCGACCACCAGGTCGCTGACCTTGAGACCTGCCTCTTCAGCCGGCGAACCCTCGAAGACAGCGGTCACCAGCACGCCCCGCGGCCTGTCAAGGGACAGGGCCTCGGCGATTTCGGCATTGACGTTCTGAACGGTTGCCCCCAGCCAGGGCCGCTGCACCTTGCCACCCTGGTCCGCCGCCTGGGCCACGAACCGCGCCATATGCGCGGGAATGGCGAAGCCTATGCCGTTGGAGCCGCCCGACCGGGAGAAGATCGCGGTGTTGATGCCCACGAGCCTTCCGGTCATGTCGACAAGCGCACCGCCGGAGTTGCCCGGATTGATCGCCGCATCGGTCTGAATGAAGAACTGGAAATCCGTCACGCCCACCTGGGTGCGGGCCGTCGCGGAGACAATGCCCTGCGTCACGGTCTGTCCGACGCCGAAGGGATTGCCGATCGCCAGAACGATATCGCCGACCTCCAGACTGTCGGAATCGGCGAAGGCCACATTCTCGAAAGGTCCTTCACCGCGAATTTTGAGCACTGCGAGATCGGTCCGCTCGTCCAGGAGGACGATATCCGCATCGAATTCGCGCCTGTCGCTCAGGGCCACCCGCACCTCATCCGCATCCTTGATGACGTGGTGGTTGGTGATCACCGTGCCGTCGGCGGAAATGATCACGCCCGACCCCAGCGAGGATTCCACCCGCTGCCGGGGGCGATCGAAGCCGCCCTGCTGGCCGAAAAACCGGCGAAAGAAGGGATCGTCGAAGAAGGGCGAGACCTGCCGGCGCTGCACCACCTTGCGGCTGGCATAGACATTGACCACCGCCGGGGCCACCTTTTTGACGATCGGCGCGAAGGACAGCCGGATCTGCGCCTCGTTTTGCGGAACAAGCCGCAGGTCGGCCGGAGAGGGTTGCGCGGTCTGTGCGGCCGCCACGGCCGTCCAGAGACCAAGCAGTCCCGTCAGGAGAACGCGCGTCATGCGCACAGTGTTTCCAGAAATCGTCAGGCGCATCGCCGGACCCCTTACCTTCGAATCTACCAAGTATCCTTGCGATACATGGCAGATAGGGAGGAAAAGAGGCAATCACAAAAGCAGGAAGCCGCCGGAAATCCGGCGGCTTCGGTCAGTTTACCGGTTTCGGTGTCAGGCCGAGCGGACCTGATCCAGGAAGCTGCGCACTTCCTTGTCCAGCTGATCGGCTTCCACGGCCATGTCCGCGGCTTCTTCGGAGAAGTTCTGCGCAGCCATGTTGGTGTCGTTGGAAAGCTGGGACACGTTGCGGATATCCTCGGTAACCTTGGAGGTTCCGCCAGCGGCCCGCTGGGTATTCTCCGCAATTCCCTGAGTTGCGTAGCTCTGCTCGGTGACAGCGGCGGCAACTTCGCTCACAGACTTGGTGATCTCGTCGATGGTCTTCTGGATATCGCCGATCGCGTCGACGGCATCGTCGGTTGCACCGCGGATCGCATCGATCTGCTGCTGGATCTCTCCGGTCGCCTTGCCGGTCTGGGACGCAAGGTCCTTGACCTCGGACGCCACGACCGCGAAGCCCCTTCCCGCCTCGCCCGCACGCGCCGCCTCGATGGTGGCGTTCAGGGCCAGCAGGTTGGTCTGATCGGCGATGTCGCTGATCAAGGTGATGACCTCACCGATCCGGTTTGCTGCTTCCGCAAGCGACTTGACGGTCTCATTGGTCGTTTCTGCCCGCTTGGTGGCGGCGGCGGCAACGCTCGAGGACCGTTCGATCAGGGTCGAGATTTCCTGGATAGAGCTCGACAGCTGGTCGGATGCGGCAGCGATGGATTCCACCTCGGCCAGCGTGTTTTCCGACATTGTTGCCGCATTGGCAGATGTCTCGCCGGCACTGTCGGTCATGGCGCGCATGTTGGTTGCCGATTCACGCAGCTTGGCGGCGGAGCGGGCAACCTTGTCGACCACGGTACCGACCGTTGCCTCGAAGTCACCGGCAAGGCTCGACAGCATCTCCTGACGCTGCTCCGCCTGGCGCCGGGCCGCGTCGGCTTCCTCTGCCGCACGCCGCTCGTTTTCCTCGGCCGCATTCTGGCGGATCTGTACCACAGCCCGACCGATGTCACCGATTTCGTCCTTGCGGTTCGCCGCGGTGATTTCGGTTCCCAGGTCCCCGGAGGCAATCGCATTCAGCGCACCGACCAGCGTGGAAAGCGGCCCGGTGATGGACCGGGAGAACAGGAGAGCGATGACAGCGGCAACAGCAATCGTCATCAGCGACCACATGAACATCTGGTTACGCATGTTGGTTACGGCAGCAAGTGTCTCTTCGACGCTTTTCTCGGCGACAATCGCCCATTTCTGCCCCTGGAAGGACAGAGGACGCGCGACCATCAGGTCGGCCACACCATCTGCACCGTTGACCATCGCTGCGGATTCCACACCGCCGGCAGCAGCAAGAGCAGGTTCCGCGGACGTCTGCATGACCAGCGCCGTCCGTTCGCTGGCAAGCGGCATGTCGCTGAGCAGACGGCCGTCCTGATCGACAACATAAACCTGGCCGGTTTCTCCGAGGTCATCCCGGCTGGCCACGACATTGTTGATGAAGGAGGCATCGAGCCGCATGACCACCACGCCGGTCAGGCTGACGGACCCGAAGGAATTCATGAAGACCGGAGACGCAAGGAAAAGCGAACTTTCGCCATTGGCCGGATTGTAGGTTTCAAAGGTGCTGGCGGCGATTTCGCCGTCATTCATGTCCCGGGCCGCATTGTAGACAGCTTCCAGACCGGAGCCTTCCACGACGCTTCCCTCCCCGATTTTGGACAGGAACTCGCCACCCTTGGTCACCGAATAAAGAATGAGCCCGTCTGCGTCGATCAGATAGATGTCCGCATAACCGCCGTTCTTCCAGACGTTGTAGAATGCTCCATGCGCCTCGGAGTGACGCCAGGCATACATGGTCTTCTGCTCTTCGCCGGTGATGGCCGCGCGCTCTTCAGGCGTCCGCGGCCCGTGGAACAGGCTGAGGATCTCTTCCTTTTCCTTGGCAAGGTTCATGGCCGCATTGCCCAGATTGCCCAAAGGGTCCGCGACGCTCGAAGCCAGATTGACGATCTCTGCCTGAGCGGACTGCAACCGCGATTCCAGCAGGGCGGACCTTGCCGTAATCACCATTCCAAGTTCCGCTTCTGCAGCCTTCTGCAGACCATCCCGACCCGTAATATAACCGATCACGCCAACTGCGGCACAAGCCGCAACCGTGACCACAATCATCAAAGCCGGAATGACAATGGACAGACGAAGGGACGGTAGTTTTCTCTTCGCGCCGATTTTATTTTTGCCAATCACAGTGTATCTCCCCAGCCTCATTCAAACATTTCAAAGGCACTGGGCGGCAAGATAATCGGTACTTCTTAAATCAATGATAATGTGAAAACTAATTAGGGATATAAACCTACCGGGTACAACCGGATTGCCGGAAGAACAAAAAAGGCGGGCCGATGGCCCGCCTCTTTCAATCGCTGTGCGAAGCTATGCTTACGCTGCGTTTTCAGCTGCCTCGGCAGCCTCGGCGCGAGCGCGATCCTCGGCGCCGCGCGCCTCCGGATCCCGGTCGACCAGCTCGATAACGGCCAGAGGCGCGTTGTCGCCATAACGGAAGCCGGCTTTCAGCACGCGGGAATACCCGCCGCTGCGGTCCTTGTAGCGCTCACCGAGCGTCTCGAACAGCTTTGCGACCATAGCCGTATCGCGAATCTGCGAAATGGCCTGACGGCGTGCATGAAGGTCGCCGCGCTTGCCCAGGGTGATGAGCTTGTCGATGATCGGCTTCATTTCCTTGGCTTTCGGCAAGGTGGTGACGATCTGCTCGTGCTTGATCAGCGAAGCTGCCATATTTGCGAACATAGCCTTGCGGTGGCTGGATGTCCGGTTGAGCTTGCGGCCGGATTTACCGTGGCGCATGGCCCTCTCCTTTTTCTGTCAGGCAGTCTGCTTGAACCATTGAAGCACTTGCCCGGTTTTTCCTCAAGAGCAACCCGTATTCAGGCGGATCGCCTGAATACGGACAAGTCGCTCGATTCCTTCGTCGGCGAGCATCTTGCCCGCGTCCCTCAAGGGCGCGGGATGCTCTGGGGACGCGTACGTCCCTTAATACTGATGGTCTTCGTAGCGCTTGGCGAGATCGTCGATGTTCTCGGGCGGCCAGTTGGCGACTTCCATGCCGAGATGGAGACCCATCTGGGCAAGAACTTCCTTGATCTCGTTGAGCGACTTGCGGCCGAAATTCGGCGTCCGCAGCATTTCCGCCTCGGTCTTCTGAATGAGATCGCCAATATATACGATATTGTCGTTCTTCAGGCAGTTTGCAGACCGCACGGACAGTTCCAGTTCGTCCACCTTCTTGAGAAGCGCCGGGTTGAACGCCAGTTCCGGGACGGAGTCCTCGGCAACTTCGCGCTGCGGCTCTTCGAAATTGACGAAGATGGAGAGCTGATCCTGCAGAATGCGTGCAGCAAAGGCCACCGCATCATCCGGCTTGACGGACCCATCGGTTTCGACGGTCAGGGTCAGCTTGTCATAGTCGAGAACCTGGCCTTCACGGGTGTTTTCCACCTTGTAGGAGACCTTCTTGACCGGTGAATACAGGCTGTCGACCGGAATGAGACCGATCGGCGCGTCTTCCGGGCGGTTACGATCGGAGGAGTGATAGCCCTTGCCCGTGTTGACGGTGAATTCCATGCGGATTTCAGCGCCTTCATCGAGCGTGCAGAGCACCAGGTCCGGATTGAGAACCTCGACATCGCCAACGGTCTGAATGTCACCGGCGGTCACCACACCCGGCCCCTGCTTGCGCACAACCATGCGCTTGGGACCTTCGCCTTCCATGCGGATGGCGATTTCCTTGATGTTGAGAACGATGTCGGTGACATCTTCGCGCACACCCGGGATCGACGAGAATTCGTGCAGAACACCGTCGATCTGGACTGCGGTCACGGCGGCACCCTGCAGGGAGGACAGCAGGATACGACGCAGCGCGTTGCCCAGGGTCAGGCCGTAGCCGCGCTCGAGAGGCTCGGCAACAACGGTCGCCAGAAAGCGGGGATCGTCACCCGGCTTGATCTCGAGTTTGGTCGGCTTGATCAGTTCTTGCCAGTTTTTTTGAATGGTCACGTTTTCGTCCCTTCGGCTATCCCGCCCGGCTTGAAGGCCGAGCCATTCTTTGCCATTTGGAGAAACAAGTAACTAAAGCGGGAAGCCTTAGACGCGGCGGCGCTTGCGCGGACGGCAGCCATTGTGCGGAATCGGCGTCACGTCGCGGATCGACGTGATGAGGAAACCGGCGGCCTGCAGGGCACGCAGTGCGGACTCACGCCCCGAACCGGGACCACGAACCTCGACTTCCAGCGTACGCATACCGTGTTCGGCGGCTTTCTTTGCAGCGTCTTCCGCGGCAACCTGGGCTGCATACGGCGTGGACTTGCGCGAGCCCTTGAAACCGAGAGCACCGGCGGACGACCACGAGATCGTGTTGCCCTGCGCATCGGTAATCGTGATCATCGTGTTGTTGAACGTGGAGTTCACATGCGCAACGCCGGAAGAAATGTTCTTGCGTTCGCGGCGACGCACGCGCGTCGTTTCTTTAGCCATTTTCTTGTCCTTGTCTTGATCTCTTCACTGCCGTAATGCCGGCAGCTCCACCACCAATCGCCGTGTACTGATTATTTCTTCTTGCCTGCGATCGGCTTCGCCGGACCTTTGCGGGTACGGGCGTTCGTATGGGTGCGCTGACCGCGAACCG
Source organism: Labrenzia sp. 011 (assembly GCF_003075075.1). Taxonomy (GTDB): domain Bacteria; phylum Pseudomonadota; class Alphaproteobacteria; order Rhizobiales; family Stappiaceae; genus Roseibium. The sequence continues at coordinate 30,785 of NZ_QCYM01000013.1, read as the reverse complement.
GAAGGCCGCGGCGGTGACGCAGACCACGGTAGCAACCGAGGTCCATCAGACGCTTGATGTTCATTGCGGTGTCACGGCGAAGGTCACCTTCAACCATGTAATCGCGGTCGATCGTTTCCCGGATCGAGAGAACTTCCGCATCGGAAAGTTCATTGACGCGGCGAGCGGCATCGATGTTGTTCTTCTCAATGATTTCCTGAGCGAACTTCTTGCCAATGCCATGAATATACTGAAGCGCGATAACCACGCGCTTGTTCGTCGGGATGTTAACGCCAGCAATACGTGCCACGTTCGTCTCCATGTTGAGCGGCAGCCGCAAGGCCCAGCCGCAGAGAGAAAAAACCCGCGTCCGGTGGAGTCCGGCCCTTGCGGGGTACGAAAATGCCGGGGCGGCCCCGGCACAGAGAATGCCGGTCCCATTGGCATGGAACCGGCTAAACTGTAAGGTAGAGCGCGTCGTTTAACGACTCTAAACCTTTTCGTCAAGTCCTTGCAGCACGGAATCTATGGACGCCGCCACATCGTCAATGGACTGCATTCCGTCGATCACCGACAACAGGCCCGTCTTTTCGTAATAAGGCACCACAACTGCCGTATCGCGGTTGTAAGCTTCGAGGCGCTGCTTGAAAACTTCGGGATCGTCATCCTTGCGCACCGGCTGGCCGGCGTTCTTGGCCTCTTCGGCCCGTTTGACGATCCGGTCGACAAGCCGGGACTGGTCGACACGCAGTTCGATAACAGCGTCGATCTTCTGGTCGCCCGCCTGAAGCATCTGCTCAAGCGCTTCCGCCTGGGCAATGGTCCGCGGAAAGCCATCCAGAATGAAGCCCGTCTTCGCGTCGTCTTCACCGATCCGGTCACGAATAATGCCGACGACGATCTCATCGGAAACGAGACCACCGGCATCCATGACTTCCTTGGCCTTGAGGCCGATCGGGGTCCGGGCGGCCACGGCGGCACGCAACATGTCTCCGGTGGAGAGTTGCGGTATGCCGTATTTCTCGACAAGGCGCGCGGCCTGTGTCCCCTTCCCCGCTCCTGGCGGTCCTACCAGAATCAGCCTCATCGACGCCTCCCACTTAGTTTCGCTTTTTTCACCAGACCCTCATATTGATGCGCAAGCAGGTGGCCCTGGATTTGGGATACGGTATCCATTGTCACGCTCACGACAATCAACAATGAGGTCCCCCCGAAATAGAACGGAACGCCCGTCGCCGATATGAGGAATTCGGGTAATAGACAAACGATGGTGATGTAGATTGCGCCGACGGTGGTGATGCGTGTCAGCACATGGTCGATATACTGAGCGGTCCGTTCTCCCGGACGGATCCCCGGTATAAAGCCCCCATGCTTCTTCAGATTGTCGGCTGTATCGCTCGGATTGAAGACGATGGCCGTATAGAAGAAACAGAAGAAGATGATCATGGCCGCGTAAAAGATCATGTAGAGGGGCTGTCCGTGGCCGAGCGCCGCGGTGATATAGGTCAGCCACTCGTTGCCCGACCCCTGACCGAACCCGGCGACCGTTGCCGGCACAAGCAGGAGCGAAGAGGCGAAGATCGGCGGAATCACACCGGCGGTGTTCAGCTTCAGAGGCAGGAACGATGTCTGTCCCTGCATCATCTGGTTGCCCATCTGCCGCTTCGGATACTGGATCAGCAGCCTGCGCTGAGCCCGTTCCATGAACACGATGAAGGCGATCACGACCACGGCCAGAACGATGACCAGCAGGATGATCCAGGTCGCAAGCGACCCCTGACGCCCCAGTTCCAGCGTCTGCACGATGGCGGCCGGAAGACCTGCCACGATGCCGGCGAAAATGATCAGCGAAATGCCGTTGCCGATGCCGCGCGAGGTGATCTGCTCACCCAGCCACATCAGGAACATGGTTCCGCCCACCAGCGTGATGACGGTGGAAGCGCGGAAGAACCAGCCCGGATCGGTGACGACACTCGCCGCCCCTTCCAGACCGACAGCAATGCCGTATGCCTGGAACGCCGCCAGAATCACCGTACCGTAGCGGGTGTACTGGTTGATGACCTTCCGGCCCTGCTCACCATCCTTCTTCAGCTGCTCGAGCGACGGAACAACCGTCGTCATGAGCTGCATGATGATGGACGCGGAAATATACGGCATGATGCCGAGGGCGAAGATCGCCATGCGCTGAACCGCACCACCGGAGAACATGTTGAACATGCCGATGATGCCGGACTGGGCCTGGTTGAAGGCCTGTGCGAAAGCCTCCGGATTGATACCGGGCATCGGAATATAGGTGCCCAGTCGATAAACCAAAAGCGCCCCCAGTGTGAACCAGATGCGCTTTTTGAGTTCTTCAGCCTTGGCGAAAGCTGAGAAATTGAGATTTGACGCCAGTTGCTCGGCGGCCGATGCCATGCCCTACTCCGGTCAGATACTTGCTGACAAAATGGGAAAAGCCCAGGCTGTTAAGCCTGAGCTCCCAGAACGGCAACCTTGCCGCCCGCTTTTTCAATCGCTGCGATGGCGCCCTTGGAGGCACCGGCAACTTCAAAGGTCACTGCCGCGGTGAGCTCACCGTTGGCAACGAGACGAACGCCATCGCGGATCCGCTTGACGACACCGGCAGCCTTGAGCGCTTCGACGGTGACCGTCTCGGACGCATTGAGCTTGCCCGCATCGATGGCCTTTTGAACACGGCCGACGGACACGGTGCTGTAGTCCTTGGCAAAAATGTTCGTGAACCCGCGCTTCGGCAGGCGGCGGTGAAGCGGCATCTGACCGCCTTCAAAGCCTTTGATCGCGACGCCGGAACGGGACTTCTGACCCTTGACGCCACGGCCGCCGGTCTTGCCCTTGCCGGAACCGATACCGCGGCCAACGCGGGTGCGGTCTTTCACGGCACCTTCGTTGTCACGAAGTTCGTTGAGCTTCATGTTTTTCTCTCCTCACCCCGTTGTTACGCGTTGTCTTCGACAACACGAACGAGATGCTGGACCTTATTGATCATGCCGCGCACTTCAGGAGTGTCCTTCAGTGTTTTACGGCGGTGCATCTTGTTCAGGCCGAGGCCGACAAGCGTCGCGCGCTGGTCCTTAGGACGGCGCAACGCGCTGCCGATCTGTTCGACCGTGACAGTCTTTTCGGTGTTCGCCATGGAACCTACCCTCTTTCAGCTGGGAACCGGAACCGCTAAGTTCAAGCCTCAGCGGCAGCCGGAGCCGCCTCTTCGTTGTTGTCACGACGCCGGGACTGCAACACAGAGACCTTGAGGCCACGGCGGGCAGCAACCGAACGCGGGCTGTCTTCCTTGGTCAGCGCAGCGAACGTCGCGCGAACCATGTTGTAGGGGTTGGATGTCCCCAGCGACTTGGCCACAACGTCCTGAACGCCGAGCGTTTCGAAGACGGCACGCATCGGGCCACCGGCGATGATCCCGGTACCGGCCGGAGCCGCCCGCAGCAGCACCTTGCCGGCACCATGACGACCTTCGACGTCGTGGTGCAGCGTTCTGCCTTCGCGCAGCGGCACACGGATCATCGTGCGCTTTGCAGCTTCTGTTGCCTTCCGGATGGCTTCCGGCACTTCACGTGCCTTGCCATGACCGAAGCCGACACGGCCCTTCTGATCACCAACCACAACCAGGGCTGCGAAGCCGAAGCGACGGCCACCCTTGACCACCTTGGCAACGCGGTTGATGTGAACGAGCTTGTCGACGAATTCGCTGTCTCGCTCGTCGCGATCGCGATGTTCCTGTCTCGCCATATTATACGTCTTCCGTTCTTAAGAGCGCCAGCGGGCGCTGGTCAGAATTCAAGTCCACCTTCACGAGCTGCATCAGCAAGCGCCTTGACGCGCCCATGATACATGTACCCGCCTCGGTCGAACACGACCTGCTTGACACCGGCCGCGACTGCGCGTTCGGCGACAAGCTTGCCAACGGCTGCAGCTGCAGCTACGTCGGCGCCCGTTTTCAGGTTGCCCTTGAGATCTTTTTCGATCGTTGAAGCAGAGGCAATCGTATGCCCCTTCGCGTCGTCAATGATCTGGGCGTAGATCTGCTTCGACGAGCGGAAGATGGAAAGACGCGGACGTTCTCCTGCGGCTTTCCGGATCGAACGGCGCACGCGATCGCGGCGGCGCTCGAAAGCTTGTTTGCTGTTCGCCATGATCCTGGTCCGTTACTTCTTCTTGCCTTCTTTGCGGACGATGAACTCGCCAGCATATCGAACGCCTTTGCCCTTGTAGGGCTCCGGCGGGCGGAATTCACGAATTTCAGCAGCAACCTGGCCGACACGCTGTTTGTCGGTACCGGAGATGCTGATTTCCGTCGGTTTCGGGCACGCGATATCGATCCCCTCGGGGATCGGATAAATGACGTCGTGCGAGAAACCCAGCGCCAGCTGAAGATTCTTGCCCTGGATCTGTGCGCGGTAACCGACACCGGTCATGGCGAGGTCTTTCTTGAAGCCCTCGGTCACGCCGGTGATCAGATTCGCCACCATCGTCCGGCTCATGCCCCACATGGAGCGGGCCGGCTTGGTGTTGTTGCGCGGATCAATCCTGATACCGTCATCCGTCATTTCGGCCAGAACAAGATCGTTGAGCATGAAAGACTTTTCGCCTTTCGGGCCCTTGATCGTAACTGTCTGACCGTCGATCGATGCCGTTACCCCGCTTGGCACGGGGACTGGCTTTTTGCCAATACGAGACATTTGACCAACCTTGTCGTTGTTTCAAAAGCGAGGATGACGCATCAGAAGACGCGGCAAAGAACCTCACCACCTACGTTTTCGTCCCGCGCCTGATGGTCGCTCATGACGCCGCGCGGGGTCGATATGATCGACACGCCCAGGCCATTGGAGACATGCGGGATATTTCTCACCGACGAGTACACGCGACGGCCCGGCTTGGAAACCCGCTCAATCGTGCGGATGACCGGCTCGCCATCGAAATACTTCAGCTCGATTTCCAACTCGGACTTGCCGCCCTCGTATTCAACCGTGGTGTAGCCACGGATGTACCCCTCTTTGGCGAGCACATCAAGTACGTGCGCGCGCAATTTGGAATTTGGTGAGCTGACCTTGTTCTTGCGACGCATTTGAGCGTTGCGAATCCGGGTCAGCATATCCCCCAACGGATCAGAAATTGCCATCGGAGTTTCTCCTTACCAGCTCGACTTGACCAGGCCCGGGATCTTGCCCAGGGAACCCAGTTCACGAAGCGCAATACGCGACATCTTCAGCTTGCGATAAAAACCGCGCGGACGGCCGGACACTTCGCAACGGTTGCGAACGCGGTTCGGCGCGGAATTCCGCGGCAGTTTTGCCAGCTTCAGACGGGCGTTGTACCGCTCTTCCAGGGACAGGCTTTCATCTTTCGCCATTGCCTTCAGAGCAGCGCGCTTCTCTGCGTATTTCTTCACAAGCTTCTCGCGGCGCTTGTTTTTCTCGATTGCGCTTTTCTTCGCCATCGTCGATCCCTTCCTTGCCCGTTACTTCGTGAACGGGAAGTTGAACGCGCGCAGCAGCTCGCGTGCTTCGTCATCGGTCGGCGCCGTGGTGCAAACGATAACGTCCATGCCCCAGATCTGGTCGACCTTGTCGTATTCGACTTCCGGGAACACGATGTGTTCCTTGATGCCCATGGCATAGTTGCCACGACCGTCGAAGCTCTTCGGGTTCAGGCCCCTGAAGTCACGAACGCGCGGCAGCGCGATGGTGATCAGACGATCGAGAAACTCGAACATCTGCTGGCTGCGCAGCGTGACCTTGACACCGAGCGGCATGCCTTCACGGACCTTGAAGGTCGCGATGGACTTCTTCGCCTTGGTGATGACCGGCTTCTGGCCGGCGATCGCCGCCAGATCCTCGGCAGCAGTCTTGGCCTTCTTGGAATCGCCGACGGCTTCACCGACACCGATGTTCAAGACGATCTTTTCCAGCTGCGGAACCTGCATGACGTTCTTGTACTGGAACTTTTCAAGAAGCTGCTTGCGCACGACTTCATTGTAATGCGTCTTAAGACGCGGCACGTAAGTGGTCTCAGCCATCGATCAGGTCTCCCGAACGCTTGGCCACACGAACCTTGGTGCCATCGTCCTGAACTTTGAAGCCGACGCGGGTCGCCTTGCCATCCTTCGGATCGGCGAGCGCGATGTTGGACATGTGGATCGGAGCTTCCTTCGCCACGATGCCGGCTTCCTGCGCCTGGGTCTGCTTCTGGTGACGGCGGACCATATTGATGCCCCGTACCAGCGCCTTGTTGTCGGACGTCAGAACCTGAACGACTTCGCCGGACTTGCCCTTGTCACGGCCGGTCAATACGACCACCGTGTCGCCTTTTTTGATTTTCGCAGCCATCAGAGCACCTCCGGCGCGAGCGAAATGATCTTCATGTGGTTCTTTGCACGGAGTTCGCGCGGCACCGGTCCGAAGATACGGGTGCCGACGGGCTCCTTGTTGTTGTTGACCAGCACGGCCGCATTGCGGTCGAACCGGATCACGCTGCCATCGGGACGGCGGATATCCTTAGCCGTGCGCACGACGACAGCCTTCATCACGTCGCCCTTTTTGACGCGCCCCCGCGGAATAGCCTCTTTGACGGAGACGACGATAATGTCTCCCACAGAGGCGTATTTGCGCTTGGAGCCGCCGAGCACTTTGATGCACATGACACGACGGGCGCCGGAATTGTCGGCGACGTCGAGGTTTGTTTGCATCTGAATCATGACTGGCTGCCTTGTTCTTCTAGCGGCGCACGGGTCACGTGCGCCTGATGCTCACTGAATGGAGCGCGATCACTGGGTGACCACGGTCCAACGTTTGTTTTTCGAGATCGGCGCGCACTCTTCGATCTGAACAGAGTCGCCAACCTTGTACTGGTTGGTTTCGTCATGCGCCCGGTACTTCTTCGTCCGGCGCACAGTCTTCTTCAAAAGCGGGTGCGTGAAGCGGCGCTCCACGTTCACCGTCACCGTCTTGTCATTGGCGTCGCTGACAACGGTGCCCTGCAGGATACGCTTCGGCATTGCCGTCTCCTTACGCGTTCGCCGTCACACGCTTGTCGCGCATGATCGTCTGGATGCGCGCGATGTCACGGCGGATTTGCCGGACACGCGCAGTATTTTCAAGCTGACCCGTGGCCTTCTGGAAGCGCAGGTTGAACTGCTCTTTCTTCAGGCCCTCAAGCTCACTGCGGAGCTCGTCCAGGGTCTTGGCTCGTACATCGGAAGCCTTCATGGCTGTAACTCCTCGCCTGCCTACTCGCCGATACGCTGAACGAACCGGCACTTGATCGGCAGCTTGGCGGCGGCAAGACGCATGGCTTCACGCGCAATGTCTTCCGGCACACCGTCGATTTCAAACATGATCCGGCCAGGCTTGACGCGGCAAGCCCAGAAATCCGGGGATCCCTTACCTTTACCCATACGGACTTCGGCAGGTTTCGAAGAAACCGGGACGTCCGGGAAGATACGGATCCAGACACGACCTGCACGTTTCATGTGACGGGTCATAGCACGACGGGCCGCTTCGATCTGACGTGCTGTCACACGTTCGGGCTCCAAAGCCTTCAGACCGAATGCGCCGAAGTTGAGGTCGGTGCCTCCCTTCGACAAGCCGTGGATGCGGCCTTTGTGCTGCTTGCGGAACTTTGTGCGCTTCGGTTGCAGCATCGTTCTTCTCTCGTCTTTCTTTTCTTACGAGCGGCAGGCAGCTTGACTTAAGCTGCGCGCTCGCGGCCCCGATCCCGGCGTCCGCCGCGATCACCCTGATGTCCTTCGGAAGCAGCAGTCGCCCGGCGTTCAGACGCCATCGGATCGTGCTCCAGAATTTCACCCTTGAAGATCCAGACCTTCACACCGCACACGCCATAAGCCGTGTGAGCGCTTGCAACACCGTAGTCGATGTCCGCACGCAAGGTGTGAAGCGGCACACGGCCTTCACGGTACCATTCGATACGCGCGATTTCCGCGCCACCGAGACGGCCGCCGCAGTTGATCCGGATGCCCTGGGCGCCAAGACGCATGGCCGACTGAACGGCCCGCTTCATGGCACGACGGAAGGCAACGCGGCGTTCCAGCTGCTGAGCGATCGAAGCGGCAACCAGGGTCGCGTCGATTTCCGGCTTGCGCACTTCAACGATGTTGAGATGCACTTCCGAATTCGTGATATCGGCAATCTTCTTGCGAAGACGTTCGATATCGGCACCCTTCTTGCCGATGACCACACCCGGACGACCGGAGTGAATGGCCACGCGGCACTTCTTGTGCGGGCGCTCGATAACCACCTTGGACACAGCCGCCTGCTTCAGTTCCTTCAGCAGGAACTCACGGATGCGGAAATCTTCATGAAGAAGATCGCCGTATTCGTTCTTGTTCGCATACCAGCGGGAATCCCAGGTACGGTTGATCCCGAGGCGCATGCCGATCGGGTTTGTCTTGTGTCCCATCAGGCAATCTCCTCAGCTTCACGAACGACGATGGTCAGGTTCGAGAACGGCTTCTCGATCCGGCCGACACGTCCGCGTGCACGGGCCTGGAACCGCTTGATGACAAAGGCCTTGCCAACATGAGCCTCGGCAACCACAAGGTTGTCGATGTCCAGGTCATGGTTGTTTTCCGCGTTGGCGACTGCGGACATCAGCGTCTTCTTGACGTCCTGCGCGATGCGCTTGCGGGAGAATGTCAGATCCGCAATCGCGGAACCGACTTTTTTACCACGGATCGAAGCCGCAACGAGGTTCAGCTTGCGCGGCGAAACGCGCAGCATGCGGGTCATTGCCCGGGCCTCGTTGTCAGCGAGCGTCCGCTCACGCTTCGGCTTGCCCATCGTTACTTCCTCTTCGCCTTCTTGTCGGCGCCGTGTCCGTAATAGGTCCGGGTCGGCGAGAACTCACCGAGCTTGTGACCAATCATCTCTTCAGACACCTGCACCGGAACGTGCTTTTGACCGTTGTAGACGCCGAAGGTCAAACCTACGAACTGCGGGAGAACCGTTGAGCGGCGGCTCCAGGTCTTGATGACCTCGTTCCGGCCGGACTCACGAACCTTGTCCGCCTTCTTCAGCAGATACCCGTCGACAAACGGACCTTTCCAGATCGAACGTGCCACGATCCTTGTCCTTTACTTCTTACGCGCGTGGCGGCTGCGGACGATAAACTTATCGGTCTGCTTGTTACGCCGCGTGCGTTTGCCTTTGGTCGGTTTACCCCAGGGAGTAACCGGATGACGTCCGCCGGAAGTCCGGCCTTCACCACCACCATGCGGGTGGTCGATCGGGTTCATGGCAACACCGCGAGTATGCGGACGAATGCCAAGCCAGCGGGAGCGGCCTGCTTTACCCAGGTTCACGTTGGAATGGTCCGGATTGGACACTGCGCCAACGGTTGCCATGCAGGTACCGAGCACACGGCGCTGCTCACCTGACATCAGGCGAAGCGTGGTGTAGCCCTGATCACGGCCAACGATCTGAACGAATGCGCCTGCGGAGCGGGCGACTTGGGCGCCCTTGCCCGGCTTCAGTTCGATGTTGTGTACGATCGTGCCGACCGGAATGCGCGACAGAGGCGCGGCATTGCCCGGCTTCACATCGACGCTTTCGCCGGCAACCACGGTATCTCCGACAGCCAGGCGCTGCGGCGCCAGGATGTAGCTGAGTTCGCCGTCCTCGTAACGGATCAGAGCGATGAATGCGGTCCGGTTCGGATCGTATTCCAGGCGCTCGACCGTTGCCGGCACGTCCCATTTGCGCCGCTTGAAGTCGACAAGACGGTAGGACCGCTTGTGACCGCCACCGCGGTTCGGAGACGTCAGACGACCGGTGTTGTTGCGTCCGCCGGATTTGGACAGGCCTTCGGTCAAGGTCTTGACCGGCTTGCCTTTCCAGAGACCGGAGCGATCAACTTGAACCAGCTGACGGCGGCCTGGGGACGTAGGGTTGAATGTCTTAAGTGCCATTTTTCTTAAGTCCCCGTCTTAGAGCCCGGTGGTCACGTCGATTGCGTGACCTTCCTGCAGCGTTACGACGGCCTTCTTGAAGTCAGACTGACGGCCCAGACGTCCGCGGAAGCGCTTGACCTTGCCCTTGCGGACGAGGGTGTTCACCGCCGTGACCTTGACACCGAACAGCGCTTCGACTGCGGCCTTGATTTCCGGCTTCGTTGCATCATTGGCAACTTTGAAGACAACCTTGTTCTCTTCGGAAGCCATTGTCGCCTTCTCGGTGATTACCGGGCCGACGATCTTGTCATAGTGAGGAAGTTTGCTCATTTGAAGCGCTCCTCAAGTGCGGACACCGCTGCCTTGGTCAACACCAGGGTGTGAGCCCGCAGGATGTCGTAGACGTTGATGCCCTGAACCGGCAACACATCCAGATGCGGAATGTTGCGCGATGCCAGTGCGAAATTGGTATCGACTTCGGCACCGTCGATCACCAGGGCACTGGTCAGGCCGAGCTTTTCGAGCTGAGCCTTCAGGGCCTTGGTCTTCGCTTCCGCCGCCTTGGCGTCTTCCACGATGACGATGCCGTCCGCCTTGGCTTTCGCCGACAGCGCATGCTTCAGGCCGAGGGCGCGAACCTTCTTGGGCAGCTCATGGCCGTGGTCGCGAACGACCGGACCGAATGCTCTGCCGCCACCGCGGAACTGCGGGGCCTTCTTGTTGCCGTGACGTGCACCGCCCGAACCCTTCTGGCGGACGAATTTCTTCGTCGTGCCGGAAACTTCGGAACGGCCCAGCGTCTTGTGGGTGCCGGCCTGGCGTTTCGCCAGCTGCCAACGCACCACACGGTGGATCAAATCGGTGCGCGGCTCGAGACCGAAGATCTCGTCAGACACCGTGATCGAACCGGCCGCCCCGCCTTCGAGGGTCTTGACCTGGAGTTCCATCACTCACTCTCCTTCCCGGCGGCTTCAGTCGCTTCGGATGCCTTGAAGGCTCCCGGAACCGGAACATTTTCCGGCAGCGCCTTCTTGATCGCGTCGCGGACCAGGATCCAGCCGCCCTTGGCGCCCGGAACAGAGCCCTCGACCATGATCAGGCCACGCTCAACATCAGTGCGCACAACCTTGAGGTTCTGCGTGGTCACGCGGGCGTCGCCCATGTGACCGGCCATCTTCTTGCCCTTGAACACGCGGCCCGGGTCCTGACACTGACCGGTGGAACCGTGTGAACGGTGCGAGACAGAGTTACCGTGCGTCGCACGGCCACCACCGAAGTTGTGGCGCTTCATCGCACCGGCAAAACCTTTACCGATGGACGTGCCCGTCACGTCGACGAACTGGCCTTCGACGTAATGGTCAGCGGTCAGTTCCGCGCCAACGTCGATCAGATTGTCCGCGGAAACGCGGAACTCTGCGACGGTTCGTTTCGGTTCGACTTTTGCGACGGCAAAGTGGCCGCGCAAGGCCTTCGGTGTATTCTTGACTTTACGGATACCGGCGCCGAGCTGCAGCGCAGTGTAACCATTTTTTTCGTCAGTCCGGTGGGCAACCACCTGGCAATTTTCCAGCCGCAGAACAGTGACCGGAACATGCTCGCCCGCATCATTGTAAATGCGGGTCATGCCCACTTTCTGAGCGATCACTCCAGAACGCATGGATGTGTCCCCTTTGACCCGCTTTAGAGCTTGATCTCGACGTCGACACCAGCGGCAAGATCGAGCTTCATCAGCGCGTCCACCGTCTGGGGCGTCGGATCAACGATATCGAGAAGGCGCTTATGCGTACGCATCTCGAACTGATCCCGGCTTTTCTTATCGATATGCGGACCGCGAAGCACCGTGTACTTCTCAATCCGCGTCGGCAGCGGTACGGGACCCCGTACCTGAGCACCGGTCCGCTTTGCCGTATTGACGATCTCCTTGGTGGAGGCGTCCAGAATACGGTGGTCAAACGCTTTCAGGCGGATCCGGATATTCTGACCGTTCATTGTTATTGTTCCCAACAAGACTGCGGGCCTGCCCGCGTTTCATTCAAAATCACCGGCAGGCCCGGCTGTCGATTATTCGATGATGGATGCGACGACGCCGGCGCCGACGGTACGACCACCTTCGCGGATAGCGAAGCGCAGGCCTTCTTCCATGGCGATCGGCACGATCAGTTCGACGTCAACGGACACGTTGTCGCCCGGCATGACCATTTCCGTGCCTTCCGGCAGGGAAACAACACCCGTCACATCCGTCGTGCGGAAGTAGAACTGCGGACGGTAGTTGGTAAAGAACGGTGTATGACGACCGCCCTCTTCCTTCGTCAGGATGTAGGCCTCTGCCTTGAACTTCGTGTGCGGCGTAACCGAACCCGGCTTGCAAAGAACCTGGCCGCGCTCGACGTCCTCACGGGCAACACCACGGATCAGCGCACCGATGTTGTCGCCTGCTTCGCCGCTGTCCAGCAGCTTGCGGAACATCTCAACGCCGGTAACCGTCGTCTTGGTGGTGTCCTTGATGCCGACGATCTCGACTTCCTCGCCAACCTTGACGATGCCGCGCTCCACACGACCGGTGACAACCGTGCCACGGCCGGAGATCGAGAACACGTCTTCGATCGGCATCAGGAACGGAAGGTCCTTCGGACGCTCCGGGGTCGGGATGTAGGCGTCGACCTGAGCCATCAGCTCGCGGATCGCGTCACGGCCGATGGCCGGATCACGATTTTCCACGGCTGCCAGCGCGGAGCCCTTGACGATCGGAATGTCGTCGCCCGGGAACTCGTAGGAAGACAGAAGCTCGCGGATTTCCATTTCGACGAGCTCGAGAAGCTCTTCGTCGTCGACCTGGTCAACCTTGTTCATGAAGACGACCAGTGCCGGAACGCCGACCTGACGGGCAAGCAGGATGTGCTCGCGGGTCTGCGGCATCGGGCCATCGGCTGCGGACACCACAAGAATGCCGCCGTCCATCTGCGCCGCGCCGGTGATCATGTTCTTCACATAATCGGCGTGACCCGGGCAATCGACGTGAGCATAGTGACGGTTTTCCGTCTCGTACTCGACATGGGCCGTCGAGATCGTGATACCGCGTGCCTTTTCTTCAGGCGCGCCGTCGATCTCGTCGTAAGCTTTCGCTGTCGCACCGCCGGTCTCAGCCAGCGTCATGGTGATTGCAGCTGTCAGCGTCGTCTTGCCGTGGTCAACGTGGCCAATCGTGCCAATGTTAACGTGCGGCTTCGTGCGCTCAAATTTTTCTTTCGCCATCGGATTACTCCGTTTCTCTATTTCTTTATGACATCAAGAGGTTGGGGTCAGGCGTATTTCGCCTGAACCTCTTCGGCGACAGCCTGCGGCACCTGCTCGTAGTGATCGAACACCATCGAGTATTGCGCGCGGCCCTGAGACATGGAACGCAGGTTGTTCACGTAACCAAACATGTTGGCCAGCGGAACCATGGCGGTAATGACCGTGACAACACCGCGGTTTTCGGTGCCAGCAATCTGGCCGCGGCGGGAATTCAGGTCACCAATCACATCACCCATGTAGTCTTCCGGGGTGACAACCTCGACCTTCATGATCGGCTCGAGCAGTTTCGGGCCGGCCTTCTGAATGCCTTCGCGGAAACCGGCACGACCGGCGATTTCGAAGGCCAGGACCGACGAGTCGACGTCGTGATAAGCACCGTCGATCAGGGTCGCCTTGATATCGAGCATCGGGAACCCGGCAATCGGACCGGAGGACATGACACTTTCGATACCCTTGGCAACACCCGGGATATATTCCTTCGGAACGTTACCGCCGACAATCTTGCTTTCGAAGACGAAGCCTTCGTTCGACTCACCCGGCTCGATAACGAGCTTGATGCGTGCGAACTGGCCGGAACCACCGGACTGCTTCTTGTGGGTGTAATCCACTTCGGCGACCTTGGTGATGGTCTCGCGGTAGGCCACCTGCGGCGCACCGATGTTGGCCTCGACCTTGAATTCGCGCTTCATGCGGTCGACGATGATGTCCAGATGCAGCTCGCCCATGCCGGCGATGATGGTCTGACCGGATTCTTCGTCTGTCTTCACGCGGAAGGACGGATCTTCGGCAGCCAGGCGGTTCAGGGCAAGGCCCATCTTTTCCTGGTCACCCTTGGTCTTCGGCTCCACGGCGATCTCGATGACCGGCTCGGGGAATTCCATGCGTTCCAGGATCACCGGCTTCAGCGGATCACACAGGGTGTCGCCGGTCGTGGTGTCCTTGAGACCTGCGATGGCAACGATGTCACCAGCATAGGCGACTTCGATGTCTTCGCGGGAGTTGGAATGCATCTGCATCATCCGGCCGACACGCTCGCGCTTGTCCTTGACCGTGTTGAGCAGGGACATGCCCTTGTTCAGCACACCGGAATAGATCCGGCAGAAGGTCAGCGAACCGACGAACGGATCGTTGGCGATCTTGAAGGCCAGAAGGCTGAGCGGCTCGTCATCGGAAGAAACGCGTTCGACTTCTTCTTCGGTCTTCGGGTCGACACCCTTGATCGACGGAACTTCGATCGGGTTCGGCAGATAATCAACAACCGCATCAAGAAGCGGCTGGACGCCCTTGTTCTTGAAGGCGGAACCGCAGAAGACGGGAACGAACTCGTTGTTGATCGTGCCCTTGCGGATGATCTCCTGGAGCTTCTCGAAGGAAGGCTCCTCGCCTTCCAGATAGGCTTCCATGGACGCTTCGTCGGCTTCCACGGCGGTCTCGATGAGAAGATCACGCATTTCCTGTGCGCGGTCCGCAAGATCGGCCGGGATATCGACTTCGTCCCATGCGGCGCCGAGGTTTTCGGCCTGCCAGATGAGCGCCTTCATTTTCAGAAGGTCGATACAACCCTGGAATTCGTTTTCGGCACCAACCGGGATCTGCATCACAAGCGGGATCGCACCGAGGCGTTCCTTGATCATCTTGACGCAGCGATCGAAATCGGCGCCGAGCTTGTCCATCTTGTTGACGAAGATCATCCGCGGAACGTGATACTTGTCGGCCTGACGCCAGACAGTCTCGGTCTGCGGCTCCACACCGGCGTTCGCATCCAGAAGAGCGACAGCGCCATCGAGCACACGCAGGGAACGTTCAACTTCAATAGTGAAGTCGACGTGGCCCGGGGTGTCGATGATGTTCAGACGCTTTTCTTTCCAGAAAGCGGTCGTCGCAGCAGAGGTGATCGTGATGCCACGCTCCTGCTCCTGCTCCATCCAGTCCATGGTGGCTGCGCCGTCATGGACTTCACCGATCTTGTGGCTTTTACCAGTGTAGTAGAGGATCCGCTCCGTCGTGGTGGTCTTCCCTGCATCGATGTGAGCCATGATGCCGAAGTTGCGGTAGTCCTCGATATTATGCGTGCGCGCCATTGCGTCAGCCCTTCGAAGTCACAAATTACCAGCGATAGTGCGAGAACGCGCGGTTGGCATCGGCCATCCTGTGCGTGTCTTCGCGCTTCTTCACTGCAGTACCACGGTTGTTGGCCGCATCGAGCAGCTCGCCGGACAGACGATCAACCATTGTGGTTTCGTTACGGTTGCGCGCAGCTGTGATCAACCAGCGGATCGCCAGCGCCTGACGGCGCTCGGTGCGAACTTCGACCGGCACCTGGTAGGTTGCACCACCAACACGGCGGGAGCGCACTTCCACTTGCGGCATGACGTTCTCAAGAGCAGCGTGAAACACCTCGATCGGGTTTTCGCGCGCCTTGTTTTCGACGACATCGAAGGCACCGTAGACGATGCGTTCGGCGGCGGACTTCTTGCCGTCGTACATGATCGAATTCATGAACTTGGTGACGACAACATCCCCGAACTTCGGATCCGGGTTGATTTCGCGTTTTTCAGCGCGGTGACGACGGGACATCTGTGTGCTCCTTACTTCGGCCGCTTGGCGCCGTATTTCGAACGGCGCTGCTTACGATCCTTGACGCCCTGGGTATCGAGCACACCACGGATAATGTGGTAACGCACACCCGGCAAATCCTTCACGCGGCCGCCACGGATCATGACCACCGAGTGTTCCTGAAGGTTGTGGCCTTCACCCGGGATATAACCGATGACTTCGAAACCGTTGGTCAGGCGGATCTTGGCCACCTTACGCAGAGCCGAGTTCGGCTTCTTCGGCGTCGTCGTGTAAACGCGGGTGCAAACACCACGCTTCTGGGGGCAGGCCTCCATGGCCGGCACCTTGTTCCGCTTCGGCGGATCTTTCCGCGGCTTGCGGATCAGCTGGTTGATGGTCGGCATTCTTTGCCCTTTACCTTGTCCATCCAAAAATTCGTATGCAACTGCAGTCCTGCGCTGACCTGCATCCTGAAAGCGGACCCTTTCAAGACATGCAGAATCGCGCCCGCGCGCTCCGAAGAGCGGCCGGCGCTGCGAAAAACCAGAGGACCACGAGTTACCTCGCGGTCATGCAATCGACGCTTATTCGCCTATGTAACCCGGCAGCGTTTAAAAGGATTGGGTCCTGCGCTTAAGGTCGCGCTGGACGGTTCACTCTTACCGCCTGCCCTTGGGATGCGCGGAAACTACCCATATGCACCCATTGCGTCAAGCGATTTATCGAAAAAACCGCATTTCCGGCAAAGCCGGTCTTGTCACCCTGTTTTGAAGCCTATTTCCGCCGGAAAGGCCAACTTATCGCAACAACAGGGCGGGTATTTTGTAATTTTATTTCGCGGCCGGATTCATTGATTCCCCGCCGACATCTCCCGGCGGGAATCGCCTTGCCGTTCAAAGGCCCCTGCGCCGGATTCGCAAACCGGCGCGATTGCGCGCAGGCTCACTCCCTCCCCGCGGGTCCGCCGCGCCATTCAGGCGTCAGGCGGTAAAGGTGACCACTGCCACATTGCCGGCGAGCGCATCCTGATAGGCCCCTTCATAGACCGCATCGTCCGGTTCTCCGTCCATGACGCCGATCTGGTCGAGTTCGGCCTCGGCGAAGCCCTGGGCGGACAGCGATTCCAGCGTCTTGCGGACGGCATCGTCCTCATCCGCCGCACTCAGCAGCGCATGGATCGTGATGGCGTCGTCCGGCAAGGCGTTCTCCTTCTCCCAGACCCTGCCGATCACGATGTAGACCACCGGTTCCATTTCAACGTCATTGTCGTTCATGTCACGGACCTCTTTTTCTCGCTTGAGACAAGAAAGGCCGCCCGGAGGCGGCCTTTGTTATCATGTCGGTCGTCATGCCGCCCTTTACTCGGCAGGCCCGGTCATGTCTTCCAGAAGGCCTTCCGCGGCGCTTTCCGAGGATTGCTGGCGCTGCGCTTCCTGGATCAGGTCGTCGCGATGCGCGGCAATCTTGCGGATCCGCTTCATGACCCCGCCCGTACCGGCCGGGATCAGGCGACCCACGATGACATTCTCCTTCAGGCCGACAAGCGGGTCGACCTTTCCGTTGACAGCCGCATCGGTAAGAACGCGGGTCGTCTCCTGGAAGGAGGCGGCGGAGAAGAAGGACCGTGTCTGCAGAGACGCCTTGGTGATCCCGAGCAGGACCGGAGAGCCCTTGGCCGGATCGCGGGCATTGTCGATCGCCCGGCGGTTGGCATCCTCGAAATCGAGCTTGTCGACCTGTTCGCCGGAGAAGAACTCCGTATCGCCCGGATCGGTAATCTCGATTTTCTGCAGCATCTGACGGACAATCACCTCGATGTGCTTGTCGTTGATGGTCACACCCTGCAGACGGTAGACTTCCTGGATCTCGTTGACGAGATAGGCGGCCAGCGCCTCCACGCCCTTGACGGCCAGGATGTCGTGCGGTGCCGGATTGCCGTCGAGAATATACTCGCCCTTTTCAATGGCATCGCCTTCCTGCAGATGGAAGTGCTTGCCTTTCGGGATGAGGTATTCGACGGGCTCCGCACCTTCCTCGGAAGGATCGATGATGACGCGACGCTTGTTCTTGTAGTCGCGGCCGAAGCGGATCGTGCCGTCGATTTCGGCAATGATCGCGTGATCCTTCGGACGACGGGCCTCGAACAGCTCGGCCACACGCGGCAGACCACCGGTGATGTCCTTGGTCTTGGCGCTTTCCAGCGGGATACGGGCCAGAACGTCACCAGCCTTGACGGTGGCGCCGGGCTGGACGGACAGGATCGCATCTACCGAAAGCATCAGACGGGCATCGGAGCCACGCTGAGTTTTCGAGATCTCGCCCTTCTCGTTCTTGACGACGATGGCCGGCTTCAGATCGGCACCGCGCTGGGAAGAACGCCAGTCGATGACGACACGCTTGGTGATGCCGGTCGCCTCGTCGGCCGTTTCCTGCACGGATGCACCGTCGACCAGATCCTCGAAGTCCACGATACCGTCGACTTCCGCAAGCATCGGCCGGGTATAGGGATCCCATTCGGCAATCCGCTGACCGCGCTTGACCGCATCGCCCTCGTCCACATGCAGCCTGGAACCATAGGCAACACGGTGCACGGCGCGCTCATTGCCGTCGCTGTCGATGACAACGATGGACATGTTGCGGACCATGGCAATCAGGTTGCCTTCGGAATCACGCTGAACCGAACGGTTGCGCATCTTGATCGTGCCGTCGACATTGGACTCGATGAAGGAGCTGTCGACCACCTGCGCCGTACCGCCGATGTGGAACGTCCGCATCGTCAGCTGGGTACCCGGTTCGCCGATGGACTGCGCGGCGATAACGCCGACGGCCTCACCGAGGTTGACCGGTGTCCCGCGGGCAAGGTCACGGCCGTAGCAGGTCGCGCACACACCCGTTTCGGTTTCACAGGTCAGAACCGAGCGGATCTTGATCTGCTGAACCTTGGCGGCCTCGACGGCATCCACATCCTTCTCGTCGATCAGCTTGCCCTTGGGAACAAGCAATTCGCCGGTCAGATTGTTGAAGACGTCTTCGGCGGTCGTGCGGCCGAGAACGCGCATGCCCAGTGTGGCAATGACGTTACCGGCATCGACGATCGGTGCCACGGTGATACCGCGTTCGGAACCGCAATCCGGCTCCAGGATGATCGAATCCTGTGCGACATCCACCAGACGACGGGTCAGGTAACCGGAGTTCGCGGTCTTCAGCGCCGTGTCGGCCAGTCCCTTACGGGCACCGTGGGTGGAGTTGAAGTACTCCAGAACCGACAGGCCTTCCTTGAAGTTCGAGATGATCGGGTTCTCGATGATCGACCCGTCCGGCTTGGCCATCAGGCCACGCATGCCGGCCAGCTGCTTCATCTGCTGGGGCGAACCACGCGCACCGGAGTGGGACATCATGTAGACCGAGTTCATCGGCTTCTGGCGTCCGGTCTCCTCGTCGATCTGGACCGCCTTGATGCGGGCCATCATCTCGTCGGCGATCTTGTCCGTGCATTTCGCCCAGGCATCGACAACCTTGTTGTACTTCTCGCCCTGAGTGATCAGACCGTCGTTGTACTGCTGCTCGTATTCGGTGGCGAGCGCGGTCGTCTCGGCGACCAGCTTGGTCTTGGTGTCCGGGATGACCATGTCGTCCATGCCGAAGGAAATGCCGGCTCTGCAGGCATTGCGGAACCCGAGCTGCATGATCCGGTCACAGAAGATGACCGTCTCCTTCTGACCGCAGGCACGGTAAACCGTGTCGATCATCTTGGAGATGTCCTTCTTGGTCATCAGCTTGTTGCAGACGTCGAAGGGCACTTCATGATGCTTGGGCAGAAGTTCCGCGATCAGCATGCGGCCAGGGGTGGTCTCGATGATCTCGGACGTCGGATTGCCGTCCGCATCGATGTTCTTGTAGCGGCCTCTGATCTTGGTGTGCAGCGTGATGACCTTGTTGGCCAGCGCATGGTGGATCTCGCCGATGTCGCCGAAGGCCATGTTCTCGCCAGGCTCGCCCTCTGCCATGATGGACAGATAGTAGAGACCCAGAACAATATCCTGCGAGGGAACGATGATGGGACCACCGTTCGCCGGGTGCAGAATGTTGTTGGTGGACATCATCAGCGTACGCGCTTCCAGCTGGGCTTCCAGCGAAAGCGGCACGTGAACGGCCATCTGGTCACCGTCGAAGTCGGCGTTGAACGCCGAACACACGAGCGGATGCAGCTGGATCGCCTTGCCCTCGATGAGCGTCGGTTCGAACGCCTGGATGCCGAGACGGTGCAGGGTCGGAGCACGGTTAAGAAGAACCGGATGCTCGCGGATCACCTCGTCGAGGATATCCCAGACTTCCGGACGTTCCTTTTCCACCAGCTTCTTGGCCTGCTTGACCGTAGAGGAGAAGCCCTTGGCGTCGAGGCGCGAATAGATGAACGGCTTGAACAGCTCGAGCGCCATCTTCTTCGGCAGTCCGCACTGATGCAGCTTCAGTTCCGGACCCACGGTGATCACCGAACGGCCGGAATAGTCGACACGTTTGCCGAGCAGGTTCTGACGGAAGCGGCCCTGCTTGCCCTTGAGCATGTCGGACAGCGACTTCAGCGGACGCTTGTTGGCACCGGTGATAACGCGGCCGCGGCGGCCGTTGTCGAACAGGGCGTCCACGGACTCCTGCAGCATGCGCTTCTCGTTCCGGATGATGATGTCCGGAGCACGCAGTTCCATCAGCCGGCGCAGACGGTTGTTACGGTTGATCACGCGGCGGTACAGATCGTTCAGATCCGAGGTCGCGAACCGGCCGCCGTCAAGCGGAACCAGCGGACGAAGATCCGGCGGGATGACCGGAACCACGGTCATGATCATCCATTCCGGACGGTTGCCCGATTCCATGAAGGCTTCGATGACCTTCAGACGCTTGGCCAGTTTCTTCGGCTTCAGCTCGGTGGTCGCCTCGGCGATCTCCTGGCGAAGCTTCTCGCTTTCACGCTCCAGATCCATGCTCATCAGGATCTCGCGGATCGCTTCGGCACCGATCATCGCGGTGAAGGCATCCTCGCCATACTCTTCCTGAGCAACGGCGAAGTCTTCTTCCGACAGAAGCTGATGCTGCTTGAGCGGCGTCAGACCCGGCTCGAGAACCACGTAGTTCTCGAAATAGAGCACGCGCTCCAGATCCTTCAGCGTCATGTCGAGCAGCAGGCCGATGCGGCTCGGCAGAGACTTCAGGAACCAGATGTGAGCGACCGGAGCGGCCAGCTCGATATGGCCCATGCGCTCGCGGCGAACCCGCGACAGGGTGACTTCGACGCCACACTTCTCGCAGATGACGCCCTTGTATTTCATGCGCTTGTATTTGCCGCACAGGCATTCGTAGTCCTTGATCGGACCGAAGATGCGTGCGCAGAACAGACCGTCGCGTTCCGGCTTGAACGTACGGTAGTTGATGGTCTCCGGCTTTTTGATTTCGCCGAAAGACCATGACAAAATCTTCTCCGGGCTCGCGAGCGAAATCCGGATATTGTCGAAGGTCTGTGCGGGAGCCTGCTGATTGAACAGGTTCATGACCTCATGATTCATGGTCCATCTCCTTCGA
This sequence comes from Labrenzia sp. 011, assembly GCF_003075075.1. Classification (GTDB taxonomy): domain Bacteria; phylum Pseudomonadota; class Alphaproteobacteria; order Rhizobiales; family Stappiaceae; genus Roseibium. The sequence continues at coordinate 9,445 of NZ_QCYM01000013.1, read as the reverse complement.
TGCACGGGCGGGAAGCGGGCGTTGTTGCCCCTCCCCGTCTCCGGCATACCAAGTCATTCGGGGTCCGTTGCCGGGGTTATTCCGCTGCGTCAGCAGTTTCTTCCCCGGCAATCATGGGTTTGTCATTACGTTGCAGTTCAACGTTGAGACCCAGCGACCGCATTTCCTTCACGAGCACGTTGAAGCTTTCCGGTATGCCCGCCTCGAACGTGTCGTCGCCGCGAACGATGGCCTCATAGACCTTCGTACGGCCGGCAACATCGTCCGACTTGACAGTGAGCATTTCCTGCAGCGTGTAGGCCGCACCGTAAGCTTCAAGCGCCCAGACTTCCATTTCCCCGAAGCGCTGACCACCGAACTGCGCCTTGCCTCCCAGCGGCTGCTGGGTAACGAGCGAGTACGGACCGATCGAACGGGCATGGATCTTGTCATCGACCAGGTGGTGGAGCTTGAGCATGTAGATGTAGCCCACGGTCACCTTGCGGTCGAATTCCTCACCGGTCCGCCCGTCGTAGAGCACGGACTGGCCGCTCGTATCGTAGCCGGCGATGTTGAGCGCATCGACAACGTCAGGTTCGCGGGCTCCGTCGAAGACCGGCGTCGCGATAGAAACGCCCTTCTTCAGCTGGTCCGCCAGGCGCACGATGCTCTCGTCATCATATTCCTGGACGGGATCGCCCTTGAGGTTGTCGCCGTAGATCTCGACGATCTTGCCACGCAGCTCGTTGATCTCGCCGGACTTGCGGTACTCTTCGTAGAGTTCACCGATCCGCTTGCCCATGCCGCGGCAGGCCCAGCCCAGATGGGTTTCCAGGATCTGGCCGACGTTCATGCGCGAGGGAACGCCGAGCGGGTTGAGCACGATGTCGACATGGGTGCCGTCCGCCAGGAACGGCATGTCCTCGCAAGGATTGATCTTGGACACCACACCCTTGTTGCCGTGACGGCCGGCCATCTTGTCGCCCGGCTGAAGCTTGCGCTTCACGGCAACGAAAACCTTGACCATCTTCATGACACCCGGCGGCAGTTCGTCTCCGCGCTGCAGTTTCTCGACCTTGTCGATGAACCGCTGCTCGAGGCGCTTGCGGCTGTCGTCATACTGGCCGCGCAGGGCTTCGATTTCGGACATGAACTTCTCGTCGTCGCAGGCAAACTGCCACCACTGCGAGCGCGGGAAGTCGTTGAGAACGTCCCCGGTCAGTTCCGTGTCCTTCTTGAAGCCCTTGGGACCGGCAATGGCCGACTTGCCCATCAGCATCTCGGCCAGACGGCCGTAGACGTTGCGGTCGAGGATCGCCTGTTCATCGTCGCGGTCCTTCGCGAGACGCTCGATTTCCTCGCGCTCGATCGCCATCGCGCGCTCGTCCTTTTCAACGCCGTGGCGATTGAAGACGCGCACTTCGACGACCGTGCCGGAAACTCCCGGCGGCAGACGCAGGGACGTATCGCGGACATCGGAGGCCTTCTCACCGAAGATGGCACGCAGAAGCTTTTCTTCCGGCGTCATCGGGCTTTCACCCTTCGGCGTGATCTTGCCCACGAGGATATCGCCCGGATGAAGTTCGGCGCCGATATAGACGATGCCGGCTTCGTCGAGGTTCTTCAGCGCTTCTTCCGAAACATTCGGAATATCGCGGGTGATTTCCTCAGGCCCAAGCTTGGTGTCGCGCGCCATCACCTCGAATTCTTCCAGGTGGATGGAGGTGAACACGTCGTCGGAGACGATGCGTTCGGACAGGAGGATGGAATCCTCGAAGTTGTAGCCGTTCCAGGGCATGAACGCGACGAGCACGTTCTTGCCGAGCGCCAGATCGCCGAGGTCGGTCGACGGACCATCCGCGATGATATCGCCCTTGTTGATCCGGTCACCCACACGCACCAGCGGACGCTGGTTGATACAGGTGTTCTGGTTCGAACGCTGGAACTTCTGCAGGCGGTAGATGTCGACGCCGGACTTGCCCGGATCGAGATCTTCCGTCGCCCGGATGACGATACGGGTGGCGTCCACCTGGTCGACCACGCCGGCACGGCGGGCGCCGATGGCGGCCCCGGAATCGCGTGCCACGATCGGCTCCATGCCGGTTCCCACGAACGGCGCTTCGGCGCGCACCAGAGGCACGGCCTGACGCTGCATGTTCGAGCCCATCAGGGCGCGGTTCGCATCGTCGTTTTCCAGGAACGGAATGAGCGCGGCGGCAACCGAGACAAGCTGTTTCGGCGACACGTCCATCAGGTCCACCTTTTCAGAGGGGACCATCATGTTTTCACCGGCGTGACGGCAGGTGATCAGCTCTTCGGTGAAGTGCCCCTCGTCGTTGTAGACGGCGTTGGACTGCGCAACGTAGTGCTTGGCCTCTTCCATGGCGGAGAGATAGACGACCTCGTTGGTAACGGTGCCGTCCTTCACCTTGCGGTACGGGCTTTCGATGAAGCCGTACTTGTTGACACGCGCAAAGGTCGCCAGGGAGTTGATCAGACCGATGTTCGGGCCTTCCGGCGTTTCGATCGGGCAGATACGGCCGTAGTGCGTCGGGTGAACGTCGCGGACTTCGAAGCCCGCGCGTTCGCGCGTCAGACCGCCCGGCCCAAGTGCCGACAGGCGGCGCTTGTGGGTGACTTCCGACAGCGGGTTGGTCTGATCCATGAACTGCGACAGCTGCGAGGATCCGAAGAACTCGCGCACGGCGGCAGCCGCCGGCTTGGCGTTGATCAGATCCTGCGGCATGACCGTGTCGATCTCGACGGAGCTCATCCGCTCCTTGATCGCACGTTCCATGCGCAGAAGGCCGACGCGATACTGGTTTTCCATCAACTCACCGACAGACCGCACACGGCGGTTGCCGAGGTTGTCGATGTCATCGATGTCGCCCCGTCCGTCGCGCAGGTCGAGAAGAACCCGGATAACTTCCAGGATGTCTTCCTTGCGCAGCGTGCGGACCGTGTCCTCGCACTGGAGATCGAGACGCATGTTCATCTTCACGCGGCCGACCGCGGACAGATCATAGCGTTCCCCGTCGAAGAACAGCGACTGGAACATCGCTTCGGCGGTATCGATGGTGGGCGGCTCGCCCGGACGCATCACGCGGTAGATATCGAACAGCGCGTCTTCGCGGGACTCGTTCTTGTCGACCGCGAGCGTGTTGCGGATATAGGCACCGGTGTTGACGTGGTCGATGTCGAGCATCGACAGCTCGTGATAGCCGCGTTCGACAAGCTCTTCCAGCAGCTTTTCGGTGATTTCCGTACCGGCTTCGGCGTAGATCTCGCCGCTGGTCGCATCGACGATGTCCTCGGCGAGATACTGCCCGTGCAGATCCTCATCGGTGACCTTCAGGGCGGTGACGCCCTTCTCATCGAGCTGCTTGATGGTCCGCGCGGTGATCTTGCGGCCGCCTTCGACAACGACTTCGCCGCTGTCGGCGTCGATCAGGTCATAGGAGGCCTTGGTGCCCTTCAGACGGGCGCCGTCGAACGGCATGCGCCAGGCCCCGTCCTTCTGACGGGTATAGTCGACGCGCTTGTAGAAGGTGTTCAGGATCTCTTCGCCGTCCAGGCCCAGAGCCATCAGCAGCGAGGTGACCGGGATCTTGCGGCGGCGGTCGATGCGGGCATGCACGATGTCCTTGGCATCGAACTCGATGTCGAGCCAGGAACCGCGATAGGGAATCACGCGGGCGGCGAACAGCAGCTTGCCGGACGAATGGGTCTTGCCCTTGTCGTGATCGAAGAACACGCCCGGGGAGCGGTGCATCTGGGAGACGATCACGCGCTCGGTGCCGTTGACGATGAACGTGCCGTTGTCGGTCATGAGCGGCATGTCGCCCATGTAGACATCCTGCTCCTTGATGTCTTTGACGGACTTGGCGCCGGTATCTTCGTCGACGTCGAACACGATGAGGCGCAGGGTGACTTTCAGCGGCGCAGCGAAGGTCATGTCGCGCTGGCGGCACTCGTCGACATCGTATTTGGGAGCTTCAAATTCGTAGGACACGAACTCCAGAAGGGAGGTGCCCGCAAAATCGGAAATGGGAAATACGGACTGGAAGACCGCTTCAAGGCCTTCAATCTTGCGGCCGCCACCGGGCATCTCGTCGACCTGCAGAAACTGGTCGTAGGATGCTTTCTGAACCTCGATGAGATTGGGCATAGCCGCGACATCGCGGATCGATCCGTAATATTTACGGACCTTTTTGCGACCGTTGAACGTTTGGGTCATTGTCGCTCCTCGTATCGGCCGGGTAACGGCTTCCCGAAACGCCCCTTGTCCAATCGGGCCACCGCCCGGGCGCTTCGGAAAACCGTCCCCCTAGATCAACCTGCCTTGAAGTGCCATCACTCTAAGGCGGACCGGTTGATCGGTCTAAGGGGTCCAGGGCACCTTGGTCTGCGTCCTCGCGAACACAGGATGCCCTAGTGGGACTTTTGCCCCGGAAACGGGTGGAACCCGCCGGGGCAAGTAACGGTCCCGGGAAACCCGGGACCGCCTGAAAGGCAATAAGCCTTTGTTATTTCAGCTCGACAGAAGCGCCTGCTTCTTCCAGCTTTTTCTTCAGCTCTTCAGCTTCGTCCTTGCTGACAGCTTCCTTGACCGGCTTCGGAGCGGACTCAACGAGCTCCTTGGCTTCTTTCAGGCCAAGACCGGTGATTGCACGGACTTCCTTGATGACGTTGATTTTCTTGTCGCCGGCGGCGGTCAGAACAACGTCAAATTCGGTTTTCTCTTCAGCAGCGGCAGCTTCACCGGCACCACCGGCAACAGCAGCAACTGCAACCGGAGCAGCGGCGGAAACGCCCCACTTGTCTTCCAGAAGCTTCGAAAGTTCAGCAGCTTCCATCACGGTCAGTGCGGACAGTTCTTCAACGAGCTTTTCAAGATCAGCCATTTTCTAAGTACCTTAAGTTCGAACCAGTAACGGTTTCATAAGACAATGTATCTGGACGCCTTACGCGGCCTCGTCCTTCTTGGCATACGCGCCGAAGACGCGGGCGAGCTGCCCGGCCGGTGCGTTGACAACCTGGGCAATCCGGGATGCCGGGGTCTGAATCATGCCAACCAGTTTCGCGCGCAGCTCATCGAGCGACGGCATGGTTGCCAGAGACTTGACCCCGTCCGGGTTCAGGTTGGTCGTGCCAAGAGCACCGCCAAGGATTGCAAACTTGTCGTTTGCCTTGGCGAAATCGACGGCTGCTTTCGGAGCTGCTACCGGATCGTCGGAGTAGACGAGTACGGTCGGGCCCTGAAACAGGTCGGAGATGTGCTCAAGGTCAGTGCCTTGAAGGGCGAGTTTGATAAGGCGGTTCTTTGCGACTTTCACAGTGCCGCCGGCTTCGCGCACAGATGCCCGCAACGCGGTCATCTGGGCAACCGAAAGACCTGCATAGTGCGCAACGACAACAACACCGGTGTTACCCAGTTCGGCGTTGAGAGACGTCACGAACTCGTGCTTTTCCGCTCTTTCCACTTGCCTTCTCCATTTGGCGGCGTTGCCGCCGCCGGTTTACCTTTGCCGCCAGGCGGATGGTCCCGAACCCGGTACCGTCCCGCTGGACGACGCTCAGGGTCCTGTCCCCTCACCTTCACACCCATGAGGCGTGCGGCAAGGTCTGGTTCGAACCTCGGTTTCCGCTTGCGCGGAGAATTCGGTTCTCACCCATCTATGCAGGCCTTTGCGGCTTAAGCCGGTTTCCCGGCACCTGCAGTCTCGGACAGGGTAACCCGGCGGCGAGCCGCCGGGTCGTTCCGGCCTTTCGGCCGAAATCTTGGTTTCAATCCGGAAACCCCGGATTATTCGCCAGCGATGCTGGCCAGATCCACTTTCAGACCCGGGCCCATCGTCGAGGAAACGGCGATGCGCTTCAGGTAGGAACCTTTCGAGCCGGAAGGCTTGGCCTTCTGGACGGCGTCGATCAGGGCCCTGACGTTCTGCGAGATGGCTTCCTCGGAGAAAGACACCTTGCCGACGCCCGCATGCACGATACCGGCCTTCTCGACGCGGAACTGGACAGCGCCGCCCTTGGCATCCTTCACCGCGGCGGTCACGTCCGGTGTGACCGTACCGACTTTCGGGTTCGGCATCAGGCCGCGCGGGCCAAGCACCTTGCCGAGACGGCCGACCAGCGGCATCATGTCCGGAGTCGCAATGCAGCGATCGAAATCGATCTTGCCGCCCTGGACTTCCTGGACCAGCTCTTCCGCACCGACCACATCCGCGCCGGCAGCCTTGGCTTCGTCGGCCTTGTCGCCACGAGCGAACACGGCAACGCGAACGTTCTTGCCGGTGCCGTTCGGAAGCACACATACGCCACGGACCATCTGGTCCGCATGGCGCGGGTCGACACCGAGATTGATCGCGACTTCGACGGTCTCGTCGAATTTCGTCTTGGAACGTCCCTTTACGAGACCGATGGCCTCATCCAGGGAATATTCCTTGTTGCGGTCCAGGCCTTCACGCGCTGCCTTGATGCGTTTTCCAACTTTAGCCATGATCTTACTCCGATACCTCCAGGCCCATGGACCGGGCGGAACCTTCGACCATCAGCATTGCTGCATCGATGTCGTTGGCGTTCAGGTCCTTCATCTTGGCTTCGGCGATTTCCTTTACCTGAGCCCGGGTCACGGACCCGACAACACCGCGGCCCGGAGTCGCCGACCCCTTCTGCAGCTTGGCGGCCTTCTTCAGGAAGAAGCTAACCGGAGCCGTCTTCACTTCGAACGTGAAGGACTTGTCGGAGTAATAGGTAATCACGGTCGGGCACGGAGCACCCTTTTCCACATCCTGGGTCTGCGCGTTGAACGCCTTGCAGAATTCCATGATGTTCAGACCACGCTGACCGAGCGCTGGCCCGATGGGCGGCGACGGCGTCGCGGATCCTGCCGGCACCTGAAGCTTCAGGAAACCATCAATTTTCTTCGCCATATCTGTCTCCAGTCATTTGCATCCGGACGGCAATCCGTCTGCATGGGAGCTGGTGGTCCGGTCCGTGCCGATGCCCGGCGAAGAGCATCAGGACCTTCCACCCGTTTCAATCCCGGCGCCACCCTCGCGGGCAATCCGTCGGGCACTCAAACCGCCTTCGGGGCATCGCGCATTCGGCAGAACGCCGCGCCACCCCGATTCGACCGATTCTCCGTCTTCATCCGATAGCAGGTGAGGACGGGACGATCGACAGACGGTCAAACAGTCAGAGCTTGTCGACCTGACCGAATTCCAGTTCCACCGGCGTCGCCCGACCGAAGATGGACACGGCCACCTTGAGACGCGCACGCTCGTCGTCCACTTCCTCGACAAGGCCGGAGAAGGAGGCGAACGGCCCGTCGGACACGCGCACCTGCTCGCCCACCTCGAAGGTAACGGACGGCTTCGGCCGGTCCACGCCTTCCTGAACCTGGTTCAGGATGCGCAGGGCTTCCTTTTCCGGGATCGGCATCGGCTTCTGGTCCGACCCCAGGAACCCGGTGACTTTCGGCGTGTCCTTGATCAGGTGAAACGCCTCGTTGGTCATCTCCATCTTCACCAGGACATAGCCCGGGAAGAACTTGCGCTCCGCATCGACCTTGCGGCCTCGGCGCACCTCGACGACCTTTTCCATCGGAACGAGAATTTCCTCGAACAGATCGGACAGACCTTTCTGCTCGGCCTTTTCGCGAATGGACTCGGCGACCTTCTTCTCAAAATTGGAATAGGCGTGCACAATGTACCAGCGCTTGGCCATAGATCTCAGTTCCGTTTCTTGTTCTTTGTCTTCAAAGCCGGCGGCGTGCTGCAACTAGCCGCCCACACCCAGCAGATAGCCTATCCCGAGGCTCATCAACTGATCCGCCACGAGAAAGAAGATCGAGGCGATCAACACCATGATGAACACCATGATGGTGGTCACGGCGGTCTCGCGGCGCGTCGGCCAAGTCACCTTGGACGTTTCAGAGCGCACTTCCTGGATGAATTTGAAGGGATTGGTCTTCGCCATTCCGGTTCCGGTCTGTTAAATACGAGTGGGCGCGCGAAAAACCTTCGCGCGCCTCACTCGAGGAAACTCTTAAGCCCTCGAGGGCGATTAATCAAGAGCAAATTGGCAGGGGCAGCAGGGTTCGAACCCGCGACCTACGGTTTTGGAGACCGTCGCTCTACCAGCTGAGCTATACCCCTTCAAAAGGACCGCCTGCGGCGACCCGCTCCTGATACCCCCTGATGCCGCGTACCGCAACATTTAAGAGGGCAAACTGCCGGGCGCAAGCCCGGCAGTCCGTTTCATCTTATTCGATGATGGATGCGACGACGCCGGCGCCGACGGTACGACCACCTTCGCGGATAGCGAAGCGCAGGCCTTCTTCCATGGCGATCGGCACGATCAGTTCGACGTCAACGGACACGTTGTCGCCCGGCATGACCATTTCCGTGCCTTCCGGCAGGGAAACAACACCCGTCACATCCGTCGTGCGGAAGTAGAACTGCGGACGGTAGTTGGTAAAGAACGGTGTATGACGACCGCCCTCTTCCTTCGTCAGGATGTAGGCCTCTGCCTTGAACTTCGTGTGCGGCGTAACCGAACCCGGCTTGCAAAGAACCTGGCCGCGCTCGACGTCCTCACGGGCAACACCACGGATCAGCGCACCGATGTTGTCGCCTGCTTCGCCGCTGTCCAGCAGCTTGCGGAACATCTCAACGCCGGTAACCGTCGTCTTGGTGGTGTCCTTGATGCCGACGATCTCGACTTCCTCGCCAACCTTGACGATGCCGCGCTCCACACGACCGGTGACAACCGTGCCACGGCCGGAGATCGAGAACACGTCTTCGATCGGCATCAGGAACGGAAGGTCCTTCGGACGCTCCGGGGTCGGGATGTAGGCGTCGACCTGAGCCATCAGCTCGCGGATCGCGTCACGGCCGATGGCCGGATCACGATTTTCCACGGCTGCCAGCGCGGAGCCCTTGACGATCGGAATGTCGTCGCCCGGGAACTCGTAGGAAGACAGAAGCTCGCGGATTTCCATTTCGACGAGCTCGAGAAGCTCTTCGTCGTCGACCTGGTCAACCTTGTTCATGAAGACGACCAGTGCCGGAACGCCGACCTGACGGGCAAGCAGGATGTGCTCGCGGGTCTGCGGCATCGGGCCATCGGCTGCGGACACCACAAGAATGCCGCCGTCCATCTGCGCCGCGCCGGTGATCATGTTCTTCACATAATCGGCGTGACCCGGGCAATCGACGTGAGCATAGTGACGGTTTTCCGTCTCGTACTCGACATGGGCCGTCGAGATCGTGATACCGCGTGCCTTTTCTTCAGGCGCGCCGTCGATCTCGTCGTAAGCTTTCGCTGTCGCACCGCCGGTCTCAGCCAGCGTCATGGTGATTGCAGCTGTCAGCGTCGTCTTGCCGTGGTCAACGTGGCCAATCGTGCCAATGTTAACGTGCGGCTTCGTGCGCTCAAATTTTTCTTTCGCCATCGG
>NZ_QCYM01000012.1 GCF_003075075.1 Labrenzia sp. 011 | reverse complement strand
GTACATGGAGATCAGAATGCTGAATCAACCGGAGAGCGGCGCCCCTGTCCCCGCCCTGCCCGCCCTTGACGAAACCGCGCGCTACACGGCGACGACCCGCATCCTGCACTGGCTGGTCGCCGGTCTCGTTCTGGCCACATGGCCCCTCGGTGTCGTCATCGGCTTCGTCAAGCAGGAAGTCGCCCTGGACTTCTATCTGCTGCACGAGAGCCTCGGCTTCCTGGTCCTGTGGCTGATGCTCCTGCGCGTCGGCAACATGCTGATAGCACGCAAACCGCCGGCTGACGGCCCGTACATCGAGCGCCTTGCCGCCACCACCGTGCACGGTCTTCTCTATCTGTTTCTGATCATCATGCCGGTGAGCGGCTTCCTGGCGACCAATGCCCACGGATTTCCGTTGACCTGGTTCGGCCTTCTGCCGGTCTGGAGCCCCATCGGGAAGGCGCCGGACATCGCCTGGACCCTGTCGGGCATCCATGCCTGGAGCGCCTGGATCCTGCTCGGCCTGTTCGCCCTGCATTTCGCGGCGGTGCTGTTCCACCATGTGATCCGGCGCGATCACACGCTATACAAGATCCTCTGACGCATCAGGCATCGCTCCGCGCGCCCTATCTGTTCGCGGCGATGCTCTTGCGGAACCGCATTCCCGCAAGGGCGAACAATGCGAGACCGACCACGGTCACCGCCAGGAAATGCGGCCAGACGATATCCAGGCCCGCGCCCCTGTAGAGGATCGCCTGAGCGAAGCTGACGAATTGCGTCGAGGGCACCAGACGCATGATGTTCTGGAGAAGCACCGGCTGGCTTTCCACGGGTGTCTGGCCGCCGGACAGCAGGATCATCGGCAGAATGAGCAGGATGAACATCAGACCGAATTGCGGCATGGAATGGGTCATGGTGCCGAGCAGAATGCCCAGCGCCGAAGCAAAGAACAGATAGAGGGCGACCCCGGACAGGAACAGCGGGATCGACCCGGCAACCGGCACGGACAGGACATTTTCGACAATCACCCAGAGCGCGAAGGACACCGCCAGGATGATGACAAGCCCGTTCGCCCAGACCTTTGCCAGCATGATTTCAAAAGGCGCAAGCGGCATGACCATCAGATGCTCGAGGGTACCATGCTCGCGCTCGCGGATAAACGCAGCTCCGGTCAGCACCACCGTCAGCATGGTCACATTGTTGATGATTTCCATCACGCTGGAAAACCAGGGGCTGGAGAGGTTGGGATTGAAGGCATAGCGGGTGACGAGCGACAGGGGCAGCGAGACGCTCTGTCCCTGTTCCAGGCTGTAGCGTTCAAGCTCCTGGGCCAGGATACTGGCGATATAGGTGGCACCGATGCCCGCCTGCATCGTCGCGGTGGCATCGATATTGACCTGGACGGCCGGCAGGTTTCCCCGGATGACGTCCTTCTCGAAGTTCGGCGGGATCACCACGATGAAGGAGTAGCGGCGCGTGTCCAGCCCCGGATCGATCTCGTTATAGGAAATCAGGTCGGGCTTGTTGAACTCCGGCTCCAGGAAAGCCTGGCTTATTCTGGTGGACAGCTGGGAGTGGTCCTCGTCCACGATGGCAATCGCCGCATTGTGCAGATCCACCGCGAATCCGCTTCCGGCCACATAGATGCCCATGCTGAAGGCCCAGCCGATCAGGACCAGCAGCACCGCATCCCGTCTGAGACTGTAGAGTTCCTTCAGGCCGAGGCGGAAAATGTTCTGGAGGCTGTGCATGTCAGGTCTCCTGCTTGGCCAGCAAAATGACACTCAGGGCGATCAGGACTGGCCCGGCGGGAGCGAGGAAAAGGAAACTGGTCGCCAGCTCGGAGAAGGACAGTCCCTTGGTGAACGTCCCGACGCTGATGGTCAGGAAATGGGACATGGGAAAGATCCTGCCGATGAACGCGCCGATCCCCTCAAGCGTGTTGACCGGCTGCAGCATCCCGGAGAATTGAATGGCCGGAAGCGCCGTTCCGATCGCGGTTGCCGCGAGAGCGGCCACCTGGGTCCGGGTGAAACTGGAAAAGAACAGTCCGAAGGCCGTCGAAGCGAACACATAGATGACGGCGCCCGAAACGAGGGTCAGCAGACTGCCCTTGATGGGCACCCCGAACACGGTCACCGCGATGATCGTCAGCAGGGCGAAATTGATGAGCCCGAGAAACACATAGGGCAGCTGTTTGCCCAGAAGGAACTCCAGCTTGCTGACCGGCGTCACATAGAGATTGGTGATGGACCCCAGTTCCTTTTCGCGCACCACGCTGACGGCCGTCAGGATCGCAGGGATGAAGATCAGCAGGAGCGCGATGACCGAGGGCACCATGGCATAGACGCTCTTGAAATCCTGATTGTAGCGGAACCGGGTCTCGATCGTGGCTTCGAGCAGCTCCGGCCGTTCGCCGTAAAGGCGGCTGTACTGGTCGAGAATGTATTCCTCGTGCATCCCGGCCACGTAACCGGCGATCGTCTCGGCCCGGAAGGGCATGGCGCCGTCGACCGTCGCGGCGATTTCCGGATTTTCCCCGCGCAACAGGTCGCGCCCGAAATTGGGAGGGATCTCGATGGCCAGCACGATATCGCCGCCGCGCAGGCGTTTTTCCAGATCCGCATGATCGCTCAGGGGAGCCTGCTCGGAAAAATACCGCGAGCCGGACAGACCTTCGAGATACTCGCGGCTTTCCAGGGAGCGGTCCTGATCCAGGGCCGCGTATTTCAGGTTCTCGACATCCGTGGTGATGCCGAAACCGAACACCAGCATGAGGATCATCGTCCCGACCAGGGCAAAGGTCAGGCGGACAGGGTCCCGCAGCAGTTCCTTGCTCTCACGCTGCGTATAGGCGCGCAGGCGGCGCAGGGAAAATCCCCTGCGCGGCGCGGCGCTTGCGACCGGCGGCGGCTCCGTACCGGCCGTATCATCACTGGCGTCAGTTTCGGGGCCGGTTCCGATCGCATCTTCCAGATAACCGATGAAGGCCTCTTCCAGCGTCTCCGCCCCCCGGGCGTCAATCAGCGCCCCTGGCGTGTCGCAGGCCAGCACCTTGCCCGCATGCATCAGCGATATGCGGTCGCATCGCTCTCCCTCGTTCATGAAGTGCGTACTGATGAAAATCGTCACGCCCTGATTGCGCGACAGGTCGATAAGGAGCTCCCAGAACTCGTCCCTGGCAACCGGATCGACGCCCGATGTCGGCTCGTCCAGAATGAGCATCTCCGGTTCATGGACGATGGCCACGGCCAGCGAGAGCCGCTGCCGGACACCCAGCGGCAGATTTTCGGGCAGATCATCCACATGAGGGCCGAGACCGAAGCGGTCGATCAGGTCCCGGATACGCTGTTTCGCCTTTTCAGGTGGCAGGTGAAAGAGCTGCGCATGAAGGACCAGATTCTGGCGCACCGTCAGCTCGGTATAGAGCGAGAAGGCCTGCGACATGTAACCCACACGGCGCCGGGTATCGACGCCTTCACCGTCCACGCTTTCGCCGAACAGCCAGGCCTGGCCGCTGGTCGGTTTCAGAAGCCCCGTCAGCATCTTCATCGTGGTCGTCTTGCCACAGCCGTTGGAGCCGAGAAACCCGAATATTTCACCGCGCTCGATCTCGAAGCTGACATCGTCGACGGCCGTGAAGGTTCCGAACTTCTGGACAAGGTTCCGGGCAACGATGGCCTTGTCATGACCGGTGACAGATCTCGGAGGAATCTCGAGCGACCTGTGGTCGCGCCTCTCCTCTTCCGGCAAAAGCCTGACGAATGCCTCCTCGAGCGTGCCCGCTCCCGCCGTTTCGAGAATCTGCCCGGGCGTTCCCTCCGCCAGAACCTTGCCGTCGTTCATTGCCACCAGCCAGTCGAACCCGGACGCCTCGTCCATATAGGCGGTCGCCACCAGCACGCTGACATGCGGGCGGTCCCCGCGAATTCGCGAGACAAGCGACCAGAACTGGCGCCGCGAGAGCGGATCGACCCCCGTCGTCGGCTCGTCCAGGATGAGCAGATCCGGGTCGTGGATCAAGGCGCAGCACAGCCCGAGCTTCTGCTTCATTCCTCCGGAAAGCTTGCCGGCCGGGCGCTCAAGAAACGGGCGGAGCCCGGTGCTTCGGGTCAGGTCATCGATACGCGCGCGCCGCTCCGAGCCGCCCTGATCGAAAAGCCGGGCGAAGAATTCCAGGTTCTCCCGGACGGTCAGGTCCATGTAAAGATTCCTGCCGAGCCCCTGCGGCATGTAGGCAATGCGCGGCAGAACCGATCTGCGGTGCTCCTTGTCCGCCATGTCCCCGCCAAGTGCGGTCACGGTGCCCGTCTGGATCTTGCGCGCGCCCGACAACAGGGCCAGAAGCGTCGACTTGCCGACACCGTCCGGCCCCAGAAAGCCGACCATACGGCCGGCGGGAATATCCAGGGTTACGTCGTCCAGCGCGGCGGTTCCACCATAGACATGGCGGACTCCCGCCAGGCTTGCAACCGGACCGGTGCGGCGCTCGCTCGGATGTTGAGCGGACATGAAACACTCCTGCGTTGGAACGCGAACCGCCTAGTTGACGGAAGGCAAATGCACCGCGAGATCGTCCGGCCACTGTGTGCCGGGCGCCATCATCACATAGGCTTCCCCCGGAAGCCCGGTGCGCACCTTCTCGATGTGTTCCTTGAGGAGGTCCGCCGCGATGCTGATCTTGGTCCGGAACATCAGCTTCTCGCGCTCGCTCCGGGTCTCGACCTCACGCGGCGTGAACTGGGCGTCCGCCGCGACGAAGGAGACAGTTGCCGGGATGACATATTCCGGCGCTGCATCGATAATGATCCGCGCCTCGGCACCGATATAGACCCGCCCGACTTCCGTCGTGGGCAGAAAGATGGTCATGTAGACGTCCGAAAGGTCGAGCAGGGTGATCACCCGCCCCCCTGCGGACAGCACTTCGCCGGGCTCGGCCAGCCTGTACTGCACCCGACCGGAAATCGGCGCCTTCAGCGTTGCATCATCGATGAGCGTTTCGATCCGCCTGACCTCCGCCTGCGCGGCCTCCACCAGGCTTTCCGCATTCTTGAGCTGGGCCCGGGTCGCCTCCAGGGTCGCCTGCGCCGTTTCCTTGGCCGTTTGCCTCTGGTCCGCTTCCTGCTGGGAGATATGCCCCTTGGCCACGAGGGTTTGCGCCCGTACGAGTTCCTGCGCGGCGTATTTCAGCTCGCTTTCCCTTTGCACCGTCTGCGCCCTTATCGACGCCACAAGGTCATTGGCCGCGACGGCATTCGCCTTGGCCGCTTCAAGCAAGGCCTCGAGCTCATCGGTATCGATACGGGCAAGGATCTGGTCCTTCTCGACGAAGTCTCCCTCATCGACCAGAACCTCCAGCACCCGGCCACCGGTCTTGGTCGCGACCTGCACGGTTTCGGCCTCGATCCGGCCGTTGCCATAGGCAATCTCCTCCGGCAGCCCGTCCTGATTCACATACCACCAGTATGCACCACCTCCGGCGGCGGCCAGAACAAGCAGGATCAGAATGAGAATCCTGGATTTTAGAGACATCTTTGAATCGCCTTGAAGTTTCCAGCACCCGGAACACCCCGGAATCCCGGGGTGAGGGCCATGAAAAATATGAAGTTGGGCTCACTCTAGCGCAACCTCCCGCCCTCTGAGTTGAGGCAGCGCAAATCTTCCGCTGAAACACAGCAAGCTGCGCGAACAGACTGTCAGTCCGGACCGTGTCGTCCGTCACAGGTTTTCAGTCCGAAATCCGCTAGGGTGTGAACTCACAAATGAACAAGAAACGACGTGTGAAATCGCGATTGCAGAGGTTCTGTCGGCCGGAATTCGGTGTCCCGCTGCCGGTCCCGTCCGATGGAACGGGTGGACGGAGGAGGCCCTCCGTCCATTTCCCTCGCAATCGGCGAAAGCCCATGCCGTCTCGCAATCGGCCCGCAATTCCATGTCACGGGAAAGGGATCCCGGCGACGTCACTTGCCGCAGCGGGCCCCTCGTGCCTGAAGGCGCCGGACCGAAGCGCATTGGCCTGGGACGCCGTCCACAGCGCGATGTGAATGCTCTGCCGCCGGCCGCGAATGGCGACGGCCTCGACACGGGGCGGCACCAGCATGCACCGGTCCGCCTCGGCGACCAGCGCCGTGGACAGGGCAACCGAAGCCTGGAAGCCCTTGCCTGTTTCCATCAGCCGGCTGGCTACATTGACGCAATCACCGGTCGCCGCGATCTGCTGCTGGGTTTCGTGCCCTAAACGCGACAGGACCACCGGTCCGTAGTGTCCCCCGATCCGCACACCGCTGAGATCCCCCCCGAGATCCGACGAAGCGATCCAGTCCTGGACCGCCGCTACAAGATCAAAGGCGCACAGGCAGGCGTCGGCAGCGTCGCGCTGCCGGGCTTCGGGAATACCGAAACAGATCATGGCGCCATCGCCCATGAAGTCCAGAACCACCCCGTGACGCCTCGCGGTTTCATTGACGACGAGCGTGTGAAAGGACTTCAGAACGTCGCGCGCTCCGCCCGGCCCAAGGCGTTCGGTCAATCCCGTGTAACCGGCAAGGTCGATGAACAGGATCGCGACGTCCTGCTCAACGGGACGAAGGAGGAAACCGGGATCCTCCGCAATGCGCCGCGCCAGACCCGGCGCCTGAAACCGGCTGAGGGCTTCATTGGCCACCGCGAACCGGCTGGTCTGACGCCGGTCGAAAATCTCGCGGACAATCGCGATCATGACGAGGGGTGGCAGGCTTGCGGCCACCGGAAGCGCCCCGTTGAACCAGTAGCCCTGGCCATAGGCCAGGGTCGTGACGACGAGCCAGACGCCGACAAGCAGCAGATAGAGGATTGTGGCCTGCGCCAGCGGCAGGAAAATCACCATGACCAGGGCGATCAGCATGATCGAAACGGCCACGATGGCATCAATGCGCCGGACCGTGCCGTTCCTGACGAGCCCCGAGCCGTCCAGGAGGTTGGCGACGCCGGTTGCCAGAACCTCGACACCTGGCAGGATCGGATCGAACGGCGTGCTGAAGCGGTCTCCCACTCCGGTCGCAGTCGCTCCGACAAGCACCAGCCGACCATCGAGCATGGAGGCCCCCACGCTTCCGTCGTAAACCGATTGCGCGCTCACGGTCCTGACGGTTCCGGACGGTCCGTAGTAGTTGAGCGGCAGGTGCCAGGCATAATCGAGGGGCTGAAGCCTGTTCCGCAGGCGAATGGCATCCCGTGTCAGCGTGGGATCCCGGCCGAGAAACCGGCCCGTTGCCGATAGCACGAAAGAGGGAACCGGCCCGTCTCTGGTCACGAACACAAGGGGAATATGCCGCGGCGTCCCTCCCGCATCCGCGGAAACATTTACCAGTCCCGTGGCGGCCTGGCCCGTGAAAGCCGGCAAAGGGCTAAGCACACGATCGGGTTTGGGGATATAGGATCCGCCGGCCCGGCTGCCAGAGAACTGTCCGGCTGCAGCGACGACCGCCGGAATCGAGCCCAGTGCGGCTGCAAGCGGTCCATCCGAGCCTTCCGGTACGGTTCCTGTCAGCAGGATGTCGATTGCCAGCGCACGCGCGCCGGCCTGCCTGATCCTGTCCACCAGCCGTGCCAGATTGTCGTGTCCGAGCGGGTAGCTTCCGGTGGCTGACACGGTTTCATCGTCGATGGCGACGATGACGACCTCGTCGGAGACCTCGCGCGGTCCGTTGAGCAGAATGCGCAAGTCCAGGAGCACCGTCTCCGCCCGGTCCAGAACGCTGGCGACGCCGGCAAGATGCGTGTGCACGAGCCAGCCGGCCCACAGACAGCCCACAAGGAGAGCGACGAGCGCCAGCCTTGTCGGCAGTCGCGATTTCATCGCGCGAAGCGGGCAAGCAGCCTGTCGGCTTTCTCCTGCGGCCATCGTTTGGTGATCAGGGGATCGGCCTGAGTGACTTCCACGCCCTCTCCAGCGGACAGGGTCACAGCATCCGAACCGTCAGGCCGTGATACGGCGACCTGGCCGCGCACGACGAACACGGACGTCATCTCCTGTGTCACATCCACCACAAACAGCGTGCCGCGAACCGCGGCGATCGCATGGGGGGTGAGGATCTGGAAGGGACCGCTGTCGGGCTCGACTTCGATGAGCACCGCATCCTCGGTCAGCCGGACCTCGTCGGGACGGGCCTGCGCAGCGGATTTTTCCACTGCGATCTCCGCCGCCGCTTCCGCCTCGAAAACAAGCCCGTTCGCACACTGGTAGACGATTCGGGGAGGATCGGGCACATCCGTCTTGACACAGCCGCTCATGTCCTGGGCATTTCCCTGAACACAAGCCGCAGCCAGGAACAGGGTTGCCGCAACAATGGTCTTCATGCGTATCTTTGACATGGGTTTCTCAATGGCTTTCCTGAAATCAAGTCTATTCGCCCCGTGGATTTTGGCAATGCCGCTTCCTGAAACTTCACCGATCAGCCCGAACATGCATAGCGGCCAGCGCGCAGACAGCCGCATATTTTCCGTTCCAGCTGCCGAGCCGGACTGCAAGGCACCGCCCCGGCACTCCGAATCCCTTTCCCCAGGCTGGGAACCGGGTGCGCGCCTGTCCGGCAGATACGCGGCAAGCCGTTGGAAACCGCAGGATTTCCTGTTCGAGCCCGCAAATTTTCGGAACAAATTCATCCCTGCCCCCTCAATCTATTTTATAAGGGTAGCTCCTGAAACACCTGTAGCGTTGTAACCAGCGTTGTACAGTGACGAAAATTGAAGAAGGCACAGCATATGAGCGCGGACGAGACCTTGAACAAGGAAAAGCTGCTGGGAAAGAGCTTCATCTTTGAAGCTCTCGACGAGCAGTCGCGCAAGGATCTCACCGCCTTTGCCCATGTCAAACGCTATACATCCGGCCAGACCGTGTTTGAAATGGGAACGCCCGGCCAGAGCATGATGGCAATCGCCGAAGGGACGGTGCGCGTTACCATGCCCACACCGAATGCCCGCGAGGTCACCTTGGCTGAGCTGAAAGCGGGCGACGTCTTCGGCGAGATTGCCCTTCTGGACGGAGGGGAACGCTCCGCCAATGTGCATGCCCTGACCAACTGCACACTCGTCGTGCTCGAGAGACGCGCCTTGCTGGAAGTCCTCCAGCGCAACCCGGCGTTTTCGGTCCGCCTGATCGAGCTGCTGTGCAAACGGGTCCGGCGTTCGGACGAGCGGATGATGGAAATCGCATTCCTGGGTCTCCCCGCGCGCCTGGCGCGCCTGTTGCTGCGTCTCACCACTGCTGCTCCCGCCAGCGAGGAAAAGCCGCACAGCAAACTGTCCCTGTCCCAGTCCGAAATGGCCTCCATGATCGGCAACACAAGGGAAAACGTGAACCGCTGCCTGCGCAAATGGCAGAAGGCGGATCTGATCGATCTGAAGGACGGCTGGCTGATTCTGCGCGACCGGGGCGGCCTCGAGGCGATTGCCGAGGACGAGTAGCGCCGTTCATCACGAAAGATTGCGGACATGCGCGAAAGGGTGCGGAAGCGACACGCTGCAGATCCCGGTGGGTTAATCAGGCCTGTGCGCACCCGCATCATGTTTCCGGGGCACGTGACAGATTTTTCAGGATCTGACCGTATGGTGTTGCGCATCACATCTGTTGACTGAGAGAACCCTTAAGTATTGGTCATCGGCGCAAATGTTTTCGCCGGGACCAACACAAAGGGAAAGTCGTGATGTTCAAGAAAGTTCTTATCACCACACTTGCAGTCGCCGGTCTGGTCGCAGCAGCATCCACCACATCTGCGCTGGCCGACAACCACGGGCACAAAAAAGGCCAAGGACACAACAACCATGGCCAGAACAACGGGTATCACCACAAAGGCAAAGGTCACCACAACAACTATCATCACAACAATCGTCACCGTTACAACAACAATTACCACTACAATTCCTACAAGCCGCGGCGCGGCAACAACTGGCACCAGCATGTGGCCTGGTGTTACGATCGCTACAATTCCTATCGTGCGCAGAGCAATACCTTCCAGCCCTACAACGGCCCCCGCCGGCAGTGCAGATCTCCCTTCTTCAGGGGCTGACACGGCGCCCGCACAGACCCCTGCGGGACCGCTCTCCGGCAAAACACCCTCGTCCTGAACGGAGGTGTTTTGCCGCGCCATCGACTTGTCGGCTCCGGCAGGGCGCCGGTTCACACCCTAAAGACCATGTTCCTCGAGAAACGCTCCGATGGCGTCCAGACAGACCGGCCAGGCAGGCTCCTGGTCGACCAGAATGTGGTTATGGCTCTCCAACGGCACGAATTGCGCCCCAGGTATGCCGCTAGCGACCGCCCGGCCCAGTTCCAGCGGGATCCGCTGATCGTATCTGGAATGCAGAACGATGGTCGGGACGCGCACCTCAGCCAACCGGTGCCGCACATCGATCTGACCGAAAGCTTCCTGAAAGCGGGCCGCGTTTTGCGGTGACGTTGTCCGGCGCTGAAATTCGTCGAACCATGCCAGCGTTTCCGCGCTCGCTTCGGGCATGAAGGTTTGCGAGAAGATGTGCCGGTAGGCCGGGTTGTCGGTGCCCCATCCCAGCTCGGTCAGGGTCAGCACCGCCTCGCGCCGTGCCTGCTCCTCAGCACTGGCGAGATGCCGCCAGCCGGCCGCGTAACCGCTGATCAGGATCAGGCCGGACACCCGCTGCGGATGCCGCACCGCATATTCGATCGAAACCGCACATCCCTGGGAGATACCGATCAGCGGAAAGCGGTCGAGGCCCAGCGTATCGGCCACCGCCTCCAGATCCTCGACAAAGGCGTCGAAACTCAGATCCTTCACATCCCAGTCGGACAGGCCGCAGCCACGCTCGTCATAGCGGATGAACGTGCGTTGGCGGGCGATCTCGGCGAAGCTCCGGCCCCAGATCGGGCTGGACCAGTCGAATTCAAGATGGTTCAGCCAGTTCGCCGCCTTCAGCACCGGAGGTCCGGAGCCGATACTGGCAAAGGCGATCTTGGTGCCGTCCGCGACTTCGCAGAACCCGATGCGCTGCGACCGCAGGGCCCGCGCCCGCGCCTCCTTGACCTGCTTCTGGGCATCCTGCGTTCTTGTTTCACGGGTCCCGCTGTCCGCCCCCCGAGCATCCGCCTCCCCTTCGGTGCTCCTGGCGGCGCTCATCCCGGATGGTGACACCCGCCAGACCTCCGCCCCCTCCGGGTCGGCCTCGGCCCAAAGCCGCATCCACTTTCGGGCAGCAATCGAGCCGGTGTGCGGATGGGTGGCAAGCCGTTTCAGCACCTCCACCTGAGCGCCCCGGGCATCTTCCCGCTCCGCCGTCAGCCAGGCGTCGAACGTATCGTCGCCGGCTCCGTCCAGCCCGTCGAGCGGCACCTGCTCCAGCAGGCGCACCATCTGCTCCAGATCCTCGACTGGAGGTGGATTGTCCCGGTCCCGCAGTCTTGCGTGAATATCGGTGATGTCGATGCGCACCCCGCTGGGCACGAACTGCACCCGCTCCCGGTCGGCGACAATCCTGACCTCCTCCGGTCCGTCAACGATCTTGCGAAGCTTGCTGAGCGCCCAGCGCAGGGCCGCCTTCGGATCTTCGGGAATATCCCAGAACAGTTCGCAAAGCCGCTCCCGGCGGTGCGGCCGCCCGGTCGCGATGAGAAACCCGAGCAACGCCCGTGCCTTCCGGGACGCCGGCAAGGCGATCTCTTCGCCCGAAGACAAAACCCGCAGTTCGCCCAAGAGAGAGATCTCGAGGTCCTGAGACATTCGAACGTCCTGACTGACCGGAAAACAACGCAAGATCTGACATAATTACCACTGTTGTAACAACGCTGACAACAACGGCGGCCGAATAGGACGCGCCGTCTCCTGCATATCCGGGCTGCCGCGGAAACAAATGGCCAACCGGTTCCCCTGCCATGCGGTGCATGCCGTCCGGCGGATCGGAAAGACTCCCGCTTGTGTACATGTCACCGGCGGCGGAAACGGATTGGCCCTTGCGGGTTGCGCTTCAAAAGCCGGATCGCTATTGACCTAGATCGCTTCGGCAAAATCCGGCCGGGGCAAAGCGGGCGTGATGGAATTGGTAGACATACCGGACTTAAAATCCGGAGGCCCTAGGCCGTGCGGGTTCGAGTCCCGCCGCCCGCACCAAGTCGGACTTTCCCGGCAAGGCCCGCCCGCGGCAAGGCAGGAAATGCCGCCTGCCTTATGGGCCCGACCTGCAGGATGCCTGGGCTTGCCACCCGTTGAAGAGGGCAATGCCCTCATTTTCCCGCACGCGGAACTGGAAATTGTCGCCTCGTGACTGTATGTGAACAGGCAAGGCAAGAGAACAATCCAAGCGCCGGGCTCCCTCAAAGACTCTGAAACGGGCCG
Source organism: Labrenzia sp. 011 (assembly GCF_003075075.1). Classification (GTDB taxonomy): domain Bacteria; phylum Pseudomonadota; class Alphaproteobacteria; order Rhizobiales; family Stappiaceae; genus Roseibium. The sequence continues at coordinate 140,447 of NZ_QCYM01000012.1, read as the reverse complement.
GCGCAATCCAGCTGTGAGACACGGGTACCGATGGTCAGTTACGTTGACGCCGCAGAAGCTCCCCTGAAGAACACCGGCCAGGTGCGACTTTACGGCCCCGAGGATTTCGAGGGCATGATGCGCGCCGGACAGTTGACGGCGGCCTGCCTGGACGAGCTTGCGGACCTCGTCAAGCCCGGAACGACGACCGAGGAAATCGACGATTTCGTCTATCAGTACGGAATGGACCGCAACGCCATTCCGGCGACGCTCAATTACCGCGGCTATACCAAGTCGTGCTGCACCTCGATCAACCATGTGGTCTGCCACGGAATTCCGAACAACAAGGCGCTGCGCGAAGGCGATATCGTCAACATCGATGTCACCTTCATCCTCGACGGCTGGCATGGGGATTCCAGCCGCATGTATCCGGTCGGCACGGTCAAGCGCGCGGCCGAACGGCTGATCGACGTGACCTACGAGTCGCTGATGCGCGGCATCGAGGCGGCCAGGCCCGGCAACACCACCGGCGACATCGGCGCGGCCATCCAGACCTTTGTGGAAGCCCAGCGCTGTTCCGTGGTGCGCGATTTCTGCGGCCACGGTCTGGGGCTGCTGTTTCACGACGCGCCGAATATCCTCCACTACGGCCGGCCCGGCGAAGGGGTCGAGCTGAAACCGGGAATGATCTTCACCATCGAGCCGATGGTGAATCTGGGCCGTCCCCATGTGAAGGTTCTGAGCGACGGCTGGACGGCTGTGACCCGCGACCGTTCCCTGTCGGCCCAGTTCGAGCATTCCATCGGCATCACCCCGGAGGGATGCCAGATCTTCACGACATCGCCCACGGGTCTTCACAAGCCAGGTCGCCCGGACGACTAGGGTTCACGGACCATGAGTGCCGCGGATCACAAGGGACACCGCCAGAGACTGCGGGAGAGGTTTCGCAGCACCGGTGCCCAGAGTCTTGCCGATTACGAATTGCTGGAATTCCTGCTGTTCTCCGCCCTGCCCCGTCAGGATACCAAGCCGATCGCCAAGGCCCTCCTCAGGCGGTTCGGGTCCTTTTCCGCCGCCCTCTCCGCTCCCAGGGCGCGGCTGAAGGAAATCGACGGTCTCTCCGACATCAGCATCGACAGCCTGCAGGCCGTTCATGCCGCCATTGCCCGCTACCACCGCGCGGAACTGGACGAGCGCCGTCCCCTCGACAGCTGGCAGAAGGTCATCGACTATCTGCAGGCCTCCATGGAACACGCCGACGTGGAACAGTTCCGGGTTCTGTACCTCGACAAGAAAAACGGCCTGATCGCCGACGAGGTCCAGCAGACCGGCACGGTCGATCATACGCCGGTCTACCCGCGCGAGGTCATCCGGCGGGCACTGGAGCATTCTGCCACGGCCCTTATCCTGGTACACAATCATCCTTCCGGCGACCCCACGCCCTCACGGGCGGACATCCAGATGACGCAAAAGATCATCGAAATCGCCAATCCACTCGGTATCGAGATCCATGACCACATCATTGTCGGCCTGAGAACCAATGTAAGCTTTCGCGGTCTGCGGCTGATCTGAAACCGAATGGCGATGATGATGCCCTGCCCGACACGGCATGGCCGGCGCCCCAGGCAGGCGCCGCTCGTGGCACTTGAACCGCGCCCGCTCTTTTCGAAATACGGCATGTAGATCGCAAGATCGTCAAGAACACTTGAATTCGCTTCCATTTCCACTATTGGAACTTCGGCGCTTTACAGTAATTTTACTATGATCCTAGGGGCATTCCTTAACCCCGACACTTGATACTGCTGCCAACCAGATGGGCAGCGTATGAACAATTTGTCTATAAACTCCGGCAGAAAGATCGCCGGTGCGATCGTCGTTCCGATGGTCATAATTGTCGTGATTTCCGTATTCGGAATCTTCGGCGTTATGTACTGGTCCGCCCACCTGTCGGACCGGAATGCCGAACAGTCACAGCACACGCTCATTGCAGGCGCCATGCAGCTTTCCCAGAACTATCTGGTCAAGCAGCAGACCGGTGTGGTGATCTGGGAAGAAGCCTATCATGTCGTCAACCAGCCGACGCCGAACGAAAGCTGGATCTACAACAACATGACGCACTGGCTGTACCAGAATCACGGCTTCACGAAATCCATACTGTTCGACCGCGAATGCGATGTCATGAACCTGTATGCGCGCGACCACACCAGAACGTGGGCGACGGAAGATCTGATGGACGACCTCCAACCCGCCGTTGCCAAGGTGCGTGCCCGCTACATCAGTTCCATGAAGAAAACGCCGTCCGGCCTTTACCGGTTCGCTCCCGAATACAGCGACACACGCAGGTCAATCGCGGAAACGGGCGTCGTCAGCATCGGGGGCCGGCCTCACCTGTTCACCGCAGCCGCTGTCGTGCCGCAGATCCTGTCGATTTCCAAGAACCGCCGTCCGCCGGTGACACTGGTAAGTCTGGTGCCGCTGGAAGGAGAAAAGCTCAACGACATCGCAGAGATGTCCCGTCTGAACGGGTTCGTCCTGACCGATTCCCCGACGACCCGCGCGGGCGCCGGCCGGTATCTGCTGCATTCGCCGCGCGGCCGGAACATCGGCGCCATTGGCTGGAACACCAAACTTCCCGGCAGCCAGATGCTCAACCGCATCACTCCCTTCCTGGCTCTGGCCGCCTTCATGATCACCATGGTGGTGATCGCGGTGATCATCTTCACCCGGCAGATGACCAAGCGTCTGGCGAGAAGCGAGGCCAAGGCCGTTCATACGGCACGCCACGACGCGCTTTCAGGGCTCCCGAACAGAACCAGCTTTCACGCCCTGCTGACCGACAGCCTGCAAAAAGGTACCGGCACCAGCAGGAATACTGCCGTGGTCTATATCGATCTGGACCACTTCAAGGACATCAACGACACGCTGGGGCATTCCGCAGGCGACATGGTGATCGTCGCGGTCGCCCAGCGCCTGAAGCGGGTCATTCCGGACACCGGCATCGTCGCCCGGATCAGCGGTGACGAATTCGCCATGGTCATCCGCGATTGCGAAAGCGACGAATGGCTGGAATATATTCTCGACCAGGTGCAGGACGAGATCGGACGACCGATCATGATCGGTCGCCGGGAACTGTTTGCCAGTCTTTCCATGGGTGTGGCGGTCGCGCCGAGGGATGGCGACGATCCTGACGAACTGCTGCGCAAGGCCGATATTGCCCTCTACGATGCGAAGGCCAACGGCCGCAGCCGGCGCTCCTTCTTCGAGGCCCACATGGAACACCATGTCCAGTCCAGGGACAGGATGTCCCGGGAACTTCGCCTGGCGCTGCAGAATGACGAACTGGATCTCGCCTACCAGCCGCAGTGCGACACCGGCGGCCGGCGCATCGTCTCCGTCGAGGTGCTGGCGCGCTGGACCAAGGACGATGGAACCGTCGTCTCCCCGTCGCAGTTCATCCCGGTCGCCGAGGAAACCGGCCTGATCAACGAGCTGGGCATCTGGGTGCTGAACAAGGCCTGCGCCAAGGCACATGACTGGCCGGGCATGATCGTCGCGGTGAATGTCTCGCCCAACCAGTTCAAGCATCCGCGTTTCGTGGAGAAGGTCATGGCGATCCTGGCGGCCAACAATCTGCCGCCGCAACGTCTTGAAATCGAAGTCACCGAAAGCGTATTTGCCGGCCGCAACGATTCCGTCCTCAAGGCATTGAGGCGATTGAAGAATCTTGGGGTGAAGGTTGCTCTCGACGACTTCGGTTCCGGATATTCCAGCCTGAGCTACCTGCGCCGTTTCCCCTTCGACACGCTCAAGATCGACCGCGACTTTCTCTCCGGCATGAATGGAAACGCGGAAGCGGAGGCCATTCTCGTATCGATCATCCAGCTCGGCAAGGCGCTGGGCATGACCATTGTCGCCGAAGGCATCGAAACGGTCGAGCAGCTTCGCTTCCTCCAGATGCACGAGTGTCACCGGATGCAGGGATATTACATCTCCAGACCGCTTTCGGACGCCGGCCTTGCCGAGTTTCTGACAGAATTCAACGGAGACAGCACCGGCGGGTTCGGAACCGACTTCAGCTATCAGCCCCGCAAGGCCGGCATGATTTTCTAGACAGGCCGGCCGGGAGCATCCTGCCGGTCAAGACGGCGTGTGATTCCGGCCGCGAAATCCGCATAGCTCGAGAACGGCGCGGTTTTCGCCGCCTTCATCCAAGGCCAGTCCTCTCCGGCGGCTGCATGGCGAAGACCCGCCAGGCCGAATTCGGTGCGCACCATGTCGCGGAACCAGGCCGCATGCTGGTCCCGCCGGCGCTGCTCCAGCGCACCACTTTCGACCAGATGGGCGTAATGCCGTGTCGTCAGGGCAGCCAGGTCCCCGATGCCCTGTCCGGTATCGGCGGAAACCTCGCACACCGGCACCTGCCAGCCCCCGGCGGCGCCGCTCAGGGAAAGCGCGCCCCTGACATCCGAGGCGGCCCGCCGCGCCAGAGCACCCATGTCCGCCTTGGTCACGGCAACCACATCCGGCAATTCCATGATGCCGGCCTTCATGAACTGCAGACTGTCACCGGACCCGGGCTGAATGCACAGGATGACCGTATCGACCGCCTGCTTCAGGTCGCCCTCGGACTGGCCGATGCCGACGGTTTCGACCATGACGCGGTCGCAGACCGCTCTCAGGACGGCGATGGCGGCAACCGCATGGTCGGAAAGCCCGCCCAGCCGGTTGCGGGCCGCCATGGAACGCACAAAGACGTTTTCGTCGCTGGGATCGGTCTTCAGGCGGGTCCGGTCGCCGAGAAGGGCCCCGCCCGTCAGCGCCGAGGACGGATCAACGGCCAGCACCGCGACCTTCTTTCCCTCGGCCCGGCAATCCCTGATCAGCGCATCGGTCAGGCTCGACTTCCCGACGCCGGGCGGCCCGGTCAATCCGACGGTTTCCGCGCGCGGGCTGGCGCAGATGCGGTCGAGAAAGGCCGCTGTTTCGGCGTCGCCGGCATGGGTTTCCAGCCTGGAAAGGACCCGTGCGAGCAATCGTTTGCCGCCCGCACGCAGGTCCTCAAGCGAAGGGAATTGCCCGCTCATGCCCTCGTTCCGGCCATGTGAGCCTTTCCCCCCGCCCGCATTGCTCAGCCCGACCGGGACTTCAGGGCCGATTGCGCCGCGGCAAGCCGGGCGATCGGCACACGGAAGGGCGAGCAGGACACATAATCGAGTCCGATCTGCTCGCAAAAGCCGATCGAGGCGGGATCGCCGCCGTGCTCGCCGCAAATGCCGAGCTTGATGTCCGGACGGGTCGACCGGCCGCGTTCCGCACCGATGCGGATGAGTTCACCGACGCCTTCCTGATCCAGGGACACAAAGGGATCCTGCTCGATAATGCCTTTCCTCTGATAGATGTCGAGGAATGAACCTGCATCGTCGCGCGAGATGCCGAAGGTGGTCTGGGTAAGGTCGTTTGTTCCGAAGGAGAAGAACTCGGCGGATTGCGCGATTTCAGCGGCCCTGAGCGCGGCGCGCGGCAATTCGACCATGGTTCCGATCTGATAGGTCAGCTCGGCTCCGCTCTCCGCCTTCACCGCCTCCGCCATCGCCTCGATGCTCTGGCGGACCAGATCCAGCTCCTTCTTCAGGCCGACCAGCGGCACCATGATTTCCGGCACCACCGGTTCACCTGTCTCCCGGGCCGCTTCCACTGCGGCCTCGAAGATGGCCCTTGCCTGCATCTCCGCGATTTCCGGATAGGAAACCAGCAGACGACACCCCCGATGGCCGAGCATCGGATTGAATTCCTCCAGCGCCAGGGCCCGGTCCCGCAGCAGTTCGGGATCGGCCCCCATCGCAGCGGCGACTTCCGCGAGCTCCTGATCCGATTTCGGCAGGAATTCATGCAGCGGCGGATCGAGCAGACGGATGGTCACCGGCAGGCCATGCATGATCTTGAAGAGATCGATGAAATCCTGACGCTGCATCGGCAGGAGCTTGGCAAGAGCGGCGCGCCGCCCAGCTTCGGTCTCGGCAAGAATCATCTCGCGCACGGCGACCGTGCGCTCTCCGTCGAAGAACATGTGTTCCGTCCGGCACAGACCGATCCCCTCGGCCCCGAAGTCACGCGCGACCTTCGCGTCCTGCGGTGTTTCCGCATTGGCGCGCACTTTCATTCGCCGGACCTTGTCCGCCCAGCCCATCAATGTGCCGAAATCCCCCGAAAGAGTCGGCTGGAGCATGGCCACTTCTCCGCAGAGAACCTGACCGGTCGCCCCGTCGATGGTGATGATGTCCCCTTCCTTGAGCTGACGTCCGCTCGCGTTGATGACACCGTTCCTGTAGTCGATGCGCAACATGCCGGCGCCGGCGACACAGGGCTTGCCCATGCCCCGGGCCACAACGGCCGCGTGACTGGTCATGCCGCCCCGGCAGGTCAGGATCCCCTCCGCCGCATGCATCCCGTGGATGTCTTCCGGACTTGTCTCGACCCGCACCAGAATGACCTTCCGGCCCTCGGCCCGGGCCTCTTCCGCGGCAGCGGAGGTGAAGACGATGGCTCCGCAGGCCGCACCGGGAGAGGCGGGCAGACCGGTTGTGAGCACATCCCGCTCAGCCTTCGGATCGATGGTCGGATGCAGCAGCTGGTCCAGCGCGGCCGGTTCGACGCGGCCGATCGCCTCTTCTTCGCCAAGCAGACCCTCGGCAACCATGTCGACCGCGATCTTCAGCGCCGCCTTCGCGGTCCGCTTGCCCGCGCGGGTCTGCAGCATCCACAATTTGCCTTCCTCGATGGTGAACTCGAGATCCTGCATGTCCCGGTAGTGCCCTTCCAGCCGGGCGCAATAGGATTCGAATTCCGCAAAGGCCTCGGGCATCAGCGCTTCGAGCGAGGGGCTTGACGAGCCGGCCTCCTTCCGGGCCTTCTCGGTGATATCCTGAGGTGTGCGGATGCCGGCAACCACATCCTCCCCCTGGGCATTGACCAGAAATTCGCCGTAAAGCGCGTTCTCACCGGTGGAAGGATTGCGGGTGAAGGCAACGCCGGTGGCGGAATTCGTGCCCATGTTCCCGAACACCATGGCCTGGACGTTGACAGCCGTTCCCCAGCTCCCGGGGATATCGTGCAGCCGCCGGTAGGTCACCGCACGCGGCGTCATCCAGGAACCGAAGACCGCGCCGATCGCGCCCCAGAGCTGCTCCTGCGGATCCTGCGGAAACGGCTTGTCCAGCGACTCTTGGACCAGTGCCTTGAACTTTTCGATCAGACCCAGCCAGGCATCCGCATCGATGTCCGTATCCAGCCTCAGTTCGTTGCGTTCCTTGTAGTCCTCCAGAATTTCCTCGAATTCATGGTGATCCACGCCGAGCACCACATCGGAATACATCTGGATGAAACGGCGGTAGCTGTCATAGGCGAACCGGCGGTCTCCCGACTCCTGTGCGAGGGCCTCGACCGTCCGGTCGTTCAGACCCAGATTGAGCACCGTATCCATCATGCCGGGCATGGAAACCCGGGCGCCGGAGCGGACAGAGACCAGCAGGGGGCGCTCGAGGCCACCGAATGTGCGGCCCGTTGCCACTCCTATCCTGTCCAGCGCATCCTTCACGTCGGAGGCCAGTGTTTCCGGATAGGAATTATCGTGATCGTAAAACCAGGTGCAGACTTCGGTGGTGATCGTGAATCCTGGTGGAACAGGCAGGCCGAGGCTGCTCATTTCAGCAAGATTGGCTCCCTTTCCGCCGAGAAGATTGCGCATGTGCGCCGCACCTTCCGCCGAACCGTTGCCAAAACTGTAGACCCACTTGGCCATATCAACTCTCCTAGCGTAGCGCAGGAAACGTCCCGCCTCCGTCAATGTTGCAGGGCACATACCTGCTACGCCAGCCCACCTTCATCAAGCTCTTTTTGGCAGAAACGCGCTTCGTCGCACCACAAGTTGCGCGATTTCCGACGTTCGGCAAAATTGAATGGATTTAAACCGTCAGAAAGTTATCCAAGCTGCCTTGCCGGTCAGCCTTAAAGACGCCATTGTCGAAAGCAATAAGCAACACCAAACGGGCTCAGCAAACGGAAGTGCGACGAATGATGACACAAGTGACCGGCGCCGTTACCAGGATGGACCGCAGGCCTTTCAAACTGAAGCTCCTTGCGCTGGTAAGTGCAATCGCCCTTCTTCCGGCGGCCGCCGGCGCTGAAACGAATGCCCGTTCGGAACCTCTCGGCACCCCCTCCGATCTGCCCTTCACGCTGTCCGGCAGCTACCTGTCAGGACGCCTCGCCGGCTTTCAGAAGGATTACGCTCAGGCCGCTGCATTCTATGAGGAATCCCTGGCCGCCGATCCGTCCAACAGCATGCTCCTCGAACGTACGTTTCTGCTGAAACTGGCCAATGGCGACGTCGAGCAGGCCGTCGTCTATGCGGACGAGATGGAAAAGAACGGGCTTGAGAATTTTCTCGCCCAGCTCACCGTGGGCGCGCAGCGCATGGTTGAGGGCAGTTACCCGGAAGCCGATGCGGCGCTGTCGAAAAGCAGAAACGGGCCCCTGGCCCAGCTATCCGTCGGCATCTCCCGCGCCTGGGCTCTTTACGGCACCGGAGAGATCGACGCGGCGGTCGAGACAATCGACAACCTCAGCGGACCGGACTGGTTCGAGGTTTTCAAGGCGACTCACAAGGCCCATATCCTCTTCGCCGCCGGGCGCAACCAGGCCGCCCTCGAAGCGATCGAGGGCGCCTACGAGATCGACCAGGGTGCCATTCGGGTCGTGGATGCCTACGCCCGCATTCTGGCCGCCAACGCCCATCAGAAGGATGCCATTCAGGTCCTCGACCAGTATGACCAGCAGTTTCGCGGCCATCCCAAGCTCGACCAGACGAGAGCCATCCTTGAAAGCGGCGACATTGCTCCGCCGCTGGTCACCGATCCGGCCGAGGGCATGGCGGAGATCCTCTATGGCCTGGGCGCGGTGATCGGCCGCGACGGCGGCGAGGAACTGTCGACGTCCTATCTGCAGCTGTCGCTTTATCTGGACCCCAAGGCGGAATTCGCGGCCATCGCTCTCGGCGCGGTCTTCGAGCGCATGAACCAGCCGGAACGGGCCATTGCCGCACTGTCCAAAGTACCCGATGACAGCGTCCTCAAACGCGAGGCCGAGATCCAGATCGGCCTCAACTACAATTCGCTCGACAAGCTGGAAGAGTCGCGCGCTCATCTGCAGAAACTGATCGATCAGGATCCTTCCGATCTTGAAGCGGTCATCGCGCTCGGCAACATCCTGCGCGCCCATGAGATCTACGACGAAGCGGAAGCCACCTACACCAAGGGCCTGGACACGGTTTTCAAGCTGGAATCCCGGCACTGGCTGCTGCTCTATTTCCGCGGCATCAGCCGCGAACGGCTGGGCAAATGGGAGCTTGCGGAAGCCGATTTCCGCAAGGCGCTCGAACTCAACGACAACCAGCCGCTGGTTCTAAACTATCTGGGCTATTCCCTGGTCGACCAGGGGCTGAAGCTCGATGAAGCGCTCGACATGATCAAGACCGCGGTGCAGCTGCGTCCGTCGGACGGCTACATCGTCGACAGTCTGGGGTGGGTCTATTACCGCCTCGGACGTTACGAGGAAGCGGTCAAGGAACTGGAGCGGGCCATCGACCTGCGCCCGGCCGATCCGGTCATCAACGATCATCTGGGGGACGCCTACTGGATGGTCGGCCGCCGCAACGAGGCCCGGTTCCAGTGGAACCATGCGCGTGACCTGGGACCGGACGAGAAGGACCTGCCCAAGATCCTCGACAAGATCGCGAACGGCATGCCGGATGCTCCCGTGACGGACGCCGCGAAGGCGGATAACGACAAGAACGGCGGCTGATCGCGATCGCCATGGCCCCTTCCCGCCCTTCCTCTCCGCGGGTGGAACTTGCCCGGGCAAAGGTCAATCTGGCCCTTCACGTCACCGGGCAACGCTCCGACGGCTTCCATCTTCTGGATTCGCTTGTGGTTTTTCCGCAGATCGGCGACCGCATCGCCCTGGCGTCTTCGGACAAGCTGGACCTCGTCGTGGAAGGACCATTCGCGCGGGACCTTGACGGTTCCCCCGATGACAATCTGATCCTGAAGGCCGTGAGGTCCTTCGCGGAACGGGCGGACATGCCCTGCCCGGACATCCGCCTCACGCTGACCAAACGCCTCCCCGTCTCCTCCGGGATCGGTGGCGGCTCCAGCGACGCGGCAACGACACTGCGCCTGCTCGAGGACTTCACCGGAACCTATCTGCCCGATGAAGAACTGCACGCCCTGGCCCTGTCACTGGGCGCGGACGTTCCCGTGTGTCTGGCGCCCGAATGCCAGATCATGCGCGGCATGGGGGAAGAGCTGACCCCCGGTCCGGATCTGCCGGCCTGTGGCATCGTTCTGGTCAACCCGAAGGCCGCCGTTTCAACACCGGAAGTGTTCAAATCCATGACCCGGCGGGACTATCCGCCCCTGCCGCTGGTTCCGGAAAGCTTCGACACCCTCGGCCAGCTGACCGGCTATCTGGCAAGCTGCCGCAATGACCTGCAGGCCCCGGCCATGGAGCTTTGCGGCCGGATCGGCGAGGTCCTGGCGGCGCTTGAAGCGGACAGCCGCGTCGATCTGGCCCGCATGTCCGGCTCCGGCGCCACCTGTTTCGGCCTGTGTGAACTGGAACACGCCACGGACATCGAGCGCAGCCTCAGGGTGGAGCACCCGGAATGGTGGATCGCTTCCGGCCCGTTGTCCTAAAGCCGCCGCTCGAAACGCAGGCGACTGGGCACTGCGCAGATTTCCCTGTCTTTATAAATCAAATCAACTGATTAGGAAGATCAGCTCACACGCGAGATGCAGAAGGCAACCGTATCCGCCAGGGCATCGTTGAGCGGGCCCTTGGGCAGCGGGTCAAGGGCGCGAAGCGCCTTTTCGCCATAGTTGCGGGCACGCTCCACGGTTTCGGTCAGCGCATCGTATTTCCTGAGCAATTCGATGGCCTGCTCCAGATCGCCCTCCTCGATTCCCTCCCCTTCAAGGCAGCGGCTCCAGAAGGCCCGGTCGGCATCCGAACCGCGGGCAATGGCAAGCACGACCGGCAGCGTGATCTTGCCTTCGCGAAAATCGTCGCCGATATCCTTGCCGAGATCCGCGGAGGAACCGCCGTAGTCGAGGGCATCGTCCACGAGCTGGAAGGCATAGCCGAGTTCCATGCCGTAAGTGCGCGCGGCCTGTTTGAGTTCGCGGTTCTGACCGGCGATCACCGGACCGACTTCGGCAGCGGCCGCAAAGAGAGCGGCCGTCTTGGCCTCGATGACGCGCAGATAATCCTCTTCACTGGTGGCGATGTTCTTGGCCGCACCGAGCTGCAGGACTTCCCCTTCAGCAATGATCGCGGAGGCGGAAGCCAGAATGCGCAGCGCTTCCAGCGAACCGACGTCCACCATCATCTTGAACGCCTGGCCGAGCAGGTAATCCCCCACCAGCACACTCGCCTGATTGCCCCACAGCTTGCGGGCTGCCAGCTTTCCGCGGCGCATGTCGCTTTCATCGACCACATCGTCATGAAGCAACGTTGCCGTGTGCATGAACTCCACGCTGGCGGCCAGCGTGACATGCCCGTCGCCCTGATAGTCGAACATGTCCGCGAAGGCGAGGGTCAGCATGGGGCGCAGGCGCTTGCCGCCCGAGGAGATCAGGTGTTTGGCAATCTCCGGGATCAGATCGACGTTGGACCCCGCCTTGGAGAGGATCAGGTCGTTGACCCTGGCCATGCCCGGGGACACGAGCTCCACGAGAGACTGAATGCTCGCCCGGCGCGGCTGACTGTCAGAAATGGTCGCAACAAAGGCCACTCACGGCACTCCCCTGAATATTTGAGCGGACAATATGGTGCGATTGCGCCCGGGGCAAGACGCCTATCCCCAGACAAACTGTTGAAATGCCACATTCGGCGGGTTTTGCTGTAAACCGGTGGCGGGCGTTGCTCCTTCGCACCGCATATCGCCACGCAGCTAAGGCCGGGAAACCAATGGAAGAACTCATCAGAACGAATGATCCTGTCCTGATTTCCTTTGTGGAATCGATTTTGACAGAGGCCGCGATCAAACATTTTGTCGCAGACGGCAATATGAGCGTTCTGGAAGGGTCGCTCGGCATCATCCCGCGCAGGCTGCTGGTCCATTCCGACCAGATCGCGAAAGCCCGCATGCTGGTGCGCGAAGCGGGCCTGGGGGAGGAGCTGCGACCGGAAACCGGACAGGCCTGACGAACATGAACACGCACCTGCCACCGCACGAAACCGAGACGACCCGCGATGCCTTTCTGGGGGGCAGGGTCTATGTGCATCAGCCCAGACACGGCCGGCACCGGGCAGGCCTCGACGCGGTCTATCTCGCCGCCGCATTGCCGGAGGAAACCAGCGGACATGTGGTCGATCTGGGAGCGGGAGTGGGAACCGCCGGCTTTTGCGCCGCCGCCCGCCTGGCGGACATCAGCGTAACCCTCGTCGAACTGGACCCGACCGTGCTGGCTCTGGCCGGACGCGGGCTGGAAGACCCCGAAAACGTGGCTTTCACGGACCGTGTCAGCCTTCTGGAGGCGGATATCACCGCGAAGGGCAGCCTGCGCCATGCGGCCGGCCTCACGCCGTCCATGGCGGACCACGCGATCATGAATCCGCCCTACTACGAGGCAGACAGGTTTCGCGCCTCGCCCAAGGAAGCGCGCGCCGGTGCGCATATGCTGGATGAACGCGGCCTGGAGCCCTGGGCAAAGACCGCGACGGATATCGTCCGCGACGGCGGCAGTCTCACGGTCATCTTCCGTGCCGATGGCCTGCAGCATCTGCTCGATGTCCTGCAGGGGCGTTTCGGGGCGATCGACGTCATTCCCCTGCGTCCGCGCCATGACGCGGCGGCCACCCGGGTCCTTATCCGCGCGATCCGAGCCAGCAAGGCCCCCTTCCGGCTCCTGCCGGGCTTCGTGCTGCATGAAGGCGAAGGATCCGGCTTCACGAGCCAGGCCCGCTCCGTGATGCGCGACGGTCAGGGTCTCGGACTTTCCATGCGTCGCTAACTCCCTGCCCCGTCCTTCCCGTCAACGGAAGAGCGGTGGCATCGACTGACGCACCGCGTGGTGCTGTATCGGTCAGCCTCCGCAGTCGATGACATGCGGCAGGCTTGGATCAATGCACCACGATCTCGCCATCGGCAAAGCGGAAGTCCATCGGCGTGATGAGATTCTGATGCGCAATGCGCACCGAGTGAATCCGGCCCTCGACTTCCCTTTCCCAGAATTTCAGGAACCGGTTCAGTTCCGGAAATTTCGGGGCCAGATCTTCCGTCTGCCAGAGAAAGCTCTGCAGAAGTTTCGGGTGGTCGGGAATCCGATAGAGGATTTCCGCCGTAAGCAGGCCGTAGCCGAGAAGCCGCTTTTCAAAGTCTGAGCTGGTTTTCATGCCGGTCCTTTCTTTGTTGCGAAAGAAAGTGTGTCACGAAAAACAGGATATCCAAAACCGACCGAGGAAGAAATACTGTTTATAACCAATACTTTGGCAGCACTATGACAGTGCTGCTAGCAGATTGCGCCCCTCGGCGGCTCATTTGGACTGGATGGAGGCCAAATACCCCAGAAAGGCGTCGATGTCATCCGGGGCGAAGGCGAATTCGGGCATGCCGTCGTGTCCGGTGACGATCCCTTCCGCCAGAGGTTCTTCCAGACTTTCCAGAGGGTAGAGGCTGGAAAGGTCTCGGAATGCGGGCGCCCCGCTTTGCGCGCTCTCATCGTCCGTCCCCACCGCGTGACAGACCGCACAATGGATTTCCGCAAGTTCCCGTCCCGAAGCCACGCTGGCCGGATCGGCGGGATAGGATCCGTCCGATGCGAAGGCACAACTGCCACCGGCGGACAAGACGAGCGCCGCAAATCCCGGTATCCATTTCAGCACGAAGGTATCCTTCCCTTGAATCAGTCTGCCGTTTTATAGAAGGTCCTGAACGGGAAATACATTAGGATGAACACGGGGATGACGCTTCTGCCCTCACCGGGCATGGTTTCACGGCGCATCTCTCTATATATGTTTGAAGATCACGGACGCACTGGAGGACACATGAGCCCGACCCCCTTACCCGATTCCATCGAGGGCACGCTGGAACTGATGGACCGGGCGGGCTATGTCGCGGACCGGTCTCTGGCGACGGTCCTGCATCTAGCGCTGAAGATGAAGCGTCCGCTCTTTCTCGAGGGCGAAGCCGGCGTCGGCAAGACGGAAATCGCCAAGGTGCTTGCCGACACTCTGGGTCGCGAACTCATCCGGCTGCAATGCTACGAAGGCCTCGACGTCGCCTCCGCGGTCTATGAGTGGAACTACCCGGCGCAGATGGTGGAAATCCGCGTCGCCGAAGCATCCGGAGACATGGAGCACACCGAACTTTCCAAGTCGATCTTCGACGAGCGTTTCCTCATCAAGCGCCCTGTCCTGCAGGCTCTGGAGCCGTCTCTTTCAGGCGCACCGGTCTTTCTCATCGATGAGCTGGACCGCGCCGACGAGGCCTTCGAAGCCTTTCTTCTGGAAGTGCTCGCGGACAATCAGGTGACCGTTCCCGAGCTTGGAACCATCAAGGCGGACGAGCCGCCGATCGTCATCATCACCACCAACCGCACCCGCGAAATTCACGACGCCCTGAAGCGGCGCTGCCTCTATCACTGGGTCGACTATCCGGACGCGGAGCGGGAACTGGAGATCGTCCGGCGCAAGGTCCCCGGCGCCGCCCAGCGGCTGGCGACGGAAGTCGTTGCCTTCGTGCAGAAACTGCGCGCCGAAGAGGAACTGTTCAAGCAGCCCGGCGTCGCCGAAACGCTCGATTGGGCGACCGCCCTGTCCGAGCTCAATGAAATCGCCCTCGATCCGGACATGGCTTCCGACACGCTCGGCGTGCTGCTGAAATACCAGGACGACATCGAACGGGTGCGCGGCTCGAAGGTGCGGCAGATGATCGACGATATCCGCAAGGATGCGCCTGCCCAGCAGACCATGCCGACGGTCTAGATGGCACCGATCCCCGGATCGCGACGACATGGAGGCTCCCATTCAGACCACGCCTGAACTCCGCTCGCGCATAACCGACAATATCGTCTATTTCGCCCGCACGCTGCGCAAGGCCGGTGTTCCCGTCGGCCCCGCCTCCGTGGTTGATGCGGTCTCCGCTGTGGAAGTTTCCGGCATCGAAAACAGGGACGATCTCTACTGGACCCTGCATGCGGTTTTCGTACGCAAGCGCGAGCACCGGGTGCTCTTCGACGAGGCATTCAGGATCTACTGGCAAAGCCGCGGTCTGGTCGAGAAACTGCTGGCGATCCTCTCCCCCGTTGCGCCCGCCCGCGGTGCCCCGCAAAAACCCAGGGCCGGCCAGACCCGGATCTCTCAGGCCTTCGAGGCCAGCCGGGAGCGCGTGGCGGAGGAAACCGTGCCGGAAATCGAGGTGAACGCCAGATTCACCGTCTCCGGCAAGGAGATGCTGCAGGCGAAGGATTTCGCCCAGATGACGGCCGAGGAGATCGACGCTGCGAAATCCGCTCTGCGCAACATGGCCCTGCCGGTGGACAGGATCCGGCTGCGCCGTCTTCGGGCGGCCACACGGGGACGGGTCGACCCTCGCCGGACGCTGCGCGCCTCCATGCAGGCCGGCGGCGATTTCATCGACCTGAAGTTCCGCAAGCCCGGCGAAAAACGCCCGCCTCTGGTCGCGCTCTGCGACATTTCCGGTTCCATGAGCCAGTATTCCCGCCTGCTCCTGCATTTTCTCCATGGACTGACCGCCGAGCGCCGGGACGTGCACACCTTTCTGTTCGGGACACGGCTCACCAATGTCACCCGTCAGTTGAGAATGAAGGATCCGGACGAATCCCTGGAAGCCTGCTCCGAGGGCGTCAAGGACTGGTCCGGCGGCACGCGGATCGCCTCGGCCCTGCATGAGTTCAACCGGCACTGGTCGCGCCGCGTGCTGTCGGGCCAGCCGACCGTGCTGCTGATTACCGACGGCCTGGAACGCGACAGCGACGAGGATCTGGCGCGCGAAATGGACCGGCTGCACCGCTCCTGCCGCCGCCTGATCTGGCTCAACCCCCTGCTGCGCTTCGGAGGGTTCGAAGCCAAGGCCAAGGGCATCCGGGCCATGCTGCCCCATGTCGACGAATTCCGTGCCGCCCATTCCTTGGATGCGGTCGCCGATCTGGTTACGGCCCTGTCCGGTGGACGCCCGTCAGCCTCCGCCGATCCGCGCTCCTGGCTGAAGTGACACTTCAGGACGTGCGGCTGAAGCTGTCCGGAATATCGTTTCCCTGATTGCCCGTTTCCGGCCGGTTGCCCGGATTGGGGCGCCGGCGGAAACTTCTTTCCTGCATGCGGTTGTCCAGAAAGGTTCCAATGGACAGACCGAGACCGAGCATCAGCCAGCTTGTGCCCGCAAAGGCGAATTCGAACGGCGTCCGGAATGCCGGAGAGACCTTGAATTCATGGAGAAGAACCGCGCCTATGATCATCGGCAACAGGTAGAGCGCCAGCACGGTAAACCGGACGTAGAAGGATGTCCGTGCCTTGCGGAAGACACTGTGAAAAGGCACCTCGTCGCGCATCCGGTAGACAAGGTCGGCACAGATCAGAACCATCGCGACCTGAGTGATCAGCGACAGCTCGTCCCCCCACAGGAAAAGCGAATAGGCGGCTTCGACCAATCCGAGCGAGAGCACTGCCAGGCAGCAGGAAACCGCCAGAAGCCTGACGACCACCTGGCGCTCCGGAGCGAGCAAATAGGCCAGACTGCCCATCAAGAACAGCGCGGTCTCGACCGAAAAGCGGCCGTAAAGACCGACCGATTCCAGCGCAGCCGTGATGTGTCCATCCGTGAAGACCGCCAGATGTTCCGGATAAAGGGCCTCCAGGATACGCAGGCAGGAAAGAACGATGAAGATCCACGCAAGTGTGACGCTGAGCCTGACGGAGCTGTCCCATTGCGGATGGAAGAGAAGCGCTGCGGCGAGGACCAGAAATCCGCCTGCGGTCACCGGATGGGTTGACGGCAAACTTCCCGAGACCGGATCTCCGACAGACAGAAAGACGTTGTGCGCCAGACCGAGTATCACCACAAGCAGCAGCAAACAGCCTATGAGCTGATGGAACAGGGGACTCTCAATGTCTGACAGTTCGAGATCGGTCATGTCCAGCCAGTATCAGTCTTCCGAATTCCGGGACGCGGCGTCGCACGAGTAAGTTACAGGAAACCCACATATACGCGCAATAGTTGATTATTTTTTCAATGACCGTTCTTCTGGTAAGATTTACAAAAGGTAATTTGCGGTTGCAAAATTTGCCAGGCAGGTCGACAAACCCGCCCTAAACCGCATGTTTCCTGAGGTTTCAGCCCCTTGGGCTCATGGCACCAACACGAACATGACCTTAGGGCAGGTTTTATGGCAGGGCTACAACCGGCGTCCTGATCCCAACCCGCTGAAACAGGTCCTGGATGTCGTGATTGGCCATACGGATGCAACCGTAGGAAACCGCCCGGCCGATCGATCCCGGCCGGTTGGTGCCATGGATGGCGTAGTTGCCGTTCGACAGGGTCATCGCGGCGACGCCCATCGGGTTGTTCGGCGCCCCGCCCCGGATGAGGGTCGGAAGATGCGGGAAATCACGGCGCACCTCCGGCGACGGCGCCCAGTCGGGCTTGACGTATTTCGCGGTGATCAGGGCATTGCCTGTCCAGGCTTTCTGCCGTTTGCCGACAGCCACGTTGTAGCGGATGGCCCTTTGACCCCTCAGCACGAGATAGAGCCGTTTCTCCGAATTTCTGATCACGATCGTGCCGGGCCGGAACCTGGCATCGGCAAACCCGACAAGTTCGGCCGCATGAGCCGGAGGCGTTACGCCATTCAGCGGCATCAACGCGAGCGCCAGCAACATCAAACGGAACAAGAACTTCAAATACATGGCTTTTCCCGAACTTTTCCGGGACAATACAGCCTGGGCACTCCTGAATGAACGTGTCCGGCCCCACTTTCTTACCGGAAGGTTAACGGCGGTGCAGCAACCGCAGTTGCTCCGCTGTGACGCGAAGCACTGTGCCCGGAGCGATACACCGCGATAATTCATCTGCAAGACCGGTCCTTGAGGGCCGATGCTTTTCCCGCCACGGCGAATGTGTTGCCGATGCCCAGATGAAGGACTGACACGATGACTTCTTCCGCTACCGTGCAAACCGTCTTCGCCAAACACCTGGCAAGTTCCCTGAGGTTTCTGGTCGTCGCCCTGTCCTTTCTGGCCGTCTCCGTTCCGGCCCATTCCGGACCGATCTCCGGAACCTATGTGCTTTCACCGGCCCAGATCGACACGGGCTTTTCCGTCCGGGTGCTTGGCGGCGGCCCGGTCACCGGCCAGTTCAAGAAAGTCTCGGGCAGGATGATCCTCGATCAGGGGCAGCCGCAGAACAGTCGCGTCCGCGTGACGATCGACCTGGCCAGCGTCCAGACAGGCAATGACAGGATCACGGGGTTCCTCAAGAGTGCGGCCATGTTCGACGTCGCCAGATTTCCGCTCGCCGATTTCCGCAGCACGCGCGTGCGCATCACCGGCGCAGAGTCCGCCGAGGTCGAGGGAATCCTGACGATGCGCGGCATGACGAAGCGCACCCGGCTCTCCGTGACAGTCACCGGCACCGGGAAGGACGGCCGGGTCGGCTTTGAGGTCACGGGTGGCTTTTTCAGAAGCCTGTACGGCATGGAGGCCGGCATGCCGATCTACGCGGACAAGGTGAACCTGAAGATCACCGGCACCGGCCGGCGCGGGTAGCACTTTTCGCGCCCGGCCTGACAATGCGCCTCCCGGTACATGCCGGAAGGCCTATTTGCGTCGGGCCACCCCGTCCCGCCATTCATACCAGACATAGGCCGGCACATTGCTGTCGCCGTTCTGGTCGAAGGAGACCGTGCCGATCACTGTGTGGAACGTGCCGTCCCGGAGCGCTGCGGCAACCTTGTCTTCTTCCGTTCCACCCGCGGTCTGCACCGCCTGGGCCCAGGCCTGAATGGCCGCATAGGTTGTCAGGGCGTAGCGATCGGCCGGTTTGCCGGCCTCTTCCAGTACGCCCACCAGCTCGCTCGCTGCCGGACTGTCGCGCGGGTCTTCCGGATAGCTGAGCAGGGTGCCTTCGCCCGCCGCCCCCGTCACGGACCAGAAATCCTCCGTCATCAGCGCATCACCGGACACCAGCACCGCATCAAGACCCTGACGGTCCATCTCCAGTCTGATCAGCCCGGCCTCTGGATGATATCCGCCCAGATAGACGACGCCGGCATCCTCGAGCGCGAGCCGGGAGACAAGCCCGCTGTAGTCATGTCCGCCGGAATCGAAGCCGTAGAACAGGCTCTCCGACTTGCCCCGTGCGTTCATCTCGGTCTTGACCGCATCCGCGAGACTCTTTCCGTAGGCGGTCTTGTCGTGAAGGATCGCGACCCGTGCATCGCCAAAGTCTTCCGCCAGGAGGCGGCCGGCAAGCCGGCCCTGCTGGTCATCCCTCGGCGCCAGCCGGAAGATGCCGGCTCCCGGACGCTGATCGGTGTATGCTGGCAGCGTGGTCGCCGGGGACATCTGCACGATGCCCGCACCGGAATAAACCTCGCTGGCCGCGATCGAGCTGCTGAAACAGAAATGCCCGGCGACGAACCTGACATCCTTGCCGATCATCTGGTTGGCCACGGCGGTTGCCCTTTCCGCGTCGCAGCCGTCATCGGCCACTTCAAGCACAAGCGGTTCCCCGTTCACGCCCCCGGACGCATTGATGTCGGCGACCGCCTGTTCGGCTCCTGCCAGCATCTGGGCACCGAACGCGGCGAACTGGCCTTTCATCGGTCCTGCGACCGCAATCGGAATATCCGCAAGGGCCGGCCCGCCAAGGAGACCGAAAACCAGAACGGATACGCTGGCGGCAAGTTGCCGTTTTTTCATGTTTCTCCCCGGAAATCCTGTGGTTTGCTCTTCTACCCCTAACCTGCGCGGATAACGAGCTCAATCCGGCTTGGAAAAATACGGGAGATTTATGAGTTCACACCCAGGGTCTCCCGCCCCATATCCCTATGTTCGGAGCCGTGCCGGGCACGATGATTGCGCCCTGGTTCCCGGACCAATAAACTCCCGCCGCACCCTGGGCCCTGCCCGATTCCATTGCCGCTGACCCATGGAGCAGACAGAATGCCTTCATCCTCTTCAGACCCGGAAGATCAGGTCAGGTTGCCGCTCGACATGAAGGTGTTCCGCGAAGCCATGAGCCGCATAGCTGCCGCCGTCCATGTGGTGACCACCGACGGACCGGGCGGGCGCGTGGGTGCAACCGTCTCCGCCGCCTGTTCCGTCAGCGACGATCCCCCCAGCATTCTTGTCTGTCTCAACCGGCAGACACGCATTCACGCGGCCGTGCTGGAAAACCGGCGGTTCTGTCTCAACACGCTCAGCGACGATCACGAGGCGATTTCCGACGCCTTTGCCGGACGCGACAACCTGGACATGCCCGACCGCTTTGCCAAGGGAAGCTGGACTCCGCTGGCAACGGGCTGTCCGGCCCTCGACAGTGCGCGGCTGAGCGTCGATTGCGATGTGTGTTCGGTCACCGAAATGGGGACGCATTCCATCATCGTCGGCACGGTTGCCGATCTGCGCATGACCGATCCGGGCAAATCCCTGCTCTATGTCCGCAGGGGCTACAAAAGCCTCGACACGTAGGCGCGGGACGATCAAACTCGTCTTCCCCTACGCGACATCTGGGACAGACACCTCATGGCCGGCCTGCGCAATCTGATCACCGACGTCCCCGGCCTGAAGGTCGGCAACGCTTCCGACCAGGAGTTGAAATCCGGGGCAACCGTTCTTGTTCCGGACGAGCCTGCGGTTACCTCGGTCGCCATTCACGGGGGCGCGCCGGGCACACGTGAAATTGCGCTGCTGGAGCCGGAGCAGACCGTGGAAAAGATCGATGCCATCGTTCTGGCGGGCGGCTCCGCCTTCGGCCTCGATGCCGGCGCCGGGGTTCAGGGACGTCTGGCGGAACTCGGCTATGGCTTCGAAATCGGTCCGGTGCGGGTGCCGATCGTGCCGACGGCCATCCTGTTCGATCTGCTCAACGGGGGTGACAAGAGCTGGGGCCAGGCCGCGCCTTACCGCGATCTCGGGCGCGCCGCGCTGGACGCCATCGGCCATGATTTCCCGCTCGGCTCGACCGGCGCGGGAACCGGCGCCACGACCGCCAATCTCAAGGGAGGTCTGGGCTCCGCATCAATGGTTCTGGACAGCGGCGTCACCATCGGGGCCATCGTGGCGGTGAATGCTCTCGGCCGGGCGACGGTCGGAGACGGCGCGCATTTCTGGGCCGCGCCGTTCGAAATCGGCGATGAATTCGGCGGGCTCGGCATGGTGCACCCCTTGCCCGGTGACGCGACCCTTGTGCGGACCAAGCTGGACGGGCTGAAGGCCGGCGCCAACACCACCATTGCCGCCGTGGCCACTGACGCGATCCTGACAAAGGGAGAAGCCAAGCGCCTCGCCGTCATGGCCCATGACGGCCTTGCCCGGGCTCTGTGGCCCGCCCATACGCCGCTCGACGGCGATCTCGTATTCGCCATTTCCACCGGCAGACGCAGGCTGGAAAACGGTCTGGAGGACATGGTTCAACTCGGTGCCGGCGCGGCCTCCTGCCTTGCCCGCGCCATTGCCAGGGGCATCTATCATGCAACGCCTGCCACCGGCGACCCGGTTCCGACCTGGCAGCAACGTTTCGGATAGCCGGAAACGGTCCCCCGGACCCCGGAAGACGGCCCATGCGGGTGCGCAACATCCGGCTGCGGCAATGATCGACGGGCTGGTGGCCCTCCTGGCGCATGGCGCGAATCTGCCGAAAAGTCATCGGCTTGCGGATCGCGGGGCACTCGAAGCGCTGCTTCGCCGTCACGGCGGGTCTGTTACCGGGTCTCGGGCATGTCCCCGGGCCAGTCGACGACGTGAAATTCATATTCCTCGAGGATTATCCCGTCTTCCGGCACGGTTCGGCCGCGCACGGATATGCCGGCCCGATGCACGGATTCGGGATCTTTCGACACCAGAGGATGCCACCAGTAGAGGTCCCGGCCTTCCCGGACGAGCCGGTAGGCACAGGTGGGCGGCAGCCAGGTGAGCGTACGGACCTCTTCCGGCGTCAGTTGGATGCAATCGGGCACGGTCGCCGCGCGGTTTTCATAATCCTTGCACCGGCAGCTTTCGCCATCCAGAAGCGTGCAGGCAACGTCGGTCCAGACAATGTCGCCGGTGTCCCAGTCTTCCAGCTTGTTGAGACAGCAGCGGCCACAGCCGTCGCACAGGGATTCCCACTCTTCGGTGTTCATCTCCTCCAGCGTTCTGGTTTTCCAGAACGGAAGCGGTTCCTGGGTATCTGCCGGTATCATTGTTCTGTCCGCGTCTTCTTGTCCGCACATGTCAGATCGACCCGCCCTTTTCAGGCCGCCCGGAGCGGAAATCCCAGGGCACAATCCGGAGAATCACGCCGGTTCCGGGGAGCTCTCCAGCCATTCCGCGTTTCCAGGATCTGCCCCAGCGCGTAGCATGCCAGGGCCCGGCCGGCAAGAAAGCGACGCTTGCGAGCCCCTTTTCCGCAAATATTGCCGTCCCACTGCCGGAATTCAGGAAAGATCAACAAACCGCGTACAATAAGAACAGATGTAGGAGACCGGTTTTCACATGGACAAAAAACCGGTAATTTAAGTTGATCCATTTTGATCCGGAGAACCCGTTCGCGTGGCCGACGAACCGCATTCAAGTGAAATCGACGGCAATGAACCGCCGCGCAAGCGTCACCGTATTCGCCGGTTCTTTCTCGCCGTCGATGCCTTTGTCGATACTGCCCTCTGGAAAAGCGGCGCCGCGATACGCCGGACCTTCGAAGGCTATGACGCCTTCCTGCGCCGCTTCCGGGCGAAAGGAATCTGGCGCGCCCTCGCGGAACTGTCCTCCGACGCCCTCACCTATGGTCTTGTCGGTTTCATCGTCGTTCTGGCCTTCGCCCAGCCCGCCTTCGAGGCCACCCGTTATGCCGACTGGAAAACCACCGACGATTTCGCTGTCACCTTCCTCGACAGATTCGGCAAGGAGATCGGCCGGCGCGGCATCGTGCTCAACGACAGCGTGCCTCTGGAAGAGATCCCCGATTCCCTCGTCAAGGCCACCCTGGCCACGGAGGATCGCCGCTTCTTCATCCATTTCGGCATCGACTTCCTCGGCACCTTCCGCGCGATGGTCGAAAACGCCCGCGCGGGCGGCGTCGTCCAGGGCGGTTCGACCCTCACCCAGCAGCTTGCCAAGAACCTCTTCCTGAGCAACGAACGCAGCCTGATCCGCAAGATCAAGGAAGCCTATCTGGCCCTCTGGCTGGAGGCGAACCTCACCAAGCAGGAAATCCTGAAGCTCTATCTCGACCGCGCCTACATGGGTGGCGGCGTCTTCGGGGTGACCGCGGCGGCCGAATTCTACTTCAACAAGAATGTGCGCGAACTGACCCTCGCCGAAAGCGCCATGCTTGCCGGCCTCTACAAGGCGCCGACCAAATACGCCCCGCACATCAATCTGCCCGCCGCCCGGGCCCGCGCCAATGAAGTTCTGACCAACATGGTCCAGGCCGGCTTCCTGACCGAGGGTCAGGTCATCGGCGCCCGCCGCAACCCTGCCGTTGCGGTGGACCGCTCGCAGGAACAGCTGCCGGAATACTTCCTCGACTGGGCCCTTGAGGAAGTGAAAAAACTGGCCCGCCGCAATCCCGCCCTTGCCCACGACCGTATCGTCACCGTGCGCACGACCCTGGACCCCGCCCTGCAGCGCCAGGCCGATCTGGCGGTGGAAACCATCCTCAGGGAAAACGGCAAGCTGCGCGACGCGAATGAAGCCGCGCTGGTGTCCATGCTCCCCGACGGTGCGGTGGTTGCCATGGTGGGCGGAAGGTCCTATGGTGAAAGCCAGTTCAACCGTGCGGTCAACGCCCTGCGCCAGCCCGGCTCCTCCTTCAAGCCCTTCGTCTATATCACCGCCTTCATGAACGGCTACGGTCCGGACAGCATCGTGCCCGACCGGCCGGTCTATATCGGCAACTGGACCCCGCGGAACTATGGCCGAAGCTATCGTGGCCCGGTGACCCTGAGAACGGCCCTGACCAAATCGATCAACACCATTCCGGTCCGTCTTTCCCTGGATTTCGGCCGCGAGAAGATCATAGAAACCGCCTATGCCATGGGCATCACCCACGAGCTGGAAAACGGCATTTCCCTGCCCATCGGCTCCTCGGAAGTGACGGTGATCGACATGGCCTCCTCCTATTCCGTCTTTGCCAACGGGGGCATGAAGGCGACGTCCTATGCGATCATGGAAATCACCAACAGCGCCGGTGAGGTTCTCTACCGCCGGGAAAAGGACGAACCGCCGCCCGAAAGGGTCCTGCCGGAAGACAAGGTGCACCAGCTCAACGAAATCCTGGTCAATGTGGTCGAGGCCGGCACCGGCCGGCGTGCCCGTATCGACGGTGTGGTCGCGGCCGGCAAGACCGGCACCACCAATGCCTACAGGGACGCATGGTTCGTGGGATACACGGGCAATTTCACCACCGCCGTCTGGTTCGGCAACGACGACTTCAGCTCCACCCGGCGCGTGACCGGCGGCAGTCTGCCCGCCATGACCTGGCAGAAATACATGGAATTTGCCCATAACGGCATCGAGTTGGCGCCCATGCCCGGCGTCGATGCGGAAAACCTGCCGAGACTGGCCCGCGCCAGCCCGGCCAAACCGGCGGCACAGGACGCCGAAGCACCGCAGCCGCGTGTCCTCAAGCGGCGCACGCAGGACCTGCTGCTGCGCATCGGCAAGGATTTCCGGCTGCTGCTGGAACAGTCCAACGCCAGCGTCGCTCCGTCACCAAGCGCCGCGCCGACTGACTACGCGGCCGCGCAATGAGCGAGACCTCCCCGCAGCCGCGTATCATCAGCGGCGAGACCGGCTGGTACGAGACCGATCTGCCACGGGTCATCCGCCCCTATCGCAGCCATCCCCTGCGCACGCTGGCCGCAATCTCCCTGGTCCTTGCGATGGCCTCGCTTCTGGGAATCAGTTCCGCCTATCTGGTCATCGAGCGCGAACAGCCTCTCGATGCCGTCACCATCGGACCCTGGCATGCCTATCCGAAGGCAGGCACCGCGGAAGCCGACCCTTATTCGGTCGCCATCTATACGCGCGGCGCGGTCATTCCCCTGGCAAGCGGCGAAGGCCTGGCGCTGGTGGCGCGTGAAGACAGCGCCGGTCATCTGCTCGACCCGACCTGCGTCTACCGGATCGCCGGACAGACCCCATCGGCACGCCTGTGGACCCTGACCGCCGTCGACGGCCGTGGCGACCTTGTCGAAACCCTGTCCGGCCGGGTTCATGTGGTCAGCCAGAACCTCCTGCGCGCCCCGGACGGCACCTTCGAGATTACTGCCGCAACGGCGCCCCACTCCGGCAACTGGCTTCCCCTTGCAGCAGAAGCCAGCGCCAGTGACGGCCTGCGCTTCGTCCTGCGGCTCTACGATGCGCCGGTGACCACGGGCGCGGCCCTGGACGGTGTCAGCATGCCGGTGATCGAAAGGACGGGCTGCCCGTGACACTCTCCCCCCGGTTCACCCTGACGGTCGGTATTCTGGCAACCCTGTGCCTCGCGGCCATCATCCATATTCTGGTGGTCCTCAGCATTCCGCGCAATGTGCAGCACAGCGCCTATGACAATATCGCCAGCTACGGCACGGACCGGCAGTTCAACCTTCTGCCGGATGTCAAACCCGGTCAGGAAGTCCTGCCGGATCTCGATCCCGCGATGAAACACGCCGCCTGCCGTTTCCAGCTGGACGATGGACCGGTTCTTTTCGACGCCAGCATCCCCGTGTCCTTCTGGTCCATCGGACTGTTCAACGCAGCCGGCGAAGCGGTCTACAGCCTCAACAACCGCACCGCCGGCGCCGAACGCCTTTCCATGCTGGTGCTGACCACCCAGCAGCTCTCCATCCTGCGCGAGAACCCGCCGGAAAACCTGGAAGACCTGATTGTCATCGAAACGCCGGAGCCGATCAGTGGCTTCGCCCTTCTGAGAGCCTATGTTCCGCATGCTTCCAGGGCGGAGGAAGTCGACGGGGCGCTGCAGGCGGCGCGCTGCGGAACGATTTGAGGCATCGGACATCGGCCGCGCGCCTCCCGGCGAGCGAATGCGCGGACATGACAATGTCGGAAGGTGGTTTTTGCCGGCCCGTGCATTCGAATTTGGCCGGCACGTTTCCGGACGCGGCGCGCGCTACTTCACCACCGGCGCCCGCTCGACACCCCAGCCGGTGTAGATCCGCGATTTCCTGGCCGGCGCATCGCTGCTGTAGCGGTTGCCCCGTTCGCAGCTTGCCTCGGCCAGCTTCACCTGACCCTCGAGCTCGCGGATGGCATTGTTGACTTTCCAGACCCGGTCCCGGCTGGGTGTTTCGATCTCGAGACCTTCCAGCGCCTTCTTGTAGGCGATGATCCGGTAGCGCAGCGCTTGAGCGACCCATTTGGTCATCACCCGGTTTTCCCACACCCGCGCCTTGGCGCCGTCATAGGTTTCCTGGGTGGTCACCGCCTTGTTGCCCAGAACCCTCAGTCGCTCGTCATCCGCCTTTTCGACCCGGACCGCCACCGTGCAGAACGGCATGACCAGTTCCGCGTCACCGGATGCATCGGACGCGATCTTGTCGTAGCGGGCGTCCGAGGACCGGAATTTGTCCGAGCGCAGATAGATCAGGTAAAGATCGGGCGGCACGCGGCCTTCGGTTTCCGGCAGCACGCGCGTGCGCGACAGCTCCACCATGGTGCCGCCGATCCAGTCCTTGGTCCAGGGCGGACGGATCAGCGTCCAGCCGCGGTTGCGCAGCAGCTTTTCGTCATTGGTGTAATTGAATTTCGACACAGGATCGCCGCGCAGCCGTGCCGCTTCATTTCCGGCTCTGGGCATGAGGTCGTCATGGATCACCGAGGGGCGCGCACGATCGAAATCTCCGGTCGGACGGACACAGGCAGCCAGGGAGGCGGTGGCGAGCAGGACAGCGGCCAGCGCAAGGCCTCGTCCGCATCTCTGTGCCCCGCCCTGCGCGGAACCGGAATGTACCGCTTCACATTTGCCCATAGGGCGTTTCTCCAAACCGCTGAAAGTGTCGGCAACGCGGCTGGAGTGACGCGAACCGTCAGTCCTTGTCGGAGCCGGCCGGTCCAGCAGCTTTTCCGATGGTCGCGATTCGCGCGGCAAGATCAAGGTCATGTCGCTCATACCGGACACCTGGGAAGAGGATAACTTCTCCAATGGCATCCCGGCCGGTCGCGTAGCGGCTGTCACATGGACGCCCCACTCGTGCAGCGGGGCGCTGTGCTGACGCGAAGTCCAACAAATTGCCCATCGTCTCCTCCTTCGGTTCCTCTTGCTCCGGCGGTGTCATACCGGCGGAACTCGGTCAAACGGGCGACGCATTACTTCCTGCGAGCTTCATTAGGAAGCCGTCAGGGTTAACAGGATGCTAACGCTTTTAGGGCAATTTGAACGAAACAACTCCAGCCGGTGGTCCGGTCTTCTGTATTTTGTAGACAGGTGTCATGCGTCAAAGGCCTCACGTCGATTCATCCGTTCACACGTCCGCGCATGGCCGGAAAAAGGCGCCGCAGGATGGTGGCGTGCTGCTCGCGGCAACGGAGCTCTTCGTCGGGAAGTCCTGGCATGACGTTGAAGAAAAGAAGATTTTTCTGGAACTGGCACGCAATCTCCTGCCCGCGACCACTCTTCAGGATCGCCGCCGGATTGCCTCCATGCTCGCCGCCCATCCGGAAATACCCGACGACCTGCTGGAACTCCTGGCTTCCGACGAGGACGAACTGACCGCCTATCCGGCGCTTCGTTACAGTCAAAGGCTTTCTGTGGATCTCCTGCTGCGCAAGGTCAGGTCCGGACCGGATTCGCTCCGGCGTGCGATTGCCAACCGCCCCTCATTGCGCGAATCGGTTCTCACCGCCCTGTGCGAGCACGCGGGCGCCGATGTCATCCGGGTTCTGCTGCAACGGGAAGATGTCCGCCTCGCTCCGGTCCATCACGACAAGCTCAGCCGCCGCAGCGAGATCGTTGCCGCTCTCGGCCTGGAACTGGCCGGGCAGGATGCGCTCAATCCCGACGGTCTCATGGGCCAGTACCTGCATTTGCCCGCTCCGCTCAAGGCAAAGGCCATTGCGGCGGCGGAGATCACCAGCCTCGTCGACAAGGCCCGCACGCCCGGTTCGGGAACTCTCCATCGCCGGGACGGTCGTCTTTGCGATGCCCTGGTGGCCCGGGCCCGCGCCGGCGACCGCCCGCATTTTGCCGCTCTTCTCAATCAGGGTTTGAGCCTGTCGCAGCCCGTGTGCGATCAGTTGCTGCAGGGGACCCAGAAAGACGGTCTGACCATCGCGCTCAAGGCCCTGGGCATGTCCCCCTCGCAGACAGCCACCGTGTTGATCCGGATGTTCGGGGAAGACATGCCACTGTCGGACTTGCGCGGTCTGCTGCGCTTCCACCGGACGCTGAGCGTGGGTGCTGCCGGCGTTCTGACGAGTCAGTGGATCCTGCGGGATGAGGACACGGGTACGGCGTCTCCTCGCCACGCTCCCCAGTATCAGGAAACCAGGAGGCCCCAGGAGACCGCACGGACCACCTCGGGCGCCGCCGAGATCGGCCCTGCACGCCAGAAGACCGGCAGCTGATCGCCGACGACCGGACCGCAGGACACACGGTGTCCGCCTATGAAATCACCAATCCGCGCAATGCAGGGACGTCGAGAGGATGTCTCGTGACTTGACTTCAGGTGGTCGCCTGAACGCATCTCCCATGCCATTTCGTCTTCAATAATGAGGTTGCGCCTAGAACCGGAACAGGCCCTTGCCGGGATCGGGATCGGCGTCGGGTTCATCGCCGGCAAGCGGCAGATCCACCTGCCCGTCCCGCGCCTCGATCTCCACCAGCCAGTAATCCGGATCCATCCGGCGCTCCTTTTGAAGACGTTCGGCCAGTTGCTCTCCATCAGCCTGAAGCAATATCCGCTCGAACAGGCGGCCGTCGGGAAGATCGCTGAACATGGACTGCGGTGCGGGGCCGTAAAAGTCGAAGGTGCCATCCAGCCTGTCGACACTGACGAACACGGCACCCGCTTCAGGTGCACCGCGTTTCGAGACCGCAGCGAAACCGCCGCTGTTGAACACACGGCGGACAAGCGCACTGACAAAGAAATCGGACGTGACCCGCATTCAACGATCCTCGACAGGAAACGGCGAAGTGGCGCGGCAGCGGTGAGCAAACCGCAGCAGAGCCTCACCAGAAACGCTGTCTCATATCAGAATTCAGCCGGAAAGCGAGCGGCCACTGATCATTTCCAGGCGCTCGATCACCACCGGCCCCGGCTCGCCCGTCAGGGGCAGTCCCCGGTCGAGTTCGAACCGTTTGATGGCCGCAGTGGTGTTGGCTCCGATAAGGCCGTCCGCCTTCAGCGGACCATAGCCCAGCTCAGACAACGCCTTCTGGATCTTCATCAGTCGGGGATCCGCATCGACACCGGCAACCGCTTCCGGACCGGTGTCCTGAACGGGGGTGCCGGAAAATCCGGGCTTGGCGCGCGGCACAGGCATCTGTCCGGCCAGCGGTGCATCCCCCTGCATCAGGACCAGCGCAAGCAGGCTTTCGCTGGCTTCACCGGTTTCCACTTTCCCGGCGCGACGCTCGAAGGCGCGGATCGCACGCTCCGTCGCCGGTCCGTTCAGACCGTCAAGTGGCCCTTCATACAGACCGATTTTTCTCAGGGAGATCTGCAGATCCAGCACCAGGGTCGAGATTTCCTGCACCTGCAATCCGCTGCGCCGGTCTCCCGGCTCGGGAAGCTGCACCGCGTCGGATCGTTCGCGGGTTGCAAAGAGCGGCGCGGGGTGCCTTCCCGGCTGCAGTCCGACGGCATTGGCCACGATCAGGCAGGCCGTCAGTCCCATCACGACCGTACCGCCCGCCGCCACCGGATTGTCGAGCGCCGCATGCCCTGCCCTTGTCATGAACGAGTCGGGCGTCTTGGCCTGTTTTTTCTTTTTTACCTGTTTTGCCATGCCACCGCCTACGCAGTTCTCGCGAACGGCCGGCCGGCCGTATCAGCCTGGGACGGGGCCGGGCGCAGAACCTGGACGGAACGAACCGGAAGACGCAGGGCGACACTTTCGCCATGTCCCAGCATGGTCAGAACCGACAGACTGCCCCCGGTTGCCTCCAGCAGGTCGCTTGCGAAATCGAGCACCGGCCGGGAGGCCTCCGAACTCCAGCTCAGACTGGACAGCCGGTTTCTGACGGACAGCACGACTTCCAGACCGTTGCAATCCGCATGTCCGGAGACCGTAACCACGGCTCCGTGTTCCGAGGTCTCGATCATGTCCGACAGGATGAAACACACTGCTTGGCGAAGACGTTTCTCGTCCGCGACCGCGGCCGGCAAATCGGCGGCGGTATCTGTTTCAATCTCCACCCCGCGCCGGTCAGCCAGGACCGTCACCAGTTTGCGACAGTCTGCGAGACAGGCTGCAACATCGATCGTGCCGTAGTCCGGCTCGCCGCTCACGCACATCTCCGGCCGGAATTCCAGAACAGCGTCCAGCCTTTCAAGACCCGCTTCCCCAGCCGCCTTCATCCGGTCGGCGGCGGCATGCGCGGCTGTTCCCGGTGCGGCACCTGCACCGGCTTGCAACGCCGTTGCCTGGGCGATCATTTCGGCAAGAACCTTGCGCGCATCCAGACCGGCGGTTTCAAGCAGGGTTCTCGAAATGCCGGCGGTCCGGCTTTCCTGCAACGGGGAAGCAGCTTCCGCGCGCTCAAGGACATCCCCCGCTCCCGTCTGCCGAATGAGAAGGAGCAGTCTGCGATCCGCCGAAGCGGCTCCGTCGTTCCCTTGCGCCTTGATATGCAATTGCAGCTGCCGGTATTCCGCCTGGCCGCTTTCGCCGGGAACACTGGCACCGATCCGCATGCGTACATCGAACACTGCCGGCTCGCCGGTGTGCCGGACATCGGACAATCTGGTCAGATAGAGCGGCCGGTCCGCCACATGCAGCCGCTGAAACAGCCAGTCGTCGCTGCCGGCATCCGGCAGTCCCCCGAACATCTGCTTTACCGGTCCACCCAGAACGCGGATCCGTCCGCCGGAGTCGAGTTCACAGAAGACCTCCGAGACACTCTGGCTGATCAGTTGCCGCCGGCTTTCGGAGGCAAGCACCGCGGTCCGGGCCCGCCGCCGGTCCCCGGACAACCGGTAGGCCAGCATGCCCGCATAGATGAGCGCGGCAAGAGCCGTGACAAACCGCGCCGGCCCCGGCGAGGGTTCGAACTGAAGCTCCGGCAGCGGCAGAAACGCCATGGCGGCAAGCAGAGCAGTACAAAGCGCGGCAACAAGCACCGGCGTTTTCCGGCTGGTTGCAAAGGCCGCCTCCACCAGGGGTATCAGCAGCCAGATGGCCGCGAAGGAAGCACTCCCTCCGGTCAGGAAACAGATCGCGGCAACAGTGCAGGCAAAAAGCGAGGCCGAAACCGCGATCACCTTGTTGAGATCGCCCGATTGCGACAGATAGAGCGCCAGCGGCCACTGGCTCAGCATCCAGGCCAGAACCAGAATTTCGGCCACATGCGGCGGTCCGGCAAGTGCCAGATGCAGGGGCAGGACGAAAAGCGCGACGGCGCCGCTCAGCATGGCGCTGATCAGGAACGACCGATGCAACGGCGCCAGAAAACTGTCCCCGGCGGCGTGGGGATGAATCATCCCGTCGACTCGCGAGGCCCAATGGCTCAGCAAATTTTTCAGAAAACTCAAAAGGTTACGCACTCTACACTACCACACGACAGACGCAGGAATTCCCGCTCGCAGCTCCTGTAAAGCCATTGTGTGCCCGAGCACTTAAGGAACGATAAAGGATGAATTCAAATCGGGAAAAAATCCGGAAATGCCCTTTTGTTCAGATACTTGTACGGGATTGGCTAAAATTTGAATCAATTTTTCAGAAAATTTGCCTCAAATACCTGATTCATTTTATGAAAATTCGTCCTTCCGATTCAACCGGCCATTCTCATGTCCTTGCTATGGTGTCTCCATAACAAGGGTGCCGACAGTAGAAAGGCACCCAAGATCGAACAGACTGGGTAGCGATATGTTCTTTCTCTTGAGGACGGCCTTCTGGCTAACCTTGGTGCTGGTTCTGATTCCTCTGGGATCGGATCGGGAAAGCACCCCCATAACGGAAAAGGTTGATCCCGTGTCCGCGTTTCTCGTGGCTCAGGCAACCGTTTCGGACATCAGCGGCTTCTGCTCACGCAATCCGCGAGCCTGCGAGACCGGCGGAAACGCGCTGACGGTCATTGGCAGCCGCGCCCGCGACGGCGCCCGCATCGTCTACGAGTTTCTCGACACGCAGATCGCCGAGCGTTCCGAAGACGACGCCCTGGTGACAGGGTCGACCAGTGCACCGCAGGCCGGTGTGCCCCATGAGATTTCCACCGCTGGCGCCCTGCTGCAGCCGGCATTGGAGACTGTCTCCCCTGCGGAGACAGGGTTTGGACCGGTACCACGGTCCAAACCGCGCTCGGGTCGCAAGACCTGAGCACACAGGCCGTTGGTCCGGATCCCCGCCCCCTTTGGATCCGAAAACGGTCGATTGTGCCCCGCTGACGCGGTGCTGCACGGCAGCACCGCAAGGACGGCTTCACTTCAGCGGTCTCGTCCGCTGCGCCGCAGATGAACTGCTGCCCACTTCATCTGCGGCGAAATTTTTTCCTTCTTCCCAATCGCCCCCGGATGTCCCCGTAGAGTTCGGGCGTTTCCGCCGGATCGTCTGCGCATCCGCACGATCGCGGGACTGTACGCGCACCCGAACGGCTTTCCCCAATCAAATGGTTCATATTTGCCGCCACAGGCTC
Organism: Labrenzia sp. 011; assembly: GCF_003075075.1. Lineage (GTDB taxonomy): Bacteria > Pseudomonadota > Alphaproteobacteria > Rhizobiales > Stappiaceae > Roseibium. Next base: position 107,398 of record NZ_QCYM01000012.1, on the reverse strand, counting down.
TATATGGGGAACGACCCTTTTTCAAAGACCGGCGCCATGACGACAGACATAAGCGAAATCCTCGAAACTTTCGAATTTCTGGATGACTGGGAAGATCGTTACAAATACCTGATCGACATCGGCAGGGAGCTTCCGCCGTTATCGGCGGAAGAACGCACGGATGCCAACAAGGTTCGTGGCTGCGTCTCGCAGGTCTGGCTGATCACCTCCGTCGGCAAGGGCCCGGATGGCGCCCCGATGCTCACGTTCAAGGGGGACAGCGACGCCCTGATTGTTCAGGGGCTCGTGGCGGTGGTAACCGCCCTCTTCAACGGCAAGACCGCCAGGGAGATCCTCGATACGGATGTCGATGGCGTTTTTGCCAGACTCGGTCTGCAGGACCATCTGACACCGCAGCGCTCCAACGGGCTCAGGTCCATGGTCGGACGGATCCGTGCGGACGCCGAGACCGCTCTGGCTGCCGCTTGAAGCGCCTGTCATTCAGCTGAACACAACGTGCTCGGCATGTAGGGCATGCCAGCCGGCAACAGAGCACTCCCACCAGGCGCCTGAAACAAAAAGAGCCGCCCGGTGGGCGGCTCCATGTCGTTTCTGCTGGCTCTGACAGATTTTACTTCGAGCGCTTGCGCTGCTGGCCGAGGCCCATCTTCTTGGCCAGTTCGGAGCGGGCAGCTGCATAATTCGGCGCCACCATCGGATAGTCTGCGCCCAGGTCCCACTTTTCCCGATATTCTTCCGGGGTCATGTTGTAGTGGGTGCGCAGATGACGCTTGAGTGACTTGAACTTCTTGCCGTCTTCCAGGCAGATGATGAAATCCGGCATGACCGATTTCTTGACCGGCACTGCAGGCTTCAGCGGCTCCGGCTCCGGCTCGTTGGAAGCGGTCGCGGTTTTCTGCAAGGCGCCATAAACTTCGTTGATCAGGCTCGGCAGATCTGTAGACGCAACAGTGTTATTGCTCACATAAGCTGAGACAATGTCTGCGGTTAGATCAATCAGATTTGCATCCACCGGACTATCAGTCATATTTCACCCGTTCTTTACTGAATTCAATTCAAATTTCGGTGTTAACCTGCAAAAAATTGGTATCGCAAGCGTTCAAAGAATTTCTGTTACTTGCGGACTTTGGAAATCAAACCCGATTCTACTTTGCAGGTAATCGTCACAGCCTTATATCGTCGGCTATCTGATACGGCAACCCCACAAATCAAATAAAAACGAGATAGCGTCAATAAAAATCAAATTCTACAAATATTGACTGTTTGGTGTGCATCTATACTGACAATGGAGGGACAGTATTGCCGCCTGCCCGGTCTTTATCCACAGCAACACAAAAACCCGGAATCACTCCTGCGCCTTGGGCCTGATTGTTTCCGCAAGGGCATCTTCTTTTGTGTCGGCACAGGGACGATAACCTGCAGCATATGCAGCTTTCGCCAATAAATGGGCCGAAATTGGGGCGGTCAGCAGAAAGAAGACAATGCCGGCGATCGCCCGCGTCACGACCGCAAGATCGCTCGCATGGACGGCCATGGCCAGCAGCATCACTCCGGACCCCAGCGTGCCCGCTTTCGATGCCGCATGCATGCGCATGTAGACATCTTTCAGCCGGATCAGACCGACCGAAGCCACCAGCGCGAACAGCGAGCCGATGATAAGCATAAGGCCGGTGACGATTTCCACGGCAGCAGTCATTTTCCCGCCTCCCTGCGTTTGATGCTTTCATCGACTTCCGCCATGATCGTCTCGTCACCGGCCAGGCCGCGATTGAGGACGAAGCGCGCGAAGGCGACTGTTGCCAGGAAACCGACCAGACCGAGCGTGATGGCAATGTCGATATAAAGGTAGTAGCCGGTCAGGATCCCGATGGCGGCGATGAACCCGATTCCCACCGCGACCAGCATGTCCAGCGCCACGACCCGATCCGGAAGGCTCGGCCCCTTGACGGTCCGCACCACGATGATGACGAAGGAAATCGTCAGGATCGCCAGCGAGATGCTGACGGACAAATCCAGAAACGCCGATGAAAAGTCTTCAAGCGAAGTCATCTGAACACCTCCAGGATTTTACGCTCGAAACCGTTCTTGATGTCGTCGATGGTTGCCTGCGGATCCGGCACGTCAAGACAATGCACATAGAGCGTCTTGCGATCCTCGGAGACGTCAACCGAGAGCGTACCCGGCGTCAGCGTGATCAGATTGGCCAGCATGGTGATCTCGAAATCCCTGTCCACGGTCAGCGGAAAGGCGATGATGCCCGGCTGCAGGTTGATCCGGGGCCTGAGCACGATGATCGCCACGCGCCAGGCCGACAGCACCAGTTCGTAGACGAAAAGGGCCGCAAGCCCGATTCCCTTGGCGAAGCGCTGGAAATAGCTGACCGTGCCCACCTGCTCACGGATCAGATAGAGCGCACCGAAGCCGAGCACGAAGCCGAAGGTCAGATTGACTTCCGAAAAGCTGCCCGTGACCGCGCCCCAGGCGAGCGCCAGAAGAATGTTGATCAGAAAGAGACTTGTCATCCCGGCACTCCAAAGACCGACCGCAGGTAATCGAGCGGCTCAACGATACCGCCCGCCCCCTGCGTGGAAAGTTTCAGCATCCATTCGGGCTGCACGCCGATGTAGATCACAAGCGCTGTGAGAATGCCCAGCGGCACCCAGACCGCCCCGCCTGAGACCTGCGGCGCACCATCGGCCGGGACGGTCGTCACCGATGCGGTCTTGCCGTCAGGCGTTCCTTCCGGGCCACCGCGCCAGAAGGCGAATATCCAGACCCTGCCCATGGCCAGCATCGTCAGGAACCCGCTGACCAGAATGGCCGCTCCGAGCCAGGCCCGGTCATCGGCAAAGGCCGCCTTGACCAGCATGACCTTCGGCCAGAAGCCTGAAAAGGGCGGCAGGCCGGAGACCGCGGAGGCCAGAACCAGGAACACCGCAGAATAGGCGGCGCTTTTGGCATAAAGCCCGCCGAGTCTGCGCAGATCGTAGGAACCGCCCAGCATGGCCATGACGCCGGCCATCATGTACAGCGCCGTCATCACGATGATCGAATGAACGGCATAGAAGACCGCACCGGAAATCGCCAGCGTCGTTCCGACCGCGACACCGGCCAGCATCGAGCCGATGCCGGCGATCACCACATACCCGAGAAGACGGCGGACTTCACTTTGCGCCAATGCACCCAGGGCGCCCGTGAGCAGCGTGGCGATGGCCACCACCGAGATCACATCCGACAGATAGCCGAGCGAGGCCGGCAGGATCAGGACGAAGACCCGGATCAAAGCGTAGACGCCGACCTTCGTCAGCAACCCGGCAAAGACTGCGGACACGACGATATTCGGTGTGTGATAGGAGGCAGGCAGCCAGAAATTGACCGGAAAGGCCGCCGCCTTCATGGCGAATGCAAGAAAATACAGCGCAGCGACCGTCGCCAGCGTGCCGGAAGCCGGATCTTCCAGGGAAGCAACCTTCTGGGCGAGATCGGCCATGTTGAGCGTGCCGAATATGCCGTAAAGCATGCCGGTCGCGATCAGGAAGAGATTGGTGCCGACCAGGTTGAGCACGCCATATTTGACGGCCCCGTCCAGCTGGATGCGATCGTTGCCCAGAACCAGCAGTCCATAGGACGAGATCAGGAGCACCTCGAACCAGACATAGAGGTTGAAGATGTCGCCGGTCAGGAAGGCACCGGACACGCCGGTCATCATGAGCAGCAGGAACGGATAGAAACCGTAACGGCGGCCCGTGCTGTCCACGGTCGCCGCGCCGTAAACGCCCGCACAGAACGCCACGATCGCACCGATGAGCGACAGCGTCGCCCCCAGCGTATCGACGGTGAAGGCAATCCCGAACGGCGGCAGCCAGCTGCCCATGACCATGGTGATGACGCCGTGATCGAGCACGCGCAGCAGCAGCGCCACATTGGCCAGCACCAGCACGCCCAGAAACCCGATGCCGACCTTGGGCTGCAGATCGGTATTCTTGCGCAGCATCAGGCACAGCGACCCGCCCAATATGGTGAGCAGCGAAGGGGCCACCACGAGCCAGTCGCCGGCGGCGACCGGCGCGGTCGCCATGGCTTGGGAGAGATCGACGGAAACGGAAGAACCGGCCATGAAGTTTAGTATCCCTGCGGCGGAGTTGGGTCGTCTTCAGGTTCGGCGAGACGCATTTCATTGACACCGTCAGTCCCCAGCTCCTGGTAGGCCCGGAAGGCGAGAACCAGAAGGAAGGCGAAAAACGAGAAGGAGATCACGATTGCCGTCAGCACCAGCGCCTGTGGCAGCGGGTTCGCGGTAACGACTTCCGGCACATAGAGATGCTCCGGGATGAGCGGCGGCACTTCGCGAAGCAGGCGCCCGTTGGTGAAGATGAGCAGGTTCACCGCATTTCCCAGAATGGCGATGCCCAGCAGCATCCGTACCAGATACTTCGACAGCATCAGATAGATGGCCACGGTGAAAAACAGGCCGATCAGGATAACGACACCGGTTTCCATCAGTCGTTCTCCCTTTCTTCCAGCGCAAGGGCGATGGAGCCGATCGCCCCCACCACGACGAGATACACGCCGATGTCGAACACCATCGGTGTGGACAGGGCGATCTCCACGTCGAACAGCTCGAAAATCAGCCACTGGCTGGTCATATAGGCCTGAGACTTGAAAAAGGAGAGTATCCCGGCAAGCGCCGCCAGAAACAGCCCGAAACCGGAAACGCCCATCGGATGGAAGTAGATGGCGCGGCGCACCGAGGCCACCCCGCAGGCGATACCGAAGATCGCCAGCGCCGAAGCCGCGATCAGGCCCCCGATGAAGCCGCCGCCCGGATCATTGTGGCCACGCAGCAGCACAAAGACCGAAAACAGGATCATCAGCGCCGTCAGAAAGGGCGCGATGGTGCGGAAGATGATCGTACGCATCAGCGGGCCTCCGAGACCTGGGCTTGCCGGGCATTCACGGTCGATGCCTCAGCGGTTTTGTCCGGCTTGGTGCGCACCCGGATCAGGGCGAGCACACACAGGCCCGCAAGTACGACCACCGCGATTTCGCCAAGCGTGTCGAAGCCGCGGAAGTCGACGATGATCACGTTGACGATGTTGCGGCCGTGGGCAATCGCCCGGCTGTACTGGGCGAAGAAATCCGACAGGCGGGTGTCGAACGGCTGCTGGGTGATGGCAAGCAGGGTCAGGGTCATTCCGAGCCCTGCCGCGCAGGCAACCGCCCCTGTCAGAAGGGCGACCGGCAGCGGCCGGTGATCGTTCGGCATCAGGTTGAGCCGCGTCATGACCAGGGCCAGAATGACCACGGAGAGCGTTTCCACCATGAACTGGGTGAACGAGAGGTCCGGCGCCCCGAACATCATGAAGATCAGCGCCACGGCAAATCCCTGGATGCCCAGCGAGACAATGGCGGTCAGCCGGGTCTTCGCGATCAGGACCGCGACCAGGCCGAGCGCCGCGATGAAGAAAATGCCCCATTCGTAGAAACGGTAGACCGGCATGTCGGGCATCGCCGGGAAACCGCCGGTCAGATAGCCCGGCAGCAGAACGGCAATCGCCGTGAAGACGAAGATCACGATCATGTAGGTCCGCATGTTGCCGGTCTGGACAAGACGGGTGAAACGGCCGGAGAAGCCGACAATGCCTGCCACGAACTGATCGAACCCCCTGTCCGGCCCCCAGCCGATGGCCGCCAGCACCGCGCCCATCAGCGCGCGCAGCCTGTCGAGCTGGGTGAACAGCACGATGCCCAGGCCGATGGTGATGAGGGACAGGATCAGCGGTGCGTTGAACGATGTCGGCAGCAGATGAAGTTCGACGTGCGTGGCCTCGCCGGTCAGCGAGGACAGGGTCGGCCCCACGAAGAGTTCGCCCGTCGTATGCGCCATCAGCGCGAGAACCAGCCCGGTCAGGGACAGGACCACCGGCCCGGCGTAGAGCAGGACGGGCCCCTCATGGGCATGCTTGGGGGTCTCGACCTTCGGCCCCATGAACGGCTTGAGGGCGACGGCGGCGGCAATCACCAGCATCAGGGCGTTGCCGGCCACCGCAGTCAGCGTGACGGCCAGGCCGGCGCCCGGCCAGTTCCAGGTGCCGTAATAAAGGACTTCCTTGGCGATGAAGCCGATGAAGGGCGGCAGCCCGGCCATGGACAGGGCGGCAAGGCAGGCGGCGGCAAAGGTGATCGGCATCGCCGACCTCAACCCGCCGAGCCTGGTCACATCCCGCGTCCCGGCCTCGTGATCGATGGTCCCGGCAACCATGAAGAGACCGCCCTTGAAGAGCGAATGGGCCAGAAGATAGAGCACAGCTCCTTCCAGGGCCTTTTCATGACTGGTGCCCGTAAGCATGACCAGCAGGCCGAGCGAGGCCACGGTCGTATAGGCCAGCATGAGCTTCAGGTCGGTCTGGCGCACCGCAAGCAGGGTCCCCACAAGCAGGGTCAGCCCGCCGAAGAGTGGCAGAATCGTCGTCCAGAGCACCGTATCGCCCAGAAGCGGATGCATGCGCATGAGCAGATACACGCCGGCCTTCACCATCGTGGCGGAATGCAGATAGGCCGACACGGGGGTCGGCGCTTCCATGGCGTTCGGCAGCCAGAAATGGAACGGAAACTGGGCCGATTTCGTAAACGCCCCGCCAAGCACCAGCAGGAAGATCGGCAGGTAGAGCCCCGTGTCCTTGATGATGTCCGGCGATCCCAGAAGCGCGGACATTTCGATCTCGCCCGTGGCGGAGATGATCAGGATGAAGGCCGCCAGCAGGGCAAGGCCGCCACCGCCTGTCACCAGCAGCGCCTGCAGCGCGGCACGCCGGGAGGCGGCACGCAGGTTGTCGAAACCGATCAGCAGGAAGGACGTGATGGACGTCAGCTCCCAGAAGATGAACAGCGAGATCAGATTGTTGCCCAGCACAAGGCCGAGCATCGACCCCATGAACAGGAACATGAACGAGAAGAACCGCCCCTGCTGCGCATGATCCTTCAGGTAGCCGCCGGAATACAGGATGATGAACGTGCCGATGCCGGAAATCAGCAATGCGAACAGGGTCGACAACCCGTCCACATAGACCGAGAAATTGACACCGAAGCTGGGCGCCCAGGCCTTGGAGGCGACAAAGGTCTCCCCATGAGAGACCGGCCCGATGAACCCGGTGAAATGCAGGAAGATCAACGCCGGCACCAGCGCCAGCGGCCAGGCGGCATTGTGTTTGAACCAGCGTGTCAGGACAGGCGCGACGACAGCGGCCGCGAAGGGCGCCAGAACGGCAAGAAGAGTGGTGTCGTCGATCGCTGCTGGCGTCATACTGATCTTTCGTCACGTTTTGCTGCAAACGGCCGGTGCCGAATACTGCGAATCAACATCATTCCGCCGGATAATAGCCGCCTTGAAATTTTATGACATGCCTAATGCCAAGGACTGTGAACAGGACGTTGCCGGAACCCTCCCGCATCAGGAGGACCGTTCCGCAAAACCTGCCACCTGTCCCACAAAAGCCGGAAACTCCGACAGTCATCCAGCGCTTTCAGGCCCGGAATACACCCTATTCCTGACCGACCTGAAAACAGATTTGGCGGGTCTGTACCCTGTTCACCTTGTCTATTCAAGCTCCAGCGGGAGAATATCCGCTCCGATCATATCCCGACAATGGCGCAATTGCCCATGGAACCTCCCTCCGACTGTCATTCCGTGTAAACATCTTGATTTCTCGACGTAAATACCGTTCAGTTTTACCAGAACTGCCACCGGCATTCTGAGTGAGGCAAAGATGGCTTTGGAATCCAGCAAGGACATTCCCTCCGGCCCGGAACCGCTCCGACCGACGAACATCGACTTTGAATCGCTCGTAAAACTCAGTAACGAAGCCGTTATACTGCTTGAGCCGCGCGGAAAGCCCCTGTTCATCTCGCCTGCGGCGGAACGTCTCTTCGGCTGGCAGGCGGAAAAGCTCGTCGGTCATCTGGAGAGCCTTGTCCATGTGGACGGTTCGGACGCCAACGCGGATCTGCTGCAGCAGATCCTTTCGGGCAAGGGCGATCCCGAACGCCCCCTGCCCCGCGCTGACCTTCAGTTCAGGTCAGCCTTCGGACCGGTGGTCTGGGCCGAAGTCAGCACGCATCTCCTGGAAGATGGCAACGGTGCCCCCTATGCCTTCGCGGTCTATCTGCGCAGCATCGCAAAGCGCAAGGAGCTGGAATCCCAGCTGCTGGCGGCCACGCAGACCGATCCGGTGACCGGTCTTCTGAATCGCCGCGCCTTTGAAGACAGCCTGAAACGCGAGTGGGCAATTGCGCTGCGCGAGAAAACCCACACCAGCCTGATAAGGGTCTCGCTCGACCGCTTCGATGCGCTGGCCGAGCAAAAGGGCCCCGCCGCCGTGGAAGACTGTCTCACCAGGGTTGCCGAAACCCTGAAGGACATCGCCAGGCGGCCGGCGGACGTCACCGCCCGCACCGCTTCCTCCGAATTTTCCATTCTTCTGCCCAGAACCCATGAACTGGGGGCCGAGACCATCAGCGCCTATATACATGTCGCCATCCACGATCTCGGCATTCCCAATTCTGATGCCGTATCCGGCGACGGTGTCGTCACGGCGTCCGTCGGCGCGGCCTGCGCGGTCGCCGAACAGACCGGGGTCTGCGAAAGCCCCGAGTTCATACTCGCAGCGGCGGAGAATTGCGTTTTCCAGGCGCGCCAGGAAGGCGGCAACCGGGTCAAGACGGTGATGAACGTTCTGGCCCGCTGACCGCCTGAGGACGCAACCGGAGGAAAACGGTGCCGCCCCTCGGTTTCCTTGCATTCCCCGCCCTCCCCTCGCTAACATCGGAATCGTGACCCGGCCGGCCGCGCCGGTCGCCTTGCCTTCAGTGCCCCTTCTCCCTATCTCCGGTCCGAAAAGAACAGCAGGAAATTTCCCATGAGCGATGACACCGTCCGGCAAGACGACGATGCCCCGAAAGTAAGAAAAACCACTGCCGAATGGATGAAACAGCTGACACCGGAGCAGTTTTACGTGACACGGCAATCCGGCACGGAACGGCCGTTTACCGGTCCCTACTGGGACAACAAGCTGATCGGCCGGTATGACTGCGTGTGCTGCGGAGCGCCGCTGTTCATGTCGGACACCAAATTCGACGCCGGCTGCGGCTGGCCGAGTTTCTTCCAGGCAGTCAGCCCCGACGCGGTCCGCGAACTTGAGGACAATTCCCACGGCATGATGCGCACCGAGATCCGTTGCAGAGCCTGCGATGCCCATCTTGGTCACGTCTTCCCCGATGGCCCGCCACCGACCGGTCGGCGGTACTGCATGAATGGCCACGCGATGACCTTCGTCCACGGCGGACGTCCACCCGTCGCGTCGGACAACGCAGAGTCCGGCCACGACTGACGCACGGGCAGGCACGCCGCCGAGCCGCCTTGACCCTAGGGAATCTGTTTCGGAAATCCTTTGCGGGATCAATATCCTATCGGATATCCGTTTATATTTCGGTTACCTGCACCTGATATAAATCACAATAACACTTACAGGAATTGTGGGAGATGACCCTTGTTTGTCTTGTGTGATTGCGTGACGGCGAGCTTTCGGGTTCTGGTCTGCGGTTTTGCTGCATTGCTGTTTCTTGCCCTGCCGGGGCAGGCCGCAGACCGCATCATTGCCTATACCGGCTACCTTCCGCCGCTGTCGATCGATCAGGAACAGAAGGGTATTGCCGTCGAGCTGATGGAACTCGTCGCCGAGGCAGCCGGGCTCGAATTCGATATCCGCTTCGCGCCCTGGAAACGCGCCCAGATCCTGGCGGAAACAACCCCGGGAGCCCTGCTGTTCACTGTCGCCAGTTCGCAGGAACGACGGGAGAAATTCGCCTATATTGCGCCGCTGTTCCACACTGAGAGCGCCCTTGTCACACTCGATCAGCCCCTCGACACCTTCGAGAAGGCGATTGAAACCGGCAAGCTCGTCGGCGTCCATCTCGGCAGTCAGCGGAGCCGCATTCTCAAACGCGCCGGCCTCACGAATTATGCGGAAATCCCGTCCGCCGAACAGATGTCCACCATGCTCCAGACCGGCCGGATCGATGCCTGGTACACCATGTCCCTGCGGGCCAACTACATGTTCAGGAAACTGGGCTACGACCCCGCACGCCTGGTCATCGGCGCCCCGGTGACTCACGGCATTCAATGGCTGGCCGCCAACAAGTCCATCGATCCGCAGATCCGGGCACGCCTTACCAAAGCCGTGTCGAAAGTCTGGCGCGATCCCCGCTACTGGCAGATCATCGACCGCTATGGTGGCGAAATGTGAGCAGCCGGCGACTTCGCCGTCCTTCACGGCCGCTTGCCGCCCGATGGAGCTCGCTTGCGCTCGCCCCTGCGCACCGGGTTCCGGTTCTGCATGCAGCGGTGCTGTACTTGGGTGGAATTACATGGCTGAGGGTCTTTCAGCGGTCAGCAGCGCAAGCACGTCTCCGGGCTTCCATTCCCAAAACTGCTGAATGGCTTCACGGATATTCATTGGTGCCGGTTTCGAGAAACTGATAGGCCAAGGGTCACGCAAGATACCGAGCGCTGACAATGTCCGTAGCCATTTCCCCAGATCCCTATGTCCAGGACGGGCCCTATGCCTGGTTTCGTCTGGCGATTTCCATTCTGCTCAGCACGCTCGGCGGCGCGGGCATGTGGGCCGTGGTCATCGTGCTGCCGGCCGTACAGGCGGATTTCGGTGTCGACCGGGCGGACGCTTCCCTTCCCTATACCGCGACCATGCTCGGCTTCGCGGCCGGAAACTACATTCTCGGCCGCTTCGCCGACCGCTTCGGCATCGTTCCGCCGGTCATTGCGTCGGCCTTCTGCCTGAGCGCCGGCTTTGCCCTTGCCGCCATTGCCCCCGATATCTGGCTCTTTTCGCTGGCGCAGGGCGTCCTGATCGGCCTTGGCACCTCGGCGACATTCGGTCCCCTGATCGCCGATATCTCCCACTGGTTCGTCAAGCGCCGCGGTCTGGCCGTCGGCAGCGTCGCCTGCGGCAATTATATTGCCGGGGTCGTCTGGCCGTCGCTCATCCAGTGGAACCTGGCAACGGCGGACTGGCGCGAAACCTACCTGATGATCGCCGTCATCTGCCTTGTGGCCATGCTGCCGCTGTCCCTGATCCTGCGCCGCCCGCCTCCGGAAAACGCGATGGCGGCAACAGCCGGCGCCAGAGGCTTCGGACAGCATACGACCGGACTGAGCCCCACCACGCTGCAGATTCTCCTGGTGATCGCCGGTCTGGGCTGCTGTGTCGCCATGTCCATGCCGCAGGTTCATATCGTCGCCTATTGCGTCGATCTCGGCTACGGCGTGGCCCCCGGCGCGGACATGATCGCCCTCATGACCGGCACCGGCGTCATCAGCCGCCTGGTGTCGGGCTACCTCGCCGACAGGATCGGAGGCGTCAAGACGCTGCTGATCGGCGCCGTCCTGCAATGCGCGGCCCTGTTCCTCTTCATCCCCGTTTCCGGCCTGGCGTCGCTCTACCTGGTGTCGCTGGTGTTCGGCCTCGCCCAGGGCGGCATCGTGCCGAGCTATGCCGTGATCGTCCGCGAGTATCTTCCGGCACGCGAAGCCGGACAGCGCGTCGGACTGGTGATCATGGCGACCATCCTGGGCATGGCGCTCGGCGGCTGGCTGTCAGGCTGGATCTACGATCTGACCGGCTCCTACGAGGTGGCCTTTCTCAACGGGATTGCCTGGAACTTCGTCACCATCTCCATCATGGTCTTCATCCTGTTCAACGGCCGCCCACGGACCTTGATCGCAGCAGGTAGATGAAGAACAGGCCACCGATCAGCCCCGTGACGATGCCGATGGGTATATCCTCCGGCGCCATGACCGTACGCGCCAGTATGTCGGCCCAGATCAGGAAAATGGCGCCCAGCAGCATCGAAACCGGCAGAACGCGGCTGTAGCTCCCGCCCGCGAGAAACCGCGCGATATGCGGGATCATCAGCCCGACAAAACCGATGATCCCGGAAAAGGCGACCATCACACCGGTGATGAGCGCGCCGACGATGAAAACGGTCAGCCGGAATCGCACGACGTTGATACCGATCGTTGATGCCGTCTCATCGCCAATGGTCATGGCGTTGAGATCACCCGCCTTCATCAGCAGATAGGGGACGGTGACGAGCAGGATTGCCAGCGGGAACAGGAGCTGGTTCCACTGTGCCAGTCCGAGGCCGCCGAGCATCCAGAAGACAACCGTGTGAGTTGCCCTGGGGTCCCCCAGAAAAATCAGCACATTGGCGAGCGACATGACGATGAACGAGACCGCGACACCGGCCAGCACGAGCCGGTCGGCACTTGTCGCCGACGCGAAATGCGTCACCCCCAGCACCGTCAGGGTCGCCAGCAAGGCGCCTGCGAATGCCAGCAGGGGGACGGTCATCAGCCCCAGAAAAAGCCCTGTATGCAACAGCGCGAAGATGGCGCCCGCCGCACCGCCGGACGAGATGCCGAGCAGATGCGGGTCGGCGAGCGGGTTGCGCGTCACTGATTGCAACGCTGCGCCGGTAACGGCAAGTCCCGCTCCGACGAAACCGGCAAGCAGGGCCCGAGGGAAGCGGATCTCCCAGACAATCGCTTCCCGGCCCGACGACCAGTCCGCAGCAACGGCTCCCGCAACGATCTTGTTGGCAAGAATGCCAAAGACCGTATCGACGGGAACCGTCACCGAACCGACCGACACGGCCACCATCACGGAAAACCCGAGAACCGCCATCCCTGACAGGAGCAACAAGCCGTATTTGCTCCGCGTCCCTGCCAGCTCTGATCCCGTGGGCGGTTTCCGGCCGGGTCTCCAGTTTGACTGTTGCAGCAAGGCTTACTGCCCCCGCAAGGCTTGGGCGAGCTTTCTGACCGCCTGGATATTCCGCGGTCCGGGCGTAGCCTCCACATATTCAAGGGTAACGAAACGGTCGTTGCGGACCGCATCGATACCGGCAAGAGCCGGGTTCTCTTTCATGAAGTCGCGCTTCTGCTCCGCGGTCACATTGCCGTAGTTGACGATCACCACAACCTCCGGATTTCTTTCGACAACGGTTTCCCAGTCGATCACCGCCCAGCTCTTTTCGAAGTCATCCAGAATATTGACCCCTCCGGCAGCTTCGATCAGAGCTGTCGGCATTGCATAACGGCCGGCCGTGAAGGGCTTGTCCTCACCGCTGTCGTAGACGAACACCCTCGGCGGTTCCCCATCGGTTGCCAGGGTCGATGCTATCTCGTCCAGTTCCCGGCGGTACCCGGCCACGAGATCGGCGGCGCGCTCCTCTACCGAGAAAATTGTCCCCAGATTGAGAAGGTCCTTGTACATGTCCTCCATGGTGACTTTCGGCTTGTCGCCGATATGGATGCAGGACTCGGTCAGCTCGTAGACCTTGATTCCGAAGGGCTCCAGCGTCTGTGGCGTGACTTCACCTCCCACCTTCATTCCGTAATTCCAGCCGGCGAAATAGAAATCGGCATCGGCCCCGATCAGGACTTCCTTCGTCGGATATTTCTCCGACAGCTCCGGCAGTTCCGCGACACCTGCACGCATGTCCTCGTCCAGGGTTTTCCAGCCGGATATGCCCGTGTAGCCGACCATGCGATCCCGCAGGCCGAGTACGAGCATCATTTCCGTGAGATTGACATCGTTCGAAACAGCGGCTGCGGGCGGAGCATCGAAGACCACTTCCCGACCGCAACTCAGGACCGTGCTCTGCGCGAGCGCTGGACCGGCGAAGGACAGGGCAATCATGCCGAGGGCGAAACGTTTCATGTGATTTCTCCAGGCTCTAAAGATGAAAAGTGAGATGCGGCAGTTCGCTGGATGGCAGGTTTTCCAGCTGCGCGCGCACCGAATAGGCCGTTTCGATATGGGAGGGCGTCAGCACCTCCCCCGGCGGACCGCAGGCAACGGCCCTGCCTTCGCGCAACAGGAGAATCCGGTCGCAGACCCGGCCGGCGAGATTCAGATCGTGCAGACTTGTCACGATGGTGATGCCGAGCGTGCCGATAAGCTCCACGATTTCGAGCTGATGACGGATGTCGAGATGGTTGGTGGGCTCGTCAAGGATGAGCAGCGCCGGTTCCTGGGCAAGTGCCCTGGCAACCATCACCCGCTGACGCTCTCCACCGGACAGCGAGCCGAAGGAACGCTCGGAAAACCCCAGCAGTCCCAGCCTGTCCAGCGCATCGTCGACGACTTCGCCATCCCGCTTTCCGGCGGCGGCGAATCCCGACCCGTGCGGACGCCGGCCCAGCGCAACGATTTCACGCACGGAAAGCGCAAAATCCGTCGGCTGCTCCTGCAGGACAGCAGCGACCTTGCGCGCCGTTTCCCGCGCGGACTGGCGCCAGATATCGCGTCCATCGACCAGAATGGATCCGCTGACCGGTTTGAGAAACCGGTACAGCAGCCGCAGAAGCGTCGACTTCCCGGCCCCGTTGGCCCCGGCGATCCCCAGTATTTCTCCCGGCGTGAGGTCGAAGCTGATCGGATGAAGAAGCAGGTCACCGCGTCCGGGCTTCCAGCTGATACTGCTGACGGAAAGGCGGGCCCCGGTCAAAGGGAGACCTTTCCGTCAGATCCGGCCGGGACAGGTGCCGCCGGAACCCGCGCAAGCGCAGTCCTGCGCAGTTTGCCCGGGCGCTGTCCGGAAGAACACCAGCCATCCCCCATATCCCGGTATTGGCGCGCAAACGCCACCAGGTCGTCGACATCCGCTTGCGGGTCCATATCCCCGAAAAGCCAGGCCGCCTTTTCGGCGGCCTGAAACGCCACCACGCACGGCCGCGCACACCCCGCCATGCACGCAACGCCCGAGACGATGAAATCGGTATCGGCAACCGGGCAGACCGACCGGAGTGCGCTTTTCAGCCTGCCGATCAGTTGAGGACCGGGCCGCCCCCCGGTCGTCTTGTCCCGACAGGAGGTGCAGACAAAAATCCGGTGCGGTTCCGACTTCATCGAAATTCTCCCTTGTTGACGACCGGATGCGGCACCGGCGCCGCATGGCCCACTGACGTTTCCGGTCCGGACTTGCCCTGCCGCTGAGTGTCACCGCTCACCGTGGACCGCGGATGATTACGTAATGTTATTACATAACGCAAGTCCTGTTCTGCATGGGGATGAATGACCCCATTGGCACGCATGGCGCGCGCCACGCGGTCGCCAAGACTGTCGGCCTGCGCAAGAAGACTGGAATTATGCTCGGATTTTTTCCGTTGGAACCGGTTCATGTCGCCCTCCGCGATTGCGCGGAGTGTCGAAGAACCGAATGTCAAACGGAGCCGGTTGCGGCTGAACTGTCATATCACTCGCTCCTCCGGGGCACCCCGCCCGGGTTGAGGTTGAAGGTGAAATGGCAGGTCTCCTGACTCGCGGGTCGAAGCTTGCCTGATCCTTCCCGGGAAACTCCCAGTGGCGCTTTCAGGTTCGCTCGCCGCTCACAGTTGCGGGGGCAGTCACGGATTTGGTGCCTTCTGGCTACGCCGCACCGTGTTCCCTTTTAATCCCGATCCAGACACTGGATTCGAGAACCATGACACATGCCTGAAGGACTTCGGGAAAAGTGTCAATGAGCTTCGTGCAAGGTTTTGCAACAAGCGGTCATGAACACTCAGCCCCCTTGCCTTCGCGGATCAAAAATCCTACCTCCTGCACCATGAAACAGGATGCCCTTCCCCCGCGCGCCGAAGCGCGCCCGCTCACCCACAAGACCCACGGCATATCCCGCCAGGACGACTATGACTGGCTCCGCGCCGGAAACTGGCAGGAGGTCATGCGCGACCCTTCCGTGCTGGATGCGGATATCCGCGCCTATCTGGAGGCCGAAAATGCCTATCAGGACGCCCGGATGGCGCCCACAGGCAAGCTGCAGGAACAGCTGTTCGACGAGATGCGCGGGCGCATCAAGGAAGACGACAGTTCGGTCCCCTCCCCCGACGGCCCCTATGCTTACGGCATAAAATACGAAACCGGCGGCCAGCAGCCGATCTTCTTCCGCACGCCGCGCGACGGCGGTGAGGAGACAGTGCTCCTGCATGGCGACCGGGAGGCCGAAGGCAAGCCCTATTTCAAGCTCGGCGGGGCCGGCCAGTCACCGGATCACAGGCTGCTCGCCTGGGCCTATGACGACAAGGGCTCGGAATTCTATTCCCTGCAGATCCGCGACATCGCCACCGGCAGGGACCTGGACTATCGCATCGAGGACACCGGTGGCGGCGGCGTCTTTTCGGCGGACGGAAAGTTCGTCTTCTATATCCGCCTCGACGCCAATCACCGGCCCTCGAAACTCTTCCGCCATGAAATCGGCACCGATCCGGCAAAGGACGTGCTGGTTTACGAGGAACAGGACGCGGGCTTCTTCATGAGCGTCGGCAAGACCCAGTCGGGCGCCACCATCGTGATCGAGATCCACGACCACGAAACCTCCGAAGTCTGGATGATCCCAGCCGACCGGCCGACGTCCGATCCGGTGCTGATCGCACCGCGCGAAACCGGCATCGAATATTCCATCGATGACAACGGAAACACGCTCTACATCCTCACGAACGCGGGCGATGCGGAAGATTTCAAGATCGTGACCGCCCCCAGGGACAATCCGGGCCGCGACAACTGGACGGATCTGGTCGACCACAAGCCGGGCTGCCTGATCCTGTCCCATTGCGTCTACAAGACGTTCATGACCCGTCTGGAGCGCGAAGACGGCCTGCCGCGCATCGTCATCCGCCGACTGGCGGACAATATCGAGCATTCCATCGATTTTGACGAGGAGGCCTATTCCCTGGGCCTCGGCGGCGGCTACGAGTTCGACACGGCGACCATCCGCTTTTCCTATTCGTCCATGACGACCCCTTCACAGACCTTCGACTACAATGTCGAGACCCGCGAGCGGGTGCTGCGGAAGGAGCAGGAAGTTCCCTCAGGCCACAATGCGGCGGACTATGTCACCCGCCGCCTGATGGCTCCGGCCGCCGATGGCGAAACCGTGCCCATCTCCGTGCTTTACCGCAAGGACACCAAACTGGACGGGTCGGCGCCGCTTCTGCTCTACGGTTACGGCTCCTACGGCATCACCATTCCGGCAAGTTTCAACACCAACTGCCTGTCGCTGGTGGACCGGGGCTTCGTCTATGCCATTGCCCATATCCGGGGCGGCAAGGACAAGGGGTTCCGCTGGTACAAGGACGGCCGCCGGGAGAACAAGAAGAACACCTTCACGGATTTCATCGCCGCGGCCGATCATCTGGTGGCGGAGAAGTTCACCTCCCATGACAGGATCGTCGCCCAGGGCGGTTCCGCCGGCGGCATGCTGATGGGCGCGGTCGCCAATCTCGCGCCGGCGAAATTCGGCGGCATCATCGCCGAGGTGCCCTTTGTGGACGTGCTCAACACCATGCTCGACGAGACCCTGCCGCTGACCCCGCCGGAATGGCCGGAATGGGGCAATCCGGTGTCCGACAGGAGCGCCTACGACTATATCGCCTCCTATTCGCCCTACGACAATGTCACGGCGCAGGACTACCCGGCGATCCTGGCCATCGGCGGCCTCACCGATCCGCGCGTCACCTACTGGGAACCCGCCAAATGGGTGGCCAGGCTGCGCGCGCTCAAGACCGGTGACAGCCTGCTGATGCTCAAGACCAACATGGAAGCCGGCCACGGCGGCGCTTCCGGCCGCTTCGACCGGCTGAAGGAAGTTGCGCTCAATCAGGCTTTCGCCCTGATGGTGACGGGCAAGGCATAGGCCTCGCGCCGGACCCGCCCGCGGGTCCGGCCTGTCGGGGACCAGGAAATCCCCGGCGCCTCCCCGTCAGAACCGGGCATGACAGGGCCTGCGACCGGCATTCTGCGGATCGTGACTTGATTTTGTCCGGGTCTTCGGATCAAGTCTAGGGCATTGCAAATCGGTCTTTCGCCATTTCCCATGCCATTTCGGCTTCACCAATGAGTTCACACCCCAAGACGCGCAGATCACTGGAGTTCGCCATGCACCGCATATCCCGCAGTTCCCTGCAAGCGGCCCGTGGCCTGAAGACCGGCCTGCACCTGTCCGCTGTTGTGACCATCGCCATGGGCCTTGCCGCCTGCCAGCAATATCAGACCCCCTCGGATCTGCTGTTCGCTCCCGGTTTCAGCACGACACGGCAGAGCATCCCCTACACCTACAACACGCCTTATGACTGCCGGACCTTCAGCGGTTCCGGCTGGAAAGCGATCGCCAGCGGCCTGGTGCACAACTTCGGGGACCAGTACAGGATCTCGCAAGCCGGGTGCTTCAAGACCCAGTCGGAATGCCAGGCCTATCTGAGCGTCATGCACAGCTATATCGACGTGCCGCGCTACATGCGCTGCTCGCCCTATACGGCCTGAGACGCAGGCAAATGCACTGCAGCAGGAGGATCCCGCCTGCCGCCCGGGGCCCCGTCGGCTGCTATAACGTCCTGCGGAAGAAAAGCGTTTCTTCGACCGGCGTGTCGTAATAGGCCGGGATCTCCTCGAAACCGGCCGCCTTGTAGAGCTTGATGGCGCCGGTCATGGAGGGCAGCGTATCGAGAAGCATCTCGTTGTATCCGGCCTGTGCCGCGGTTTCCAGAACCCGTTCGATCAGCGCCCTGCCGACACCACGCCCGCGCCCGGCGGGCAGCACGTAGAGCCGCTTCATTTCACAACACCCCTGCCGCGCGAAGGGACGCAGCCCGACACAGCCAAGGCTGCTGCCGTCGCGATCCTTCGCCAGATAGAGAGCGCCGGACGGAGGGGCATATTTGCCGGGCATCCCGGCCAGTTCCTCCTCGAAGCCCTGATAGGAAAGATCGATCGCCAGCCAGTCCACATAGGCCCGGAACAGGGATTTGACCACATCGAGGTCCTCGGCCGTTTTCACGGCAGAAATTGCAAGGTTTTTATGGGCCGTCATCGGACTTCGTTTCTGGAGGAGGACCGGTCAGTCTGAAGCGGTCGGGACCGGCGGCAAGGCTTTCAGATAGGCGGCGATCGCCTCCCGGTCGCTCGCCGGAAGTCGCGCCATGTTCTCCTGAACATGAACCATTTCGCCGCCGACAGAATCATATTCGGGTGTAAAGCCGCTTTCCAGATAATAGGCGATGTCAGCCGCGCTCCAGCTGCCGAAGCCGTTTTCGACGGGAGTGATATTGGGGATCTTGCCTTCGCCGGTCGGCGCGGGCGCACCGCCCAGCCACTGCGCGAGAACGAGTCCGCCGGCCAAATCGCGCGGCGTATGACACTCGCCGCAATGCCCCGGACCTTCCACCAGATACCGGCCGCGTTCCCAAAGGGTCCTGTCGACCTCGACACCGGCCGCCGGCGCGGCAATCACGGGCGCGGGGTCCAGATAGAGCCGTTTCCAAAGCCCCAGGCCGCGGCGGATGTTGAAGGGAAAACCCAGTTCGTGCGGCGGCGCTTTGCCGTCAACCGCCGGCAGGGATTTCAGAAAGGCGAACAGATCGCCCAGGTCCGCCCCGCTCATGCGCGCATAGGACGTATAGGGAAAGGCCGGGTACAGGTTCTCGCCGTCCGGGGACGTGCCGTGGGTCATCGCATTGGCAAAGTCGACCAGCGACCAGGAGCCGATCCCGTCAGCCGTGCTCGGGGAAATATTCGGGGCAACAAACACGCCGAACGGCGTTTCCAGTCTCAGGCCGCCGCCCAGTTTGAGCAGATCGTCACCGGAAGCTCCCTTCGCGGCGTGGCAGGACGCACAGCCGCCCGCCCAGAACACCAGTTCACCTCTGGCCGCATCGCCTTCCTTCAGCGCGGCCGCCTCCGACCCGCTGATGCGGGTCGGAGCGGAAAGGCCCCAGCCAACACCCGCCCCGGCCAGGACGAGCATCACAATGGCAATTGCAGCCTTTTTCATGGGGCCTCTCCGAAGCGTCTCACATCCGGCTCACTGCCGGTCAGTTCTTCTTACGGTAAGTCTCGTGACAGGATTTGCAAGTACCGAGCACGGGGCCGAAGGCCGCCTTGAAGGCATCGATATCCGCCGGTCCGGATCTTCCGGAGGCCTGGGCAGCGCTCGCGGTGGCGGCCTGGAATTTGGCAAGCTCTGCCGCGAAACCGTCCGCATCTTCCCATATCGGAGCCGCAGCGCCCGTGTCGCCCTGGTCGGACCCGGCCGGGAAGAAGTCGCCGAAGGAAAGCGCAGCCGCATGCGCTGTCGCGATGGCTGCCTTGCCGGCGGCCGGAGAATAGGCGATTTCGCCTTTCATCATTCCACCACCGAGCCCGGCCGCAGCGCCGACGGAGGACATGATCGCCTGTCTGGTCGCGATCGGGTCGTCAGCCGCCAGAGCAGCCGCACCCGACAGGCCAAGCCCTGCAATCAGCCCCAAAACCGCGGCTTTTCGAAAAATGTGCATGGAAGTCTCCCTCTCGATACAAACAGTCAGGTGATGCGAGAAGCACCCCCTTTCACAAACGGACAGCCTTCCGCCTCCCCGCGCGTCTTCGGGAAAACGGATGGTTCGTGGGGAGTACAGCCCGAATAGGAAAAAGGGCAAAATCACGCTCCCGTGAGATGGGAGCAGATCCGCGGACGGTTCGTCAATCGACAAGACGCCTCCGGACAACAAAAAACCCCGGTCCATGCGGACCGGGGTCTGAGGGAACGGATATTAATCCGTCTTATTTTACAGCAGCTTCATACATTTCCAGGACATAGTCCCAGTTGATCATGCTGTCGATGAAGGCTTCCAGATACTTCGGACGCGCATTGCGGTAGTCGATGTAATAGGAGTGTTCCCACACATCGCAGCCCAGCACCGGCGCCGCACCATGAACAAGCGGGTTTTCCCCGTTCGGCGTCTTCATGATTTCAAGCTTGCCGTCCTTGACGGCAAGCCAGGCCCAGCCGGACCCGAACTGGCCGACACCGGCAGCGATGAAGTCGGCACGGAACTTGTCGTAGCCACCCAGATCGCTGTCGATCGCGGAAGCGAGTGCGCCCGGCAGGGAAGTGCCGCCGCCGTCCTTCTTCATCCATTTCCAGAAATGGATGTGGTTGTAATGCTGACCGGCATTGTTGAACAGACCGGCGTTCTTGCCATAGCTGCCCTTGACGATCTCTTCCAGGGACTTGCCTTCCAGGCCACTGCCCGCGAGCAGTTCGTTGCCCTTGGTGACATACGCCTGGTGGTGCTTGTCGTGGTGAAACTCGAGAGTCTCGGCAGACATGTAGGGGGCCAGTGCATCGTATGCATACGGCAGATCAGGCAATTCGAAAGACATGACAAACTCCTCAAAAGGTCGGTGACCGGCAGCCCCGAGGGAATCCTGCATGCGGATATAATCCCCGATGACGTTCCAACACCTCAGGATCGTATAACGCTCCTGCTGTCAGGTGGTTCCACATGCAAGCAGGCCGATCCAAAGCCCGTAGGGCTGCGTCGAGCGGCAAAATAGAATTGCCGGACGTGGACGGCAAGCGCCGATCTCGAAAATAAAATAAAAAATTCTTTTTAATTTGCCTGATGGTCGGCGACAGGCCGGTCGGACAGGGGGCGGCAGACATCCGGCACCCCGCCTGGAGGCGTGTCCAGCGACGCACGTCACATTGGCTGAGAGCAATATTGTGCAAAAGTCAATAAGTGTGATTTCCAGCACGACGCAATCCGGGGTCAGGACTTATCTATTTCAACACAGCCAATAACGGCTGAAAATTGATTGGATAAAGTTATGATTTTCAAAAATACTTACACGATTGCTCTTGTTGTTTCCGGAAGCGTTTTTCTTGCTTCCACAATGACGAGCATGGCCGGCCCGGGCAACGGAAGCAACCTCGGCGAGTGCTACAACAACTGGATTTCCTGGTGCAACGAGCACACGGCGGGGTATCCGAACAATTGCTACGGGGAAAGCCTGAACAGGTGTGACAAAATCCACAAGGCAATGTCGACCCTCCCCGGCTACAAGGTGAACTCCATGAAGTCGACCGCCCTGCGCAAGGCGAAGCGGGCCAACACCACACTGGTTGCCCCGACCGTTCAGCCGGTCCGTCGCGCCAACTGATCGACGCGCCTTTCCAAGCGCAAAAAGCCCTGCAATGGACGCATTGCGGGGCTTTTGCCTTTGTGCCCCCCGTACCCGGGCGTCTCGTTTCCGCCGAACCCCGGGAGCGGCGCATTACCGGTGACATTCCCGGCCGGACATGGCAGGTTCGACGGACGTCGCCCCGGTTTTCCTGCCGTCCCCACCGGTCTTTTTCTCGAGGTCCGCATGCCGTCACAAGACCGCGCACCGCTTGCGCTTGCCTTCGGCGGGCTGTTTGCCCTGGCGGCAGCCATGGGCATCGGCCGGTTTGTCTACACGCCGATCCAGCCCTTCATGAGCGACGGCCTGAAGCTGACGGCGGAAGATGCCGGGCTGATCGCCTCGGCGAATTTTCTCGGCTATCTGCTGGGAGCTGTTGCGGCCGCGTCCCGATCCCTGCCCGGAACCGCCCGCTTCTGGTTTCTCGGCGCTCTTTTCGTCAGCGCTCTGACCAGCGCCGCCATGGCGGCGACCACCTCGCTGCCGGTCTTCCTGATCATCCGACTTGCCGGAGGCATCGCCAGTGCCTTCGTTCTCGTCTTTTCCACGACTCTGATTCTGGAGCGCCTCAATGCCGCCGGCCGCGGCGACCTGTCGGCGCTGCATTTTGCCGGGGTTGGCTGCGGCATCGCCTTTTCCGCCCTGCTGGTTGCGGGGCTGTCCGGGATTGGCGCAAACTGGCGGGTCCTGTGGCTGGCAGGCGGGGCCGCCACCCTCGTCTTTCTGCTCATCGCAGCAAGGCTGGTGCCCGGACAGCCCGCGGACTCCGGAGCAACCAGAGCCGCGGGGAATCCTCCGCCCGCGTCAAAATCCCGATATCTCAACGGCGCCGTTCTGCGGCTGATCCTGGCCTATGGCCTGTTCGGCTTCGGATATGTGATCACGGCGACCTTCGTATCGGTCATTGCCCGCGCCACGCCCGCGCTGCAGTCCAGTGAAGCCTTTGTCTGGCTCGCTGTCGGTCTGTCTGCCGTTCCCTCGATCCTTGTGTGGAACCGGATCGCATTCCACATCGGCGCGCGCAGGGCCTTTGCCCTCGCCTGCCTGCTGGAAGCCTGCGGCGTCGCCCTGACGGCAGTCGCCGACATCCCCGTCCTGTTTCTTGCGGGAGCCGCGCTCCTGGGCGCCACCTTCATGGGCATCACGGCCCTCGGCCTCATCGAGGCCCGCCGGCTGGCCGGTCCCGGAGGCGCCGCCGCGATCAGGCAGATGCTCGCCGTTCTCACCGCCAGTTTCGGAGTGGGCCAGATCGTGGGACCCTGGTTCGCCGGTCAGCTGCACGATCTGACCGGATCATTCCAGGCCCCCTCGCTCGCCGCCGCCGCTGTGCTGCTTGTCGCCGCGCTGCTGATGCTGCGCTGACCCTGACAACCGCGAGAGCGCGCGTCACCACTCAGACGTGGGAAAACTCCCAGTAGAGCTCCCGCGCCCGCGCCGCGACCGGTCCGGGCTGCAGCTCCCGGTCCTCGATGCGATTGACCGGCGTCACCTTGTTGTAGTTTCCGGTCGAAAAGATCTCGTCGGCTTCCAGGAACTCGTCATAGTCCATGGTCCGCTCGAACACGTCATAGCCCGCCGAGGACAACAGCCAGATCACCCGCTGCCGGGTGATCCCGTTGAGGAAGGTCCCGTTCGGCGCCGGCGTGTGCACCTTGCCGTCCTTGGCCATGAAGATATTCGCGGATGTCAGTTCGGCCACATTGCCGAGCATGTCGCGCACCACCGCATTGTCGAAACCGCGTTTCCGGGCCTCCAGCATCGCCCTGGCATTGTTGGGATAGAGGCAGCCCGCCTTGGCATTCACCGGCATGCATTCCATGGTCGGCCGCCGGAAGGGCGACAGCGTCACGCTGATGGCCGCATCCTTCGGGGCCATCGGTGCGTCGAAGAGGCAGAGGCAGAAGCGGGTGCTGTCCGGGTCGCCGGCAATGACCCCTGCCCCGTCGTTCTCGGACCAGTACATCGGCTTGATATAGATCTGCCGGTCGCTTGCAAACTTCGCGCATCCGTCGCGTGTCAGTTCGACCATTTCACCGGCCTGCATGGTCGGATTGATGCCCAGCGCAAGCGCGGAATCATTGACCCGCCTGCAGTGCAGATCGATGTCCGGCATCACCCCTTCGAAAAAACGGGCCCCGTCGAACACGCTGGATCCCAACCAGGAACCGTGGGTGCGCGGCCCCATGATCGGCGGATTGCCTTCATGCCATTTCCCGTCGATCCAGGTCCAGGTCTCGCTCCAACCGCTCATGTCTCTTTCCTCTTCTTGGACGCAGTTCCGCTGCTTCTTCGTGCGAAACAACACCCGCCGTCCGGTCAGGTCAATAGCTTGCCGTGAATTTCCGGAAAGAGGCCCGTTTATTCCGGACAGATCCATGACGCGAGAAGATGGACCACGGAATGATCACAAAACAGAACAGAAAT
The DNA here is from genome assembly GCF_003075075.1 of Labrenzia sp. 011. GTDB lineage: Bacteria > Pseudomonadota > Alphaproteobacteria > Rhizobiales > Stappiaceae > Roseibium. The sequence goes on along the minus strand of NZ_QCYM01000012.1, from coordinate 82,901 downwards.
TCCCCTCGAAGCTCCGCTTTCCGGCAGCGATCCGCCATTGACAGCCGGGTGAATATGTTCTCCATATGTTCGCACTTGCAAAGGAGCCGTTTTGCCATGGAACAGCGCATCTCCATGACGACACTTGCCGTCCCCGACATTTCCAAGGCCCGGCGTTTTTTTGAAGACGGTCTCGGCTGGAAGGTCAACGCGGCCCCGTCTCCCGAAGTTGTGTTCTTCCAGGTTCCCGGAGGTGTCTTCGCCCTTTACAGCCGGGCGGCGCTGGCTGCGGAACTCGGCCGGGAGGTGACATCAGACACCACCGGCGCCATCACACTGGCCTGGAACGCCCGCTCCGATTCCGAGGTGGACGAGGCCTTCAGGACCGCTGTGGCCGCAGGCGGGAAGCCGGTGAAACAGCCGGAAAAAGCCTTCTGGGGCGGCTATTCCTCCTACGTGGAAATTCCCGGCGGCCACCTTCTGGAAATAGCCCACAATCCCTTCTGGACCGTCGAGGCTGACGGCTCCGTGACGCTGCCCCCGTCGCAATAGGGTCCGCCCGTCCAGGACTTGCCGCCATCGCCTGCGACGATTGTCGCATCGACCGCGCTTGACGTGGGAGGTGTCACGCTGTTCTCTTCCGCGGTTCTTGAAATCAGGTGTTGGAGTTTCGGCCATGGCACATGCCGCATTCGTGTTTGATGCATACGGCACACTGTTTGACGTACATGCCGCAGTGCGCAAGCATGCCGCCAAATTGGGACCCGACGCACAGAGGCTTTCCGCTCTCTGGCGTGAAAAGCAGCTCGAATATTCCTGGGTCCGCGCCCTGATGGGCCAGTACAGGGATTTCTGGGAACTGACGCAGCAGGGTCTGGACACGGCCTTCGCGCTGGTGCCTTCCGCCGACAAGTCCCTGCGCGAAGACCTTCTGAGCGCCTATTGGGAACTGGACTGTTATCCGGAAGTCCCCCAGGTGCTGACGGATCTGAAGGCAAGCGGCGCCAAGGTTGCCATTCTGTCCAACGGTTCGCCCGCCATGCTGGAGGCAGCCGCCAAGGCAGCCGGTCTGACCGAGCTGTTTGACGAAATCTTCTCCGTCGACGAACTGAAGACCTTCAAGACCGATCCCCTGGTCTACGAAATGGTCACCACCCATTTCCGCATCTATCCCGAAGAGGTCTCCTTCCAGTCGTCGAACCGCTGGGACATCGCCGGCGCCTCCGCCTTCGGGTTCCGCACCGTGTGGATGAACCGGATGGGAATGCCGGACGAATATCCGGATCTTGCCCCCAAGGCCGTCCTCCCCGACCTCACCGGGCTTCCCGCTCTGGGGTAGAACCGCCGCAGTCAATATTCTCCGGCGGAAGACAGCTCCGTCTGCGCCGGAAACCGTTGCCGAGCTTATCCATTTTTTTGACAGTCAGATTCATTGTTTCCATTTTGGAATAGATGTTTTGATCTCTCGGCAAGGTTGCAGGAATTTCAAACTGTAATATCCTTCCGTGTGTCGGGAGGAAAAGAAGAGCGATGCGCTTCTGCTGAATCACTCCAAATACGCTGAAAACAACGACTTAAAAACACGGGCGACTGGTTTGATATTGTCGGGAACACAAGAGCCTTTCTGAAACGGTTCTGCGTGCGCTCATTTTCTCCTGGACCGAATTGGGAGGAAACAATGAATCAATTGACCACACGCAGGCAGGCCCTTCGCAAGATCGCCGGTGCCGGCGCGGCCGGAGCGGCGACACTCGCTGCCCCGCATGTCGCTTCGGCGCAGGGACAGCCGACCACCTGGAAAATCCAGACGTCCTGGCCGGGCGGCGCGGGCCTTCAGGTCTTCAAGGACTGGTGTGCCGGTATCGAGGAAAAGACCGGTGGCGAGCTCGCCTTTCAACCCTTCGGCGCGAATGACGTCGTTGGCGACTTCCAGCTCTATGATGCCGTAAAGAACGGCGTGCTGGATGCGGTGAACCCTTTCACCATCTACGCACAGGGCATCATTCCCGCGGCGACTTTCCTGACCAGCTATCCGCTCGCCCTGCGCAATCCGCATGAGTGGGACGTGTTCTTCTACGCCCTCGGCGGTCTCGAAATCGCCCGGGAACTCTACGCCGCGCAGAACATGATGTTCGTCGGCCCCGTGCACCACGGGCCGAACATCATCCATTCCAAGGTTCCGATCCGCTCCGTCGACGATTTCCGCGGTCGCAAGATGCGCCTGCCCGGCGGCATGGTCGCCGAAGTCTTCACGGAAATCGGTGCGGAAACCACGGTTCTTCCCGGCTCGGAAATCTTCCCCGCCCTGGAAAAGGGAACCATCGACGTTGCCGACTATGTCGGTCCGGCGGTCAACTATGCGCTCGGCTTCAGCCAGGTCACCAAATACATCTCCATGGGCCCTCCCGGCTTCATGTCGCTGTACCAGCCGGTCGATCTGATGGACATCACCGTCGGCATGGATGCCTGGAATGCCCTCAGCCCGGCGATGAAACAGTTCGTCGAGATGGAAACCCACGTCTATTCGGACATGCATCACGCCGCCATCCAGAAGGCCGACCAGGAAGCCTGGGCGAAATTCGAGGCGGACGGCACCGAGATCACCCGTCTGAGCCAGGACGACGTGGAACTGATGACCGAAGTGGCGGTGCCGATCTGGTTCAACTATGCGAACCGGGACAAGGACAGCGCCCGCCTCTTCAAGATCCAGCTCGATTACATGATGTCCGGCTCGCTCGGATATGTGACGCCCGAGCAGGTCGAGGGTCTGGAGCTCAATCTCTAGAGCGCCGGACCTGCAATCGGAGACGATTGGAGATCCGGACTTGATCGTCCTCAAAGAGGCCGGGCATCCGCGTTCCCGCGAACGCGGAACGTCCGGTTCGTTCAACACACCTTGAGACACGGACCCGTGCAGCCATCTGCACGGGCCCGCCTGAATTCAACTGGGGCCAGGACGGGAGCCGACCTGATGCCCCTGGGGAAAGGTGAGGCATGCCTCAATTGGACTTCACGCTGCCGCATTGGGCCTATTGGGTCGGACTGATCGTGTTCCCGCTCATCGCGGCGTTTCTCGCCAAACGTCCGAAGCCGGAAGAGCGGCGTTATTCGCTGGTGCTCGCCTATTTCGTCCTCGTCACGGGCGGAATACTCGGTCTGCACAGATTCTATCTCAAAAGCCTGCTGGGACTGGTCTATATTCCGGTCTTCGTCTGCATTCTCTACGCCAACGCCCAGAGCCATGACGCCCGCTCTGTCGTCTCCGACATGGCTAACCTGGTGCGCCAGTCGGAACGGACCCTCGAGCGGGAAACCGAACGCGTCCGAAGCGCGGAAACCGACCTGCCGTCAATGCAGCAGGCGCTTGCCGCCGCCGAGGAAGGCAGCATGGCCCTGCGCCGGGCCCAGCGCGATGTGCGCCGGGCACAACAGCGGATCGACCAGGGACGCGAACGCATCGCGGAAGCGGAAACGGCACTCGTGACCGCCAGGCCGGCGGTGGCGGAAGCCCGCGACACGCTTGCTTTCTGGGGCAACTTTGCGAAATACGCCTTCTGGCTGCTGCTGGCCGGCGTCCTGATCGACGCGGTGCTGCTGCCCGCTCTCGTGCGCAAGGCCAACGCCACTCTGCCGCCGGACCCCGAACTCAGCGAGGCGGAAAAGAAGCTCAAGGCCCTGGAGGAAGCCGAACGCAAGGACGATGCCAGCCATGTGTCGTCCGGCTGGACCGGCTGGATTGACCGTTTGTCCCTGTTTTGCGGCGAATTCGTCAGCTACTGGGCGGTGATCGCGGTGATCGTCTACTACTTCGAGGTGATGAGCCGTTATGTCTTCGGCAGCCCGACCAACTGGGCCCACGAGGCGATGTATCTCATGTTCGGCATGCAGTATCTGATCGCCGGATCCTACGCCATGCTGACGGAGTCGCATGTGCGCGTCGACGTGTTCTACGCGCCCCTGTCACCGCGCCGAAAGGCGGTCGTCGATCTGCTGACCTCGGTCTTCTTCTTCATCTTCGCCGGCACCCTGCTCTACACGTCCTGGATCTTCGCCTTCGACGCCATTGCCGTTCCCTCCGGCAACGCGCTGATCTCCGACTGGGCGCGTGGGCAGATCGGCGTTGCCGAGGCGCTGAACAGCCTGACCCTCTCCCAATGGACGGATCCGAATATCCGCTGGGGTGAGATCAGCTTCAACGAATGGGAAGTGCCGTTGTGGCCGATGAAATGGGTCATGGTGCTCGGAGGCCTGCTTCTGGTGCTTCAGGGCATATCGAAATTCGCGCAGGACATCCGCGCGCTAATGGGCAGGGCTTGAATCCATGGGACTTGAAATCGGAATCGAGTGGCTGACACTCATCATGTTCGGCTCGCTGCTGGTCCTGCTCATGGCCGGCCTGCCGTTGGCCTTCGTGACCGGCGGCCTTGCCTGCGTCTTCCTGTTCGTGCTGGGGGACGAACGGGCCCTCAACATCGTGCCGTCGCGCATCTTCCCGCTGATGACCAACTATCAGCTTTCGGCGATCCCCCTGTTCATCTTCATGGCGTCCATGCTCGAACGGGCGGGCATCATCAACGAGATGTTCGATGTCATCTACAAGGTGCTCGGTGGCGTCAAGGGCGGTCTGGCGGCGGCCACGATCATCGCCTCCACCATTCTGGCCGCCATGGTCGGCGTCATCGGCGCGGCGGTCGTGACCATGGGCATCATCGCCCTGCCCGCCATGCTCAAGCGCGACTACGACCCCAAGATCGCCATGGGCTCGATCATGGCCGGCGGTACACTCGGCATCCTGATCCCGCCCTCGATCCTGGCGATCATCTATGCGGTGGTGGCCGAGCAGTCCGTGGGCGAGCTCTTCATCGGTGCGGTCGTCCCCGGCCTCCTGCTCTCGGGCCTCTACATTCTCTATGTCATCGTCAGCTGCGTGATCGACCCGGAGAAAGGCCCGCCGATTCCCGTCGAGGAACGCATCCCCTTCCGGGAAAAGATGCGGCTTCTGTCCAACATGTCGGCGCCCATCGTGCTGATCATCATCGTGCTGGGCGTGATCTTCACCGGTGTGGCCACCCCGGTCGAGGCGGCGGGGATCGGCACCTTCGGCGCCATCATCGTCGCCGCCATTCACCGCAATCTCGACTGGCAGACCCTGCGCGAGGCCTCCCTGACCACCCTCAAGGCTTCGGCCATGGTGATCTGGATCATGTTCGGGGCGACGATCTTCGTCGGCCTGTATGTGCTCGAAGGCGGCCAGCAGTTCGTGCAGGGCGCCCTCGAGGCCACTGGTCTCGGGCCCTGGGGTATCCTGATCATCATGCAGGTCGTCCTGGTCGTGCTCGGCATGTTCCTGGACTGGGTCGGCATTCTCCTGCTGTGCGTGCCGATCTTCGTGCCGATCATCAAGGCACTGGGCGCGGCCTCCTTCGGTCTCGACAATCCTGACGACCTGGTGCTGTGGTTCGGGGTTCTCTATCTGGTCAACATGCAGATGAGCTTCCTGTCGCCGCCCTTCGGCTATGCGCTCTTTTATCTGCGCGGTGTGGCTCCGAAAGAGATTCCGATGACGGATATCTTCAAGTCCGCCCTGCCCTTTCTGGGCCTGCAGATCGCCGGGCTGGTCCTGTGCATGCTGTTCCCGGAACTGATCACGTGGTTGCCGAACATGGTCTACGGCTGACCGCAAACTACAGAGCAACAGACCCCGGGGCCGCGTTCCATGCAGGTGCGCGGCCCCGCCCTTTTGCGTTTGAGGAGGAGCAAAAGTCGAACCACGAAACACCCGTTCGGCACGACAAATTTACTGTAAAACGATAATTTTTCCATAAAAAACAAAAATTAAATATTGCCATGCAATATCGTCTGAAGTAGTTTGCCTCCCGCATGAACAACCCGATGGAGAAAGCGATGAGCAATCAGGCGCAGGCGGAGCGGGAGACACGACTAACGCGGATCCGCCAGCTCTCGAACATGATGAAATGGTTCGTGACGGTCCTTTTGATTCTGGTTGCGGTCATCAGTGCAGGCCTTGTCTCCGCCCTGCTGCTCCCGGCCATTCTCGACGTTTCGACCGCAATATTCGAAATTGCCCCGGTCGAGAGAAAACTGAGCGAGGTTCCTTTCGGGCAGCGTCTCGGTCTGATTGCATTGGTTTTCTCCGCTTTCTTTCTGCTCAGCCGATTGTTCTGGAACATCCGGCAGCTCTTCGTACAGTTCCACAATGGAGCCTTCTTCACCTCCTCCACCCAGACTCGCATTCTGAACGCCGGTCTCTGGCTGCTCGCCTTCGGGTTCTTCGATATTCTGAGCAAGCCGGTCGCTTCCGTTCTCTTGACCTGGGATCACGCCCTGGGAGACCGCAGCCTCGTGGTCGAGTTGACCGGCAGTGAGCTGTTTTTCCTTGTCTTTGGCTCGCTCATGCTGGTTTTCGGCTGGATCATGCGCGAGGCCGCCTCCCTGGCGGACGAAAACCGTCAATTCGTCTGACCCCGTCGAGTCAGGCGCCTGCCATCGAAAAAAGGAATGCAATGCCGATCGTCGTGGAACTGGACGTGATGCTCGCTCGGAGAAAGATGCGCTCGAGGGAACTGGCGGAACGCATCGGCATCACCGAGCAGAATGTCTCATTGCTCAAATCGGGCAAGGTCAAGGGCATCCGGTTCGAAACCCTTGAGAAGATCTGCGCCGCGCTGGCGTGCCAGCCTGGCGACATTCTTGTCTTCGAGCCGGATGACGAGACCGGAAACTGACGGGCGCCAGTCAGACGCAAGGTTCAGCAGCTATTTCTGTCAGTGACCCCGAGGATCCGGTTGAGACAGGTTAGGCCCGTTGGAATGCCCCAGACACATTTTGGTTCGGACGACCGTCCGGCACCTGCGACCAGAACCCGGCTACGTGCAGGGAAGCTGCTCAACCTGGACAAGAACCCCATCTGCGAGTGCACCTTGTACGACCTGGAGGACGGGGATATCGGCATCGTCGTGGCGGAATCGGAATTGTCCGTACCGGACCGGGTGCTCATCGTGGACGACAGGGACCTGACACTGGCATTCACCCAGATCCGCTGGCGCATGGGCCCCTATCTTTTCGGCGCCTATCTGGAACCGCCGATACCGATGGGCATGACCGCACGCTCCTGAACACTCGATAGACACGGCCTCGTCGCCGCACCGGCCGGGGAACGCCCGACTATTCGGCCGCTTCAGCGGTTCCATAGCCGAGCTGCGCGTTCAGCTTGCCGATCAGGCCGATGGCGGCTTCCGCGATGACCGTGCCCGGCGGGAAGATCGCCGCCGCACCGGCCTTGTAGAGCGCATCGTAATCCCCGGGCGGCACGACGCCGCCGACAACGATCATGATGTCCTCCCGCCCTTCCTCCGCCAACGCCTTTTTCAGGGCAGGCACCAGCGTCAGGTGCCCGGCGGCTAGCGAGGACACGCCAACGACATGGACGTCGTTTTCAACCGCCTGACGGGCAGCTTCCTCTGGCGTCTGGAACAGCGGGCCGATATCGACGTCGAAACCGAGGTCGGCGAAAGCCGAGGCAATCACCTTCTGGCCGCGGTCATGACCATCCTGGCCCATCTTGGCTATCAGAATGCGCGGCCGGCGGCCGTCATTGGTTTCGAAGGCCTCGACCAGCTTCTGGACTTTCTCAATGGTCCCGGACATGGCGCCCGCCTCCCGTTTGTAGACCCCTGAAATCGACTTGATCTCGGCCTTGTGCCGGTCGAACACCTTCTCCATCGCCAGGGATATTTCTCCGACGGTCGCCATGGCCCGCGCAGCCTTGACGGAAAGATCGAGCAGATTGCCCTCGCCGGTCCGCGCGCAGGCCGTCAGCGCATCGAGCGCCGCCTGGGTCTCCGCTTCATTGCGCTCCGCGCGCAGGCGCTTGAGCTTGTCGATCTGGGCCGAGCGCACATGGGCGTTGTCGACCTTCAGGACGTCGATCTCCTGCTCGCTCTCCGGCTTGTACTTGTTGACGCCGACAACGGTCTGGGCGCCACTGTCGATCCGGGCCTGGGTCTTGGCGGCGGCTTCCTCGATCCGCAGCTTCGGAATGCCCTTCTCGATGGCCTTGGCCATGCCGCCGAGCTCTTCCACTTCCCGGATATGCGCCATCGCCTTTTCCGCCAGATCGGCGGTCAGTTTCTCCACATAATAGGAGCCGCCCCACGGATCGATCACCTGCGTGGTGCCGCTTTCCTGCTGCAGGAAAAGCTGGGTGTTGCGGGCGATGCGGGCGGAGAAATCCGTCGGCAGGGCCAGCGCCTCGTCAAGCGCGTTGGTATGCAGGGACTGGGTGTGCCCCTGCGTGGCCGCCATCGCCTCGACGCAGGTGCGCACCACATTGTTGAAAACGTCCTGCGCGGTGAGCGACCAGCCCGATGTCTGGGAATGGGTGCGCAGGGACAGGGATTTCGGGTTCTTCGGCTGGAAGTTCTCTTCCATCAGTGTCGCCCAGATCAGCCGCGCGGCCCGCAGCTTGGCCACTTCCATGAAGAAATTCATGCCGATGGCCCAGAAAAAGGACAGTCTGGGTGCGAACTGGTCGATATCCATCCCGGCGGCCACCCCGGCGCGGGCATATTCGATACCGTCGGCGATCGTATAGGCAAGCTCCAGATCCGCCGTCGCACCCGCTTCCTGCATATGGTAGCCGGAAATCGAGATCGAGTTGAAACGCGGCATGTTCTGCGAGGTGAACTGGAAGATGTCCGAAATGATCCGCATCGAATGCCTGGGCGGATAGATATAGGTGTTGCGGACCATGAACTCCTTCAGAATGTCGTTCTGAATGGTTCCGGACAGATCCTTCCAGGCAACGCCCTGTTCTTCCGCGGCGACGATATAAAGCGCCAGCACCGGAAGGACCGCGCCGTTCATGGTCATGGAAACACTCATCTTGTCCAGCGGAATGCCGGAGAAGAGCGTGCGCATGTCATAGATGGAATCGATGGCCACACCGGCCATGCCGACGTCGCCGGCCACCCGCGGATGGTCGCTGTCATACCCCCGGTGAGTGGCAAGGTCGAAGGCCACCGACAGGCCTTTCTGACCGGCCGCCAGATTGCGCCGGTAAAAGGCGTTCGAATCCTCCGCCGTGGAAAATCCGGCGTACTGGCGCACGGTCCAGGGCTGCTGCACATACATGGTGGGATAGGGGCCGCGCAGGAAAGGCGGCAGACCCGGCCAGGTGTCCACATGCTTCAACCCGTCGAGGTCGCCCGCCTGATAGACCGGCGGCACCTCGATGTCCTCCGGCGTCCGCCAGCCCGGTTGCGTCCCGGCGTCCGCTTCCTTGAGGAAATTGCCGAACGACTTTCCGGCGTAATTCGGGATCCTGCTCATTTTAGGACCTCCTGTTCCGATGGCCCGCCATCATACATCGTTTTCATCCGGGCATGCGCGCCTTTCAGAAGTTCCAGCAGATCGCAGCCGGCATAAAGGAAGGTGTCGACACCGGCAGCGGCATAAGCCACTTCGCGCGCCCCAGGCCTGCCCGCCATGTAAAGATGGGCGGCACCGGCCTGTTTCAGCGCGCGCGCGGCGGCTTCCCCCTCCGCTTCATAGACATCGTCGGAAGAAACGAGACAGGCAAGGCTCGCCCCGCTTCCGGAAAAGGCCGCAACAAGCTCCTCCAGCGAGGCATGGACGGCCGGCCCTTCCGCCCGAATGCCCCCGGCCGCGAAAGCATTCGCCGTCCAGGTGGCTCTCGGTGCGAATTGCGCCAGCGTGCCGAGACTTGCCAGGAAGACCGTCGGCGCGGCGCCGGTCGCCGCCTCAAAGCCTGCAGCGGCCGCGCGCAGCGCTTCGAAGGGTTCGGAAACCCGGCCGACTTCAAGAACCGGGAAAGAGGGCTCGACTGTCCCGCGCGCGATGTCGGCGGATGGATCGATCAAGGCACCGCCCGCAAGCGCCTGCTCCCGCAAGGCGGCAAACCACCGGCCGTCGCCCGGCTCGGGAAGCGCGTCCAGATTCAGCGCGACTGCCGGAGCGGCGTCCCTGTCCTCCTGAAGCACGCTGACCCCGGCCTCGCCGAGATCCGGGAATTCGCTCACACCGGTGATCGGACGCTTCCTGCGGGCCACATTGCTGTCCCGCTCGGCTTTCGCCGCGCCGATGCGCTTTTGAACGAGCCCCTGGCGCAGCGCCTCGCAGAGGTCGCCCGCCGCCTCGATCTCCTGAAACAGGTCCCAGGCCGCCGCACAGAGCTTCTCGGTCCTGTCTTCCAGCGCGCCGGAACCGGCCGCCGGATCCTTCACCTTCGCCAGATTGCTTTCTTCCAGCAGTATGGACTGGGTGTTGCGGGCCAGCCGGCGCGCAAATCCGTCCGGCAGCCCCACCGCAAGCGTATGCGGCAGGACGCAGACACTGTCGGCGCCGCCGATGCCGGCCGCGAACCCCGCAACGGTGTTCCGCAACATATTGACCCAGGGATCGCGTGCGGTGAGCATCCGGTAGGATGTCGCCATATGCAAGGCCACCGGCGATTGCGGCAGTCCCGCCTCCTCCAGCACGCAGGACCACAGCGCGCGGATCGCCCTGGCCTTGGCAATCGTGCCGAACTGGTCGGCGTCCGCCACCAGGCACATGGCAATCCGCGTCGCCCATTCTTCCGGCGGCAGTCCGGCCTCTTCGAGCTTGCGCAGATGGCCGACGGCAGCGGCCAGGACAAGCGCCAGTTCCTGCGCCGGGGTCGCACCGGCATCGTGCCAGACCCGGCCATCGGCATTCATGACCCGCGCGGGACTGCCTGCATCCCGGACGGCCCGGGCAAGTTCCTGCATCCGATCCGACAGAACGTCGAAATCGGCACCGGACATTCCGGTGACCGCCATCCAGCCGTAAGGATCGAAGGTCGAGGTTGTCGCCACCAGCGCCGGATCGATCCCGCGCCTTTCCAGCAACGCCAGCATCAGGGCGTGGAATTGTGCACAGTCGGGGCCGCTGTCGATGCGTATATCTATAAGGTCAGGCTGAACGTCCTGTAGCAGGACCTCCAGTCCGGCAAGATCCGTCAGCCGGATACCGTGACCGTGAGCCGAAAGGGAACCGGAAAACACCAGGTCCAGCCCGCTGGCCCCCGACTGCAGGTCTTCCAGGATCTGGGCATTGGCCGCATGCGGATCCGCGATGTCGATGCTTTGAACGATGCTCCACGCCCCGGCTGCAGAGCGCAGTGATCTTGCGGGGGTATCCGTCCGGCGCGCATAGAGCGGCGCAATCTCCAGACCGTCTTCGGTAGAACCGAACAGCTTTTCTCTGGGCGCGCCTTTCAGGGCCTTGTCGACGGAAGTCCACCATGCCTCCTCGTCTGCGGCAAAGAAACTGTCAGGTCCGGTAAAGCTGAGCGGCATTGCATTCATCTCCCTTGGCCCCGTTTTAGTCCCCGCCGTCGAAGCTTGGCAACTCAGCAGAAAGGGTAAGGCACGGCCGTCAGCGACCTTCCCAAAGGTAAACTTGACGATTGCCGACAAGAATCCGAATGGTGCAAGTGATTAATTCGTCAATCGAATTTAATTTACAGTGCAAATTGTGCATCTTTTCTTCCACAAACGAAGACGTCGGACATGAGAAAGACTGCAGAATTTGCACAAGATGACAAGAAACTGTCAAATTTTTGGCGCATTAAGTCAAATTCCCCACTTTTCCCTATTGGTACGATCATCAATTGTATTGTAGCTTATGGGTGTTGACGCATGGGAATTTCTACCGCCCGATAATGAAATGCGCAACATTCGGGTTCGGTCTTCGCCTGCAAGGGTTGGACGGGACACGTGACTAACCCATCAGCAGACATGCCCGGCAATTTCGGGCGTCTGCAAAAAAATGCGGCCAAAAAACTAGCCGCTAAGGATGTGCACAATGCTTGATCAGACGGAATTGAAGAGTAAACTCAGAGCAATCTCGGAAGCGAATGCCGCTCACCACGTGCTGGATATTCTGGAATCCAATCTCCGCCGCATGGGAGCCACCCATATTCTCATCACCGGCCTGCCGATGCCGAACCGTCCGATCGACAATCTCGTTCAACGGTTCCGTTGGCCCGATCAGCGCAATGACGGCATTGAAAGCACGTCCCTGTCCGCAAACGACAGCGCCCTGATGCTCGGCCTCGGCTCCAACAGGGCTCGCATCTGGACCATCACCGCCGGCGACATGGAACATTCCGATCTTCTCGCCTCCGCGGGCGAAGGCAGCCAGATCGTCGTCGTTCCGGTCACGGAACTCTATCCGTTCCAAGCATTTGTATTCGCAAGCGGCCCCGCCCTTCAGGTCAACAAGTACGATCTTGCCAACCTTGAGGTTCTGTCGGCAGCAGCCTTCTCGCGCCTGCGCGAACTCGGCGTGATCTCCGGCCAGCGCCCGGGCGCCCTGTCGACCCGCGAACGCAGGGTCCTTGAACTTACGGCCTATGGCAAGACAGCCGGCCAGATTGCCGACGTGCTCGACATTTCCCAGCGGACGGTCCACGCACATCTGCAGAACGCCAGTGTCAAGCTGAACGCTTCCAACAAGACGCACACCGTCGTCGAAGCGCTCCGCTACGGCCAGATCAGCGTTTAAGCCCCCCCCCGTTCCACGGAACGCAGGGGAGCTGCCTGATACAGTGAAATCTATCTTCAGACCTTCAATCGATCCCGATTGGAGGTCTTTTGATTTGCGGCTGGGAAACGGTTCGTTCGGCAAAAGACGCAGAGGACGGGGACCATCCCTACGCCATAAACAAACCGGGCGTGCCCGTGCCGGGCAGACGGTCATCACAGGGAAACCGGACTTGAGCCGGTCCCTGTGCAATTACCGGGGAAAGTTCCGGACCGGATCCGGGGTGCGCGCCGATTGCCTCAGTAGGTCATCATCGGCGGCAGTTCCTTGGCCTGATCGACCCATTTGGTCACCTGGCTTTCACTGGGAACCTGACGCACGAGTTTCTTTTCCGCGTTCACTTCCTGCATCTTCGCCGCAAGATTGGCCGCATTGCGGTTCCGCAGTTCCTTCACCGTATCGACACCGGCCGCTTCCAGGAGTTCGGAGTATTCCTCCCCGACACCGCTGATGCGCATCAGGTCGGCCATATTGGCCCATTTCAGAATGCGCTTGCCCTCGATCCCTGTTTCGTCCTCAAGAGCCTTGCGCCCCTTCGGGTCCTTCGCACGCTCAAGAAACGCGCCAGTCGTCTTGATGCCAACTTCACCCAGCTTGGCAGCATAGGTCGGGCCGATGCCCTCGATTTCGGCAATGGAATAAGACATCCGCACAGAACTCCCTATCAAGACCGGCAACCGAACCCTGGGGCAGTCAGACGATTTGGCTCAGTCCCGGAATTTGTGAAATCACTTCATCCACAACGTCTTCCCCTGCTTTTTCCTTAGCATAGGATACGAGTTCTTTGACAACACTTTGAACTCCGTTCATGTCGAGACCGGCATTTGTCAACTCATTTAGCGCCGCCATGGCCCCCATGCCACCGCCCATCATGTTGCCCAGACCGCCCAGCAATCCTCCGCCGGAGCCCTGCTGCTCGCGCGCGGAAACCAGTTCGGCGGCTCCCGGAAGTGCGTCGAAGATGAGCTGCATCTTGTCATCAGGGCCTTCCTTGTTGAGAAACCCGAGAATGATGCCGATGGCGTTCTTGGCAACATCCTCATCGATTCCGGCTGCTGTCATAATCCGGTTGACGAGTTCTTCCATACCGATCTCCCAAGTGAACAGGCTGGTGCCGCGTGTGCCCAGCGCGCAGTCCAGTTCATGGACTTGATAATGAGCTGGCCCTCTATACAGGGCCGGATGCCGGTCCGTCGATGGGGCAGCTCACCGCAGACACGCATTTTTCTCCGTGCTGCGCCGGCTTCCGGGTTCCGGACGAAGAGGACGAGGCTTGCGACGGATTGCAACTGCCCCGCGCTCCCTGCATTCCCCTGGGTCACGGGACGAATGCGCTGCGGCCCGATGGTTCCTATTTACCGCCTTACACTCTAATCTGCGCGAAAGACGATCGGATTCGAAGGAGACCGGAATACCGTGACGGCAAAAGACAGCATATTTATCGGTGCCAGCACCAGGGACGAGACCCTCGCCCTGAAACTCGCCAACCGTCACGGCCTCATTGCAGGCGCAACAGGTACGGGCAAGACCGTGTCCCTGCAAATCCTGGCGGAAGGCTTTTCCAGAGCCGGCGTTCCGGTGTTCTGCGCCGATATCAAGGGGGACCTGTCGGGTCTTGCCGCGGAAGGCGTCTCCAAGGACTTCCTTGAAAAACGGGCAAGGGACGTGGGCCTGGAAAAGACCTACGGCTACGACGCCTTTCCGGCGGTCTTCTGGGACCTTTTCGGCGAGCAGGGCCATCCCATCCGCACCACGGTGTCGGAAATAGGCCCGCTGCTGCTGGCCCGTCTGCTGGAACTCAACGACACCCAGGAAGGCGTGCTCAACGTCCTGTTTGAACTGGCCGACGACGAGGGGCTCCTGCTTCTGGATCTGAAGGACCTGCGCGCCATGCTCGCCCATGTGGCCGAGCGTGCCTCCGAGCTGTCCACCCTTTACGGCAATGTCTCGAAGGCCTCCATCGGCGCGATCCAGCGCCGGCTTCTGGTGCTGGAGCGCCAGGGCGGTGAAAACTTCTTCGGAGAACCGGCGCTCGACATCCGCGACTTCATCCGCACCGCCCCGGACGGCCGGGGTGTCGTCAACATCCTCGCTGCCGACAAGCTGATGACCTCGCCGCGGCTTTACGGGGTGTTCCTCCTCTGGCTGCTGTCCGAGCTCTTCGAGGAACTGCCCGAAATCGGAGACCCGGAAAAGCCGAAGCTCGTGTTCTTCTTCGACGAGGCCCACCTCCTGTTCACCGATGCGCCGAAAGTGCTGATCGAAAAGGTGGAACAGGTCGTGCGCCTGATCCGGTCCAAGGGAGTCGGGGTCTATTTCGTCACCCAGAACCCGCTCGACGTGCCCGAAACCGTGCTGTCCCAGCTCGGCAACCGCATTCAGCATGCCTTGCGCGCCTTCACACCCCGCGACCAGAAGGCCGTGCGCGCCGCGGCCGAAACCTTCCGACCGAATCCGGAACTCGACACCGAGCGCGTCATCACCGAACTGGGCGTCGGGGAAGCGCTGGTATCCACGCTGGAAGGCAAGGGCATCCCCTCGGTGGTGGAACGCACGCTGATCCGTCCGCCCTCCTCCCGGCTTGGCCCGATCACCCAGGCCGAACGGCGTACACTCATCCAGTCCGGTCCGGTTTTCGGCATCTACGACCGCGCCCGGGACAGGAGATCCGCCTATGAGATCCTCACCGGCCGTGCGGAGGAAACCCAGCGTCAGGAAGAGCGCCGCAGGGAAAAGGAAGAAAAACAGGCGAGCAAGCACGGCGAACCGCGCCGGACCCGGTCCGGATTCCAGCTGCCCGATTTCGGCCGGGACGACCGCCCCCGCCGGGAAAGCACGCAACGCCGGTCGAACCGCCGCAGCCAACGGGACAACGTGCTGGAAGCCGGGCTCAAATCCGCAGCGCGCAGTCTCGGCACCTCTCTTGGACGGGCCCTGGTACGCGGTCTTCTGGGATCACTGAAACGCGGCAACTGACGACACCGGTCTTGCCGCGGACCGGCATTTCGACGGCGTGCGGCCGGACAGGGCGCGCCCAGAGCCCTCCGAGACGGTCACGTGATCCCAGGAGCGGAAGTTCCAGGTTTTTCCTCAGGATGAAAGCTCCCGCATGAAGGCGAAATGGCGAAACATCGTCACGTTGGGCACACAAAGCGGGCCTTGTGCAAGGCACGCCTCTGACGTAGCGGGATCGAGACACTCATCTTAATTCAGGAGTTTCCGCCCGAGTAACAGGCTGGTTACCTCTTCCCACTATTGTCAAAGACCACATAGTTAGGATGGGTAATCATGTTGGCATCTCGTAGCAGACCGCGGTCGCTGGACGTTTCATTCGGCGCGACCGCCTGGTTTCGCAAGGTCATGATGGCGATCAGGATGCCTTTGCCGGCCATTGCCCTCCTCGCCCTGCTCGTTGGCCCGCTCTCCGCACTTGCGCAGGACGCCGCCACAACTGCGCCCGGTCCCGAAGTCCAGCAGAACCCGGTCGAAGAGGCGCAGCTCTATCTGCGCGACAATCCCATTTCTCCACCTGACACCACCAGTCCCCGCGCCACACTGGAAAGCTTTGTTTTCATCATGAAGGAAGCGTCTCGGTTGTGGCACGCCCTGCGGAAGGACTACGAAGACAGCAATAACATCTTTCTGACCGAGGACCAGCGCGCGGATCTTGTCATGATCACGGCGCTCCTGGACAAGGCCGCCCAGACCTTTGACCTGTCGGAAATTCCGGTAACATCCCGAGAGAGCACCGGCATTGAGATCGCGCTGCAGCTTCAGGAAATCCTCGACCGCATCCCCCCCACCGACATTTCCGCCATTCCCGGATTTCCGCCGGGCCAGTTCACGCATTCGTCAAACAGAACGGGTCTGCCCGGACGATGGCTGCTGCCCAGCACCAGCATCGGCATCATGCGCCAGGAGGATGGCGAGCAGCAGGAACACTACCTGTTTTCGAAGGATTCCGTCCGCAGAATTCCGAGCGACTATGCCGTGGTGAGCGCCCTGCCCTTGCAGGCGGACCGTGGCGAGGACCTGTTCCAGTATTATAACTACACCCCCGGAAACTTCATTGCCCCGCGCTGGTACGAATTCATCCAGGACGGCCCGGAATGGCTCCATCTGCATCTGGCTGATCAGGCCTATTGGCAGTGGCTCGCGCTCCTCCTTCTCGTCGCGGTCTATGCGGCCTCCGTCGGCTTTTTCGTTCGCTGGCGCCGATGGCGGGCCGTTTCGGTCGATGAGCGCACCCGCGTCGGTCATTCGATTCTGAACCCCCTTCTCGTAATCCTGGGAGCCGTGGCTTTCCGCTACCTGTGTGAGGAACAGATCAATATTACCGGCAAGGTGCTTGTTGCGGTCGCAACCATCACGACGGCAGTGATCTGGTCTGCGACAGCCTGGCTGGTCTATCACGTGCTGCAATTGATCTATCTCTGGTTCGTGAGCAGCCCGGGCACGGCTCGGCAGGGCCTTGACGTCAGCCTGCTGCGCACCGGCTTCCGCGTCTTTTCCCTCGCGATCTCTCTCATCGTTCTGGGATACGGTGCAACCCAGATCGGCATTCCGATCTATGGGGTCATTGCCGGTCTGGGCGTCGGCGGTCTCGCCATCGCGCTCGCGGCCCAGCCGACAATCGAGAACCTGATCGGCGGCATCATTTTGTATGCAGACCGGATGGTGCGCGTCGGCGAATTCTGCAAGTTCGACGAACTGGCGGGAACCATCGAATCCATCGGCATCAGATCCACCCGGATCCGCGCCCTCGACCGGACCGTCATCACCATCGCCAACTCCGATCTCGCCAGGCGCAAGATCATAAACTACAGCGAACGCGACCAGTTTCATTTCCGCCACACGCTCACGCTTCAATACAAGACCGCACCCGAAGTTCTCAAGGCGACCCTCGTCGTGATCCGGGATTATCTGAAAGACAACGAGAAGGTTGTCGCCGATCCCATGCGTGTGCTTTTGATCGGTTTCAACGACTATGCGGTCAAGATCGAAGTCTATGCCTATGTGATCTGTCCGGACTATGCCGCCTTCCTAGAAACACAGGAAGAGATGCTCTTCGACATCCGCACCATAGTCGACGCCAGCGGCTCGCATTTCGCCTATCCCTCCTCGACCGTCTATCTGTCCAGGGACAGCGGACTGCCGGCAGAAAACGGTGCGGAAGATGTCGGCGCGCAGCCGGGAAAGGACTCACAGGCGGCCTGACGGGCTGAACGGGTGCAACAGGCCCGCGAGCGGAATATCCATTTGCGCTCCCTGCCGTGTTGTGGCCTGTTAGGATCTTCCGGAACGGGCCGAGTCTGTTCGGTCCGCTCGTATCCGATTCAATTTCCAAGGATCCGTCATGAGTTCCATCGACAAGGTCTTGTCGCATATCGACGCCAATCTCGAAGCCAGCCTCGAGCGTCTGTTTCACCTTCTTAAAATCAAGAGCATTTCCACGGACCCCGCCTTTGCCGGTCCCTGCCGTGAAGCTGCCGACTGGCTTGCCGGCGAATTGAACGCGATCGGAATCGCGGCAACCGTGCGCAGCACCAGTGGCCATCCGATGGTTGTCGGCCATCGGATGACCGGAAAGCCGGGACCTCATGTGCTGTTCTACGGCCATTACGACGTTCAGCCGGTGGACCCTCTGGAACTTTGGGACAGGGATCCCTTCGACCCCGCCATCGTCACGCGCGAGGACGGCACCAAGGTGATCGTCGCCCGGGGCTCAGCCGACGACAAGGGACAGCTCATGACGTTCGTCGAAGCCGCCCGTGCCTTCATCGCCGAAACCGGCGATCTTCCCGTCGACGTCTCCATCCTGTTCGAGGGCGAGGAGGAATCCGGCTCGCCGTCCCTTCATCCCTTCCTGAAAGCCAACAAGGAGGAACTGTCCTGCGATCTGGCTCTGGTGTGCGACACCGGCATGTGGGACCCGACGACCCCGGCAATCTCGGTCATGCTGCGCGGCATGGTGGGCGACGAGATCATCGTCAAGGCGGCCAGCCGGGACCTGCATTCGGGCATGTATGGCGGATCGGCGCAGAATCCCAACCACATCGTGGCGGACATCATCGCCGGCCTGCATGACGAAAACGGCCGGGTCACCCTGCCCGGCTTCTATGACGGCGTCATCGAAGTGCCGGACCAGGTGAAGCAGATGTGGGAGAAACTCGGATTTTCGGTCGAGGACTTCCTCGGGGAAGTCGGACTGAAATACCCCCGGGGAGAAAAGGACCGCTCGGCGCTCGAGCATATCTGGACCCGTCCCACCGCCGAAGTGAACGGCATGTGGGGCGGCTACCAGGGCGCAGGCTCCAAGACCGTCATCCCGGCCGAGGCGCACGCCAAATTCACCTTCCGGCTGGTCGGAGACCAGGACCCCAAGAAGGTCCAGCAGAGCTTCCGCGACTATGTGCGCTCGAAGATTCCCGCCGACTGCACCGTTGACTTCATTTCCAAGGAAGGCAGCCCGGCCCTGCGCCTCGACTTCTCCATGCCGGCACTGGAAAAAGGCAAGAAGGCCCTCAAGGACGAATGGGGCAAGGACGCCGCCCTTACCGGCATGGGCGGATCCATACCCATTGTCGGCGATTTCAAGCGCATGCTGGGTATGGATTCCCTGCTCATCGGCTTCGGCCAGGACGATGACCAGATCCATTCCCCGAATGAAAAATACAATCTGACCAGCTTCCACAAGGGCATCCGGTCCTGGGCCCGGGTCCTGAACGAGCTGGCGGAAGACTGACCCCGCTCCGGAAGATCCCGCGCCAGTGCAGGCGCGGGATCTTCCCCTGTTTCGAAATCCATCAATACCACCGCTTTCCCGCATGTCCTGCGAAAACAGGCGGATCTCGGCGGCGGGCAGAAAGCCCGCCCACTTCCAAGGAAGCCATCCATGAAATCCATTTGCGTGTTTTGCGGATCCAGCCACGGCGCGATCGAAGCCTACGGCGAGGCGGCGACGGCAACCGGCCGTGTCATCGCCGAACAGGGCTACAGGCTGGTCTATGGCGGCGCCAAGGTCGGATTGATGGGAACCGTCGCGGATGCGGCGCTTGCCGCCGGTGGTGAAGTGATCGGCGTTCTGCCGCAATCCCTTCAGGAAAAGGAGATCGGGCACCAGGGCCTTACCGAACTCCACCTGGTCGGCTCGATGCACGAGCGCAAGGCTCTCATGGCCGATCTCTCCGACGGTTTCGTCGCCCTGCCGGGCGGCGTCGGCACCCTGGAGGAAATCTTCGAGGTCTGGACCTGGGGCCAGCTCGGATATCATCGAAAGCCTTGCGGCTTTCTGAATATCGCAGGCTATTACGATCACCTCATCGCCTTTCTGGATCACCAGACCCAGGAAGGATTCACCAGGAAGGCAATGCGTGACATGGCGATCTTCGCCGACGGGCCGGAGGAACTGATCGAACGGTTCAAATCCTACACCCCGCCCTCTTCTCCCAAATGGATCACCCGGGACGAAACCTGAGCCGATGCTGGGAAAATCCGCGCCTTGCCCGCCTGACCCGGCCCGATTGTCCACAGGGCAAGCTGCTCCCTTTGCAAACAACACGTTAGTTGATAAGTCCGGTGTCCAGTCGGCCCGTCGGGGCGCGGCGAAACCCTTCCGAGATGTTTTTATGCGTACAAGAGCTGCCGGTTTTGCATGTCTACTCGCTCTTACGGGAGCCGCCTGCACTCCCACCTCCGATTTTGACGGAACATCGGGCCGTCTGGTCAGGACCTCGGACCTGACGCTGGTACAGATCACCGAAGACAACGTCGGCGGGATCACCGGCGAGACCCCTTACAGTTCCAAGGCGATCGAGGCTGCGCTGCCCGGCTTCACCACGGAAGGCATCCAGACCGCCGAGGAAAACACCACCGAATGGGCGCTGGCAGCCTTCAACAGCGACGGTTTCCAGGTTCTCCAGATTTTCAAGGGCAAGAACGGCAAGATCCGCGCGGTCCACGGCGTGACCCATCATCTGCAGGGCCCGAACGGCGAACGCATCGGCATGACCTTCGGAGAAGTCGGCACGGCCCGGACCGATTGCCGCGTCGGCAAGAACCTTTGGCGCGGCATGGCGATCTGCAAGTCGGAAGGCCACTCAAACGTCGAACTGGTCTACGCCATCCCCGGCTACCAGGGTCCCTTTGACCGGCTGCCCGTGTCCAACGAGCTGTTCGACGCCGAACTCCAGCGCATTCTCTGGACGCCGAAAACCTCGGGTGTGAACTCCTGAAGCGTGTCGCGTTTTAGCGGCTTCATGGTTTCAGGAAGACGCCCGCGGCAGCGTTTGCATCGCAAATGCGTCTGGGTGAATTCCTGAATTCAGTTCAACGCGACATGCTTTATACCAACCGCAGTTGATAGGAACCCATTTGACCGCGTTTGGAGGGTGTTCGGCAAGGAGCACGTCGCAGGGCCGATGTGGATCATAGGCCACGGCGCTCTTCTCAGGCTCAGACATGCGGTTCAGATCGAACCGTCACATCGCCGACCGGCCGCCAGATGTTGCGCTGTTTCAGGGTCTTTTCGGCAAGGTCTGCCAGCGACATAAGCACCGGCATTTCCCGGTCTTTCAGGAAGGGCAGCGACTTGATGTCGAGCCCCGTCCAGGGCAGGAACGGATTGCGGCGCATATGCCAGTGGATCTCCGAACGGACCGTCGGCTTGTCGGACGGCGTGCGGCCATGGAAGGCAAAGGTGTCGGCGACGATCAGCGTGTTCTCCGGCACCGCCATCCTCACCGGCTGGGGCAATCCGAGCGCAGCCAGCTCGTCCGACCGGATGCGGAACGAGCCGCTGGCGTGATGGGAGCGCGGGTCCTTGGAGGCGGTCAGGGAGCACTGGTATTCCCACTCAAGGCGTTCCGGCGTCAGTCTGTGCGAGCCGGGAACGAAGAAGAACGGCCCGTCCTCCTCGCCCACATCCTGCAGAAACAGCCAGGCCTTGGACGTGGCGTGAAAAGTGTCCGCATGGGCATCCGACTGCGGATCCTTCTTCTTCACCTTCTGCGGCTGGACGAGCACGGTCTGCAGGAAGTTGAGCGGTTGCCCGCCGTGAGAGGCCGCATAGCGGATCATGTCGAGCGCGCGCGGATCCCGCACGGCCGCCGCCAGGGCCGCGTTCCTGCGCAGGACTTTCGGCGGCAGCAGCGTCATCCGGGTCACCGCCTGCCCCTGGCGCATTTCCCGGGTCTCGAACGGCTGGTTGAAGGCCTCCTCCTTCAACTGCCTGAAAACCTCGTCCGGCAGGAAGTTCTTGACCAGGAAATAGCCGTTCTCGTCGAAAAAGGTGCGATGCTCCGCATCGACGGCACCGGCGAGACGGGCACGGCGCCGCGACGCCAGATCCGCCGCGATCGTTACCCGTTTGCGGTGCAGACCCCAGCTGTTCAGGCGCTCGCTGCCAAGGAGAGGATTTTTGCGCGGAGACTTGTCCGTCCCGGCAAGACCAATGAGCCAGAGAGGCGCTTTCAGATAGGATAGGGGCGTCATGCTGTACCGGTAAATGCAGGAAAAATCGTCTGCCCGTATCTAACAGCTTTGCCCGGATTTTCACAATGGCGATGAAGCGTCGGAGACGACTGGACCGGCCCGGATGGACGGAGCGGAGTTCATGTTCACCCTTTAGTGGCCGTGACCTTTGCCGATTCCTGCGCTAAAGCGTTGAAGGATGATGACCAAGGCAAGATCCATCGATCCCGGGCAGCTCGCCACGGACCTGAAGGCCGGAAAGCGCGCGGCGCTGGCGCGGGCGATCACGCTGGTGGAATCGAAAAAGACCGAACACCGGCGCCTGGCGCATCGGCTGATCCAGGACCTGTTGCCGATGACAGGCAATGCGCTGCGCGTGGGGATCACCGGTGTACCGGGGGTCGGCAAGTCCACGACGATCGACACGCTTGGTTCCAATCTCACCGCCGCCGGGCACAAGGTTGCGGTTCTTGCCGTCGATCCGTCCTCGACCCGCACCGGCGGCTCGATCCTCGGCGACAAGACCCGCATGGCGAATCTGGCGGTGGACCCGAATGCCTTCATCCGCCCCTCGCCCTCCGCGGGCACGCTCGGCGGTGTCGCCGCCAAGACCCGCGAAACCATGCTGCTGTGCGAGGCGGCCGGCTTCGACGTGATCCTCGTGGAAACCGTCGGCATCGGCCAGTCGGAAACGACGGTTGCCGACATGGTCGACTTCTTTCTCGTGCTGATGCTGCCCGGTGCGGGCGACGAGCTTCAGGGGATCAAGAAGGGGGTTCTGGAGATCGCCGACATGATCGCCGTCAACAAGGCTGACGGCGACGGCCAGACACGCGCCCGGTCCGCCGCCTCGAACTACCGCGCGGCGCTGCATATCCTCGCGCCCCGGTCCGAGACCTGGACACCGCCGGTGATCACCATCTCGGGCCTCGCCAACGAGGGTCTGGATCATCTCTGGGAGCAGATCGGCATTTTCCGTGAACGCACCCAGGCCAGCGGCGAGTGGCAGGAAAAACGCAGCCGGCAACAGGTCGCCTGGATGTGGGACATGCTGCGTCAGCGGATGATGGAAGCCCTCAAGACCAACCGGAAAACCGCCGACCGGCTGCAATCCCTCGAAACCAGTGTCCGCGAAGGCAGGATGGCGGTCTCCTTCGCCGTGGACGAACTGGCGCAGCTGATGGGCCTGGAGGAATGAACGGCGGATGAGGCAGGCTCCAAAGATCATTCTGGTCACCGGCTTTTCGCCCTTTCCCGGCGCTCCGGTAAACCCGACCGAGAAGCTGATGCGCCGCCTGCCGAAACGGCTGGGCGGAGACCGCTCTGGCGTGCGCTTCGTGTTTCATGTCCTGCCGACCACCTGGGCCGGCCGTTGGGAGGTGACGGACAGGCTCCGCCGCGAGATCCGGCCGGATGCCATTGTCCATTTCGGCGTGGACGGCACCCGCCGCACGCTCAACATCGAAACCCGTGCGGTCAACCGGGCAATCCGCGTGCGCCCGGATGCCGGCGGCCACGCGCCCGCCCGCCCGGAGCTGACCAGCGATCCTGAACGGGCGCGCAGCGCTACCCTGCCCGGCCGCGCACTCTGCCGGGCCGCCCGCGCGGCAGGCGCGCCGGTGTCCCTGTCCTTTGATGCCGGCACCTATCTGTGCAACGCCACGCTCTGGGACTCGATCGGCTCCGGCATTCCGAGCATCTTCGTTCATGTTCCCGCGCTCCCCAAGGGACCCCGGGACCGGCGCCCGCCCTTTCATGTCGTTGAAGACGCTGCCGTCCGTCTGCTTCGGGAAACGGCCAGACGTTTGCGGTAACCGGGCCCAAACGGCACACCTCTTGCTCCTTCCCTCATGGAAACGGGACCGCTTCCCATTCCGGGACGCTGGAAGCAACTGGCCGGAGCCCATGACGAGAGATTTTTCACGACTGAACCGCCGCGCGTTTCTTGCCGGGACAGCCTTGTGCCTTTCCGGGACAGTGGCCGCAGCACAGATGAAGGTCGCCGATCTCAGGGGCTCCATAGATTCCGCGGAACTGGGCCTTGTTCCCAATGCCGCCGACGATCAGACCGCCCAGTTCCAGAACGCGGTCAACCGCGCCGTTGAACGTGGCCGTGCGCTGTTTCTGCCGGCCGGAACCTACCCGGTCGCCAATTTGCGGCTGCCTTCCGGCACGCTGATTGTCGGCGTTCCGGGCCGCACGCGGCTTGTCTACCAGGGCGGCGGCGGACAGCTCATCCGCGCGGAAGGCGTCAGCAATATCGGCCTCACCGGGCTCACCTTCGACGGTGCCAACCGATCCATTGGCGACTTCACCGAAGGCCTGCTGCACTTCATCGGCGTGCGCAACGCGGTGCTCGACAATTGCGAGATCACCGGTTCGTCGAAAATGGGTCTCGTCATGGACCGCTGTTCCGGCCGGGTGGAAAACTGCCGCGTGTCGGGCGCCGCCGAAGCCGGCATCCGTTCCAACGAGGCCGTCGGCCTTGCGATCACCGGTAACACGGTCTCCGACTGCGCCAACGGCGGCATCTGGGTGCACCGCTGGCGCGAGGGAGAGGACGGGACCATCGTCTCCGGCAACCGGGTGGAGCGCATCGGCGCCCGCTACGGCGGCACGGGCCAGTTCGGCAACGGCATCAACGTCTTCCGGGCACACGGCGTGATGATCTCCAACAACCGGATCGCCGACTGCGCCTTTTCCGCCATCCGCTCCAATACCGGCTCGAACGTTCAGATCATCGGCAACTCCTGCCAGCGCTCCGGCGAGACCGCGATCTATTCGGAATTCGGTTTCCAGGGCGCCGTCATCTCCGACAACATCGTCGACGGCGGCACAACGGGGATTTCCATCGCCAACTTCATGGATGGTGGCCGCATGGCGGTCTGCTCGGGAAACCTCGTGCGCAACATCACCGACGTCGGCCCCTACCCGTCGGAGGTCGCGGGTTTCGGCATCGGGATTTCCGCCGAAGCCGATACGGCCCTGACCGGCAACGTGATCGAGGGTGCGCCCAAATTCGGCATGCTGCTCGGCTGGGGCCCCTATATGCGCAACATCGCCGCCTCCCAGAACATCATCCGGGACTGCGGCACCGGCATTGCCGTCACCGTTGTCGAGGGCTCCGGACCGGCCGTCATCACCAATAACATCGTTCAGGGCGCACGGTCGGGATCGATCAATGGCTTCCGCTGGCTGGACAAGGTCACGGGCGAACTCAACAATGCGTCGGAATTCGACAACCTGACCATACGGGACAACCAGATCGCGGCTTGAACGAAGTCTCAAGTCTCAAGTCTCAAAACAGAGGCTTCTGATGCGGCCATTCACGACAATCGAACACCGCAAGAATCTCGCATTCTACTTTTATGATATGTTATTATTTAGTGAGGTACCAATAGTTGCAACAATATTGACAGGGGGCAACTATGGCCGATTTCACGGCGAAGGAAAGCATCACTCAAAATGTCTCGACCGAGGCCGAATTCAATTCGGCAATCGCGAACGTAAACTCCAATCAGACCCAAGTAATTGATATCGTGGCGTCCTTTACCTTGAGCGCCGACACCACACCGCTCAATAAGAATGCGAAAATCAAAAGTTCAACGGGTAGTGAGATCTTCGATGGCGGATTTTCGGTCCTTACGGTCGAAAACGGCGCCAAAGTGACATTCGGTGTCCGGTCGAAGGGGACAGGCATGAGCAACGTCTTTGGACCGAACGGTTCCGCGCTCATAGGCGTCCAAGGTGGCTCACTGGCAAATGTGACTGCCGATCAAGGTCTGTTTCACGTCCCTTCCGGAGAGATGTTTTCCGCCGGTGGTGTCTCGATTACCAACTTCGCAGAATTGAAACTCGGCGGTCGGCTATTCAACGAGAGAGAAGTCAGGGTTTCCTCTGAATCCATTGTCACCGTGGAGAGCGGTGAGCAAGACAACTCCGTTCAGGACAGTCAGGTCGAACAGTATAATACGGCGGAACCTGCAATGGCCTCGCTGATTATGGAATATCAATCCGAAACATTCATGACAATTCCATCCGACACTGTCGTCATTCTCGGAAAGACGACAGTCGACACACTTTGTCAGATACAGTCCGACGGAACGGGCACTATCTGGAGCAATGATACAATTGAGGTCAGCGGCAATAACTTTCAGGATCCAGGTCAGATTATAGGAGCCAATGTTCCCAAAATAGAACTGAATAATGGCGGCCGTTTTAGCGGAAACATCAGCAGCACGGACCCCTACGGTGCCTTTGACGGGAATACCGCGGATACGGTCACAAACACGGACGGTGATTTTCAGATGGGAACCAAGGGATCCTGCTCCGTCAAACATTACAAACAGACAGGCGGTTACCTAAAATTCCGAATAGACAATTACGAGGGGCACACGTCTCATTTGTCAATTCTGGAAACACTGGACGTATCGGGAGGTGTTCTCGAAATTACCGCCGAAACCTATCCCGACCATCCAAGGTCCACCGTTTCGACACTCATCACGGCACCGGGACCATCTTCTGACCTGAACAAGCTGGCCGAACTTGTCCATTTCAATTCATTTCCCTCTAACATAACGCCTTCTCTCCAAGTCGTCGGTAACGAACTCAGGCTCTCCTTGACGGCCGTTGCCCACTAAAGGATCCGAACCGACAAAAGTCCAAATGCCTGTCGGTTCTTGCAATGAGAACCAGCCCGTCCTCGTGCCGGCTTCGAAAGAGGCTCGCATGGGGACGCACCAGACAGGCAGTCCTCCGACCGGAACCGATTGCAGGTCTGGAAACCCGTCGATTTCAGAAGATTTTCGCCATCAGCCGAGGGAAAACCTCAGGGACAGGCAGGACAAGCCGCCATCCACCTTGCGCGCCTCGTGGGTCGGCAGCACCACCGTGTCGAACCCGGTGGCCCTGATGGCGGCAAGTGTCTTCGGATAGCCTTCCGGAACCAGCACCACGTCGTTCACACGGATGACATTGGCCGCATAGTCCTCGCCTTCCGGCACCTCGATCACCCGCCGTTCACCGAAGAAACCGCTGTCGGCCATGACCTTCGTGGCAAGAATGACATCGTCGCCCAAGGTGGAACAGGCAGTCTTGAAATGCAGCACCCCGTCCGGGGTGTTGCAGACTTCCGCCCGATATCCCCAGGTCTCCAGCAGCGCCGCAAAGGCCTCCGCCCCCTCCCGGTCGGTGCGGGCGGACAGGCCGATCAGGATGACGTCGTCCAGCGTCAGGATATCGCCGCCGTCGACATGACCGGAGCCCGGCAGTTCGACGACCCTGCCGAAGCGCTTGTCCAGCGCGGCGCGGATCTCCCGCCCCTCCCCCTGGCGGCTTTGCGCCCCGGGCCACAACTGGATCGCGCCGTCGGGAAGACAGAAGGCGGGGTCCTCGACAAAACAGCTGTCCGGATAGTCCTCCAATGGCGGAAGAACGTCGACGCTGAGACCGGCGTCCCGCAGGGCCAGCACGTAAAGCCCGTGTTCCTGCCGGAACTTTTCGCCGCTGGGATTGCCGGCGTCGACCGCACGAAGCCCGTCGGCGACACTGTCGGCCGGGGTTCTGGCGATCGCATGGGTGAAACGGAAGGACAATCCGGGCCGGTGCGGCATGAGACAAACTCCACAGACGATGACGGGGAACGAACCGGGATCCGGGATCAGTGCAGCGCCGTCTTCAGCGCCGACAGAAACTCCGCCCTGGGCCGGATATGTCCGGCCTGAATTCCGCGCCGCGTCAGAACCGGCGGATTGACGAGACTGTCCAGAAGCACGGATTCGTCGTCGTTGAGATCAAGCATCGCTTCAAGAACCGTCGCCATCATCACTTCCGCCGCACGCGCGGCCCCGTCGTCGCATTTGAGCGCCACGCCGAAACCCAGTTCGGGAATGGCCGCGCAGTAGACCCCTTCCGCCCCGGTCTTGACGAACACCCGGCCCCGGAAGGCTTCCATCACCTTCGTGCAGAACCGGTCCGCCCCCGCCACCATGTAGGGCTCGTTGATGCAGGCATCGAACAGCCTCTGTGCCGCATCGGCGCGCAGCGGCTCCAGCCCTTTTCCGCTCCCGAAGGTGGCAAAGGCACGGGCGAAGCTTTTCAGCGCAGAGGCATAGGTGGGAATGGAACAGCCGTCCGTGCCGCAGACATCCTCTGTCAGCGTGTCGCCGGTCATCTGTTCCATAACCAGCCGGACTTCCCGCTGGACAGGATGGCTGGCTTCCACATAGCCGCGGGTTTCCACCCCCATGACCTTCGCAAGCCCGAGAAACCCGGCATGTTTGCCCGAACAGTTGTTGTGCAGGCCACAGGGCATTTCATCGGCAAGGATCAGCTTGGCCGCATCCTCCATCCGCTGCGGCCATTGAGGTCCGCATTCCAGCGCATCTTCGGTAAGACCTGCCTTCAGCAGCATGACCCGGGCCGCGCTGGCATGGGTCTCCTCCCCGTTATGGGAAGCGCAGGCAAGCGACAGTTCGGCATCCGTCAGCGCCAGCGCTTCCGCCGCCCCCGATTCCACCAGCGGCAGGGCCTGCATCGCCTTGATCGCCGAGCGCGGAAACACCCGGGCTTCGACATTGCCGATCCCGCAAACGAGTTTGCCGTCCGGGTCGCAGACCGCAACGCTGCCGCGATGACGGCTTTCGGTCAGGCTGCCGCGGGTAACGTCCACAAGTGCGGGATTGTCCATGAAATTTCTCATCCGGAACTGGTTCAGTATTTCTGCGTCCACCTGAACGCAGGATGCATCAGTCTGGTCTGAAGGCTATGCGGATTCGCTGCGCGCCGCAGTCAAAAAGGCCGACAGCCGCGCCAGCGCCTCGTCGATCACCTCTTCGCGCTTGCAGAAACAGAAGCGGATATAGCCCGTGGGCGCGTCGGCCCCGTAAAAGGCGGAAACGGGCACGGCGGCAACGCCCGCCTGTCTCACCAGCGTCTCGCAGACCTCCACATCCGTACCGCCCAGACCGAGGCCTTCGATCCCGCAGGTCAGGAAGTAGGTCGCCGCGCAGGGCAGAACCGCGAAACCGAGTCCCGACAGGCCTTCCGCCATCCGGTCACGCCTGGCCATCAGATCCCCTGCAAGACCCAGATAGTAGCTCTCGTCCTTGCGCAGACCGAAGGCAACCGCCTTTTGAAGCGCCGGCGGCGTGGTGAAGGTCAGCCACTGATGCGCCTTGGCGACCGGGTCCAGCAGACCGGCCGCGCCGGTGATATAGCCGACCTTCCATCCGGTCAGCGAAAAGGTCTTGCCCGCCGAGCCGATCCGCACCGAGCGCTCGCGCATGCCTTCGAAAGTCATGAGGGGGCGATGCGCCTGACCGTCGAACACCAGATGCTCATAAACCTCGTCGCAGATCGCATAGGCGTCGTGCCTGACACACAGATCCGCAATGAACCGCAGCTCGTCGTGCGAAAACACCTTTGCGGTCGGATTCATCGGATTGTTGAGGACAATGGCCTTGGTCTTGTCGGAAAAGGCCCGCTCCAGCGCCTGCCGGTCCAGGGTCCAGTGCGGCGGGGTGACCCGTACCCTTACCGGTATGCCGCCCGCCTGTTTCACAAGCGGCAGGTAACAGTCATACAGCGGCTCGATCAGAACCACTTCGTCACCGGGCGACACAAGCGCGAAAATGCAGTCGGCCAGCGCCTCCGTTGCGCCTGAGGTCACCAGAACCTCGCTCGCCGGATCGACGTCGAGGCCGTAAAATCGCCGGTTCGCTTCCGCGACCGCCTCGCGCAATTGCGGCAGCCCCAGCATCGGCGGATACTGGTTCGGTCCCTCCAGCAATGCGCTTGCAGCGGCCTGACGGATATCCTGCGGCCCGTCCACATCGGGAAATCCCTGCCCGAGATTGACCGCACCATGGGCCATGGCAAGACGCGACATGGTCTCGAACACGGTCGTGTTGATGCCGGTAAAGACCGGATTGGTCGGCTTCATGGCTCCTCCCGGATGCGTTTTTCGCCCTTCTAATCCTCAAGGAGATGGGCGTCGAGCTTTTTCGTGACGCGCGGACGGCGGCAAGCTGCACGCAGGCGTCGGCGCCCGAGGTCCCCGGCCCTCCCGACGCTTCCTGGAAGCAGATTGGCGAATTGAAAATCCGGTCAGCTCAGCCCGCGTTCGCGCAGGGTCAGCTCCCTCGTCGAGGGTTTCCACCGGCTCGAGTCATCCCGCTCGTCCCCGTCCCTGTCCGGCGTTCCCTGCCTGAGAGCATCCTCGATCAGGGGAACCAGCTCGGCGTGCCTGACA
The DNA here is from genome assembly GCF_003075075.1 of Labrenzia sp. 011. Taxonomy (GTDB): domain Bacteria; phylum Pseudomonadota; class Alphaproteobacteria; order Rhizobiales; family Stappiaceae; genus Roseibium. The sequence goes on along the minus strand of NZ_QCYM01000012.1, from coordinate 52,591 downwards.
TGCAGGAAATGATAGAAGGCGATTTCCTTGAGCGAGTGCTGAAGCGGAAACACATCGGTCAATCCCATTTCCCCGATCAGACGCTTGCCGGTGCTTTCCCCGATGATGACCACGTCGATGCGGTCCCGGATCAGCATCTCGAATAGCTGCCCGGGGGTTTCCGCCGTCCAGACTTCGGAAAACCCTTCGGCCATCTCACCGGCGAAACGGGCACCGCTCACATGTCCGGCCCTGAGATACTTGAGTTCGGAAAGGGACTGCCCCTGCAATTGCCCGTTGCGGGTATAGGCGAATATCCGCGCGACCATGACGGGCACGTCCACCCGGATCAGGGTGTCGTGACGTTCTGCGGTCCCCACCACACGCACGAGTTCGCCATCGGTTTTCCCTGACGCCGCATCGAGAAGAGCCCGGCGCGGATTTGAAACGACCGTCTCGATGCGGATGCCAAGTGTCGCATAGGCGTTGGAGAGAATTTCCAGCGCGACCGGAGTAAGGTTTGGTGCATTGAAGCTCGAGAAACGCAGTCTTTCCTGCGCGGACGCACAGCCGGCGGATATCAGAATGCCCCACACGGCACAGACCAATAGCCGGTGCATTTACCCTCCCGATCTTCCATGACTGTCCGCATGTTCGGACTTGCGACCCTTCCCGACTGAAAAACGGAAGGGCTTGAAAGTGACCCTAGGGGAGTTTGTCGGCGCAATGCAACCTGTCGGCATTGCGCCTGTAGAAAATGACAATGGTCCGGTTGATGCACCGAAGACAGGGGCAGGCCCTGACCTATGAGGGCGTCCGGTAAAATTCCCGGCCTATTCTTTCGACATAGCCTTCGTCGACCAGGTCCCTGATGATCCTGTTCAATGCTCCGATCCGCTGCGCCCACGCGGATTTCTTCGAGACCCCGAGAAACAGGACCACCGCGTTCCCGGGGCCGTACGGCGCCTTCTCGATCGTCGACGTCAGCCCCAGATGCCTGAGATGATAGTCAACCTGGCAGTCCGTTCCGATCATGACGGAAATTCTGCGTTTCAGCAGCATGTCGATAAGGGTCTGCTCTTCGGGCACCCCCACCTTGTTCAGGTTGCCGTCCTTGTCGAACCGGTCGAAATAGGTCGAATGCAGCACATAGCCGATCTGGCGTCCGGAAAGGTCCCTGTAGTCGCGGATCTCCTTCGACTGTCCGTTCAGCGTGTAGAATGCCGTGCTGCATCGGGAATAGGGCGTGTCCGTATAGACGATGTATCTTGCCTGTTCATCCCGGTAGGACAGGCCAGCCATGACATCGACGGCACCGCTTTGCATGGACGCCAGTCCCCTGCCCAGCGGCATCTGGGCGACCTTGAGGTCCGCATCGCTGCGCCGGGCGATCTCCCGGAGAAAATCCACATCCGGACCGGCCTTGCTCTCGGATGCCGATATCCGCCGCGAGGACAGATCATTCGTTGCCAGCAGCATCTCGTCCGCCCGGGCCGGAAAAGCGGCGGCGGTCAATACGAGAAGCGGCAACAGGAAGCGGAAGCGAACAAGAGACATTCATCAACCCTGGATTTCAGAAGTGATTCCCGACCATTTCAACGAATATAACTTAACAATATCAGAAAGTTAGCAATAATTGATTTTTCGACGCCCGATACGGCACAAATCCCTGAAAACGTTGAGTCAACCTGGCGGGTTCCGCTAGAGTGTGAACTCATAAATGCAGACGAAATGGCATGGGAAACGGCGAAACCCGTCAGGAACGTGCGCGCAGCGGGCTTCCTGCCCGGTCAGGCACGGCGACGACACGCGGTGAAGCCTTTTCCATGTCCTTCGGATTTGACCGGTTGCCCCTCCCCGGATCGACCTTTCGTTTCGGAACAGGCAGGATGCATGCGAGTCGCGCTGCCCGGTAGCGGATGCCATCGTGAAGACATGCCGGGAATCCGGACAGGGTTGCGATATAGTCGGGGCCCTCAAGGCCGATTCAGGCCCGGTCGTTCAGGGCCGCACGGGACGTAAGACTGACACACGGAAAGAAAACGTGCCAAAGCGCAAAAAGCTCTTCATCACGCCGACGCTGGCAACCGTCATCGGAAGCTTCGTGCTGATGACCGCCATGGCGATCCTGATCATCCAGGCAGTGACCTCCGAACAGATCATCCGTCAGCTTGGCGGGGAAATCGTCGATCTGGGCATGGATTCCGCGGAAACCGCCTTCGTGGAACAGCTGCATGCAGTCACGGAAACCGCTGATTACACCAGACTCGCCTGGCAGCAGAAACAACTCGCCTTCGATGCTCCGCAGCTGATGGAAAGCTTTCTCTACGGGGCTCTTGCCCCGACGGAACAGGTCTCCTTTCTCGCGCTGGTCGACGAGACCGGGAAAGGCGTCGACGTGGACCGCGGCGACGCAGACGGCACATTGCTGGGCGGCGATATCGACCTTGCGGCTGACATCCCGATCCTGCTGCCCCTCACGGAACAAGCCGCAGGCACCCCGGAGCCCTTCTGGAGCGATGCGCTTTTCATTCCGGAGCGCCAGCACACCTATTTCGTCTACGTCCAGCCGCTTTACGAAGGTCAGGCCTATCGGGGCAGTCTGCTGATCGGCATGTCCCTCGACAGGATGTCCGAGATTGCCTGGTATATTTCCACTGACGACATTTCCGTCTTCCTGATGAAGCAGGGCAGCAACGAGATCATTGCCCATGAGGATCTGCATGAAAGATTCGACGAACTGAGCGCCCAGACACCCCTGCTCCACGTCAGCCGGATGCCGGACGCATTCCTGGCGACGTTTGAAGACATGGAGAAACTCGACAACAGGGAGTTCGAAATTGCCGCGGACCTGGATCTTCTTCACGGCTACGACGAGAACGGCGAAAGGCGCTTTGTCGTCATCGAGCAGAAGACCGCAAAGCTAATGGGCCTGCCCGCCCGCATCGGCGTGCATTTCCCCGCAAGCTATCTTGACCAGCCGCTCAAGGATCTGATGGTCGCGATCATTGCCGGAGCCGGCCTCCTTCTGCTGTCCCTGATCGGCGCCGCGCTTCTGGCCCGGCGCATCGCCCGGCCCGTTCAGCGCGCGTCTACGGCGGCCACGCATGTGGCGAATCTGAACCTGGAGGCCGTCGAGCCGCTTCCCGGCAGCGTCATTCGGGAACTCGACGACCTCTCGGGCGGCATCAATTCGATGGTCGCCGGCCTCAAGGCGTTCAGTCGCTATGTCCCCCGGACACTCGTCCAGAAGCTCTTGCGCGAAGGGCGCGCAGACGCGCCGCCGGAGGTGCGCGAGGTGGCGGTGCTGTTCACCGACATCGCCGGCTTCACCTCCGCCTCCGAAGGCATGTCGGCGACGCAGACCGCCGACTTCGTCAACCACCACCTGTCCCTGCTCGGCGCGGAAATCACCCGGCAGGGCGGCACCATCGACAAATACATCGGCGACAGCGTCATGGCTTTCTGGGGTGCTCCGGAGCAGCTCGACAATCCGGCAGAACCCGCCGCCCGCGCAGCCCTCGGCATGGCGAAAGCCATCCACGCGGACAATCTGGCCCGCATCGCCCGCGGCGAGGCCCCCGTCCGCATCCGCATCGGCCTTCATGTCGGCCCCCTCGTCGTCGGTGACATCGGCGCCCCCGAGCGGGTCAACTACACGGTCATCGGCGACACGGTGAACGCCGCCTCAAGGCTGGAAAGCCTCGGCAAGGAAATCGACGACACGGCAGAGGTGATCATTCTCGCCTCCGAAGAAATCACCCGCAGGCTTGGTCCCGAGTTTCCTCTGCAACCGATCGGACCGCAGAGTGTGAAAGGCAAGGCGGAACCGCTGCATGTGGTGCGGCTCGTCGTTGCTTGAGCCGGTTCGGCTGGAGATTACGGCCGATGCACCGACCTGCCCCGACTCCCGGTACCCATTGGAAGACATGCCATGGCGTGCGCAGCGGTTCATCTCCCATTCATGCTGGACGCTGTAACTGACGTTTGGTCAGCCGGACTGTCTTCAGGGTTCCAGACGATCTGCATTCCGGCAATTACAATTATGGAGTTTCCATGCGTGTTTTTTCAGGTTTCCTTCTAATCGCTCTGATGGCTTTTTCATCTCCCGTTCATGCCTCTCCCGACGTGGACTTCCCGCAACCGGGGTTTTCCTATGGCGGCAAGGTTCGAAGCGGGCCCGGCATGAAATACCGGCAGGTGGGCAGTCTTCGCGAAGGCGATCAGATTCTCATTTTGAACGGCACCGGCACCATGATGAACGGATACGAGTGGTTCAAGATCCGCTATCGCAATGGCCAGACCGGGTTTCAGTGGGGCGGCATCATGTGTTCGCAATCCCCTTACGCGACGATCCTGCGCACCTGTAACGGCCCCGGCCTCCATACACAGGCCCCCGTATCCACCAAACGCGCCCAGCCCGCCTCCAATGCTGTAAACGGGTATTCCGTTGCACGGATCGTCTATCCCGGGGGAAGTTTCACCAGCACCGGGAATGGGCAATGGCAGGAAGCCGACACTCAGGGTCGGGTCAACTTCCGTTTCCATGAGCAGGCGCGCGACGAGTGGTCGGTCTATCTGTTCGATGCATCTCGCAACGTGTCGCTGCAACTGGACCTGCATCGCAAGCAAGTGCTTTACGGTATCGGCAATGCTCCCAAGACGGTTCTCTATCCGATTACCGCCTCGTCCGGCCGACGCCGCTAGACCGGAGCGGAGTCGCGCCTGTCTGAACGGACAGGATCGCGGGTTTGTCATCAGTCTGAAATCCCCGGCTAACGCCAGGGGTCTGTCAGCAGTCTGACGCCGCTGGACTCCTCCAGCGGCGTTTCTCCAATACTCCCGTGAGTGCGATCAGCCCCGTCACCGCACCAGAATGTTCCGGAACTGCCACGGGTCCTTCGTGTCGAGGTCTTCCTTGTAAAAGCCCGGGCGGCCTTCCAGCGGTGTCCAGTCGGTGTAGGTGCCCCTGACCGGCCCCAGATACGGCCGCTGGATTTCCAGGCAGCGGCGATAATCCATCTCATCGGTTTCCACGATGCCCGAGTCCGGGTTTTCCAGCGCCCAGACCATGCCGGCGATGACCGCGGAGGTCACCTGCAGGCCGGTGGCGTTCTGGTGGGGGGCAAGCTTGCGGGCTTCCTCAACCGAAAGCTGGGAGCCGTACCAGTAGGCGTTCTTCCTGTGGCCGTAGAGCAGCACGCCCAGTTCGTCGGCCCCGTCCTGAAGTTCACTTTCCTCCAGAACATGCAGCTTGTCCTGCACCTTGCCGGCAGAGCCGAACAGCTCGTGCAGGGACAGGACCGCCACATTGGCCGGATGATAGGCGTAGTGACAGGTCGGCCGGAAGGCCACCTTCTTGCCGTCCTGAACCGTGAAATAGTCGGCGATGGAAATCGCCTCGTTGTGGGTCACGAGGAAGCCGTACTGGGGGCCCGGGGTCGGGCACCAGGTTCGCACCCGTGTATTGGCACCGGGCTGCTCCAGATAGATCGCCGCCTTGCAGCCCTTCTTCTGCTGCCTGGCATTGGCCGGTTTCCATTTTTCGTGAGTGCCCCAGCCGAGTTCGGCAGGCTGGAACCCTTCGGAGAGAAACCCCTCCACGGACCAGGTGTTCCAGAATTCCCCGGCCGGTTTGGGCGCCTTCGCCCGCTGGGTGTCGCGCTCGGCAATATGGATGCCCTTGACCCCCGTCTTCTTCATCAGTTTCGCCCAGTCCTTGCGGGACTTCGGCTCCTTGAACTTCACCCCGGTTTCCGTGGCGACATCGACCAGCGCCTGCTTGACCAGCCAGGAGACCATGCCCGGATTGGCGCCGCAGCAGGAAACCGCTGTCGTGCCGCCCGGTTTCTTCTTCTTTTCCCGGCGCACGCTTTCGCGCAGCGCGTAGTTGGTGCGGTCGGCGGCAGACGCCTTGTCGTCGAAATAGAAGCCCGGCCATGGCTCGATGACCGTGTCGATATAAAGAACACCGAGCTTGCGGCACAGTTTCATCAGGTCGAGCGACGAGGTGTCCACGGACAGGTTGACGACAAAACCCTGCCCTTCACCCTCGGTGAGAAGCGGCGTCAACACGTCCCTGTGGTTCTCCGGTGTCAGAGCGACTTTCTCGAACCTGTATCCCCTGTCGGTCACCAGCTTCGCGTCTGTGTCGACCGGATCGATCACCGTGACGCGCGACTTGTCGAATTCGAAATGCCGCTCGATCAGGGGCAGCGTACCCTTGCCGATGGACCCCAGTCCGATCATCACAACCGGGCCGGTAATGGTGCCGTGAATCTGCGGGTCTTTTGCGCTTGACGGAGCACTTGCCTTGCGGGCGGCGGTCTTCGGAGCCGGCGATTTTGCGGTTTGGGCTTTTCGGCGGGGCGCCTTTTTGGCGGCAGCCGGTTTTGCCGGAGCTTTGGGAGCCGGTTTTACGGCAACCGTCTTTTCGGCTACGGTTTTGCTTGCAGCCGCCGCGGTCTGTTTTGCCGCGGCAGGTTTGCTCGCCGCCGGTTTGGTCGTCGCCGGCCTGGCCGCCTGTGCCTTGGTCGCAGCCGGCTTTCGCGCGGAGGGTTTTGCAGCCGCCCGGGTCGTTGCGCTTTTCGCCGTCCGCGCGGGTTTTGCAGACGAGGATCCGGCAGCGACAGGTTTCGCGGCAGCGGATTTGGCCACTGTCCTTCCGGCCGGTTTGCGGGCAGGTTCCGGTGTCGTCGTTTTCGCCGCCTGTTTCGGTGCGCCGCCGTTGGTCTCGTCGGTCATGTTGTTCTCTCCAATCAATTCCTGTTCCACCGCCCGACGCCCTACTCACGGATCCGGCCCGGCGGGAATATCCCTTGCACAAAAAGCGCACTTATTGCGCCCATACCCAGGTGTGACCGCTTTTCACCGGAATTTCAAGCTTGGGATTGTTTCCCCGGGACCTTCGGTGTGCCAGGGCAGCCGCATCCCCCGATCGGCAACACCTCAATCCGGCAGATCCCCTGGGCCGCCCCGGCCCTGAGCCGGGGCCTTTATCCGGACCTCGCGACGGGTCCCGGCTCAGGGCCGGGACCGCAAAGGGAATGCAGAAGTGGGGTGCCCCCCAACCGGCAGCGGCAATGCCGCCACCGTTCAGGGGTTCAGGCGGCTTTCGGTATGGAAAGGCCGTTCGAAGGCGGTGCGGAGGCGACGTCCGGGTCAATATTGCCCGCTGCTGTCAGCAGACCGCCGAGACCGGCCAGATGGCCGGAAACGAATTCCAGCCCCAGGAGCCGGTCCCGGTCGACGGGTCCCGGAAGCGTGACATCCTCCAGGAGACCATCAGCGAATCCGAAGCGGGCGTAATAGGGCAGATCGCCGACCAGGATCACCGATCCGTGGCCATGGACAGCGGCCTGGTTGAGCGCATGGCGCATCAACCGGTCGCCCACCCTGTGACCCCGGCACCCGGGATCGACGGCCAGTGGCCCGAGCAGCAGGGTCTGAACCCCGCCGCGGTCCGCCACGGACCACAGACGCACCGTCCCGGCCAGCATGCCAGATTCGTCCAGCGCCACAAATGCGAACACCGGCAGGCGGCCTTCGCGCAGGCGTTCGCAGGTCCGGGCACGGCGCCCCTCGCCGAAGCTGAGGTCGAGCAGCGCCTCGCGGGCGCCGGCATGCACCGGCGCCTCCTCCACGATGTCGATCATCTCCGCCGCCTCAGATGACGAAGGATGCCAGCGGCGCGAAGCCGTTGAAGCCGACCGTCGAATAGGTGGTGGTATAGGCCCCGCAGGCCTCAATCAGCACCTTGTCGCCGATCGACAGGCTGACCGGCAACTCGTAGGGCGTCTTCTCGTAGAGAACATCGACGCTGTCGCAGGTCGGTCCGGCCAGCACGCAGGGGGTGGTGCGGTCGCCGTCGCGCGGGGTGCGGATCGGGTAGCGGATTGCCTCGTCCATGGTCTCGGCCAGGCCGTTGAACATCCCGATGTCCAGATAGACCCAGCGGATGTCGTCGTCGGCTGATTTCCTGGAAATCAGCACAACTTCAGCTTCGATCATGCCGGCATTGCCGACCATGCCGCGGCCCGGCTCGATGATCGTCGACGGCAGACGGTTGCCGAAATGCTGGGTGAGCGCGTGGAAGATGGCTTCGCCGTAGCTCGGCACACCCGGAACGTCCTTCAGGTAGCGGGTCGGAAATCCGCCGCCCATGTTGACCATTTTCAGCTCGATACCGCGCAGCGCCATTTCCCGGAAGACGCCCGCCGCCATGGCGAGAGCGAAATCCCAGGCTTGCAGGTTGGCCTGCTGGGAGCCGACGTGGAAGGAGACCCCATGGGCGAAGAGACCGAGCCGGTGGGCGTGCTCCAGGACGTCGGGCGCCATGCGCGGATCGCAGCCGAACTTTCGGGAGAGCGGCCATTCGGCCCCGGCACCGTCGCACAGGACGCGGCAGAAGACTTTTGAGCCCGCTGCGACACGGGCGATTTTTTCGACTTCCTCGACACAGTCGACGGCGAAGAGGCGGACGCCAAGGGCATAGGCACGCGCAATGTCCTTCTCCTTCTTGATGGTGTTGCCGTAGGAAATCCGGTCCGCGGACGCACCAGTCGCCAGAACCATTTCGATTTCGCCGACGGAGGCGCAGTCGAAGGAGGAGCCGAGGCTTTCCAGCAGCGACAGGATTTCGGGCGCCGGATTGGCTTTCACGGCGTAGTAGACGGAGGTGTCCGGCAAGGATTTGGCAAAGGCCTCGAAATTCTCGCGCACGATGTCCAGGTCGACGACAACACACGGGCCATCATCTTCACGTCGTCGCAGGAAGTCGCGGATACGCTCGCTCATCGGGGAGTTCCCCTTTCTCAATCTTCACCGCAGCCGCGCCGGTTCTCGGGCACGCGCACTGCAGGTTCTCGTCGCAGGGTGCCACAGACGCACCGGGCCTCCCCCGGGATGGAACCGGAGGCCGGGTTGACCGCGGCGACGGTTGGGCAATGCGACTGCCGGCCGGCAGACACAGAGCTTTCCCGCGTCGGGAATGCCGTTGATTGGATCGGAAAACCGAACCGCACGTCGGGCAATGATGTAACAAGTGCCTCTTCAGTGACGCCGGAGGTTGGATACCCCGGCAGAGACCAAAAAAGCCCTCTTACGTCGTTGCTTTAAGCCGTCCGGATCATGCTGCCCCGCCCCTTGGCGGATTGTCTGGCAGCGGCCCCTTAAGAGATGTCTGGTGAAACATCCCATGAACGACCACGGGCACGTGCGAATTTGGGCGAGGCGTATATGACCCCGTTCGCCGTTCGATGCAAGCGGAAAAAGGCGCGGCGGCACAGATTTTCCGAAGAAAGACCCGGAGCACATCGGACGAAGCCCGTCTGCGGCAACTTCAACCGCCCGCAACCGCAAATTTTGTGCTGCATCCGGCATCCCCGCTGCCCTATTGTGCAGCCATGCCCGGCCTGAGGAGGACACCATGCCCGCACTCACCCCAGACGTATGCGACTTCAACCGGCCCGCGCCGGATTTCACCCTGCCCGCCACCGACGGCAGGACCTGCACCCTCAACGATGTGACGGGGGAAAACGGACTGCTGATCATGTTCATCTGCAATCATTGCCCCTACGTTCTGGCGGTGATCGACAAGATCGTGCGCGACGCAACGGACCTGAAGGCCCTCGGCGTCGGCGTTGCGGCCATCTGCTCGAACGATCCCGTCGCCTATCCGGCGGACAATTTCGACAACATGCGCAAGATGGCGGAAGAGCGCGCTTTCCCGTTTCCCTATCTGCATGATGCCGACCAGAGCGTCGCCAGAGCCTATGGCGCCGTATGCACCCCCGACTTCTTCGGCTTCAACCGCGATCTCGGCCTGCAGTATCGTGGCCGTCTGGATGCGACCCGCGTCAACAGGCAGGCCCCCGACTTGCGCCGGGACCTATTCGAAGCGATGAAACAGGTCGCCGAAACCGGCGAAGGCCCGGCCGAGCAGATCCCGTCCATGGGCTGCTCCATCAAATGGAAGTCAGTGTGATGAAGATCGGCAAACTCGACCACGTCAACCTGCGCACGACGCGGCTTGAGGAAATGATTTCCTGGTACGCGGATGTGCTTGGCATGAGCGCCGGCCCCCGGCCCGACTTTCCCTTTCCCGGCGCCTGGCTCTACGCCGGCGACGAGGCGGTGGTCCATCTTGTCGGCATCGAGGGCACCGACGCGGTCGGGTCCGAGGAGAAACTCAAGCTGGAGCATTTCGCCTTCACCGCTTCCGGCGCGCAGGACTTTGAAGCCCGGCTGAAAGCGCGCGGCGAAACCTTCCGCCGTACCGTCCAGACCGGCACGGGCATTATCGCCTTCAACATCTGGGATCCGGACGGCAACCACATTCACGTGGATTTTCCGCCGGAGGAATAAATCATCGCATTTGCGCCTGAAAACGGCTGACGGAAACGATCCCGGGGCGGCTCCAGAGGCGGGAAAGAGACAATCTCAAGCGAGGTTGCAAACCCTCCCTCTGTCTCAGAAGGTTTCGTAACGGATCCTGCTGTCGGGCACGCCCTCGGCCTCCAGTTCCGCTTTCACCTTGGCCAGAAAGGCTGCGGGACCGCACAGGAGATACCGGGCATCCCGCCTGCCCGCGAGAGCCGTCAGAAAGCCGCCGGAGATATGCCCACGGGTATCGAAGTCCCGGCCCGGCACGTCCTCATCCAGCGGCCGGCTGAGGAATATGTGCATCCGCATGTTGTCCCTGCCGCCGACCAGCCCGGCGACTTCCCTGCGGAACGGGAGATGTGCGCCGTCGCGCGCGCCATGGACGAACCAGACCGGTCGCGGAACATCCTCGCGCGCAACCGCATGCAGGATACTCAGCATCGGCGTGATACCGATGCCTGCGCTGACCAGCACCAGCGGCTCCGGCCCATCCGGCAGCACGAAATCCCCTGCCGGGGTCCGGCTTTCCACGATGGCGCCGATGTCCAGCCCGTCATGCAGAAAAGCCGATGCCAGCCCGCCGGGTTCACGCTTGACGGAAATCCGGTAGCGCGGATCGGCAGGCGCTCCGGACAGGGAATAGGTTCTTTGAACCTTGCCGCCCCTGCCCGCGATGTTCAATTCGACCGGCAGGTGCTGCCCGGCCCTGAATGCCGGCAGCGGACCATGATCCCGCGCCTCGAAAACGAAGGACGTCACGTCGGCGGTCTCGCGGGTCTTTTCGACCAGCCGCAGGGACCGGACGGACGCCGCATCCTGCTGCCAGCGCAGGCGCAGGGCCGAGGCCAGTTCGACCACCTCCCCGATCTCGAAGGTGACAATCTGCTGGGCGCCCGCAAACTGCCGCAGCTCTTCAGGAGACCGCGAGATCCCGGCCCGGCCGGTAAGCTGCAACAGGCTGCCGGTGGAAAAATCCACGAACAACAGTCCGGCGCGCGGGTCGATCGCGACGTTGCCCAGCGTGTTGTAGAACCTGTTGCCGGCGTAATCCGGGAACCGGATTGTCCTGTCGTCGGCAACATCGACAAAACCGCGCTCACCGCCGCGATGGGACACATCCATGCCATAGGCCGGATTGACGCCCGCGCCGCGAAAACCGCTGGCGATGAAGAATGTATCGGCGCGTCCGATCCAGGACATCTGCGCGACGGTAAGCTCACGTGTCCGGGCCACGGCAGCTACAGGCTCCGCCGGTCCCCGCCACCAGGTCCGCTCGCGGATATATTGCGGACAATTGCCGAAGGACTGGTCGATTGCGACCGTGAACGCCCCCGCACGCGCCGACCGGACGCGGCCGTTCGCCCGGTTCCGGCGCCGGGTGGCCAGCTCGATACCGAGAATGCCGATGTCGGCATTCCCGGTGAAGGCTCCTTCGAGAGCATCGCCGCTGACAGGACCGCTCCGGATATCAAGGAGCGTATCCTCTGGCGAGGATACGAAACCGTCCTCTCCTTCCAGCAGCGTAGCCCATGGGCGCCCCGCTGCATCCCGCGCCGAGACGACCAGGAAGGGCAGACCGGCAAAGAACCTCCGGTGCTGATCCGGCATGTAACTCCGAATCGCCTTGCCGGCCCAGTCCTCGACACCGCGCGCACCCATCCGATGCTGAAGGATCTGCTCGCCTTCATGGAACGGCCAGGCAGGCACGGCCTCCTCGCGGTGGATCTCGGTCATGGCTGAATCTCCGATGGTGCGGCTGCAGGAGAGAATCTCCGAAGAGGCAGGAGGCCGGTCAGGCGGTCAGACCGGCCTTTGTCGCCGGCATGGGCGAAAATCCCGGCAGGGCTTCGACACGCTTCAGAAACGCACGGATATTCGGATAGGGCTCCAGGGAGACATTCCCTTCCGGGGCATGGGCGGTGTAGCTGTAGATGGCAACATCGGCGATCGTCGCGCAGTTGCCGACCAGCCAGTCCCGCCCCTTCAGATGACCTTCCAGCAGATCGAAGGCGTAGGTTGCGGTCGCGATGGCCCGTTCCGCATCGAGCTGCGCTCCGAAAACCGTCACCAGACGCGCGGCGGCCGGGCCGTTGGCAATCTCGTTGGCGGCCAGCGACAGGAATCGCTGGATATGTGCTTCCGCCAGAGCATCGCCCGGCAGCCAGTCCGGGGCATATTTGCGCGCCAGATAGACCAGGATGGCATTTGAATCGGCGATCACCACATCTCCATCCTCGATTACCGGCACCTTGCCGGCGGGATTGAGTGACAGGAACGGCTCCGCCTTGTGCTCCCCCGCGGCCAGATCGACAAGGACAAGCTCGTGATCAAGACCTGCGAGCCCGGCGAAAAGCTCCACCCGATGGCAGTGACCGGAGAGCGGAAAGCTGTGAATGCGAATGGCTTGGGACATGGGTATTTCCTCATGAAACAGGATACTCCGGCGGTGCCGGATCACATGGTCCTGCCCGCCACCCCCAATATGCCCATGGATCAACCCAAAGATAATATTCCGGATTATTCAATGATTATGTACATTGCGAGGATAAACACCCGAACGTCACTGCGCAGAGGCACCAATGGACAGGATAGAAACAATGCGGGCGTTCATGGCTGTCGCCCAGGAAAATTCCTTTACCGCTGCCGGCAGACGGCTCGGCCTGTCGACCAAGCTGGTGAGCAAATATGTCCAGCACCTGGAAGAGGACCTGCGGACCCGGCTTTTCAACCGCACCACCCGCAGCGTCTCACTCACGGATGTCGGCTCCGCCTATCTGCAGCGCTGCCGACCCATTCTGGAGCAACTGGATGAACTGGAGTCCCTGGTGCGCGAGCGCCAGGATGCCCTGGCAGGACCGATCCGGCTCACGGCGCCGACCGGCTTCGGCAGCACCCGGTTGCCGAAGGCTCTTCTGCCGTTTCTGAAACGGCATCCCGATGTCGAACTGGACATGACGCTCACCGACAGCCGGGTCGCGCTCGTCGAGGAGGGGTTCGACCTTGCCATCCGCATCGGCTCCCTGCGGGATTCGACCCTGGTCGCCCGCAAGCTCGTGGACATGCCGCTGGTCCTGTGTGCCTCTCCGGACTACCTGGACGCCCATGGCCGCCCGACAGATCCGAAGGCGCTCCGCGATCATGTCTGCCTCGTCGACAACAATCAGGTCGAGGTCAATATCTGGCGTCTGCGTGCCGGAGGGCGCGAACATGTCGTGCGGCTGAACGGTAGCGTTCAGGCAAACGCTCCGGGCGCTCTGGCCCGCCTTGCGGAAGGCGGTCTCGGCATCACCATGGCTCCGCTTTATGCGGTGGAGACGGCGCTCCAGACCGGCAGGCTGGAACGGGTGCTCCCGGAGCACGAAGCCGATGTCTTCGGCGTCTATGCGCTTTACCCGCCCAATCGTCACCTGACCCGCAGGGTCCGGGCGCTGATCGATCATCTGGCGGGAGAATTCGGCAAGTAACACCCCAAAGAAAAAGGGAGCCGCGGGCACGGCTCCCTTTTCGTTTCTCCGCCTGTGGGGGATGTGTGAGCGCGGAGAAACTATTCCGGAGTGGGGATCCGGAATTCCTTGCGTCAGCCGCGCTGGCGCTTGCCGTGGCCCTGGCCCTTGCCTTTTCCGCCATGCTTGCCGCCCTTGAAGTCGGCTTTGGTGATGACGCCGTCCTTGTTGCGGTCGGCACGCTCCATCATCTTGTCCAGGCGTTTGCCATGCTCCTCGGCGGAGATGCCAAGGCTGCCATCAGCGTCCGCGCGCTGGAACATGTCCACGACACGGTTCTCGTTGACGGTCAGCCACAGCGGCGCGAACTGCTCCAGGGTGAAGGACCCCTTGCCGTCCGTGTCGGCCAGGGCGAAGAGCTCGGCGCGTCTGGCGTCGAAATCCTCGCGGCTAACGGCGCCGTCACCATCAGTGTCGAACAGGGCGAGGAACATCTGGCCCGGACCGCCGCGACCGTGCTGGGGTCCACGCGGACCGCCACGTTCGTCGTGACCGCGGGCTTCAGCTCTCTGAGCGTTCCGGCCGTCCTTGCCGTCCTTGCCGTCCTTGCCGCCCTTGCCGTCCGGTCCCTTGCGCTCCGCGCGTTTCTGCTCATCCGCAGGACCGCGCTTGCCGCGCTGCATACGCTCGGCGGTGCCGTTTCCGTCCCGGTCCATCATCTTGAAGAGACGGTTGGCGACAACATCGGTTTCCTCCTGGGTAACCGTTCCGTCACCATCCCGGTCCAGGAACTGGAACGCCCGGACCATCCGGTCATTGGTGCGGGTCAGGAATTCGGCCTTGAATTCCTCCAGGCTGATGTCGCCGCTGCCGTCCGTGTCCGCCGACTGGAATTGACTCGTCTGCACTTCGACGATTTCCGCTTCCGTGATCACGCCATCCTTGTCAGCGTCGAAACGCTCGAAGATGCGCTCCCCGTGCCGGCCGCCACGCTTGCCCATATGACCGCCGCCACGTTTGCCCATATGGGCAAAGCGTTCCCCGGCGGTCTGTTGAATCTGTTTGCCCCCGTCCCCATCTGCAGGTCCGCTTTGTGCCGAAGCTGACAGGCCTGCGGTCAACGCGGTACCCGCAACACTCGCGGCCAGAACGGCGATTGCAATTTTCCTGAACGGTTTCATTCCAACAACTCCTTGGTTCGTTGATGAGCTGAAGGTAGGTGGCAATTGTCGCAGAAATACCCTTCAACAGGACTGGAAGTGTCGCCAACTGTCCCGCAGGGTCGTTCCGACACACTTTGTTACAAGTTCCCCGGGCACGATAGGACACAGGCTACTATTTTAGCCGTAGAAACAAGCCGGTCTGCCGCACAGCAAACCCTATGCAACAGTGCGATGCGCCAGGTCCCGCCGCCTTGCGACAATGTCATGCAAGGGCGGACCGGTAATTCCCGAAGTGCTGGAGCCTCTCGCCTGCACTTCCCCGATCACGGACGAGAGGCTCTGGAATGGAGACGACAGTGAGCGACCCGAGCCCGCATATCCTGGTGGTGGACGACCATCGCGACATTCGCGAAACACTGGCCCGCTATCTTGTAAAGAATGGCCTGCGCGCCACGACTGCTGAAAATGCCGCGCACGCCCGCAAGATCCTCAAGGCAGCTTCGATAGATCTGGTCGTGCTTGATATCATGATGCCGGGCGAGGACGGCCTGTCCCTGTGCCGTCACCTGGTGGAAACCGGTGCCATACCGGTGATCCTGCTCACAGCCATGGCTGATGACACCGATCGGGTGATCGGTCTTGAGATCGGCGCGGACGATTATGTCACCAAACCGTTCAATCCGCGTGAACTGCTCGCCCGCATCCGGGCAGTCCTGCGCCGGACGTCGCTGGCCCCCAAGGAACGGGACCCGATCGAACAGGAACTGCTGTGTTTCGACGGCTGGACCCTCAATATCGCCCGGCGCGAGCTGAAGGATCCCGACGGCACCTCCGTGGCGCTCTCCAGCGGTGAATTCCAGTTGCTGTGCGCCTTTCTGAAACGTCCGAAAATGGTCCTGACCCGCGATCAGCTGCTGGACCTGACCACCGGCCGGACCCCGGCCGTCTTCGACCGGTCCATTGACAACCAGGTTTCGCGCCTGCGCCGGAAAATCGAGATCGACCCGAAGGATCCCCGGATGATCAAGACCGTCTGGGGTGGCGGCTACATGTTCACTTCCGACGTGAAAGACCAGACCGAATGACATTTCCCGCCTCGCTCCGCAGCGCGCTTTTGTATCTGTGGCCCAGGACTCTGGCCTCGCAGCTCGTTGTCCTGCTGCTGACCGCCATTGTCGGCGCCCAGATGCTGAGCATCTGGATTTTCCAGGACGAGCGGCGCATTGCGATGGTCGCCCTGGCCCGGGACAATCTTCTCATGCGGGCGGTGTCCATCGCCGACCTTCTGGAAGACACCCCGCTGGCGTTGCAGGAACGGGTACTGGAGGCTAGCAGCAGCCGCTTCGCGGTTTTCTGGCTGGGCGAGACGCCGCTGGTGCCCGAGCCCGGCGCGTCCAGTGTCGAGCGCAAGCTCCAGAACTTTCTCAATTCCCAGCTCGACCGAGGCAAGACCGCGAATCTCAATCTCCGTGCCGATGAAAAGCGGGGGCCGCGCGATCAGCAATCCGGATCGGACCGTCCGCCGAGCTGGCGCGGGGTACCCAAGCACGAGCGGCCCCGCGACCTGAAGAAGATCATGAACCGGCAGGAGGATCTGGTGTTGTCCATCCCGATGTCGGACGGCCGCTGGTTCAATGTGGCCACCAGCTACCGGCCGCCTCGTGGCGCCCTCTACTCCCTGCTTGTGCAACTTGGCCTGACGGCGCTCGCCTCGGTCGTCATCATCGGCCTGGCGGTGCGCAGGGTCACGCGCCCCCTGAAGGAGCTCGCCGTCTCGGCGGAAAAGCTCGGCCGCGGTGAGAGCCTCGAGCCGCTGCGCCCCAGCGGGCCGCGGGAGGTCCGTGCCCTGACATCGGCCTTCAATGACATGCAGAACCGGATCACCCGGTTTGTCAGCGACCGCACCCGCATGCTGGCGGCCATCAGCCATGACCTGAGAACACCGATCACGTCGCTGCGGCTGCGGGCAGAATTCATCGAGGATGACGAGAACCGGGAGAAGATGATCGAGACCCTGGAGGAAATGGCCCATATGACCGAGGCCACCCTGCGCTTTGCCCGGGACGAAGCCCATGCGGACAAGCCGGAAAATGCGGACGTCGGCGCCATCCTGGAAGCCCTTGCCGCCGATCAGCAGGATCTGGGGCACGACATTTCCGTCGACATCGCGGACAGGATCATACTGTCCTGCCGCCCCGTGGCGCTCAAGCGGGCGCTGCGCAATCTCATCGAAAACGCCATCCGCTACGGCGAAAACGTTTCGCTCAGCGCTGCCGCAAAGGCCGGCGAGGTCGTCATCCGCATTCAGGACCGGGGCCCCGGCATCCCTGAAGACAGGTTGAAGGATGTGTTCGAACCTTTTGTAAGGCTTGAAGAATCCCGCAGCGAGGAAACGGGCGGCATCGGCCTTGGCCTGTCCATTGCCCGTTCCATCATTCATGCCCATGGCGGCACGCTGATGCTGAGAAACCGGCCGGAAGGCGGACTGGAAGCCGAAGTCAGACTGCCGATGTAACGGCAGGAGCCGCAGACCTGCCCGGAGGGTCAGAGTCCGGACGGCACCAGCGTTCCTGAAATCAGGCGGGAGAGCAGCGCAGGCGCCGGCGGAATGCGGCTCACCGGGAAAAGGACATTGTCTCTCAACGCCGGCAACCAGCGACTGTCACTCTGATAGGCCGGCGTGAACATCCCGCTGATCGCCTGGTAGATGCCCACATGCCAGCGACGCGCGCGACCATAGGCGGCAAGCGCCTGGTCGAGTGGCAACGTCTCGAGGGCATTTGCCAGGGCCGCCGCATCCAGGAGCGCCATATTGGCGCCCTGTCCGAGCTGCGGGCTGGCACGATGCGCTGCGTCGCCGATATGGACGATCCGCTCCCTCCAGACCTTTTTGAGCGAACCATGGCTGTAGCACGCCATGGTCATCTGGTCCGGGTCGGTGATCTGATCGAGAAACGGCCCGGCTTCCGGCCAGAGCGACAATGCCTCGTCTTTCCAGTGCCCCAGTCCCCGTCTCAGCCATTCCCCATGGCCATCGGCCCTGAGCGACCAGAAAAACGCCGCCTTCCGTCTGTCGCCACCGGGCATGCGGCCAATGGGCAGCACGCCGATCATCCGGTCGGCGCGGCGATAGCGTTGCGACAGGTGATCGTCCGGCAGAACGCCGGGCACCCAGTCGACGGTTCCCCAGATGGCCCCGAAAGCCCGCGTGCGCGGCTTCAGGGGCGAGAGCACCGAATTGGCGCCGGAGGCGTCGATGACAAGATCGAACCGCTCCGAGACGGTTCCGTCCTCGAATTGCAGCCGTCCCTCGTCATGTCCGCTGATCCTGTGGCCGGTTCGCCAGGTGAGGTTCACACGGCGCGCGCGCTCATGGAGAGCGGAAAACAACGCCGCACGGTGAATGCCCAGGCCTGAGACCGCACCATAGGTCACATCCAGCACCCGGCGCCCGGAGGTTGCCGAATGCCCGAGAATCCGCGCAATCGGCGTCCCATGCGCCATGACCGCCTCCGCGGCGTCTGCGCGCTTCAGCACCTCCAGGCCGACCGGCTGGATCATCAGTCCCGACCCGACCGGTGCCGGTTCGTGAAACTGCTCGAAGACGGAAATCTCGTGACCGAGCCGCGAGATCAGGATGGCGGCGGCCAGTCCGCCGATCCCCGCGCCTGCGATGGCAATTTTCATGGAGTTTGCTCTCCTGGCAACACGGCACCTGTCCTTTGTTCGGAGAGCAACGGATCGGGCATATGCTCAATCCACGTGACGGGGAATCTAGCGTCGCGCCTCGATCCCCCCGGCATAAGTCGCCTCATCGACCGGTTCGAGCCATTCGGTCGCCCTGCCTTCGCGTTCCTCCTGCATCGCCAGATGCACGAGACAGGTATTCGGCCCCGCTCCGTGCCAGTGCTTGACGTCCGGCGGGATCCAGATCACATCGCCGGGGAGGATGGAAAGCTTTTCCTGTCCCCACACATGAATGAACCCCGCGCCATCCAGGACCTGCAGGGTCTGGCCGAACGGATGCGTATGCCAGTTGGTGCGCGCACCGGGTTCGAAAGTCACCTTGAGGGCGCGCAAACTCGCCGGAGCTGGGGCCTGAATCACGGGATCCTGCCAGACCGAGCCGGTGAAATAATCCGGATTCGCCTTTTGCGACGGGCGGGATCCGGCCTCGTAAACGATCAGGACACTCATGGCACCTCCTTGCCCACGGGGGGCGTGACTTGCGATTGCTCTTTCCTGGGCCAGTTGATCAGAATAACCCCGAAAATGGCAAGACAGATTCCGGCAAAGGTTTCCAGCTCCAGTCTTTCCGACAGGAATACCACCCCCAGAAAGACACCGACCCCGGAGCGCAGATAGGCCTGGCTGGCCGTCCCCATCGCCCCCAGCGTCGAAAGCAGGCGGAAGTAGATCAGGAAAGCCAGTGCCGTGCAGGCAAGACCGAGAACAAGGGCGGCGACAACCCCGGTCATGTCCGGCGAAAGCGTCCAGGGGCGCTCTGTCACCAGACTGAACGGCACGAGCACGAGCGCGGAACAGATCAGCGTTCCGGTTGCGGTCACGATCGGCGGCATTCCGGCGAACCGCCTGCCCTGCAATGCCGCGATGCCGTATAGCGCGGCACCGGCCAGCACCGCCAGCTGGGCAACAAGGTTCTGGCCCAGATCCTGCAGCGCGCTGACGCCGACGATCAGGATGATACCGGCAAAACCCAGCAGCACACCGGCAAGCTGCCGCCCGCCCGGTCGCTGCCCGCCGCCAGCCAGCAACCAGGAAAAAACGAACACCCACAGCGGTGAAGTGGAATTGAGGACGCTGGAGACCGCCGTGCCCGCATATTGCTGTCCCCACGCCAGCAGGAGCCAGGGACCTGTGCTGTTGACCATTGACTGTATGAAGAACAGGCGCCAGCTGCGGCCGTCGAGCGGCATCCGAATGCCCCGCACGGCCATGATCGCCAGCAGCGCGGCAGCCGCTGACAGGACCCTGATGGCAATCAGGGTCGCCGGCGGGATGGTCGGCAGCGCCAGGGCAATCCAGAAATAGGACGATCCCCACAAAAGGGCGAGACAGCCCAGCAGGGCAAATTCGAACGACCGGTTTTGCATGGGCGTGGCTTATCCGTTCACGCTGCGGCTGTCGGCCGGGGCCTGATCCCGGTCCTCCATGCCGTAGTCCCGCAGCACCTGGGCCACGCGGAGCCTGTAATCCCGGATGTAGCTGGTCCGCCCCGCCTTCTGCGCATTGCGGTGCTGCGTGAGCTTCCGCCATTCTTCCAGCGCGGCCTCGTCCCGGAAAAAGGAGACCGACAGGAGCTTGTCCGGATCGGTCAGACTCTGGAAACGCTCGACAGACAGGAAGCCGTCGATCTCGTCGACAAGGGATCGCATCGCTGCGGCCATGTCGAGATAGGCCTGCTTTTTCTCCGCATGCGGAATGACTTCGAATATCACGGCTATCATCGACTGCCCTTTTTTCCGGCATGCGGCGCGGACGCCAGTTTCAGGAAGGTCCGGTCTTCCCGCAAGATGAATCTTTCCGATTGCGCGAAGGCGTAGTTTTCCTGCCCCAGCGGATCCGCGGCCAGCCGCGCCCTGTAGGCCTCATAGGCGGCCAGGTTTTCGATGGAGTAGACCCCGTAGGCCAGCGTGGACGAGCCTTCATGCGGGGAAAAATAGCCGATCAGCTCCGCTCCGCAGCGGGGAATCGCCTGCCCCCAGTTGCGGGCATAATGCTCGAAGGCGGCCTTTTTCGCCGGATCTATGTGGTAGCGGATGAAGCAGGTGATCATGACGGTCTTGCCTTTCTGTTGCCGTTGACCTCTCCCGTGTGCCATGGTCAGCGACAGCAATGCTTCGACGAGGATCGAACCATGAAAGACAGCCGACCCACGAAGACCGGAATCCGATGAAGGATGGCCCGGACATCGCCCGCATCGGGTCGCTGATCGGCGATCCCGCCCGCGCCAACATTTTGAGCGCGCTCATGAGCGGCAAGGCGCTGACGGCGACGGAACTTGCCGCCGAGGCCGGAATCACCAGTCAGACCGCCAGTTCTCACCTGAAGAAGCTGATGGACGGCGGACTTCTGACCCAGGCCAGACAGGGCCGGCACCGTTATTTCACCCTCGCCGGCCCGGATGTCGGCACGGTCGTGGAGGCGCTCATGGGGCTTGCCGCGCGAAAGGGGCACCTGCGCACCCGTACCGGTCCGAAGGACCCGGCCATGCGCGCAGCCCGCGTCTGTTACGACCATCTGGCCGGTGATATGGCCGTGCAGATGTTCGACAGTATTCAGACCCGGGGATTTCTTAGGGTATCAGCTGACAGGGGCGGACTCGACCTGACGGCGGACGGCAGACAGTTCGTCTCCGTCCTCGGCATCGACCTGGAGGCTCTCGGCACCAGCCGCCGTCCGCTTTGCCGCGCCTGCCTCGACTGGAGCGAGCGGCGCAATCACCTTGCCGGCAGTCTCGGGGCAGCACTTCTGGAGCGGTTTCGCGACAACGGCTGGCTGAGGCGCGAAGCCGGCAGCAGGGTCGTTACCATTTCTCCCAGGGGCCATGTGGAACTTCACAAGCTGTTTCCGGCCCCTTGAAGGGAAATCACGCCCGACGGACTCGAGAACAACAAAAAACCCGGCCGAGACCGGGTTTTGTCTGAAGGTAAGCAGACGTTCGGGGCATGGAAAACGTCCGACTGAGGGGTCATCTTCTTGTTATTGGGGCCAAGCGGATAAAATCCCTGTCAGGCAGCCTGCTCGGGCGCCTGACGATTGAAGAGCGCCTTGCGGATGCTCTGGTAAAGCCGTGACGGCAACCGGGATTGATGGGCGTTCTTGTAATCCTGACGGTGATGCATCAGGAAAAGTCTTGCTGTGTGCACAGTCATTTTTTCTCCTTCCAGGTGCTTGGAAACTCGGTACAGCCTCTGATGTAGATCAATGTACGCGCACTTTGTGCACTTTTCAAGTGCGCACTATGTGCATTTTGCCGAAAATACGTCTTATTTTGCAGCTACATTTATTTTACTCATGAAAACAAAAGGCCTCCCGTGGAAAACCACGGAAGGCCAAAAAGGTTCCGAACGTCGCCTGTTTTTCTACAAGGGCCTATTCGGCTGCTACCATCCGCGCCGGATCGTAGTTGAGGATAGGCGCCAGCCAGCGTTCCGCATAGGCGAGATCCCAGCCCTTGCGCGCCGCATAGTCTTCCACCTGATCCCGTTCGATCTTGCCGACACCGAAATAATGACTGTCCGCATGGCTGAAATAGAGGCCGGAAACGGACGACCCGGGCAGCATCGCCCGGCTTTCGGTCAACTGGATACCGGTCAGACGTTCCGCGTCGAGCAACTTGAACAGCGTGTCCTTCTCGGTATGGTCCGGCTGGGCCGGATAGCCCGCGGCAGGGCGGATGCCCTGGTATTTCTCGCCGATGATATCCTCCACGGCGAGATTTTCATCCGCCGCATAGCCCCACAGGTCGGTACGCACGATCTGGTGCAGTTTCTCCGCGAAGGCTTCCGCCAGCCGGTCGGCAAGCGCCTGCGAGAGGATCTTGTTGTAGTCATCCCCTTCCCGGGCATAGCGGGCGGCAAGCTCGTCCTCACCATGTCCCGCGGTGACCGCGAAGCCACCGATCCAGTCGTTTATGCCGCTGCCCTGCGGCGCCACGAAATCGCTCAGGGCGACATTGGCCCGCCCGCCGGCGTTCCGCTCCATCTGCTGGCGCAGCGTATGGAACATCGCCAGGGTGTCGGAGCGGCTTTCATCGGTGAACAGGCGGATGTCGTCGCCATCCGCATTGGCGGGCCACAAGGCGGCCACGCCCCTCGCGGTCAGCAGTTTTCCCTCGACGATCTCGTCCAGCATCCGCCGCGCGTCGTCGTAAAGCGCCTTCGCTGCCGGGCCGTAACGATTGTCGGTCAACACCGCCGGATAGCGCCCCTTGATCTCCCATGTCGAGAAGAACGGCGTCCAGTCGATCAGCGGTACAAGCTCTTCCAGCGGAAAGTCCTCGAACACCGTGCTGCCCGGTGTTTTCGGCGCAACGGGAGGCTTGCCCGCGAAGTCGGCCTTGAACGCATTTTCACGGGCAGTGGCAAGCGGGCTGCGCCTCTGCGCCCCCCGCCCGGCGGCGTGTTTTTCGGCGATATCCGCATATTCGACGCGGATATCGGCAAAATAGGGTTCACGCCCTCCCTCGCTCATCAGCTTGGAGACCACACCGACCGCACGTCCGGCATCGGTGACATAGATCGCCTGCCCCCGCTTGTAGTTTGGATGGACCTTCACCGCCGTGTGGATCTTCGACGTCGTGGCACCGCCGATCAGCAGCGGCAGGTCCATGCCTTCCCGCTCAAGCTCGGCCGCCACGTGACACATTTCGTCCAGCGACGGGGTGATCAGGCCGCTGAGCCCGATGATGTCGACCTTTTCCTCGCGCGCGGTTTCCAGGATCTTTGCCGCCGGCACCATCACCCCGAGGTCGATCACCTCGAAATTGTTGCACTGGAGAACGACGCCGACGATGTTCTTGCCGATGTCATGCACATCGCCCTTCACGGTCGCCATCAGAATCTTGCCGTTCGAGGAGTGGCCGG
The DNA here is from genome assembly GCF_003075075.1 of Labrenzia sp. 011. GTDB lineage: Bacteria > Pseudomonadota > Alphaproteobacteria > Rhizobiales > Stappiaceae > Roseibium. The sequence goes on along the minus strand of NZ_QCYM01000012.1, from coordinate 29,014 downwards.
TGATCCCCAGCTCTTCCTTTTCCTTCTCCATGAAGGGCATCAGATAGGCGACGGCCCTCTTCATCACCCGTGCCGATTTGACGACCTGCGGCAGGAACATCTGGCCGGAGCCGAACAGGTCGCCAACCACATTCATGCCGTCCATCAACGGCCCCTCGATCACGTGCAGCGGCCGGTCGAAGGACTGTCGCGCCTCTTCCGTATCCTCTTCCACATAGTCGGCAATGCCGTGCACCAGCGCATGCTCCATGCGCTTGGCAACGTCCCAGGTGCGCCAGGTGAGATCGGCTTCCCGCTTCTGGCCGCCCTCGCCTTTCCAGCGCTCCGCCGCTTCCAGCATGCGGTCCGTGGCATCGTCGCGGCGGTTCAGCACCACGTCTTCGCAAAGCTCGCGCAGTTCCGTGTCGAGATCGTTGTAGACCGCGAGCTGACCGGCATTGACGATGCCCATGTCCATGCCGCGCTGAATGGCGTGATAGAGAAACACCGAATGCATCGCCTCGCGCACGGCTTCATTGCCGCGGAACGAGAAGCTGAGGTTCGACACGCCGCCCGAGACATGCGCATGGGGCAGGTTCTCGCGGATCCAGCCGGTCGCTTCGATAAAGTCGACGCCGTAGTTGTTGTGCTCCTCGATGCCGGTCGCCACGGCGAAGATATTCGGATCGAAGATGATGTCTTCCGGCGGAAAGCCGATTTCTTCCGTCAACAGCTTGTAGGAGCGCGCACAGATCTCGGTCTTGCGCTCGAAACTGTCCGCCTGGCCCTTTTCGTCGAAGGCCATGACCACCACGGCAGCGCCGTAGCGGCGAACGAGTTTCGCCTGCTCGATGAAGGCTTCCTCGCCTTCCTTCATGGAGATGGAGTTCACCACCCCCTTGCCCTGGATACATTTGAGGCCCGCTTCGATGACGCTCCATTTGGAGCTGTCGATCATCACCGGGACCTTGGCGATATCCGGCTCGGCGGCGACCAGGTTGAGGAAGGTGACCATGGCCTCCTCGGAGTCCAGAAGCCCCTCGTCCATGTTGACGTCGATGATCTGGGCACCGTTTTCCACCTGCTGGCGGGCAACCTCCAGTGCGGCGGCGTAATCGTCTTCCTTGATCAGCTTGCGGAAGCGGGCCGAGCCGGTGACGTTGGTCCGCTCGCCCACATTGACGAAATTGGTTTCCTTCGTGACCACGAACGGCTCGAGCCCCGACAGCCGCATGTGGCGCTCGATTTCCGGGATGACGCGCGGAGCCTGGTCCGCGACCGCCTCGGCGATCGCCCGGATATGGGCAGGTGTGGTTCCGCAGCAGCCGCCGACAATGTTCACCAGCCCGGCGGAGGCGAATTCGCCGACCAGTCCGGCCATATGCTCCGGGCTTTCGTCATATTCGCCGAATTCATTGGGCAGGCCCGCATTCGGATAGGCACAGACCAGCGTATCGGCGATCCGGCCCAGTTCATCCACATGGGCGCGCATTTCCTTCGCGCCGAGCGCGCAGTTGAGGCCGATGCTGAGCGGATTGGCGTGGCGAACCGAGTTCCAGAACGCCTCCGGCGTCTGACCGGACAGCGTGCGGCCGGAGAGATCGGTGATCGTACCGGAAATCATCACCGGCAGGGCCTTGCCGGTTTCCTCGAACACCTCTTCTATGGCGAAGAGAGCCGCCTTGGCGTTCAACGTGTCGAAAATGGTTTCCACAAGCAGGATATCGGCGCCACCGGCGATCAGGCCGCGTGCGGCCTGGGCATAGGCGATGCGCAAATCATCAAAACTTACAGCACGGTAGCCCGGGTTGTTCACGTCCGGTGAGATCGATGCCGTGCGGTTGGTCGGGCCGAGGGCACCGGCGACGAACCGCGGCCGGGAAGGATCGCCGGCGGTGACCTGGTCGCAGGCCTCGCGGGCGAGTCTGGCGCTTTCGTAATTCAGCTCATAGGCCAGCTCTTCCATGCCGTAATCGGCCTGCGCGATGGTCGTGGAGGAGAAGGTGTTGGTCTCCACGATATCCGCACCGGCTTCCAGATAGGCCACATGGATTTTGCGGATCGCATCGGGCTGGGTCAGGCTGAGCAGATCGTTGTTGCCCTTGATGTCGCTCGGCCAGTCGGCAAAGCGCTCGCCACGATAGGCCGCCTCGTCCAGCTTCAGAAGCTGGATTTCCGTTCCCATCGCGCCATCCAGCACGAGAATGCGTTTCCTGGCAAGCTCACGGAGGCGCTCAACGGCGTCGGACTTGATCACGGGTATTTCCTTCCAGATAGTCTGGTTTGTCGACTTGGCGCCTTGTTGCTGCTGGCGCCCTTGTATTTCAACGGCCGCGGCGGTTCTGCAAAATCGGCCCCGCGGCTTGTAGGTGTAAAGACGGGTGCTGACTGCATTACCCTGCCCTCCGTCACCGCGACGGGGCCGGGCTTCATGCTGTCAGCTTCCGCATGCCGCAATCCTGTCCGCCCAGTGGCCGCAGCATCGCCTGCCGACCCCAGGGGCACGGCAGACGGGCTGTCATGGGCCGGACGTCAGGCTGCGAGATCCTCCTGCGCGGGTTTCCCCATCCCCAGCATGTGGCATATGGCGTAGGTCAGGTCGGCGCGGTTCATGGTGTAGAAGTGGAAATCGTTGATGCCCCGGTCCACCAGATCCATGACCTGCTCACAGGCAACCGCGACCCCGACCAGCTTGCGGGTTTCCGGATCGTTGGCAAGACCGGCAAAGCGCCGGGCCAGCCACTGCGGGATCGAGGTGCCGCATTTGGCCGAAAACACCATGGTCTGCTCGAAATTGTGGATCGGAACGATCCCCGGGATCACCGGTATGTTGATCCCGGCGGCAGCGATCCTGTCGAGATAGGCATCGAACATGTCATTGTCGAAGAAATACTGGGTGATGATCCGGTCGGCACCCGCATCCACCTTGCGTTTCAGATTGTCGATCTCGCTCTGCCAGCTGCCGCTTTCCGGGTGTTTTTCCGGGTAACCGGACACGGAGACATCGAAATTGGCGATCTTCTTGATGCCGGCGACCAGATCGGAAGCATAGGCATAGCCATGCTCGTGCGGAACATAGCGCGTGCCGATGCCTTCCAGCGGATCGCCACGCAGGGCAACCAGATGACGCACGCCCAGTTCCCAGTAGTCGCGCACAATGGCATCGACCTCGTCCCGCGACGCGCCGACACAGGTCAGATGCGCTGCGGGGTCAAGGTCGGTTTCCTTCAGGATCCGTTCAACCGTCTTGTGGGTGCGCTCCCGCGTGGAGCCGCCCGCGCCATAGGTCACGGAGACGAAAGACGGACGCAGCGGCGCAAGGCGCTGCACGGTCTGCCACAGCGTGTCGGCCATCTTTTCCGATTTGGGAGGGAAAAACTCGAAGGAGGCGGTAATGGGCGACGGCGCGGCCTGATGGGACCGGCGGGAAGACGTATCAGACATTTCAGGCGACCTCTCGGGACGTATCTCGGGCAGGCAGGTCGGTGACAATCCGGCGGTCACGCGCAAGCCAAAGTGTAACGGTAAGGTTGTTTTCTGTTTCGTCGGCCGGAAGCAGGTCGGTGACCTGTTCCAGATCCAGTTCAAGCGCCTCAAGCCAGCGTTCCATCTGGTCACGGGCAAAGCCGAGCCGGCGATGCGCGTGATTTTCGCGCAGGAACTCCAGCTCGTGAGGGGCAAAATCGACAAGCAACAGGCGTCCGCCGGGCCGCAGGGCCCGTGCGGCCTCGCTCAGGGCCCGTGCAGGTTCTTCCAGAAAGTGCAGAACCTGGTGCACCGCGACCACATCGAAGGAACGCGGCGGCACGTTCAGCACATAAACGTCGCCGTGACGCACCTGTGCATTGGTCAGGCCGGCCTTGGCAAGATTGGCTCTGGCAACCGCCAGCATGTCATGCGAGGCATCGATGCCCAGCGCGGATGTATAGAGATCGGAAAAGACCTCCAGCAGCCGGCCGGTTCCGGTGCCCAGATCCAGAAAGGACTGGAACGGCTTGTCGCCGAGGGCGGCCCGCATCGCGCTTTCCACATCGTCTTCGGACACATGCAGCGACCGTTCCCGGTCCCAGGTGAGCGCCCGCGCGGCGAAATAGGCGGCAGCCTCCTCGGCCTTGGCCTTGCGGATCGCCTGAAAGCGCTCCTGATCGGCGGCCAGAACCGGATCCTCCCGTGAGATACGGGCGACAAGCGCCCGAGCAAGTTCACCTTCCGGACCGTCCGCCAGACGGTAGTAGACCCAAGACCCTTCCGGAAACCGCTGGATCAGATCCGCTTCCGCCAGAAGCTTCAGATGCCGGGAAATCCGCGGCTGGCTCTGGCCGAGAATGGCGGTGGCGTCCTTCACCGTCAGCTCGCTTTCCGCCAAAAGGGCAATCAGCCGCAAACGGGTCGCCTCACCGATGGCCCTCAGGGCCGCCAGGGTATCTTCCACGGAAAGGGTCTGCTCTTCGGTCATTCTCTCGGTCACCAATGTCGATATAAAGATATGTTTATATCGACTTGACGAAAGATGCAAGCGATTGAAGAAAAAGCGACACGGGCTGGCGGAAAAGCGTCCGGTTTCTGGGCTGCCATGCGGGACGAGGGCCTCTTCTCCGAGTCCCCCTCGCACAAAGCTCCCCCCCGGTTTGAAATACGCAGTGTTACGGGCCGCTACGCCGGATCCGCAAGCATATGGTCGAACCGTCCCTCCTGGACGCTGGCGGGAAGGCCCTTGCGGGGGACAAGTTGCGTGCCCTCCAGCTCGCGCTTGTAAAGCCGCTCGATATCGCTCGTGTCGACGGTCTGACCGTGCACGACGGACTCCAGCTTTGTCCGGAAGGCCTCCAGACCGCCCATGGAGGAAAAATGCCACCCCGCATCCGGGATGATCTTCACCGGGCGGCTGATGCCCGTGAGATTGTGATTGCGGATACGCAGCAGCGGCTGGGCGAGGAAAGCCGGCACCCAGGATTTCTTGGTCATCCGCGCCTTGGTTCGCCGCAGTTGCTGCGGCGTCGTCAGGTACTTCCGCTCGATCATCCGTGACCCGAGCAGCCAGTTCTTCCCCGGGACGATCCGGTTCAGGTGATGCTTGTGGAGGCTTTGCTCGAACACCAGCAGCCGGCCCTTGTAAAGCCGGTCGCGCAACACCCGCTCCAGAACCTCGCCGCGAACGATCTCGTCCACATCCGAGACCAGGATCAGGTCGTCCTGCGCTGCGGACTCCAGCGCCTGCGCGATGCAGTTGCGCTGATAGTTTTCCCGTTCCCAGTCCGTCTTGCGCCGGGTCCTGTAGACCCCGAGCGCCGGCGGCAACACGTCCGGAAATTTGATCTGCAGATCGATGATCCTGTCGGCCCAGGGGGCAAAGCGCTCGCGATTTTCCGCGAAATAATAGGGTTTCGGCCCGCCCCTCTGGGTCAGGTTGGCTTCAACGAGCACAAAATGATCGACCTGGTCGCCCATTTCCCGCAGGCGCAGTTCCAGGAGATCGAATTCATTATGGAAGACAAAACAGTCGTAGAGCTTCATTTTAAAGGCTTTTCCATATCCGGAAATTTGCACGCTTGGCGTTCTCGGACAAACCGCCTTGCCGGAAGCACAGCGGAAGTCGGGCTCCCCGCATCCTTATCAGAACGGCGCCCCAGGTGGACGACCAGACCCTGAGGCATGGACGGATCAGCCGTCGGACTGGCCGTCCCCCTCGATCACCCCGGCCGCTGCCGCCCCCGCAGCCGCTGTCCGGGCCGCCTCGGGCGAAATCGTTCCCTCCCCGTTTGCCGGATCGGCGACCCGCACGGTCACCTGACGATGAGCGAACTTGATGCCGTTCTGTTCGAACAGGTCCCGAAGTCCGGCATAGACGACCTTGCGCAGCTCGAACTGCTTGCCGGGCTTGGTGGTGAATTTGACCCGGGCGATCATGGCCGAATCCTCCATGGACATGATGCCCTGGGATTTCAGCGGTGCCAGGAACATCGGGCCGAAATAGTCATCATCCAGCAGCTCCTGTCCGAAGTTCTTGATGATCTTGCGCATCTTTTCCACATCCGTGTCATAGGTGACGCGGAAGGCCAGCTTCATCACTGCCCAGTCGCGGGAAAAATTCTCGACCTGCTGGATTTCGCCGAAGGGAATGGTCGTCAATGCACCCCGGTGATGACGCAACTGCATCGAGCGGATCGAGATCTTCTCGACCACGCCCTTGGCGCTGCCGATGTCGATATATTCGCCTTTGCGGAAGGCATCATCGACAAGATAGAAGGCTCCGGAAAAGATGTCGCGGATAAGCGTCTGGGCGCCGAAGCCGATCGCCAGACCGACGACACCGGCCCCGGCAAAGAGTGGTGCGATGTTCACGCCGAGTTCCGAAAGCACCACCATGGAGGCGATCACCACGATGGTGATCAGCAGGAAATTCCGGAAGATGGGCAACAGGGTCGCGATCCGGCTTTCCCCTGCCCCGCCGATCTCCGCTTCATCGTCCGTCCCGGACGGCGTTTCCTTGGCAATCTGACGGTCGATAAGGATCTTGACGGCTTCATAGGCCATATAGCCCAGAAACACGACCAGCAGCACCTCGACGAAGGATCCGATCAGCGAGCCGCTGCCGGCAAGTGGCATTCCCCACCAGGTGGCGAGAAGGTCGAGAGCGCCGAAAGTGACCAGAATGACGGCCCCCCGGTCGAACAGGTTGCGGAACGGCGTGCGCCTTGCCTCCCGTTCCGCGGCTTCGGCGCGGGCTTGCGCCAGGGCGCTTTCCGGATCGTCGGTCCCGCCTTCGTTCTCCTCCGTCCGCTTGATGTCTTCGGCGATCTTCGCCTGCGCGTCTGCGGTGTCGAGCCTGGGAAGAAGCACCCGGTCGATGACGAGGATCAGGATACCGTAGACAAAGGCCGCCAGAAGCAGCACCTGAAGGGGCGCGGCGACCAGCCCCGTCGCATCGGGCAGGTCCAGAAGGATGCGGACCGCGGAAATGCTCCAGGCAAGGATCAGGTAGACGATCGCCACATAATGCCAGACACGAGCCAGCACCTTGCGCCAGATCGGGCATTCGTCCCCTTCCCGCCCCCGGATCAGCCGGGCAATGACCCGCCGGTAGACAACGGTAATTCCCAGCAGGATCAGCATGGAGAGCGCGGAAGCCCCGATCAGGGCGATCTTGTGGGCATCCTCCGAAAGCCCGAGACGTTCCATCCAGATACAGAAGGCCACGGCGGCCAGGGACACACCCGAGCCGGCGAGCAGGGTTCTGTAGAGACCCGTCGCCTCCCTGTTGCTCAGGGCAAGCAGGCGATGCGTTTCCGCGTCGGGCGCGAACAGGTTGAGCCAGATGATACGCAGCAGCATGAAGGCGGAGAAGACACTGAGCACCACAAGCGCCGTCTCGTTGGCTGCCTTGAGGCCCGTTCCCACGATCAGATAGGCAACGGCCGAGACCGCGAAAAACAGCACCACGCCCACGCCCATCAGAAGGGCGCGCAAATAGAGATAGATGATCTTGTCGGACCGGCTGAAGACCTTCGCCTGATACAGGAACGCGAATTGCCGGTGCCCCCACCTGCTGAGCAGCGCATAGGCCACGAGACCGATCACGATGGCGGCCGCCACATCCAGCAGCGCCGCCGGAAGCCAGTCCAGGCCGTGGTCTTCGCCATGGGTCTGAAGGATCGTCAGAATCGAATTGTGGATCGTCGGGATTTCGCCGACGATCGACTTGAATTCGTCGCGGGCCTCCACCGCGTCGTCGGAAAAGTCTTCCAGGGTCTCGATAAGTCCGGCGCCCGCGCCTTCCTCGTTTTCTTCTGCCTGGCTCGCCGCTGCGGCGGCCGACGCCGCGGCTTGTTCGCTCTCCGCAGTCACCGTCTGGCCCGACCGGGCCTTGAGCATATCCGTCACCGCGCCGGGAACGCCCTGGGCCTGCCCCTCGAAAGCGCCTGTGAAGGCCGCCAGTAGAAAGACGCCCAGCGCCACCAGGAAAGGCGCAGTCTTTCGCATCGCGCGCGGACCTGGCGGAAAGCGGGCGGAAAGAAAACTTGAAATGCACATATCGGCCCCTGGCAGGTCGCGTTGACGGTTCCGACATCTGTTAAGCATGGTTTACGGCGATTTGAAAGACACAGGGATCGCAGCGGAGCGCCAAAAGGAAAGGCCCGGTCTGCGGACCGGGCCTTTCAATACGGGGTGACGCAGGGCGGGCTTCCCCCCGCCGTGAAAGGCCGGGGGAGCCTGTCAACCACGGCTGACGTCAGTGAAACACGATATTGTGCCAATGGGACATCTTACGCTTGGCTTCGGCTACGGTCATGCGCTCGAACAGGATCATCGCGTCGCTGCGCACTTCCGGCGTCAGGCGGTGACGCCAGGGGCCGATGGAAAGCAGGGATCCGACGGTGATCGAGGAAAAGCCGAAGGCCTTGGCGAGGATCACGAAGGGCTCCGGATCCGGCCGCACCATCCAGTGGCTTACTTCCTCAACACCGCAGCGCACCAGCCAGGCGAAGGTCGCCACGACCTCCGCAAAGCGGTCTTCCGATGCGAAACGGCGCAAGGCGGCTTCGTTGACCATGCCGCGTCTGGCAAGCAGGATGATCCGGCTGCGCGCGGTTTCGAAATCATAACGGCCCAGCCAGTACTGGTTTGACATGCGCTGAGCGGCGACCTGCGCCGCTTCCTCGACACGTTCGGCTTCATTGCCGCGTCCTGCCGCATGCAGCTTCTTGCGCACATCTTCACTGGCGACCGCAATCAGGCTGGCGATATGCGCCTCGGCCAGATCGGCCCGCTCGCTCAGGGAGAGCTGCAGGGTGGCGTCCGACGCGGCGTCGCTGATCAGCGCCATGACCGCGGTGTTGGACAGGCAGGCACCGTCATTGCCGGCAACCTTGCGCTTGACCTTGAGATCGCCGGTCCGCACCAGGACATCCGTCAGTTCCTCCGAGAGAACTTCCCGCTGGGCAATTGCGAAGCGATGGGCGTTGCCGCGCTTTTCCGCGATCTTGATCAGGTCCGCGTCGCGCAGGACGGTCGATTTGAGAAGAATGGGTTCGGCAACCTCGATATCGTCATCGGCAAGCCGGCGGATCGTTTCCTCCGGACCACGACGAAGACTGGACATCTGGTCCGCCACATACCGCCGGACTTCCGCCTCCACCATGTCGACCAGCCGCAACAGAACGGAGTCGTATATGTCGACCTGCTCGTCCGAACAGCGGTCGGAGGTCAATGCAAACAATGTTGCGACATGCCGGGCCAGTTCCGCCCGCCTGGCGCTGCCAGCTTCACCGGTCAGCTCCGAAAAGTTCACCAGCTCTGTTTTCAACGCTTCTGTCATGCTTCGATACCAGTTCCAAAATTTTTGCCTGTCAGGCGGTGATATCGAAGATGAAGGTGAGTTTTAAAAAAGAACAAAACGCTCGTTCCGAGAATGTAATCGTCTTTTCCTTAAACTTATGAACAATTGTAATCTCGTTGTATCTAATGAATCCAACCCATTGAAAATAATTGATTTTATCGCGATTTATATCCAGTTAACCGCTTACGGAAGCCGCAGGAAAAAACACCATGCCTGCGCAGAAAGACGCTTCAGGCGCGCAATTCCGGACTCTCGGCCGATTGAATACACTCTGAGCGTGGATCGAAGGTGACCTCTTTATCTCCAGTCAGGTCATTACACACGGGCAGCGGCAGCCGTCCCCATGCGCTCCCGCTTTGCCCGGCGCTGGCAGCTGTCTTCGGGGTATTTTCCATTCCCCGAAATTTTCACCTCTGTATGAAATACTTTTGTCCGGATTGCATTTCGCCGCCACCCGTCCCCCAACAGGCCAGTTTGTCGAGCAAACTTCGCACTGTCGGGGAAAGCGGAGCCACAGGCCACAGCCGGCGTGGACCAGCGAGCCCCCTGACCGGGGACCTGCCTGCGGATGCGTCAGCGAGCCGGTTCGGGCTCGCTGACCTTTTTACTCCGCGGCTGCGAGAAAGTGCTTCGACGCCTCTGCGTCATCGCTTCCGCCATCACCGCGCGTGGTCAGCTGCTCCAGCAGCATCAGACGCTTCTCGGCAGCCTTGCGCATGTTGTCTTCCTTCACCGGGCCGAAGCCGCGCACAAGGTCGGGCACGCGGGCCAGTTCGACCAGAAGGCCGTAATTGCCATCCGGCAGCCGGTTCAGGATTTCCGCAATATCCGCCTCATACTGGGCAATCAGGGCCCGTTCCGCCCGGCGCTCGGGACTGCGTGCGAAAGGATCGAACCACTTGCCGCGCATGCCCCTGAATTTCGCCAGCACCCTGAAGACGCCGAACACCCAGGGACCGAAGGCGATCTTTTCCGGACGGCCCGTCTTGGGGTCCTTGCGATGGGCGAGGATCGGCGGCGCCAGATGCACCTTCAGCTTGCGCGGGTTTTCGAACCGCTGCGCGATCTTCCGCCGGAAGGCGGGATCGGAATAAAGCCGCGCGACTTCATATTCATCCTTGTAGGCCATCACCTTGAAGAGATGATCGGCAACGGTGCGCGTCAGGCGCAGGGTTCCCGGTCCATGGGCTTCGTCCGCGACCTTGACCTTCGCCACAAGATCCCGGTAGCGGGCCGCATATGCCGCGTCCTGATAGGCGGCCAGCTCCTGCGCATTGAAGGCAATCTTCTCGTCCAGCGTGAATTCCCGCGGCCTGGCTTCGGCCGGCAGCGCATTCAGCAGCTTCCCGGCATCCCCGGCCAGGACGCGGCCGGCGCGGAAAGCCTTGATGTTGTTGGCGACCGCCGCGCCGTTGAGTTCAAGCGCCGTCTCGATGGCATGGTCGCTCAGCGGCAGGCCGCCGCTCTGATAGGCCATGCCGACAAGGAGCATGTTGGCGTAGATGGCGTCACCCAGAAGCTTTTCGGCGATATCCGCCGCGTTCATGGCCAGATAGGTGCCGGACGCCTCGCGGAGGGCGGTATCCATGCGTTTTTCATCGAAGGACAGGGTCTGCTTCAGAACGAATTCGGCTGTCGGCGCGACCTTGGTATTGGCAACGGTCATCGTCTTGCCCCGGTGCGCCAGCGCGAGCTGCTCCGCATTCGTGGCCACGACCATGTCACTGGCAATCAGCAGATCGAGACTGGCTGCCGGAACGCGCGGTCCTTCGATGGATCTGTCGCTTGCCGCGAAGCGGATATGCGAGGTGACCGGGCCGCCTTTCTGGGCAAGGCCCGTCATGTCCAGCGTGGAGGCCTGTTTGCCGTCCACATGGGCGGCCATGGCTAGAACCGCGCTGATGGTCGTCACGCCCATGCCGCCGATGCCGGCCACCAGGGCATTGCGGGTGCGATCGAGAGAGGCCGGGACCGGCTGCGGCAGTTCTTCCACCAGCGCATCGATGTCGACATCGGCCTTTTTCGGCCTCTTCAACTCCGCCCCCTCGATTTCCACGAAGGACGGGCAGAACCCCTTCACGCAGGAATAGTCCTTGTTGCAGCTCGACTGGTTGATCACCCGCTTCTCGCCGAAGGGCGTCGCCAGCGGCTCGACCGACAGGCAGTTGGACTGGACCGAACAGTCGCCGCAACCCTCGCAGACGCGGTCGTTGATGAACAGCCGCTTGTCCGGATCCGGAAACTGGCCGCGCTTGCGCCGGCGGCGTTTTTCCGCCGCGCAGGTCTGGTCGTAGACAATGACGGAAACCCCCTTGAAGGATTGCAGCTCCTTCTGGACATCCATCAGCTCGTCGCGGTGATGCACCTTTGTGCCCGGAGCGATCGGGGACCAGGAGCCGTAATTTTCCGGGGTCTCCGAAACGATCGCAATCCGTTCGACCCCTTCCGCTTCGAGCTGGCGGGTAATCTGCGGCACGGAGAGCTGGCCGTCGACCTTCTGGCCGCCGGTCATGGCGACCGCGTCATTGTAGAGAATCTTGTAGGTGATCGGCACATTCGAGGCCAGGGCCTGGCGAATGGCCAGAATGCCGGAATGGAAATAGGTTCCGTCGCCGACATTGGCGAACACGTGGCTGTCGCCGGAAAACGGCTGCTGGCCGACCCACAGGATGCCTTCGCCGCCCATGGCGATCTGGCCCTCCGTGGTGCGCCCGGCCATTTCGGTCATGGCATGACAGCCGATCCCCGGCAGGGAGCGGGACCCCTCGGGAGTCTGTGTGGAGGTCGAATGCGGACATCCGGAACAGAAATAGGGAATGCGGGCAGCCCGCTCAGCGTGACCCTGCGCCCACATCACCTGACGGGTCATGCGGCTGGCCAGCGCGCGCATGTCATCGGACACTGCGTCATCCGGCAGCCAGGCCATCAGTCCCTCGATGAGTTCGGCGACCGACAGTTCGAGCACATCGGACAGGAACGGCGTTCCGTCCGGTCGCCGCTTGCCCCAGATTTCCGGCCGGCTCATGTGGGGCCAGTGATAGGAGATTTCCTTGATCTGCGGTTCCATGAAGCCGCGCTTGTGCTCGACAACGAGCAGGCGTTCGGTGCCCCGGGCAAATTCGCGCAGGCCCTGCGGTTCCAGCGGCCAGGTCATGGCGACCTTGTAGACGGCAAGACCGAGTGTTTTGGCAAACTCCTCGGAAATCCCCATCAGGTCCAGCGCCTGCAACAGATCGCGATAGGCCTTGCCGGAGGCAACGATTCCGAGCTTGACCTGGCCACGGGCGCCGAAGGTCACCTGGTCGAGACCGTTGGCGCGCACATAGGCCTGCGCCGCCGGCAGGCGCATGTCGCGCAGCAGGCGCTCGGTTTCCAGCCTGTTGCCGAGAAGAAGATCCCGGTTCTGGCGGTAGTCCTTGCGCGGATCTCCTTCGAGCGGGCGCAGCAGACGCAGCCGCTGCGCAGAGACATCGATGGTCGCCGAGGCATCCATGGTGTCCGCAACACAGATGAGCGCACTCCACAGACCGGTGAAACGGGACATTTCAAGGCCGTGCAGGCCGTAGTCGAGCACGTCCTGGATATCGGAGGGATTGAGCACCGGAATTTCCGCGTGCTCGAAATAGAATTCGCTTTGCGCGGGGAGAATGGAAGACTTGGCCAGATGGTCGTCCCCGGCCAGGGCAAGCACTCCGCCATTGCGATCGGTGCCGGAGGCATTCGCCTGGCGCAGCGCGTCCCCCGCCCGGTCCACACCGGGCGACTTGCCGTACCAGATGCCGAAGACACCGTCGTAATCCGTTGCCCGTCCGACGCCGCCTTCGCCGCGCAGTTTCTGGCTGCCCCACACGGCGGTTGCGCCAAGTTCCTCGTTCACACCGGGCTTGAAGACCACATCATGCTGCTTGAGGTGCCGCTGAGCCCGCATCAGTTCGGTGTCATAGCCGGCAAGCGGCGATCCGCGATAGCCGGAGATGAAGCCGCCCGTCTTCAGCCCTGCCTGCCGGTCGAGCCTTGCCCGGTCCAGGACGAGCCGGACCAGCGCCTGGATCCCCGTCAGATAGACCCGTCCCTGCGTGGCGACATATTTGTCCTCAAGGGTAACCGTTGGCATATGCATATTCATCCGACATCCTCCTCGACCGGTATTTCGGACGGCACTGCGTCCGGCCGGCCTATCCTTTCAGATAAATATCATCCTTTTCTCAGGCAATTTCTGTGCTATCGTCACGACAAATAACCCTGCCACAGCATAAAAATTCCTGAATCCTTCCATGACAGATAAATATCTTCTCGACCCTTCAGACGTTCGCGTCCTTCGTGTCCTGCAGCGCGACGCCTCCCTGTCCATCGCCGAGGTCGCCAAGGAAGCCGGCATGAGCCAGACGCCCTGCTGGCGCAGGATCAAGAGGCTGAAGGAACAGGGCATTATCCGCCAGATCACCGCCATCATAGACCGGGAATCGGTCGGCCTGGGTTTTGTCGCCTATTCTTTCGTCAAGCTCGCGGTTCCCAGCCGGGACAACATGGAAACCTTCGACAAGCTGGTGCATCACTGGCCCGAAGTCGTCACCTGCGAACGCATCACCGGGGCCGTGGACTATCTTATAAAGGTCGTCACCGACGACATCAAAACCTACGACAACTTCCTGAGGCTGAAGCTGCTCGACAACACGCTGGTGTCGGACGTCCAGTCCCGCATCGTGGTCAATACGGTCAAGGACACGGTCGCCCTCCCCTTGCGCGAGAGCTGAACCGGGTGAAGGAACAAGGCCTCATCGGCCGCACCGGGTCACGCCACGAAACGCAGCGGTGACAGGCCGGAGGGGTCCAGCAGGGGCGACTTGCCGGCGATCTGCTCGGCCAGCAGCCGGCCGGTAATCGGTCCGAGCGTGAAACCGTCCTGCGCATGACCGAAGTTCATCCACAGGTCCGGGATCGTCGGCGAGGCGCCGACGACCGGCAGGGAATCGGGCAGGCACGGCCGCGCGCCCAGCCAGGGCGCCTCCTGCAGGGGCCGCCCGAGCGGAATGAGATCTTCCGCCCGTTTTCTCGCCAGTGCGATGACGTTGGGATTGGGAGGGGCGTCGCGCTCGGCCAGTTCGAGTCCGGTGGTCAGCCGTATGCCATTGTCGGTCGGGGTCAGCACGAACCCGTGTTCCATGTCGACGACCGGGCGCGACAGGGATGCCCCCGACAATGGCCGGTAATGCATGTGATAGCCCCGCATGACCGCAAGCGGATAACTTTCGCCCAGACCCTTCAGGATGTCCTGCGACCAGGCCCCGAGTGCAATGACCGCTTTCCCGGCAAAGACCGTTCCGCGCTCGCCCTCGAGGCGCCAGCCGCCCCGCTTGTGTTGCAGCTGCCGGGCATCGGCGCGGAAATATTCGCCGCCCTCCCTGACGAAGGTCCGCCAGATGGCGTCCACGACCGCACCCGGATTGGACACGGAGCAGCTCTCGGTCCAGTGGATCGCCTTCAGGCTTGCCGCCCTGCTGTTGGCGATCTTCAGTCCCGGTTCGAGAATACCGATCTCATCAGCCAGCAGCTCTTCATAGGCAGCCCCGAAAACCCGCGCATAATATCGCTCTGCCTCGTCCCGGTCGTAGCAAGAACCCGACCTGTAGAGATGCAGCCATCCGCCCTGCCGATAGAACCTGTCCGCATTCGCCGAGCGGGCAAGATCGAGATGTTCCTGAACCGCAACCGCCCGTAAGGGCGCAACGACCCGCGAATACAGGTCGGCCGCCCGGAGACCGCCAGCAGCATGATGGCGCCGGAGCCAGGGAAGCAGGCGGATCAGCGTTGCAAGATCATAGGAAACGGCACTCGACTGCCGGAACAGGATCCCCAGCAGCTCCCGCGCGCTGCCGGGCACACCGTGCGGCACGAATCCGTTGCGCTGCACGACGCCCGCATTGCCGAAAGACGCTCCGGCGCCCGGATGGGTCCGGTCGATCAGGGCAACATCCAGCCCCAGGCGGCGCAGGTGAAGCGCCGTCGCAACCCCCACGATACCCGCGCCGAGAACCATCACCTCGAAAGACTGGATTTTGCTCGTCTGCTTCGCCATGCCTCTTTGCCATGCAATTCCGGCGGGCCCGGTTCCGCCGCCGCCTCCGGACATCCGGGCCGGCATGTTCAGGACGCGCCCTGCGGTCGCACGCGCACAGGCGGAAGGAGTTTCCGCCTGAAAATCAACCGACAATCCGCTTTCCTGTGTTTCCACGGCAAAGCCAGTTGATCTAGGGTACGGCCTCATGTTGTCCGGAGACGAGTTTAGATGATTCGAGTGTTTGCGGCAGGCCTGGCGTGGCTGGGCCGTCATGGAACCGCCGCCCTGGCCATTTGCATATTCATCGGTGTCGCGCTTCCCGCGCTGTCCGCCTATCTGCGGCCCTATCTGACATTTGCCGTTTTCTGCCTCCTCACCCTGACCTTTCTCCGGGTCGACAAACACGCGATCACGCTGCGGCTGCGGCGTCCGGCGCTCATGATCGCCGCGCTCGTCTGGATGATGCTCGGCGTGCCGCTCCTTTCCTGGGGCGCGATCGAGCTGTTCGGTCTGTCGACCTTCGGCCCACAGGCGATCCTGGCGCTGTTCATCGCCACGGCCGCCCCGCCGGTGATGGCCGCACCGGCCTTCATCTATCTGCTGGGCCTGGACGGAACACTCAGCCTGGCGCTGTCCGTGGCGGCCCTGATCGTGACCCCGCTCACCGCCCCCTTCATCGGAGAGCTGATGCTGGGCCCGTCCCTGCCGCTGAGCGTCGGCGGACTGGCCGTACAACTGTCCGTCCTGCTCGCCGGCGCCTTCCTTCTGTCGGCAACCTTCCGCAAACTGGCCGGCGCGGAACGGCTCTCGCGCAGCTCGCTGCACATCAGCGGCCTGAATGTTCTCCTGCTTCTGTTCTTCGCCATCGCGGCCATGGATGGAGTTGCGCTCAGCTTTGCGCAAAAGCCGCTGTTCACCCTGGCGCTCACCGCCCTCACCTTCGCCCTGGCGCTGCTGCAGATCGTGCTGACCCTGCTCGTCTTCGCTCCGGCCAGCCGTGAGGACGCATATGCGATCGCGCATACCTGCGGCACCCGCAACATGGGTCTGATGGTGGCGGCCTTCGGCGGCACCTTGCCGGAACTGACCTGGCTGTGGTTCGCACTCGGCCAGTTCCCCATCTACATGCTGCCCATGCTGCTCAAGCCCTTCGTTCGCATTTTCTGCCGCCTCAACGATAAAAGTGTGACGCAGCAGACCTGACAGGCTGCCGGGCCAGGACTAGAACCGGCTGAAATTCGCATTCGCACATCACTTGAATTCAGAGGAACCAGCGGTGACCGCCTTTCAATCAGGAACAGGACTTGCCATCACGACAACACTTCGCGGCCTGTCGGCCCTCCTTGCCCTTGCCCTGCTCCCATTGCCCGCCATTGCCGGAGACACGGCGACAGCGGACGTTCTCGGTTTCTCCGATGACGGCGCCTATTTCGCCTTCGAGCAATACGGGATCCAGGACGGCTCCGGCTTTCCCTACTCGGAGATCTTCGTGCTCGATGTCGCCAGCGACAGCTGGGTAAAGCCCTCGCCCTTCCTTCTGCGCAATCAGGATGAAGAGGATATCGAACGGGATGGCATCTATGACCCGGACGCCCTTGTGGCGGCAGTGCGCGCGGAAAACCGCGCCACGGCGCTTGAGCTTCTGCAGACGACCCGGATCGCCGGAAAGGGCCTGACCGCGGGACATAACCCGCGCACAGAACTCAATTCCGACCCGTTCCGGATGGTCGTCGCCCCGCGCGATTTCTTCCGCCCCGGAGAGGACGAGCTGGAACTGAAGCTGAACGAATACCCGCTGAGTTCAGACACCTGCGCGGGCTTTGCCGTGACCGAGACAAGAGGCTTCCGGCTGACCATGACCTACAAGGGTCAAACGCGGGTCCTCAACGAGGACAGCAGCCTGCCCCAAAGCCGCGGCTGTCCGCTCGCCTACCGCATCGAGCGCATAATCACCCATTTCCCGGACGGCGCGCCGCCGGTCTACGCGGTTCTGGTCCAGATGGACAGCCACGGCTTCGAAGGTCCGGACCGGCGCTACCTGGCAATCACCGGACGGCTGTGAGCGGCAGGGCTTCAAGTTCCTGCTGCCCCGGTCTTGATCCGGCCCCCAACCCCACCGGCGCGGCGGGCACATCCACCGCCAATTTCAGGTTTTCGACAGCACTTCAGTTCTGCATGACGACAGTAACCGTATCCGCAGAGCCGTGGAGGCTCGCGGGTCTCGGCTCAACATTCCGCCACGCAGAACACGCAAAGGGCAAAACTGTTTCTCGCCATACCTTTACAGTGGGCAGAAACGTCATCGAACGAATGTTCGGCAGGCTCAAGGAGTTTCGCAGGATCGCAACACGCTATGACCGCAATGCCAGGAACTTTCTGTCGTCCCTCTGCCTCGCGGCAACCGTATGCTACTGGTTATGAGTCTGAAGCCTAGACATCTGCACCCCACTTAGTCTTTTTCCAGAAAAGTTTCCATTTTTTCTTGGAAATCACTCTCTTCAACACCTAAATCTAAGTATACAAACAATAGTAAATCTATACATTTACCAATATCATTTACGGCCCTATCTAAAAACAGAGTATGGAAAACTTCTCTACCATACGCAGTGGTCCTGGACACAGAAGATTCAGAAGTTCTCGAAACGAATTCCTCATAACAACCAATTGGAAGGCTAATTTTCGGAGAAAGTCTCGCTTCGCCGAAGACAACAGCCAAAGTATTTTCAATATAATTATCAACAACTTGATATTTAAACCCATTTTTTTTCTTGCTATTCAAAAAAATTTCATGACTTGCATGCCTGCAGTCTTTTTCATCATGCAATCCATACTCATAAACGCACAAATAATTAAAGCTCGGAACATCTGCAGAGAAAGCATTTGTTTTAAATTGTGAAAAGTAAATAGCTACTGTGGAAATCAGAAATATAAATAAATAAAGATCTTCAAAATGCGGCTTCTTGATCTTTTTCTTGTGGCTTTTTTCTCTTTTGACAGAGAAGTGCGTCGGCTCAACCAACATAATTCTCTCCAACCGTCACGATCCCGCAGCGCAGGAAGAACCTGTCCGCGTCTTCCGCATTGTCGCCATTGGTGACATGGACCACCAGATGGGTAAAGTTTCTTGTCTTGGCCCAGTGGCGCACCGCCTGGACGAGGCGGAGGGCAACCTTGCCGTCGAGCAGTGTGCCGGACAGCTCTTGGGAAACGTTCAGCGTCTGAACTGTCGCAATCTGCGTGCCTATGCCCAGGAAATGTTCGCTTACCTGCACAGAGGCAAAGCCCAGGAGCCCGTCTTCGGCAAGCAGTTCATCCGCCGCCGGCACAGCATAGATCAACCCGAACCGCTCCGGCTGCACCACGGCCTTGGCGTAGATCGCCTTGGCCTTTTCTTCGGAAAATGGAATGTCCCGGAACACCATGTGCAAATGCGCCTCGCGCGCCAGATTGACCCCCGCCCGGCAATCCGCCTCGGCCCCATCAACCAGTCGGATTTGCACGCTGGTCCTTGCAGGCGCGCTGACGTCCACTTCACCGACCGTCTTCCGGCCCGCTAATTGCCTGCCCGCCGCATCGCCCGGCGTTTTCATCTCGCTTGTAGACAGTTCGCCCAACACCTGTTCGCCCCTGAAGGCACCTGGCAAGTGCCCTTCTTACCCGGCGCCACCCACCGGTTCCGCTTCGTTGTCTTGCACCCGGGACGCCTCCTTCCAGTTGCACCACCAAGCTACCGATATGCGGTTATTTAACAAGCCACCTTGTGGCAACCCGCCCGCAAACCGCACCGAATTCTTCGCAAAGACAACGCATTGTTTTCAAAAAACCGGGGAACGGCGATACCTTCGGTTCGTCAGTTGGCGGCGCCCCTCACGAACCGGAGCTCACCAGCTCCGGGCGATCCAAAGTCGAACGATAGTTCAGTCAAGGCGCAGGATATGGGCCATTTGTCTAAAGGCCTTTTTCTTGCGCCACTCTGTCAGGCATGTTAGCGGGCGGTTACTCTTTCCAGACCTTCCGGAGCCCTTCAGATGACCCGCCCGCTCGCCATCGCCCCGTCCATCCTTGCCTCCGACTTTTCAAAGCTCGGCCAGGAAGTCCGCGATGTGGTGGAGGCCGGTGCGGACTGGATCCATCTGGACGTCATGGACGGGCATTTCGTCCCCAACATCACCTTCGGTCCGGACGTGATCGCCAGGCTGCGCCCGCACACGGACAAGATCTTCGACACCCATCTGATGATCGCCCCCTGCGATCCCTATCTGGAGGCCTTCGCCAGGGCCGGGTCCGACATCATCACCGTGCATGCCGAAGCCGGCCCGCATCTGGACCGCTCGCTGCAGGCCATCCGCAATCTGGGCAGGAAGGCCGGCGTTTCCCTGAACCCCTCGACCCCGGAAAGCGTCCTCGAATATGTGCTCGACCGGCTGGACCTGATCCTGGTGATGACCGTCAACCCGGGTTTCGGCGGCCAGAAGTTCATTCACGCCATGGTGGAAAAGACCCGCCGCATCAAGGCCATGATCGGCGACCGGCCGATCGACCTGCAGATCGACGGCGGCGTCACTCCGGACACCGCCCCGCTGGTTGCCGCAGCCGGCGCCAATGTTCTGGTCGCCGGATCGGCGGTCTTCAAGGGCGGCACGGTCGAAAGCTACGCAGGCAACATTTCGGCCATCCGCACGGCTGCGGAAACGGCCGTTTCCTGAGATCACGGGTGCTGCCGGAGCACTCCGGCGGGGAGGGAAACGCCCGGATTTGCAGAACCCCTGTAAAAAACCCGGATTACGTGACTTTTAGTTGAGACAATTCCTCGGTTAAGGTTGGTGCAACTGGGACCGGGGAGATTCGTCTTGGCGCATATGCAACGCAGTATCGGGCTACTGGGCCTCACCTTTGTCGCCATCAGCGGCATTCTGGGCTCCGGCTGGCTGTTCGCGCCACTGCTCGCGGCACAGGCTGCCGGCCCCTCCGCCCTGCTCGCCTGGGTAATCGGCGGCTTTGCCATGCTGCTGCTCGCCGCCACCTTCGCAGAGATCACCGCCATACTGCCGGTCGCCGGCGGCATTGGCCGTGTACCGCATTTCTCGCACGGTTCCGTGGTTTCCATGGCCATGGGCTGGACCGCCTGGATCGGCTACAACACCACCGCGACCATCGAGGTGGAGGCGGTGCTGAGCTATTCGAAAAGCCTGGCCCCCTGGCTTTACGGCACAAGCGGCCACCTGAGCGCGGCCGGGCTCGGCGTTGCCTGCCTGCTCCTGGCGGTTTTCACGGTGTTCAATGCCTTCGGCGTGAAATTCTTCGCCCGAATCAACACGACCCTCACCTGGGTGAAAATTCTCGTGCCGGGGCTGCTGGCCGCCGTCATCCTGACATCGGAATTCCGCTTCACCAATTTCAGCGACTATGGCGGTTTCGCGCCCGAAGGACTGAAGGGCATCCTCTCCGCCATTTCGACCGGTGGCGTGATCTTCGCCCTGATCGGCTTTCGCCATGTCATCGACCTTGCCGGGGAAGCCCGAAACCCCAAGGTCAATGTGCCGCTGGCCCTCATTATCAGCCTCGTGGTCTGCCTGATGATTTACGGCAGCCTGCAGCTTGCCTTTCTCGGCGCCCTTGATGACAACCAGCTCCAGGGCGGCTGGCCGGCGCTGAGCTTCCCCGGCGAGCTCGGTCCGATGGCCGCGATTGCCACTTCGGTCGGAGCGCTGTGGATCGTCAGCATTCTCGATACCAGCGCGCGCATTTCCAGCTTCGCCTCGGGCCTGGTCTCCGTGGGGTCCAATGCCCGCCTCGGTCTTGCCATGGCCCAGAACGGACTCTTCCCGAAGTTCATGGAATTCCTGTCGGCGCGCGGCGTGCCGCTGTTCGCGCTGATCGTGAATTTCGTCGTCGCGGCCCTGTTTTTCGTGCTTTTGCCCTTCAAGGAAGTCATCGCGCTCAACACCTCCTCGATCGTGATGTCTTTCGTTGTCGGTCCGGTCGCGGTCCTGGCCTTCCGGCGGCTGCTGCCCGACACACCGCGGGCCTTCGTCCTGCCCGCCGCCCCTCTTACCGGCTGCCTTGCTTTCATCGTTGCCACCCTGATCATCTACTGGAGCGGCTGGGACACGATGCTCCATCTGGGAATCTGTCTGGCGGCCGGGTTCGCGCTGATGCTTTACCGGAACTGGCAGGGCGGCTTCGACAGTCTCGACTGGCGCGAGGCAACGTGGCTCGTCCCCTATCTCGCCGGGATCGTCCTGTTCTCCTGGCTCGGTTCCTTTGGTGGCGGCAGCGGCATCATACCGGTCGGCCCGGATATTCTCGTCATCAGCCTGTTTGCCACCGGCGTCTATCTGTTCGCCGTGCGGCTGTGTCTGACCAAGGACAAGTTCGACCGCTACATGGCCGAGGAAAAGCTGGACGAGGAGATGGAATACGGCCCGACGTGATCAGCTGAGAATGCGCCCTGCTGTGCCGGACGCGTCCCGCGTGGCAAGTCTCTCTTTCAAACCGGCGGGATAGAGTTCGAGCCGCCGGGCGGCGAGTTCGTCCAGCGATACCCATTTTGCGATGCCGGCCGTCTCGTCGCTTTCGACGAAAGCAAGGCTCTCCTTCTGATAGAAGCTGCTGTCCACGAAATGGGCATGGCAGAAGAACACGACTTCATGACCGGTCACACCATGATGTTCGTAGATGTTCTCCATCACGAAATGACTGTCCAGCAGCGAAATCCGGGCCCCCAGTTCTTCCAGGAATTCGCGCTGCAGGGCATCGCGCCAGGGTTCCCCGAATTCGACCGTACCGCCCAGCGGCCGCATGCCGGTCACCCTGCCGCTGTCGTCGTACACATCGCACAGGAGCAAGGCATCGTCCTGCCAGATCAGGGCAAGCGCTTTCACCGTGATGGTGTTCGCAGGGCGCCAGAGTTTCATTGCGGTCTCCCGGAGAATGGACACGGTTGCGGGTCTGGGGGTTAAAATTCATCTTGCGGGCCAACCCTGCAAGCAAAAACCGCTGCGTCCGCATTGAAGGGGCCGCCGCGCTCTGCTATTGCCCAGCCAGAAAAGAAAAGAAACCATGAGGTCCTTTCTCAGATGATCCCGCGCTACTCCCGCCCCGACATGGTCGCCGTCTGGTCACCGGAAACGAAATTCCGCATCTGGTTCGAGATCGAGGCCCATGCCTGCGATGCCCTGGCGGAACTGGGTGTCATTCCTGCGGAAGCGGCAAAGACTATCTGGGAAAAGGGTGGCAGCGCCACATTCGACATCGAGCGCATCGACGAAATCGAACGCGAGACCAAGCATGACGTCATCGCCTTTCTGACGCATCTGGCCGAAATTGTCGGTCCCGATGCGCGCTTCGTTCACCAGGGCATGACCTCGTCGGACGTTCTGGACACCTGTTTCAACGTCCAGCTTGTCCGCGCCACCGACCTGCTGCTCGCCGACATGGACGCGCTGCTGGCCGCGATCAGGCGCCGGGCGATGGAACACAAGGACACGGTCTGCATCGGCCGCTCCCACGGCATCCACGCCGAGCCGGTCACCTTCGGTCTGAAGATGGCAGAGGCCTACGCGGAATTCGACCGCTGCAGGAAGCGGCTTGTGGCCGCGCGTGAGGAAATCGCCACCTGCGCCATTTCCGGTGCGGTCGGCACCTTCGCCAATATCGACCCGGCCGTCGAGGAACATGTGGCCAAGGCCATGGGCCTGCAGGCCGAACCGGTCTCCACCCAGGTGATCCCGCGGGACCGCCACGCCATGTATTTCGCCACCCTCGGCGTCATCGCCTCCTCCATCGAACGCGTGGCCACCGAAATCCGTCACCTGCAGCGCACCGAGGTTCTGGAAGCGGAGGAATTCTTCTCCAAGGGCCAGAAGGGCTCTTCCGCCATGCCGCACAAGCGCAATCCGGTGCTGACCGAAAATCTCACCGGCCTTGCCCGTCTTGTGCGCGGCTTCTCCATCCCGGCGATGGAAAACGTCGCTCTCTGGCACGAGCGCGATATCTCCCACTCCTCCGTCGAACGGATGATCGGCCCGGACGCCACCGTCACCCTCGACTTTGCCCTGGCCCGCCTCACCGGCGTCATCGACAAGCTGATGGTCTATCCGGACCGGATGGCCGGCAACATGAACCGTCTCGGCGGGCTCGTGCACTCCCAGCGTATCCTGCTCGCCCTTACCCAGGCAGGCTCCTCCCGCGAGGACGCCTACCGGCTGGTCCAGCGCAACGCCATGAAGGTCTGGGACAGCTACCAGGTCGCAGGCAGCGCCTCCGTCGACTTCCTGACCGAGCTTCTGAACGATGCGGATGTGCGCAACTATCTTTCCGAAGAAGAGATCCGCGACCGCTTCGACCTCGGCTATCACACCAAGAATGTCGATGTGATCTTCGAGCGGGTGTTCGGGGAAGCCTAGGCGACCCTGCTGCGGGACAAGGACCGGTGACCGGCGAAAAATCTCTCCTGGCATGGCAGCGGATCGAAGCGCTGTTCGTGTTTCTGGCGACCCTTGCCCTCTATTCCTGGAGCGGGGCGCCCTGGTGGATATTCCTGCTGCTGTTTCCGGTGCCCGACCTGTCGATGCTGGGCTATCTCGCCGGTCCCCGTTTCGGGGCCTTTGCCTATAATCTCCTGCACAGCTTTTTCGGCCCGGCCTTCCTGTTGATTTGCGGTGTGATCCTTACCGAAATTCTGCGGACGCCCGACGCCTTTCAGGATGTCGTACCGCTGTGCCTCATCTGGGCATCGCATATCGCTTTCGACCGCGTCCTGGGCTACGGATTGAAAAGCCCGGCAGGCTTCGGGATCACCCATCTCGGTCACATGGGCCGCAAGGAAACCGAAACATGAAAATCGCCGTCATTTCCGATATCCACGGCAACCTTCTGGCGCTCGAGGCGGTGATCGCCGACCTCAAGACGGAAGCTCCGGACATGATCGTCAATCTGGGCGACTGCGTCTCCGGCCCGTTGTGGCCGGAGGAGACCGCTGCGATCCTGCGGGAAACCGGCTGGCCGACCGTGCGCGGCAATCATGACCGGATCGTGCTGGACGATCCCATCGACGAGATGGGGCCGACCGATGTCTTCGCCGCCGAACGCCTGTCCGATGCGAGCCTCGAATGGCTGAGAACCACGAAGCCGACCATCCGGCTCGACGAGACCGTCTTTCTCTGCCACGGCACGCCGGAGAACGACGACCGCTATCTGACCGAAAAGATAGAAGGGCCGAAGGGCCATCTTCCCGATGAGGACACGCTCCTGCGTAACCTCAACGGCGAGACCTCGCCCATCGTCTGCTGCGGCCATAGCCATATTCCGAGGCTCATCAGGCTGCAGAAAACCGGACAGATACTGCTCAACCCGGGCAGTGTCGGCCTGCCCTCCTACCAGGACGACCATCCGCAGCTGCACGTCATGGAAGCCGGCAGCCCGCACGCACGCTACGCGCTCATGACGGTCCGGAACGGCGTCTGGAACTTCCAGCAGAAGAGCCTCGCCTACGACTGGGAAACCGCCAGCCGTACGGCGGCGGAGAACGGCCGGCCAGGCTGGGCGCGGGCGCTGAAACACGGATTCTACGGCCCGCTTTCCTGAGGACTAAGGCCATTTACATAGCTGAACTGCAATCACAAAACATCACAAGAAAAAGTTGCCTGATATTCGTATCTCGCATTAAATTCATTTCTTAATGAATCATTTGAGAATTAATTAAATCAGCAAGGTCAAAACGATGAACAACTCAGGAAGCTCAGCAGGAGAAGCAGTAAAAATTGGCAGCAATTCTCCTCAGATAATGCAAGCCCTTTACTCTGAGCTTACCGGAAAAACTGAAAAAATTAGCAAATCTTATTCCAAGCCAAAAATTGTCAATATCGACGACATACTCAGTATTTCAGATAAATGGAACCAGTTTTGCGAACAATACCATACAACTGGATCAAATATCACAATCGAAGCAAAGTTCTCAAATGGAGAAACACAGAAATTTTCTTCTTCAGATAGATTCAGGATATTTGACAAATCTTTACCGTACACAACTGAATCGATTTCAATTGAATTAAAAGGCCGCTTATCCCTTTCGCTCAGGTGGTAACCATATCTAGCGTTTTGGGATGACGCGGCCGACATCATCCCCTATTGAGTGCCGGCATGACCGAGGCGCTCTTTCCGACCAGGTGGAAACACGACAAGCCACCGTCCCTGGAAAAGTTCGTGGACACCTTCCACGACGACTACGCCTGCGCGGAATACCTCTCCAACAAACGCTGGCCGGGCGGCTTCGTGTGCCCGCACTGCGGTTCGAGAAAGGCCTGGCGACTGGAGACACGTCCATGGCTGTGGCAGTGCGGCGGCGGAGAAAAAGATCCCGGATGCCGAAAGCAGACCTCCGTGATCGCGGGAACGGTCATGCAGGGGACGCATCTGCCTCTGAGGAAGTGGTTCCTCGCCGCGTACCTGATGGCGACGCATTCCAACGGCATCTCGGCGCTCCAGCTTCAGACGAAAATCGATGTCACCTACAAGACGGCCTGGCTGCTGCTCCACAAGCTTCGCCGGGCGATGGTCAATCCGAACCGGGCACCGCTCGAAGGGAACGTGGATGTCGACGAAACCGCCATTCCTTATCGTCGCGATGGTGACGAGTTGAAGAAGGGCGGCGGTAGCAGCACTGCCAACCAGATATGGGTTGCGGGTGCCGTCGAAACGATCGGCAGGTTCGGCGTCGGCCGAATCCGATTAGCCAGGATCGCAAATCGGTCGGCGGACAGCATCGTTCCCTTCGTGGTCGCCAACACGGCACCCGGGACGCATCTGCGAACCGACGAGCTGGCCTCGTACAACAAGGTTCCGGATCGCCCTCTGACGAAGGTGAACCTGAAACGGTCGCCGCTTCCGGCGCACATCGTCTTCAAATGGATCCACGTCCTCTTCGCCAACCTGAAGCGATGGGCATTGGGCACGTATCACGGCTTCCGGGAGAAGCACATCGACGCTTACCTGAACGAATTCGTCTTCCGGTGGAACAGACGTCGCAGCTTCGGCAGCACCATGGACAGGATGTTCGGCATCGGCCAGCGCCTCGCACCGATCACCTACCGGGACATCGTCGGCGATACGAAACGATGGAAACAGGATCATATCGAAGAGATCCTCAAGATGTGTCACCCGAACAAGCGCCAGATCGTTAGGGACCTCGTTGCCTACTATCGCGTTTCGCGCGTCGAGATCATGGATAATCTCGTCTGGTGGGTCGACCGATTGTATGAAGAGGATCCGGCCGCCTACAGAAGCTTCCAATGGGAATTTGATGGGGTTCCGGAGTTCGCCGATCGCCGGATCTACAAGCGCCGGAAATCGGGGCGCCCGGTCTTGACCCCACGCCGTCCCGGCGAGGTCAAAATGACCGGACGGAGGTACCGTAAGCCCGATCCGCTGTTGCCGCGAATGTTGCCGCCAAGTCCCGTTTCGCGAGGGTCTGTTGCGATCGCCGCAGAATAATCGTCGGCCTAATCGTTCTTGAGCCTCTGGTGCTCCGTCTGCACCAGGCTGAATACGTCCGATTGCCTGAACGCACGTTTCACCTCTCTGAACACGCCATCAAACGGAGGCGTGGAACTCATTTGAGGATCAAGGCGTGCCGACCAGGTTGCCTTCAACACAGCTTCCTTTCGGGAGAACAGATTTTCCAAATTTTCGGCATCCCTACCACGAAATGCGAGTTTCTGAGCAATTGGATTTGCGAGTTCCGCCAGTTCGATCCCGAACTCTTCATGGAGCTTCCAGATGTCAAAAAGGTCCCTCGGCTGGCTGCGGGCCTTGTCCGTCAAGGCGACAATTTTTTCAGTTGCTATTTCCTCGACTGAATATGTCTTCACAGTGCAGCCCGAAGGAAAATCATACGCGTCGTACGTTGCCAAGATCGGACGCATCTCCAGATCATGCACGATCGTCTCATTGATGGTCATATCCACTTTAAAGGTCCGCGCCCGGCGCATCGGTCCAGTGAATTCCATATAGAAAGTGTGGCTGTTTAGGCGCTGTTGACCATCTGGTCGAGCGAACACAAAATCCATGCCTGAAGCGTCACGGACGGATTCTCCCACTTCGTTGAAAGCCGCGACGACCTCGTCGAAAGTGGCTGAATTCAGCAGCGTGAAATCGAGGTCCTCCGAGAAACGATACTCTCCAAAGTAACATCTCCTGAGAGCCGTGCCGCCCTTGAAAGCAAGGTGGGTTCCAAACGGATTTTGCGAAAGCTCGGAAAGGAACCACCCAAGCGCGTAATCAAGCTCGATGGTTTGATCCGGGATGCGGCGACCCCCGCTGTCCTTGTATAAATCGTTGGAAATCAGCGAGAGGTCGCGTTGGCTTATCATCAGGTACTCCTTACAGAAATAATCTCTTCGCGACTCACATTGAGGCGAAGATGCCACTCGGACATGTATTTCCCGTCCGGCGGCATCAGCGGATCGAGAAGGTGATAAGTTTTCGTCAACTTCTCCCGCAAACGGCTCCGATGATCTTCGCTGCCGAGTTCGCATGAATCCATGAGAAAGCCGACACGCCCAATTACAGCTCCGATGCCGAGGCGAACGGCGTAATCAACAAGTCTGTCTGCATTTACCTTGGTTCGAACCATCCACGTACCCGCGTCGATTTCAACGTAACCCCCACACAGGTCCGTACGGCGAAGGCAGTCGACGATGGTTCGCTCGATGTCACTGACAACGACCTTTTGCCCATCTTCGGTCCAATGGTTCTTTGTCCCGAACACTTCCCC
Organism: Labrenzia sp. 011; assembly: GCF_003075075.1. GTDB lineage: Bacteria > Pseudomonadota > Alphaproteobacteria > Rhizobiales > Stappiaceae > Roseibium. Next base: position 865 of record NZ_QCYM01000012.1, on the reverse strand, counting down.
TTCGCGAATGGAGACCACCCGCAATTCAGTTCCACCAGCCTGCATATTGCTGGCCGGGGAGTTAACACATGAAGCCGTCACCAGAATCTGAGGCTGCCTGGTCATACCGTGCACCGCCATTGCCGTTCCGTGGGAAAGATAGTGCGGCCTACCTTCCAGCAATCGTGAGGCCACGGTCAGCGGGTTCCCTCCGTAGACGGTTGCACTCCCTAGTTCATACGGAACCAGGACGTACAGACCCCGTTTCAGACGGGTAACAACTCCGCGCTTCTGCGCTTTTGCAAGCAGATTGGAAACGATATTTCTGGGACCGCCGACAATTTCAACCGCATCGTCGAGTGTGAACGTCGAACGCCCTTTGTCATGCAATCCCTGCACGAGTTTGGCTGTTTGAGATCCGAGTGTTTTCATGCTTAATGCCACAATCATCTCCATAGGATGATTATTGGTATCATAATATCACTCTCTCGTCGATTGTTTTAACGCAACGCCCTCAATCATCCTCAAGAGATGATAAAATTGGTTTTGACAACAAATTGCTGAGCGTATCTCGAGAGGTTCGCGAAAACTGGGGCGCTCAGGAGATGCTTACCGTTGCTTCAAATCTCTCCCAATGGCCTCTCCGTTGGGGACGGGAAAGCGCGAATCTGGTCAAATAGCTTTCACACCGCCCTTCGCTCTTAGGCGGTCATTCGGATCAATATGTTGTAGTAACCTGAGCGAAAGGGATAAGCGGCATTAAAAGCATTAATACAGCTACCTAAAACTGAAAAATTCAATGAATACAAAGTAGAAGTGAGCATTAATAATAATGTTAATTCAAAAAAAGATCCCGACTTGGTATTTCTCAGCAGAATATTTGGAA
>NZ_QCYM01000011.1 GCF_003075075.1 Labrenzia sp. 011 | reverse complement strand
ATATTGGCACGTTCACGCAAAAGTATGGCGTTTCCGCAATCAAGAAAGTGAACATCCAGTGGCTTGAGAGAAAACTGGCCAATCCCTGCTTGGGAGGCGACTTCAAGCAATCAGGTCTTAAGCAGACGATCCCCAAATGGGTGGGAATTATTTGGATCAAGTATAAAACTCAGGAAGTTGGAATGTCGAATTTCCTGACGAACCATTCCAATAGCTTCAAAGGGACAAAAGTGACTGATCCGTTGCTCAAAGTTCTCAAAATCGTTATTCGAGTGACCAACCAAAAAATCTTCAAGCAGCTTTAGTTTTTGGTCAGCTGAAAGGTCGCTATGGCTTAAATATTCGTCCATATTTACGCGAATTGAATCCCATAACATTGAAAACGGAGCCCCCACCGAGGCACGAACAATTTTATGCATTCAATATGAATTCAACCTTCTAGACAAACAAAAAGCCGCGGCGAACCACGGCTTTTGTTGTCTAGAATTTGGAGCGGGCGATGGGATTCGAACCCACGACCCCAACCTTGGCAAGGTTGTGCTCTACCCCTGAGCTACGCCCGCACAGCGACCTGAGCGCCTGGGCAGTGCCGCCCCGGCTTCGGTGGCGCTGTATATGAACCAAGCCGGGACGGATTGCAACACCGAATCTGCAGATTTTTTTCAAGCCGTCTTTTTGTGGATTTCCTGTGTTCATCTGCCGGGAAAAACTACGGAATTCAGCACCGTAGTACGGCAATTCACTCTTGTCGCGGAATATGGAAACGCGCTAGATCACCCTGTCTTCATGTCAAGTCACATGAGAGCACGAAACGCGACCGATCAGGAATGACGGGAGCATCCTGCGGCCCCCGGGCCGGACAGGAACGCTTCCCGGACCCGTTGAAACCTGGGGAAACTGCATGCCGGCAAGCCGTGACGATCTGATGGCCTTCCTGAAAACCCTCGATATCGATGTGACCACGGTCGATCACGAACCGGTCTTCACCGTGGCGGAATCGGGCGGATTGCATGAACGCATCCCCGGCGGCCACACCAAGAACCTGTTCGTGAAGGACAAGAAGGGCCGCCTGTTCCTGGTCGTGGCGCTGCACGACGCACAGATCGACCTGAAGAAGATCCATCAGACCATCGGCGCGCAGGGACGGGTGTCCTTCGGCAATGCGGATCTTCTCATGGAGGTGCTGGGCGTGGAACCGGGATCGGTGACGCCCTTCTCCCTGATCAACGACCGGGAAGCACAGAGGGTTACCCCCGTGTTCGACGCTGCAATGATGCAGCACAATGTCCTGAACTTTCATCCGCTCAAGAATGATGCCACGACATCCATTCGAGCGGACGATCTGATGAAATTCGCCGGCGCCTGCGGTCACTCCGCCCGCATCCTCGCGGTCAGCGACGAGGCCGTGGCGGCGGGACTTTAGCTTACGGCCCTGAAGCGTACCCGGCAGGCGTTTGTAATTCGGGCGCTTCGGCTCCATGTTATGAGCAAATTCGACCCTTTGACGGTCACCACTTTAGGTCCGGGCGCGCCAGACGCGGACCGTAGAAACGAGGCGGACAGATGAGCAACGGCAATTACACCATGGGCGGCCAGATCGGCGGCGGGTTCGGTGGCAGCATGGGCGGCGGCTACGCAGGTCAGACGGACGGTCAGGCTGCGGCCGGCGCCGGCGGCGCTCCCGCCGGCGGCGATCTGGTTTTCGATGTCACCACTCAGACCTTCATGGCGGACGTGATGGAAGCCTCCCGTCATCAGACCGTACTGGTGGATTTCTGGGCTCCCTGGTGCGGCCCCTGCAAGCAGCTGACGCCGATCATCGAGGCCGCCGTGAAGGCCGCCGGCGGCCGGGTCAGGCTCGCCAAGATGAATATCGACGAAAACCCGGAGATCCCGGGACAGATGGGGATCCAGTCGATTCCCGCCGTGGTCGCCTTCAAGGACGGCCAGCCGGTCGACGGCTTCATGGGCGCCCAGCAGGAAAGCCAGGTCAAGGCCTTCATCGAAAAGGTCGCCGGCCCGGCCCCGGCAAACCAGGCGGACGTGCATCTCGAGCAGGCCGAAGAGCTGCTTGCAGCCGGTGATTTCGGCCAGGCCGCCCAGCACTTCGGTGCCGTCATGCAGATGGAACCGGACAACGCCAAGGCCATCGCCGGTCTTGCCCAATGCTATCTCGCGGCCGGAGAACCGGAGCGCGCCGCCCAGGCGCTTGACCTCGTGCCGGAGGAGAAACGCTCCGACGAGGCATATGTCGCTGCAAGGACCGCGCTCGAGCTGGCCGAACAGGCGGCCTCTCTCGGCGATCTGGCCGATCTGCAGGACCGCATCGAGAAAGATCCTCTGAACCTGCAGGCCCGGTTCGATCTGGCCCTCGGACTGAACGGCAAGGGCGACAAGAACGGCGCCGTCGACCAGCTGATCGAGATCGTCCGCCGCGACAGGGAGTGGAACGAGGACGGCGCCCGCAAGCAGCTTCTGCAGTTCTTCGAGGCCTGGGGCTTCAAGGATCCGGCAAGCGCCTATGGACGGCGCCGCCTTTCTGCGGTGCTGTTTTCTTGACGATTGCCGATCACGCCACACATTAGGATTCGGATGGCGTTGTGCGCCCGGCGGCGCACAGCGCGCCGATTCCGGTAGGACCAACGACAGAAGGCGGGAACATGCAGGCGGGAAATGCCATTTACGAAACGATCGCGGATCTGCCGCCGATTCTGCCCGTGTTTCCTCTGCCCGGCGCCCTGCTTCTTCCCAGAACCCAGTTGCCGCTGAACATTTTCGAGCAGCGCTACATCGACATGGTCGATGCGGCCCTGGCGGGCAACAGGCTGATCGGCATGGTTCAGCCGTCGCCGGACCACGACACCGACGACGACGAGGACAATCCGGCACTGGCGAACGTGGGATGCGTCGGCCGCCTGACGAGCTTTCAGGAGACCGGAGACGGGCGCTATCTGATCACCCTTCAGGGCATCACCCGCTTCGCCCTCGGCAAGGAACTGGGCTCCTATTCCGGCTTCCGCCAGGTGGAATGCGACTTCGCCCCCTTCGCCCATGATCTCAAATGCGGCGAAGGCGAAGAGGACGTCGACCGGCACGGCCTTTTGAAGACATTGCGCGCCTATCTGGACGCCAACAATCTGGAAGCCGACTGGCGCAGCGTTTCGGAAGCCGAAACCGAAGTTCTGGTGAACGCGCTCTGCATGATGTGCCCCTACGGCCCCCAGGAAAAACAGGCCCTGCTGGAAGCGCGCGACCTGAAGACCCGCGCCGAAACGCTGATCGCCATCACCGAAATGGATCTCGCCAGATCGCAGAACGATGGCGGCACCACATTGCAGTAGGCCACCGGACCTCCTGCCGCATCTCCGGGTCCGGGAGACGGAGGAGTGTTCAGGCACCATCAGGACAGAAAGACCGATCCCATGACCGAAACCGCGGAACGCCCCGTTGACCGGAAGCTTCTGGAGCTTCTCGTGTGCCCGCTGACCAAATCGACGCTTGAATATGATGCCCAGAAGCAGGAACTGATTTCCCGCTCGGCGCGCCTCGCCTATCCGATCCGCAACGGCATCCCCATCATGCTGCCGGACGAGGCCCGCAAGCTGGAAGATTAGGGTTACGGACCAGATTGCTTGAGTTTCAGTCTGCCGACAAACCCGCTGTCGGCAGTCCGGGCTGCGTGGTGCGAAGCGTCATCGCGTAAACGCGACTCCAGACTTCAGCGCGAGCGCATGCGAGCGCCAAACTGCCGGGTTACCGCCTGATCAGGATCAATATGCGACGGCGGCGCGAAATATGTCCGGATTCCGGATCGGGGCTCGACCTGCATCCCACCTGCCGGAGCCGGTGGACAGCGGGCTCGCCAGCAGTCTGTGCCCGGGCCATCCGGTCCGGACAGGTTCATCCCCGAATTTTCAGAAGATCAGTATCCGCGAAACAGCGGCATGAGATTGATGATGATGATCTGACGGATGAAAATGATGAGCAGCAGCAGGATCACCGGGGAAATGTCGACGCCGCCCAGATCCGGCAGGAAGCGGCGTATGGGCCGCAGCGCAGGCTCCGTCAGATTATAGAGCACCCGGCCGATGCTGTTGATGACCTGATTGTTGGAATTGACGATATTAAAGGCGAAGAGCCACGAGAAGATCGCAGAGGCAATGATCACGTAGGTGTAGAGTTCCAGTGCGATAAGAATGACGTTGAAAAGGGCTGTCATGGTCTCGTCCGTTGCCGTTCAGGATCTGTCTTGAACCTCATGTAGCGGCAAGACGGAAAAGCTGCAAGACGCGGCACCTCGCAACGCGGATTTGTTTGCAGCGCGGTTTTCTCCGGACCGGTCACAGATGCCCAAATGCAACAGTTTCACAAAACCCTCGTTCCTTAGGCTTTTTATAACCCTTAGTCGTGCTATCGTCCCTCCACTCGGATCTCCAATGGATATGACCTTTATGATGAAGCTGTTGTCTCGCGTCGCGCTGGCCCTTTCACTGAGCGCCGTGTCTGGAGGCGCTCTGGCGGAAAGCGGCCAGGTCTCCTCTCAGGATGCAAGCAAGCAGTTTGTGATCGATCTCGGCATCGGCGCCATCGCCAAGCCGCGGTACGAAGCTGCGGACAGCTATCTGGTCTATCCTTTCCCGATCATCGCCGTGGGCCGGTTCTACGTGCCGGGTCTCGGTCAGGTCGTTGACGGACGGCGCAAGAGCGGCGTCTTCTTCTACCCCTCATTCAATTACATCGGCGAACGCAAGGCCAGCGACAGCTCGGACCTGACGGGAACCAAAACCGTCGACTGGGCGCTTGAGCTCGGGCTTGGCGGCGGCTTCCGGACCAATCATTTCCGCGCCTTCGCCGAATTGCGCCAGGGGATCAACGGCCATACCGGCCAGGTCGGGATGGTCGGTCTCGACGGGATCATCTATCCGAGCGAAAAATGGGAAGTCAGTTTCGGTCCGCGTGCCGATTTTGCCTCCGAGGATTACATGGACACCTATTTCGGTGTCAGTGCCTCTGAAGCCGCCAACAGCGGCGGACGCCTGACCGCCTACAGCCCCAGCGCCGGTTTCAAGAGCCTCGGCCTGGCGGCCCGTGCCAGCTACGACTGGAACGACGATGTCCGCCTTCACCTTCAGGGCGGCTACGACCGGCTGGTCGGCGACGCCGCCGACAGCCCAATTGCCGAAGGCGGCAGCAAGGACCAGTTCAGTCTTGGCGTCGGGGTCAGCTACCGCTTCGCATTCGACCTGTTCTAGGAGCGCGTCGCGTTCAATCGGATTCATGACTTCAGGAAGACGCCGAGGCAGTCTTTGCATCACAAATGCGTTCGGGCGATTTCCTGAATTCAATTCAGCGCGACTGGCTCCAGACCGGCAACAGGGTTCCTCACGGTTCCAGACAGGTTTTGAAGTGACGGGAAAGGCTTCCGCAGGCCGTTCCCGGAAAGCTTGAACCTGACACGCGCGTCCCGCCCGCACGGATGGGGCAGACCCTGTCCAGGCGCAAGATGACCGGCAGCATGGCCCGTTCAGAACCGTCCCTTCAATCCACCGCGTTCGCCCCGGCCGTCAGTAGGTGCAGGTGGCCAGCTCTATGCCGCTCGGAAGTTTGGTGGCCTCGTCGCCGCAGGCCCCCAGGATCCGGCTCGGATCCAGATTTTTGGCGCCCGTCAGATCGGCGCCCGGCAGACGTGTCCGGCGCAGCAGGGCACCGTCGAAATCCACATCGGTCAGATTTGCGCCGCTCAGATCGGAACTGACCAGCCTGACACCTGACAGATCGGCACCGGAGAAATCGGCGTTTTTCGCGCTGATGCGGTCGAGCTTTGCCTGGCGGAGGCGGGCATTCTGAAAATTCGTGTCGCGCAGATCGGCACGTTCAAGATTGGCCCCGTCCATCTTCGCCCCCCTGAAGGTTGCCCCATGTCCGATGGAACGGATCAGGGTGACATTTCTGAGGTCCGCTCCGTCGAAATTCGCGCCCGAAACGATGCTGGAATTCATGTCCGATTCCCGCAGGTCGACGTCCTGCAGATTGGCCCCGGTGAGGTTCGACTTTTCCAGGTCGACCGACCGCATGCTGGCATTGGAAAAATCCGACCCGGAGAAATCCGAGCGCTCGGCCTCCGTCCGCCGGAAATCGGCCCTGCGGAAATTTCCATTCGGAAGCACGGCTTCCTTCAGATCCACCTCCCGCAGGATCGCCCGGTCGAAATCGGCATTCTCCATCGAGATGCCCCGAAGCTCGGCAAGTTTCAGATCGCAGCGCGGGCATCCCCCCTGAGCGGTGATCTCGGCAATCCGCGCCTTGTCGCTCGCTGCCAGGGCTTCGACCGCAAAGGCGCCTCCCGAACAGGCCGCGACCGTCAGCGCGCCGAGGCAACCTGCCAGAAACCGGGTCATCCTGTCGCTCATCGCAAATCCCTTTTCCCGTAACCATCAAGACCGGCCCGCGTCCGTCCGAACCGGCACAAAGCAGAAAACCCGATCGTTCTCAAAGTGTTGAAACATTCTGCCTGTATTCGCACGAACGCAGGATGCTCCACATGGCAGTCACAAATCAACCGCCGGCAACACCACAGGGGCTGTCCCGACAAGCAGGAAATAGGTCATCAAGCCGGCAATTTAAGGACAGTTCCCGTCCGAAAATCGAATTTACATGAAAATATCGGGAAATCTGCCGGGGATTGTGCGGGCATCGCACATGCCGGAGGCGGCCCCTGCCGGAAGATGTGGGAAGGAAGAAGCGGGCGGGGTCGCATTTGCCCGCTTCTTCCATCCACTTTTCGCTGACGACGCACTACCTGACAATCAGCGTGCCAATTCCAACGCAAAAGCCTTGCCAAACCGTTTTTCGCGAAAAACATCCAGATCTGGCCCGGACAGAAGCGGAATCCACAACATGCTGATTTCGTTAAAAAACATGCCCCCAGCCTGCATTGCAATCTGCAACGCCACCTGCAAACGCGGCTAACGGAAGGTTAACGCGATCGCCACCGCGCCGGCGCGGCCGTCAGGAGAATTCGCTGCGCAGGTCGACCGTGGAACGCTCGCCGATGTCGTCGTAGTGACGGTCCAGCCAGTCCCGGGCGGTGTTGCGTCCGATGTCACGCAGCTCGGTCAGAAAGGCCCATTCCGCATTCAGTTTCGACGAGGCCTGCAGCGGATTGAGCTCGGCAGCGGAAATCCGGTGCATATGCACCTTCATGTAGTCGTCCCTGGACAGTTTCCCCTCTTCGACCAGACGGGTGACGAAGTCGATGGCCCGGAGCTCCCTCAGCAGGGTCGAATTGAAGCTGATCTCGTTGACCCGGTTGAGAATTTCCCGCGCGCTCTTCGGCACCTCGCGCCGCTCCAGAGGGTTGATCTGGATCAGCACCACATCCGGTGTTCTTGTTTCGTAGAACAGCGGATAAAGCGGCGGATTGCCCATGTAGCCGCCGTCCCAATAGGGCTCTCCGTCAATTTCCACCGCCTGATAGAGATGCGGCAGGCAGGCGGAGGCCATCACCGCATCCAGGGTCACTTCCTTGTGGGTGAAGATCCTGATCTTCCCGGTGAAGACATTGGTCGCGGAAATGAACAGTTTCACCGCATGACAGGAATGCACCTTCTCGAAATCGACGACCTTCGCCACCACGTCGCGCAGGGGATTGACGTTGAACGGATTGAGTTCATAGGGAGAGGCAAATCGCGACATCACGTCGAAATAGAGATAGCTGGGCGAAAAATCGAGGCTCCACTGCCCCAGGAGGACATCCAGGGGAGAGCGCTGGATCGGACTGAACTGCGCATGGCTGCTGACCTCGCGCCAGAAATTTTCCAGGCTCTCCCGCGCCCCGTCCTCGCCGCCGGACGCCATGCCGCTGACCAGAACAACCCCGTTCATCGCTCCCGCGGATGTTCCCGTTATGGCGTCGATGACAAAGCGGCTGTCTTCCAGAAACCAGTCCAGGACACCCCATGTAAACGCGCCATGCGCACCCCCGCCCTGAAGGGCGAGGTTTATTTTCTTCGCTGCGGCCATCACGGTCCTCCTTTGGCCTCTTCCGAAGGCCCGGAACATCTGCGTCCGCGTGCGTGCGGACGGCATGCCCGAATTAGAACGACGGATCTCCGATCCGCACCGGCCGCAGATCCGTCACCCGGACGGGTGATTATTGCGCCGTCCACCCGCCGTCGATCGGCAGAATGGAGCCGGTGATCGAAGAGGCGGAATCGGAACACAGGAACACGGCAAAGGCGGCGACCTGCTCGATGGTCACGAACTGCTTTGTCGGCTGGGCGGCCAGCATCACGTCTTTCTTGACCTCCTCCTCGGTCATGTTGCGCGCCTTCATCGTGTCGGGGATCTGCGCTTCCACCAGCGGCGTCCAGACGTAGCCGGGACAGATCGCATTCACGGTGATCCCATGCTCGGCCACTTCCAGCGCAACCGTCTTGGTCAGGCCGGCAATGCCGTGTTTGGCGGACACATAGGCGGATTTGAACGGCGATGCGACCAGCGCATGCGCCGAGGCTGTGTTGATGATCCTGCCCCATCCCCGTTCCTTCATGCCCGGAAGGGCTGCCCGGGTGGTGTGGAACGCCGACGTCAGGTTGATAGCAATGATCGCGTCCCATTTTTCGATCGGAAACTCGTCCACCGGAGAAACGAACTGGATGCCCGCATTGTTGACCAGGACATCGACGGACCCGAATTCCTTCTCCGCATCGGCGATCATGCCGGCAATCTCGTCACCCTTGAGCATGTTGGCGGCGGAATAGGAGCAGCGGACACCGAAATCGGCCTCGATGGCCGCACGGGTGCGCTCGATCTCGGCCGCATCGCCCAGACCGTTGATGACCACATTGGCCCCTTTTTCCGCGAAGGCCCGGGCATACCCGAGGCCTATGCCCGAAGTGGAGCCGGTGACGACGGCGGTTTTGTTGGAAAGCATGATGGATCTCCCAGGACGTTATGAAATTCAGGCGCATCATTTCACCAGTTGGTGCCGCACCGCAACATCGCAATACTCCGGAGTGACAATGACGCAGTTGCGCGCCCCTGTCCCTCAGGGCCGGTCGGCATTCCGGCGGCGCAGGCGCCGGACACCATCGACAGCCCTGCGGGCACGCGCCCTGGCGGCGGTCCTATGGTCTTCGGCTTGCGTGTAGTCGGCAGGCCTGAGGCCGAGACGCGCGGCGAAACGGTCGCGGATCAATCCGTAAAATGTGGCATGAAGGCTGGCGAAGGCCCAGACCAGAATCAGCATCGTGCCCATGGGAAAGATTGCCGAACGGATCTGCTGCCAGAGTGCGCTCGCGGGCACAATCCCGTCGCTGATGCCCAGCAGCAGCATCCAGACGAACACCAGGAACCCGGCAAGCAGGCTCATGATCAGGGCCGAAAACGCCATGGCCCAGCCGAGCCCGGAGGTCGCCCGCCAGCTTTCTCTCAGGGTGAGCGGGTCGTCCAGCGCGGCTGCGGGCAGAATGACCGAGAAGCGCTGGACCACCATCAGTGCGATGAAGGGCGCCAGAACGAAAAGCAGCAGGCCGGCGCCGGCGGTCACCGCCGCAAGCAGCAGCGCGACGATCGCAAGAGGGACGAGCGACAGCAGGCCGATCAGCGTGAGAACGATCTGGTTGAGAATCACCCGAACGGTGCGTCCGCCGAAGGTGAGCGGAAAATCGCGCGCATCGATCAGAATCCGGCGGACATAGGCAATGGCGATCGAAAAGCCGACCAGCAGATTGGCGACCGCCGCCAGGGCGCGCAAGGCACCTTCATCGGCCGCCGCGACCGGTTCGGTCATGTAGGACACGGTCGTGAACCCGCTTTCCGGCATCAGCGTACCGCCGATGGCGAAATTGAGGGCGACCAGCAGCAGGATATAGGCCCAGCCGGTCCGCAGCAGCGTTCCGATATTGTGCTGTGCCAGAGACAGTGAGCGTTCCAGAACCGTGATGAACATGAACTGCCCTCGCAGGGTTTGATCAGGCTTGCGGAAGAATAGCGATTTTGCCGGGCCGCGCCAGCACCGCATCGGACCGGTCCCGGCGCCTTCAGGCGCGGCGTAAATCCGCCGGTTTCGCCCTGCCGGCTCCGCCCCCATTGCCCTTTTTCGCCTCAACCCCTAATCATGCGCTGGAAAACCGGACCGAGTTCCCTCATGTATGTGTCCATGAACTCAGTTCCCATGACCCTGTGGTTCCCGTGATGATTGATGATTTTGCAAAACCCCTGGCCCGGCGCAAATCGGTTGGCGTGATGGTCGGCAACGTGATGGTCGGCGGCGACGCGCCGGTTGCCGTTCAGTCGATGACCAATACCGACACCGCCGACGCGGACGCGACCGTCGCCCAGGTTTCGGCCCTCGCCCGGGCCGGGTCGGAAATCGTGCGCATCACCGTCGACCGACCCGAGGCCGCCGCCCAGGTGCCGCGCATCCGCGAACGTCTGGACCGCCTCGGTATCGATGTGCCGCTGGTCGGGGATTTCCACTATATCGGCCACAAGCTCCTGAGCGACTATCCCGACTGCGCCAGGGCGCTCGACAAGTACCGCATCAATCCGGGCAATGTCGGCTTCAAGGCCAAGCGCGACACCCAGTTCTCCCAGATCATCGAGATCGCCCTGAAGCACGACAAGCCGGTGCGCATCGGCGTCAACTGGGGCTCGCTGGACCAGGAGCTGCTGACCAGGCTGATGGACGAGAACGCGAACAGCGCCAAGCCGGTTTCGGCCGGCGCCGTCATGCGCGAGGCGATCATCCAGTCCGGACTGCTGTCGGGCGAACGCGCCGAAGCCCTCGGAATGGGCCGTGACAGGATCATCCTGTCGGCCAAGGTCAGCCAGGTGCAGGACCTGATCGCCGTTTATGCCGATCTGGCCCGCCGCTGCGACTACGCGCTTCACCTCGGCCTGACGGAAGCCGGCATGGGCACCAAGGGCATTGTCTCCTCGGCCGCCTCCATGGGCATCCTGCTGCAGCAGGGCATCGGCGACACCATTCGCGTGTCGCTGACGCCGGAGCCCGGCGGCGACCGCACCCGCGAGGTGCAGGTTGCCCAGGAGCTGCTGCAGGTGATGGGCTTTCGCGCCTTCGTTCCGGTTGTCGCCGCCTGCCCCGGCTGCGGCCGCACCACCTCGACCGTGTTCCAGGAACTGGCCGGCGACATTCAGGACCATATCCGCGAGTCCATGCCGAAATGGCGCGAGGAATATCCCGGCGTCGAAAGCCTCAACGTCGCGGTGATGGGCTGTATCGTCAACGGGCCCGGCGAATCCAAACACGCCGACATCGGCATTTCCCTGCCCGGCACCGGCGAAACCCCTTCCGCACCGGTTTTCGTCGACGGCGAGAAGGTCACCACCCTGCGCGGGCCGGGCATTGCCGACGAATTCAAGAAAATGGTGCTGGACTATATCGAGAAACGCTACGGCGCCGGCAGAAAATCCTCTTCAGACGCCGCCTGATCCGCCAGAAAGATGCCGACGATGACACAACAGCCGGGCTCTCCCGTGCCGCAGAAGCAGCCGATCCTTGTCATCACCTCCCAGGTCGTGCGTGGCGGCATCAGTGGTCGCGGGCTGACCTTCGCCCTGGAACGGGTCGGCCACGAGGTCTGGTTCCTGCCGACCATTCTTCTGCCCTGGCACCCGGGACAGGGCAAGGGCACGCGGATCGTTCCGCCGACCGATGCCTTCGCCGCCATTGCCGAAGACCTTGCCAGGGCTCCGGGACTTGGCGAAATCGGTGCCGTCATCTCCGGATATCTGGGCAATGCCGAACAGGCCAGTGCCATTGAAGGCATCGTGCAGGCGGTCAGGAAGGCCAATCCGCAGGCTCTCTATCTCTGCGACCCGGTGATCGGCGATTTTCCCGCGAACGGGGGCAGCGGGCTCTACGTCCCCGAGGCAACCGCCGAGGCCGTTCGGGACCGGTTGATCCCGATGGCCGATATCGTCACACCCAACCGCTTCGAACTCGGCTGGCTGACCGGGCGGGAGATCGAAAGCGAACTCCAGGCACTGGCCGCAGCGCGCCTTCTCGGCAACGAGCGCGTCGTCGTCACCTCCTCTCCGGCGCTCCGCCGCAATGCCATCGCCAATCTGCTGGCCGGACCGCGTGGCGCCGTCGCCACCGAACATGCGGTCATTGCCGATCCCCCCAAGGGCACCGGCGATTTGATCGCCGGATTGTTCCTCACCAATCTGCTGGCAGGGCTGGACGACGAGGAAGCGCTGAAACGTGCCGCGGCCTCCGTCTTCGAACTGGTGGCCAGAAGTGTCAAGAAGGGCGCCGACGAATTGCTCTTCGCCGAGGAACAGCAATCGGTGGTCCGGGCCATGGCGCTGGTGACCTCGCGCCGGGTACTGGAATCAAGGTCCCGTGCCTGAGCATTCCCGAGTGCGGGTTGCCGGTGTCGACGGCTGCAGGGCCGGCTGGATCGCCGTCCTGCGCGTTCCGAAGATCCCCGACACTCTGGAACTCCGGCTTTTTCCGCGCTTCGCGGACCTGCTCGTCCTTGTCCCCTTGGTGGACATCATCGCGGTCGACATGCCTATCGGTCTGCCCGATCGGGTCGGGCCTGCCGGGCGCGGCCCGGAAAAGGCGGCCCGCCGGCACCTGGGCCAGCGACAGTCCTCCGTTTTCACTGTCCCCTCGCGCGCAGCCGTCTACGAGGAGGACTACCCGGCGGCCTGCGAGACAGCACTGGAAACATCGGATCCGCCGAAAAAGGTCTCCAGGCAGTGCTTCCACCTGTTCCCGAAGATCCGCGAGATCGACGCCCTGATGACACCCGAGCTCGAGGCCCGCGTTCATGAGGTTCACCCGGAGCTGGCGTTCTGGCGGCTCAACGGCGAAACGGAAATGAGCCTGCCGAAGAAGATCAGAAGCCGCGCCAATCCGGACGGTCTCGATCAGCGGCGGGATCTGCTGGTCTCCAAGGGCCTCGACCGGGCCTTCCTCGACCAGAAGCCGCCGCCCGGCTGCGGACGCGACGACCTTCTGGACGCGGCCGCCAATTGCCTGATCGCCGAGCGGATTCTAATGGGGCAGGCCGAACCCTTTCCGAAAGACTATCGGCGGGACGGGCGCGGATTGAGAATGGCAATCTGGGCGTGAGGACCCGAACCGGTCCGAAAATCCGTCGTTGCCATGAAGTCGACACAAGATTCGCAAAAGCTGTAGGGTGTTATTCGGATGGCGGCGGGTTCCGGCCGTCCGTAAAGTTCAGATGACGCTTTTCACCGGAGCATCCTGCGCACGGAACGCAAATCGGATGTTTCACCACTCCAAGATCAATCAGTTTTCCCCTTTTCATATGCATTTCTTATGAAAACAGCCCCTCGAGAGGACACACTTTTTATGCGGACAAAAGGCATTGCCAACTTGTTGACCCGTTTTAGCTGGCCACCCAATCCGGCGAGCCCGGGAGCGTGATGACCGACAGGCTGCCCGGCAACACCAGGCCTGTTCACGCCCTTGTCCCCGTTGCCGATCATCGCGCGCGCAAGAGCAGATGCGTGCGGCGTGAGGGAACACTGCACAACTGAAATGAACGCCTGATACCCGTTTAACGAGATACCCTGCTGACCGGCCAACATAAGTTGGCAATGCCCGCGCCGTAACTGATCGAATGTCACGGCGCGGCTAGGTTTTTCTGAACACATATCTGGAGGTAGGAATGACAAATACCGGAAGGAATGCTTCCGTCCCTGTTCTTGTCGGTCTGTTGGCCGCGCTTGGACAGACCCCCGCTGCAATGGCGGCGGACAGTTCCGATGACAAGGCAACGCAGACGGCCATTGCCGCCGTATCCGAAATGGGCAAGCAGCTGCGTGAACTGAAAAGTTTCGGCATTCACGCCGACGTTGCCTATGACGATGTCGTCGGCGACGGCGTTCTCGTTCAAAGAAACGAGGAACTCACGATTTCTGCACGTCTTCCGGACGGCTTGCGCGCCGAAATTGAAGGCGCGGATCTTCATCGCAGCATCACCTATGACGGTAAGACGGTTACGGTCTACGGCGAAACGCTCGGTTACTACGCCCAGTTCGAGGCTCCCGCGACAATCCGCGAAACGTTGCAAAAGGCTGCCGAAAAGCATGATCTTCAGTTCCCGCTTGCGGATCTGTTCTTCTGGGGAACCGATGAGGACAATCTCGCCGATGTAACGGCTGCCACCATGGTCGGACCTGCGAATATCGGTGGCCGCCTTTGCGACCAGTATGTCTTCGCCCAGGACGATGTGAGCTGGCAGATCTGGATCACGCAAGGAGACAAGAAGCTTCCTTGCAAGCTGTCCATTGTCGACCTGACACAGCCTGCCAGACCTCAATATTCAGCTGTCATCGACATGACCCCTGAAGCCACGTTCGATGCATCGGTCTTCAGTTTCGCTCCGCCGGAGGGAGCTGAAAAGATCCGTATCTACTCTGCAGAAACCGCAGACCAATAATCCGGGAGGACAACCGATCATGCGCAAAATCCTGTTATCAACCCTTTCGGCATTCCTGATTTACGGCCTCGTTCCGGCGACGGTCCATGTTGCCAGCACCGACCAGGCGGAAGCCCGTGGAGGTGGTCATCGTGGCGGCGGTGGAGGTGGCGGACGCCACACCGTGAACAACCGTGCGGGCGGTGGTCACAACCAAGTCAACAACACCTCGGTTAACCGGAACAAAACAGTGGTGAACCGCAACAACAACAATAATACCGTGGTGAATCAGAAGAACGTTGACGTAAATGTTAACCGGAACACCAACGTCAATGTTGACAATCATTACTATGACCATCGCCACCATCCGGTAGCAAGGGCAGCTGCCATTACCGCAACGGCTGTCGCAGTTGGCACGATCGTCGCGTCGCTTCCCTCCGGTTGTTCCCAGGTGGTCGTCAACGGCATTGTCTATCAGCAATGCGGCAACGCCTGGTACGCACCGCAGTACCAGGGCACGACAGTAAATTACATCGTTGTGAACCCGCCACGCTAAACAGGTTCGGGCGTCGGTAGCCGGACATTGAACCGACCGCCGACGCGCATTGCCAGCTTATGTCGGCTGGTCAGCAGGGTATCTCGTTGAACGGATTTCAGGCGTTCATTTCACCTGCGCAGTCATCCCCTGGGCCACACGCATCTGCTCTTGCGTGGCGGCATGAGGGCGCGGACAGCTTCCATCGGCACGGTCGTCAGACCGTGCCGATCTGATTTCGGGCGGAAACACTTGAGCCGGCCTACGCCGTTGCCCTCTCCCCGCATCGGGCGCAAGACCTGAACAGGCCTGGTGTCGCCGGGCAGCTTGTCGGTCACCATGCTCCCCTGCGCGGCGAATTGCGTGGCCGGCCCGCACGTCCGGCCGACGGCCGCGCATATTGCAGCTTCATTTTTCCCCTTAAAATTGCAACACTGAATTCAGAACGTCGAACGTTTACGAATTCAGTGCCGCGGAGTCATCCGCGCAAAAGACATTTTTCTATTGCGGTGACTGCAGAGCCGCCAACGACCCGGAGTTTCAGATACCGGCATTTTTAGAAAGTGGGGAACGTCATGGACCGGAAATTCCTAGTAACTCGCCCGCCCGGGAAGGGCCTCCTGCTGATCCTGACTCTTCTGCTTTCACTCCCGCTGCTCAGCGGCGCGACGGCTCTCGCCCAGGGTGTTCTGCAGGGAACGCAGGACGGAGCACTGCAAATAGTCCGGTCGACCGAAGAGTTTCTTGCCCCCGAGGCCATATACGGCACCGTTCATGTCGTCCCGAAGGCCGCCGATGGCGAAAATGCGCTGATATATTTTCCACCGGGAAAAGGTGAAGTTTCCACCGACGTCGTCACATACAAGCTGGCCGGGAAACCGGATGAGATCATCACCGTAAAGGTCGACCTGCGGGGAGAGCCCGGAGCCTTCGGCAGCACCGAAATCTACAACGAGTCCTTCAAGGCGGTCTTCATCCTGTTCATTCTGGCCGTTCTCGTGGAAAGCGGTCTGCAGCTCATCTTCCGCTGGCGGCCCTATATGCGCGTTTTCAACACGTCCTCCTCCAATGCCCTGATTGCCTTCGCCTTCGCCCTGACCCTGGTCGTGATGTTCCATCTGGATGTGGTGACCAATCTGTTCAACATCTACACACGGCCCGTCGCTC
Organism: Labrenzia sp. 011; assembly: GCF_003075075.1. Taxonomy (GTDB): domain Bacteria; phylum Pseudomonadota; class Alphaproteobacteria; order Rhizobiales; family Stappiaceae; genus Roseibium. The sequence goes on along the minus strand of NZ_QCYM01000011.1, from coordinate 138,598 downwards.
CCGAAGAAAACACGATTCCGGGCTACATCCTGACCGCCATGATCATCGCCGGCGGCAGTGCGGGTGTGAACAGGATCCTGCGCGCCCTCGGCTTCAGACCGATCGAGCCGCCGGCCGAAATCGCCGGCCCCACGCGCGAGGATCAGGCCTGGATATCCGTCATGCTGACGCGGAAAAACGCCACGGGTCCCGTGGATGTGATGTTCGGCAAGGAGGGCGAGCTTGCGGTCATCGGAACCATTGCCGGACAGGGCCGGATGAATGCCCTGTCCTCGCTGTTCCTGCGAAACAGGTCTCGCTTTCCCTCCAGCGGCGGCTATGCCGTTCCTGTCGGTGGTCCCTATATGGTCAGGATCAAGACAGCCGGCGTCGCGGATCCCGATGATCCGCCGGATTCGGCCCGCAAAAGCGAAGCTTCCTGGGGACCGAACCTGATCGGAAACCGTGCGATCATCGATCTGAATCTGACACTGTAGAAATGCCGTGATGATCGGCGCTTGCGGGCAGCTTATCCTGTCCGCTCAACCGTCAGTTTCACGCTGCCCCTGTTGTTGCCGTAGGCCTGCCAGGCGTCATTGGCGAAGGCATAAAGATAGCCGTCCGCCTTCAGGGGAAACCGCCCGCCCCTGCCGATCAGGAACCTGTCGTGCGGCACCGCATTTTCCGGTGCCTCCGCGCCGATGCCATTGGCAACGACCCCGACCAGCGCAAACCACGGCATCTCCCCTTCGCGGCGGGTCAGCCAGAAGTCGGTCTGCAGGTTGCCGGACAGGGCCTTGAACATTTTCTCCACCTGCCCCCAGGCGGAGGCGGCCACATGCACCACCTCGGCCGCCTGGAAGCGACCGTCCCGTGTCCCTTCCGGACCGCACTTGATGGTGGCATCGACCCACTGGCCCGACGCGGTGAAAAGGTAATCCTCACCAGCCTTCAGGAACAGCCCGGTCGCATTCCATTTTTCGCGCGCGAAGATATCGAAGCTGCATTTCTGCCCCACTTCCAGCCGATGGGTCGGCCAGTAGACGGCTTGGGTCAGGGGCGGATTGCCATGCCGTTTCAGAGCGGAGGAATGAAACCGCGCCCCGGAATCCGGGTCGGTGAGACAGGGCACGCTGCGCGGCCGGGTCCTCAGCTTCCTGTAGAAACCGCCGACGGAATCATGCAGCACGTCCCGCGGATCGGGATCGATCTGGGCCACTGCTGCCTCCCGGAAGGCGAGACCGCAAGCCGCCGCTTCCTCGATCATCCATTTCAGCGCCCCATCGGACAGACCCATGCGGGCGTAGCCCCCGCCCACGTCGGAATGGGCCCCGGGAAACCAGATCTGTTTCACGTCCGTCCCGGCGCCGGTTTTCGTCCACAGGGTCGGGGAAAAGGTCGAGCGCGGCTCATCCATCGCGATTGCGTGCCGCGCAAAGGCAACGGTGTCACTCAGTTCCGTATCGTGAAAGGCGTGCTTGCGCGGATCGTCGAGAAGATTCAGCAGCGCAAGCTCGTCCGGAATGCCGAGAGATCCGACCGTGTCCCAGACACCCAGAAAGTGAACGGGCGTTTTCCCCGCCCCGTCCAGTCCCGGCCCGGTGTTGTGAAACGGCAGGTGCCTCAGGTTTCTCCGGTTTTCCTCCGTCCTGCGGTAATTGGCGAAGACCTCGTCCACCCGCGCCCATATCGTTTCATCCGGCAGCCCCTCTTCGCCCAGATCCAGAAGGCCGCAGGCGGAGATCATCCCCGCCAGGCTTCGGACCGTATAGGCTCCCCTGCTGAATCCGAACAGGAAGAGTCTGTCTCCCGGCTGATAGATCCCCGCCAGCCATCGGTAGGCGCTCTTGATATTGCGGTCCAGCCCGGCACCGATCCCGCCGCCCAGGAGCCGTCTCCACCAGCCGCCCTCGGTTCCCACACCCGCGTGATAATATGTTTCCTGGGGGACGCCGGACGCATCTTTCCCGCTGATCGCCGCATGGATTTTCACCACATTCGTGGGCGCAGGAATGCCGTCATCCATGTTGTCCGGCGTCGCCCAGGTTCCATCGCAACACACCACAAGATTGACCATGCCTCGGCTCCCGTCAGGATTGTCCGAAGATATAAATTAATCACAGGTTTTGCCACATCACCAAGAGCGAAAGCCGGAAAATTCGCGAAAACTGCCGGTAAATCCGGACCTATTCCGGTGCGGGCAACGTCAGTCCGGGAGCCTTTTCAATGACCTGTGTCGTCACCATCTCAAACCCCGGCGCCTTGGTGTCATAGACCGCCTTGACAATGAAACCGTCGCTGCGCCGGACCCAGTAAGTGTAGCGGTTCTCCGTGAGCATACCCTGGCTCACGGTGACATCCGCCGCCACGACATCCACGGTCTCGCCGTTCATCGCCTCTTCGCCGCAGACAGGATTACGGATGGTTTCCGCATTGGCCAGCTTGTCCGCCCGCGCCTTGTCGGCATTCTGGCCGGTGTCCATGTCGCGGACCTTCTGCCAGGTCTTGCCTGCGTCCGCAGACTGATAGAGCACGTTCTCATAGCCGAGCACCCAGGGCCCTGCCGGGGAGGTCGGCACAGTCATGTAGTGATCCGGGGTGAGATAAAGAAACGTGTTGGTCGAAGGCGGCGCGCCCTTGAATGCCGTCGTCGTGGCACTCTTTGTCGGAGTTCCCTGATCGAGCTGAAGGTAAAGTTCTGTGAACCTGTCCTGACACGGATCCGCGAGCGCAGCCTGTCCGCAAACACCCAGGAAAAGAATTGCCGTAAAAATCGGTTTCATGGCCCTCTCCAAAAAATCACAAATTCAAAATATCAGGCTGTATGGAACATCGTTTCCGCACCACTGGCAATCCTTGCGGGCCTGCCCGGCGTGAATGCAGGATCCCAAGGGCCGGCAGAGCGAAGCGCGAAACGGGATCGTCGGGCTGTACCCCCTTCAATTGGCATCGTGTCAAACAGGCGCGCAGACGGACAGAAATGCGCCAGATCAACAAAAACGGGCCCCGAAGGGCCCGCTCAAATCGTCCGCTATCCGATCCTTGGACCGATCAGCTGGTCACCAGGTTCCGCAGCACGTAGTGCAGGATGCCGCCAGCCTTGATGTATTCCAGCTCGTCTTCCGTATCCACGCGGCACAGGCACTCGATGACTTTGGTCTTGCCGTCCTCATAGGTGACTTCCACATCCATCATCTGGCGCGGCTTGATGTCGGCGATGCCCTTGATGGTCACGCGTTCCTTGCCGGTGATGCCATGGGACTGCCAGCTCTCGCCTTCCTTGAAGGTGAGCGGGACAACGCCCATGCCGACCAGGTTGGAGCGGTGGATCCGCTCGAAGGACTGGGCGATCACCGCGCGCACGCCGAGCAGCTTGGTGCCCTTGGCGGCCCAGTCACGGGAAGAGCCCGTGCCGTATTCCTTGCCGGCGAAGACGACCAGCGGAACGCCCGCTTCCTGGTATTCCATGCAGGCGTCGTAGATCCACTTCTTCTCGCCGTCCTTCATGGTGACGCCGCCTTCGACACCCGGAACCATCTGGTTCTTGATGCGGATGTTGGCGAAGGTGCCGCGCATCATGACCTGGTGGTTGCCGCGCCGTGCGCCATAGGAGTTGAAGTCCTTCTGGGCGACCTGATGCTCGGCAAGATAGGTGCCGGCCGGGCTGTCGGCCTTGATGTTGCCGGCCGGGGAAATGTGGTCGGTGGTGATGCTGTCGAGGAACAGGCCCATGACGGCGGCACCCTCGATGTCCTCAAGCGGCTTCGGCTCCATGGTCATGCCCTCGAAATAGGGCGGGTTCTGCACATAGGTCGAGGAAACCGGCCAGCCGTAGGTCATGCCGCCTTCCACCTTGATGCCCTGCCAGTGCTCGTCGCCCTTGAAGACGTCGCCGTAGCGCTCGCGGAACATTTCCTCGGTGATCGAGGAGCGGATGAGATCGGTGATCTCTTCCGTGGTCGGCCAGATGTCCCGCAGATACACCGGGTTGCCGTCCTGATCCTCGCCGAGAGAGTCCTCGGTGATGTTGACGTTCAGGTTGCCGGCGATGGCATAGGCGACGACCAGGGGCGGCGAGGCCAGATAGTTGGCACGCACGTCCGGGTTCACCCGGCCCTCGAAGTTGCGGTTGCCGGAGAGCACCGAACAGGCGATCAGGTCGTTGTCGTTGATCGCCTTGGAGATCGCCGGGTCGAGCGGACCGGAGTTGCCGATACAGGTGGTGCAGCCGTAACCGGCCAGCGTGAAGCCGAGAGCATCGAGATCGTCCTGCACACCGGCCTTTTCCAGATAGTCGGTCACGACCTGGGAGCCGGGAGCCAGGGAGGTTTTCACCCACGGCTTGACCTTGAGACCCTTTTGCATGGCGTTGCGGGCCACGAGGCCGGCACCGATCAGAACGGAGGGGTTCGAGGTGTTGGTGCAGGAGGTGATCGCCGCAATCACCACATCGCCATTGCCGAGGTCGTAGTCCTTGCCTTCGACGGCAACCCGCTTGGACAGCTCGTCCGCCTTCTTGAACTCTTCCGCCATGGTCTTGGCAAAGCCAGTGGCGGCATCGGACAGGTTGATGCGGTCCTGCGGGCGCTTCGGTCCGGAGATGGCCGGAACGACCGTGGAGATGTCCAGTTCCAGCGTGTCGGTGAAGACCGGCTCTTCATTGCCCGAACGGTACATGCCCTGGGCCCTGGCGTATTCCTCTACCAGCGCGACGCGATCCTTGTCGCGGCCGGTGGCCTCCAGGTATTTCAGCGTGTCCGCATCGACCGGGAAGAAGCCGCAGGTCGCGCCATATTCCGGAGCCATGTTGGCAATGGTGGCGGAGTCTTCCAGCGACAGGTTGTCGAGGCCGGGACCGTAGAATTCCACGAACTTGCCGACAACGCCCTTCTGGCGCAGCATTTCCACGACGCGCAGCACGAGGTCGGTCGCGGTGATGCCTTCATTCAGCTTGCCGGTCAGCTTGAAGCCGACGACTTCCGGAATCAGCATGGAGATCGGCTGGCCGAGCATGGCCGCTTCCGCCTCGATGCCGCCGACGCCCCAGCCCAGAACCGCCAGGCCGTTGACCATGGTGGTGTGGCTGTCCGTGCCGACGAGCGTGTCCGGATAGGCGACGGTTTCGCCGTCCTCTTCCTTCGTCCAGACGGTCTGGGCGAGATATTCCAGGTTCACCTGATGGCAGATGCCGGTTCCGGGAGGAACGGCGCGGAAGTTGTCGAATGCCGACTGGCCCCAGCGCAGGAACTCGTAGCGCTCCTTGTTGCGCTGGTATTCCAGTTCCACGTTCTTGCGGAAGGAGTCCTTGGTGCCGAAGTAGTCGATCATCACCGAGTGGTCGATGACAAGATCGACAGGCACCAGCGGGTTGACCTTCTTCGGGTCGCCGCCGAGCTTGACCGCCGCGTCGCGCATGGCCGCCAGATCGACGACGGCCGGAACACCGGTGAAGTCCTGCATCAGCACGCGTGCCGGACGGTAGGAGATCTCCTGCGAGGACTTGCGGGTTTTCAGCCATTCGGCACAGGCAAGAATGTCTTCCTTCTTCACCGTGCGCCCGTCTTCGAAGCGCAGCAGGTTTTCCAGAACGACTTTCAGGGAAAACGGTAGTCTGGAAACACCTTCCAGGCCGTTTTTCTCTGCTTCCGGAATCGAGAAGTAGGTGTAGGTCTTGCCGCCGGCTGTCAGGGTCTTCTTGCACTTGAAGCTATCGAGGGACTGGGTCACGACGCGCGGTCTCCTTAAGGGTCCGTGGCAACCTGGCCGCATCTGACAGGCCGCCGGTCTAAAATCTCTGGCTGGTCCGCTCTGGACCGTATCCGCCCGTTTTCGGGCTTGTTCTGCGCTGCGTCATCCACCGGCAAGGCTGGCTCGACGGAAAACGATCGCATCGCTTCGCCGCCCCTATACAAAACTTTGGCCCTGATCGCCAGCGGCGTGACACACGCTATCATGGCATGAAAGCGAATAAGACGCATGAAGGTGACAGGAACAAGGGCTATGAGGGCCGCTCGGACGCTTTATATACAAGCGTATACAAAATGAAAACCCTCCTTTTGTAGAGTCTCGGGAGGCCGGTTTCCCCTTGCGGAATCATCACGAGGGCTCTCCCCGCAAGTGTTTGCGCGAAGGCACGCCTCGGTTCCCGGCCGCCCCGCAGCCCGCCCGAAACACAGGGCCGTCTGTTGCGCAGGTCCCGGGTTGCCGGTAATGCTTTTCGCATGGTCCGATTTGCCGCATGTCTTGTCTTTGCGCTTTTTTCCGCACTCCCGCTTCACGCACAGGAAGCAATGCCGGAACCTGTCGAGATCGGCGAATCCGGCCAGGACTACCTCGGAGCGATCCGGCTGCGCGGCATCGACACGGACGTCACCTACTTCGACCCTTCCGCGCCGCCGCCCGAACTGGACACCTCTCTCCAGCCGGAACGCCCGCAGGCACCGGACGCGGACCGGACGAGCGGCGAGACCGACTGGCCCGTACTGATCGTGAGCGGTGTCATTCTTGCCGCAATCCTCTATCTCTTCCTGCGCTTCGGCGGCCGTATGACCGTGTCCTTGAAGCGCGATGCCGGCAATCCCGGCCGCACCCGCCGGCAGGTCCGGACCGAGCCCCCTGCCTGGGCCCAAAAACCGGGAACCCTTGACGAGATCCTGCGCATCGAGGACCGGCGGCAGGCACTCGTGCTGCTGGCCCAGAAGGTCCTCGCCGCGACCGTGGCGGCGAACGGCGTGCTGATGCAGCGCAGCTGGACCGCGCGGGACGCTCTCCGGCACATCCCGGACGGGCAGGCACAACGGGACGCCCTGCGCGCCCTTGTCATGGCCAGCGAACGCGTGCAGTTCGGCGCCCGCGATGTGAGCGAAGACGAATTTCGCCGGCATCTGGCCGGCTGCAGGCAGCTGCTGGGTCCGGGCGCCGCATGAGCGAAACCCTCTCCCCCCGGACACCCCGGACGCTGCGCCTCGAGACGGTCATCATCGTTCTCATATGCGCCTTCGGGGCCGCCGCGTTATGGTATTTTCTCGCACAGCGGCAACAGACCCTGCGCAGCTCCCCCGCCGGTTTCGACGGCCTGCAGATCTGGCTGGCGTCCGAAGGCGTGGGGGCACAGAACTTCTTCGGCGGCTGGACGATCGACCAGACATCGATCGGTCTTCTGGTCGTGCCGGTCTACGACACGGAGCTGGACGAAACCCGCGTCACACCGTCGACCAAGCAGGAGCTGCTGCAGCAACAGGACGAATATGACCTCTCCACGCCGGTCATCACCCTCAAGGCGCAAACGGTGCCCACCCTGGTGGTCCTGCCGAAATGGCGCAGCGGGATGCGCCTGACCGGCCTTGCCCATCCCGTCCTGAAGGTCGAGCGCGAACGGCTGGCCGCGACCCTCGGCAAGATCATCGATGACATCGATCCCCGGCTCATCGACGCCAAGACTCCTTTCACCGATTTCCCCTACCGGTCTGCGGACGGAACAAACTTGCATGCCCGGATCTATGCCGCGCAGATGTTCACCGGCCGCGACTGCATCCCGATCATCGGCTCCGAAGAAGCGATGCTGCTGGCCGACTGCCCCATGCTGGCAGCCGACGGAGAGCCGGACGGCAGGATTCTCGTCCTCTCGGACCCGGACCTGCTCGACAATCACGGACTGCGTCTGGGGGACAATGCGCGAGTCGCCCTGGATGTCCTGCGCTCCCGGGCAGAGGACGGCAACGTCGTGATCGATTACAGCCGCGACTTCTGGCTGCGCGACCCGGCCAGCCAACCCGAACGCGAACGGACATGGGAGGATCTGCGCCGCTTTTTCGGCCCGCCTTTCGTGACCCTGTGGATCGGCGCCGTTCTGACCTTCCTGCTGTTTTTCTGGCGCGGAGCCCTGCGGGCCGGACCGATCCGCCCGGCAGAAACGGCAACCGGGGCCGGCAAGCTGCTTGCGGTGCGCGCAAGAGCCCGGCTGATGCGGCTGTCCGGCCAGGACGGCGCCCTGACCCGCGAATATGCCGCCGCACGGCTTTCGGCGACGGCAGCGGCGCTTTTCGGCGCCGCCCATGCCCGCCACTACGGCGGCGAAGAGGCCTTCCTCGACTCGGCCCGGCGACGGCACCCGGCGGAAGCCGACCGGCTGCGCACCATACTCAGCCGCATCCGGCAACTGCCCGCCCGTCTGCCGGCCGGCGAAGCCATCCGCCTCATCGACGAATTGGAACAGGTTCTGGAGCAAATCACCCATGACACTTGAAGCCCTGCGGCAACGCGCAGACGCCCTGAGGGCGGAAATCGGCCGCACAGTCCTCGGGCAGGACGACCTCATCGACCTGCTGCTGGTCGCCCTGTTCGCTCGCGGACATGTGCTGCTCGAAGGCCCGCCCGGAACGGCGAAGACCCTGCTGGCCCGAAGCTTCGCCGCCGTGCTGGCCCTCGATTTCGGTCGCATACAGTTCACGCCCGACCTGATGCCGGGAGACGTGCTCGGCACCTCGATCTTCGACTTCCGCACCAACGCCTTCGTCCTGACCAGGGGGCCGGTGTTTTCCCAGGTTCTGCTGGCCGATGAAATCAACCGCGCCCCGCCCAAAACCCAGGCGGCCCTTCTTCAGGCGATGAGCGAACGGACGGTCAGTATCGACGGCACCGACCATTCTCTCGGCCGCGAATTCATCGTGGTGGCCACGCAGAACCCGATAGAACAGCAGGGAACCTATCCGCTTCCCGAAGCACAGCTCGACCGGTTCCTCTTCAAGCTGGTGATCGACTTCCCCCCCGAGGACATCGAAATGGCGATCCTGCGCCAGCATGCCGCCGAACCCCTGGAAGCCGGTCTGGAAACGGATTCCCTTGCCAAGGTGCTGGACGGCGAGACGCTTGCGCAAACGCGTGCGCTGGTCGACGGCATCATTCTCGAGGACGACATCCTCGCCTATATCCTCCGCCTCATTCGCGCCACCCGGGAGAGTTCCGAAATCGCCTTCGGGGCCTCCACCCGGGCAGCGGACGCCCTCGCGGGCGCCGCCAGAGCCACTGCGGCGCTCAACGGCCGGGACTATGCCATCCCCGACGACGTCAAGCGGCTCTTCGTGCCCACCCTGCGCCACCGGATCGTTCTGGGCCCCGCCGCCGAAATCGAGGGCCGCAGCCCCGCGCAGGTCCTGGAAAACATTCTCAACCAGATCGAGGCTCCCCGCTGATCCGGCCGTCGAAAAGATTGCTCGTGCTTGCCCTGGCGGCGCTTTTCCTGTCGCTGATCGCCGTCCTGGCAGGTGGCGCGGCCCGCGCGGCAGCCGGTCTGCCGTGGATTCTCCTGGCGGTGGCGGTGGCCGGCGATCTGGCCCTGTCCTGGCGGCGCCGGCGAGATCTCGTGGTCGAGACGCCGACCGAGGTCTTTGTCGGCGAAACCGTCGCCCTGCACCTGGAAATCGACCGCGCGCCTCCGGGACTCACGGCCCGTTTCGACTGGCCGCACGGCCTGCGCGGCGGCGATGAAGCGCTTTTTGCTCCCGCTCCTGCAGGACGCGCCACGGCGGAGGTTGCCTGCCGTGCCATACGGCGTGGTGTCTGGCGCCTCGACCATGTCTGGCTGCGCTGGCTGTCGCGACTGAAACTGCTCGAATTCGTGCCACGTCTGGACGCCGGTGCGGAGATCCGCGTGGTTCCGAACATCCGCCTCGTCCAGTCCGGTCAGATCACCACAACGGTCCAGTCCAGCCTCTTCGGCGCCAAGGAGAACCGGGCCATCGGCGAAGGCTCGGAATTTCAGCAGTTACGGGACTTCGTGCCAGGCATGGACATCAAGACAATCGACTGGAAACGTTCCGCCCGCCGCCGGTCCCTGGTTGCCAAGGAACTGCGCGCGGAGCGCAACCACCACGTCATCGTCGCCCTCGACAACGGCTATCTGATGCGCGAGGAAATCGCCGGCCTGCCGAAGATAGACCACGCCGTCACGGCGGCGCTGGCCACTGCCTGGGCTGCGGCGGTCGGCGGCGACCTGGTCGGCTATTATTCCTACGACGTGAAACCGCGCACCTTTGCCGCCCCGGCCCCGGGCCGCACCGCCTTCGCAAGGCTGCGCCACTGGACGGCGGAGCTGTCCTATGTCAGCCGCGAGACCAACCATACCCTGGCCCTGAGCGAACTGAACGCGCGCACGCCGAAACGCAGCCTGATTGTCGTATTCACCGATTTCGTCGACACCACATCGGCCGAACTCCTGATCGAGAACATCGCCATCCTGGCCCGGCGCCATCTGCTGATTTTCGTCACCATCCGCGATCCGGAACTGGAGGCGCTTGTGGAGACCCCGCCCGAAGACCTGAACGGCGCCGCCACACTCGTCGCGGCCAACCAGTCGATCCACGAACGCCGCCTGGTTCTCGAGCGACTCACCCGCATGGGGGTGACCATCGTCGACGCGAAGCCGGAGGCCGTTACCGCGCGACTGATTTCGACCTATCTCGAGATCAAGGCACGGGAGCTCATCTGATGGATGGCCAGGATCTCATCCGTTCCGCACGGTTCCGCAGTGAACGCGAGGCCGACTGGCGGCGTCTCGAAACCCTGGTGCGCACCGCGGAGAGCAAGGGACTCCAGCGCATGGCCTTCGCCGAGGCGCGCGACCTGGCCGCTCTCTACCGGCAAGCGACCACTTCGCTCGCCATCGCCCGCGAAATCTCTCTCGACAAGGCTCTGCTGGCCTATCTGGAGGCCCTGACCGCCCGCGCCTATCTTTGCGTCTATGCACCGCAGGAACGGCTTGGCGGATTGCTTCGCCGCTTTCTGACCCGCGGCGCCCCCGCGGCGATGCGCCGGTCCTGGATCTTCATCCTGCTCGGCTTCCTCTTCATGACGCTCGGTGCGCTGGCCGGCTACATGCTCTATTTCGAAAACAACGACTGGTTCTATGTCTTCATGCCCTCCGAGATGGCCGATGGCCGCGGACCGAATGCGACAACCGATTCCCTGCGGGAGTCCATCTACGGTCACGACAGCGGAACATCGGGTCTGGGCGCCTTCGCGGCCTATCTGTTTTCGCACAACACGCGGATCGCCATCTTCGTCTTCGGCCTCGGCGTGTTCGCCTGCGCGCCGGCCATCCTGCTGACGTTCTACAACGGCCTCCTGCTGGGGGCCTTCCTCGCGCTTCACGTGGACCGCGGACTGGGGGTCGACCTCGCCGGCTGGCTTTCCGTGCACGGGGTCACCGAACTCTCGGCAGTCTGCATAGCCTGCGGCGGCGGCCTGCAGCTCGGTGCCGCGGTGCTCTTTCCCGGAGACCGGTCGCGCGCCGACGCCCTGCGCCACGCCGGCCGCGATGCGGTGAAACTGGCGCTCGTCGCCGCCCTCATGCTGGTCGCCGCCGCCCTTCTGGAAAGCTTCGCCCGGCAGCTTGTTCAGGATCTGACCCTGCGTTTCGTCATCGGCTGGGGCGTCGGCGCGCTCTGGCTGGCCTGGTTCGCCCTCGGCGGAAGGAAACGGTGATGATCCGGCGTCCCGGCAGCAAAAAGAGGGGCAAGGGGCCTTCTTCCGACAGGCTCGTGCCCCCGGAAGGAGTCCCCCTGACGCTGCCGGTTGCCGGCATCGGCGTGCGTATTGCCGCCCAGTCCATCGACATTGTCCTGACCTTCATCGCAGCGATCAGCCTGCTCATCCTGCTTTCCACCCTTGCCCTCTCCAGCCCGCAGTCGATGACTGCCATCGCTGTCCTGGTCTTCTTTTCCATCGGTGTTCCCTACTACATACTGGCCGAGCTCGCCTGGAACGGCCAGACCCTGGGCAAGCGCCTCATGAAGATCAAGGTCGTGGCCCATGACGGCGGGTCGCTGAGTGCTCATTCGCTCGTGCTGCGCAACCTGATGAAGGAAGCGGAGATCTTTCTGCCGGGCATGCTGCTGCTGACACTCGACATGACGTCGCTCCTCACATCGGTCACCGCGCTTGTGTGGATCGCAATCGTGTTTCTGGTACCGCTCCGCGACCGTTACCGCCGCCGCCTTGGCGACCTGATGGCCGGCACCCACGTGATCCATCTCCCGGTTCCGCTCTTGCTGAAGGATCTGGCGGTGGAAAATCCCGCGGCCGGTCATGGCGGGACGAATGTCCGGTTTCTGGCCCATCAGCTCGACCACTATGGCGCCTTCGAGCTTCAGACCCTCGAAACTCTGCTGCGCGCGCACGGCACGCCCACAGCCAGCCAGCAGACGGACGCGGCCATCGCCACGATTGTCGAGAAGATCCGCAGGAAGATCGGTTATGCGCAACCGGTCCCGCCGCAGGATCGGGTTGCCTTTCTGCAGGCCTTCTACAATGCCCAGCGCGAGCACCTCGAGCAGCGCCGGCTCTTCGGCGACCGGCGCGAGAACAAGCACTATGCCAGCACCGGCGAAGACGCCTGAGCCCCTTCCCGGTTCACTGACGCGGCTTGAGAATTCCGTATTTGTCCTTATGGTGTGAAATCCCGCACTGTCCGGGGAGACATGGCAATTGAAGTCATCCTTTTTGATATTTATTTGAAACGATTGGAGTTCCCCAATGACTGACACCCCCCTCGATCAGCCCAAGGTCGCGCTCGGCGTCGGCGCCCTGATCGGCGACAGTTTTTCGATCCTCCTGGGAAATTTTCTCAAGGTCGTCATCATCGCCTTCGTGCCCGTGCTGCTGGGCTTCCTGCTGACCGGAGGGCTGATCGGCTTCGACGCGGCACTCGGAGTGGGGGAGCCCACATTCGACAGCCCCGGCAGCTCCGCCGCCTTCGGACTGGCGTTCGTCGTGGAGATGGTGATCTACTCCCTGACGACCGCGCTTCTGGTGCAACTTGCCTATGACGCGAAACTGAACCGGCCCGTGCAGCCGGGACGCTACATCGGCCCGGCGCTGAGCGCTCTGGTGCCCGTGGCGATCCTGAGCCTGGTCGCCGGCCTCCTGGCCGGCATAGGGACGCTGCTGTTCGTCATCCCGGGTCTCTGGCTCTACGCGGTGTTTTCGGTGATGGTCCCGGCGGTCGTCATCGAACGTGTCGGGTTCGGCGGCCTCGGTCGCAGTGCCCGCCTTACCAAACAATACCGCTGGCCCATCATCGGCGCGCTTCTCCTGGCCCTGATCCTCATCATCGTCATAAACCTTGTCGTGGGCCTGGTGATCGGAATTGTCGCCGCCATCGGTGGCACCATCATTGCCGTCATCCTGTACTCGGCGCTGTCCACCATCGGAGTGGGCTACATCAGCATTCTCATTGCCCTGATCTATGCCCGCCTGCGCGAGATCAAGGAAGGCATCAGCGTCGACCAGATCGCGTCGGTTTTCGACTGAGGCCGCCCCGGGACCGCGGGGCACAGCTCCACGGTCCCGCCCGGCGCACATGGCACGCTGGCAGCTCCCGGGATGTCTCCCCGGCCTGGGCGTATTTGCCCACTTGCCAGCGCCCCTTGCCCCCCTCTAACAAGGGAGGCTCAATTCACCCACGCCGGAGCCGACCCTGAAACTCATTGCCGAAAACCTGACCATCGACCGCGGCGGACGCCGGGTGTTCGAGGATCTGTCCTTTTCCCTGAATGGTGGCAGCGCCCTGGTGGTGACCGGGGCGAATGGCATCGGCAAGTCGTCACTTCTGCGCACGCTGGCCGGGCTGGTTCCCCCAAGCCACGGCTCCATCCGTCTGGAGGGTGGCGCCGCCGACACCCCGCCCGAGGAACAGGCTCATTATTTCGGGCACCAGGACGCGGTCAAACCGGCACTGTCGGTCGAGGAAAACCTGCAATTCTGGCAGAATTTCACTGCTCCCGCCCCGGCGCCCGGCTTTTCCGTCCGGTCCGTGACGCCCCTTGAAGCGCTGGACACCCTGGGCATCGGCCATACCGCCCAGCTGCCTGCCGCGTTCCTGTCCGCCGGACAGAAACGCAGACTGTCCCTGTGCCGCCTCCTGGTGACGTCCCGGCCAGTATGGCTGATGGACGAACCGACGTCGGCCCTGGACAGGCGGTCGGAAACACAGCTTCTGGAGCTGATGAATGCGCATCTGGCCGCAGGTGGCCTGATCGTGACGGCAACCCATTCCGATCTGGCGCTTGCCGATGTGCTGCAGCTGCACCTGCAGGCCGCCGACGCGGCCGCCCTGCCCGTTGAGGATGCGCTACCATGACCTCCTGGGCGCTCGCTCTGTTCCTGCGCGATCTGCGCCTGTCCGTGCGGGTGGGCGGGAGCGCGCTTGTCGGGGTGCTGTTTTTCCTGGCCGTCGTCACCGTCATTCCCTTCGGCGTCGGCCCCGATCTCAACCTTCTGTCCCGCATCGGACCGGCAATCCTGTGGATAGGCGCGCTGCTCGCAACACTGCTGGGCCTCGACCGGCTGTTCCAGGCCGACCGGGACGACGGCACCCTCGACCTGATGCTGATGGCCGGCCGGCCGCTGGAACTGGTGGTGCTGATCAAGTGCCTTGCGCACTGGGTCGCAACGGGCCTGCCGCTGGTCGTCGCCGCCCCCCTGCTGGCCGTGTTTCTCAATCTCGAACCCCTCGCAATGGGCGCCGTCACCCTGACGCTGCTGGTCGGCACTCCGGCCCTCACGCTGATCGGGGCCATCGGCGCGGCCCTCACCGTCTCCCTGCGCCGGGGCGGCCTTCTGCTCGCTGTTCTCGTGGTACCGCTGGCAATTCCGGTGCTGATTTTCGGTGTCAGCGCCGCAGATGCCGCCATTCACGACCCGGTGCCGTTTCTCACGCCCTTCCTGATCCTGTGCGCTCTTTCGCTGATCGCAGCCGTCATCGGCCCGGTCGCCTCGGCCGCGGCGCTCCGCTTCGCATCCGACTGACGGCCCCGTCTCGGCCCCCTCGCCAACCGGCAAGAGTGGGAACAATGCGGCTCTGCGACGTTCGGCACATTGATGGCATCGCAAGACTGCAGTAAAAGCAGGCATGGCATTTTGGGATTATGCAAATCCGACGCGGTTCTTGAGGCTGGTCCAGGTGGTTCTCCCCTGGTTGACCGGTCTGTGTGTGCTGGCCTTCGCGGCCGGGTTCTACATGAGCTTCTTCGTCGCTCCGGAAGACTACCAGCAGGGTCAGACGGTCCGCATCATGTACATCCACGTGCCTGCCGCCTGGTTGTCGATGATGTGCTATTCCATCATGGCCGTTTCGTCCCTCGGCACCCTTGTCTGGAAACATCCGCTCGCTGATGTGTCCGCCAAGGCCGCCGCACCCATCGGTGCGGCCTTCACCTTCATGTCGCTGGTGACCGGGTCGCTCTGGGGCAAGCCCATGTGGGGCACCTACTGGGTCTGGGACGCCAGGCTGACCTCCGTGCTCGTGCTGCTGATCATGTATCTCGGCCTGATGACCCTCTGGCGCACGATGGACGACCCGATCAAGGCCGGCAAGGCAGCGGCGATCCTCACCCTCGTCGGTGCGCTCAATCTGCCAATCATCAAGTTTTCGGTCGACTGGTGGAACACCCTGCATCAGCCGGCCAGCGTCATGCGCATGGACGGCCCGACCATCCATCCGGACATTCTCTGGCCGCTGCTGGTGATGGCCATTGCCTTCACCCTGTTGTTTTTCGTGCTGCACCTCATGGCCATGCGCAACGAAATCCTGCGCCGCCGCGTTCGCACCCTTCGCTTGCGGGCCGCAACGTCGGCGCATCCCCGTTCCGCGACCGCAACCGCACAGCCGGCGGAGTAGATCCATGGACCTCGGCCCTCACTCGGGTTTCATCATTGCCTCTTACGGCCTTTGTCTCGTGACCGTCCTCGGCCTCATCGCCTGGGTGCGTATTGACAAGGCCATTCAGGAAAAGGCGCTCAGGGAGCTGGCCGAACAGGGCGTTTCCCGCCGGCGGCCGGACGCGGGCGGTCGATAGCCCGGATGAACACTCAAGACACAAACGCCGGCCCCGGCAAGGGGCCGCAACCGGAAACGCCGAAACGCGGCTTTCCCGTGCTGGTCCTGTTGCCGCTAGTGGTGTTCGCCGCTCTCGCCAGCCTGTTCCTGTTTCAGCTGACCCTCGGCGGCGACCCGCAAAAGATACCGTCCGCCCTCATCAACAAACCGGCACCGGATTTCACCCTCGACGCCGTTCCCGGCATCTTCAGGGACGATGTCCCCGTTCCCGGCTTCTCCCGGGACGACCTCCTCGGCAAGGTTTCCGTCGTCAATATCTTTGCCTCCTGGTGCGTGCCCTGCCGCCAGGAACATCCCCTGCTGGAGGAGCTGGCCACGGTGGAGGGCATCCAGCTCCTCGGGATCAACTACAAGGACAAGCCGGAAAACGCGCGCCGCTTCCTCGGCAGCCTCGGCAACCCCTACACCCGCATCGGGGCGGACGACGCGGGACGCACAGCGATTGAATGGGGGGTTTACGGCGTTCCGGAAACCTTCATCGTCGATGCCGCCGGCATGATCCGCTACAAGTTCATCGGTCCCCTCAGCCCCCAGACCTACCGGGACGTTTTTCTTCCCGAACTTCGGAAAATCCGGGAAGGCGGCTGACGCGCCGAAGCCTTTCAGCCGTGGTCACCGCCTCGTGACTCGCGATTGAAGGACCGATTGCATATTTTGTCGCCATCCAGAAGAGGAATTGAGCCAGATGGTGGGTGCAACGCGCCGGAGAGCGGGAACAGCTTTCCGCAAAAGTCTTATTGTCATTTCAGGAATACTCGCCCTGACCGCAGCCTGGGAGCGCGCGCAGGCCGAGCCACAAAAGGTCGTGGAACTCTTCACCAGCCAGGGCTGTTCCTCCTGTCCGCCGGCAGACCGCCTCGCGGAACGCCTGGCCCGAGAGGAAAGCGACCTGCTGACGCTCGTCATGCCGGTGGATTACTGGGATTACCTCGGCTGGAAGGACACCCTCGCCAGTCCGGTCAATTCCCAGCGCCAGCGGGCTTACGCGGCCCGCAGGGGAGACCGTTCGGTCTATACCCCGCAAATGGTCGTCAACGGCAACGAACATGTTGTCGGCAGCCGCGAAAACGACGTCCGCGCCGCCCTCGCACGCACCGACCCCTTCACCGCGACGGTCGATCTGAAGATCTCCGACATGGTCGTCCAGGCCAGAGTGAACGGCACGCTGCCTGAAAAGGCCGGAATGGCAACGGTCTACTTCGTCCACATCAAGGAAGAGGCGACGGTCGAGATCGATCAGGGAGAAAACGCCGGGCGGAAGATCCACTATGTGAATGTGGTCCGCAACCTGCAGCCCATGGGAATGTGGTCCGGCGGCGCCGAAACCTTCCGCATGCCGAAATCCAAGCTGATGCTGAAAGGCGACGCCCGCTGCGCCGTCCTGATCCAGCTGGAAGACCAGGACGGTCCAGGCACCATAATCGGCGCCGCGGTTCTGGACTGGAAAAGCGGATCCTAGAAAGGACTCTGCAGCCGACCGGCGATTGCCGGACGGATTTCGCGGGAATAAGGGACCGGGTGTCTTGTAACCCGCGCAAAAACTGCTACCCCTTGCCCCGGCCGATCCGCGCATCCGATCGGCCGGCCTCCTGCCGAAACCGGCCGGAAGTCTGAAACCGGTTGACGGCAACATGCGGGAGCATCTTGGGTTCGACCGGCGTTTCCGCCCTCGCGCAGTCTGCCCGGGCGGTTTGATCCGGGGGTATGACATGGACCTGAAGCGCAGGCTGCGGATTGCCTTTCTGAGTATCGTCGTCGGCATCGTCGTGCTCGGTCTCAAGTTTGCCGCCTATTGGCTGACCGGGTCCGTCGCGCTTTTTTCCGACGCCCTGGAAACCACCGTCAACATCGCTTCCTCGATCGCGACCCTGGCTGCCGTGTGGTTCGCGTCCAAACCCGCCGACAGCAATCACCCCTACGGGCACGACAAGGCCGAGTATTTCGCGGCCGTGCTGGTCGGCGTGATGATCGTCCTTGCGGCACTCTCCATTTTTCATGCCGCCTGGGTCGGCTTCACCGGTGGCGGAAGTCCGCAATATTCGCCGGCAGGCATCGCCATGAACCTGGCCGCC
Organism: Labrenzia sp. 011; assembly: GCF_003075075.1. Taxonomy (GTDB): domain Bacteria; phylum Pseudomonadota; class Alphaproteobacteria; order Rhizobiales; family Stappiaceae; genus Roseibium. Next base: position 120,652 of record NZ_QCYM01000011.1, on the reverse strand, counting down.
GCCCTCATCAACGCGCTCTGGGCGCGGTTGCTCATACACAATGGCAAGAAGACCAGGTCGCCGGCGCTGCTGGCGGACGGCAAACACCTGATGACGGACGTGCTCACGTCGGCCGGTGTGCTGGCCGGTGTCGTTCTGGTACTGCTGACCGGCTGGAGGCTCCTCGATCCGGCCCTCGCGGCGCTTGTCGGCCTCGCCGTGCTCTGGTCCGGCTGGGGACTGGTCAAGGAATCGGTCGGCGGCCTCATGGACGAAGCAGCTTCCGCCGACGTCCTCGACAAGATCCGCCTGCAGATTTCCGAACATGGCGAAGGCGCCCTGGAAGCCCACGACCTTCGCTCCCGCATCGCCGGAAAATCGACCTTTGTCGATTTCCATCTGGTTGTTCCCGGAGAAATGTCGGTTGAAGCTGCGCACGATATCTGCGACAGGATTGAAATCGCCATAGCCGAAGACGTTCCGGGTGCCAGGGTCACCATTCATGTGGAACCCGAACACAAGGCCAAGCACTCCGGTATTGTCGTTCTCTAGATCACGCCCTTTCCTGAAACAGGACGATCCGAAAATGCCTTCCTGGCGCCGGTTTCATGCCCAGCTTGCCGATCACATGATCCTGATTGCCGGATCGCTCTTCATGGTACTGCCGGCCTATTCCCTGTTCGCGGCAACCACCCACGCGGCCGGCTCCCCCGTGATGCTGCGGCTGGATCTGGGCACCGGCGCATTCGAGAACTACAGCCGTTTCCTGACCTCCGGCTACGGCTTTTCCGGTGACGTGACAGCGCTCACCATGCTGTGGAACTCCCTGCTGCTCGGCGCGGGGTTCGCCGGGCTGAAGGTGGTCCTGTCGCTTGTTACGGCCTATGCCCTGATCTACTTCCGCGTCCGCTTCGCGAATCTGATCTTCTCCGTCCTTCTGCTCACCCTCCTGCTGCCGCTGGAATCCCGCTTCCTGCCCACCTATGACGTCGTTGCGGACCTCGGACTGGTGAATACGCGCTCCGGCCTCATTCTGCCCCTCGTCGCCTCCGGCCTGGGAACGCTCTTTTTCCGCCAGTTCCTGCTGACCGTGCCGGACACCCTGCTGGAATCCGCCCGCCTCGACGGCGCCGGACCGCTCCGCTTCTTCAGGGACATTCTGCTGCCGCTGTCCCTGCCCACCGCCGGAGCCCTGTTTCTCGTGCTGTTCGTCACCGGGTGGAACCAGTATCTGTGGCCCGTCATGGTGACCTCCGAGGAAAGCGCCTACACGCTGGTGCGGGGCATGCAGTTTTTCGGGCGCGCCAGCCTGCCGGGCATGATGCTCGTGGTTCTGGCCGTGCTGCCCCCCGCCCTGCTTGTCATCTTGTTTCAACGACAGGTGGTTAAGGGTCTGTTCGACGGCTCGCACTAGGGCCCATGGCCATTTGGAACCCGGCCGCGGGTTTCCCGTGCCGCCGGAACCGCTTGAAAGGTAGAACCGATGGCATTTGATGCGATCCTCTTCGATTGCGACGGCGTTCTGGTCGATTCCGAAAAGATCTATGTGGACGTGGAACGCGAGTATCTGGCCAGGATCGGCCTTCACTACGAACTGGATGACTATATGAACCGGTTCCAGGGGCTCGGCAGCACGGACTACTGGGCCGCTCTCGACCAGGATCATCGGGCCCTCGGCAAGGGTGGCCTGCCCGAGAGCTTCGCGCCCGAGGTTGACGCGGCCACCATGGCGCGCATCAATCGCGACCTGTCGGAAATCAAAGGCATCAAGCAGCTGCTGCAAGCCCACACGGGTGCGCGTGCGGTCGCCTCTTCCTCCCGTGTGCACCGGCTGCGCCACAAGCTCAGGCACACGGGTCTTTTTGCCTTTTTCGACCCGCATATCTATTCCGGAGAGCAGGTCGAAAACGGCAAGCCTGCACCGGACCTTTTCCTCTTCGCCGCGAAGAAGCTCGCGGTGGCCCCCTCCCGGACACTGGTCGTGGAAGACAGCATCAACGGTGTGAAGGCAGGCCTGGCGGCCGGCATGGAGGTCTGGGGGTTTGTCGGCGGCGGCCACAGCCATGACGGGCACGCGGACCAGCTGCGGGCAGCCGGAGCCCATCGCATCGTCGACAGTCACGACAATCTGGCAAGCCTGTTGCGCGACAGCCCTCAGCTGGCCTGAAGGCGGCCGCCTTCACAAGCCCCTCGTCGATGATCCCGCCGGAGATGCTTGCGGCAATGGCGGCGGCGAAGGCGGTCGGCAAGAGGAACGTCACCAGCGCGATGATCCCGGCTTTCTACCGTATGGATCTGCTTTCGCGTCACACCAAAAAAAGAGCCCGGGGCGAACCCCGGGCTTTCCAAGTTTGCGGTCCGAGCCAACAGACCGCCTGGGAGATTTTGTGTCAGCGCATCCTGATCAGAGGCGCTGGGAGCCCACACCGAACTCCGGATAGGCTTCGACGCCGACTTCGACCTTGTCGAGCCCGAGCGCTTCTTCCTCTTCCGAGACCCGGATACCCATGGTGGCTTTCAGGATGAACCAGACGATTGCCGAAGCGACCAGCGTGAACACGCCGTAGGCAACGATACCGGTGATCTGAACGCCCCAGGAGGCATCGGTGTTGGAGAGCGGCACGATCAGCGTACCCCAGATACCTGCCAGGAGGTGAACCGGGATGGCACCGACCACGTCGTCGATTTTCAGCTTGTCGAGCATCGGCACGGCGAAGACGACGATCGCACCACCGACAGCGCCGATGAACACGGTCTGCCAGACGGACGGAGCCAGCGGCTCGGCAGTGATGGAGACCAGGCCGGCAAGCGCGCCGTTCAGGGCCATCGTCACGTCGACCTTCTTGTAGAGGATCTGCGTGAGAACCACTGCCATGACCACACCTGCGGCAGCTGCCATGTTGGTGTTGGCGAAGATGCGGGAGACATCGGAAACATCGGCGATGGTGCCCATAGCGAGCTGCGATGCACCGTTGAAGCCGAACCAGCCGAGCCACAGGATGAAGGTTCCCAGAGTTGCCAGCGGCATGGAGGAACCCGGGAACGGATGAACCGAACCATCGGCACCGTATTTGCCTTTACGGGCACCCAGGATGATCGCACCGGCAAGAGCGGCCCAGCCACCGACGGAGTGAACCAGCGTGGAACCGGCGAAGTCGGAGAAGCCCATTTCAGAGAGCCAGCCCGCACCCCACTGCCAGGAACCGGCGATCGGATAGATAAAGCCGGTCAGAAGAACGGTGAACACCAGGAACGGCCACAGCTTGATACGCTCGGCCAGGGTGCCGGACACGATCGACGCGGTCGTCGCGCAGAACACCATCTGGAAGAACCAGTCGGAGGCCGTGGAATAGCCGGTGTCGAGTGCGTCCCCGCCGACGGCGTCGAAGGCATAGGGACCGAAGGACCCGATGAAGCCGCCGTCAACACCGGTGTACATGAGATTGTAACCGGTGATCCAGTACATCAGGCCCGCAATCGAGTAGAGCGTGATGTTCTTCAGGCACTGCATGGAGACGTTTTTGGACCGGACCAGGCCAGCTTCCAGCATGGCAAAGCCAGCGGCCATCCACATGACGAGGAAACCGCCGATCAGGAACAGCAGCGTGTTGAGAATGTAGGCGACCTCAGGGGACACGGCCGGAACGGCCTCGGTGTCCTGGGCGAGTACCGGCATTACCGAGAGGCTCAGCAAGGCCAGCGTCGTCGCGCCCTTAGCGACAAGTTTTTTCATGATACGTTTCCTTACCTGAATCAAAGAGCTTCGGCGTCGGTTTCGCCGGTACGGATGCGAACAGCCTGATCGATCGAGTAGACGAAGATTTTTCCGTCTCCGATCTGACCGGTTTTCGCAGCACTGGAAATCACCTCGACAACCTTGTCGACGGAAGCGCTGTCGACAGCGACTTCGATCTTCAGTTTCGGCAGAAAGCTGACTGCATATTCGGCGCCGCGGTAAATTTCGGTGTGACCCTTTTGGCGGCCATAGCCTTTGACTTCAGTCACCGTCAGCCCCTGGATACCGATACCGGTCAAGGCATCGCGCACTTCGTCGAGCTTGAACGGCTTGATGATGGCCATCACTATTTTCATTGCTCGTTCCATTCCCCTTCTTAGCGCCCCTTCCCATCGAAGAAGCTCTGGCGACCGATCCGGAACTCGCGCCTGTTTCAAGTTCCCCTCTGGAAGGATCTTCTCAGGTCTTTGCCTTTGCCACGCTGCGTGGCCCCGGAACGGTGTCGGCCCTTACTAATCAAGGACCGTGCCAACTTTTGACTCACCTGTCGTTTTTCGCCGAAATCCGCGCGTTAACAGCCGTTAACGATTAGGGAGAGGCCTGGCAGAAAACAAACCTGACCGCTTTTAAGGCAGTTTTTCTGCCTATTAATTGCCCAAATTAAACGACGACGATTAAAAAATATGCAAAAATAAATCCGACCACGGCGCCGCATAAAAATGCGGCAAAGCGCGCCGGAGCTGACAGACAGACGCAGGCGTTCAGGAAATCGGGTTACCGGGCAGCCCCGGTCAGGCGGAAAAGCCCCCGTCCGCAAGATAGGCCTGTTCCTGCGGGGTCGTCTCCCGCCCGAGCGCCTTGTTGCGGTGGGGAAAACGGCCGAAACGCCGAATGACATCCAGGTGGATCAGCGCGTAGTAATAGAGTTCCTTGTCGCCAAGGCCCCGGAACAGGTCCACGGATCGTTCCTGATGGGCCATCTCCTCCGAATGCTCGAAAGGCAGATAGAAAAACCCGCGACCGGCTTTTGGAAAGGCACGGTCGAACCCGCGGGCAAGCGCATGCTCCGCCACGGCAAGGGCCTTCGGGTCCGCCTTGAAGGCCGCGGCCGTGCCCCGGAACACGTTTCTGGGCATCTGGTCCAGCAGCAGGACAAGCGCAAGCGCGCCGTCCGCCGTTTCCATCCACGGGTCCAGACGGCCGGCAAAGGCATCCTCGATCGCCGGCAGGAATTTCTCCCGGCAGCTGCGATCGAACGCATCGCCGCCGGCAAACCATTTTTCCGGACCTGCCTGCCACCAGAAATCAAGCACATCCAGCGATGTAATCGGCTGATCGGTCATTGGGTATCTTTCACCATTGCATTGAAACCAGCCGCCCGACGCGGCCACCTTTTGGTCCGTTCCGGCAAATGCCTATCCGCCGCAGGCCCGTTTCTGCCAACGGTCGATATGCTCGGCATATAAACTGTCGAAAAAGCCGTCTTTTCTCAGTTCGGCCATCTCCTCCCGGAAAACCTCGACCATGTCGGGATCGCTGCCCTGGCTGAAGGCAGCCCACAGGGGCTGCGCAAGGTCTTCGATGAAAACCACCGGCTGCAGCAGTGCCCCGTCATAGCCCATCCGGCAGGCCGAGGCCCGGGCCAGAAATCCTGTCAGCGGAAGAAGATCGAGCCGGCCGAGATACAGCATCTCGATTCCCTGATGATAATCGGTGATCGGCACCAGATTGCCGGTTTCGTCAAAGCCCAGCCGTTTCAGATAGCCATGCAGATTGCCGCCATCCTGAACACCGATCCTCAACTTGAGAGACACGAGATCCTCGATCCGGTCCGCAGCGACCGCCGGCCGGGTGTCCAGCTGATAGAAATACTGGCCATAGGGGGACACCTCCCCGAGCCACATGAAGGCCTCTTCACGCGCCTGCGTGCGCGACAGCGAGAAGATCAGCACATTCGGGTCCGATTGCGCCGTCAGCATCGCCCTTTTCCAGGGCAGGAAGTCAAAGGAGGCGACCGAAACCGGCAGGCGCCTCCTGACTCGCTCCACCACGGCGAGCATGAACTCCGCCACATAACCGTCCGGGCTGCCGTTGTTGTCCCATTGCAGCGGCGCGAAATCCTGGGTCACCACGTGGATCTGCCGGGGGTCAGCCCTGACCTGCGGGCCGTCCCACAGACAGGCCGCAAACACCGCGCAGACGAAAATCCACAATCCCGATTTCAACTGGTCACCTGTTCCTGTCTGCAAACTTCCGGGGTTCCTTTTTGCAGGAGTCCGGATACCGGTGCGGTTCTGACGATTTTGCCGGCAGCAACGCCTTCTGACGTTCCCCATGGTATCTCGATAGTATATTCAGCGTAAATTCGAACTTCCAATCGCGCGCAAAGGCATGTGATTTCCTGCCATGAACCGGCAGATCGAAAGCCCTGAGATCCTGCAACTCCAGGAACCGAGCCATTGAGTGAAACGACACTGGACCTGAAAGGCCTCAAATGCCCGCTGCCGGTTCTCAAGACGCGCAAGGCCCTGTCCCGACTTGCCCCTGGCGACCGCCTGATCGTGCTCACCACCGACCCCATGGCCGAAATCGACATTCCCCACATGTGCCGGGAGGACGGCCACACCTTGCAGGGCGTGGAAAAAGCCGCAACAGGTCACCGGTTCCTGCTTGTGGCAGGCAAGTGAGGAGCCGCCCGGGGCCGCCTCGGCATTTCTGCCGTCCACAGCCCCGGCCGTCTCGTCAGGAACCGCTCGCGATCCTGTCGATCTCCGCCGCCAGCTCCAGATCCAGCGCGCTCAGCCCGCCCGCATCATGGGTCGCCAGCGTGATATCGACGTTGCGGTAGACATTGAACCATTCCGGATGGTGGTTCATCTTTTCCGCCACCAGCGCAACCTCGGTCATGAAGCTGAAGGCCCGCCGGAAGTCCCGGAACCGGAAGGACTTCGAAATGGCCTCCCGCCCTTCGCACAGATGCCAGTCCGTCAACGCTTTGAGCCCCGCCGCCCGCTCTTCCGGTTTCAGTCGCTCCGCCATCTCATCCTCCTCCAGGTCGCAAATGCCCGATTGCTCAGTCTAGGGTGTGAACGCCCGAATGAGAATGGATTGGTTCGATGCGACCCGAACACCGCATCCTCCGAACCTGTCAGGTTTGCATTGCCATGCCGGGCACGCCGGGTTACCCCGTGGTCATGACCGCTGCCTGGAGATGACCTTGCCCCGCTCCCTACTGTTTGTATGCCTTGGCAACATCTGCCGGTCTCCGCTCGCCGAGGGCGTCTTCCGCTCCCTGGTCGAGGCAAAGGGAGAGAGCGACCGGTTCACGCTCGATTCCGCCGGAACCGGCGCCTGGCATATCGGCAAGCCACCGGACCCGCGATCGATCGATATCGCCGCGAAACACGGAGTCGATCTGTCCATGCAGCGTGCCCGTCAGGTCGCCCCGGAGGATTTCGCCCGTTTCGACATCATCCTTGCAATGGATGCCGACAATCTCGCCGCACTCCGAGCCGCAAGACACTCCGGCACGGCCCGGATCCGTCTGCTGCTGGACGATCCTCCCATGGATGTTCCCGACCCCTATTTCGGCGGACCGCAGGGGTTCGAAAATGTCTACCGTCTTGTCCGCAGCGGATGTGAACGGTTGCTGGAGGCCCTTGACCGGCCCGCATGAACCGGAGGCCGCCCGTGACCGGGAAGAACAACAGCCCCTGCGGGCAAGGTTCATAAATCCGTCTTGCTGCCTGCTGTATGGATTGGGCTCCCGGATATAGTCCCTGGCCCAATCATGAAACTTCTGTGGTGGTCTTTTGCTGCGGTCCTCATTCTGCTCGGTCTGGCGACCGTCTGGCTGCCGATTCCGACCGGAGTGCCGCTTCTGGCTCTGGGCATGATCGTCATCATCGCCACAAGCCGCAGCGCGGCGCGCCTGCTGCGCAGCCGCCGGCGCAACACACCTCACCTGAACCACGCCATCACCTGGGTGGAGGACAGGTCTCCCCTGCACTTCGCCCGGATCCTCAAGCGTACGCGGCCCCGCAAGAAATAAAGGCCCTGCTCAGCTTTCCGAAAAGACGCCGAACAGGCTCCGCACAGCTCTCCTGATCCGCATCAGGACCCGCCGGGCGATCCTCTGCAGCCGGCGGCCGTTCACCGTGAACCACTCGTCCAGCCGGATGTCGCTCACCAGCGGCGGATTGTTGACGTAAAGCAACCGGTGGATGGCCAGGATGAGCAGCAGGGTCAGCCCCCAGGAAATCAGCGTGTCGGACAGAAAATGCCCGCCGAAGGCGACCCTGTTGACGGAGAGAATGAGACAGAGAGGCAGGATGAAGGCAAGGACCGGCTTGCGCCAGGAAGCCGGCACCAGAAAGGCTATCGAGACCAGCCACATGCCCGCCGATGCCTCGCCTGAAACAAACGAGCAGTTGCTGTCGCAGCTGTCGGTGATTTTCCAGACCGGCTGAAACGGCAGGTCACCGCCGAATTCCTCGACCGAGCGAGGACGCGGACGTCCCCAGTTGTTCTTCAGGATCAGATTCACCAGCACCCCCGGCCCCAGGATGAGGGTGCTGATCAGAAAAACCGGCATGCGCAGCGGCAACAGCGGTGGCCGTCCGGGCACCAGCAGCTTGAGAACAAGCACCGTCACGCAGACGATCGCGATCAGGCGGACGAGAAACGGCCCGAAATGCCTGACCTCCCGCAGAAAGGCCAGATCCTGGGCGGAAAAGCCCGCCCCCGGAAAATAGAACAGACCGCTCGCCAGAAGATCCACGCCGGGAAAGGCGAGGAAGAACAGCGAGACAATGGCCACGTAGAGACAGACCGCAACCATCGGGTAGCGGATGCACCACGCGACCGCCTTGTGCGGCATTGACTTCGGTTTATTCTCGCTGGACCCGGCATGCTTCATGGATCCATGATCTAGTTCAACCTGCGGCCATATGGAACCATATGACCGCAGAAAAATTGATCGGTCTTCGGTCAGGCGCCCGAAAGCCGGTCGGGGATATCTTGCGGCCGGATGCGGGCCGGATATGCGCGGAGGACCAGACATGACGCCAGTTGAACCGGCCGGAGGAACGCCCGCAGGCGATATCGAAGCGCGCGAGCCGCAGCAGCGGCCGCCCCTCCGGTTCTGGTTCGAATTCGCCTCCACCTACAGCTATCTTTCGGCCATGCGGATCGAGACCTTGTCGCGGGATGCCGGCACGAGGATCGAATGGCGGCCGTTTCTGCTCGGTCCGATCTTCCGCAAGCAGGGCTGGCAGACATCGCCCTTCCTGCTGCATCCAGCGAAAGGTCGCTACATGTGGCGGGACATGCAGCGCCAGTGCGAGCGTTATGGCCTGCCCTTCATGCCGCCATCCCCGTTCCCGCAGAACAGCCTGCCCGCCGCCCGAATCGCCCATGCGGGACGGGAGCAGCCCTGGATCGGCGCTTTCGTCCGCGCGGTCTTCATGGCCGAATTCGGCCAGGGCCGCGATATTTCCGACGAAGGGCTCCTGGCCGACATCCTGCTGGACATCGGAGCGCCGGCCAGGGAAGTCCTGGACGCTTCGCGCAGTCCGGGCACCAAGGCAGGACTGCGCGAAGCGGTGGAGGAAGCGGAAACCGGCGGCATTTTCGGCGCGCCGAGTTTCGTGCTCGCCGACAGCGAGCTCTATTGGGGCGATGACAGGCTCGAACAGGCCCTGGAGGCGGCCGCGCGGATCCCGGCCTGAAATAGGGCGCTCACCGGTTCAGCGAACCGGCTTCGCTGCTCTTTCCCAGCACAAGTCCCATGGCCTCGTAGAGGGCAGCGGGAGACAGGGGTTTGGTGAGAACGTCCCGGAAACCCGCCTGCCGCAGGCGATCATCATCCACCGATTCCAGCGCCGCCGTCACCGCGATCAGCGGCAGATCCGCCTCCGGACGGAGATGCCTGAGTTCCTCGGCGGTTTCCATGCCGCTCATGCCGGGCATATGCAGGTCCAGAAGCACCGCATCGAAAGCGCTCTTGCCCACCAGACCGATGGCCTGTTCGCCGGATCTGGCAATTTCCGACGAGATGCCGAAGGATTCCAGCAAGGCTTCCAGCAGCCGGCAATTTGTATCATTGTCGTCGACGATAAGAACATGGGCGGAAAGCCCGCTGGCCGGCCGGGACGGTCCCCGCACGCAGGCAGGTGCCACCGAAGTGCCCGGCCCCCCGGTCGCGATGGCGTCAACGGGAATCCGTACCTCGAACCTGCTACCGCCGGCAGCCGGCCGGCTCAGGTCCATCTGCCCGCCCATCTCCTGCAGAAGTTGCTGCGCGCCCCACAGGCCGAGACCCGTTCCAGGTCCGGTCTCGCGGCCATGACGCCCCCGGACGAACGGCCGGAAGAGCCGGGCCTGTTCTTCGGGGTCGATACCCGGCCCGCTGTCGACGACAGTCAGGGCCACCATCTCCCGCCCGTCCGGTCCGGACGGCGGCAGCCAGGCGGCCAGCGAAATCCCGCCTTCCGGCGTGTATTTGACTGCATTGTCGAGAAGGGTCGTCAACACCCTGCGCAAGGCACCCCCACGGGCGGTGACGATGTCCTTCACCGCTGGTTCGAGCGAAACGTCGAAGGAAAGGCCTTTTGCCTCGGCCGCGATCCGGAAGAGCCCGGCGACATCGGAAAGAATATCACCGACCCGGCTCGACCCGCTTCCGCCACCGGAGCTGCCAGAGGGAATGAGGTCGCCGGTCAGCTGGGTCAGGGCATCGATGGAGCGCACGAGAATGGACAGATGTTCCTGCTGGACAGGGTCCAGCGGACGATTGCCGATCAGTTCCGCGGTCAGGCGCATCGCCGCCAGGGGCGTTCTCAGATCGTGGGCCAGAAGCGCAATTTTGACGCTGTCGTCGTCGGGGTCTGCCATGGAGCCCGGGTTCCCTCGCCAGGATGAATGTCAACGGGGCTTGCCAGACGAGTGCCAAAAAGCCAAGTTGTGCTTACCCCGATGACTCGCCGCTGTCCATCCGGTCGCTTGCCGAACGTCCCGAACCCGCGATATCCGAATCAGCCAGAGGCCAACGCTTCCCAATGCTTGGACAAACACTTTCCATTGTCGCCCCGGTCTTCGTTCTGATCGGCATCGGCTATGCCCTGGCGAAATTTCAGGTTCTCAAGCAGAATGCCAGCGAAGCCCTCGGACATTTTGTCTTTGTCGTCTCCATCCCCGTTCTGCTCTTCCGCACGCTGATCGGGGCGGATCTCAGCTCCGGCGTGCCTGTTGCCCTGTGGGCCAGCTATTTCCTCGGGGTCGGTATCGCCTGGGTGCTTGGCGCCCTGATCATCCGCAAGGGATTCGCGCGCGATGCCCGTGCCGGAGCCATCGGCGGAATCTCGGCGGCCTTTGCAAACGGCATCATGGTCGGATTGCCGCTGATTGCCGCTGTCTACGGCGAAGACGGTCTGGTGCCGCTGCTGCTGATCATTTCGATTCATCTGGCCGTCATGACCATCCTGATGGCCGTCGCCATGGAACGCGCCGCCGCGATCGACGGCGGCACCACCACGCCCCCGCTTGGCCATCTCCTGAAGGGGGCCGCCAGGAACCTTGCAAGAAACCCGCTCATCCTTGCCATCGCCATCGCCTTCGTCTGGCGTCAGACAGGCCTCGAAATTCCGGAGATCGGTACGGACGTACTGGACCGTATCGCCGCGACAGCCCTGCCCCTGGCACTGTTGTCGCTCGGCATGAGCCTGGTGCAATACGGAATGCGCGGCAACGTGCTGCCCGGCCTGCTGCTTGCCACGGTAAAGATGCTGGTGATGCCCGTCGTCGTCTTTGTCGCCGGGGCATTCGTGTTCCACCTGCCGCCTCTGTGGACGGCCGTCGCAACCCTGACGGCCAGCTGCCCGACCGGTGCCAACGCCTATATTTTCGCCAATCGCTATGGCACCGGCCACGCCATGTCGGCCAACGCAATCACCGTGACCACCTTGAGTGCCATCATCACCACAAGCCTGTGGATCTGGTTTCTGGACATGTGGTTCGGTCCGGGACTGCGCTGACGTTCCCCCGCTTCAAAGACCAATGCGCTTGCGCAGCTCCGCATGGCTCATACCGGCATCCCGCAGGATTTTCAGGCTTGTGTCGCGGTTGGACTTGGACAGTTTGCGGCCGTCCTTTCCAAGGATCAGCCGGTGATGCCGGTAACGCGGGACCGGCAGACCCAGCAATTCCTGCAGCACCCTGTGTACGCTGGTGGCATGATAGAGATCCTGCCCCCGCAGCACATCCGTGATGCCTTGCCGCGCATCATCGACCACCACGGACAGGTGATAACTCGTCGGCGTGTCCTTGCGCGCAAGCACCACGTCGCCCCACGCAGCAGCCTCCACGGAAATTTTCCGGCCCGGCTCGAACAGCGCCGGCCCCTCCGCGCCCAGTTCCTCCCAGAAGAGCGGCTGTCCGATCCGGGTCAGCGCCTGCTGCATGTCCAGACGCAGGGCAAAGGGCGCATCGCTCGCCGCCCGCCTCTTGCGCTCGTCTTCCGAAAGGACCGCGCCGTCGCCCGGATAGAGCGGCGCTCCGTCCGGGTCGCGCGGCCAGCTGACCCCTTCCGCTTCCCGGCCGGACACGAAGCCCTTGATTTCGGCCCGCGTCAGATAGGCCGGATAGACCAGTCCCATATCCTGCAGCCGCTCCAGAGCCTGCCTGTAGAAGGCAAAGCAGTCCGACTGGCGCACCACCGGCTCTTCCCAATGGAGGCCAAGCCACGCCAGGTCCTCGAACATCTCCCGTTCCAGGTCCGGGGTGCAGCGGGTCTGGTCGATATCCTCCACGCGCAGCAGCAACCGGCCCCCGAGCGCCACGGCCGCGCGGGCGTTCAGCAGCGCCGACAGCGCATGGCCGAGATGCAGATGGCCGTTGGGAGACGGCGCGAAACGGAAGACGGGTTCGGTCATCGGAACCAACGCAACGGGGTTGACGGGACGGTGAGCCTGAATTCAAGTCCTAGCATCCCCGAGGCCCGGCGCAAGAGCGCAAACAGCCAGATCGTCCCGCATGAAGCCGATTGACACAGAAGACGACATTCGCACCGGCCTGTCCGAGTTGATCCGCTCGGATCCGCGTCTTGCGCCCATCGCCCGGATCGCGGGGCCCCTTCCCCTGCGGCGCCGGACGGCAGATTTTGAAGGCCTTGCCCAGATCGTCACCGGTCAGCAGGTCTCCGTGGCCAGCGCGACCGCCATTTTCCAGCGGCTTCAGACGCTGGTCTCGCCGCTCACCGCCGGGCAGCTGCAGCGCTTTTCCGACCAGGACCTCGCGGATGCGGGTCTTTCCCGTCCGAAGATCCGGACCCTGCGCGCGATCGCCGCCGCCTGTGCTGACGGGCTCGATCTGGCGCACCTGGCCGAAGCCCCGCCACAGGAAGCCCATGCCCGCCTGTGCGCCATCAAGGGCATCGGCCGCTGGACGGCGGATATTTTCCTGCTGTTCTGCGCCGGGCATCCAGATGTCTTTCCCAGCGGCGACCTCGCCCTGCAGATTGCCGTGCGCGACGCACTGGAGCTGACAGAAAAACCGGCACCGGCAACACTGGACGAGATCTCGGCGCTCTGGTCCCCGCACCGCGCCGTCGCCGCGCGTCTGTTCTGGTCCTGGTACCGGGTGCAGAGACAGGGGCGGGACACGCTGCCGGTCTGACGCAGGAGTTCAGGACAGGTCGGTCACCGCCCGCAGAAGCAGGTCGATGTCCTGCGGCCGCGACAGGCGATGGTCGCCATCCGGCACCAGGGAAAAGGTCACATCGTCCAGCGGCAGCGCCTCAACCAGGCGCCGGGCATGGCTCGCGGGCACGTCAGGATCCTCGGCCCCCTGCAGGATCGTGACCGGCGCACCCACATGCAGCGGGCCGCCCAGCAGCAAATGCTTGCGGCCGTCCTCGATCAGCTTGCGGGTGATGACATAAGGTTCATCGCCATAGGCCGAAGGTTGTGCCCAGCGGCCTTGCGACAGGATCGTGCGGCGGATGTCTTCCGTGAAGCGTTGTTTCCACATCAGGTCCTCGGTGAAATCCACCGCCGGGGCGATCAGGACCAGCCCCCGGATCCTGCCGCTCGCCTTGCGGCTCAACGCCAGCAGAAGCGCAATCCAGCCCCCCATGGACGAGCCGACCAGAATCGTTTCGTCCGGACAGAACCGGTCGAACACGGCTTCCGCCTCCTCCAGCCAGTCGGAAACGCAGGCGTCCTCGAAATCGCCGCCGGACTGGCCGTGGCCGGAATAATCGAAGCGGACGACCGCCTGACCGCGCGCCGCACCGAATTCGGCAAGCGCGGCGGCCTTCGTACCGGTCATGTCCGATTTGAACCCGGACAGCCACAGGAGACCCGGCCCCCTGCCGGGGGCATCCAGGACCGCGATACGGCGCTCCCGGGCGTTTTTTCCCACCGGGATGAATTGCGGTTCGCCCGCACCCATACTATGGCTCTCGTTCTGCTAAACTCTTTCGCACGAACAGCTGACATATCGGCCTTGGACGGAAAAGGCCACCCGGAGGGAAGACTTGGACCGATTGCCCCCTGCCACCACCATCTTGCAAGTCATTCCGGACCTGAACTCCGGCGGCGCGGAACAGACGACGCTGGATGTGGCGCGGGCAATCGTCAAGGCCGGCGGAAAGGCGCTGGTGGTCAGCCAGGGCGGCCAGCTGGTCAACAGTCTTGTGGACACCGGGGCCGAACATATCCTCATGCCGGTCAAGTCGAAGAACCCGCTCACACTGTGGAAGAACGCCGGGCGGCTGACCCGGCTGATCGCCGAGCGCAATGTCAGCCTGCTGCACGCCAGGAGCCGTGCCCCGGCCTGGTCGGCGCTATGGGCCGCACGCCGCGCGAAAATCCCCATCGTGACGACCTACCACGGCACCTACAACCAGACGAACACCCTGAAGGCCTTCTATAATTCGGTCATGGCGCGCGGCGATGCGGTCATCGCCAATTCCGGCTTCATCGCCGGGATCATCCGCGACAGGCACCCATCCGCCAGCGATCGGATCACGGTGATCGAGCGCGGTTCGGACCTGAAGGGGCTCGACCCGGAAAACGTCAGTGCCCTGCGCCGCCAGGCGCTGAAAGACAGCTGGGGGATACCCACAGGACGGCCCATCATCCTGAACATGGCCCGCCTGACCGCCTGGAAGGGACAGAAGGTGGTGATCGAGGCCATGGCGCTTCTCAGGGATGCCGGACTGGATGAACCGATCGCGATCCTCGCCGGAGACGCACAGGGCCGTGAAGCCTATGCAGCCGAACTCAGAAAGCTGATCGCGGACCACCGGCTGCAGGAAAGCGTCCGCCTTGTCGGTCATTGCGCGGATGTTCCGGCAGCGCTCGCCCTTGCGGATCTTTCGGTCGTCGCCTCGGTCGAACCGGAAGCCTTCGGCCGCGCGGCTGTCGAGGCCCAGGCGGCCAGCGTGCCTGTCATCGTGTCCGATCTGGGCGCCGTGCCGGAAACCGTGCTCGCCCCGCCGGAAGTGACCGAGGACCGGCGTACCGGCTGGCGCGTGCCCCCCGGCGACCCTCAGGCCCTTGCCGACGCCATTCAGGCGGCACTCGCCCTGGATCCGGCAACGATGGAAAAGATGTCAAGCCGGGCGCTTGACCATGTCCGCAGGAATTTCTCGGTCGAAACCATGTGCGCCCGCACGCTGGCGGTCTATGGACAACAGCTGAACGGCGCTCAGGCCGCCAGCGGATAGGCTTCTTCGACCAGATAGGGTCCGCCACCGACGCTGGCTTTTGCGGAAAACAGCACGAAGCGGCCGGCCGTGAAGGGCGGCGCCTGAAAGTTTCCCCGCTCGCTCAGCCATTTGGCCACATCCTCGTTGGTTGAGGTCCGGCAGCGGGCCACGGTCACATGCGGCATGTATTTGCGCCGTTCGGGTGGCAGATGGATCCGCTGCAGGATGCGCTCCTGCTCCGCCTGCAAGTCGGCCAGCTGGGCCGTCGGCTCCACACGGGCCCACACGGCATGCGGCCTTCCGTTGCCGAAGGACCCCAGCCCGGCCAGCCTGATCTCGATCGGATCCCGGCGGATCCGGTCGAGGGCAGCCACGACCTCATCGGCAGTGCGGTCGTCGATGTCACCGATGAAACGCAAGGTAAGATGGTAGTTTTCCGGGTCGATCCAGCGGGCGCCCCGGAGGCCTCCCCGGAGCATCGAGAGCATGAGTGCCGTCTGGGACGGAATCTCAAGGCCTGTAAATAGGCGCGGCATGGGTTTTCCCTCCGCTGTCGCTGATAAAACCCATGAGGAATCAACTTCATGAAATTCGCAAGACAAAATTCCAAGTTTCTGATTTCGCGTCAGTTTTCCTTGTGAAAAGACACAAATGCCGGATCGGCTGAAGGCGGATCCGGCATGTGCGGGCAAATTGATTCTTGCCGGAACCGCAATTTTGGCGGCCCGGTTTCGCGCCGTTTACGGCGCCGGATTGCCGAATTCCTGGTGCAACGCGTCGATCTTTTCCAGAACATCCTCGCTCAGGGTCAGCTCGGCTGCCGCGATATCCGTTTCAAGCTGGTCCAGCCGGGTGGCCCCGAGGATCACCGAGGTCATGAAACTGCGCGACATCGCGAAGGCAACGGCCATCTGCGAGGGATCGAGTCCGGCTTCCCTGGCAAGATCCACATAGGCATCGACCGCCTGGAGCGCCCGCGGATGTTCATAGCGCTGAAGGCGGTTGAACAGGGTTTTCCGGGCTCCCGCCGGCAACGCACCGTCGCGGTATTTTCCGGTCAGATAACCCTGCGCCAGGACCGAATACCCCAGAAGACCGACATCTTCCCTGTGCGCGACTTCCGCCAGATTGGTCTCGAAGGTCCGGTTGACGAACGAATAGGCATTCTGGATCGAGGCGATACGCGGCAGACCGTAACGCTCCGCGGCCGCGACATACCGCATTGTGCCCCAGGAGCTTTCGTTGGAGATGCCGATGTGCCGGATCTTGCCCGCCTTCACCAGATCGGCCAGCACTTCCAGCGTGGATTCGATGCTGTTTTCATCCTCCGCCGGCTCCACGTCGCGCCAGCGCGTCGGATTCGAGCCGAAACCAGCGGTGTTCCGGTCCGGCCAGTGGATCTGGTAGAGGTCGATATGATCCGTCTGGAGATTTTTCAGACTGCGGTCGACCGCGAATTCGATCTGCTCACGAGTGAGCCGGCCATGCGCGCCGTTTTCACGGAACCAGTCCATGTCGGTTCGCCCGACGACCTTGGTCGCGATGACCACCTTGTCGCGATTGCCCGTCCTGGCAAGCCACGTCCCGATGATGCGCTCCGTGCGCCCCTGGGTCTCTCTTTTCGGTGGAATCGGATAGAGTTCGGCGGCGTCGAAAAAATTGATGCCCTTTTCGAGCGCGAGATCCATCTGCGCGTGGCCTTCTGCTTCCGAATTCTGTTCACCGAAGGTCATGGTTCCAAGACAAAGAGCGCTTACCTGCACATCCGTGCGGCCGAGACGGCGTTGTTCCATCAGAATTTCCTTTATTTGCAAACAGGGCGATGCGGGAGCGGCAAGGCCGGCGGCCTCGGCTCCCGCCCGTCAGGACGACTGGGCTTTGGCCAGAAGGTCTTCCACCTTCGGCAGAATATTTTCGACAATGACGGCGACCCCGTCCGCGTTGGGATGCATGCCGTCGGCAAGATTGAGATCCGGGTCGAGAGCCACCCCGTCCAGAAAGAACGGATAAAGCAGGGTATCGTGGGTATTTGCAATATCCGCATAGATCGGATCGAAGGCCTCCGCGTATTCCGGCCCCAGATTGCGCGGCGCCAGCATGCCCGCGAGCAAAACTTCCACATCCCGTTCCCGCAGGCGTCTGGCGATTTCCTCAAGGTTTTTCCGCGTGATTTCCGGGGAAATGCCTCTGAGGGCGTCGTTCGCGCCCAGTTCCACGATCACCGCATCCACGTCGGCTCCCACGGACCAGTCAAGCCGCGAAAGCCCGCCGGACGTCGTGTCGCCGGACACTCCGGCATTGACGACCTCCACCGAATGACCGCGTGCAAGCAGCGCCTTCTGGAGCTGTTCGGGAAAGCCTTCTTCCGGCGCAAGCTGGTATCCGGCGGACAGGCTGTCGCCCAGAACCACCAGCTTCAGATCCTCTGAATGGGCCATGGCGGGAAGAAGAAAAAAGACAACGACAGCTAAACGGGCGATTAATCGGTTCACGCTAACCCTCTTTCAGGACTGGAAGACGCGTCACATCAGGCCCATATGGTCGCAATGAGTCCCAATGTCGAGGCCATGCATCCGTCAGGAAGACGATCGCACGCCTGTTGTAAAGGTCAGATGATGCCGAATTCGCCCGCGATCGCCCTGAAAAATGTCCACCTGACCCTCGGAGACGGAGCCGGCCGGGTGCACATCCTCAAAGGGATCGATCTGCAGATCGAAAAAGGCACCTCCGTCGGCCTTGTCGGCCCGTCCGGTTCGGGAAAATCGACACTGCTGATGGTCATGGCCGGACTGGAGAGGGCAGATGAAGGCACCGTTCAGGTCGCCGGTTCGGAGCTCGGGCCGCTCTCGGAAGACAGGCTGGCACAGTTCAGGGGCCGCAATGTCGGCATCATCTTCCAGTCCTTCCACCTGGTCCCCAACATGACCGCACTGGAAAACGTCGCCGTGCCGCTGGAACTTGCCGGCGACCCGGACGCCTTCGACAAGGCCCGGGCCGAACTCGACTCGGTCGGCCTCAGCCACCGCATCCACCATTATCCGGCGCAGATGTCGGGCGGCGAACAACAACGGGTCGCGGTCGCCCGGGCACTGGTCGTGGCACCTGAAATCCTCATCGCCGACGAACCGACCGGCAATCTGGACGACTCGACCGGCAGCCAGATCGTCGATCTGATGTTTTCGGCCCAGCGCGAACGCAGGACCACACTCGTTCTGGTCACCCATGACCCGGCGCTGGCGGCCAAATGCGACCGCGTGATCCGGGTGCGGTCCGGCGAGATCGACGAGACGACCACCGGTGCCGACATGCAGCAAGAGGTCTCCGCGTGAGCGGCTTCCTTCCGGGGCATGGTTCCGCCGGCAACCAGACCTTCGCCCTGGCCACCCGCTTCGCGCTGCGCGAACTGCGCGGCGGCCTCAGGGGATTCTACATCTTCATCGCCTGCATCGCTCTCGGCGTTGCCGCCATTGCCGGGGTCACCTCGGTATCCCGTGCCCTCACCGAAGGGATCTCTCGGGAAGGCCAGGATATTCTCGGCGGCGATCTGTCCTTTTCGCTGATCCATCGGGAAGCCGAACCGGAGCAGGTCGACTTCCTCGAAACGCTGGGAACCGTGTCGCGCGCCGCCACCTTGCGGGCCATGTCCCGCCGGGCCGACACCAGCGATCAGGCCCTGGTCGAACTGAAGGCTGTCGACAGCGTCTATCCGCTTTACGGCTCTCTTGATCTTGCCTCCGGTCAGCCGCTGGACGCGGCCCTGTCCAGACAGGACGGCGTCTGGGGCGCCGTTGCCGACCTGGCACTGCTCGCCCGCCTCGATGTCGCCGTCGGCGACACGCTGGCGCTCGGGCGGACGACGGTACGCATCACCGATGTCATCGATGCCGAACCCGACAAGCTGTCCGGCGGGCTGGAGTTCGGCCCGCGCCTGATGATTTCCGATGCGGCGATCGCCGACACCGGCCTCATTCAGCCCGGCAGTCTGGTGCGCTGGCACTACCGCGTCCGCCTCGACCCGGCGCCCGAAATCCAGGCGCTCGAAACCGTCGTCGAAGATGTGAAACACGAATATCCCGATGCGGGCTGGCGGATCCGCTCCCGCGCCAATGCCTCACCCGGCCTGCAGCGCAGCATTGGCCGCTTCGCGCAATTCCTGACCCTTGTCGGCCTGACCGCACTGGTCGTCGGGGGCGTCGGCGTCGCCAATGCCATCCGCGCCTATCTGGAGACCAAGCGGGAGGTCATCGCCAGTTTCAAATGCCTGGGCGCAACCGGCGGCTTCGTCTTCCAGATCTATCTGGTCCAGATGCTGATCCTGGCACTCATCGGCATCGGTATCGGCCTGGTGGTTGGCGCCTTGCTTCCCTTTGCCGCCGCCGCCGCCCTGTCCGGCGTCCTGCCGATAGAGCTCGCGGCGAGCATTTATCCGGCGGAACTGGGCCTCGGCCTTGTCTACGGTCTGCTGACGGCGCTCGCTTTCGCGCTCTGGCCCCTCGGCCGCGCCCATGACGTCCCGCCGACCGCCCTGTTTCGCGACATCGTGTCCGGCGGACCGAAATTTCCGCGCAAGCGCTATCTCGTCGCCACGCTGGTGACCGTCGTCGCCCTCGCTGCCATCGCCATCCTGCTGTCCCACGACCAGCGCATGGCGGGCATCTATATCGCAGCCACCGGCGGAGCCTTCATTCTTCTGGTTGCCGTGGCCCGGCTGATAATGGTGGCGGCCAGACGCCTGCCCACGGTCCGCTCCACGGAACTCCGGCTGGCCATCGCCAATATCCACCGGCCCGGCGCCCTGACACCCTCGGTTGTCCTGTCCCTCGGACTCGGCCTGTCACTGCTGGTGGCCCTGGCCCTGATCGACGGCAACCTGCGCCGCGAACTGACGGCGACGATCGCAGACCAGGCCCCCAGCTTCTTTTTCGTCGATATCCAGAGCCACGAACGCGATGCCTTCGAAGCGCTGCTGACGGAACAGGCTCCGGACGCCACCCTGCAGAGCGTGCCCATGCTGCGCGGACGGATCATCAGCCTGAACGATGTTCCGGCGGAGGAATTCACCCCGGCCAGGGAAGGCTCCGGCTGGGTCCTGCGCGGTGACCGCGGCATCACCTACCAGTCCGAAATGCCGGAAAATTCGAAACTGGCGGCGGGCACATGGTGGCCCCGGGACTATGACGGACCGCCCCTGCTGTCCTTCGATGCGGAAGCTGCCGCGGATCTGGGTCTGAACATCGGCGACAAAATCTCCGTCAACGTGCTCGGACGCGAAATGACGGCCGAAATCGCCAATTTCCGCGATGTGGAATGGCAGTCACTGGCCATCAACTTCGTGATGGTGTTTTCCCCGAACACCTTTGCAGGCGCGCCGCATGCCCATTTGATGACCCTCGGCTGGGATCGCGACGTTCCGCAGGAAACCGAACTGGAACTTCTCAAGACAGTGTCCAATGCCTTTCCGACGGTCACCGCCATCCGGGTCAAGGACGCCATATCCCAGGTGAACGATCTGGTGGCCCAGCTTGCCTGGGCCATCCGCGGCGCAAGTTCGATCACCCTGATCGCCAGCATTCTGGTACTGGCCGGCGCGCTTGCCGCCGGACACCGCAGCCGCATCTATGACGCGGTCATCCTCAAGACCCTCGGGGCAACAAGAACCCGGCTGATCGTCGCCTATGGACTGGAATACGCCATATTGGGCCTGGTGACCGCGCTGTTCGCACTGGTCGCGGGCGGCATCGCGGCCTGGTACGTGATCACCCAGATCATGGGCGGATCCTTCGTCCTGATGCCTGTCACTGCCGCGAGCGCCGCGCTCGTCGCCCTGATCCTGACCGTCGGTTTCGGCCTCGTGGGCACCTGGCGGATTCTCGGCGAAAAGCCGGCCCCGGTCCTCAGAAACCTGTAGGAGACATCGAGCGGTTTGCGCACACATCATGGGCCGGCACCTGCCGGTCCTTTCGCCCGATCCGCGGGAGGTGCAACGCGGCATCAGGTCGACGCAACTTGCGCGCGGCAATATTCTTGGCTATCCGGAAGGACCGGAAAAGATTGATCAAGGGCCGCGTAAATGTTTGGATTTATCAGTAGAGTTCAGTTTCGGAATTTCGCAGCAGCAGCGGCAATCGCCGCAGCAGCCACGATGTCATTTGTCGTCGGCGCACAGGCAGAAAGTCCGTTCCACACCGGCGTGTGGCAGTTGAACACACCCGAAGGCCCACGCGGTCTGGTCGTCAGTGACTGGCTTGTCTTCGAGGACGGCCTGCCGAAACGCTGGCTTTACCGGCGCGCCGGCACGAACGACGCAAACCAGTTCGACTTCTTCACCCGCACCATGGGTGACAGCGGCTACACGCCGGTCGGCATCCGGGTCTACCGCACCGGCGACAATTCGATGAAATACACGCTGGCGCCCAAGGGCGGGGATCCCATCGAGGTCTCGGCGGTCCGCCTGTCCATACCCAATTTCGAGAATTCCTGCCTGTCGGTGGAGAAAAAGGGCAAGCGCTTTTTCGGAAACTGGACCGGCACCGCAGGGTCGACACTGAAGAAGCTCAGGGTCGGACGAAACAGCCTGACCATCGACGGCAAGACCCGCAAGGTATCCATCGAGGAGGTCCGTGTCGGGCGCATGGGCATCATGGAAAACGGCAGGCCGATCGCTTTCCTGACGGACGCCGGTGGCGACTATGCCGTTCTCCAGTGGTTTCGGCCCGGCGTGAGCGAAGAGCAGATGCGCAACAAGGAACGGGAAATCCTGGATTTCGAGGCCGAAGAGATTGTCCGCAACCCGGGCGGCACCTGCGACAGGCAGATCGCTTCCCGTCTGAAAGCAATGAAATAGGCACCGGAATCTTAAGCATATTGCTGTTTCTTCCGTCAGGCAGGTCAGGATAACGTTTTTTTCAAGACTCCTGACTTGTGCTGAGCCTCGCAATTTCCCATATGTTGAGGGAGTTGCGTTGCTTGCGATGTCGCAAGCAATTTCGATCTAAAAGGGGATCTTAACGACCATGTCGACCTTTAACCGTCAACCTCAAGGCGCCTACCAGGCAGCCGGCACACGTGCCGAGGCCGGCATTGATCAGGGCCTGCGGGCCTATATGCTGGGCGTCTACAATTACATGACCATCGGCCTTGCGCTGACCGGCTTCCTGGCGTTGCTGACCGCAATGATGGCAACGACCACCGATCAGAGCGCCGCCGTCGCCAGCCTTGGCAACGGCCGCATGCTGACCCAGCTTGGTGTCGCCATCTATGGCAGCCCGCTGAAGTGGCTCGTGATGCTGGCGCCCCTGGGCATGGTGATGTGGCTGTCCTTCCGGATCCAGTCCATGAGCGCTTCCGCTGCGCGGACCCTGTTCCTGGTCTATTCCGGCGTGATGGGCATTTCCCTGTCCTCGATCTTTCTGGTCTACACCCCGGGTTCGATCGCACAGGTGTTCTTCATCACTGCGGCGTCCTTCGGTGCCCTGAGCCTGTACGGCTACACCACCAAGAAAGACCTGTCCGCCATGGGCAAGTTCCTGTTCATGGGCCTGATCGGCATCGTCATCGCGATGGTCGTCAACTGGTTCATGGCCTCCGCCGCCCTTCAGTTCGCGATCTCGGTGATCGGCGTTCTGGTGTTCGCCGGCCTGACGGCCTATGACACGCAGCAGATCAAGGAAATGTACTACGAAGGTGACAGCGGTGAAGTTGCCACCAAGAAGTCCGTGATGGGCGCCCTGCGTCTCTACCTCGACTTCATCAACATGTTCCTGTTCATGCTGCAGCTGTTCGGAAATCGTAACTGATCCGACTGACGCGTCAGACCAAGCCTCTGAAAGGCCCGGCATCCGCCGGGCCTTTTTACATATGTACGAAAAGCTGCTTTGACTGATTAGACAATTTCTGGTTAGCATCCTTCCCGCAGAATTTATCCTGTCATTTTTACGGATTGTCGATGCGCAAGGTCCTGTTTCGCTCTGTCTCGGTTGCCGCCAGCCTGTTTCCCGCAGCCGCGCTCGCGGACGAGTTTTCCAGTCAGTATGGCCTCGCCCTGATCCATGCCGATGCAGCATATCAGGCCGGCTACACGGGTCTGAATGTCAATATCGGCATAGTCGACACCGGCATCACGGCCGATCATCCCGATCTTGCACCGAACCTCAGCGGCTATTCCCTGGACGGAAACACGCTTGCCCCCGTCACCGATGACCTGAACGGCCATGGCACACATGTCTCCGGCATCATCGGCGCGGCCAGCAACGGCATCGGCATCGGCATGATGGGTGTTGCTCCGGACGCGCAACTCACCGCACTCACCATATTCGACGAGGACGGCGGTGCCGAGGACGATGAGCTGGAGATCTCCGTTCCGCGGGTCTACGACTACGGTCTCGCAAGGGGCATCGAATTCTTCAACAACTCCTGGGGTAGCGAATCCATCGACCCGGAAGACGAGGAGGATATCGAAGAAGGCAGGGCCTACGTTCTGGAAAACATGCCGGAACAGCTGGGCGCCTTCCGGAATGCGGCCAATCGCCGTGCGGTCCTCGTCTGGGCCACCGGCAACGATGGCGAAAGCAATCCCGGCCTGGAAGCGCAACTGCCGCTCTATTTTTCCGAGCTGACCTCCAGCTGGCTGGCGGTGACCGCGGTCGGTCGCGATGGCACGATCACCGATTATGCCAACTGGTGCGGCGTGGCCGCCACTTGGTGCCTCGCCGCCCCGGGTGGCGGAGACGATGAAGACGCGGACGGGATCTATTCCACCTCCAACGACGGAGGCTATGTCCGGTATTCCGGCACCTCGATGGCCGCCCCCCATGTGACCGGAGCCCTGGCCATTGCCCGGGAAATGTATCCGAATGCCTCGGCAACCGATCTGGCCGATCTTGTCCTTCAAACTTCGACCGACATCGGTGCCGAAGGCATCGACACGGTCTACGGATGGGGCCTGCTCAACATCGGCAACCTGGTTGCCACCGGACAGGCAGAGACGGCATCCTTTCCCGCCCAGAACGTCTGGGCCCAGGCGGATATTCTCGACCGGATCATTGACCTGACCCGCCGCGGTCAGGATCTTTCGGGCCGCGCTACCGGCGACGACATTCTGATCTCCACCCATGGCGCGCACCCGGCACAGCCGCTGGAAAAAAGAATCGTGATTCAACCGATCGTCGCCGACAGCCGGATTTCGGGAAGCGGGTCGCAAGGCGGCGCCACATCCTGGTCGGGCGGTGCCCTCGCCAGCATGGAGCTGCTGCGGACCGGCACCGGCTCGCTCGGCGCCGCGCTCGGATTTACAGGCTCCCGGGTCGAAGCGGGCAGCAACCGGGCTGACGTGACCGGATACCATCTGGCAGTCTTCGGCGCCTATGACGACGAAAGACTGTTTGCCGACGCCGCCGCCGGCTTCAGCGCCTTCCGCACCCATCAGACGCGCAAGGACATCGCCGGAACGAACGGAACCGTCCTGGGAGGTTCCGGCCTGAGCGCCAGCAGCGAAAGCACCGATTTCGGCGGCTGGCTGGCGGCAAGGGCCGGGTCCAGCTTCGAAACCCGCGCCGGTGCGCTCAGGCCCTATCTGCACGGCCGCCTCGTTCACCAGTGGATGGGTTCCTACACCGAGAGCGGCGCCGGCGTGTTTGATCTGTCCGCCTCGGCCGACAACGTCACCGGGTCGACAGCCGGAGTAGGGCTCAACATGCGCCCCCATGCCGCCGACTTCGGCTTCGCCACGCTTCACGCCCGGCTCGATATCGCCTATGCCCGCGCAATCGGACCGGACGAATATACCCGCGAAGTCCAGCTGCTCGGATCCCAGCTGACCGGATCCACGGCCGAGCTCGGCCGGGACATCGGCATGCTCGGCGCCGGGATGGAACTCGATTTCAAGGACACCGGCCTCAGCAGCTCTCTGGGCTATTCAGGCGCCTACCGCGAGAACGCCCAAAGCCACGTGCTCGGCTTCAAGCTGTCGCTCCGGTTCTGATCCCGGCCCGCGGTTGCGGCCGTTTCAGATCCCTACCAGCCGCAGGTGTTTCTTCTTCTCGAGGACCTTGAGAACCTGCGCGAGCTCATGGCCGCGCTTGAGGACAACGCCGCCCGTGGCGACAACCGAAAAGGCGCCCTGGCGTCTGGCCAGCTTCGGATCCTTTTCGATCCGGTAGAGCGGCATCTCGGAAGAGCGCCGGAACACGGAGAAAACAGCCCTGTCCTTGAGCAGGTCGATGGCATAGTCCCGCCACTCACCGTCCGCGACCATGCGCCCATACAACCTGAGGATCGTATCGAGTTCGCGCCGGTTGAAGGCGACGACGGGTTTGGGAGGGGGAGCCGGCTGGCCTTGCGGCGACGGGTTGCCACCCGCACCGCGATGAAACGCGCTGTCATCGGCTTCGCTCATTCCGCCTCCATTCCGTTTGCGGTTCCGCAACGGCCGGGACTGTCGTCCCGGCAAGGGTCTCCTGTCACCTGCCTGTCATGATGCGTCGGCTTTTGTCCGGAAGGCAAGTCCGCAAATCCCGCATCGCCCGCTCAGGCCGCGATATTGTCAGATTTGACAGGCAATTTCCTGAGGAGAACGGCAAAAACGGACGTAACGGAACCTTGCCCAGAAAGAACGCCCATATTTCCATGTTTTTGCCGCAATCCAGCCCTTGGCCAGCCATTTTGACTTACCATATTAGCTTCATACCCTGATGGGTATGGTCAGTGGAAGCTGCGGAATGCATTAGCCCCCCAGCCCCCCGTGGTTTTCGTCGGCCAACCAGATTTTAGCGAGTCAAACATCAGGGCAACTGAAGGGCCGGCGCCACGCCGGCCCTTTTCATTTGTGCGGATCGGCCAGCCGGCCCGGACGTCACCGCGCTTCCGCCCTGCCCAGATACTCCTGCAGAAACGCGATGAATCTCGGATCCGTCCCATGGGCCACATTGACGCGCATGGCCGCGCGCCCACGGCTTTTCCGGTTCGGATAGAAGACCGATCCCGGCGAAATGAAGATACTCCGGCGGCTCGCCTGCGCGCACAGCTCCTCCTCGTCGACATGCTCGGGAAACTCCACCCAGAGATAGAAGCCGGGAATGGAGCTCTCCATGAGAGAGAGACCGAGTTTCTCCATCTCTCCGAAGGTGGCCTTGCAGGCCTCCTCCACCCGGCCCCTGAGGCGTCTCAGGTGGCGCAGATAGTGTCCCGCCTGTATCAGGTTGAAGACGAACCGTTCGACATGTTCGGAGGAATTGACCAGGGTGACCATCTTGATGTCCGCCAGACGACGAATAACCTCGGGTGCTCCGGCCACATAGCCGCATCTCAGACTGGCCGACAGCGTCTTGGAGAAGGAGCCGAGATAAAGCACACGGTTCAACTGGTCGAGGGCGGCCAGCCGCGGCAGCGTGGACGGAAGAATGTCGGCCAGCGCATCATTTTCCACCAGCAGGAAACCCCAGCGCTCCGCGAGCTGCATCAGCCCGAAGGACCGCGATGGCGACAGGGACCCGCCGGTCGGATTGTGGCCGTGGGACTGTGTGACGAACATCTTGGGACGGTGCAGCGCCAGCTTCGCTGTAAGATCCTCCAGATCCGGCCCGTCCCGGTCGCGGCGGATACCGACAATCTCGACCTTGGCGAAGGTCAGCTTGGAGAACAGCGGGTAATACCCGGGCTCGTCGACAAAGACCGTATCGCCCGGCTCGGTCAGGTGACGGATGATCAGGTCCAGCCCGTGATTGACTCCATGCGTCAGAAGCAGGCCGTCCGGCTGAACGGGGATCGAGCGTTCCAGAAGCTGTACCCGCAGACGGTCGCGCAGCGGACCGTACCCCCAGCAACTGCCGTAGCCGAATTGAATGGCTTCCGGATAGGGCGCCTTGGCATTGGCGAAATGGCGCCTCAGTTCCGATCCTTCCATCCAGAAGGGCGGCGGGCGCCCGTCCCCCGGGCGCACCTCGTAATGCTTTTCAAGCTGTTCGCGCAGCAGGGAGACCCCGTCGACCGCAGCCGCGACATGGGGCGCCGGAGACGCGGGTGCAGAAACCCTGATCTGGGACATATAATAGCCGGACCCGGCCCGCGCTTCGAGAAGCCCGCGGGCGACAAGCCGGTCGTAGGCTTCGGCCATGGTGTTTTTGGAAACGCCGTTCTCGCGCGCTGCCTGACGGATGGATGGCAGCCGTTCGAAAGTCTTGTAAGCTCCGGCCTCCAGCATCAGCGCAACTTTTTCAACGATCTGGTCGACACGGGAAAGGCGCCGGCTGCCATCGCTCATGGTGATTGTCCCTGCTATCGGACTGGGACAGTGACCTCATTTTTGCCGCTATCCGTCCCTTGATTGTCCCAAAATTTTTTATGACAGTCACGACCATTAAACCAGAAAGCGACAGCTTCCTAGGGAGGAAACCATGACAGGATTGAATAGACGCGGACTTCTTGCGGGCGCGGCCCTTGGCGTGGCGGCATTGGCGGCACTGACTGTACCGGCCACGGTTCAGGCTCAGGAAGCCGTTGAATGGCGCATGCAGGCCCTGTGGGATGCAGGCACGACCCCGTTCGAATATGAAAAGAAATTCGTCGAGCGCGTCAGCGAACTGACCGACGGCAAGTTCGACATCAAGCTGTTTTCGGCCGGACAGCTCGTCCCGGCGAACCAGGCATTCGATGCGGTTCGCGCCGGCGCCTTCGAGTTGATGAAAACCTATGACGGTTACGAAGCCGGCAAGATCCCGGCCTTCGCCTTCACCTCGTCCATTCCCTTCGGCTTTCCGGACCCCGACCAGTACGAAGCCTGGTTCTACGAGCTCGGCGGACTGGACCTTGCGCGCGAAGCCTACGACAAGGCGGGTCTCTTCTACATCGCCCCCACCGTTTACGGCGAGGAGCCGATCCATTCGACCGTGAAGATGGAAACCATTGCCGAGATGGCCGACAAGAAGGGCCGGTTCGTCGGCCTTGCCTCGGCGGTAATGGGTGACATGGGTGTCGCGGTCACGCCGATGGCGACAGGCGAGATCTACACGGCGCTCGAAAAGGGCCTCATCGACTTTGCCGACCGGGGCGACCTGACGGCCAACTACGAGGCAGGTCTGGCGGAAGTCGCCAAATTCATCATCCTTCCGGGTGTGCACCAGCCGACAACGGCCACAAGCTATGTTGCCAACAAGGCAGCCTATGAGGCCCTGCCGGACTCCTACAAGGCAGCTCTGGCGGTCGCCGCACGTGAAATCTCCGGCTCCCTGCGCCAGCGCATCATCACGCAGAACGCCGAGGTACTCGAAAAGTACAAGGAAAATGGCGTTGAAGTGATCTACCTGGATGAAGCGGACATTGCCAGCCATCGTGCCGATGCCGTCGAGTCCTGGAAAAAGGCGACCAAAGGCGATGACCTTGCCAACCGGGTCCTTGAAAGCCAGATTGCCTTCATGAAGGCTCTCGGCCTGCTATAAGAGCTTCCTCCCGCTGGACGGCGACCGGTGCCCCGCACCGGTCGCCGTTCGGTTGCCATTTCATCTTGCCTCGGCAGCTACATGACACAGATCTGTTCGCTCATCACGGCTATCAACCGGGTGCTTTTCATCGCAGCCGCCGCCCTTATCTTCGCGGTGGTCCCGATGCTGCTCTTCGAGGTCGTTGCCCGTTACGCGTTCAACGCCCCGACGGTCTGGGCAATGGAAGCAAGCACGCTTGTCTTCGGGCCGCACTTTTTGCTCGCGGGCCCCTACCTGCTGCATCTCAAGGGCCATGTCGCGGTCGATATCTTCAGCGAGAAGCTGCATGGCGGCCCTAAGGTTGCCGCCGAGGTGTTCTCCTATCTTGTCATCGCCATCTTCGCGGGCGTCTTTGCCGTGGTGAGCTGGCCGCTGGCCGTCAACTCCTATGGCATGGGCGAAACCAGTTTTTCGGCATGGAACCCGCCGGTCTGGTGGCTGAAATTCGTCGTGCCCTTCTCCTTTGCCATGCTTTTCGCCCAGGCGTTCGCCGAAACCGTCCGTGTCCTGTTTCTTCCCGCGCCTGAGATCGGAGCGGACGCATGAGTTCCGAATTCGTCCTCGCCATCATGTTCGCAAGCCTTGTCGGCCTGTTGCTGACCGGCGTGCCGCTTGCCTTCACGCTCGGCGCCCTTGCCCTGCTCTTCACCCTGCTTCTTTGGGGCTCCGCCGCCCTGTCGGTGACGATTCTCAATCTCTATTCCACCATGACGTCGGAAGCGCTGCTCGCAATTCCGCTCTACGTCATGATGGCCAGCACGCTGCAGCGCTCCGGGGTCATCGAGAGCCTCTACCGGGCAATGGAACTGTGGTCGCGCCGCCTTCCGGGCGGTCTCGCGGTCGGCACGATCATCATCTGCACGATCATCGCCGCGATGACCGGCATTGTCGGCGCCGCGGTTGCCGCCATGGGCATGCTGGCCCTGCCCTCCATGCTGAAGCGCAAGTACAGCCCGGAGCTGGCGATCGGCACCATCTGCGCCGGCGGAACGCTCGGCATCCTGATTCCCCCGTCGGTCATCACCATCGTCTATGCGGTGACCGCCCAGGCCTCGATCGGCCAGATGTTCATTGCCGGGGTCATTCCCGGCCTGCTGCTGGCCTCGCTCTACATCGGCTACATCGTCCTGCGCGCGGCTCTCAACCCGTCCGTTGCGCCGCGCCCCGACGCCAGCGAGGCCGCCACATGGGACGAGCGCATCGCCTCGCTGAAATCCCTCGTGCTGCCGCTGCTGATCATCGTCGGTGTCCTCGGCACCATCTACATGGGCATCGCCACCCCGACCGAGGCTGCTGCGGTGGGCGTATTCCTGGCCTTTCTGTCGGCCCTCGTCGAGCGGCGTCTGGGCTGGGAACTCATCTCGGGCGTCGGTCTCGACGTGGTCAAGGTCACCGCCATGATCCTGTGGATCACCATCGGCGCGAGAGCCTTCGTGGCGATCTTCACCGGAACCGGCGGCGCCGACTTCCTGCTGGACTTCATTCAGAATCTGGACACCAACCGCTGGGTCGTTCTGGCGGTGATGCTGGCGATTCTCTTCCTGCTGGGCATGTTCCTGGACGAAATCGGCATCATCCTGTTGTGCGTCCCCGTCTTTCTGCCGGTGATCGACTTCCTGGATTTCGACCGGCTCTGGTTCGGTATCCTTTTCCTGGTCTCCGCCCAGATGGCCTATATCTCGCCGCCCTTCGGCTACACGCTCTTCTACATGAAAGGCGTTCTTCCGGCCGGAATCGGCATGGGCACCGTCTACCGTGCCATCATCCCCTTCATCCTTCTCCAGGCCCTCGGCATCTTCATCTGCGCGCTTTTCCCGCAGCTGGTGTTGTGGCTCCCCAATTCCATGATCAACTAACATGCAGGACATCCGATGAGCGACGTCACCTCGTCCCGAATTGAAGGCTTTCACAAAATGGCACCGGACGCCCGGCTTCAGGCCGTGGCGCGTCAGGCGAAGCTGGACAATGAAGCCGTGGCATGTCTCGCGGATGCGGCCTCCGGCCAGATCGAGCTGGCCGACCGTCTCGTCGAAAACGCCATCACCAGCATGTCCATTCCGGTCGGGATCGCCACGAACATCACCGTCGACGGACGGGATGTGCTGGTGCCCATGGCCACCGAAGAATCCTCCGTCGTTGCCGCGGTCTGCAACTCAGCCAAGCGCTGCCGGTCGACCGGCGGTTTCAGGACCTCCACCAGCGGCCCGGTAATGGCCGCCCAGATCCAGCTTCTGGATGCCAGCGACCCGGAGAACGTCCGCCTGAAGGTTCTTGAACGCATGGGCGAAATCAAGGCGATCTGCGACGAGACCGATCCGCTGCTGCTGAAATTCGGCGGCGGTTTCCGCGACCTGGAAATCCGGGTGATCGAGACTGCCGAGGGCCCGATGACCGTGGTCCACATCATCGTCGACACCCGCGACGCCATGGGCGCCAACGCCGTCAACAGCATGGCCGAGGCCCTTGCGCCGAAGCTTGAGGAATGGACCGGTGCCCGCAGCCTGCTGCGTATCCTGACCAATCTGGCCGACCGACGCCTGGCCCGTGTGCGTGCGGTCTGGCCGGTCGAGGAAATCGGCGGCGAACAGGTGCGCGACGACATGCTCTCCGCCTATTATTTCGCCGATGCCGATCCCTATCGGGCCGCCACCCACAACAAGGGCATCATGAATGGCATCAGTGCCGTCGTGCTGGCAACGGGCAACGATACCCGCGCCATCGAGGCCGGCGCCCATGCCTATGCGGCAAAGGACGGCTGGTATCGCTCCATGACCCGCTGGGAAAAGGACGGCGACGGCAATCTGGTCGGCATTCTGGAAATGCCCCTGGCGGTCGGACTGATTGGCGGCGCCACGAAGATCCACCCGACCGCACAGGCCAATCTCAAGATCCTCGGCGTCAAGACCGCCGACGAGCTGGCCCGCATCATCGTTTCCGTCGGCCTGGCCCAGAACTTCGGCGCCATGCGGGCCCTGGCAACCACCGGCATCCAGAAGGGGCACATGGCCCTGCACGCCCAGAACGTCGCCCTGATGGTCGGTGCCGTCGGCGAGGAAATCGACAAGGTGGCCACGGAACTGAAGGCACTCGGCAAGGTCCGTCAGGATGTGGCCGAGGAGATTCTGGCCCGTCTGCGCAGCGGCGCCTGACAGGGCGGCCGTCGGGGAGATCGGGGCTCTAGGTAATACTGGCAGTCCGCAACGCGTCTTGCGCGCTCAATGGCGCGCAGGCAGCGCACCGACTGCCTGTTTTCTCCGCCCTGCGGGGAAATTGCCTCTTTTCCATCCGGCCGCTTGTTGTATCCTTTTAGACGATGACAACGGACCTGATCGATCTGCGCGCGGCCCGGACCGCCGATTGCGAGGCACTGGCCGGCATTCACAGCGAAGCCTGGCTCGGCGCCTATCGGGGCGTCCTGCACGGCGTTGACCTGCAGAAGATGATTTCCCGCAGGGGCACGGACTGGTGGCGCGGCGCCCTTGCCCGCGGTGTCGACATAAAGATCCTCAGCATCGCCGACGTCCCCGCCGGATACGCGACCTGCGGCCCCTGCCGGTTGCGCGACACGGGCATGGAGGGGGAGATATACGAGCTTTACCTGAAACCCGAATACCAGGGCCTGGGCTTCGGCCGCATGCTGTTCGGCCATGTCCGGGAGACCCTGTCGGCAGGAAATCTTTCGGGTCTGGCGGTCCAGGTGCTCAGCGACAACCAGCCCGCCCGCGCCTTCTACAAGGCGCTTGGCGGCAGACTGGCTGCGAAATCCTGGTATCGCCTGGGAGGCCGACGCATGGAGCTGTCCATCTACGCCTGGCCCGATAAGAACGGCTGACCACCGGTATCACCCGGACGGAAACTGCCGGCGCAACATTCGATTTCAGGATCGTCAGTACAGGATACCGGGGTTTCCGATGACCGCCGGCTGATTTGAGCAGTCGAATGTCCCCGCCATTGTATCCGCCGCCTGACGGGCCAGAACATTGGCATTGCTGTTGGCCTGGGCATCGATCCGGGCGATCTGGCAGGTGCCGCCGCCCGGAAGCAACTGGGTCACGATCAGCACGCTGCCTGTGCTGCCGCCGCCGTCCAGGCTCGGGAACCAGCGCAGGATCGTCGCAAAGGGCACGCCATCGCGCAGACGCCATTCAAGCGTCTCGTTGATCGTATTGAAATTGGGCAGCGTCTGACCGGCGGCAGGCTCCTCCGCCGCGACCGCTCCGAAGGAGACGAACATGCGCAGATCCCCCTCGGCAACATAGACCGGATGGCCCCCGTAGCCGGCGCATTGCCATGCGCCGCCGAAAGTGCCCTCTTCCGAGTCGGCCGCGGCGACCTGCGCGCAGCTTTCCAGGCGGATCCTGGTATAGTCGCTGGCAAGACCTGCCGCAGCGGCATCATAAGCAGCAGGAAAGGCCGAGACGAGGAAGGCGAGACACAGGGCGCCCGCCACACGAAAGACAAACCGCTGCATGTGAGATCCTCCGGAAGAATTGAGTTTGCGAATTGAGACACGGTCATCCTTTGGGTGCAATGCGAAAATTTGGGGCTTGAACTTCTCCTGCGGGATTGCGATAGACCCAGCAACGAAACACAGGAGTATGCAATGCGTATCGACGCTGTGCCGATTGGCAAGAACCCGCCGGAAGACGTGAACGTCATCATCGAGGTGCCCGTTGGTGGCGAACCGATCAAATACGAAATGGACAAGGAAGCCGGCGCGATGTTCGTCGACCGCTTCCTCTACACGCCGATGCGCTATCCGGGCAATTACGGCTTTGTTCCCCATACCCTGTGCGGCGACGGCGACCCGATCGACGTGGTCGTGGTCAACCAGCGGCCGGTCGTGCCTGGCGCGATCATGAACTGCCGCCCGATCGGCGTTCTGCTGATGGAAGACGAGTCCGGTCAGGACGAGAAGATCATCGCCGTGCCGTCCCCCAAGCTGTCCAAGCGCTACGACAACATCAACGACATTTCCGACCTGCCGGACATCACCATGGCCCAGGTCAAGCATTTCTTCGAACACTACAAGGATCTGGAGCCCGGCAAATGGGTGAAGATCACCGGCATCGAAGGGGTCGAGGCAGCCAAGCGGATGATCCTCGAGTCCATCGAGCGCGCCCGCATGGAAGGCGCCGAATAGGCTTTCCTTCTGGAAGGTATCAATCGAGGCCGCAATCCGCGGCGGCCTCGATCCGTTCCATATCCTGGTCGGAAAGCCCGAAATGGTGGCCGATCTCATGGATCAGGACATGGGCGACCACATCTCCGAGAGTCTCGTCCATGGCCGCCCAGTAGTCCAGGATGGGTCTTCTGAACAGCCAGATCCGGTTGGGCAGCCGGCCGGTTCCGGCGGCATCGTCCCCGTCGATCAGGCCGTTTCCTTCGAACAGTCCCAGCAGTTCATGCGGGTCCTCGATGGACATCGCATCGAGAACGTCATCGGGCGCATATTCCGCCAGATTGATCTGCACATGCCCGCAGCGCAGCAACAGATCGTCCGGAAGGCCGGCGAGTGTTTCACTCGCCATGGCCTCGAAATCGGCAAGATCGGGGGCCCGCAATTCGGACCAGTCACTCCGGCTGACCGGATGGATCGACGCCATTCTCATTCCTTTGGCCGCACGAATTCGTCTCTAAGGGGCTAACACGTAAGTGACGAACAGGTAAATCGCCAGCCCTATCGCGAAAACGAGCCCGAGACTGCGGCCGATCCGTGTGCCCCACACCTCGACCCGGTCGTCCTCGTCCTTGTCACCGGCACTCATGTGGCTCCTGGCCCGATCGGCCATGCGCACGAATGTCGACCCGACGATGGTCTCGCTTTCCGCCTCGACCCGATCGAGCGCCCGGAGCGCCTCCTGACGCTGCTTGTCCTTCGGGTTTCCGCCGTTCGGGGGTCTGGTTTCGCTCATGCCCCTACACTTACCGTGTTGCCGCGCCGTTTCAACAGGGCGGCCGAAATCAGGGCCAGCACGGCAAGGCCGCCGGAGGCCACCGCGTTCCAGCCCGCGAAGGACAGGCCGAGCATCCGCCAGCTGGCTTCCGTGCAGCTCACCACCCGGGTGGTCTGCAGCGCCTGCAGCATGTTGGCCGCCGAGGCCGGCGCGGCACTGCCGCCGCCGCAATCGCTGGGCCCCGCCCAGAACTGCCATTCGGCCCCCGCCTGATAGATCCCAAGACCTGCGCCATAGGCGAATACCGCCGCAACCGCCAGCAGGAGAAGCAGCGCCAGCCCGTCCCGGCCCCGGAGCATCAGCACCAGCGCAAGGGCCGCCGCCGGCAGGCCGACATAATAGGGAATCCGTTGTTCCAGGCACAGTTTGCAGGGCACATATCCGCCAAGAAGCTGAAAGCCCCAGGCCGTCGCGATGGCGGCAAGGCCGCCGATCAGCAGCAGGCCGGTCAGATATCTTGCCATCCGCTCGTCAGTCATCACATCTCCCGTAGATCAGATATAGCGCAGCAGGACAAATCCACCGATCAGCAGCACCACGAATATGGTGAACATGAGACCGAGGCGCTTTTCGATGAAGGTCTTGATGGGCGGTCCGAACAGATACAGCAGACCGGCAACGGCGAAGAACCGGATGCCGCGCGACACGATGCTGGCGGCGACGAACACCGGCAGGGCCAGGCCGAGCGCACCGGAAGCGATCGTGATCACCTTGTAGGGAAACGGCGTCAGCCCGGCGATGAAGACGAACCACCAGCCGTATTGGTGATAGATCTGCTTGAACTCCTCGACGAAGCCCATCTTGCCGTAGAAGGTCAGCACCGGCACCGCTACCTGCTCGAACAGGAACATGCCGATCAGATAGCCCAGAATGCCGCCGAGAACCGACATCAGGGTGCACAGGGCGGCATACCACCAGGCCTTCTCCCGCCGCGCGATCACCATCGGGATCAGCAGGATATCGGGCGGGATCGGAAACACCGAGCTTTCGATAAAGGACACCGCGCCCAGCGCGACAGGCGCGCGCGGCCCGGCGGCAAGGGACAGGGTCCAGTCATAAAGACGTCTGATCATGGCGCTTCCCATAGCGGCAGCGGCGGAAAAAGTCATCCGGAGAATTCGGGAAAGCGTCAGGTCACCTGAAACCGGGCCTCGGGACAGGTCAATCGGCCGGATGTGGCAACAGCCGCGGTTTATACCAACCGCAGTTGATAGGGACCCATTTGACCGCGTTTGGTATTAGATGGCCACCCCTCGTATTCCGGGGCTGCGCACGTCGGCATACCCGGCGGCCGAACCGCTGCGCGCCGCCTTCAGCAGCGCCGACAGAACCGGCGTGCGGGGAACTCGATGCGGCATGATCAGACCGACCGTTTGCTGCTGCGCCGCGCTTTCCAGGGGTATCAGCGCGAGATCCTTGCCACCGGACAGAAAGTTCGCGATATCCGCGGGCAGAACCGTGATGCAATGTCCCGAGGCCACGCTGGCGACCAGGGCGATGATCGAATTGGACTCGATACAGGTATCCAGGGGAACGCCGACCTGTTCGAACAGCTGGTTGATGATCCGGCGGTTCTGCATGTCCGGCGTCAGAAGGGCCAGCGGCTGATCTGCCAGATCGGACCAGGCAATGCTCGCCCTTTTTGCGAAAGGAGAGGATCGCGCGCAGACAAGGAGATAGCTTTCGTCATAGAGCTCGGCCGTTTCGACCCGGCCCAGCGGTTCGTTTGCAAGGTAGGAAATCCCGGCATCGGCCTCGAAATCCTCGAGCATTTGCAGGATTTCGCGCGAGGTTCGCGACAGGATCGTGAAGCGGACATTGGGATGGCGTTGCGCAAAGGCGGAACAAAGCCGGCCCGCCCATGTCTGCGCGGTCGGGATCACGGCCAGGCGGACTTCGCCGGACAGCCCCCGTTGGCTCGAGCGCATTTCGTCCCGAAGCTGCCGTGCGTCGCAGGTGATGCGCTTGGCCCATGTGAGCGTCGTCTGCCCCTCGGGCGTCAGTCCCCCGAACCGCGAGCCGCGATGCACGAGCTGAACGCCAAGCTGTTCCTCAAGCTGCTTGATACCGGCCGACAAGGTCGGCTGCGCGATGTTCAAACGCTCGGCGGCGCGCCCAAAATGGCCTTCCTTGGCAAGCGCGATGAACATTTCCAGTTTGTCGAGCATGATCGAATTCCCCTGTCGTGAGAGCGGATTAATACCAATCGCAGCTGATAGGAACCCGTTTGACCGCCTTTGATGTAACAGCGGCCAATCCGAAATGGGGTGAAGGGGCGCCCGTGACGGCGCCCCTCCGGTAGCGCTACTCCACGGGAACGGCCCTGAGCGCCGCTTCGTCGTGATGGTGATGCTCCTTGACCGGGCGCATCAGCAGGTTGGCGAAGAAGGCAACCACCAGCAGCGCCGCCATGCAGTACATGGTGGTGTTGTAGAGGCTCGGCGTCGGATCGATTGTCCCCGCCGGTGCGATCTCCATCAGCTTGGCGATGGTCACCGTCTTGGCCGCCACCAGCTGATCGAGCTGGCCGAGCGGCGCCCCGAACTTCTCGGCGAAGGCGGCCGGATCGACCCGGCTCGCCAGATCGTTGATCGCGTTGGTCACCGACAGTTGCCGAAGCGAGGTGATGGCGAGCGGCCCCAGAACCCCGGCGGTCGACCAGGCGGTCAGCAGCCGGCCGTGGATGCCGCCCACATGCATGGTGCCGAACATGTCCGCCAGATAGGCCGGAATGGCCGCGAAGCCTCCACCATACATGGAGAAGATGATCATGGTCGCCGCATAGAAGCCGATCAGATAGATCAGCGCCGGGTTGGTGGCCACGGCCGAGGCGAAATAGGGGATCGACAGATACAGGACCGTGCCCAGCACGAAGAAGCACATATAGGTGGCCTTGCGCCCGATATAGTCGGAGGCCGAGGCCCAGAAGAACCGGCCGACCATGTTGAAGACCGAGATCATCAGAACATAGGTCGAGGCGAAGCTTGCGGTGACCACCAGCGGCATGACGGTCCCGAAAATCTCGGACATCATGGTCTTGGCCACACCGATCACACCGATCCCGGCGGTCACGTTGAAGCACAGCATGATCCACAGTTGCCAGAACTGCGGCGTCTTCAGCGCCTGATCGATATGCACGTTCTGCTGGGTGACAAGACCCGAGGCCACCGGCTTCGGCTCCCAGCCAGCCGGCTTCCAGCCTTCGGCCGGTACCCGATACTGGAAAGATGCCAGGATCATCACCACGAAATAGACGATACCCAGCGTCAGGAAGGTCTGCGCCGCGCCGGTGTTGCCGGTGCCGACCACATAGACCCCGGCATCGCCGCCGAAGGGCGCCGCCTGTGCCGCGGTGGCGAGCACCACCTCGACCTTCCCGGCAGCGGTTTCGGCGAACACCCGGCCGCCTTCGACCACGGTTGCGACCGCGTCCTGCGCACCGAGATATTCCGGCGCCTTCTGGTAAAGATTCAGCAGCCAGCCCTTGACCGGAGCCGCGATCATCGCACCGCCGCCGAACCCCATGATTGCCATGCCGGTCGCCATGCCCCGTCGGTCCGGAAACCACCGGATCAGCGTCGAGACGGGGGACACATAGCCAAGCCCCAGTCCGCAGCCACCGAGCACCCCGTAGCCGAGATAGATCAGCCACAGCTGGTGGGAGGCGATGCCGAAGGAACCGATGATGAAGCCGCCGCCCCAGCAGCACGCCGCGACCACACCCACCATGCGCGGGCCGACTTCTTCCAGCCATTTGCCCGCGAAGGCGGCCGACAGGCCAAGGAACACGATCGCCACCGAAAAGATCCAGACCACGGAACTCAGGCTCCAGTCGGCGGCAGCGGGCGCCACCACGCCGAGCTGGTGCGTCAGCGCCGGATTGAACACCGACCATGCATAGACCGAACCGATACACAGATGAATGGCAATGGATGCCGGCGGCACACGCCACCGGTTGAATCCGGGTTCGGCAACGATGTGGTTCTTGTGCAGGAACCCCAGCGCACCGCTTGCAGCGTTGCTCATGATTTCTCCTCCCTTGAATGCCCTCGGCAAGACCCCCTCCAAGGGCCCGGCCGAGACATGCAGTCGCATGCAAGGCAAGAAAAGGCCGCGCAGACCTTGTGCTGTCAAGACTAAATTATTATGTATATCAGACACTTAGAAGAAGTTTTGTCCGGCTGGATGCTCAATTTTCAGGCAGATTGCGTCATTCTATCCGAAGGCCGGGCAGGTCACGCGCCGTATCGGGACATTTTGTCCAGTTCGAGCTATTCCGATTTTTTTACGGCCGGCAGCCCTATGCGGAAGCAGCTCCCCTTGCCGAGGGTGGAGCTGGCGGAAATATGCCCCCCGACCCGACTCACGATCTGCCGGCTGATCGACAGGCCCAGGCCCGTGCCTTGTGCCTGCTTGGTTGTGAAGAAGGGATCGAAGATTCGCGACAGTATGTCCGGAGCGATGCCGCTCCCGGTATCCTCGAACGTCAGGACGACCTCTCCCGCCTCGTCGCGGGACTCGATCCGCAGGTCGCCGCCTTCGGGCATGGCCTGGACCGCGTTCAGGATGAGATTGACGAAAACCTGCTGCAGCTCGGTCCGCGACATGTGAACCTTTTCCCGGCTGTTGAGGTTCGCCTCGCAGGAAATCTCGGAAATCTCGATCTGGTGGTGGGTCAGAACGAGGCAGTCCCGCGCGACTTCGGTCGGGTCGATATGGTTGTCAGCCCCCGAATATTCTTCGGGGCGCGCAAATTGCAGCAGTTTCGAAACGATCACGCTGATGCGATAGACCTGATCGTCGATCAGGCGGAACTCCTCCTGCGCATGGCGCACCGCCTCTCCCAGATTGCTGCGCGCCAGATCCAGATTGCCCTGGATCACCGCCACGGGATTGTTGATCTCATGTGCGACGGAAGCGGTGATTTCGCCCACCGCCGCCAGTTTTTCCGAGATGATCAGCCGCTCCGTGGTTTTTTCCAGGCGCTGGTTGGCAGCCCGCAATTCGCTGGTGCGCTCCTCGACCCGGTGCTCAAGCGCCTCGCCCCATTGCCGCAACTGCCGGTCACGGTCCTCGAGAAGATCCAGCAAGCTGTCGAAATGCCGCGCGACCTGTGTGATCTCCCCGTCATCCTCGAAGGGCATGTTGCGGGCGGTCATGTCACCGCTTTCGACCCTGCGGATGGTGCGCATCATGCCTTCGAGCGGACGAAAGATATGCCCGGCCCAGCGCAGAAAGACCGGGACCGAGGCCAGCGCGATCAGCAGGAAGGCGACGGTCAGGGTTATGACGGAATTGCGCTTGGCCGCGCTGAAGGGGGTTTCGAGAAAGCCGACATAGAGCATGCCGACCGGCGCACCGAAGCTGTCGAGGATCGGCTCGTAAGCGGAGATATACCAGTCATTCACGACAAAGGCCCGGTCCAGCCAGATCTCCCCTTCCTGCAGCACCTTGGCGCGCACCTCCGCGGACACCCGCGTTCCGAGCGCGCGGACGTTTTCGAACAAGCGGACGTTGGTCGAGATGCGCACATCTTCCAGAAACAGGGTCGCCGTGCCCTGACTGCCCTCCGGCAGGCTCTGCTCGCGATAGACCAGGTCATTGATCGTGTCGATGAAGTCGAGGTTCCTGTTCAGCAGCACCCCTCCGACCAATGCCGCCCGCGTGCCGTCCGGCATGCTCACGGACGCCGCGGAATGGATCACCATGCCGCGCGTCTCGACGGTGCGTTCGGTCGGGACGGCACCCTGCGTCGGAACGAGCGGGATCTCGGCCCGCGCGACAAGGTCCGGCGACAGGGCGTCGAGATCATCGTGGGAGAAGATATCGATCGCACTTTGCCAGCGCCCCTCCAGGGCGCTCCTGACGACCGGCCACTCTGCGGCCTCGGCCCCGCCCTCCACGATACGAAGAAAATCCAGCCCGAGCCGTTCTTCTTCCCCTGCGAGGAAATCAGCCCCGGCATCCGCCTCGAGCGCCCGGCGCAGATCGATCGAACGGGCGATCGCATCAATCTGTTCGCCGGAGGACTCGATCAGTTTCGCCAGATATTGATCGGCGATGGTCAGATCCCCGGTGACCTTGTTGACCAGAAGGGCATCGACCTTGCCTGACCAGCGCCAAATCGTGCCGCCCAGCAGCACCGGCAACAGGACCAGCATCGGAAGCAAGGCTATGACCAGCAGACGCACCCGGACCGAGCGCATGAAGGTGTGAAGGCGCGACATGAGCTACAGACCCCAGGCCGCGCATTTCCGGTCGATGGTCTTGCGCGACACGCCCAGACGCCGCGCGGCTTCCGAGCGGTTCCCTCCCAGGGCCTCGAGAGCCAGCAGGATCTCGCGCTTTTCGGTATCCTCCAGTGGCGCGATTTCATCGGCAGAGACGACCTTGCCCAGGGTTTCCAGGGGAAAGCGCCCGAAGATCAGCGCCCGCTCGATGAAATTGTGCAGTTCCCGGATATTTCCCGGCCAGTCGTAGCGCAGCATGGCAGAGCGCGCGGCGGCGGACATTTCCACCTTTGGCAGGTTCAATGCCACCGAGATTTCGGCCTGGAACAGGTCTGCCAGCTCCAGCACATCGGTGCCGCGATCTTTCAGCGGCGGCATCTCCAGCTCGACCACATTGGCGCGAAACAGCAGGTCTTCGCGGAACCTTCCCGCTTCGACCTCCGCCTGCAGCGATTTCGTCGACGCAATGACGAAGCGAAGATCGAGCTGCACGTCACGCCCCGTCCCCAGGGGCCGGATCACGCCGTCCTCCAGCACGCGCAGAAAGG
The DNA here is from genome assembly GCF_003075075.1 of Labrenzia sp. 011. GTDB lineage: Bacteria > Pseudomonadota > Alphaproteobacteria > Rhizobiales > Stappiaceae > Roseibium. The sequence goes on along the minus strand of NZ_QCYM01000011.1, from coordinate 79,020 downwards.
CTGTCTGCGCGCTTGCGTTCAACTCGCTCACGTCATCGAGAAAGACGGTGCCGCCGGAGGCCTGGGCCAGCAGCCCTTCCCGTCCGGACTGCGCCCCCGGAAAGGCGCCTGCGCCATGGCCGAACAACTCGGACTGGATCATCTCCGCCTGGATCGCACCGCACTGGATCGGCACGAAGGGCGCCTCGCCGCGTCCGGAATGACTATGGATATGCCGTGCCGCAACCTCTTTTCCGGATCCGGACGGTCCGGTAATCAGGACGGGCGTGGTCAGTGGCGCGACCCGTTCCAGCAGACGCCGCACTTCGACAATCGCGCTGGACTTTCCGACCAGTTCCCGGCGGCGATTGCCGCTTGCCACGGTATCCAGCTCGCGCCGGAGAAGAGAGTTCTCGCGCTTCAGCCGGGAAAGCTCGAGGCACTTGCGTATCGCGTTCAGAACCTGGTTGGAGCGGAAGGGCTTGATCAGGAAATCCGACGCACCGGCCCGCATGGCGTCTATGGCCGTCTGAAGATCGGCATAGGCCGTGATCAGGATCGTGTCGGTGAAGCCGCCGATCTCCCGCTGGTCCTGCAGCCATTCGAGCCCCTTCTGTCCCGGCATGATGTTGTCGAGAATCATCACGTCATACTGATGAGACGACAGAAGGGCTTCGGCGGAACGAACGTCCTGCGCCTCGTCCACATGCCGGCAGATCGGTTGCAGTGTCTTGACCAGGAAGTGCCGCATGCCGGGTTCGTCATCAACGACAAGAATTCTTGCGGCGGCAAGCGGATTGCTTCGTTCGCCTGATCCTCCCTCCATCTGCCACCACTTGTCCTGTGTCTCCCCACTCGGGAAACCCTAGCAATAATACGCAAAAATTTGCAAGGCTGGACTTGCGGGGGAAAGCCCTGCGCCGTTTACAGGAAAATGGCGTAGCCGCCGCCGACAATGCCGTTCCGGCCCGGCGCGTTTCGTGCGCTTCAGGACGGGACCCGCTTGTGCGCTGCCAGGAGCCTCGAGCTCATGAATTCATCGGAAGAAAAGAAGATAAAGGTGAAAACTGGTGCCCCCCGCCGGAATCGAACCGGCACTCCCGAAGGAACGGGATTTTGAATCCCGCGCGTCTACCAGTTCCGCCAGAGGGGCGACCGGCACCGGGAAGGGTGCCTATCATGGGCATTTGAGCGATGCAAGCGGTTCGGTGGTCACCGGGCGCCGGGGATCCTGCCGAGCCGCTTTTCCGGCCGCTTCGCAGGCAGCGATCCCGACAGTTTTAGCGGTTGAGAAAACCCGATATTTACCATGAGTCGATACAATTTGCAGTTTCCACCAATAGGCGATCAGAAGTCCCGATGGTTTAAGACTCCGTCAAATGCCGTTTCCTAGATTGGACGGGTGATGGAGGAAAGGGCAGACCATGGTATTCCGCGACAAAACGATGACCGCCAGAACGGCCACGGCAGCGCGTCTTACGGAGTTGACACTGGCGGGAGAGCCGGCCCCCGTGACGCAGGACATCTCCGCCGTGCCGGACACCGCCCTGTTCACTTTTTCCTTTCTGAACAAGGATGCCCTCAAGCCATCTCCCATCGAGCCTGACTGGATCCTGGAAGGCGATCCGCAGGCGCGCTGCGCCAATCTTTCCCGGTTCGGCGACGACTGGACATTTGTCGATCACTGGTCCTGCACCTCGGGAAAGTTCCGCTGGCAGTATTTTTACGACGAAACCATCCTTATCCTGGAAGGTGAAGCGTTCATCACCGACGACAACGGCGTGCGCTATCACGCGGTGCCCGGTGCGACCCTGTCGTTCCCGGACGGCTCCGCCGCAGACTGGGAGGTTCCGTCCTATGTCCGCAAGATTGCCTTCAACCAGAAGCCCGTCCCGTCCTATCTTCACAAGCTGTGCCGGTTGCTCAACAAGATCCAGCGCAACATTTTCAACTGACCTTCCGGTTCACCGGGAACACGGCTGCGAAATTGGGGCCGCAATCTTTAGGTGGCGAACAAAAGCGCAAATTGTGCGCTTTTTCTGGACAAGTTCTTCCCGCTTGGCTAGAAATTCCGGATGAGCAAATCAGGACGAGAAATCGAGCTCAAGCTCGAACTGGATCCGATGGCCCAGGACGCGTTGAAACGCGCAGGCTCCATCGAAGGCTTCACCGCGGGACGCGCGGTGACCAGGACGTTGCAGTCGATCTATTTCGACACCCCGGACCAGGCGCTGCGCAAGGCGAAGATTTCCCTGCGGGTACGCAAGACCGGCCGCAGCTGGGTGCAGACGGTGAAGATCGGCACCGGTGTGATGGCCGGACTGTCCACGGCCGTGGAAGCCGAGCATCCGGTCAGCGGCCGGGCACTGGATTTTTCCGTCATCGAGGATCCCGACGTCAGGAAAAAACTGGCGGACACCATTGGCGATGCCTCTCTGGGCGAATGCTTCGAAACGGTGATGAAACGGACAACCCGCCAGCTCACCCGCGAAAGCGACGGAGCCTGCATCGAACTGGCCCTCGACAGCGGCAATATTCTCGCCGGCAGCGGCAGCCAGCCGCTGACCGAGCTGGAGATGGAGCTGAAATCCGGTCCGGGTCAGGCGCTCTTCGAAGCGGCCAAGGCGCTTCTCGGAGACATTCCCTTCCGGTTTTCCCCCTTCAGCAAGGCCGAACGGGGCTACCGGTTCGCCGAAGGCCTTGCGGCGGCGGAAACGACCGCCTGTTTTGCCGCGCCCGTCGACCTTCCCTCGGGGATCGGCACCGAGCTCGCATTTCGCGATATCCTGCGCTCCTGCCTGACCCAGATTGCCGAAAACCGGCTGGTGGTGCTGGCCTCCAACGACCCGGAAGGGCCGCACCAGCTTCGGATCGGCTTGCGGCGGCTGCGCAGCGCCTTCCGGCTCTTCAAACCGGTCCTCAATCCGGCGACCTTGCGGCCCCTGGACGCGATGGCGCGCGGGATTGCCGCCAAAGCCGGCGCCCTGCGGGACCTTGACGTGCTGATCGACGAAATCGTCTCTCCTCTGGCAGCCAGGGCGCCGGAAAGCCTGTCCTTCGACGCACTTCTGGAACACCTGAAAGCAACCCGGGGCCAGGATACCCGCCGCGTCCTGCAGAACCATCTGAAGTCCGCCGAGGTAAACGGCTTTCTGCTGGATCTGGCCGCCTACACGGAAGGCCGGGGCTGGCTGGACCCCGAGAATTTCGACCAGACGGCGCAACTGGCGCAGCCGGTCGGAGACTTTGCCGACAAGGCCCTCGCCCGGCAGTGGAAGAAGGTTCTCAAATACGGCAAGCGGCTGGAAAAACTGTCCGTTGCCGAACGCCATGAAATGCGCAAGGCGATGAAGAAGATGCGTTACGGCATCGAATTCTTCGGCTGCCTCTATCCGCGCGACAAGGTCAGGCCGTTCCTCAAGCGGATGAAGAAACTGCAGGATATTTTCGGCTATCTGAACGACGTGGCCATGGCGGAAAAGCTGCCCCAGACCTGCCCCCCCTCCGGACCGCAGGCCGGGGCTGTTCATCAGGCTGTCGGCTTCGTAATCGGCTGGCACGAATGCCAGTGCCAGACCATGTGGCGGCACGCCAGGGGCTACTGGGACGCCACGCGGGAAACCCCGAAGTTCTGGAATTAGGGCCCTCGGGAAACCTGGGCCAGCCCCCGGACGGCGACACGTGCGGTCATCGGGTCCCTTCCGCCGCACCCGACAGCATCTGTCCGGTTTGGCGGACGTTCCAGGGCAGCGACAAGGCCGCCCCGGAACACCAGACGATCAGGCGGCCTTGTCGGCAGGTTCCCAGGCAAATTTCCGGAAAGGCGCATCTACCGGCGTATGCGCGATGTGGTTGGTGTAGTTGGACATGATCTTCTGGCTGTAGCCCAGGATCACTTCCAGAATGTTGCGCTGGGTGAAACCGGCATCAAGGAAGGCCTGCACGTCCGCGTCCGACAGGTTGCCCTGTTGGCGCACCAGTTTCAGGGTGAAATCACGCAGCGCTTCCAGGCGCGGCGTCGGCAACGCCGTTTCATTGCGCAGCGCATCCGTGATAGCGTCGTCCACGTTCATGCTCTTGGCAATGCCCGTATGCGCCGGAACGCAGTAGTGACAGGCATTTTCCACGTTCACGGTCTGCCAGACCACGGTCAGCTCATCCTTGTCGAAGCTGGAATTCGCGAACAGTTCATGCACGCGCTGATAGGCTTCCAGCAGGCCCGGCGCCTCGGCCATCACCGCGTGAAGGCCCGGCACCATGCCGTAGGCAGCCTTGGATTTGGCCAGCAGCGGCCGCGAGTCTTCCGGAGCATTGGTCTCGTCGTAAAGCGTGAAGTCGGTCATCTGTGTCGATCCTTTGAGGTTGGCCCTGGGAGGCGCCCGTGACATTGTCCGGCGACGGCCGGGCTTGCGATCAGCAGATAGGTAACTTTGAGCGATTGCTCAATCGATTATTTGAGCATTCACTCAAATGTGAGCCGAAACCACGATTTCGAGACAAGACAATCCGGACGGAAGATCCTATTTTTTACCCATGACACGAGCTCAACCCTATGACCGCGAAAAGGCGCTGGACGCGGCACAGGACCTGTTCTGGCGCAAGGGCTATCACGCCACCTCCCTGAAGGATCTGGAAGCTGCGCTGGCCATGAAGCCTGGCAGCATCTATGCCGCGTTCAAGAGCAAGGAGGCGCTCTACCTGGCAAGCCTGGAACGCTATTTCCTCGGCAGCCGCCAGGCCTTGCGCGACCAGATGGCCGGCGCCGCCACCGTTCTGGGCGCTCTGGCGGATCATCTGCGAAGCTACGGCGACACGACCGGCGCTCCGCCTCACGGCCGCGCCTGCATGATCGTCAAGACCCTTCTGGACACCACCGCCGACGACGGTGCGATTTCCGACAGGGCCCAGATCTATTTCGAGGCCCTGCGCGACGAATTCGCCGGCTTCTTCCGCCAGGCCCGGGACAACGGCGAGCTCCCTCCCGACGCCAATCCCGATCGCCTTGCCCGCCGGTACCAGGCCAATATCACCGCCCTCAGAGTGGAAGCGCATCTCGGCGGCGACCCCGCCGGCCTGAAGGATCTGGCCGAAAACATGGCGCAGGAGGTGGAGGAGCTGGGGAACGGCGGCTGACCGCATCAGGATTGAAACAGCAAAGGCACGGCCTGCCGCCGGAAGTCCGGACCGCCACTGCGTTGTCAAATCCCCTCAGAAATGAACCTTGATGCCCGCGAAGGGGCCATTGACGGTCAGATCGTCCATTTTGGCGGTATCGGAAAAATTCCAGTCCAGATAGCGCCACCCCACGACCGCATCGAACCTGTCGAAGCGGTAGCCGAGGCCACCGAGCGCCTGCCAGGTCAGGTCGCTTTGTCCGGTGCCGATGTCGCCATAATAAGTGACAAAATACCGGTCGGCGAAATTCGTCTGACCCCGAAGGCCGACAATGCCGTCCCAGACATGCCCCTGACCGACGACCTCGCCACCGACCCGCCCGATGTTGAAACTGAGGTCGGACTCGAGCCAGAGATAGCGCGTACCGGCAAACGCCTTGAGTTCGGTGTTGTCGGTCTGCAGGAAGGAATACCCGACAGCCGTGGTGTTGATGAACGCCTGCATCTTGACACCGACACCGGTCTCCACCGGCCGGCCGATGATATTGGCCGTGGAGGTACGGGTTCCCTGGAGATTCATGTAAATGAAGTCCGAAAACCCCGTCCATCTTCCGTTCTGCGCCGTTAGACCGGCCATTGCCGTAAAGTTAAGATTCTGCAGGATCTGCCAGAGCGGCAGCTCCATCTTGTCTCCCCTGGCGGTTTCAAGATCGATCTGGGGGAGCCATCCATAGACATCCGCACTGAATTTCCAGCCATGATCAGACTGAAAAGACGGCGGGCTTCCACCGGAAATATCCTCCGCATCCGCAGCTGACCAGGAGCCGGCTGCAAGGCCTGCCGCAATCAGCAGCTTTGAGATGATGCCCTTCATCCTGCTCCCTTTTCGTATTTTTCAGATCCGATTTCACGCGCTGATAAAATCTATAGGCCGTCAGGTCTTCCTTGCCAATGCGGTGCGCCGGTTATTCTCGAGACGTGCACGTCAACGTCCGGCGCGCCCCTCATGCCGGCTGTCCGGCTCGCGTCAAACGAACGCGAACAGGCCTGCCATCGACCCGATCCGTCAGCACTTCTTGAGAGAAATCAGCTGTTCCGGATTGGCGAAATCGGCATCGTTGGCGTGAACGATCTCGATGACCTTCAGATAGACATCCTGCTGGACCTCCAGCCATTCGGCCCATTTCGTGGTCTTCGTGAAACAATACACCATGATGTTTATCGAGTAATCGCCGAACTCGTTGAAGTAGACGAGCAGGTCCTGCGTCAGGTCGATATTCCGGTTCGCACGCAGCATGGCGCGTATGTCCGCGACGATTGCATTGACCTTGCCGGCATCCTCGTAGCGCAGATTGATTGAGGTGGTGATGCGCCTGTTCGACATCTGGCCGGGGTTCTCGACACTGATCGAGGAGAAAAGCGAATTCGGCACGTAAAGGGGGCGATTGTCGAACGTGGTGATTCTGGTCATTCGCCAACCGATCTCCTCCACCGTGCCTTCGATATCGCGGTCCGGAGACCTGATCCAGTCGCCAAGCCTGAAGGGGCGGTCAAAATAGAGCATGACGCCGGTGAACACGTTGCTGAGGACGTCTCTGCCTGCGATGCCGATGGCGATGCCGCCAAAGCCTCCGAACGCGAGGAGGCCGGACAGGCTCAGTCCCAGATGCTCGCCGAACAGAAGCACGAGAGACAGGACGATCGCCAGCTTGATGACCCGTGCGACACTTGTCGCCGACGTCCGGTCACTGCCTTTCTTCACCTGTTGGTAGGTCAGGCGGTTGATCAGCCGGAACAACCGCTCCATGGCCGTCAGGCCGATTGCCGCGAAGGTCAGATTGTCAATTATTTCGGGCTTTATCGTCGTGATATCATAGGCATGAAGCAGTCTGTCGATCGTTCTGTTGACGGTCAGCAATGCCCCAGACATGGCGACAACATAGATGAAATGTATTGTTATGCTTCTCGACAGACCGCTCCTTCGCCGCATGACAAACAGGCATGACAGCACGATGGAAACAAGAACAAGGAAGATGGCTGCGTTTATCCAGTAAACCGTCATGATATCAACCTGTTGCCGTGACGCGCAGCCGCGATGCGGGCAGCGTGGAGCAAGGAGAGAACGGCTCCGGATGCCGCCCGCCGAACCGTCTCCACGGCAGTCGGGAGGACGCAAGCGAGGGAGCCGGGGGCGGGCGCGTCAGGGCACCGCGGCCCTCATCCCAGGGCACGCCGACCGGAGCGGATCCGGTCCGGCGCCACCGGGAGGTGTCTTCAGGCCTGAAGCGGATTCGTAAAGAGATTGTAGCCAAGCGACTTGGCGACCGCCGCGACCGCCGCCTGACCGCGAACGCTGTTGCCTGCCGTGTCGAGCGGCGGAGAGAATGCGGCAATCCCCATCACGCCCGGGACCACGGCCATGATGCCGCCGCCGACGCCGCTTTTCGCCGGAAGACCCACCGTATAGGCCCAGTCTCCGGAGGCCGTGTAGAGCCCCTCCATCATCATCTCGGCCAGGATCGGAGCCGTGTGCTCCGGCTTGATCACCTGTTCGCCGGTCCGCGGATTGACGCCGCCTGCGGCCAGGGTCGCTCCCATCACCGCCAGGTCTTCCGCCGTGACCAGGGTCGAGCACTGGCGCGTATAGACGTCGACCGCCTTGACCGGATCGCAGAAGCAGGAGCCGGCACTATAGAGCAGCCAGGCTATGGCCCGGTTGTGGAAATTCGTCTCCTGCTCGGACTTGTTCACCGTCGCACTCAACTGGATCGGCCGCCCTGCGAAGCGGCTCTGCATGTCGAGAATCGCGTCCCAGCTGGCATCCGCGCTGTCGCCGGGCGCCAGGCTCGCCGACGCGATGGCCCCCGCATTCACCAGCGGCGACAGGGGCTTGCCGTTATGCAATTCAAGCGCCATCACGGAATTGAACGGCAGTCCTGTCGGATCGGCGCCGATCTTCTCACGCACGGCCTCCGCACCGATCCTTTCCAGCACCAGCGCAAGCGTGAAAACCTTCGAAATGGACTCGATGGCGAAGCCGTAGCCGGCATCGCCCATGGTGTGGGTCTCGCCCGAGGCCGTCACAACTGCAATCCCCAGAAGGTCGGAAGGAACGGAGGCGAGGAAGGGGATGTAGTCGGCATTTTGGCCGCCGTCGACCGCCATGGCGGCCGCATGGCCGGCGGCCAGCGCCGCCTTGATGTCGGATCGGGTCATGATGTGCCTTTTTATTGATGGACTGCAGCGCCGAGCGGCGGTTTCCCGCCGCACGGCGCTGCCTCTTGCCAATTTCCGCCGGCGCTAGTCGCCGCGCGGCACGAGGTGATGGGTTGCCCGTGCACGTGGATGGATCGCGAAATGTCCCAGAGGCGCGTTGTGCATCTTGATGTGCACCATATCGGCCTCGACTGTCTTCCCGCTCTTGTCATGGAAGGCATAGACGATGAACGGAATGACGAGAACGATCAGGAAACTCACCACCAGCAGACCGACATAGATCTCGTTGCTCTCGCCGCCGGGCAGGCCCGAGGGCGGAACGAAGGAGATGACGAATGCCAGCAGCGAGACGATGAACCCCGCTCCCGCAACGGTGAGCCGGAAGCCGGTACCGCCCGGCAGCCGGTAGCTGCGCTTCTTCTCCGGATACTTCAGGGTCAGGCTCATGTAGGCCAGGAACAGCATGAAGTAGGTGATGAGATAGAGCACCACGGTCAGGGACATGGCGATCAGGAACGACATGTTGCTGCCCGACATGTTGGTGAACACGACGATGGCCACCGTGGTGATGCACAGCTGGAAGATCACCAGCGGCACCGGCACGCCGTTCTTGTTCACCTTGGCGGCGACCGCCGGCAGGATACCGTGCTGGGCGGTGACATACATGCCACGCGAGGGGCCGACGATCCAGGCAGCGATTTCCGCCAGAACCCCGAGCACCAGAAGCGCGGCGACGATACGAACCGCCCACTCGAAACCCGGTCCATGGCTGGTGATCAGTGCTTCATAGGTCTTCACCACGCCGGTGGAGAGATTGATCTGGTCGTGGGGGATCACCGAGGCAACCGCCAGGCCGCCGATCGAGCTCAGCACGATTGCCGCGATCATCAGCAGGAACATGGCGAGGGGATAGTCGCGGCCCGGATTTTTCATCTCGTTGACATGGGTAGCCGAGGCCTCCACGCCCATGTAGCTCAGGATGAACGCCACAAAGACGACCATCGTCCCGATCTGGGTGAAATTCGGGAAGAAGGTGGAGGCATTCATCTCGATCTCGAGCCTGGCACCGCTGGCGATGTGCCAGATGGCCAGCCCGACAAGCAGCAGGGCCGGCACGAGAATGCCTGCGAAGAAACCGATCTTGGCGATCTGTGCCGTGTATTTGGTTCCGCCGAATTGGGTCAGCGCGAGAGCCCACAGCAGGACGATCGCAGCGATGGTTTTCACCACCGGATCGTTGTTCAGCTCCGGCCAGTCGAGAATGTAGGAAAGTGCCCCGAGCACGAAATAGAGCATCGGCAGAAAACCGATGGCGATCTCAAGATAGGTGAACGAGATGGCCGCGAAGCCCCAGCGTTCGCCGAGCGTATTGGTCACCCAGGCAAAGACACCGCCTTCTTCCCAGCCTTCGACGGTTGCCATCTCCGCCGCGCAAAGGGCAACCGGAATGAACCACAGAATACCGCCGAGCAGCAGGAAGAACACCAGCGAAAAGCCCGATGTCGCGAAAGTCGGATATTCATAGACCGCCATTACCATCGACGCGGTGATGGCGAAGAATCCCATGAGGGTCAGCTGCTTGGCACCTGCGCTTCCGGCCGGCGCGCTCGCGGCTCCGGCCTTGGTCGAGTTGCTTGTCATGATACGCCCCTTTGACAATGTTTCGTTTCAGGAGCGCCGCTTGACGGACCGTGCCCGCCAGACGGCGCGAATGGGGCTCGCCCGGACGGGAAACGTCCTGCCAGCACGCCCGTGTTCCATCAGTTGTGGTTGAAACCGCTGGCCTCGCTCTCCGTCATCGGCCTGGAGACGGGGTGCCGGTCGAAATAGTCGATCGCCCGCTTCATGTCCTCGATGAGAAGGCTCGCCAGGTCTATGGAAACCCCGTGGCGTACGAGAATGCGCTGGATGACGAGGTCTTCCCGGTTGGCGGGCATGGAATAGGCGGGAACCTGCCACCCGCGGCTCCGCAGCCGGTCGGCAAGGTCGTAGAGGGTATAGCCACCGATGCCGGTGTCCTCCTTGAGCTTCCAGCACAGCGCCGGAATGCCCCCCTGGCTGTCGCCGTCGAACAGGACCTCGAAGGGCCCGAGAGCGCCGATCTCGCGGGCAAGATATTGCGCGGTCGCGTAACAGGCGTTGTGAACCTTGGCGTAGCCTTCCCGGCCGAGACGCAGGAAGTTGTAATACTGCGCGATCACCTGGCCGCCGGGGCGGGAGAAATTGAGCGCGAAGGTCGGCATGTTGCCGCCCAGATAGTTCACGTTGAAAATCAGGTCTTCGGGAAGATCCGTCGCTTCACGCCAGACAACCCAGCCCACGCCCAGCGGAGCAAGTCCGAACTTGTGCCCCGACGCGTTGATCGATTTGACGCGCGGCAGACGGAAATCCCAGGGAAGGTCCGGCGCGCAGAACGGAGCAAGGAAACCTCCCGATGCTCCGTCGACGTGAATCGGAATGTCGAGCCCGGTCTCGTGCTGGAGCTGGTCGAGAGCATCACTCACCGCTTTCACCGGCTCGTACTGGCAGGTGAAGGTGACGCCCAGGGTGGGAACGACGCCGATCGTGTTTTCGTCGACGCGCTTCAGGACCTCCTCGGCATTCATGATGAGACGGTCGCCCTCGAGCGGAATTTCGCGCAGCTCGACATCGAAATAGCGTGCGAACTTGTGCCAGCAGATCTGCACCGGACCGCAGATCATGTTCGGCTTGTCTGTCGGCTTGCCTTCAGCCTCCCGCTTCTTGCGCCAGCGCCACTTCATGCCGAGACCACCGAGCATGGCCGCCTCCGAGGAGCCGACCGTCGAACAGCCGAGCGTGCCCGTGGCGTCGGGAGAGTTCCACAACCCGGCCAGCATGGCCACGCAGCGCGCCTCGATATCGGCGGTCTGCGGGTATTCGTCCTTGTCGATCATGTTCTTGTCGATCGACAGGTCCATCAGCTCGTGGATTTCCTCGTCCACCCACGTCTGGCAGAAGGTCGCCAGATTCTGGCGCGAGTTGCCGTCGAGCATCAGCTCGTCGCGCACCGAGGCGAAGACGTGGCGCGGCGCACGCTCGGACTGCGGAAACGCATCCTTGGGAAGGGCCTGCGCCAGATCCCCGGACGAATAGACGTCGTCCAAAAGTTCGTCTCGAATATTTTCGCGTTTTTTATTCGTCATTTCTCATTTCCTTTCTACGCCTCGGTAGAATTTTGGGTATTCACAGGCATTACCCATGCAGATAATGCGATGGATTCATGTATTTCTGGATTTTGACCAGGCTTTATCTCGGAGATTTTTATGAATTGAGCTGGTATCGAAGGTGTCTTCGCCACCGGGGAAGACCGGACCGAATACCGGTGTCCGGTTCCCCGGGCAGCGCGCGAGCCTGTCGCGGACCGAGCCCTGCAACAGGCTCCCTGCCGCATCCATACAGGCGTTCGGCTGATTGACGATTGCCCTCGGCAAATCGGAAACCGCACGCATCCCTGGGCGGACATTCGGCGGGAGGGCCCTGCAACAAGGTCTGGCGGGACCAAACCGGGACCACGAAAGGTTGATCAATCTCGCCAGTCATCACATCTTCCCGCAGGGTAATGGACATCAATAAGACCATCCACAATTTTATTACTTAAAATTTCACAGTCTTGACGCAAGTCCGCTTACGCGTACGCAAGGAAATACACACGATATTTACTTGATTGTATTTCATAGAGAGACTTTTAACGTCAATATCCCAAATGGGATATCTTGGCGGAATTAATGTTTCCCCGACTTGCCGCGCCTTCCGGCTTATATGAAAATTCCGCTATCGAAGGTCACCGTGACATGGCGCAGGGCGGTACCCTCGCGCTTGCGGCGAAAATTCGGGGAAGCGTTCCATTGAACCCAGTCGACAGTCAGTTCCTTGAATCATTCAGCGACACGGTCCGCGCAATCTACGACGCAGCACTTTCACCGGACGCATGGCCTGTCGCCCTGCATCGCATCGGCGAGCTGTTTGCCGCCCGGGGGGCGGTGATCTACTTCAACAACGGCGGCGGCGACACCGATTTCCTTTTCTCCGAGGGCGTGGGTCACGCTGTCCAAATCTACCAGGACGAAGCCTGGTGGCAGCGTGATGTGCATGCGCAACGGGCCATGGAGATGCACCTGACGGGCGGTGACATCTTCACTGACCAAAGCGTCGCAACGAAACAGGAAATCGAGACCCTGCCGATCTTTACCGATTTCTTCCGGAAGGTGGGATTCGGCTGGCTGATGGGCTGCGTCATCGTTCCCGACCTTGACATGTTCGCTTCGGTTTCGGTGCCCCGCGCCAGGGAGCGGGGACCCTTCACCGCAACGGAGATGGACATGCTGCGCCTCCTCAGCCGGCATGTGGAACAGGCACTGCGGTTGTCACTGAGGATCGCCAATCTGGAAAGCGCACAGAGGGTCCTTCAGCAGATCCTGGACAAGATCGAGGCCGGTCTCTACGTGCTCGACGCACAGGAACGCATAGTGCTGGACAATCAGGTGGGCCGCGCGCAATTCAGCGATTTCTTCACCCTCTCCGACGGCCGCCTGACGGCACTCGACAAAGACAGCGCCCCCCTGTTCGACACGCTCCTCGCAGACGCCCGGAGCGCTGCAGGCCTGCAATCGACACCGCGCTCCTGCATGCTTGGCAGCGAAAATGACCAGCGGATTCTCATATCGGCCCTGCCCCTGACCGACTCCGGCAGGACGCAGCTCAATCTGACCGACACGGCGCGCACGCTCGTCCTGACAACGCCGGCGGAACACGACTCGCTGATCAATCCGACGGCCCTGCGTGACATCTTCGACCTGTCGCTCGGCGAAGCGCGACTGGCCTCGCTGGTCGGGGGCGGCGTCACCGTGCGAAAGGCCGCCAGCCAGCTGGGCGTTACCGAGGGCACCGCCCGGGTCGTGCTCAAACGGATTTTCCAGAAGCTCGGGGTCAAGCGGCAGGCGGAACTCGTGCTGCGCATGTCCGCGCTCGGCCGGCATCAGTCCTTCCACCTGGAAGGTTATACCAACCGCAGTTGATAGGAACCCATTTGACCGCGTTGGGAGGGTGTTCGGCAGGACAGCGTCCTCACCCGGCCTCGTTCACCACAAGCTGCATCCGGTCCGCCGCCACGCGCGCCCGCGTGTACTGGACCGGACGGCCGGTCATGTCCAGGTTGACGCTTTCCATCACCATGACGGGCTGGCCCAGCGCCAGGCCGAGCTGGCGGGCATCGCCCGGCTCGACCAGTTCGGCGGTGATCCTGGTTTCCGTGCGCCGGTAGTCCGCGATGCCGGCGCGTTTCAGGGCCGTGGTAATGGAGCCGTTTTCGGCATAATCCGCGACGAAATTCGGCACGCGCGCCTGCTCCAGCCAGTTGGTGCCCACAATCATCGGCACCCCGTCGGCTACGCGCAGGGTTTCCACCCGCAGGAGGGCCGTGCCGAGCGGCACCTTCAGCTGGTTGGCGAGCAGCGCGTCGGCCTCTTCCACCGCCGAACCGATAAGCCGCCCGTCCGGAGCCCGGTCCTGGCCGGAAACGATCTCCGAAAACCGCGTTCTCGGACCGATGGGATAGCTGAGCGGCGCGGAGGCCACAAAGGTGCCCCGGCCCTGGTCGGCGCGCAGGATGCCTTCACCGGTGAGCGCCGCGATGGCCCGGCGCACCGTGTGCCGGTTGACGCCGAAGCGGGCGGCCAGCTCGGACTCCGCCGGCAGCCGGCTGCCTTTCTCGAACGCTCCGCTGACGATCTCCGCCTTGAGCGTTTCCATGATCTGGCGCCAGACGGCAATGCCCGCGCCGCGGTCGAGTGTGCTGTGGGTCGTCATGCGTCCGTCATCAAATTTCGCTACCAAAGAGTCAAACATAATATTTGTATAGACAAATAGACAACATAAGACTAGACACTCCGCACAAATCGCTCTCCCGCCCGGCGATCGGCATCCGTCCGCACGACCGCCAAGTTCCCAGAAGGCGCTTCATGACCGAAACCACATTCAATGACCGGACCGGGACTGCCGCTGACGGCGACCGGAAGAAAATCATGGCGACGCTGGCGGCGGCCACGCCGGAAGCCGTTGCCGAGAAATTCGAAAGCCTTGCCCCGCCAGCCTTCGACCTTGTCCGCCAGCCCGAAACCGGCCTGGTGATGGTGCGCGGCCGCATGGGCGGCACCGGCAGCCCGTTCAATCTGGGCGAGGTCACGGTGACCCGCTGCGTCGTCCGCCTGGAGACCGGTGAAACCGGCAGCGCCTACGCCCTTGGCCGCAGCAAGAAGAAGGCCCTGCAGTCGGCGGTGATCGACGCGCTCTGGCAGCGTCCGGAAGCCCGGGCGCGGATCGAGACAGACATCATCGCCCCGCTCGCCGCCGCACAAAAATCCGCAGCGGAGACCGTGCGGCAGGAAACCGCGGCAACGAAGGTGGACTTCTTCACCATGGTCCGGGGAGACAACTGATGACCGCAAAGCAGGACACCCAGTCCTTGGGCGCAAAGGCGCCGCTTGCCGCCGGGTTCCGCGATCCCGTCCATGATGCCCAGGCGTGTTTCCGGGCGGTCATGAACGCCATGGCCCGGCCGGGCAGCCGGCAGCCGGTCGGCGCGCCGGACCTGACCCCGCCCGCGCCGCTGACCCCCGTTGCGGCGGCGCTGGCCCTGACCCTCCTCGACTATGACACCCCCCTCTGGCTCGACAAGCCGCTGATGGCATCCGGCGCGGTCAAGGCCTTCCTCCGCTTTCACACCGGGGCACCGATCGTCAGCGAGCCTGTGGAGGCGGCCTTCGCGCTGGTTTCCAGTCCGGGACAGATGGTTCCCCTGGCCGGCTTCAACCAGGGCTCGGCCGAATATCCGGACAGCTCCGCTACCGTCATCCTTCTGGGACAGGACTTCCAGGCGGCGCAGACAGTGACGCTGAGCGGCCCCGGCATCGAGAACAGCACGGTTTTCTCCACCGGACCGCTTCCCCCGGTGTTCTGGGAGCAGGCCGTTGCCAACAGCCGCCAGTTCCCGCGCGGCATCGACCTGATTTTCGCCGGGTCCTCGGACATTGCCGCCCTGCCCCGTTCCACCCGCATTCTGCCGACGGAGGCCTGACGCCATGTATGTAGCCGTCAAGGGTGGCGAGAAGGCCATCCGCAACGCCCACAAGCTCACGGCGAAACGCCGCCGGGGGGACACCTCCGTTCCGGCGCTGACGCTGGAGCAGATCGCGCAGCAGCTCTCCCATTCGGTCGCCCGGGTGATGGGCGAAGGCTCGCTCTACGACGAGACGCTGGCCGCCCTGGCCATCAAGCAGGCGCGCGGCGACCTGATCGAGGCCGCCTTCCTGATGCGCGCCTACCGCACCACCCTGCCGCGCTTCGGCTACAGCACACCGGTCGACACCGGCGCCATGCGGATCGAGCGCCGGATCTCGGCCACCTACAAGGATCTGCCCGGCGGTCAGGTTCTGGGTCCGACATTCGACTACAGCCACCGCCTGCTGGACTTCGCCCTTGCGGCGGAAGACGACGGCGTGCTGCGGACAGCCGAAACGGCGGAGAGCGTCGATGAGGCCATGCCACGGGTGACCGACCTGCTCGGCGACGAGGGCCTGATGGAACCGGATCCCGTCAGCGACGAGGACACCCCTGTCGGCGACCTGACCCGCGAGCCCCTCTCCTTTCCCGCCGACCGGGACCTGAGGCTGCAGAACCTTGCCCGCGGCGACGAGGGCTTCCTGCTGGCTCTCGCCTATTCCACCCAGCGCGGCTACGGCCGCACCCATCCCTTCGCCGGAGAGATCCGCTATGGCGAGGTGGAAGTGGAATTCTTCGCCGAGGAGCTCGGGTTTGCCGTCACTCTCGGCTCCATCAAGGTCACCGAATGCCAGATGGTCAACCAGTTCGCCGGCTCTGCCCGGGCGGCCCCGACCTTCACCCGCGGCTACGGGCTGGTCTTCGGTCAGGTGGAACGCAAGGCCATGTCGATGGCCATGGTCGACCGGTCGATGCGCTGGCAGGAACTCGGCGAGGAGCAGGTGGCGCCCGCGCAGGACATCGAGTTCGTCCTGTCCCATTCCGACAATATCCAGGCGACCGGCTTCGTCGAGCACCTGAAACTGCCGCACTACGTGGATTTCCAGGCCGAACTCGATCTGGTGCGCCGCATGCGCGCCGAATGGTTCGGCAGACGCGAACAGCAGGAAGAGGGCGAAGCCGCCCCGGAGGCCGCCCAATGACCGATACGGCACGGATACAGGACAGCATTCACGAGCAGGACGAATACAATTTCGCCTATCTGGACGAACAGACCAAGCGCATGATCCGCCGGGCGATCCTCAAGGGCATCGCCATTCCCGGCTACCAGGTGCCCTTCGCCTCCCGGGAGATGCCCATGCCCTATGGCTGGGGCACCGGCGGCGTCCAGGTGACGGCGGCGATCCTCGGCAGAAACGACTGCCTGAAGATGATCGACCAGGGCTCCGACGACACCACCAACGCGGTCTCCCTGCGCGGCTTTTTCGAAAAGACCGCCGGAGTCCGGACCACCTGCGAAACGGCGGAGGCCACCATCATCCAGACCCGCCACCGCATTCCGGAAAAGCCCCTGACCGGGGAGCAGATCCTGGTGTTCCAGGTACCGATCCCCGAGCCCCTGCGCTTTCTCGAACCGCGCGAGACCGAAACCCGCAAGATGCACGCGCTGGAAGATTACGGTCTGATGCATGTGAAACTCTACGAGGACATCGCCCGGAACGGCCACATCGCCACCACCTATGCCTATCCGGTAAAGGTCAACGACCGCTATGTGATGGACCCCTCGCCGACGCCGAAATTCGACAATCCCAAGATCGACCGGATGGCCGCCCTGCAGCTCTACGGCGCAGGCCGGGAAAAGCGCATCTACGCCATTCCGCCCCATACAAAGGTCAGGAGCCTGGATTTCGAGGACTATCCCTTCGAGATCCAGCAGTTCGACAAGCCCTGCGGCCTGTGCGGCGCGGACAACGTTTATCTCGACGAAGTCATACTCGATGATGAGGGCGGACGCATGTTCGTCTGTTCGGACAGCGACTATTGCGAGGAACGCCGCGCGCAGGGCCATCTGGGACCCATGGCGGCGGATCCCGCCGCCGCACGGATCGGCACGAAGGAACCCGCCTGATGACCCTGTTTCACGCAGAAGACCCGCTGCTGCAGGTCCGCAATGTCACCCGCTACTACGGCGACCGCATCGGCTGTTCGGAGGTCTCCTTCGACCTCTGGCCGGGCGAGGTCCTGGCGATCGTCGGGGAAAGCGGATCGGGCAAGACCACCTTGCTCAACTGCCTGTCCACCCGCCTCGCGCCGACGGCCGGCGCCATCGAGTACCGCATGCGCGACGGCGCCATGCGCAACCTCTATCAGCTCAGCGAAGCCGAGCGCCGGCTGCTGATGCGCACGGACTGGGGTTTCGTGCACCAGAATGCCGCCGACGGCCTGCGCATGAATGTGTCCGCCGGCGCGAATGTCGGCGAACGGCTGATGGCGGTCGGTGCCCGCCACTACGGCAACATCCGTTCTGCCGCCGACGACTGGCTGGGCCGGGTGGAGATCGACAGCGACCGGATCGACGACGATCCGCGCTCCTTTTCCGGCGGCATGCGCCAGCGTCTGCAGATTGCCCGCAACCTGGTCACCCAGCCGAGACTTGTCTTCATGGATGAACCCACCGGCGGGCTGGATGTTTCCGTGCAGGCGCGCCTGCTGGATCTCCTGCGCCGTCTGGTCGCCGATCTCGGTCTTTCGGTGGTGATCGTCACCCACGATCTTGCCGTGGCCCGGCTGCTGTCGCACCGGATCATGGTCATGCGCCAGGGCAACGTCATCGAAACCGGCCTGACCGACCAGGTGCTCGACGACCCGCGCGAGCCCTACACACAGTTGCTCGTTTCTTCCATTCTCCAGGTGTAAAGGAGGTCCCGGATGCCTGTCCGTCTCTACCTCAACAACGTCGGCAAGTCCTTCACCATGCATCTGCAGGACGGTGCCGTGATCCCGGTGGTCGACAACGTCGAATTTTCGGTCGATGCCGGGGAGTGCGTCGTGCTCGGCGGCCCTTCAGGCGCCGGCAAGAGTTCGATCCTGAAGATGATCTACGGCAACTACCGCTGCGACGAGGGCCAGATCCTGGTCACCGTCGGCGACGAGATCATCAACGTGGCCGGGGCCGAGCCGCGCCGGATCCTGACCCTGCGCGAAAGCACCATCGGCTATGTCAGCCAGTTCCTGCGCACCATCCCGCGTGTTCCGGCCGAGGACGTGGTGGCCGAGCCGCTGATCGCGCAGGGCACGGGCGAGACGGAAGCACAGGACATGGCGCGCGCCCTGCTCTCCCGGCTCAACGTGCCCGAACGGCTGTGGACCCTGCCGCCGGCAACCTTTTCCGGCGGGGAGCAACAGCGGGTCAACATCGCCCGCGGTTTCATCGCCCATTACCCGGTCCTGCTGCTGGACGAGCCGACCGCTTCCCTCGATGCCGCCAATCGGGCGGTGGTGGTCCGGCTCGTGGAAGAGAAAAAGGCGCAGGGCGTCGCCATGGTCGGAATCCTGCACGACCAGGATGTCCGCGACCAGATTGCCGACCGGATCGTGGACGTCACCAAATTCGGTTCCGAAGCGGCTGCCTGAAGCAATTCGCCGGACGGGCGGGACGGAAACCGGGGAAAGCCTTGCGGGCATATGAAAACTGTCACAGAAAGGTCACCGCCTCTCTTTAGGTCATGCCTCTCCAACATGAAATCGTGATTCCGGACATGCGTTACGCCATCTATTTCGCCGCCGAAGCCGACGATCCGCTGATGCAGCTCGGCAATGCCTGGCTTGGACGCGACCCGTTCTCCGGCAGGGAGCTGGCCCAGCCGGTGATCGAAGGCCTCGCGCCGGACCGGTTGTTCCAGTTGACCGCCAGCCCGCGCCGCTAC
The DNA here is from genome assembly GCF_003075075.1 of Labrenzia sp. 011. Taxonomy (GTDB): domain Bacteria; phylum Pseudomonadota; class Alphaproteobacteria; order Rhizobiales; family Stappiaceae; genus Roseibium. The sequence continues at coordinate 59,768 of NZ_QCYM01000011.1, read as the reverse complement.
GGCTTTCACGGTACGCTCAAGGCACCCTTCCGGCTCCGCGACGGAGAGAGCGAAGCGGCACTTCTGGACGCCTGCGCCGCCTTTGCCGGCTCGGTCGCGCCCTTTGACATCCAGGGCCTCGACGTCAACCGGCTCGGGAAGTTCCTCGCTCTGACCCCGAAGGGAACCGAACCGGACCTGCAGGCCTTTGCCGCCCTGTGCCTGCGCAGCTTCGAACCCTTCCGCGCTCCGCTGAGCGACGACGACCTGGCCCGGCGTCGCAGAAGCGGGCTGACGTCCCGCCAGGATGCCTATCTGGCCGCATGGGGCTATCCCTATGTTTTCGAGGAATTCCGTTTCCACATGACCCTCTCGGACAAGCTGGACGATGATACGGAAGCCGCCGCGCTGACACGGGCGGCGCAATCGTTTTTCGCCGATGTCACCGGCCGGCCGCGCAGCTGCCGCACCTTCGGACTCTATGTCGAACCTGAGCCCGGCGGTCCGTTTCAGGTGCGCGGGATCTTCACCCTGACCGGCACCGTCACACCGCAGGCGGCAGAACAACAGACAGGCGGGTCCTCCCGCAAGGAGAACGCATGAGCACGCATCCGAAAGTCTTCAGAAACGCCAGGCTCGTTCTGGCCGATGAGGTCATCGACGGGTCTCTTTCCCTCGACGGCGACGGCCTGATCGAAGCCATCGGATCGCCGACAGAGGCCGACGGGCACGATTGCGACGGCGACTACCTGCTGCCGGGACTGGTCGAGCTGCACACCGACCACCTGGAGACCCATTACGCCCCGCGCCCGAAAGTCCGCTGGAACGCCATCTCCGCCGTTCAGGCCCATGACGCGCAGATCGCCTGCGCCGGCATCACCACGGTATTCGACGCGCTCAGGGTCGGCATGGACGAGGACGCGGACCTGCGCTATCCGGACATGCGCATTCTCGCCGACGCCATCGAGACTGGCCAGAGGGAACAGCGCCTGCGGGCCGATCACTTCATTCACCTGCGCTGCGAGGTCTCCGCGCCGGACGTCCTGGAAGCCTTCGAGGTCTTCCGCAACGATGACAGCATCCGGCTGATCTCGCTGATGGATCACACCCCCGGACAGCGCCAGTTCGTTTCGCTGGACTCCTACAAGGTCTATTATCAGGGCAAGAAGGGGTTTTCCGACGCGGAGATGGAGGAGTTCATCCGCCGCCGCCAGCAACGCGCCAGCGGTCTGGCACCGGAGAACCGCAAGCAGCTCTCTTCCATCGCCCTGGAACGCGGCATCGCCATTGCCAGTCATGACGACGCCACCCGCGCCCATGTGGACGAGGCAATCGCGCTGCAGACCAGGATCGCCGAATTTCCCACCACCGTCGAAGCCGCCCGGGCCTCTCACGAAGCCGGCATGGCCGTGCTGATGGGCGCGCCGAACGTGGTGCGCGGCGGCTCCCACTCGGGCAATGTCTCCGCGAGGGAGCTGGCCGAAGCCGGCTATCTCGACGTGCTGTCCTCCGACTATGTGCCTGTCTCGCTTGTCCAGGCCGCATTTCAGCTTGCCGACGAGGTCGAGGCAATTTCCCTTCCCCAGGCCGTCGCCATGGTCACCTCGACCCCGGCAAAGGCCATCGGCCTGAACGACCGCGGCGTGCTGCAGCCGGGACTGAGGGCCGATTTCATCCAGGTGAAACTGGTCGGAGACGTCCCCATCGTGCGCGGCGTCTGGCGCGAGGGTCGCCGGGTTGCCTGAGGAGGCCGCAAGGCTCGGTCCCGGCCGCATGGTGCTTGTCGTCGGCCCCAGCGGTGCCGGCAAGGACACGCTGATGGAAGCGCTGCAGGACAGGCTTCGCGGCCGCAGCGACGTGCAATTTGCCCGCCGGGCGATCACCCGGCAGGCGGATGCGGACGCAGAGGACCACGACACGCTGGACCGGGCCGGCTTCGAGCGCCTGGTCTCCACCGGCGAGGTCGCCCTTGCCTGGGAGGCCCACGGTCTGGGCTATGTCATCCCGAAGACCTGCGACGCGGTCATCCGCGCCGGCGGCACCGTCATTGCCAATGGCTCCCGCCGGGTCCTGAGGCTGGCGGAACGCAAGTACGAAAACGCGCTGGTTCTTCTGATCACCGCCCCGGTCGACATCCTCGCCGAGCGCCTCGCCGCCCGCGGCCGCGAAACCCGGGAAGAGATCAGGAGGCGCCTGGAACGTGCGGACCTGGAACCGGAAAACGTCACGAACCTGATCCGCATCGAGAACACCGGCACGGTGGACGACGCCGTCACGAAGATGATGGCGGTGCTGGAGCTTTCCGGGGACGACTGAATTCCCGGACGGATGCCGCCCCGGATCAGCCCCCGCTCATCCTTCGGAAAGTCACCGGATTGAACTGGGCGCACCCGGGCTGTCGGGTCTTCGCCACCTTAAATTGTACCCTTACCGTTAAAAATCACGATGATTTTTGCCGATTCAACCGACAATTAAGAAAATTGGGTTTGAGTTGAGACAACCCGCGGGAAACGGGTGAACGGGCAAATACAAAATTTTAAGGCGAGGGGCGGGTTTTGGGGATGAAACTCGATAGTTTCAGGTCGGCTGTCATTGTTATGGCCCATCCTGACGACGAGGTGTTGTGGGCCAGTTCGATCCTGTCGACGGTCCGCAAGGTCGTTCTGTGCTACGGCGAAGCACCAAGCGATCCGCACACGAGCGAAGGGCGGCAGACCGTCTTTGACGATTTTCCGTTGAGCACCGCCCTCACCCTCGATATCCCCGAATCCCACTGCTACGACACCACCCACTGGCATGAGCCGGTCGAGACCGGCTACGGCGTGCGCTGCGGCCGCAACAAGGACGTTTACAAGAAGAACTTCCACCTGCTCGTGAAAGCGCTGGAACAGCACATTGACGATGGAGACACTGTCGTCACCCACAATCCCTGGGGCGAATACGGACACGAGGAACATATTCAGGTCTTTCGGGCCGTGGCGCATCTGGGCAAGCGGCGGAAGATCAGGATATTCGTCACCAGCTACGTCAGCGATCGCGTGCTCTATTTCATGGAAAGGAACACTCCGCGCCTCGGGATGGCCTCGGATCTGCTGCCGACGGACAAGGCCCTCGGCGAAAAACTGATGCGCCATTACCAGGCTCACAACTGCTGGACCTGGGAAGACGGATATCAGTGGCCGGACTACGAATGTTTCTACGAGATCACGACCCCGGACATGCCCCTTCGCTCGGACAGGCTGACCATGTCATCGCTGCCGGTCAACGTGATCTGGCTGGATGAACAGACACCCACATATGGAAACGCCTTCCGCGCAACGAAAAAACGCCTCACCGCCAGGCTGCGAGGCCTGCTGCAGCGGGCCGCAAGCGCGTTACGCGGGAGATAGCCCCTTTCCGGGCGAGACAGACCCCGCCCGGATCACGCGCGTCCCGAAGGCCGTAGCGTGAAAGGCCTCAATTCTTCTTTTTCTTGTTTCCGAAGACGTTCCCCAGCAGGCCGGCCGGCAGGCCGAAACCTTCCTCCACGGCCTTGAGCACTTCCTCGTCATCGACGTCGCCCTCGATGACCTTCTGGACATCGATTTGCGTGCGACCGCCCGTCGCCTTCTCGATCGCCTTGTTGGCGGTGTCGACCAACGCCTCGGACGGATCCGACTTGCCCTGCAGGATGGAAATCAGTTCGCCGCCGGACTTCTGCAGCTGCTTGTAGGCTGCTTCCGGATTTTCCAGAATGCCCTTGATGTCCGGATAGATGCGCGGGTCGTTCCAGGAGCCCTCGATCACGATCGGCACACCCAGGCCGGCGAGCTTCTTGTCCTCGCCCTTCCGGCGCGGCTGCGGCGCCTGGCCTTCGAGCGTCGGCACGATTTTCGGCTCCACCCGCCAGGCAAGACTCTGTTGCGGCATGTCGGTCGTCCCCTTGCCGGTCATGCGGACCAGAGGCCCGACCAGCGACAGATCACTTGTCGTGGCAATGCCGTTCTCGATCTGGAACGTCGCGCCAAGCGAGCTGAAATCGGTTTTCGCCGAAGAAGCCTCCTGCCAGCCGAGCAGGGTTTCGAGAGACAGTCCCCTGACCATCTGCGGAATATTGATGCCGCGGATCGCGCCGTCCGCGAACTGGTAGCTCGCCGTGCCGTTCAGCCCCTGGACGAGCGCCTGCTCGCTGCCGCCTCTGGAGGTCACCTTGAGACCGATTGCCGCCTTGCCCTCGATCCACTCAAAACCGGCTGCATCGCGCAACAGGGGATAGGCATTCAGCTTGGACAGCGAAACCTCTGCGGCGACCTGCGGCGTTGCCGACGCGCCGTTCAGCGTCACGGTTCCGCTGCCCGAGCCGCCGTAAAGCGAAAGCTTCTCGAGCGTCGCGGTCAGCACCCCGTTCTTTATGGTCGTGGACAGCGCGCTTTCGTCGATCTTGATATTGTCCCAGCGGATTTCGCTGGTCGTGAGCTTGAAGTCCGCATCCACCGCCTGAAGGCCGGAAAAATCGATCGGCGCGCTGCTCCAGCCGGAGGCAGTCTGCTTCTTCGCGCCTCCCTGGCCACCGCCGGAAGATCCGGCGGATTTGGCCGCTCCACCACCCGAGGCGGACGACCCGCCCAGATAGGGATCAAGCACCAGCTCGCGCAGCGCGAGGCGCGCGGTGACGCTTGGCTTGCCGCCCAGGCGGACCTTGCCGTTGGCCTCGCCGGAGGTCGCGTCGAGCGTAAAGCGTGTCTCCTCGAAGGTCAGCGTATCGCCCTGCATGCCGAAAATACCGGAGGCCTTGAATGTCTTCAGCCCGTTTCCTGCGCCGATCGGCTGGCCCATCCACGCCATCAGTCCGCGCAAATCCGCGGTTTCGACGTTCACTGCGCCATCCAGCGCGCCCGAGATCGACGCCGTGCCGTCAAATCCGGCACCCACCCGCCGGCCCTTGACCGTCACCAGAACCGGCGCGGCGTGTCCGGCCAGAAGCTTGGCCGTATCCGCCCGCCCGGTCACGCTGAAGGCTTCACCGCGCCATGCGAGCGCTCCGCTGAGCGAGATCGGATTTTCAAGGCCCTGTAGATCCACATCCATGGCCAGATCTGTCAGCCTGTCGGCTTCCGGGTCCCCGCCCACGGCGGACGCCAGCCCGAGACCGCCGATTTCGCCTTCGGCGATCGAAACGGACCCGTTGAGATCAAGTCCGGCCACCAGTTCCTCACCGGTCATGCCGACGGTTTCAAACGCCAGATCGGCGCTCAGTTTCCCGCTGGCCGGCAGATCCTGTCCCGCCAGCCGAAGGAGATCGGCTATGGACCCGTCCTTCAGAACGAGCCGTCCGGAGACTTCCGGTACCAGTCCGGAGAGATTCGCATCCGCAGCCCCGCCCAGGGACAGCTCGCCGAGCACCAGTTGAAGGTCGGCGATCGAAACAGCCGCCTCGCTGCCGGATACCTTCGCGTCCAGTTGATAGGCCCCCGGATCGACTGCCAGGTCCTGCCCCGCCAGGGCGGCGAGCGCCATCAGGGAAGGCCCGCCCCCTTCGAGAACCAGATCCGCCCGCAACGGCTCGATACCGGCCTCACCGGAAATCGTCACCGCATTCTCTCCTGAGGAGACCGTCAGGGAAACAGGTGCCTGTTCCCCCGTGCTCAGACCCAGGGGATCGGTCAGCGCGCCGGTGATGCTGATGGGCTTTTCCTGGAAAGTGAAACTGGCGGTAAGATCCACATCGCCGCCAAGATCCGGAGCCCGCAGCGCCAGATCCAGATTTCCGACCTTGAAGGACTGGCCGCCGGCCTGATCCTTGTAGGTCAGCGTGCCGCCGGTGATCGTCAGGCTGTCGACACCGATGCTTTTCAGATAACCGCCGGAAGAAACTTCGGACCGGCCGTCCTGCTCGACCGGTGTTTTCGGCGCGGCAGTCTCCACCGACCGGGGCGTGGTGACTTCCTCGCCGGATGTTGGCGTATCGCCTTCAAGGTTTCTGCGCGGCTCCCAGCTCGTCGCGCCGTCCGGACCGATCTCCAGATAGATATCCGGCTCGTCCAGCGCGATGCCGGTCACCTGCACATTGCCCGAGATCAGCCCGGACCAGGCCAGCCCGAACGCGATCCGCTCGGCCTTGGCGAATTCGATTCCGTCCGCACCGGCCTCACCGGCAAGACCGACATTTTCCGCGACAAGGGAAAACCCCGGAAACAGGGAGAGGGACACAGGTCCGTCGAGACGCACACGCCAGCCCAGCCGGCTGTCCACTTCCTCGACAACCTGGCGTTTGATTTCTTCCTTGGGCAGGAACAACGGAACCACCAGGATGATGGCCACGAGAATGAAAGCCAGACTGCCCAGTCCGATCAAAAGCCGCCGCATTTCAACGTCTCCCCTTCGCGAATCGGCCCCAATGTAGACCAATCCGGGTGCAAAGATGCCCGCTGAATTTGACAAAAGCAGGAAAAGTGCCGGTTTCAGGCCGTCTGAATGCTACGCGGCGTTGAAATCGGCGGAATCACCCGCTTCCCGATGGGGCAAGCAAAATCGGGAAAATCGGTCGCTCCCGGATCAAAGACCCAGTGTAAACAGGTGATTGTCCCAGGCGATGCCCGGCGGCCGGGCCAGGATTTCCGCCGGGGCGGCCGGATCGGCGACCAGGGAAAGCGCCCCATTGCCGTCGGAAATCAGGAAACTGCCCTGGTCTATCGGTGCGACGCCGCAGCCGTCCGGGACCGTCCGGGCGCCAAGATACGCGCAGGTGGCGGAATTCCAGAACAGCGTCTGGCCGCCACGCGGCGCCGAGGCTGCAATCACGTCGCCGCCCGCGTTGGCCGTCACCGAGCCGATATAATTGCGCAGACCCGAAGCCACAGGATCGGGGATGGCGGTCAGTTGAGGCGCCCCGTCCCGGGAGAAGACCCCCACCAGCGGCGGCACCTCGTCGAGCGATCCTTCGAACTGGCCACCGACCCACACCCGCCCCTGCGCGTCCAAAGCCATGTGGCGAAGCGAAAGCTGGTGCAAATCCTTGTCCAGCGCATGCTGGGCGAGAAGATCGCCGCTCCGGCTGTCGATGAAGACGACGGACGGCGCCATCGTATCCAGGTTGAGCTTTTCGCGCCCCGTATCGGGACGGGTTTCAATGCCCCCATTGGCAACGACCAGGGTGAGACGGTCCGGGCTCAGAAGAATGTCATGCGGCCCGATGCCGTTCGTCTCGAATTCGCCGATACGCCGTGTCTCGCCGCCGCTCATGTCGTAGATGCCGATGACCCCGCGCGCGGCGCGAAAATCGTTTTCCACCGCATAGAGCAGCCGGCCATCGGCCGAAAAACAGCCATGACCGTAAAAATGCCGGCCGGGCTGGCTGGTGATCAGCTCCGGCCGGGAGTCCTCGAAGGGTCTCACGACGACGGCAAATGTGCCCGGTCGTCTGGCGAAGGCGACAAAGCGGGAGCCGTCCGGCGCGACCGCGATGCCGTGCCCCCGGCCCGGCAGCGAGATCTGCGCCAGAATCTGGCCGAGGTCGTCCACGATACCGATCCCGAACGCGCCATCGGCTTTCCGGAAGGCGCTGGCAAAGAGCGGCACGCCATCGGCCGCCTCCCGGTTCAGCAGGCTCTCGGCAAGCGTGGACCGCGAAAACACGGGCGCGGCCGCCAGGCTGCCCATGGCGGCAAGGAAGCTTCTTCTGGAAACCGTCTTGAATGTGCGGCTCATCTTGATCTTCAACCTGTTCCGTTAGGGTGTGAACTCATAAACGAAGATGAACTGGTTTGAGGCGACCTGGTCTTCATCAGGGATGGGAAGCGCAGGAATTGGCTTCAGTCACCGTCCAGGGAATTGAAACCGCCCGCGAGCCCCAGGGCACCGGCCAGTTCGAGCGCCATCGTATCGCGGATGGACTGCAGCGTGATCGCCAGCACAGTCACCTGCGAATAGCTCTCCCCTTGCCCGAAGGTCTGCCGCAACGGCGGCTCCAGTTCGCTCAGTAATTTCTGCGCGTTTCCGAATTCGAAATCGAGTGCGGCGAAGATCCAGTGAAAGTCGGAAGGCGTCATGTCCTCCAGCTCGAGACTCGTGACCGCGTCCTGGAGGCCGTGCAATTCACCGGAAAGATACTGGATGGAATTGGCGGACCGGGAAAAGGGAAAACGGTTTGGCCGGGCTTTCGCCTCGGAGGCTCCCAGCGCCGGAAGAAGATCCTGGTCCCGGACGATGATCAGGCCGGTGACCAGTGCATTGAAGACGCTTTCCATCGCTTCCTGGGAAGACCGGTAGCGGTCGTTCTGCGGACCGCCCGACAACAGCACCGACTGGAATCCGTCCTTGTCCTCCCAGTCGGCGGCGACGTCGTCGGCAATGGCAGCGACGTTTCTGGCAATCGCCAGCGCATAGGCGCAGGTAAAGTCCCTGTCCGCGTCCGCCCGGCCGAGAACGACCTCGCTCTCCTTGTCGAAGGCAATCAGTTGCAGCGCTGTCAGACCCTGAACCGCGACGCTCTTGTCCCTCAGGCTTTCCGCGGCGCCCACACCGGCATCCTTCTTCGCGTAGATCTTGCGGATCTGCCGCTGCGCAATGCCGCGCGGGTCGGGCAGGAAGGCCAGGCGACTGAGCCTGTCATCTTCGAGAAGCGGACCCAACCTCAGAAAGTGGATCCTGGAAAACGCAGCAAGCGTGTCCGCATAGGCGGTCCGGAACCCGGCCACCGCGGACGGACTCGCGTCCGAACAGACACTGGTCACCGCATCGGGCAGCCTGTCTGCGGTGGTGGCGAATTCCGCCATAGCCGGCTGGATGTAGTTCGAGATCATCCGGGCGATCGGCGGATTGAAATCCGCCGCCGAAGCCGGGACCGCAGAAAACACGGCGAAGGCCGCCAAAACCCAAAAACGCATCACAAGGACTCCAGAAAGCGGATCAGAGACTGACGATCCCCGGGACTTAACGCAATAACGGTGTCGCGCGCCTGCGTCGCTTCGCCGCCATGCCACAGGATGGCTTCCAGCAGGTTTCTTGCACGCCCGTCGTGCAGGAACCGCGTGTGATTGTTGACGGTTCGTGTCAGGCCGACTCCCCAGAGCGGCGGCGTCCGCCATTCACGCCCGTCCGCATCCCCCACGGGCCTGCCGTCGGCAAGGCCTTCGCCCATGTCGTGCAGCAGAAGGTCGGTGTACGGCCAGATGAGCTGGAACCGGTGCGCCGGATTTTCCGCATCACGGCTGGTCACATATTTCGGATGGTGGCACGAGGCACAGCCGGCGTCGTGAAAGACCTGCTTGCCCCTGAGCACCTGCGGATCATCCACGTCCCGGCGCATGGGCACGGCAAGGTTTTCGGAATAGAACGTCACCAGATCCATGACCGGATCGGGCGCCTCCGAGACACCCAGCCGGGTCTGCTCGCCATGCGGCAGTGCCCGGCAGGCGGTCTGGGCCTGGGTGCAATCGCCGTAATTGTCCGGCTCGTCAGGAGAACTCAGACCGATATCGCCTGAAAAGGCCGCCGCCGATTGCGCGCGGATCGTCGGTTGCGACGCTTTCCAGCCAAAGCGGCCAAGGACGGGCTCTCCGGTTTCCGGATCCGGAACAAGGCTGACCCTGCCGGAAATCCCGTCGCCGTCGAGATCCTCCGGATCGGCGCGACTTTCGATATCGCCCGGATGAATCGCCTGCAGCAGGCCGAGGCCGATCATCGGCGGCGCCACGCGCGGCGAAATCATCGTGTCCGGATGCATGTCTCCATATCCCAGATCGCGGATCCGGTAGACCGGCTTTTGCAGCACGGCCGTTTCGCCACCGTTCAGCGGCAACTCGATGTCCTCATGCTCTATGTCGAACCGGCCTTCGGCCTCAAGGCCGGTAACGGCGAAGGTCTGGAACTGGCCGCCATAGGTGGGTTCGGGCACCGAAAGGATTTTCCTGGCTGCCAGCAGGCGGCGCTGTTCATCCGTCTGCGGCGGCACCGAAAGGCGCAGGAACAGCGACACGGCCTCCTCTCCGGGACGGGGCGGCCGGCCCCGGCCATCCTTCAGGTGGCATCCCTGACAGGAGCGGGCGTTGAAAAGCGGCCCGAGACCATCGGACGCCTGTGTCGAGGAAGGGGAAGAGGTCCACAGCTTCTTGAACAGCCCGTTGCCGAGCTTGAAGGTCTGTTCTTCCTCGAAGGTGAGATTGCTGTTGGACAGGGAAAACGCGTCCCGGCCGGGACGGCGCGTTGACGTTCCCGCTCCGCCCTGCATCGGCTCGAACGGCTCGGGCCTGTCGAATGTCTCCGGCGGCCGGAGAACTTTTGCCACTTTCGCACGATCGGTGTCCGACAGGTCCGTACGGTAGGCCAAAGCGTCTTTCGCCGACAGGGGACTCGCTGAAAAACAAACGAGCAGCGCGGCGGCGGCACCCTGTATGGGCCAAGATTTCATCATCGCATCCTGATCTGCTTGCGCGGCCCCCCGGATCCGCGAAAGCACCGGACCGGGAGAGATGAGGAACTCTCCCGGCCTTTAGTCTGTCCTATTCGAAGACGGCTGTCGGATTGTCCAGGCTGTCGGATCCTTCGAAGGCAATGTCGTGCAGCTCAAGCACTTTGACAACGCGTTCAATTGAAGCAGTCTGGTCCACCAGGGCGTCGACGGCGGCCTGAACGACCGCATTGCCCTCGTCGTTGCCTTCGCCGATCATCTGGTCATAGGCTTCGCCGGCTTCCGCGCGAGCCTTCATGGCCTCGAAAGCCGCCAGAGTGGCATCCAGCTTCGCCTTCATTTCTTCGGCCAGAGCCGGATCCTTCTCCGCGACCATGTCGGCCAGCGAGGCGCCCGACACATCGTTGCCCAGCGGGCTCTTGTATTCGCCGAAATAGACATTCCGGATGCCGACCACGTCATTGTAGTGGGACATGTGCGTATTGTCGGAGAAGCAGTCGTGCTCTTCCTCCGGATCATGCAGCATCAGGCCGAGCTTGATGCGTTCACCGGCCAGTTCACCATAGGAAAGAGATCCCATGCCGGTCAGGATCGTCGCCAGACCGCCTTCATCACCTTTTGCAGCAAGGTCCTCACGGGCGGCACCGCCCGGCGCCCAGGCCGCCGTCATTTCTTCCAGATCGGAAATCAGGAGATCGGTCGCTGCCTGGAGATACTGGACACGGCGCTCGCAATTGCCGCCCGTGCAGTTCTCCGGATCGAAATCGGTGGCCGGACGGCTGCCTGCACCCGCATCAGTGCCGTTCAGGTCCTGGCCCCACAGAAGGAATTCGATGGCATGGTAACCGGTCGCCACGTTGGCTTCCACTTCTCCGGCTTCCTGAAGGGTGTCGGCAAGCAGTTCAGCGGTGATCACCGTGGCATCGATCGTTTCGCCGCCCACCTTCAGGCTCGGATTGGCGATGACATTCGCCGCGTAGAAAGCATTTTCCTCGGAGTCTTCACCGTAGGAAGCATCGACATAATCGATCAGGCCCTCGTCGAGCGGCCAGGCATTCACCTTGCCTTCCCAATCGTCGACAATGGCATTGCCGAACCGGTAGGCCTCGGTCTGCTGGTAGGGGTTGCGAGCTTCGACCCATGCGGCACGGGCGGCCTGCAGATTGGCTTCGCTCGGCTCCGCGACCAGAGCGTCGATAGCGGATTTCAGCGTCTTCGCGCTTTCCAGGGAGTCCTCATAGGCCGCCTGGGCGATATCCCCGTAGGTGGACAGGATGTCCGCAGGAGCGGCAGCCAGTGCAGGGGTGACGAAGAGGGCGGTGGCGGCCAGAAGGCCAAGCTTGAAGGAATTCATTTTTCCATCCCAATTTCTATGCCGCCTGCGATCGAAAACGGATATTCCGCAGGCGAAAACTGAATGATATCGGCGCGCCGAAAGCGCTTTGCAGGGACCGGTGAAACCATTTTATGAGGCTGAAAGTCAAGTTAAAACTCAAAAAAAATCAATACTTTAGAACGATTCAAAAAACATGACTGTCAAATGCCGGATTCAATTCCCATGTCATTCATTTAAAGTCGTCATCAACTCTTTGATGCTAAAGAAAGTTTATTATGTCTATTTGCACCGGTCTGCTTCGATACGGAACCGCGCGAAAGCCAATGTGTTGAAGCGAATAGGAGGGGCGGAGCATCTTTGCTTCAAATTCGGGAAAGCGGAATGCTCCAGGCTGCCGGGGGCGCAGCCGGAAAACAAGGACGACAGAAATGCTCGATGCGCTGAAAAGCTTTGTTCGCGAACTGACATTTGGAGACAGCGGAGAGAAAACCTTCGCTGAGGATGACAAGCGTCTGGCAGCGGCGGCTTTGCTGTTTCATCTGATCGATATCGATGGTGTGATCGAGGAGAGCGAGAGCGCGAAGCTCCGCGAGATCCTGCAGCAGCGCTACGAACTGACGGACAAGGAAACCACCGAACTCATCGACATCGCCAGACAGCGCGACGAGGAAGCGGTGGACCTTTACGGCTTCACCTCGATTCTCAAGCGCACGACCGACGAAGCCGAGCGTCTCGCCATTGTCGAGATGATGTGGGAAATCGTCTACGCGGACGGCCAGGTCCATGAATTCGAGGACAATACCATCTGGCGAGTGGCCGAACTTCTCGGCGTTTCCACACGGGACCGGATGACCCTCCGCCACAAGGTAGCCAAGACCGCGCCGGAAGCGGGCGAAGTCGAATAACGCCTCGATTTTAATCGACCGTTGCATTCTTTTGCACGCAGTTCGCCGGCAAGAGGACTCGATTTTCGCTCTCGCCTGCAGCATATTGGGAACATGCATTTCCAAACTGATCACACGGGACCCCGGCCCAGGGTCCTGGTCATCCTCCACCAGGAGCATTCCTCACCCGGCCGTGTCGGGCTGGAACTGGTGAAGCGCGGCTTCTCGCTCGACATCCGCAAGCCCCGGTTCGGCGACAAGCTCCCGGAAACGATGGATGATCACGCCGGTGCCGTGATTTTCGGCGGCCCGATGAGCGCTAACGACCCCGACGGCTTCCTGCTCAGGGAAATCGACTGGATCGGCGTTGCGCTCAAGGAGAAGAAACCCTTTCTCGGCATATGCCTCGGTGCGCAGATGATGGTCAAGCATCTCGGCGGCCGGGTTGCCGGGCATCACGACGACCTGGTGGAAATCGGCTATTATCCGCTGAAGGCGACCACAGCGGGGAAGTCCCTGATGGACTGGCCGAAAAAGGTCTATCAGTGGCACCGGGAAGGTTTCGACCTTCCACGGGGTGCGGAGCTTCTGGCGGAAGGGCCGGTCTATCCCAACCAGGCCATCCGCGTCGGCCCCTGCGCCTATGGCATCCAGTTCCACCCGGAACTCACCCATCAGATGATGGTCCGCTGGACCACCAGAGGCGCGCCGCGCATGGATCTTCCCGGCGCCCAGCAACGCCGCGATCATTTCGCCGGCCGCTTCGTTTACGATCCGGCCGTCCGCCAGTGGCTTGACCGCTTTCTGGATCTGTGGATCGGCACGGCGGAAGCCCCCGTCCAGCACGGCATGCTGAAGGCGGCCGAATAGGCCGGTGCGGTTGCCGATCGTGCGGGCCACGGGGCCCGCACGATCGAAATGACCCCGCTCAGCTTTCGAACACCACCAGCAGGTCCTTGGCGTCGATCTGGGACCCCGGCGAGACCAGGACTTCCTTGACCTTGCCGTCGCGTTCCGCATGCAGCGCGGTTTCCATCTTCATCGCCTCGATGGAGACCAGCACGTCCCCGGCCTTCACGTCCTGCCCGGCGGCAATCGCAACGGTGGAGATCACGCCCGGCATCGGTGCACCCACATGGGCGGCATTGCCGTCTTCCGCCTTGCGCATGGCCGCCACACCGGAAGCCCCATGTGCCCGGTCGGGAACCTTGACGCTGCGCGGCTGGCCGTTGAGTTCGAAGAAGACCTTCTTTTCGCCCTTCTCGTCCGTCTCCCCGATGGCCTGACAGCGCAGGACCAGCGTCTTGCCCGGCTCCAGGTCGACGAAGATCTCCTGACCCTGCTCCAGGCCGTAGAAATAGACCGGCGTCGGCAGGACGGACGTCGGACCGTACTGCTGCTGCGCCTTGTCGAAATCCGTGAACACCTTCGGATACATCAGATAGGAGGCCAGTTCGGTATCGTCGATCTCGCGCCCTGTCTTCTCCGCCACCGCCTGCCGCTCCGCGTCCAGGTCGGCCTGCTTCAGCAGAGAACCGGGACGGACCGTGATCGGCGCCTCTCCCTTCAGAACCTTCTTCTGCAGGGCTTCCGGCCATCCGCCGGGAGACTGGCCGAGATCCCCATGCAGCATGTTCACCACGCTGTCCGGGAAGGCCACGTCCTTGGCCGGATCCAGAACCTCGTCCACCGTGAGACCCTGGCTGACCATCATCAGCGCCATGTCACCGACCACCTTGGACGACGGCGTCACCTTGACGATGTCCCCGAACATCATGTTGACGTCCGCATAGGCCTGCGCCACCTCGTGCCAGCGTGTTTCCAGGCCGAGGGACCGGGCCTGTTCCTTGAGGTTGGTAAACTGCCCGCCGGGCATCTCGTGCAGATAGACTTCGGAGGCACCGAAGCGAAGATCGCTTTCGAAGGCCCGGTACTGGGTGCGCACCGCCTCCCAGTAGAAGGAGATCTGGCGGATCACCTTCGCGTCGAGGCCCGTATCCCGTTCGCTGCCGCGCAGGGCTTCCACGATGGAGCCCAGACACGGCTGGGAGGTGAGGCCGGACAGCGCATCCATTGCCGCGTCGATCGCATCCGCTCCCGCCTCGACAGCCGCCAGCACGGTCGCCGCCGCGATGCCGGAGGTATCGTGCGTATGGAAGTGGATCGGCAGGGGAACCTCTTCCTTCAGCGTCCTGATCAGGATTTTCGCGGCTTCCGGCTTCATCAGGCCGGCCATGTCCTTGATGCCGAGAATATGCGCACCGGCCGCTTCCAGCTCCTTTGCCAGCCCGACATAGTATTTCAGGTCGTATTTCGGCCGGGCGCTGTCCAGCATGTCGCCGGTGTAGCACAGCACACCCTCGCACAGCTTTCCGGCTTCCTGCACCGCATCCATGGACACACGCATGTTCTCGACCCAGTTCAGACAGTCGAAGACACGGAAGAGATCGACGCCGTTTTCCGCCGCCTGGGAGACGAAGAAACGGACCACATTGTCCGGGTAATTGGTGTATCCGACGCCGTTCGAGCCGCGCAGCAGCATCTGAAGCAGGATGTTCGGCGCCTTCTCGCGGATCTTGTGCAGGCGCTCCCACGGGCTTTCCGTCAGGAAGCGCATGGCCACGTCGAAGGTCGCCCCGCCCCAGCATTCCAGCGAGAACAATGTCGGCAGACCGGCGGAATAGGCTTCCGCCACATTGACGATATCATGGCTGCGCATTCGCGTGGCGAGCAGCGACTGATGCGCGTCGCGCATGGTGGTATCGGTGACCAGGGTCCGGCTCTGTCCGGCCATCCAGTCGGCAAACCCCTTCGGTCCCAGCTCGTCAAGCAGCTGCCGGGTGCCGGCGGGTTGCGCATCGCCGAAATCGGGAACCACCGGAGCGGCGACGTCCTTCGGCGGCCGCGCCCGGTTCTTGGTTTCCGGATGGCCGTTGACCGACACATCCGCGATATAGGTCAGCAGCTTGGTGGCCCGGTCCTGGCGCCGGGTCTGCTGGAACAGGGCCGGCGTATCGTCGATGAACCGGGTCGTATAGTCGTTGGCCTTGAAATCCGGGTGGCCGATGATGTTTTCCAGAAACACCAGATTGGTCGCCACGCCGCGGATGCGGAATTCGCGCAGGGCACGGTCCATGCGCTTGCGCGCGTCTTCCGCGGTCGGCGCCCAGGCAGTGACCTTTTCCAGCAGCGGATCGTAGAAACGTGTGATCACCGCGCCGGAATAGGCCGTGCCCCCGTCCAGACGGATACCGAAGCCGGTGGCGCCGCGATAGGCGGTGATGCGGCCGTAGTCGGGAATGAAATTCTGGTCCGGATCCTCGGTCGTGATGCGGCACTGCAGGGCGTGGCCGTTGAGATGGATGTCCTCCTGATCGGGGACGCCGCTTTCCGGCGTGCCGATCCGCGCCCCCTCGGCGATCTTGATCTGCGCCTGGACGATATCGATGCCGGTGACTTCCTCGGTCACCGTATGCTCCACCTGGACGCGCGGATTGACCTCGATGAAATAGACGGCGCCCGTATCGGCATCCATGAGGAATTCGACCGTGCCCGCGCCGCGGTAGTTCACCGCCTTGCCGATCTTCAGGCCGTATGCGCACAGTTCGGCCCGTTTGTCGTCGGGGAGATAGGGCGCCGGCGCGCGCTCCACCACCTTCTGGTGGCGACGCTGGATGGAACAGTCCCGTTCGAACAGGTGAACGAGCCCCCCCTGGCCGTCCCCGAGGATCTGCACTTCCACGTGGCGCGCGCGCTGCACCAGTTTTTCCAGATAGATCTCGTCCTTGCCGAAGGCCGCCATGGCTTCGCGCTTGGCCGCCAGAACTTCCTTTTCCAGAGTCGCTTCATCCGGGATCACCCGCATGCCGCGTCCGCCGCCGCCCCAGGACGCCTTCAGCATCACCGGATAACCGACTTCGGCGGCCTGCCGCTTGATCTCGCCCATGTCGTCGGGCAGCGGTTCGGTGGCCGGCATCACCGGCACGCCGGCCTCGAGCGCCAGATTGCGGGCGGCGATCTTGTTGCCGAGACGGCGCATGGTTTCGGACTTCGGCCCGATGAAGATGATGCCCGCCTCTTCGCAGGCATCCACGAACTCCGGACTTTCCGACAGCAGGCCGTAGCCCGGATGGATCGCATCGGCGCCGGACAGCTTGGCGACACGGATAATCTCGTCGATGGCCAGATAGGCTTCGATCGGGCCGAGACCCTTGCCGACCTGATACGCCTCGTCCGACTTGAACCGGTGCAGCGCCAGCTTGTCCTGTTCGGCATAGATCGCCACCGTCTTCAGGCCAAGCTCATTGGCCGCCCTGAAAACCCGGATCGCGATTTCGGACCTGTTTGCAACGAGAATCTTCGTTATCGCCAAACGCTCTCTCCCTAATATCAAGCAAGAATGAAGCCTGTTTCAGCAAGATTTCTACTTTGGTCGGGTGCGATTGAAAAGAGGAAGAAACCGTGTCCCTTTCCCAGCTCAGGAATTTTTTTTGCACCTGCTCCGGTAACTATTGGAAAATGAAAGGTTATTTCTTCCAAGTTCCGGCAGCAGCTCATTTTTCAAAAAATTTGCGGCGCAACAAAAATGCCGGCTCGGTCCCGACCTGAGCGGAAAAACACCGCATGCGCCGCCCGGGTCATTTCGGGACATTCCGCTTTACGCTTCCGTCCGTCCATCGCCGCACAAGGCCCGCAGGCAGGCCGCTCTACGGGGGACGCCGGGGTCATCCTACCAGATGTTGTGAGAACAGAGCGAAAACACCCTCGCAACAGCGATTCGGGCGCCTTTCGTTCTCCCTGTGTCCGGATGTTAACGCCACCGCGTCTCGTGCCGATCTCGCAATTATCCGGAAATTAATTCTTGACAGCATTTGCGCGGACGAAGCCGGCAAATCACGTTCATGACTCAAACCCTTGACCGGATTCACGATTTCGTGGCCCCTGACCGGCTTCGAACCACATCTCGTAGGGAACAAATCCTGAATCCCCCGAAGTAGCCGATTCGGTTCCGGTTTGTTCCAGAGTCGTTCTCCACAACTAATTTCCACCCCGAAGAATCCCCACCTGCGCCGGAAAAGAATGGGGACACGTCCCGCCCGCCTGTGGTAGACACCCCGCACCAGATATAGGCGACGCGCCCCAAGAAAACCGGTCACAACTATTTCCATGCCCCGTCCTCAAACCTTGCCGCTGCCGCGTACGGCCCGGTCCCGCACCGTGACTGCGGTCCTGGGACCGACCAACACCGGGAAAACCCACCTCGCCATCGAGCGCATGCTGGCGCAGTCGTCCGGCCTGATCGGGCTGCCGCTGCGGCTGCTGGCGCGCGAGGTCTACGGCCGCGTCGCCGAACGCGCCGGCCCGGACGCGGTGGCGCTGATCACCGGCGAAGAGAAGATCATTCCGAAGAATCCGCGCTTCTGGGTTTCGACGGTCGAGGCCATGCCGCTCGACCTGAACACGGAATTCGTCGCCATCGACGAGGTGCAGCTCGCCGGGAACCTGGATCGCGGCCATGTCTTCACCGACCGTATCCTGAACCTGCGCGGCCGCTCCGAAACGCTGCTGCTGGGCGCGGCCACCATCCGCCCGCTGCTGGAGCGGCTGATCCCGGGTCTCAATGTGGTCACGCGGCCGCGCATGTCGGTCCTGGAATATGCCGGTTCGAAAAAGGTGTCGCGATTGCCGGCCCGCTCCGCCGTGGTCGCCTTCTCCTCCGACGAGGTCTATTCCATCGCCGAACTGCTCCGCCGCCAGCGCGGCGGCGCGGCCGTCGTTCTGGGTTCCCTGAGCCCGCGCACCCGCAATGCCCAGGTCGAGCTGTTCCAGAACGGCGATGTCGACCACCTGGTCGCCACCGACGCCATCGGCATGGGCCTGAACCTGGATCTCCAGCACATCGCCTTCGCCGGCAACCGCAAATACGACGGTTACCAGTACCGCCAGCTCACCGCATCGGAGATGGGGCAGATCGCCGGACGCGCCGGCCGGCACACGCGCGACGGCACCTTCGGCGTGACCGGACGCGTCGATCCGCTGAGCGACGATCTGGTCGAACAGATCGAAAGTCACCACTTCGACAGCCTGAAAGTGCTGCAATGGCGCAACAGTGCGCTGGATTTTTCATCGACCGCGGCCCTGCGCCGAAGCCTCGATGTCGTGCCCAAGGAAGACGGTCTTGCGAGAACGCCGACCGGTGACGACATCACCGCCCTTGAACATTTATTGCGCGATTCCGCAATATCCGACATGGCAAAAGGGGGAAATGCGGTCGAATTGTTATGGGACGTGTGTCAGATCCCCGACTATCGCAAGATAGCCCCGGCGAACCATGCGGACCTGCTGAACACGATTTACACGCATTTGATGCAGGACAACGCGATCGCCGACGACTGGTTTAAACGTCAATTGGCCTTCGCAGACCGCACAGATGGTGATATCGACACTCTCGCGAACCGGATTGCCCATATCCGGACGTGGACCTATGTCGCCAATCGCCCTGACTGGCTGGCCGATCCGGCCTACTGGCAGGGAGAGACAAGCGGCATAGAGGACAAATTGTCCGACGCCCTTCACGAACGGCTGACCCAGCGGTTCGTGGATCGGCGAACAAGTGTATTGATGCGACGTCTGAGAGAGAACGCAATGCTGGAAGCGGAAATTACATCGAGCGGTGATGTGCTCGTTGAAGGTCAGCACATCGGAAATCTGCTTGGCTTCCGGTTTGCCCCCGATTCGGCGGCCGAAGGCCCCGACGGCAAGACCGTCCGCGCTACCGCGCAGAAGGCCCTGACGACCGAGATCGAATCCCGCGCGGAAAAGCTGGACAAGTCCGAGAACAGCGACTTCGTGCTGACGTCGGAAGGGGCGATCCGCTGGCGCGGCGAACCGGTCGCCAAGCTTGTCGCCGGTGAGGACGTGCTGTCCCCGACGGTCCTGCTGCTGGCCGACGAACACCTGACGGGCCCGGCCCGCGACGCGGTGCAGGCCCGCCTGGACCTGTGGATCAAGGCACAGATCGACACTCTGCTGAAACCCCTGGCCGACCTGAAGACCGGCGAAGGCCTCGAAGGCTTGGCGCGGGGCATCGCCTTCCGGATCGTCGAGGGCCTCGGTATTCTCGAGCGCCAGGACGCCTCCGACGAAATCCGCCAGCTCGACCAGGACATGCGCGCCTCCCTGCGCAAGCACGGCGTACGGTTCGGGGCCTATACGATTTTCGTGCCGGCCCTGCTGAAACCGGCACCAAGCCAGCTTCTTGCCCAGCTCTGGGCGCTCAAGCACGGCTCGCTGGACATGAACGGCATGGCCGAGCTGCCGCAGCTGTCCGCATCCGGCCGCACGTCCATTCCGGTCGACGAAACCATCGACAAGGCGCTCTACAAGGTTGTCGGTTTCCGCGTCTGCGGTCCGAGAGCCGTTCGCGTCGACATTCTGGAACGCCTGGCCGATCTCATCCGGCCGCTGATCGCCTGGAAGCCGCTGGATGCGGATGTGAGCCCGCCGGAAGGCGCCATCGCCCAGGGCGGCGGTTTCACGGTGACCGTCGCCATGACGTCCCTGCTCGGCTGCGCCGGCGAGGATTTCACCGCCGTGCTCAAATCCCTCGGCTACAGGGTGGAGACCAAGGAAATTCAGCGCCCGGTGACTGCGAAACCGGCCGCGGACGAGAAAAAGGCCACCTCTGCGGAGCCGGCCTCGGATGCACCTGCACAGGAAGCCCCCGCCGCACCGGATGAAGAAACGCAGGCCGCACCGGCCGGCGAAGAAACCGCAGAAGCTGTTGAACAGACCGGCGCGACAAGCACCGAACAGGAGCCCGCCGAGCCGGAGACACCCGGGCCGGAGGCAACCGCACCGGAAACGACGGAGTCCGGGACATCCGAACCCGCGACAACCGAAGCGAACGCTGAACCTGCAACGGACACGGCCGCCGAGACGACCCCATCCGCGTCTGCCGGAGAAGCGGCACCTGCCGGGACTGCGGCGGAGACGGCGGAAACATCCGGCGCTCCCTCCGTGGAAGCTGCGGCGGAAACGGGAACGGAAGCGGCCGACGCCGCGACATCATCCGAGCCTGCCGAGGCGGCGCCCGAAATGGAAACGGTCACCATCGAGATCTGGCGGCCCGGCCGCCACGACCGCCGTCCGCGCGGCCGCCAGGACCAGCGCCGGGGCGGCGAGCGCAAGGGACAGCCGCCGAAGAACGCTGGCCCCGGGGAAAAGCGCCATGGCAAGGGCGGCCCCAACCGCAACCGGGGCGGTCAGCCCGGTGGCCCGAAAGGGCCTGACGGTGGCAACCGCCGCGACAAGCCCCCCAGGGACAAGCCGATCGATCCCAATTCTCCCTTCGCAGCGCTGCTGGCGTTGAAGGCGAATATGGACAACAAGGACAAGAAATAATTCCTGCGCCCGTTCCAGATGCTGCCGGTGGCAGCCTGCGCATAGACAAGTGGCTCTGGTACGCCAGGGTCACCAAGTCCCGCTCCCTTGCCCAGAAACTGATCTCCTCCAGGCATGTCAGGGCCAACGGCGACAAGATCACAACCCCCAGCAAGACCGTCCGCGTCGGCGACGTCCTCACCATTGCCCAGGACAGACGGGTCCTGGTGCTGAAGGTGGCCGCCCTCGGCACCCGCCGCGGCCCCTTCGAGGAAGCTCGCAAGCTCTACGAGGACCTGTCTCCGCCACCGCCGCCCAGGCAGGTCACTCCCGCGCAGCCGGCCCTGCGGGAAGCTGGCGCCGGCCGTCCGACCAAGCGCGACAGGCGCAAGATCGATGCCTTTCGCAGCGACAATTGAGGCAAAATCCGTCAAACGGCTGCAAAACAGAATAACTTTCTCATATCGTCGCGGATTGCGGCATCCTGTACGCTTGCGCGCAGATGCCAAAAACGATACCCAACAGCAGCAAGATTTTTAACGCTGCGGCTCCCGTGAGAGCTGCCCGTGCAAGGCGAACAGGCCTGCCAGGAACCGCCGGACCGGAGCAGGGCCTCCCACCCTGTCCCGCCGGAACCGGCACCGAATGAGGATACCGATGACCTACGTCGTCACAGACAACTGCATCAAATGCAAATACACCGACTGTGTTGAAGTCTGTCCCGTGGATTGCTTCTACGAAGGCGAGAACATGCTTGTCATTAATCCGGACGAATGCATCGACTGCGGTGTCTGTGAGCCGGAGTGCCCGGCCGAGGCCATTCTGCCGGACACCGAGCCAGGCCTGGAAAAATGGGTCGAACTGAACGCCGAATACTCCGAAAAATGGCCGAACATTACCGAGAAGAAAGACGCTCTTCCGGAAGCCGAAGAGTTTGACGGCAAGAAAAACAAGCTCGAAGAGTATTTCTCGCCTGAACCTCCCAAGTGATTCGCCCATGTTGTTTCGCCGCGGCCTGACACAGGCCGGGCGGTACCCGGGGAACGCAGCGATTTAGCGAATTTATTCAGGCACCTGACTCACCGGCTCGCACGGATGGTCTGTGCCCTTTGCGCACCAGAAAAGCGCAACACTTTAATTTTCCACAAAAGTATGTTATGTTTCAGGGGATAGTCGCCAACCACGAGAACAACCCCCTAAACGGAGTCTTTCAAACGCGTCCCGGGCCAGTGTTACCGGACAGCGTAGGATCCCGGCAGGTCGTATGACTGAACAAGGTTCTAGAGTGGAAATTGACGACTGACCAGCCCTGACACGCCGCACATCCACAGGCGTTCCACTTCGGATCGCTTCGACAGGGTGCGTGTCACAAAAACAGGGGACCGCATCGCGGTCCGTCACCGGTCCTGACCGGACCGATCAACTGCGCAGGAGAGAATACAAATATGGCAACGAACCCCAAAAAGACCGCGCAGCGTCAAGGTTTCAAAACCGGCGAGTACATTGTTTATCCGTCCCACGGTGTCGGCCAGATTACCGCTATTGAAGAACAGAGCGTCGCGGGTCACACTTTGGAGTTGCTCGTCATCGTTTTCGAACAGGACAAGATGACCCTGCGTGTCCCGGTCGCCAAGATCGCGTCCGTCGGCATGCGCAAGCTCGGCGATCCCGCCGCGGTCAAGAAGGCGCTCGAAACCGTACGGGGCCGTCCGCGCGTCAAGCGGACCATGTGGAGCCGCCGTGCGCAGGAATATGAAGCGAAAATCAACTCCGGCGATCTGAACTCGATCTCCGAAGTTGTCCGCGATCTTTTCCGGTCCGACACCCAGCCGGAACAGTCCTATTCCGAACGTCAGCTCTATGAAGCGGCCCTCGACCGCATGGCGCGCGAAATCGCAGCCGTGAACAAGTGTTCTGAAACCGAGGCGGTCAAGCAGATCGAGCAGAACCTGGCAAAATCTCCGAGCCGCCTGAAGGCAGCCGCAGCTGCCGAGGCGGAAGCAGAAGCAGAAGCGGCCGAACAGGACGCCAGCAAGGAAGAAGCTGCCTGATCGCGGTTTCCGCCTTGAAGAAATGATGAGGGGTCCGGAGAAATCCGGGCCCCTTTCGTTTGCGAGCAATGCCTATCAGGACATTGCGAGGCACGTCGGGTGCCGACCCGGAAACCGAATATCTTCCGCGCCGCGCCTCACCTTGAATATAATGATTTCAATCGCTTGTTCGGGTTCGGTGTCCACTTTCCCGCGCCATATGCGCCGGATTGCGGATCAGCGCGCAGCCACGCTGTCCTTGTGTGGAAGGACAGCGCCGGGGGTTGGCCGTCGGTCTGAGGGCCGGCCCCTTTTCCTTTCAGCCGCGTTCCGGACCACGCGGCCACGCAGATATCACGCAGAAGTGCACAATTTCCGCCCCAAAGGCCGGCGGAAGTGATCTAGGCTGACTGAAGCCACGTAATCCCCCCGATAACATATCGGAGTGCCGGTCATGTCCTTTAGCGAAAAACGACAGCTCGTGCGGGCGGCCATGAAGGCCCCCTATCTCACCCGCGAAGAGGAACTGGAGCTCGCCTTCCGATGGCGGGACGACCGGGATGAAAAGGCGCTCGAGAAGCTGTCCCTCTCCCACATGCGCCTGGTGATCGCGGTTGCCTCGCGCTTCCGGAATTTCGGCCTGCCTCTGGGCGACCTGATCCAGGAAGGCCATGTCGGACTGCTGGAAGCCGCCGCCCGGTTCGAACCGGAACGGGAAGTGCGGTTCTCCACCTATGCCACATGGTGGATCCGGGCCTCGATCCAGGACTACATCCTGCGCAACTGGTCGATCGTGCGCGGCGGGACCTCCTCCACCCAGAAGGCGCTGTTCTTCAACCTGCGCAGGCTGCGGGCGAAACTCTCCAGCAGCCAGACCCCGCTCACCGACAGCGAACTGCATCGCAAGATCGCCGATGCCATCGGCGTCAAGCAGTCCGATGTGGCCCTGATGAATGCACGCCTGTCCGGACCGGACACCTCCCTGAACGCGCCGATCACCGACAGCGACGGCTCAAGCGCCGACCGGCAGGACTTCCTCGTCTCGGATGCGCCCCTGCCTGACGAGATCGTCACCGGAAACATTGACACGGAACGGCGCCACCGCTGGCTTTCCTCGGCCCTTGAAGTCCTGAGCGAACGGGAACTGAAGATCGTCCGCGAGCGGCGCCTGTCGGAAGAAGGCGCCACACTGGAGGCACTCGGCACGAAACTCGGCATTTCCAAGGAACGGGTCCGCCAGATCGAAAGCCGGGCAATGGAAAAGCTCAAGTCCGCCTTGCTGGCCGCCCAGCCGGACCAGGCTGTCTACAGCGCATTCTGATCCACTTGGACGGAACCCCGTGAAGGGGCGCGGAGGATCCGCGCTCAGGTCCTAGTCGACCACCAGCTTGACCGCCGTTCCCGCCGGAATCGGCTTGTCCGGCGCCAGATCGTTCAGGATCGAGAAGAACTCCAGACGCCGCGACGGCTCGACGCCACTCATGCCGATCGCCAGTTTGCG
This sequence comes from Labrenzia sp. 011, assembly GCF_003075075.1. Lineage (GTDB taxonomy): Bacteria > Pseudomonadota > Alphaproteobacteria > Rhizobiales > Stappiaceae > Roseibium. Next base: position 35,269 of record NZ_QCYM01000011.1, on the reverse strand, counting down.
CGGCGTGTCCCCGGCCCTGGTCTTGACCACCTTGATCCGCAGAGACCGCAGCCGCGCCCGTTCCGTCGGGGTCAGTTGCGAGAAACTCTCGATCGTTTCGCGGAAATCATTGTCGAAGGTGTCATTCGGCGAGCGGCTGGCGAAAATGAACCGGTAACCGGTCCGGCCGATACGCAGCACCGCGATGCGGAACGACCAGCCCTGGGTGATCGCCGCGCCGGTCACTCCGGGCAAGCCGTTGATGGTGGTCTGGCGGACGCTTTCCGGCAGCAGCCCGTTGATCCAGCCCGACTTCATGTAGTCCACCAGGTCCGTATAGCCGCTGACATCGGCCCCGTCGAAGCGGATCGCCGTGCCGTCGCCGTTGCTGGCAAGCACCGCTTCCGGCGAGTTCTCAAGAATATAGCCCGCGGGAACCGTGAACCCGATGCCCAGCGCCTTGTGCAGGAACGAGCGGCCGCGCACGAATCCTTCCAGCGGATCGTCGCCGAACAGCATGCCGTCGATCTGGCTGAGATAACGGTCCCTGTCGCGCTCGCCGATCCCCGGCGCGCCGATCTGGCGGGCGGAGCGGACGGCGATCTGCAGCCGTTCCGGCGTCGAGGGATGCGAGGACAGGAAGTCCGGAGCGGGGGACGCGGACTTGTCCGCCGACTGATAGCGCGCGAAAGCCGCCATCGAGCGCAGGAACCTGGCCGCCGCATAGGGGTCGAAGCCCGCCTTGGCGAGGGTCTTGACGCCGATCGCGTCCGCTTCCAGTTCCTGCACCTGACTGAATCGGGCAAAGGACAGCTGCGAGGAAATGATCGCCTTGCGGGCTTCCTCGGAATCCTGAACCACGTCGGTGAGGATCCTGTTCGCCAGCTGCCTGGCTTCCGCCCTCTTCTGGCGCTTGATCGCGTGATTGGCGGTCACATGCGCCATCTCGTGGGAGAGCACCGCCGCGACTTCCGACGTGTCGTTCGCAAGCGCCAGCAGTCCGCGCGTCACATAGAGATACCCACCAGGCAGGGCAAAGGCGTTGATCGCCGGGGAATTTAGGATGGTGATCTTGTAGCTTTGCGAGGGATCTTCCGAGGCGGCCACAAGACGGCCGACCACGCTGGCAACGGCCCGCTCCGCGCCCGGATCGTTGTAAACGCCGCCATAGGTGGCCACCACGCGCGGATGTTCGCGCTCGCCGATATCGTTGGCAAGATTGGGGCGCAGGGTGCCTGGCACCACCGACCCCACGGTGGCACCGTCGCCCAGCAGCTGACAGGAGGTCACGGCAAGCGCCAGACCGCAGGCCACGGCGGTTCGCAGCCACAGGTACACACCCCGGCGGCCGGCGGTTTTCCGCGTCCCGACGAGAGACAGCTGACGGAATTCGGTTCCGGTCCTGGCCGCCACGTCCTGCCCTTTTGCTTCGGGATCGTCCCGCTTCCACGCCCTTTGCATGAAAGCGGAAAAGTTGATCGATTTCAAAATCTTGAGACGCCCTCGTCCTTGCTCAGTCAAGCGCGGGATGCTCCAGTACCACCAGTTGCTCCGGATGACGAAGCGCCATATGCGGGCCGTCCCGCGTCTGAATGAAACCACGCAGCTCGACGAACTTTCCCGCCAGATCCGCCACCGGCCGGCCCGAACGGCCGAGGGTCGCGTCGAAGATAGCCTCATCGGAGGTCTTCAGCGTGACCGTAAAGTCCGTTTTCCAGTATTTTCCGAAATTCAGATAGCGGGTGCTTTCCGTTTTTCCAAGGGAAACAACGCGCCCCCTGACGATCACATAGTCTCCGGTCTTCTCTTCAAGCAGGCCCGGCCTTGCGGCAGAATAGACAGGCGCGGCCGTCTTGTCTCCCCAAAGGCCGCGCTGTTCTCGGCGCGCCGCCGTTTCCGCCAGCCGCAGCAGGCCGGCACAGGCGCTGTCCGCCCGCTCGGGCGCGAAGACCGCCGCCCCGTCCATGAGCCGGGCAGCCTGCAGCATCTGTCCTTCGTCCCCGTTTCTCACGACGATCCAGGCCGGTATCAGGCCCCAGCGGTTCGGCGGACCGAGCGGCACCGCTTCGAGAACCGGGCCGGCATCGGCGGCCGTCACATCCGCCGCCTCCTCCTCCGGGTCCGGTCCGGAGGCCGGAAAATAGAGGTCGCTGGCAAAATAGCGCTGCCCTGCCGGATCGACATAGACCCCCTCTTCCGCCGGCCCTTCGATCTTCACGGGAACGGCGTCCGCCGGGACGCATGTTTCATGGGCGGCCCGCGCAAGCATCTGCGGATCGGCCTCCGTCGCCAGGGCGGACCGGGCCGCGAGCAAGGCTCCGGCAAGGCAGACGAGCCGGCGAAAGATCATCCGCCCGCAGCCACCGCCATTACCATCCATCGTTCCGTTGCCCAAGCGCCCGCTCGACACCCGCTGCCCTCTCAACCGATCCGCGAATTCAACCTGCCTGCCGTGCACTCACGACACGCAAACTGGTTGGCTGGCTCTTCCCTGACCCGCAATCGGTCCGCCGGGAAACCCTGCAGACCGGAAACGCCGGCGCGGAGACATCGTTCCGCGCGGCAGCAGAAAAGAGCCGTTTCAGGAAAGACTGCTAAGCAGCGATTAAGGCAAGCCGAAGACACGCCCGAAAAAAGCACTTCCGGCCGCCCCGCCCCGCGCGACAGCTTTCTTTGTCTCCCTGTGCCTGAGGGGTCGCAAAGAGAAACAAATCGTGCTAATCGACCGCTTCGGGGCCCCGTAGCTCAGCAGGATAGAGCATCAGATTCCTAATCTGAGGGTCACTGGTTCGAATCCAGTCGGGGTCACCATTTTTCCAGAGTCCATGCAAATCGTGACGGGTCACTTGTGACTTTGCACTCAGCCGCGTCGGCTGGATCGTGCGCCAGCGTTTGAAAGCTTGCGACTGGCTTGTCCCGCAAGGACTTCAAAACTCAATTGTGTCTCCGCCTCTGCCAGAAGCACAACCTCCGCGGCTGCACGCGCGTCCTCTTCCCCGTCATGATGCCTGAATTGGAGACCCAGATGGTTCTTGAGCGACTTCAGGCCATGGCCGCCGTTTCCCTTCAGCTCCGGCCACGCCCGGCGGGCAACAGTGACACTGTCACGCCAGTGCCAGTCCGGGGCGAAACAGCCATGCTGCGCGCAGGCCGCATTGACCGCGCTGCGGTCAAAGCTGCTGTGCTGGAAAACAGTATGCCCTGCAACCACCCGCGTAAGCACCGAGAGCACCTCCGGAAACCGGGGGGCACCGCGCACCGTTTCTTCGCAGATGCCGTGGACCCAGGTACATGTCCAGACCGACGTGCATGGATCGACGAAGGTCGACCAGGTAGCAATCGATCCGTCCCTGCCGACACAGGCAAGCCCCACCTGGCAAATCGAGGCGCGCTCGTTGTTTGCCGTTTCAACATCCAAGGCAAGGAAGCGAAACGGCCCCGTCGGCGGCGGCCTTCCGGCGCCTTGATCAGTGAACACAGACACGTCCTTTCCCTGCTGCGCAAATGCGCTCCCGCCTGCGTTCATACGCCGTTCGCTGCGCAACAGACAATCCCGGACGGCCGAGAAGATCTGCCATCGACCTGGAACGCTCCGTCAGCCGGCCGCAACAAATAAAATCGATTTCGCCGATCTGTGCAAAGCTCCGCTTCAGAAAATGCGTGCCGCCGGCATCGTAAACTGACGGGTCAAGCGTCGGGACGTAATCTTGCGTCTCAGGTTTCAGCAGCGGCAGCGCCTGAGGGGACGTAAATGAAGAAATTCATGTCGTCGCTCTCACGGCGATCGATCTGCCGCAGGAGAGCCGTGTCATGGCTGAACGACCAGGGTGCAATGGTACCGTCACCACAGGCCGGATCAATACTCCCGCAAGCGATTTCAGGGAGATCTTCCCAGCGGTTACGGTTCAGTGCACAGTCAAGGGATGTCAGGCTGCTTTTGGCAGGAATGAGATCTCATTCGCGGAACCCGCTGGGCGGATGCCACCGACAAAGCCTTCCGCTGACGCGCTGCCACCGGCAAACTGAATTGGATTTTCTTCAGTCGCACAGCGTCCGCCGCGGGCCCCTGTGCGCGGCCCGTCCGGTCCGGCCCGTTTTACGGCGTGACCGGCGTATGCAGCGTGGTGACGGGAACGCCCGAACTGGTGGTCGCACCGGCCAGTTCATGGTTGGGATTCACATGCCGGACTGCGGCAACGCCCACAATCACCAGTGCTACGACGGCGAGGCTCCAGTACTTCATCGTGATCACTCCTCTGAAATCATCGAATCGGCATTCGACTTTTGTCTATATTATACTTTAGGCGGACAAAACGCAACGAAAGGGTATGCCGCACCTGCGAAACACCCGCAAAACGTGCATCGCACGGTCCTCCGATTCGACATCCGGTGCTGAAGGCACGCAGGGGAAGTGCAGGGAAAAGGGCCGTATCACTCAGAGTCCTGACGCAATTCCACGCCGAGGATCCCCGGCACGGCGGCACGCGGTGAAGCCGCTCAGTCGCTCTTGGGCTTGCGGCGCTGGGCGGCCAGTTCTCTTGTATAGGCCGACAGGGCCTCGAGACTCACCGATGCCGCGGCACTGTCATGCGCCTCGAGCGCCGCTGCCAGGGCCTCGTGAAAGTCGGCGATCCGCTCCCGGTCGCGAAGACGGTAGACCAGCATGTTCATCAGCGGCTGCATGGCTTCGAAGGCGGCGGAAAGCTGGAATGCCAGCAGCGGATTTGCCGTCGCCCCGGCGATCACCGAATGAAAGGTGACATCCGAGGCGCAAAACGCCTCGTCGCTGGTCAGCGGATCGCGCTGACGGCTGATTTCCGCCCGCAGGTCGCCAAGCTGGGCATCGGTGCGATGCGCCGCGGCAAGCGGCAGGGCGGCGGATTCCAGCGCGAACCGCGCCTCGATCGCATCCTCCAGCGGAATATCGTTCATCCCGATCAGGAGCCGGGTGGTGGTGACCAGATTGTCCGTCGCCTCGGACCAGGTGATCCGGTTGACGAAGGCACCGCCCGCAGACCCGCGCTCGCTGCGGATCAGGTTCTGTGCCGCGAGCCGTTTCAGCGCTTCGCGGACCGTGGATCTGGAAACGCCGAAGCGTTCCGCCAGTTCCGCCTCGCTCGGCAGCCGCTCCTCGCCCGTGAGTCGTCCGTCCAGGATGGCGTTGCGGATGGCGTTGGCGATCTGAACCGACAGACCCTCTTTCTGAATCGTGTTGAACTCGATCGCCACAGTGCACTCCAGTTGCCGCCCGTCCGGTTATTCCCCGCAAGACCAGCGGACCTTCCGGAAACCCGTCGAAATTAGTCACCGGCCAGGGCGGGGTCAATCGCAAAGGTATAAATGTCTGACAATTAAATGTTTGACTTTTATCCGTTGCCGGAGCAGCGTTGGCACAACAAGGCATGACGCGCCCGGACGCCGACGGCGGCAGGCGCAAATCTGCGGGACCGGCCACAGGCGCCCAGGGCGCCGGGAACGGCCGGTCCGGGGAGGACGAGGTGAGGACACTTGCACGGTTGCTGCCGGGCCGCGGGGCACTGGCGTTGCTGTTTTTTGCCGCTGTTCTGACAGCCTGGAGCGCGCTCTTCGCCATGCAGGCCTTTCCGCCGGACGGGGCTTTTGCAAACCGGTCGGGCCTCGGCGCGCTTCTGTGGCTATGCTCGAACACGGTCGCCGCCACCGGCTATGGCACCAGCGTTCTGATGTGGGTGCTGATGTCCCTGGCAATGATGGCCCCCACGGCTTTCCCGGCTTTCCGCACCTATGCGGATCTGACCCATACGGCGGCCGCCAGCGGGTTTTCCCTGGCCGTTCTGGTTGCAGGCTATCTCACCGTCTGGCTGGGATTTTCCGTCGCCGCCGCCCTTCTTCAGGTCCGCCTGGCCTCCCTTGGCCTGATCGATCCGCTCGGCCGGTCGACCTCCCATCTGTTCAGCGGCGCCCTGCTTGCCGCCGCCGGGCTCTATCAGTTCAGCGCGCTGAAGGCCGCCTGCCTGAAAGCCTGCCAGAGCCCGATGGCGTTCTTCCTCACCCACTGGCAGCCGGGCAGCCCCGGCGCCTACAGGCTCGGCCTGCGGCTCGGGTCGGTCTGTCTCGGCTGCTGCTGGGCGCTCATGCTGCTGGCCTTCGTCGCGGGCACCATGAATCTCGCGATCATGGCCTTCGCCATGGTGCTGATGACCCTCGAAAAACTGCCGGAAATCGGCGCGAAAATAAACGCGCCGCTCGGTGTCTTCCTCATACTTGCAGGCACAACCGTGATTGTCCTGCCATTCCTGCCAAACTGACGCAAAGGAGAACTGCATGTCCGGCTGGGCCATTCGCGGGGAGTTGATCCTGAACTGCAACTGCACGGTTTTCTGCCCCTGCGTTGTCTCCCTCGGCCAGCACCCGCCCACGGAGGGCTACTGCCAGGCCTGGGCGGGGGTTCGCATCGACGAGGGCCATTACGAAGGCACGGATCTGTCCGGCCTCAATGTCGGCCTGGTTCTGGAGATCCCCGGTCTCATGGCACGCGGCAACTGGAAGGCCGCCGCCTATATCGACGAACGGGCCAGCGACGCAGCCTATGACGCCCTGATCAGGATTTTCTCCGGCCAGGCAAAGGGGACAACCGGCCTGTTCCGGGTTCTGGTCAGCGAATTCCTGGGAGCAGAACGGGCGCCGGTCTCCTATACCAACGAAGGCAAGAAGCGCCGGCTGATCGTCGGCAAGGCCATCAAGGGCGAGGTGGAGCCCGTCCGGGGCGGAAATCCCGACGAGGATATTGTCGTCACCAACACCGCCTACTGGATGGGACCGGATATAACCGTCGCCACCGCGACACAGGGCCGGGTGCGCGCCTATGGTCGTGTCTGGGATTTCGATGGCCGCAGCGCCGAAATCTGCCAGATCGACTGGGCCGGGCCGGCCGCCGAAGCGGCCGCTTGAGAGCCGGCCCGGCAGAAATCCGGGAAGGCAGAACCGCAACCGGAGACCACCTTGCCGCGTTCTCCAGGAAACACGGCCGAATTCAACCGGCCGGGAAGATCCAGATACCCGTTCTGCGCCGCCAGGCCAGGACATTGCGAGAGAAACCAACCAGCAGGACCCGCTCAAATGACCTTCAAAGCACTTATTGTCGACAAGGACGAGGACGGCAAGACACACGCCACCATCCAGGAAATCGAAGAGACCCGGCTGCCGGAAGCCAATGTGACCGTCGCGGTCGAATATTCGACGCTGAACTACAAGGACGGGCTGTGCCTCGGGCCGGGCGGCGGATTGGTGCGCAATTATCCGCACGTACCGGGAATCGATTTTGCCGGCACCGTCGAGGAATCCTCCGACAACTGGTACCAGCCCGGCGACAAGGTCGTGCTTACCGGCTGGCGGGTCGGCGAGGCCTGGTGGGGTGGCTATGCCCAGAAGGCCTGCGTCAAGGGCGAATGGCTCGTGCCCCTGCCCCAGGGACTGACCACACGCGACGCCATGGCGATCGGCACGGCGGGCTTTACCGCCATGCTCGCCATCATGGCACTTGAGGAACACGGCCTGAAGCCCGAAAACGGCCCGGTTCTGGTCACCGGCGCCGCGGGCGGCGTCGGCTCCGTCGCCACGGCGATCCTCTCCAATCTCGGCTATGAGGTCGCCGCCGTGACCGGGCGGGAAACCACCTGGGACTATCTCAAGTCGCTCGGCGCCAGCCGGATCGTCCCCCGTGACGATGTCAGTGAAACGGTCAAGCGGCCGCTGGAAAGCGAAACCTGGGCCGGCTGCATCGACGCGGTTGGCGGCTCCATGCTGGCGCGCATTCTCGGGCAGATGAAATACGGCGCCTCGGTTGCCGCCGTCGGACTTGCCGGCGGCGCGGCCCTGCCGGCAACCGTCATTCCCTTCCTGCTGCGCGGGGTCAATCTGCTCGGCATCGACAGCGTCATGAAACCCTATGACGCCCGCCTGAAGGCCTGGGAGCGTCTCGCGAAGGACCTGCCGATGGACAAGCTCGAAGCCGTCATCCAGACCGCCACCCTGGAAGACCTGCCGAAGCTCGGGGCCGATATCCTGAAAGGACAGGTGAGAGGCCGGGTTGTCGTCGATGTGAACGCCTGATCCGCCGGGGCGGCCGCGTTCAGGGGTCAGTTGCCGAACCGCCGGCCGCCTCGGCATCCAGGTCTCCACCGCGCAAACGCATCGGGTCGCATGCCGGAAGCGGTCATTCTCTTAGGAATCCGGTTGCATTCGGCGGAAAGCTCCCATATAAGCGCCCGGTCCAGAGTCGTCCGGCTCGTCGTGGGCCGGTTTTCTGCATCCCGATGCAGGCCGTTTCCCGCGACAGACCAAGGGCATGCCGTGTCGGCTCTGAATGCACCAACTAAAGAGTGGCCGCTTTGACGCGGTCGCACAAACGAAAGGATGCAAAATGCCCAAGCTGAAGACCAAGTCAGGCGCCAAGAAGCGCTTCAAGTTGACTGCGACCGGCAAGGTGAAAACCGCGCAGGCCGGCAAGCGTCATGGCATGATCAAGCGCTCGACCAAGTTCATCCGCAACGCCCGTGGCACCACCACGCTGAGCGCCCAGGATGCCAAGGTCGTGAAGCAGTTCCTGCCCTACGCATAACGCCAGCCCCGAAGGAGACTACCTAGATGTCACGCGTCAAACGGGGCGTAACCGCCCACGCTCGCCACAAGAAAGTTCTCAAGGCTGCCAAAGGTTATTATGGCCGTCGCAAGAACACCATCCGCATTGCCAAGCAGGCCGTCGAGAAGGCAGGACAATACGCCTACCGCGACCGCAAGGCCAAGAAGCGCAACTTCCGTTCGCTCTGGATCCAGCGCATCAACGCCGCAACGCGTCAGCACGGCATGACCTACGGCCGCTTCATCAACGGTCTGACCAAGGCCGGCATCGAAGTTGACCGCAAGATTCTGTCAGACCTCGCCATCAATCAGCCGGATGCCTTCAAGGTTCTGGTCGATCAGGCAGAGGGCGCTCTGGCCGCATAAGGTTTTCCGGCCCGTCCGGATTGAAGGAAACGCGGTCCCCCGGGGCCGCGTTTTTGTTTGTCTGCCCGCCTATCGCCCCGGCGGACGGAACGGTAGATAACCGACCATGACACAGCCCCTGATTGCAGGCCGGGCAATTTCTTTTTCATTGCACTCGCCTCGAATTGAAGCCTAACTTGTCGCTTCAGCTGGACTCTGACGCCACGTCAGAATCCGAATGAAAACACAGGGGAGGCTGGAGCCATGCAGTTCGTGGAATCGTTTTTCGCACTGATCGGCGATTTAACCTGGGGATGGGCACTCATCCCGTTTCTTGTCGTCATCGGCATCTTTTTCACGGTGGTCACCGGCTTCGTCCAGATCCGGTTTTTCCTGCGCATGTTCCGGGTCCTGTCCTCCAGAAACCAGTCCGGTGATCCCAATGCGATTTCCGCGCGTGAGGCCCTTCTCCTGTCCGTCGGTGGCCGCGTCGGCGGCGGCAACATCGCCGGTGTCGCTGTCGCGATCACACTCGGCGGACCGGGCGCTGTCTTCTGGATGTGGGCCATTGCCCTTGTCGGGATGGCGACCAGCCTGATCGAATGTTCTCTGGCCCAGCTTTACAAGCGCTCGGCGGGAGACGGCACCTATCATGGCGGCCCCGCCCGCTCTATCCTCTACGGACTGGGCAAGCAGTACAAGTGGCTGGCCATTCTGTACGCGGTCTGCCTGATCGCTTCCTTCGCGCTCGGGTTCAATGCCTTTCAGGGCAACACCGTTGCAGGCGCCGTTGAGGAAAGCATCGGCGTCGGACGCCTGTGGACGGGAATTGCGCTCACCGCCATCACCGGCCTGATCATTTTCGGCGGCATTCACCGCATCGCCAAGGTGGCCGATGTCGTCGTGCCCGTCATGGCAATCGGCTATATCGCCATGGCCCTCATCATCATTCTCCTGAACATTACCGAAATTCCGGCGGTCCTCTACACGATCGTCGCCAACGCCTTCGGCCTGGAGGAGGCTGTCGGTGGTGGCATGGGAGCGGCGATCGCACAGGGGTTGCGCCGGGGCCTGTTCTCCAACGAGGCCGGTCTCGGGTCCGCCCCGAACGTCGCAGCCACCGCCGAGGTGCGCCACCCCGTCAGCCAGGGGATCACCCAGTCCTTTTCGGTGTTCATCGACACCATGATCATCTGCACCTGTACGGCAATGATCATCCTGATGGGCGATGTCTATACGCCGGGCGCCGAAGGTGTCGACGGCATCGTGCTGACCCAGCAGTCGCTGGTCTCCCATCTGGGCGAATGGACCAGCTATTTCCTGGCGGCGGCGATCCTGCTCTTCGCGTTCAGTTCCATCATCTACAACTACTATCTCGGCGAAAACGCCCTGAGTTCCATGACCGGAAACACTGCGGCGCCGCTGGTCCTGCGGATCGTGGTCATGGGAGTCGTCTTTCTGGGCGCGACGGCACCGAACGCCACCTCCGTGTTCTTCTTCTCCGACCCGCTGATGGGCATCCTGGCCATGGTGAACCTCCTGGCCCTGATGATGCTGTTCCCCACCGCCAAGCGGATTCTGGACGATTTCAAGGGACAGCTCCGGGACGGCATCTCCCGCCCCGTTCTGGATCCGGACAAGTTCGCGGATCTGGATCTCGACCGCTCGGCCTGGACCGGCAAGGCCCCCGACTGAGCCGGCCTGAACACCGATACGAATTGCAAAAGCGCGGCTTCGGCCGCGCTTTTCTTTCGGGCAACTTTGTGATCCCTTGAAAAGACCCTTCAGCAACTGAAAAGGCGACCTCGATGCCCATTTCCCCAAAACAGGTCAGCGTCATGCGGGGCATGCTGTCCGCCCTGGCCGTTTCCGCGCTTGTCCTGGGTGCGGCAGCATGGCTGATCCCGGAAACCTGGCTGCCCGCAGACACGGCATCCGCCAGGATGGCGCTGGCCGCCCGGTCGACCCTGTTCGCCGCTTTCTGGTTGCTGGCGACAATCGGCATCCTGGCCCGGCACCGTTTCTTCACACCCGCGGACATTGACGGCAGCGGCCTGACCACTGGAACGGACATGGCGCGGATTTACCAGGCGGTCCTGCAGAACACCCTGGAACAGACCGTTCTGGCGGGATTTGTATACGCCAGCTTCGCGGCCCTCGCCCCGGACCGGATGCTGGGAGCCCTTCCCGTTGCCGCAGTCCTTTTCTGGCTGGGACGGGCGCTGTTCTGGCACGGATATGCAAAGGGCGCCGGGGCCAGGGCTTTCGGCTTCGCGCTGACCTTCTACCCGACGGTCATGCTGTTCGCGGCAACCGTCATCCTGGCGTTCTGAGGGCATCACCCGGGCCCCGGCCGATCCGGGCGAAGCCGGGTTCCGCCGGCCCGGTCCCTCTCTTTTCCCCGCTCCCCACAGCACCCGTCCGATTTTGGGGCGGTCTGTTAACTATTTTTGCGCGGAATGTCCGGTTTCTGCGGACAAAAGGTTAACAGACGTATAACGTGGCACGCTGATTGCGACGTTTCAGGCATGGCCGCTCAATGCGTGTCAATCTGAAACAATGAGGCGTTGAAACGTGCGAGTGAACCCGGTTACCTCTGCAGACCGTGCCAATGTGAGGCGCAGACGTCCCTCTAAGGGAGAGACGGAGAGCGAGCAACGGCCGGACGTTTCCTCCTGTCTTCCGGTTCCCGTTCAGCCGGTTCTGGAGCAGGAACAGGCGGCATTTTCATCGCGCTATTACCCGAATTCGATTTTTCTCGCCCATCTGATCGCCACCCGTGACGGCGATCCGCAGACGCGGACCTTCAGACGGACGGAACCCCTGCGCGGTGTCGACAGCTATCGTGCCACCGCCGCCCTGCCGCGCCAGCGTGCCGCGGGTTTTCTGCTCAAGACCGAGCGTTGACCCGATTGCGGAAAGCGGAAATATCCGCGTTGATCCGCCCTCGGCTTGCATCCGCGCCCCGTGATATCTGCCTGTTTGTGACAGGCAACACAGTTTCCTTCTGCCGCACCGCTTAAGCTCCTTGTCAGTTCCGGGGCTTTCCCGGACTCCGAAAGATTGGCCACGGACTGGTCCGCCACGGAGCTCGAAATGCAAGTAACACCCGTTTCCGCAATCCATTCCCTGCGCATCCGGCAAAAGCCGGTCGCCCCGTCAGGCCGGGACAGGACATCGACGACCGCAGCCCGCTTCCGCGAGATCGACGCGCTCCCCGCGCATGTGGCTTCAGCCGCCCTGCAGCGAGACGCCCATCACGGTGCTCATTCAGAATACGCCACACAGCTTCTGGCAGGCCGCGATACCATTGCCGAAACCCCTCTGGAACGGCAGCAGCATCTGGCACAATATGCCACGGCGGCCGAGGACGGGCGGACGTTCCATTCCTGGTCCGTATCGGTGTGACATCCCGGTCCTGAAGAATCTCCGCACTCGCGCACCCACAGGATCGAACCCCGGGCCGGTCTAGTCCTCGATCCTCAGGAAGCCGGCCAGGCCGGTTTTCTGGTGTTCGATCACGTGGCAATGGAACGCCCAGTCGCCGGGATTGTCGGCGACCAGGGCGACGTCCATCGTTTCCTGCGATTGAAGCAGGGCGGTATCGGTCACCAGCGGCGGCAGGTCACGCTTGTTGGAGCGCAGCAGCTTGAACGAAACGCCGTGCAGATGAATCGGATGGTCGTTCGGGGTCTCGTTGCGCAACCGCAATATGTAGGACTTTCCCAGTTTCAGCCGCGCCAGCGGATCGAAGGGTCCGGGCAGATCCCCGGGCCAGGCGACCCGGTTGATCGACCAGAACGTATAGCCGAGCGATCCGCACAGGCTCGCTTGCGGCGCATCCCCTTCCGGCGACCAGCCGAAGACGAATTCCAGCAGCTCCGCATTCTCAAGATCGGGTTCGGCAAACGGATTCGGCCGCAACGGCTTCAGTTCCCGCAGATCCCGATGCAGGCTGGCCCCCTTCGGCCGGAACCGCGCCAGCTGCTTTGGCCCGCTCGGCCGGTTCAGCACCAGACGCACCTCCTCACCCTCATCGTCCGGAACCCGCAGGGCCACATCGGCCCGTTGACCGGGGGCAAGCATCACGCCGGAGGCCGGCAGCGGCACGGGAAGGGGATGGGAATCGAGTGCGATCACCCGAGCCTCGGCCCCGGCGATCTCATAGGATCCCACACGGGTGACATCGGTCACCGCCAGCCGCAGCCGAACGAGACTGCCCGCCTCCAGTTCATAGACGGGGTCTGACTGCCAGTTCACCGTCGAGACGGTACCATAGGTCCCGCCACGGGCGGCATTGCGGGGCTTGAAGAAATCGATGAACTGGCCGTCTCCGCCCAGGCGGAAGTCGCGGATGTTCATGGGCAGGTCCCGGTCGAATCCCGGATCTTCCGCTTCCTCGACGACAAGAACGCCCGTCAGCCCCCTGGCCATCTGCTCCAGCGTGTTGCAATGGGGATGATACCAGAAGGTTCCCGCATCCGGCGGCGTGAAGGCGTAGCGAAACGTCTGTCCGGCTTCGATGGGATATTGCGTCAGATAGGGCACACCATCCATCCGGTTGGCGATCCTCAGCCCGTGCCAGTGCACCACCGAGGCCTCCTGAAGCGCATTCGTGACGTCGATCGTCGTTTTCTCGCCCTGGCGGAACCGCAACACCGGCGGCGGACCGTCCGCGGCAAAGCTCATCATGCCGCGGGTAAGGGCATCCGGCAGGATGCGGTGATCGAGACCGGCAAGGGTCAGAACGTGATCGGCGGCCTGCGCCGTACCGGCGGCAAGGCTTCCGGCAGCGAAAGCGGCAACGCTTGCCGCGCTGCCAAGCAGTATTTCTCGCCTCGAGGGACCGGGCATCTTGAGACCTCATGTCATGCGGGCGCGTCCGGCGGCAATGAACACCCGGCGTCCGGATTTCTCAAGGATCAAATTGACGCGGCCTCGCACGGGTGGCCGGCCGGTCCCGGTCAGCACGTGCCGGGATCAGTACCCGGCCGCGTGCCCGTCCTTGCGCGGATCGGACCCGGCGGTCAGCAGCCCTCGGGTACGGTCGATCATGATCGCCTGGCTGCCGCCGATCGGCTCATGCGCGGGCACGACGGAATGGCCCAATGCTCTCAGACCGTCGAGCGTCGCGGAGGGAATCCGGTTCTCCGCCTGCAGCTCATGGCTGTCCATGTCGTAGAACATGCGCGGAAAATCGATCGCCGCCTGCACATCCATGCCGTAATCGATGATGTTGGTCAGTACATGGGCGTGGCCGCAGGCCTGATACTGGCCGCCCATCACGCCGAAGGACAGCCATGGGGCGCCGTCCTTGAGGACCATCGCGGGAATGATCGTGTGCAGCGGCCGCTTGCCGCCGTCGATGGAATTCGGATGTCCCGGCTCCGCCTTGAAGGATTTCCCCCGGCAATGCAGCAGGACACCGCTCTCCGGAGCAAGGATACCGCTGCCGAAGCTGCTGAACAGCGAGTTGATGAAGGAAACCGCCAGACCATTCCGGTCCACCACCGTCAGATAGACCGTGTCGGTCTGCGGTGCCAGATGGGCATGCGGCACGGACGTCATCCGTCCGCTGGTGGAGATCTGCTTGGCGAGCCGGTCGAGATAATCTTCGCCGATCAGATGGGAATGGCAGACGTCCATGTAACCGGGATCGGTGACGAATCTGTCGCGCACCCCATAGGCGATCCGGGCCGCCTCCATCTCCAGATGGAAGCGTTCCGCACCGGCGGGATCCAGGCTCTCCAGATCGAACCGCTCCAGCAGCCCGAGCATGATCAGCGCGACGATTCCCTGACCATTGGGCGGCAATTCCGCAACCGTATGGCCCTTGTAGTCGCGCAGTACCGGCGAAACCGCCGTCGTATGGCAGGCGGCCAGATCGTCCGTGGTCATCAGTCCGCCCCGGGCGCGAAGGGCGTCGACGATATCCTCGGCAACGTCACCGCCATAGAAGGCATCGGCGCCGCCTTCGGCGATCTTTTCCAGCGTATCGGCCAGGCGCGGATATTTCAGGATCGTTCCGGTTCCGGGCGCTTTGCCGCCGACCAGATATGTGGCGGCCGTCACCGGATCACCGGCAAGTTTTTCGACTTCGCCGGCCCAGTCGTGGGCAACACGCGGGGCAACCGGAAAACCTTCACGGGCATAGTGGATGGCGCGGCTGAGCAGGGACCTGAAATCACGCGTTCCATGAGCCTTGAGCAGCGTGTCCCACGCCCGGATGGCCCCGGGCACGGTCACCGCATGCGGCGAGCTGTCGGTGATCTGCGAGACCCCGAGTTCGGCAAGCTTCTGGGGGGTCGCCGCCCGCGGCGCCGCACCCGAGCCGTTGAAGCCGGTCAGACCGCCGTCGGGTTCCATCACGATGGCGAAACAATCGCCGCCAATCCCGGTCATATGCGGCTCGACGACACATTGGACCGCAACAGCGGCAATGGCCGCGTCAACCGCGTTTCCGCCGCCCTGAAGAACTTCAAGCGCAGCACTTGTCGCCAGGGGATGCGAAGTCGACGCCATGGCTTCCCGCGCATGAACCGCAGAGCGGCCCGGTGCCTGAAAATCGCGAATCACTGAATTCCTCCCGCCGATCTTTTCCGTTTTGCACTAATTGCTTGTCGGCGAATACGCCTTTGCGACAACACCGGGTTCTGATAGCAAACCCGCATTGCGGCAGCACCTTAAGGAGAAGCGGCGAAATGCGCAAACTCACACTTTCCACAGCAGAGACCATTACGACCGCCGCGCTTGAAAAAGCCGCGGAGCTCAACCTGAAGCCGATGACGGTTGCGGTTCTGGACGCCGGCGGTCACACGATTTTGCTCAAGCGCCAGGACGGTTCCTCGATCATGCGGCCGCAGATCGCCACCGGCAAGGCGATCGGTGCGCTGGCGGTGGGCACCGGAACCAGATGGCTGAATGCCAACGCGGAGTCCCGGCCCCATTTCGTCAACGCCCTGAACGGCGTCTCCGGCGGCGCGATCGTGCCGGTGCCCGGCGGGGTATTGATCAGGAATGCGGAGAATGAAACCCTCGGCGCCGTCGGCATCACCGGCGACAGTTCCGACAATGACGAGACCTGCGCGGTGGCGGGCATCGAGGCGGCGAAACTGGTTCCGGACTGCGGTTGAAGGCTCCCCTGCATGCGGCGGCCCCTCAGGGCGCCGTCTCGCGCTGACAGGCGGGGAACGTCCGGCGAACGCCGGATTGCCTTCGCCCGTCACCGGAGCCGCATGGGACCGGCCGTCCCGGCGTGACCCGGCACAAGGTCCGGGAGCAACGTCACATTGGTGTCGGGACCTGTCCGCTTTCCGGACGCCTCAAGGCTTGTCGGAAAGCTGATTGATCTTCTTCTGCATTTCCTCGAGCTGGCGCTTCATGTCGTCCAGGTCCGACGGATCCGCCTTGCCGGACTTTGCCTCACCGGCCGTCGCCCCGGCGGAAGTCCCGCCCTCGCCGGTGGGAAACGGCATGAACATCTTCATCGCCCGCTCGAACATTTCCGTATTGCGTTTGACCTGGTCCTCGATGGCGTCGAAGGCGGTGGCGCCGAACGCCTCGCTCATCTGGCCGCGCAGCTTTTCCTGCTCCTTGGTCAGGGAGGTCATCGAATACTCCAGAAAGCTCGGCACGAGCCCCTGCATGCTGTCGCCGTAAAAGCGGATCAGCTGGCGCAGGAATGTGACCGGGAGCAGGTTCTGGCCCTTGCCTTCCTGTTCGAAAATGATCTGGGTCAGGACGGAGCGGGTGATGTCATCGCCGCTCTTCGCATCGAAGACGATAAAATCCTCTTCCCCCTTCACCATCACCGCCAGATCCTCAAGCGTCACATAGGTGCTGGTGCCCGTGTTGTACAGCCGCCTGTTGGCGTATTTCTTGATGATTGTCGGCTCGCTGGTTTTGGCCATTCGTCACTTCCGCCTGTCAGCCTTACGGCTCGTTTCCCATTTGACGACAAGGCCTTCGCCGTACTGCCGTCACCTCCGTTCCTGAGACTAAGCCAATCATGTCGGATCGTGCCACTCTTTTTATGGACGCCACCAAAAGGATGATGCCGCAAATGCCAAATCCGCTTCCGGAATAAGGGGTGATACGGTTGACACGACGACCGCTGCGGTTGTCTAGTCCATCCATCGTCAAGAGCCGCAAAGTGCCGGAGAGCCACCGCTATTCTACGGTTGATCGGCCGCAAGTCCTGGAGAGTATGATGAGCGCTTCCACCGATATTGTCATTGTCAGCGCGACCCGAACGCCTGTCGGGTCCTTCAATGGAGCTTTTGCCAACACACCGGCGCATGATCTTGGCGCCCTCGTCATGAAGGCCGCCATGGAAAAGGCCGGTGTCGAGCCCGGCGAAATCGATGAAGTGGTCTTCGGCCAGGTGCTGACCGCCGGACAGGGCCAGAACCCGGCCCGCCAGGCCGCCATCCATGCCGGCCTCCCCGACAGCGCCACCGCCTGGACGCTCAATCAGGTCTGCGGGTCCGGCCTGCGCACCGTCGCCATCGCCGCACAACAGATCATTGCCGGAGACGCAACGATCATGCTGGCCGGCGGCCAGGAAAACATGTCGCTCTCGCCCCACTGCGCCTATATGCGCGCAGGCTACAAGATGGGCGATTTCAAGATGATCGACACCATGATCAAGGACGGTCTCTGGGATGCCTTCAACGGCTACCATATGGGTCAGACCGCCGAGAATGTCGCCGAGAAATGGCAGATCAGCCGCGAGCAGCAGGACGCATTCGCCGTCGCCTCGCAGAACAAGGCCGAAGCCGCGCAGAAGGCGGGCAGGTTCAAGGACGAGATCACACCGGTCACCGTCAAGGAACGCAAGTCCGAGCGTGTGGTCGAGGACGACGAATATATCCGTCACGGTACCACGCTCGAAAGCGTTGCCAAGCTGCGCCCGGCCTTCACCAAGGAAGGCTCCGTCACTGCGGGCAATGCCTCGGGCATCAACGACGGCGCCGCCGCTCTCATCGTCATGAGCGCGGCGGAAGCGGAAAAGCGCGGCCTGACCCCGCTCGCCCGCATCGCCTCCTGGGCAACCGCCGGCGTCGATCCGTCCATCATGGGCACCGGCCCGATCCCCTCTTCCCGCAAGGCCCTGGAAAAGGCCGGCTGGTCCGCCGCCGATCTCGACCTGGTCGAGGCCAACGAAGCCTTCGCCGCGCAGGCCTGCGCCGTCAACAAGGACATGGGCTGGAACCCGGACATCGTCAACGTCAACGGCGGCGCGATCGCCATCGGCCATCCGATCGGGGCCTCCGGCGCACGCGTTCTCACCACCTTGCTCCACGAGATGGTCAAGCGGGACGCCAGGAAAGGCCTCGCCACCCTGTGCATCGGTGGCGGCATGGGTGTCGCCATGTGCCTGGAACGCTGATCGCGCATCTTGATATGAATCATGGCCGCAATGTGCCGGCCATGATTCAAGACAGGAACGCCGGGCAACACCTGACCGTCAGACGCAAGCCGTTTTTTCACGAACGCGGACAGGCAGCCCGAAAGGTCTAAAGCCGATCAACTTTTCCATTTTCATGTGGCTGCACAGGAAAACAGGTTGGTCAGAGAGCCCGCAGGGGCCGGAACCGGAACTTGAGGAGGAAGGTGCATGAGCAAGGTCGCATTGGTCACGGGTGGGACACGGGGTATCGGCGAAGCGATTTCGCGCGGCCTCAAGGACGCAGGATACACTGTGGCGGCCACCTACGCCGGCAACACGGAAAAAGCGGAGGCCTTCAAGGCCGAAACCGGAATCCACGTCTACAAATGGGATGTCTGCGACCCTGAAGCCTGCGCCGCCGGCGTGGCCCGGGTGGAAGAGGAACTCGGCCCGGTGGCAGTGCTCGTCAACAATGCCGGCATCACCCGGGACGGCATGTTCCACAAGATGGATTTCGAACAGTGGCGCGCGGTGCTGTCCACCAACCTCGACAGCATGTTCACCATGACCCATCCGGTGATCAACGGGATGCGCGGTCGCAGCGCGGGACGCATCATCAACATCTCGTCCATCAACGGCCAGAAGGGCCAGATGGGCCAGACCAACTATTCCGCCGCCAAGGCCGGCGTCATCGGCTTCACCAAGGCGCTGGCGCAGGAAAATGCCTTCAAGGGCATTACCTGCAACTGCATCTGTCCGGGTTACATCAACACCGACATGGTTGCCGCCATGCCGGAAAAGGTGCTGGAATCGATTGTTTCCAACATTCCGGTCGGCCGTCTCGGCCATCCGGAGGAAATCGCCCAGACCGTCGTCTATCTCGCGTCGGACAGCGCCGCCTTCATGACCGGCGCCGTCATCACCATCAATGGCGGCCAGTACATCGCCAACGGCTGACCGGCACCGAACGGACATCTTGCGAGGGCGCCCCGTTCGGGCGCCCTTTTTCATGAGCGCCGCCCCCGTCCATCGGCCGGAAAGACGATCATCCCGGTGCGCCTGCAGCCGGAACGCTTGACCCCGGCACCTGGCATCCCCTATGTCCGTGGCATGACAACCCAGCAGCGGGATGAACACCGACATGGAATTCGAACACGGCCCGAACGATCCGACGCGCAAGGAATTGTCGCCGCTCCTGAAGCTGGCGCTGGAGCTCGGTCCGCTCGGCGTGTTCTTCCTATTCAATGCCAGGGGCGAGCAGATCGCGGCAGCATTTCCCGCACTGCAGGCCGTCGGCAAGCCGATCTTTCTGGCGACCGCCGCCTTCATGGTGGCGATCACCGTCTCGCTTGTGGTGTCGCTGTGGCTGACCCGGCGCCTGCCGATCATGCCGCTGGTGTCCGGCGTCGTTGTGCTTGTCTTCGGCGCCCTGACCCTGTGGCTGCACGATGATCTGTTCATCAAGCTGAAGCCGACCATCGTCAATTGCCTGTTCGGCACCATCCTCCTCGGCGGCCTGCTGTTCGGCAAGGCCCTCCTCGGCTACGTCTTCGACAGCGCCTTCCAGTTGACCGACGAAGGCTGGCGCAAGCTGACTTTCCGCTGGGGCATTTTCTTTTTCGTACTCGCCGCGATCAATGAGATCGTCTGGCGCAGCTTCTCGACCGATTTCTGGGTCAGCTTCAAGGTTTTCGGCATCATGCCGATCACCCTTGTCTTCACCCTCACCCAGTTGCCGCTGATCCAGAAGCATGCCCTCCCGGACAAATCCGGCGACGCCTGAAGCCCCCGCTCCTGATGCCGATTTTCGACTGAACTTCAACACCCGGTCCGCAATGGCGCATCGCGCCGGGACCGGAACGGTCAGTGCATGTCCCCGTGCCCGAAGGAAACGTCCCGGCGGGCTCCGGTGATGGAGATCGAAAAGCCGGCAATCACGTCGATCAGGGCAATCGCCATCAGGATGAAGAACAGGGATGTCGCGGCCTGTTGCACCACCAGGAACTCCACCAGATAGGCGACGAAGACCAGCACCGAGAACATATGGTCCAGAAGCGCCGTCGTGCCGATGCGCGTGGCTTTCAGGATCTCGATAAACAGAAAGAACAGGCCGCCAGTGATGAGAAGATCGCTGGCCAGAAGTTCGAAGCTGGTGCCCGAAACCATCGCGATGGTAATTACCGGCTGTGCCCAGAAGCCCGGATCCGCCGCTCCCGCCGTGAAGGCCAGGGCGTTGTAGATCAGAAACGAGAACAGCGTGAAAGGAATGGCGGAGAAAAGGCGCATGGAGCGGCTCCCGGTATGAACGGACCCGGATCGGGTGGAACGCAGTGAGCTGACACGATCTTCGAGACCGGTTCAAGGCACGCCCGCGCATGAAGTCTGTCGCGTATGAGCGGAGTCACGAGATCGGGCGGTTTTCCTGAATTCAGTTCAACGCAGCACGCTTCGGGAGCAATCGGCTGCGGTTGGCGGAGCCGCAACCGGAATCGAAAAAAGACCGGCCTGTTGAAACGGGCCAGCCTCAATTCTGTTTTGCCATGCGGCGATCCTGCCCGAAAGCAGAGGAAGAGGCTTTAGGCCTCTTCTTTTGCGGTCAGGATCTGACGGCCCCGGTACATGCCGGTCTTCAGGTCAACGTGATGCGGGCGGCGAAGTTCGCCCGAATCCTTGTCCTCGACATAGGTCGGCTGCTTCAGGGCGTCCGTGGAACGGCGAAAACCGCGCTTGGAGCGCGACGTTTTTCTCTTTGGAACGGCCATCTTATTTTTCTCCGTGGTCCATAACCGCGCGGCCCGGACCGGGTTAGCCCGGGGCGTGGTAGCACGCAACGTGTTGGAATGGGCGGCGTTATACAGGCAACTCCGGTGTTTTGCCACCCCAAACAGGAAAAATTCTTTTTCGCTGGAAAACAAGCCGATTCCCGGGGTGAAACCAGATGCCTATCCGTCCAGCACACAGCCGAAAATCGGCCCTGCCGCGGCAACCCTGGCAAGATTGGTGGCTGCCAGCCGCCGGTGTCCGGGCGCCGGTTTCGCCGGATTGCGGGCAAGCGGATTGGGAAGCGCCGTGGCAAGCCGGGCCGCTTCCACCCGTGTCAGGTCCCTGGCGGCCTTGCCGAACCACGCCTGGGCCGCCGCTTCCGCGCCGAAGATCCCTTCGCCCCATTCGGCGATGTTCAGATAGATTTCAAGGATACGCTTCTTGGAAAGAATGCCGTTGATCATCAGCGCCAGCGGCAGTTCCAGCGCCTTGCGCAGATAGGAACGATCTCCCCACAGGAACAGGTTTTTCGCCGTCTGCATGGTCAGTGTGCTGGCACCACGCGGTTTCTCTCCGTCGCTCAGGGCCTCGACCTGGTCCTGCAGCGCATCCCATTCCACCCCGTGGTTGTCGCAGAAGCCGCTGTCCTCGGACGCGATCACCGATTTGATCAGGTTCGGCGATATGTTCTCCAGAGGCACCCACTGCCGGTCGACCCAAAGAAACTGGGCGTACCGAGCGATCATCAGCGTGCTCACGGGCGGCACAACCGAATAGACAACGGTCAGGAGCGGCGGCAGGGCGATCAGAACGAGCAGCAGCTGAAGAATGCGCCTGCGGAGGATACGCCAGAGGCCTGCCTTGCGCTGCGGCGCCCTGCCGCTGCCGCCAGCCCCTCCCGGCCTGGACCTGGGCGGCATCTCCTAGGACTCCTTCTGGCCGGCGGATACGCACGGCCTTGCGTCCGACCCGGCGCACGGGTGGCGAAGCGGTCCGGCAATCAGTGAGTACTCGAGATGCAGGTTACACCTTGGCATTCAATTCCCGTTCGTTATCGACAATGAAATCCCGGACGATCGGCACGGCATCCCGTTCCTTCGACAGGAGAAGCTGGAACACCATGTTTGATCCGTGCAGGAACCCCAACTCGACGGCACACAGATAAAACTCCCACATCCGGCAGAAGGCTTCATCATAGAGGTCAGCGACCTCCGGGCGCCTGTCTTCAAAACGCCGGCGCCAGTCCCGAATGGTGTAGTAATAGTGCAATCGCAGGATTTCCGCATCGCAGACCCATAACCCGAGCCGTTCGGTAGACGCAAAAACTTCCGACAGCGCGGGCACGTAGCCCCCGGGAAAAACATATTTGCGGATGAAGGGGCCGGTGGTGCCCGGTGGGGTCATGCGCCCGATGGAGTGAACGACGGCATAACCGCTCCGGGTCAGGCAGTTGCGGATCTGACCGAAATAGGCATCGAGATGGCCTATGCCGACATGTTCCATCATTCCGACCGAGATGATCCGGTCGAACTGGCCCTCGAATTCCCGGTAGTCCTTCAGAACGAAGGTGACCCTGTCTTCCAGACCCGCGTCCCTGACCCGCGCTTCGGCCACTTTCACCTGTTCCGGCGACACGTTGAGCGAGGTCACCCGCGCCCCGGCCTGCGCCATGCGAATGGCCAGCGATCCCCAGCCGCCGCCGATCTCCAGCACCTCCATGTCCGGTTCCAGATCGAGCTTGGCCACAAGATGGTTCAGTTTTGCCGCCTGGGCCGATTCCAGCGGCTCTTCCGGGTCCCGGTAGTAGGCGCAGGAATAGTTCAGCCCCTCGTCCAGGAACAGCCTGTAGAGCTCCGTCGACAGGTCGTAGTGATGGCGCGCCTGGGACTTGGCCCGCTCCACGCTGTTCTTCTGCTGATGCCTCCTGAACAGCTTCCAGCCCTTGCGCAGCAGGCCCTGAACCGGATTTGCCCCGAGCGGAGCCCGGTTGATGGAGAACAGGAACATGAAATCGTAGCAGGTCGACCCCTCCTCCATGGTCAGCGTGCCGTCCATATAGGCTTCCCCGGCCGCCAGTTCGGGATTGAGAAACAGGGAGCGGTAAAGGGCCTTGTCGTGCAACCGGATGGTCACCGTCGGACCGTCTTCGCCGGGCCCGAAGGCGTGCACCGTCCCGGCAACGTCGATTACCCGCATTTGCCCGCGCTTGATGAAGGATCGCAGCAGGCTCGACAACAGTCTCATAAGGTCATTCTCCGAAATGCTGGATCTGAATATGCCAAAGGGCCGATCCACCCGTATTCTTTAAAAAAATCGAGCCTTGACGATACAGGCAATTGCTTTCGGGGGAACCCGGTCAATGCAAAAGTTATCGTTCGCCCTTTTGGGTGATGCCGCCGCACAACGGACGGCCGGAACCGGGGTCAGGGCGGCGGACCGCCTCGCAGCCGGTGCGAAGCGGCCCCGCAAGCGCTGAATGCCGGAGAGGCAGGTTACACCTCGCCATTCAGCTTCCGTTCGTTGTCGACCATGAAGTCGCGGACGATCGGCACGGCGTCCCGTTCCTTCGACAGGAGAAGCTGGAACACCATGTTGGAACCGTGCAGGAATCCCAGCTCGACGGCCCCCAGATAAAACTCCCACATTCTGCAGAAGGTTTCATCATATAGCTTGGCGGCCTCCTCCCGCCTGGCCTCGAACCGGCGGCGCCAGTCCCGGATGGTGTAGTAATAGTGCAGCCGCAGGATCTCCGCGTCGCAGACCCATAACCCGAGCCGTTCGGTGGAGGCGAAAACTTCCGACAGCGCGGGCACGTAGCCACCTGGGAAAATATACTTGCTGATAAACGGCCCCGTGATCCCCGGTGGCGTCATCCGCCCGATGGAGTGGATGACCGCATAGCCGCCTTCGGTCAGGCAATCGCGCACCTTGCCGAAATAGGCGTCGAGCTGCCCCATGCCCACATGTTCCATCATGCCCACGGAGATGATGCGGTCGAACTGCCCCTCGTATTCCCGGTAGTCCTTCAGAACGAAGGTGATCCTGTCTTCCAGCCCCGCATCCCTGACGCGCGCTTCGGCCACCTTCACCTGTTCCGGCGACACGTTGAGCGAGGTCACCCGCGCCCCGGCCTGCGCCATGCGAATGGCCAGCGATCCCCAGCCGCCACCGATCTCCAGCACCTCCATGTCCGGTTCCAGGTTCAGTTTGGCAACAAGATGGGTCAGCTTCGCCGCCTGGGCGGCTTCCAGGCTGTTCTCCGGATCGGTGTAATAGGCACAGCTGTAGTTCATGCCCTCGTCCAGAAACAGCCTGTAGAGCTCCGCAGAGAGGTCGTAGTGACGCCGGGCCTGCTCCTTCGCCCGCTCCACGCCGTTCAGATGCAGGTACCGTCTCAGGGCTTCCCAGTGCACGGGGAGCAGCTTTCCCAGCGGATGGGTGTCGACCGGATCGTCGTTTATGAAAACCAGATGCAGGAGGTCATAGCAGGTGGAGCCTTCCTCCGGGGTGAGCGTGCCGTCCATATAGGCCTCCGCCGCCGCCAGTTCGGGGTTGAAAAAAAGCGCCCGGTGGAGCTTTTTATCATGCAGCCGGATGGTTACAGTCGGGCCGTCTTCTCCGGGCCCGAATTCATGGAGAGCACCGGCGGCATCATAAACACGCAACCGGCCACGTTTGATAACTGACCGAAGAAGTTTCGACAGCAGCTTCATAAGACGGCTCCTCGAAAAGAAAGCGAAGTCTCAAAATTGCTAAGCAATCGAAACACTGTCAAATATTCTGTAGGTCGATTTTATCACGCCAGGACCGGATTTCAGGGGAACCATTGCCCGAAATCGTCTCCCCGGCCCCTGCCGCGAGCAACACCCAGGCATCGCCAAACCGTCGCTGACACCGGGCTTTTGCCGACCTCCCGGGCCGGACTTGCCCGTCGCGGCAGGTCGAAGGACAACCCGGTTCCGCGCGGTTGCCTGCCCGGCAGACGCCATGTGCTGCCAAACCGGGATCAAGCCCTTGTTTCCAACAGTCTCTGATACGCCTGGAGCCCCTCGTGACCCTTGAATTGCAGCAGCGGCTGGCCGTTCAGGCCGGAAATGTGGAGACTGTTCTCGACCGCCTGTTGAGCGCGCCCCCCCTGACCGGCGAGTCCCTGCGCCCCCCGCGCCTTCTCGCCGCCATGCGCCACGGCGCGCTCAATGGCGGCAAGCGCCTGCGGCCTGTCCTCGTTCTGGAAACAGCCAGGCTGTTCGGGCGGACCGACCCTGGCATGCTGCAGGCCGCCTGTGCCGTTGAGCTTGTCCATTGCTATTCGCTGGTCCACGACGACCTGCCGGCCATGGACGACGACGATCTGCGCCGCGGCCAGCCGACGGTCCACAAGGCCTATGACGAGGCCGCGGCGATCCTGGCCGGCGACGCGCTGCTGACAATGGCCTTTGACGTGATCTGCGAGGAAACCGTGCACCCCGACCCGGCCGTCCGCCTGCGGCTTTGCCGGGAGCTGTCCCGCGCCGCCGGCATCGGCGGCATGGCCGGCGGCCAGATGCTCGACCTGGACTCCGAGCATCGCGACCGCTCGGAAAGGGACATCCGGCAATTGCAGTCCATGAAAACCGGCGCCCTGCTGCGTCATGCCTGCCGCGCGGGCGCGATTCTCGCCGATGCCTCACAAGCCGACATCGACCGGCTGACCCGTTTCGGCGAGCTGACGGGCCTTGCCTTCCAGCTGGCCGACGATCTGCTGGATGTGGAGGCAAGCCCGGAAACCGTTGGCAAGGCCACGGGCAAGGATGCGGAGGCGGGCAAGGCGACCCTGGTCGGTCTGTGGGGGACCGGAAAAACGCGGCAGGAACTCGGCCGTCTGCTGCAGGAAGCCGAAACCCTTCTGGCGCCCTACGGTCCGAAGGCGGACACCCTGACGGCGCTTGCCGGGTACATCGTCAACCGCACGAATTGAACTTCTGTCAGTCCTTGACGTGCCGGCCGAAGTCCGGCGCGTCGGTTTCCTGACCCGCCTCGATGATCGACCGGCGGATACCGCGGGTGCGGGTGAAGAGATCGAACAGCGTCTGTCCGTCGCCCCAGCGGATGGCCCGCTGCAGGGCGGACAGGTCCTCGGAAAACCGGGACAGCATCTCCAGGATCGCGTCCTTGTTGTTCAGGCAGACATCCCGCCACATGATCGGGTCGGATGCGGCAAGACGGGTGAAGTCGCGAAAGCCTGACGCCGAATACTTGATCACTTCCGACTTGGTGACGGTCTCCAGATCGTCGGCGGTCCCCACGATATTATAGGCGATCAGATGCGGCAGATGCGACACCATGGCCAGCACCAGATCGTGGTGCCTGGCATCCATCCGGTCCACATCGGACCCGCAGCCGCGCCAGAAGGCGCTGAGTTTTTCCAGCGCCTGCTCGTCCACGCCCTCCGGCGGGGTCAGGATGCACCAGCGCTGTTCGAAGAGGGAAGGAAATCCCGCATCCGGCCCCGATTCCTCCGTCCCGGCAATCGGGTGACCGGGAATGAAATGCACGCCCTCGGGCACATGCGGACTGACCTGTTCCACCACGGACCCCTTGGTCGAGCCGACATCCGTCAGGATGGCCCCCTTCTTCAGGGCCGGAGCGATCCATTTCGCCACAGCTTCGTTCGCGCCGACCGGCACGCACAGGATCACCAGATCGGCCCCCTCCACCGCGACGGCCGCATCCAGAGAATAGCTGTCGCCGAGCTTCAGTTCCTCGGCCCGGCGCAGCGTCTCGGGCGAACGGGTGGAAATCGAGATTTCCCCGACCAGACCGCGCTGGCGGGCGGCCTGCGCGAGGGAAGAACCGATCAGGCCGATCCCGATGAGGGCCAGGCGTTCGAAGATGGGGGAACCGGTCATGTTTACTCGTGGTGCTTTCAGACTGATGCCAGGAAATCTTTCAGATGCGCGACGACAGTCCGGTTGGCGTCTTCCGAACCGACGGACATGCGCAGGGCGTTCGGCAGCCCGTAGTTGCCGACAAGACGCAGCACGCAGCCGCGCTCCAGAAGATAGGCATCCGCTTCCACCGCCCGCTTGCCGTCCTGGTCCGGAAAGTGGATCAGCACGAAATTGCCGACGCTCGGCGTCACCCCGAGACCGAGCGATTCAAGCTCGGAGGTCAGCCAGGGGAGCCATTTTTCGTTGTGCTCCACCGATCGCGCCACGAACTCCCGGTCCCTGACCGCCGCAATGCCCGCGGCGATGGCGCCGCCGGAAACATTGAACGGTCCGCGGATACGGTTCAGGGCATCGATCACATGCGCCGGGCCGAACCCCCAGCCAAGACGCAGACTGGCAAGACCGTAAATCTTCGAAAAGGTCCGCGTCATGAACACATTGTCGGCGGTCGCGGCAAGCTCGAGGCCGCTTTCATAATCGTTTCTGCGCACATACTCCGCATAGGCCGCATCCAGCACCAGCAGCACATCGGCCGGCAGGCCCTCATGCAGACGCCGGACCTCCTCGAAGGGCAGATAGGTGCCGGTCGGATTGTTCGGATTGGCGATGAACACCATTTTCGTCCTGTCCGTCACCCGGGCCAGAATCGCGTCGACATCCGTCGTCAGGTCGGTTTCGGGAGCGATCACCGGCGTGGCGCCCGCTGCGCGGATGGCAATGTCGTAAACCAGGAAACCGTGTTCGGAATAGATCGCTTCGTCACCCGGTCCGAGATAGCCGTAGGCAAGCAGGCTCAGGACCTCGTCCGATCCGGCGCCGCAGATGATCCGCTCCGGATTGAGCCCGTAGACATCGCCGATGGCCGCGCGCAATTCCGAGGCGGACCCGTCCGGATAGAGCTCCAGCGTGCCGGCCACATCTTCGAAGGCGGCCCTGGCCGCGGCGCTGGTGCCCAGCGGCGTTTCGTTTGACGAGAGCTTGTGCAGGGTCCTGCCGTGCGTACCCTTCGATTTTCCCGGCACATAAGCCGCGATATCCAGAACGCCCGCCCGGGGGCGGGGGCGCCTTGCCCCTGTGTCTTCCGCTTGTGTCACTGTTGCCTTCCCGGTCATCCGCAAGCGCTTCCTTCTCCGGATCCGGAAGCATCTTCGGGTTCGAATGTTTCGTCCGGATCGCCATTGCCGTCGATCGGCGCGGCATATCCGCCGACGCGTCTCAGGACCTCCGGTTCGGCCCCCGCTGCCGCGCAGGCCTTGAGAACGTCCTCTTCCGGCAGGTCGCCGGAAATCGCAAGCAGCGCATCCACCCCTCTTGCGGACCGGAAGAAGCTGAGCACCTCGATCCCCTCGTCCATCAGCTTTCCGGGCAGGATATCCGTCCAGCGGGCGTCATAAACGGCAATATCGGCGTTGTCGACAAGACTGTCGGCCCTGGCCAGGACCAGGGCCGGCAGATCGGCCGGCCGTTCGTCCAGAACCACGAAGGGCAGACGCGCCCGCACCAGGGCGCCGGCCTCGCTCAGTTCCCGCCACCAGGGCAGTTCCGCGCGGTCGGTCAGGGCGACGAGACCCAGGTTGCCCGGCTCCCCGGCCACGGCGCCGACGACATCGGCCGCATCGCTGCCGGGAACCAGTTCGACCGAGAATCCGAAGTAGAACCGCGCCAGATCCAGCATGTCGATCAGCTCGGCGCTGCCGTCGAGATGGACGGCCGTATCCGACTGAAGGCTGGTGCAGGCACAGATGATGTCGCGCCACAGGTGCTCCACCGTGACCAGCGGCAGGTCTCCCTGATGCCGCTCCACCATCTGGCGCATCATGTCCGCGTCGCGTTCGGGATGAAAGAGACTGCCTGTTCCGCCCGCGGCGAGGGATGCGGCGGCGAATCCGGATTCTGCCTGCGCGCGCTCCATCAGGGCAGCGTGAATACGTGCGTCGATCGCGTCTATTCGCGTTCGCAACTCGTCCAGCGCCAGTCCGCTGTCCGGCAATTGAGACATGTGAGGCTCCGGCCTTTTTTTTCGGTTCAGCGGCGCATAGTCATAGGCATGTGATCGCTCAAACGCAAAAGAAAACATTGACTCCGGCCGCGTCGCGCGGCTAGGTCGCCAGTCTGATTGGCGCACCCGCCAAGCCCTGAACTTTGCAATCGGTCAGGAAATTCACCCGGAACGATAAAGAGCAAATTCAAAAGCCATGTCCGCTGATACCGTCAATTCCGCTGCCGCCGAAAATCTGAAGGCCAGCGAATCCGAAACGCCGTCCAGCAAGCTCGCCCGATTTTCCGCCGACGAGGCACTGGAGCTGGATTCGGGGGTGCGGCTCGGCCCCTGGCAGATCGCCTATGAGACCTATGGCGAGCTGAATGCGGACAGGACCAATGCCGTCGTGGTCTGCCACGCCCTGACCGGCGACCAGTATGCCGCATCGACCAACCCGGTGACCGGCAAGCCCGGCTGGTGGAGCCTGATGGTCGGTCCGGGCAGGCCGATCGACACAAATCATTATTTCGTCATCTGCGCCAATGTGCTGGGCGGCTGTCTCGGCACGACAGGCCCGGCAACCCTGAACCCCGAGACCGGCGTTCCCTACGGGCTGGACCTTCCGGTGGTGACCATCCGCGACATCGTGCGCGCCCAGGCGCGGTTGCTGGATCATCTGCAGATAGACACGCTCTTCGCGGTGATCGGCGGCTCCATGGGCGGCATGCAGGTGCTGCAATGGGCGGTCAGCTATCCCGATCGGGTCTTTGCCGCCGTGCCGATTGCCGCGGCTGCCCGCCACACGTCGCAGAACATCGCCTTTCACGAGGTCGGCCGCCAGGCGATCATGGCCGATCCGGACTGGCGCGGCGGCAACTACATCCAGGAAGGCGTCCGCCCGACCAAGGGTCTTGCGATCGCGCGCATGGCAGCCCATGTCACCTATATGTCGGACGAATCCCTGCACCAGAAATTCGGCCGCAACCTTCAGGACCGGGATCACCTGACATTCGGTTTCGACGCCGATTTCCAGATCGAAAGCTACCTGCGCCACCAGGGCATGACCTTCGTCGACCGCTTCGACGCCAATTCCTATCTCTATGTAACCCGCGCGATGGACTATTTCGATCTGGCGCAGGAATTCGGCGGATCGCTGCCGAATGCCTTCAAGAACACCAGAACCCGTTTCTGCGTCATGTCCTTCACCTCCGACTGGCTGTTCCCGACGTCCGAAAGCCGCCGGATCGTCAAGGCGCTGAACGCCGCGGCCGCGAATGTGTCCTTTGTCGAGATCGAAAGCGATCGCGGGCACGACGCCTTCCTTCTGGATGTCCCGGAAATGTTCCAGACCATCAACGGGTTCATCACCGGCGCGGCCCGGGTCCGCGGCCTGCCCGCGCCTGGCGAAACGGCGGGGTCCCGGCCATGAACCTGTCACCGACCAGAACCGGGCCCGGCGAGATCCGCGGCGACCACAAGGTGGTGGCCTCGCTCGTGCCGCACGGAGCCCGTGTGCTCGACATCGGCTCGGAAGACGGCGCGCTGCTGGATCTGCTGACCCGGGAACGGCAGGTGGACGGACGCGGCATCGAGCTTTCCCAGGAAGGCGTCAACCGCTGCGTCGCCCGGGGCCTTTCGGTCATCCAGGGCGATGCGGACACCGACCTGTTCGATTATCCGGACCGGGCGTTCGATGTCGCCATTCTCAGCCAGACCCTGCAGGCGACCCGCGAACCGAAACGGGTGATGAGCGAACTTCTGCGCATCGGCAAGGAAGTGATCGTGTCGATCCCCAATTTCGCCCATTGGCGCAACCGCGCCCAGCTGCTGTTCCGCGGCAGCATGCCGGTGACCAAATATCTGCCCTACGAATGGTATGACACGCCGAACATTCATTTCTGTTCGCTGAGGGATTTCGTGGCGCTGTGTCACGAGCTGGACGCCGATGTCGAAAAGGCGGTCGCCCTCAGCGGCAAGGGCAACAAGATCCCGGTCAACGCTCCGTGGTGGGTCTGGAACCTGGTTGCCGAACAGGCGGTCTTTCTGCTGAAGCGATGAGCGCGCGGACGCACCGCCTGATTCTCCCGGACAGGAGCGCAGTCCCGGTCAGCGCTTCGGGTGCGCCGTCCCGCGCACGGCTCGCAGCGGTTTCAGCCCGGTCGCGACCCCTTCGGGAAGGAACACCGGCCGCAATGCTCTCAAGCGGCTTTTCTTGCCGTCGGCGGGCAGGCTCTGGAAAACCACTTTCTCCGCTTCCATGATCAGAATGCCGCCGAAGGCGGGCCACATCCTGCGGCCGATCGCTTCCCAGGTACGCGCCGCCCGCAAAATGAAGCGCGCCCTGGACGGCGGCATGAACAGGGCCTCCCTGTCCTCCACGACATTGAACTGGCAGGTTTTCAGAAGGTCCCTGAGCTGGCTGCCCGAGTAGGGGCGCCCGTAACCGAAAGGCGACAGCTCCGATTGCGCCCACAGGCCGCGCCGGTTGGGCACCACCGCGATCAGCCGGCCGCCGGGTGCCAGGACACGCCAGGCTTCCCGCAACAGCGCGGTGGGGTCCGCGCAGTGATCCAGCGCATGAACCAGCAGGATCCGGTCGAAATAGGCATCCGGAAACGGCAGGGCGTCATCCTCGACAAGGGCGCAGGCGCTGCTGTTTCTTTCCCGTGGCCAGGGAACGGCGCCCTGGGGCGCGGGCATCGCCGCGATCACCCGCTCGGCCCGGTCGAGATAGGGCCGCATGAAGGGCCCGGCATACCCGATGCCCAGAAGGCTCTGGCCTTGCAGATCCGGCCACATCTTGCGGATGGGGGTCCCGATCAGGCCGCGCAGCAGCCGGCCGAGCGGCAAATCGTAAAAAGCGCGCAGATGGACGACGTCGAGATACATCAGGTCGTGAGCCTATCCATGCCCTTGAGGTTACAGCCGGTCGCGATTGAACAGGCAACGAGGCAAAAGCGCAAGCTCTCTTGCCTTGCTCTCCGGCCCTCTCTTTGACACTGTACGTTTCCATCAGACACTCATTGCAGGAGCCTTTTCATGGCCTTGAGCGACACCACGCAAATCCATCAGTTCAACTGCCTCGACCAGAATTTCGGTGTGCTCGTTCATGATACCGACAGCGGGGCGACAATTGCCATCGACGTGCCCGATGCGGGTCCCTATGAGCAGGCTCTGCAGGAAAAGGGCTGGACCCTCACCCATATTCTCATCACCCACCACCACTGGGATCATGTACAGGGGCTCGGAGAGCTCAAGCAGAAAACCGGGGCGGTGGTATTCGGGCCGGAGCGATCCCGCCTGAAACTCGCCGAACTGGACCGCACCGTGGAAGACGGCGACGATGTGCTGTGCGGCCCCTATGAGGTCAAGGCGCTCGCAACCCCCGGGCACACGCTCGACCAGATTACCTGGTACATCCCGTCCATCGGGATGGCCCACACCGGCGACACCCTGTTCTCGCTCGGTTGCGGCCGTGTGTTCGAAGGCGACATGGAGATGATGTGGTCGTCCCTTGCCAAGCTGGCGCGAACGCTGCCCGACGACACCGTCATTTATTGCGGACACGAATATACCGAAGCCAATGCCAGATTCGCCCTGACCATCGAGCCTGACAATGCGGACCTGCAGGCCCGCGCCCGGGAAGTGGCGGAATTGCGGTCCCGCAACGCCCCGACCCTGCCGACCACCATGGCGCGGGAAAAGGCGACCAACCCGTTTCTGCGCGCCGGAGAGCCTTCCGTGGCAGCCGCTCTTGGCATGACCGGCAAATCGGCCGCCGAGATTTTCACCGAAATCCGCACACGCAAGGACAACGCCTGAGCCGTGTTCTTTGCCGGGCGTTCGCAACCTTGCCGCGAAGAATATTTTTCTTGCGCGCTGGACTTAAAACCCCGGTATCTGCCCCCATATGCACATGTGTTGTGATCATGAAGGGGCAAATACATGACACTTTCGGACAGTCAGAA
This sequence comes from Labrenzia sp. 011, assembly GCF_003075075.1. Classification (GTDB taxonomy): domain Bacteria; phylum Pseudomonadota; class Alphaproteobacteria; order Rhizobiales; family Stappiaceae; genus Roseibium. The sequence continues at coordinate 2,293 of NZ_QCYM01000011.1, read as the reverse complement.
TCATCTCTCGCGATCGGCGGAACAGCGGGCCAGGGACGTGGTCAGCCGTATTGTCAGCCAGGTGGAGTCCATTCCGCTGCAGCATGGCGGCGGACACAGGCTGGACATGCAGCTGCTCTATGAGGAAGTTGTCGCGGCCCTGCGCGAGACCATTGACGATCTGGCCTTTTGCACGGAAGCCGGACACGCCTGAGCGGATCGCACCCGGGGCCCGCTCGTACCCACCTGGCCCATCAGGAGACAGCATATGCCCGCCAGCCCGCCCATGAGCGCCGAACAGGTTGTCGCCCTCCTGCGGATGCAGCCGCATCCGGAGGGCGGCTTTTACGCCGAAACCTTCCGGGACGAAAAGACCGACGGCACCGGCCGGGCGGCATCGACACTCATCTATTTCCTGCTGCCGGAAGGCGTCTTGTCCCGCTGGCACAGGGTCGATGCGGTCGAGACCTGGCACTGGTACGCAGGCGCGCCCCTGGAACTCTCCATAAGCCCCGATGGCCGGGAAAGACAGATCCACACACTGGGCAACGACCTGATTGCCGGTCAGCGTCCGCAGGGAATCGTTCCCCGCGACGGCTGGCAACAGGCGCGCTCGCTGGGATCCTGGACGCTCGTGGGCTGCACGGTGGCGCCGGGCTTCCGGTTCGAGGGATTTGAGATGGCGCCTGAAGGCTGGGAGCCGGGCGGCGCGTCCGCCTGATCCGGGCATTTCCGCAATTCGCCTGAAATCATGAGGGATCAGGAACCTTTTTGCGGCTCGCACGTTCTCACTTCAGAACAAGGAGAGCGAAATGCACAACATCATTTATCTCGTCGGTCTCGTGGTCGTCGTCGGCGTTATCCTGTCCTTCATCGGACTGGCCTGACCCCAATAGCCTCTGGAATGCCCCTGGCCTCCCGGGCCGGATGCTGACACCAGTTTTCAGGCGGCTCCCCCCCCGGTCGCCCATTCAGTATCCGGCCCACATGCCTTTCAGATTCGCGACAGCCCCCGGGCGCCGGACAGATCCTCCGGCGCCCGGGGTCGCCTGTTTCCGGGCATGGTCCGTCCCGAATGCCGCCCCTTCGGTCGGGGGTATCCATGAAGCGCCACGGAACAGGAATGCAGGTTCAGCCGAGGCCTGTGGATACGATGATGACACCTCTACCTGCAGTGTCACCGCAGACATGAACAACTGGATTTGTTGCCCTCCGGTTGTGAGCGGCCGGCAATTTTCCCGGCCCCCTTTTTGGCATTCATCACCAGGTTTGCGCGGTAAAATTCCCCCAAAACGTTATTCGCAAAATTTACAGGTCTTAACCACTTCTTAAAGCACGTATGCAATCATAGCGATCATGGGCATGACGCCCACACCCTTGCCCTGCTCGAGTAACAATGACTGTTGCTGTGCGGGTTCGTTTCAAGAGGATGTGAGCCATGACCTCTCTCAGTCCGGTCAATTCGACCGCCCAGACCGCCCTGCAACTGTTCCAGAGCGCCGTGCCGGCTGCAACAAATGCGACAGTTGGATTTGCTGCGCCAACTGGGAACAACCTGCTGAATTTTGGCAGCAGTTCCTTGAGCGCCAAGGCTTCGGAAGCCATGACCAGGATCGCCGAACTGACGTCTGTGGATCCCTCGAGAATTGCTCCGACCGAAGCCCGGAAAGTGACCAAAGGTGACGTGACATATTTCGAGACCGCTACGATGTCGCGCGAGGACCTGCCTGAAGCCATTCGCGACCGCGTTGGGTCGGCGGCCAGCTACACGCTCATCTCCTTCGAGGAGGTCAGTGAGGAAACGTTCCAGGCAACTGTCCTCGCCGGCCTAAAAGAACTCCACGCCGATGACCCGTCTTTCCAAAAGGCGCTCAAGGATGGAACCTTGACAATCCAGCACCCGGAAGACGTCGAGGGCTTGACGGGCTGGGAAACCTATAGAGTCAACTACTACAACTCGGACGGATACTCGTTTGGCGGAATCGGATTTGGAGGACATGCCACCACTTCCGCGCTGGTTAAAGAACGAACAGCTGAAGGCTACGGTCAGGCTGTTGGTGTTATGCAGAATCTGAACTTCTACGCTTACTGGCCCGGCCAGGACATGGAAGCGTGATCGCGGACCGGGTGCCTGGCGCGATTTTGCCCGGGCACCCGGTCCCCTTACGCCACCCGCCTGCTGCCGTTCGGTGGCTCCACACCGGGAGGTGGCAATCGACAACAACCATGGACATGACGTCCATGCTCTTGTCCCGCAACCGCGACAATGAATGGCGCGGCGCGGATCGTTTCAAGAGGATGTGAGCCATGACTT
>NZ_QCYM01000010.1 GCF_003075075.1 Labrenzia sp. 011 | reverse complement strand
TTTCTATATTTATCAATTTGCTCTGGCAACAACTCTGCTGCACCTACCTTGGCTTCCACCAAGTAACGCCATTCCTTTTTTCCACTTCGAACAATAATAAGACCGTCAGGGCGGTCCATTGAAATGTTTTTTTCGTCTCTGAATACGACCTCGGTCCAACATTCAACGCTTGTTCGCTTACCGACCGGCACGCCGATTGTCTTGAGTAAATCACTGGCAAATTCATCAATCTTAGACAGACAAGCGAGCAAAATTGACGTTGTTCTGCCTTCTTTGCTTGTTGTAGCCAAAACGGGGAACAGCCTTGCTGGCTCTCCCTGCGCTAAATAGTCAGGCCTCATTACCCTCCCCCCATTTCAAATTGCACCCACTAAGAATGCTCTTTTTGAGAGAAAAGTCAAAATCATAGCCTGATATTTACGCGTTACTTTCCGTAGGGTACGAAGCTGTGCCTCTCTGCAGTCAGACGATAACAGGCGAAATGCCTGCCCGTATCAGGAACCGTTTGTACGGCCTTGCCAGACCATGGCCCCTACAACATCCATCAGGACCGGTGCCGCGTCGTGCCGCGTCGGACAAGCGAGACCCCGCAGGTGCGGATCTGCGGCGATGCCTCCGGTTCCTCGAGCCGCCGCATCAGAAGATCCAGGGTGGCTTCGCACAGATCCCGGCGGCTCTGGGACACTGTGGTCAGATCGTAGGCCTTCCAGGACGCCTGCGGGATGTCGTCGTAGCCGATGACCTGCATGTCCTTCGGTACGTTCACACCGTGCACATGGCGCAGACCATCGAGAACACCCAGGGCGAGATAATCGGCAGCGCAGAAGATGCCGTCGACTTCGCTGCGCACGCGATATGCGAAATCGGCCGCGGACAGTCCGCCCTCATAGGACTGGGTGCCCCAGGCGATCCGGATGACGGGAACACCCCTGGCATTCGCCGCCTGTTCGAAGGACTGCGCCCGGCCCAGCACCGAATAGGAAGACCTCTCGGGCGTGACCACGGCGAGCTTGCCGCAGCCGCAGTCCAGCAGATGGTCCAGCGCGAGCCGGCCGCCGGCCTCGAAGTCGGTCACCACCCTGTCGACCGGCGCGCCCGGATCGCGCTTGTTGACCACCACCAGCGGAACACCGTTCTGAAGGCATTCCTGGCAGATTTCCTCCGGTGGCGTGTCGGAGGTGACAATGACGCCGGCGACGCTGTATTGCAGCAGCGAGCCGATAAGTTCGGCGACGTTTTCGGACGGTTCGCCCCGGAGCAGGATGGGCCGGAAACCGAGCTCCAGCAGGCCCTGGGACAGGAGGTCGATCTGTTCGGAGCGGAAGGGGTTGTCCAGATCGGCGGCGACCACGCCGACGAGGTCGGATTTCTGCTTGTGCAGCGATCTGGCCAGGACGTTGACCCGGTAGCCGAGCTGGCGGGCCGCGGCCATCACCTTTTCGCGGGTTTCCTTCGACACGCTGGCACCATCTGTGAATGTGCGGGAAACAGCCGAGCGCGACACACCGGCCAGCCGGGCGACATCGAAGGAATTTACCTGCTTTTTCGGGGTCTGATTCATGAACTCACGCTTTCGGGCCTCACACCGGCAAAGAGGGCTTTGACGCGGCTCCCCGGTCTCCTTCCAGGCCGGCCAGCAGGCGCGCCACCTGAAAAGGCTCGTTCACGTTGAAGAGATCCGGCTCGAGCGCCAGCAGGCGCTCCATCTCGCTGGCGTCGCTGCCCATATAGGCAATCATGACCTTCTTGCCGGCCTTGCGCACCGTTTCAATATCGGTGGCGGTGGCATTTCCCCGGTTGAATTCGATGATATCGGCCTCAAAGGCGGCCAGACACGCGCCGAGCGTGTCGAAGTCCTGCGGCCGGGCCATCAGAAGGGCCTGCGGAAACCGTTTTCGGATCAGATGCAGCCAGTCCGCATTGGCGGACCAGAAGAACACATCCTCGCCCGCCATCCGTTTCAGCACCGTCTCCACGGTCCGGACCGGGTCAGCCTGCTTGAGTTCCACATAGAGCCTGCCGCCAGCCGCAAAGGCCAGATCGACGATCTCATCGAGCCGCGGCACCCGCTCGCCCGCAAAAAACGGATCGGACCGAACTCCGGCGTCCAGGTCCGCCAGGTCGGCGAGGGTTCTGCCGGCCAGGTCTCCCGTGCCGGACGTCGTGCGGTCGAGCGTGCTGTCGTGATGAACCACCAGATGGCCGTCGGCGGTTTCCCGCACGTCCAGTTCGACGAAGTCGAAACCGGCGGACCAGGCGGCCCGCGCCGCGCTCCTGGTGTTTTCCGGGGCGATCTTGCAGGCTCCGCGATGGCAGACGATTTCCGGACGCGGCCCGTCGGCGGATTTGTACCGCGCGACCATTTCCGGCTGGTCCGAACAGATGCCGAGAACAGGCATCTTCACCAGCGCCTCGACCACTTCCATGCGCTCCTCGTGCCAGGTGACCACCGGCAGGCCGCGCTCGTGCGCACGCGCGAAAAAGGCCGCGTCCAGCAGCATGTCCGGCCGCGCCCCCGCCCGTTCCCAGCAGGGATGGACGATCTGCGCGCCGCAGCCTTCGGCGATCGGGAAAGGGTCGCTGCCCAGCCCGACGAGAATGGAGACGGGATAGGGGCAACCGGCGGCCAGCAGGCTGGCGCAGTAGTCCGATGTATTGGCGCCGACGATCGCCCGTTCGACGCGGTTCTCCAGAAGGAGACCGACCGCACGGGTGGCGGCCTCCCCCTCCTTGGCGTCGAGATAGATGCCGGTGCCCGTCCGCGCGGCAAGAGCGGCGATGTCGGCGAACAGAGGCGCGGGCCGGCCCGCCGCGGCGGTCAGCTCCGCCAGGGCGGCGGCGGTCACATCGCCCACGCCCAGGTCCCTGCCGCAAACGGCCTTCAGGTCGGCGTCGTGAAAGGCCACCGGAACGCCGTCAGCCGTCAGCCGGACATCGACCTCCCACATGTCGGCGCCAAGCTCATGCGCCAGACGAAAGGCGCGCAGCGTGTTGTCGAACGCATAGGCACTCGCACCGCGATGGGCGATGGCCAGCGGTGGCCGAGGGGTGTCGTGGATCCAGCTCCTGTCCGGTTGAAATGCGGTCATGATGGTTCCGTCAAAGCCGGTTGCCGTCCGGACCGAAGGCCAGGATCCTGTCCTGGGCGATCCCCCAGGAAACCTCTTCGCCCAGCCTGAAGCCTGCGCTCTGGGACTGGATGGAGCGCAGCACGGCGCCGTTTTCCAGCGTTACGTCATAAAGTTCCTCCCGCCCCTGTGTCTCGACGAAACTGACCTTTCCGGAGACCTTGAGCGGGTTGTCCGGCTGGAAGAATTCCGGCCGCACGCCGAAGCGCATGGGCGCTCCTTCTCCAGGCATGTCAATTCCGGAAGGCACCGGCAGGGTGACCTGCGAATTCGCCAGCCGGAAACCGCCATTGGCGGCGGCACCCTCCAGAAAGGCGATGGGCGGATTGCCCAGGAAGCCGGCGACGAAGTCCGAGGAGGGATTTTCGTACATGTCCTTCGGCGTCGAAAGCTGCACGATCCGTCCCTTGTCCATGAGGGCGATGCGGTCGCACATGGACATGGCCTCGACCTGGTCATGGGTCACCAGAACCGCCGTGATGCCCGTGGCAAGCTGGATACGCCGGATTTCGGAGCGCATTTCCAGGCGCAGCTTGGCGTCCAGATTGGCCAGCGGCTCGTCGAGCAGGAGAATGTCCGGCTTGCGGATCAGTGCCCGGGCCAGGGCAACCCGCTGTTGCTGACCGCCGGAGAGCTGCATCGGCCGGCGCCGGAGCAGTTCGCCAATATGGACCAGCCCGGCGATCTCCTGCACCTTGCGGTCGATCTCGGCCCTGCTTTCCTTGCGCACCTTCAGCGGGAAGGCGATGTTCTCGTAGACGTTCATATGCGGATAGAGCGCATAGTTCTGGAAGACCACGCCGACATTGCGCTTCTGGGAAGAGACCTCTGTCACGTCGGCATCCCCGAACAGCAGGCGGCCGGCGTTCATGCGGTGAATGCCGCAGATTGCGAACAGCGTCGTCGACTTGCCGCAGCCGCTTGGTCCCAGCAGGGCGAGCATTTCGCCGTCCCCGATTTCCAGCGACATGTCCTCGATCACGGTGGTGTCGCCGAAGGATTTGGTGAAGTTTTCGATTGAAATTCGCATCAGCCCTTCGTGCCTCCGCCATAGATGTTCATGAGTTGCCTGTTGAAGATCAGATAGATGACGATCACCGGCAGCGCGTAGAAGACGCCGACCGACTTGAACATGTTGAAGTCCGGTTTCACGTCGTCGAAGATCAGATTGGAGAGATAGGTGGACAGCACCTGCGCGCTGCCGCTCGGGGCCAGCACCTGCGGAAGGATGAATTCGCTCCAGGCGGACAGGAACACGAACACGGCAAGAGCCGCGATGCCGGGCTGGACCTGCGGCAGCACCAGCTTCCACCAGACGGTGAAGCGGCTGGCTCCGTCCTGCAGCCCGGCCATCTCGATTTCCCAGGGCACGTTGTCGAAGAACCCTTTCATGATCCAGATGCCGAACGGCAGTTCCAGCGCGGTCTTGACCAGGATGACGCCGATCAGCGTGTTGTAGAGGCCGATCATCTGCAGGATCAGGAAGATGGAGATGATCAGGGTGATGGTCGGAAAGGCGTGCAGCGTCAGGATGCCGCCCAGGAAGAAGCGCTTGAACGGCATGTTGAGGCGCGACAGCGCATAGCCGGCGGTGACAGAGGCCGACACGTTCACCAGGGTGGTGCAAATGGCGAAGACGAAGGTGTTGAGGGTCACCGTCCAGATGCTGACTCGGCCGGTTTCCGGCGCTTCCCACAGGAAGCGCCAGTGCTGGAGCGTGAACCTGTCCGGGATCAGCGAGCCCGCCGTGGTGTCGGTGACCGTGTCCACGAACAGATAGACATACATGGTCACCAGCGGCAGCGAGAGCACGGTCAGCAGCAGGAACAGCGGCCAGGCGCGGAAATTCGAGGACATCATGGCGGTCCTCCTCACTGTTCGATCCGTGGCTTGGCCACGAGATCGTTGAAGTTGAAGATGCGCAGGTAGACGAGCGAGGCGAGGATGCCGACGATCACCAGAACCAGCGCCATGGCGGCACCGAGGCCGTACTGAAGATTGCCCGCGTAATTGTCGAGCGCGGTGTGGAAGGCCATCAGGGACCAGACTTCCGTCGCCCCGCCCGGTCCGCCGTCGGTGGACAGCAGGATGTATTCAAAGCTCGTCATCAGGGACAGGGTCGAATAGGCGCAGATGAACATGATCGGCCAGCGCAGCTGCGGCAGGATGATGTAGCGGATCTGCTGCCAGCGGGAAGCGCCGTCCACTTCGCTGGCGTAGAGCATCGGTTGCGGGATGGCCTTGATCGCGCTGCCGAACAGGATCATGCCGAGCGAGGCGCCGACCATGCCGTTGATCAGCACGATGAACACCCAGGCATGGATGTCGGTATCCAGCATCCAGTTTCGCGGCGCCACACCGAAATTGGCGAGGAAAGACGAGATGAACCCCGTATCCCAGGCCAGCCACTTCCACATGAGCACGAAAATGACATTGGGCAGGATGCGCGGCAGGAACCAGATCGCCCGGAAGCTCGCCGCCGGAAGCGACGGCAGATAGAACGTCGTGATGGCAAGAAACAGTCCCAGCCCCACGGACACCGACAGGGTCAGAACCACATACATCACGGTGTTTCCCGCCACCCGCCAGATATAGGGGATCTGCGTCATCAGCGCGAAATTGTCCGTGGTCCAGCTCCAGCCGGTATAGATTGTCCTCGTCAGCAGCTCCTGCTGATCCGGCGTCATCGCGATGCCGTTGCCCGTGACCGCACCGACAAGTCCATCGGCCGTCTCGAACCGCACGTTGAGCACGGAGCGTTTGAACAGGTCGGCCGCCTTCTTGATGTCGCGGGTCGATCTCGGCCGGGATTTCAGCTTGCGGAAGGCTCTTTCCAGGTCGCGGCGGCTGGTAAACCGCTCGCCGAGCATCTGCGACCCGATCTCGTTGGCGAACTGCTCGCCATAGGCGGCGGCAACCGCGGTGATCCCGGCATCGTCAACCACGAAGGCTTCCTGGCCGAGGGCATCGAGGAAACTCTCCTGTGCGCCCGCGTCCGCCAGCTTCCGCAGAGAGGCCGAATTGATTTCATAGGCACCGCCGCTGATCCCGGTCGCCGTGCTCATGTTTGTGAAAGAGAACATCACGGTCAGAAGGACCGGGACCAGGAAAAGCATAACAATGATCACCAGGGCCGGCGAGAGAAAGCCGAGGCCCAGCAGATGTGCGCGCCGCATGGGGTAACTCCTGAAGGTCCCGGGCAGCGGCGCATATGACGCCGCCGCCCGGTTTCCGGTACCGGATTGATCGTGCGATCAGCGAATGATCACTTCGTCGCCCAGGGTCGCCTTCATTTCGGCTTCGACTTCGGCCACGGCCTCGGCCGGGGTCTTCGTGCCGGTCCAGGCCGTTTCCAGACCCTTGAACATGATCTGGGAGAACTGGCCGTAGTCGGTGTGGTTCGGCTGCGCATTGGCCTGGCCGAGCAGACGCTCGGTGGCTTCCGCCGCCCAGCGGTCGTTGGCATAGAGCTCGATGTTGGACTGTTCCTTCGCGATGCCCAGATGCGCGGATTTGATCGCGTGCAGCGTGTTGATGCGCGGCTCGGAAGCGATCTTGATCAGCTGCGCCGCGATTTCGACATCGTCTTCATTGTCCTGGGCGGTCAGGAGATAGGCCAGCGGCTGGGTGATGGTGTTGGCGCGGCCGTTTTCATTGCCGGCCGGGATCAGCGTGAACTGGATGTTGCCGAAGAAGTCGTCGAGACCTTCCTTGCCGGTATAGCGGGCGTAGTGCCAGGTGCCGCCGTGCCAGGTGGCCGCCTTGCCGCTGGCCACTTCCGCGTACCACTGGTCCCACTCGGTGCCGATGTGGTTCTTGCGGGTGACCTTTGCATCAACGGCGTCCACGAAGAACTGGTAGAAGTCCGTCATCGCCTGCTTGTCGAGAAGCAGCTTGCCGGATTCCTTGTCGAGCAGCTCGCCGCCGAAGGACTGGTAGAACTGGGCGTAGTCCGGGCCGTTGGACACACGCGGATAGAAGCCGTAGCCTTCTTCCACCAGCTCCATGTCGACCGCCTTCTTGGCGTCTTCCAGAACGTTGGCCAGCGTGTAGTCACCGGATTCGACCTTGGCCGGCAGGGCGTCGATCTCTTCGTCCGTATAGCCGATCTTCTTCATCGTGTCCTTCCAGAAGAAGAACGGACGGCTTTCCGCATCCTGCGGCAGACCGTAGACAACGCCGTTGTAGGAGGTGATCTCCAGCAGATTGTCGTAGATGTTGTTCAGCGGCCATGTGTCCATGTCGACATAGTCCTCGACCGGCACGATGAGGCCGGCCTGGCTCCACGGTGCGATGTCCAGGTGGCTGGTGACGACGATGTTCGGCGCGTCGCCGGATTCGGCGGCCAGCGTCACGGCCTGCTTGAAGGCGCCCCAGTCGGCGAAGTCGCGCTTCTTTTCGACCGTGATGTTCAGCTCCTCACCGAGGATCGCATATTCCCGCGTCAGGATGTCCGCGGCCATTTCGATGGCATCGAGACGATATACGTCACTGTCGTTGGTCCCCCCGGCCCAAACGGTGATTGTCAGGTCTTTCGCGAAGGCGTCACCGGCAAAGGATGCCGCGGTGACGGCCAGAACGGCAGCCGCTGTGGACTGTCGCAGTTTTGAAACTAGGTTTGTCATCTGATCTCGCCTGCTGTCTGATGCGCAGCGTCCCTCCCGGAGGCGCCATGCGCAGAATAGATACAACTTGCACACGTGTGCAAGGACGGTTTTAGATCGGGCAGATTACGGAGATATGACAAGAGGACGGAAAATCGGAATTTCGGCAGCTGCCGATGCGGAGACCGAACGGAGCTCCACCGCTCGTGCCAGTTCGTCTTCATTTATGAGCTCACCCCAAATCCCGGGCATAGCCGTTTGCACCGTTGGTCCCCGATACGTAATCGGACGAACTGGCGTGACCCGACGGCCTCACATATGAATTCAGGCATCGTGCGAGACCGGTTTCCCGGGCCACCGGCACGTCGGCTTTTACGTCAGGCAGGCGAAGGTCACCGGTTGCGCCAAGTTATCGCCCGATGCTCGAAACAGGTCTTGCCCGCAGGGGATCCGGCAGAGCAAGGGCTTGGTGATCGATATGGAGAAGGATATCTGGCATGGTCAGCATGAAAGCCGCCGTCGTGCGCAAGTTCGGTGCGCCACTGGACATTTGCGAGGTGGAGAAGCCTGAGGTGACAGACGGCAAGATCGTCGTGAAGGTGAAAGCCTCCGGCGTTTGTCATACGGACCTTCACGCCGCCAACGGCGACTGGCCGGTCAAGCCCAATCCGCCCTTCATTCCCGGCCATGAAGGCGTGGGGATCGTCGCCGAGGTTGGCGCGGGCGTCACGGCGGTCAAGGAAGGCGATCGCGTCGGCATTCCCTGGCTGCATTCGGCCTGCGGTCACTGCCGCCATTGCATGGGCGGCTGGGAAACCCTTTGCACCGACCAGCAGAACACCGGCTACAGCGTGAACGGCGGTTTCGCGGATTACGTCCTGGCCGATCCAGACTATGTCGGGCACATCCCGGACGGCGTGGGCCTTGCCGCGGCCGCGCCTGTGCTGTGCGCCGGGGTGACCGTCTACAAGGGACTGAAGGAAACCGACACCCGCCCGGGCCAGACCGTGGTCATTTCCGGAATCGGCGGTCTCGGCCACATGGCCGTGCAATACGCCAAGGCGATGGGGCTGCACGTGATCGCCGTAGACATTTCCAACGACAAGCTGGAACTCGCCCGGAAACTGGGTGCGGATCAGGTGATCAACGCGCTCGAAACCGACCCGGTGGCCGAAGTCCAGGCCGGCGGCGGCGCGGAAGGCGTTCTGGTCACGGCGGTGGCAGGCAAGTCCTTCCAGCAAGGTGTCGGCATGCTGGCGCGCGGTGGCACCATGAGCCTTGTCGGCCTGCCACCGGAAGACTTCCCCCTGTCGATCTTCGATACGGTTCTGAACGGCAAGACGATCCGGGGCTCCATCGTCGGCACACGGCTCGATCTGGCGGAATCCCTCGACTTTGCCGCCGAAGGCAAGGTGGCAGCGCATTACAGCGAGGAAACGCTGGACGACGTCAACAGCATCTTCGACCGGATGAAGGCCGGGCAGATCGAGGGCCGGATCGTCATGACGATCTGACGTCGTCGACAGGCCCGCGGCCTGGCCGGGTCGGGACCAGGCGAGACCGACCTGTCCAGACGGCCCGCGGCCCCCTCGGCGCGTCTAACGAAACCTTCGACACCGGCCTCTATCGCCTGCCCGACGCGCTTGCGCGCGCCGGGCTTCGTGGCGCCGAAGGCCCAAGTGTCAGCAGCCAGACAGCCTTCAGCTCCGGTTTTCCAGAATGGCCTCGGCCTCGTTCCGGAAGGCGGTGACGGTTGAATAGAAGGCATCGAACAGCAGGTTCCGTTCGTCCGTCAGGGAAAAGACCTGCTCTTCATACTGGCGATGCATGTCGGTCACCGAGACGCGATGGACGATGTCGGTCCGGCCGGTTCCGAAGCGCCACATGAAACCGACCCCGAGACCGTTGACGACGGCTTCATAGACCGCGTCCCGGGTATCGAGGGTGAGGAGCGGCGTGGGCTCGAATCCTGCCGTGCGAAAAGCCCGGTCGACCACCCGCTGGGTCGATGACCCCCTGGTGCGGAAGATGAGCGGTTCGGCCATGAGCCGCTCGCAGGTCACCGTGCTTTCGCGCAGCAGCGGGCTGTCCGGGTGAACGATGGCGACCACATTCTGCCGCGCCAGCAGTTCCCGCCGGAAACGGCTGTCGGCCGGGACATCCGGCAGCACACCGATATCCACCTCACGGGTCAGCACCGCGCGGGTGATCTGTTCGTGGGACCCGGTCTCCACGGCGATTTCCACACTCGGATGCCGTTTCAGGAACAGCGCAATCAGCGCCATGCCGGGCATGGAGTTGCCGAGGCCGATGACCAGGCGGCCGTTGAGCAGCGTGTTGTGCCGCGTGAGAAGCCGTGTTGCCGTCCGCTCCGCCTCTTCCATGCGCTCGGCAATGTCGCACAGCTCGTTGCACAGGGGCGTCGGCGACAGAACGCCGTTCTTCCGGTCGAACAGGCGAACGCCGTAATCCGCTTCAAGATCCTTGACATGCCGGGCCACCGCCGGCTGCGAAACCTTCAGCACGCGGGCCGCTGCGGCATAGGAACCGCCGGCGGCGACGGCATTGACGGCACGAAGACGGGACAGGGATACGGACATTTCGGGATTTCCCACGGGTTCGAAGCAAAAAGTTTCACCGCCCCAAACCTTAAGTTCCGTCTGTAACAGCCACGTCACACAGAAGCGACAGTTTGGCCCCGACTTCAGCAGGCCGAAGTCCAGGACGCGGCTTTTCTGAAAATGAGGACCACCGGCCCCCGCCGGCGGACATTGCAATGCCGGGCAGCGCGGGCTGCACGGCAAACGAAGGGGTGTGGACATCGCAATGCGTGCGCGCAGAACACAAATGACAACATCGCTGAGCGCGGCGGATGTCGGCGACTATGCTGCGGTCCTGTGCGACCTGGACGGATGCCTGATCGCTGAAGCGCGCGCGCTGCCCGGAGCGGAAGCCTTCGCTCAGGCCGCCGGGGACCGGCTGTCGATCGTGTCGAACAATTCGGCGGATACGGGCGCCACGCTTTCGCGAAAACTCGGGGCGATCGGCCTGGAGCTTGCCGAGGAGCGTATTTTCCTGGCCGGCGAGCTTGCGGTGCGCACGGTCGCGGCGGAGCGTCCCGGTGCCCGGGTGCTCGTCTTCGCCGAGCCGCCGCTGCGCCACCTCGCAACCGATCTCGGTCTGCGGCAGGCCGATGACCTTGCCGAGGTCGTGGTGCTCGGCCGCGACACCCGCTTCACCCTGGCAAGTCTGGAACGGGCCCTTCGGCTTCTGGACAGGGGCGCGGAGCTGGTTCTGACCAATCCCGACCTCTTCCACCCGAACGCCGACGGCCGCCCCGTCCCGGAGACCGGGTCGCTTTTCGCGGCGTTCCGGGCCTGTCTGCCCGACCTTCCGGCACGGGTCTTCGGCAAGCCCGAACCGTTTCTGATCGAGGCCGCCCTGCGCAGGACCGGGGTTGCGGAAGCCGATGCGGTCTTCGTCGGCGACAATGCCGACACGGATGGCGCCGCCGCCGCCCGGGCCGGCCTCGATTTCATCCACCTGGTGGCAAACGGGCATCCGACGCCCGCGAGCGATCACCCGGACCCGCCCGCCTCCCCTACGGAACCGACACCCATCGAGGTCACATCATGCTGATCTACGTGCTGCGCACCCTCGCCAAGATGGCCATTACCCTTGTCGTCATCGTGACGCTGGTGTTCTTCGCCACAAGGCTCTCCGGCAACCCGATCGATTTCGTCCTCGGCGACGGCATCACCCTGGAAGACCGGGAGCTCCTGATCGCCTACTACGGCCTGGACGCCTCGATCGGGACCCAGTACTGGCGCTACCTTGTCTCCGTCTTTTCCGGCGAGTTCGGCCTCTCCTTCCTCGAACGGCGCCCGGTGTCGCAAATCGTGCTCGAACGGGCCTGGCCGTCGCTGAAACTGCTGCTCAGCGCGATCGGCTTCACCCTGATCGTGTCCGTTCCGCTCGGCATCCTGGCGGCGATCTATCGCACCAGCATCATCGGCAGCGTGGTCATGGTCATCGCCTTTCTCGGCTATGCGGTGCCCGCCTTCATCATCGGCATCCTTCTGGTCCTGATCTTCGGCTACACGCTCAACTGGCTGCCGGTGATCGGCGACGGGTCCGCCCTGCACTTCATCATGCCCACGCTGGCGATCTCGGGAATGCTGGTCGCCGCCATCACCCGGTTCACCCGCAACGCCATGCTGGACGTGCTCAGCCAAGACTACATGCGCACGGCCCGGGCGAAAGGCCTTCCCGAATGGATCGTCATACTCAAACACGGGCTGCGCAATGCCTCGATCACGCTTCTGTCGGTGATCGGGCTGCAGATCGCCGGACTGGCGGCCTCGGGCAGCGTCGTCGTGGAAGCGATCTTCGCCTGGCCGGGTATCGGCGACCTGCTCGTGCGCTCCGCCATCCTGCGTGACTATCCCGTTCTTCAGTTCGGCGTCCTGTCGGTCGCCATCGTCGTCATCGTGATCAATGCGACGGTCGACATCGCCTACGCCTATGCGGATCCCCGCATCCGGCTTGCAAAAGGATGAAGCAGATGACCGATGTGACCCGGACCTCTTCTTCGCGCGCTTCCCTCCCCTTGCATATTCCGGTGTGGTCGGATGCGAACTGGATCGTGCGAATCGCCCTCCTCGTCGGGCTGGCCCTGATCGTGGTGGCGCTTGCCGCGCCGCTGATCGCCCCCTTCGACCCCAATGCCCAGAGCCTGATCTCCCGGCTGCGGCCGCCCGTCGGCTTCGAGCGCTACAAGGACGGGTTCTATTTCGGCACGGACGAACTCGGCCGGGATATCCTCTCGCGCTGCATCTACGGCCTGCGCCTCACCTTCGCACTGGCCCTGGCGGGCTCGGTCATCGGACTGCTGATCGGCGGCACGCTGGGGCTGCTGGCCGGTATCGCCGGCGGCGTCTTCGAGGATTTCATCATGGGCATGGTCGATACCCAGATCGCCATTCCCTTCACCCTGATCGCCCTGCTGATCCTGGCGGTCATGGGATCGTCGCTCGACGTGATGATCCTGGTTCTGGGCGTCTACGGCTGGGAGCAATACGCCCGGATCGTGCGGGCGGAAGTGCGCAAGCTGATGCAGATGCCCTTCGTGGAAGCCGCTCTTGCAGCCGGGGCGACGCCCTCGCGGATCGCCTTCCGCCACATCCTGCCCAATGTGGTTTCGCCGATCGTCGTCCAGTTCACCCTGAATTTTTCCAACATCGTGATCCTGGAATCGACCCTCTCGTTCCTCGGGCTCGGCGTACAGCCGCCCACGGCGACTCTCGGATCCATGGTCGGCATCGGCCGCGACTACCTGCCGACCGCGCCCTGGATCGTGCTGGTGCCCGCCGGGGCGATCCTTCTGCTCACATTCGCAGTCCAGATCCTCGGCGACTGGCTGCGCGACAAGGCGGATGTCCGTCTCAGGTCCCGCTGATCCCGCAACAACAACAGAAGCCGGAAACGGCCAAAGCAACACCCCCGAAGCCTTGGAGGCTCAAGATGACGAAACTACTGGCAACCACCGCACTCGCATCGCTGCTTGCGACCGGTGCATTCGCGACCGAACTGACCGTCGGCGCCGCCAACGTGTCCAGCTACCTGGACCCGGGCCGCGACCATTCCAACGTCGGCTCGCAGTTCTACTACAACGCGTTCGACACGCTGATCGCCAAGAACCACGACACCACCGACACCGAATGGCGTCCGGGCCTGGCAACCGAATGGAAGCTCATCGAGCCGACCGTGATGGAACTGAAGCTGCGCGAAGGCGTGACGTTCCACAATGGCGAAGAAATGACCGCCGACGATGTCGTCTTCTCCCTGAACCGCATGTATCAGGCCGACTTCCCGCCCTATCAGGTGCGTGCCCGCGATCGCCTCGCCAACTTCGAGAAGGCTGAGAAGATCGACGACTTCACCGTGCGCATCCACGCAAAGCGTCCCGAGCCGCTGTGGGAAACGCTTCTGAACCTGCAGCAGGTAATGATCATCCCGCTGGACTACACCATGGGCCTGGCCGGCGATCCGGACAAGATCGAGCATGACGACTACGAAGCCTTCTCCCTGAAACCGGTCGGCACCGGCCCCTACAAGGTCGCCGAATTCGTTCCGGGCGAGCGCGTCGTCTGGGAGCGTTTCGACGATTTCTGGGGCGAAAAGGCCCCTCTCGACAAGGTCACCGTCAAGCACATGCCGGAAACCGCCTCGCGCATCACTTCCCTGAAGACCGGTGAAGCCGACATCGTCACCAATATCGCTCCGGACCAGCTCGGCCTGATCGAAAGCGATCCGGACATGAAGGCCGCTGGCAGCGCCACCGCCCTGTTCCACGTCATGATCATGAACGTGAACCATCCGAAGCTGAAGGATGCCCGCATCCGTCAGGCCATGTCGCTCGCCATCGACCGCGACACGCTCAACGAAGCTCTCTGGGGCGGCGAGGCCGTGGTGCCCTCGACCCATACGCTGAAGGAATTCGGCGAGCTGTACCAGCCGGAGCTGACGACCTTCGAATACAATCCGGAAAAGGCGAAGGAACTGCTGCAGGAAGCCGGCTACGACGGTTTCGAGGTCACCTACCACACGGCCCCCAGCTACTACACCAACGGTCTTCTGGCGGCTCAGGCGATCATGGAAATGTGGGCCGAGGTCGGCATCAAGGGCAAGGTCGTCGTTCAGGACAAGTGGAACGGCGGATCGCCGGACATGATGTCGCGCAACTGGTCCAACCCGATGTATTTCGCCGATCCCTTCGGCTCCTTCGGCGTGATGTGGGCTCCGGACGGACCGTCCGAATCCCAGGGCCGTTTCAACACGGACGAAGACTACGCCAAGGCCTGGGAGCAGTTCCGTTTCTCCGGCGACACCGAGCTGCGCCGCGCGGCCTATGCCGAGCTGATGGAACGCATCAAGCAGGATCCGCCGGTTCTGCCGCTTTACCGTCCGTATGAAAGCTGGGCGATGAAGAACAACATCGACTGGGCGCCGAAGCCGGGCCACATCCCCTATGTGCTCGATTTCCGCGCCGGGTCCGTCGCCGTCAACTAACCGCAAGGGGCGCCGCCGGTCCGCCGGCGGCGCCTTCCTTCGAAACCGCGCCTCTCAAATCAGGAAAACCGATCGTGTCAGTCCGTATTGCCGTCGTCGCCGACATTCACCACGGCGCGCCCTCCGCCACCAAGCGTGGCGATACCGCCCTTGACCTGATGGCCGATTTTGCCCGCTTCGCCAATGACGCCCGGCCGGATTTCGTCATCGATCTCGGCGACCGCATTTCCGACATCGGCCGGGACGAGGACCTTCGCCTGGAGAGGGAAGTCGCCGAGGCCTTCAAGGCCGTCGAGGCCCCGATCCATCACCTCAACGGCAACCACGATCGCGATCATCTCGACGTCGCCGACAACGAGGCGATCCTGGGCCAGACGATGGTCAACACCACCTTTGACACCGGCGGCTGGCGCATCGTCCTGTGGCGCGCGGACAGCAAGATCATGCGCACGCCCGACCACACGGGTTTCATCCTGCGCGAGGCGGATCTTCTGTGGCTGTCGCGGGTCGCGCAGACGGCCGACCGGCCGCTTCTGGTCCTCAGTCACGTCCCGGTGTCCGGCCATGCCCAGACCGGCAACTACTATTTCGAACGCAATCCGTCCGCCTCCACCTATCCGATGGCGGAGCGCGCCCGGGCGGCCCTTGCCCAGTCACGCTTTCCGGTCGTCTGCCTGTCCGGCCATGTGCACTGGAACACGGTCACCGCCGTCGACGGCATCACCTATCTGACCCAGCAATCGCTGACCGAAAGCTTTACCACCAGCGGCGAGCCCGCCGGGGCCTTCGGCCTGCTGGAACTCGAGGAGACCGTCTCCTGGCAGGTACAGGGACGCGATCCCTTCGCCTTTTCCTTCCGGCCGACGGCACACCGCTGGACGCCGCCGCTGCCGGCCTTCGCCGACCACGTGGAATTTGCCGCCAAAAGACGGGGAGATCTCACATGACGGGACCGGTTCTGTCCGTTCAGGATCTCAGGATCTCCTTCGGCACGCATGAAGCGGTCAAGGGTCTGTCCTTCGACATTCACGCCCGCGAGACACTTGCGCTGGTCGGCGAGTCCGGGTCCGGGAAATCCGCGACGGCCCTCTCGATCCTCCGCCTGATCGAACGGGAAGGCGGAACCATCGGGTCGGGCCGGATCCTGCTCGACGACGGCGATGCCACCCGCGACCTGAGAACCCTGGACGGCGGTCAGCTGACCCGGTTGCGCGGCAATGCCATTTCCATGGTCTTTCAAGAACCGATGACCTCGCTCAATCCGGTTCTGAGAATAGGCGACCAGGTTGCCGAGGTCTTCATCCGGCACCGGAACCTGGACCGGCGCCAGGCCCTGAAGGCGGCGCAGGAAGCTCTGGACCAGGTTCGCATTCCCGAACCGGCGCGGCGGCTGGACCAGTATCCCCATGAACTTTCCGGCGGCCTGCGCCAGCGTGTGATGATCGCCATGGCGCTTGCCTGCCGGCCGAAACTGCTGATCTGCGACGAGCCGACCACGGCCCTCGACGTGACGACCCAGGCGGACATCCTGTCCCTGATCAAGGCACTCCAGACCGAGATCGGCATGGGCGTCCTGTTCATCACCCACGACATGGGAGTGGTCGCCGAAATGGCCGACCGGGTCGTGGTGCTGCGGCACGGCGAGAAGGTCGAGGAGGCGACGGTTCAGGATCTCTTCGACCGGCCTCAGGCGGGCTATTCGAAGAAACTCATGGCCGCGACCCCGAAACTGGGTACCGGCAGCAGCACGAAGACCGCGGGCACGGACATCGTCCTGCAGGTCGATCGCCTGTCGACACGGTTCGCCGCCAGACCGGGCCTGTTCTCAAGAGACGCCGGCGGCGTTCTGGCGGTGAACGACGTGTCGATCCAGGTGGCGCGCGGCGAGACCCTCGGTCTGGTCGGGGAATCAGGCTGCGGCAAGTCAACCCTGGCGCGTTCCATCCTGCGCTTGATCGAGCCGGAATCCGGCACGGTCCTGCTCGACGGCAAACCTCTGACCGGATCCTCGAAAGCACAGCTCAGGCAGAGCCGCAAGGAGGCCCAGATGATCTTCCAGGACCCCTATGCGAGCCTCAATCCGCGGCTGCCGGTTCATGAACTGATCACCGAACCGGCGCGGATACACGGTCTCGTGTCACGCCGGGACCAGAAGGATCTGGCGGCGCAGCTGGTCGCCAGGGTCGGTCTGGAAACCGATGCCGTCGATCGCTTCGCGCATCAGTTTTCCGGCGGCCAGCGCCAGCGTCTGAGCATCGCGCGGGCGCTGTCGGCCGCACCGAAGCTGATCATCGCCGATGAAGCCGTGTCGGCGCTCGATGTCTCGATCGCCCGCCAGATCACCGACCTGATGCTGGAGCTGCAGGAGCGCGACGGCCTGGCCTTCCTGTTCATCTCGCATGACATCGCCGTCGTCGAGCGCGTCAGCCACCGGATCGCGGTCATGTACAAGGGGGAGATCGTCGAGACCGGCCCCGCCGGCCAGCTGCTGGCCGCACCCAGCCACGCCTACACGCGGCGTCTTCTCACGGCCGTTCCCTCCGGCATTCCCGCCCGGCGACATATGCCGGCACCCGGCCCTGCCGCGGAAACGGCGCCGCTCACCCTGTCCGCCTAGGGTGTAAACCCGGGGGTGCCGTCTCTGCGTCTCTCAGCCCGGAGGCGCCATGGGACCGGCGGCGGCGACCGCCGCGATGTAGCCGGGCTGCTCCTGCAATCGCTGCCAGTAGGCAGCGATGCGCGGGGTCTCCTTCAGGAATCCGAAACGCTCGAGCAGGGCCAGAAGATAGGACATCTGGATATCGGCCAGCATCGGCTTGTCGCCACACAGGTATGGCCCGGTGCTCAGTTCCCCGGCGATATAGGACAGATGGTGCTCCAGAGCGGCTCTGGCGGATTCAGTCACGTCCTTCCCAGCGAATGCCGGAAGGATTGCCCCCAGCACGACCTCGCCGAAAGACGCCTCGACATAGTCGAGCAGCGCCTCATGACGCCAGAACGCGGTCGTGCCCCGCTCCGGCTGATGGCTGGCATCGCCATATTTTTCCACCAGATACCGCAGGATGGTGGCGGATTCGCCAATCACCCTGTCGCCGTCCTTGATCACCGGGGACTTGCCCAGGGGATGCACCCCCGACAGCGACTCCGGCGCACGAAATGTTTCGGTACGTTCGTAGTCGATCCGGTTGCAGGTCTGGCCCAGATCGTCCAGCAGCCAGAGCGCCCGGGTCGCGCGCGAATATTTCAGGGCGTGAAGCGTGATCATGGCAGATAGACCGCCTTTGCGTTGACGAATTCCTTCATGCCGAAGCCGCCGTGCTCGCGGCCGTAGCCGCTGTCCTTGACGCCGCCGAACGGCATGTTCGGGTCCGCTGCGCCAAAGGAATTGATGCGCACCATGCCGGTGTCGAAATACCTGCGCGCAAGCTCCAGGGCCCGGTCCTCGTCCCGCGAGAAGATGCCGCCGCCCAGGCCGTAACGGCTGTCATTGGCGATCCGCATCGCGTCCTCATCGTCCCCGGCACGGATGACCGCGGCCACGGGTCCGAAGATCTCGTCGTCATAGGCGGGCATGCCCGGCTTGACATCGGCGAGCACCGTGGCGGGATAATAGGCGCCGGCGCGGTCGGAGACCTCGCCGCCGCAAAGGATCCTGGCGCCCTTGCTGACGCTCTTTTCCACCTGGTCGCGGACTGTCTCGAACTGCTCCCGGCTGGAGAGCGGGCCGAGCTGCGTCGCCTCATCCATCGGGTCGCCGGTTTCGATCTTGCTCATCTCGTTCACGTAGGCCTCGACGAAGGCGTCATAGACCTTGTCGGTGACGATGAAGCGCTTGGCGCAGACGCATGTTTCACCATTGTTGTAGATGCGGCCCATCACCGAATATTTCACTGCCGTCTGGATATCGGCGTCCTCGAGCACCAGATAGGCGTCGTTGGACCCCAACTCCAGCACGGTCTTTTTCAGTGCCCTGGCGGCGGTCGCCGCCACATGACGGCCGGCGCCGTCGCTGCCGGTCAGCGTCACGCCGCGCACCTTCGGGTGTTCGATCAGCTTGTCGCTGACGTCATGGTCGATCAGGATCACCTGGAAGAGATCCTCCGGCAGTCCCGCCTCGATGCACAGCTCGCGCAGACGCAGCCCGGAGCCGGTGCAGAGGGAGGCATGCTTGAGGACACAGCCGTTGCCGGCCATCAGGCCGGCGGC
The DNA here is from genome assembly GCF_003075075.1 of Labrenzia sp. 011. Lineage (GTDB taxonomy): Bacteria > Pseudomonadota > Alphaproteobacteria > Rhizobiales > Stappiaceae > Roseibium. The sequence continues at coordinate 157,893 of NZ_QCYM01000010.1, read as the reverse complement.
AAGCACGCGCACCGGCTGGTAGAGCGGAAAGTTCCAGGGCTGGATCGAATAGATGACGCCGACCGGCTGATAGGTGACGACACCGCGGCTGCCGTCGCCATGGCTGCGCTCCTCGTCGGCCAGAACGTCCGGACCGTTTGCAGCGGCGTATTCGAACAGCAGGGCGCAGATCTCGACCTCCGTCAGTCCGTCCCTGTAGAGCTTGCCCATTTCGCTGGTCATCAGTTCGGCCAGCTCCTCCGCGTTGTCGCGCAGCTTCCCGGCGATCCTGGTCAGATAAGGCGCGCGCTCTTCGTGGGACAGTTCGCGCCAGTTCAGAAAAGCGGCGTGGCATTTCTCAACCCGCTCGACCGCCTCGGCCTCACTCATCAGCTCGTAGGACCGGATTTCTTTCCCTGTCGCGGGATTGACGGTGGTGATCTTCGGCATGAAAGCTCCTGTGGGTGTTCGCAAGGCAAACCGGCAGGGCGGTCATAGGTTCCGAAAATGGTAGGGGAACGGCCGGTGAGGGACTTTTTCCGGGAGGGGGGCGAAGCCCGCGAGAGGCCGGCTCACGCAGGAAGCAAACGCGCCGAATGAAGGCATGTCGCCCGGGGGACAGGCTTTCCCGGAACACGTGAAGCCCGAAGGGACCCTTGATGCCAGACCCCGCCTATTTGGCAGCGCATTGCCCGGCGCCAACTGCTCCGCACGGTCGGTTCCACGCGCAAGCGTCAGCCTCGACGGATCGATCAAATCTGGATGATTTTCGGAAAAGCGGAATGGTGGAGCCAAGGGGAATCGAACCCCTGACCTCTTCGCTGCCAGCGAAGCGCTCTCCCAGCTGAGCTATGGCCCCTTCTTCCAAACCGCCGGATCGGGTCTCCGGGGTCGATGGAGGCGGAACATAGTCACACCTCCGGGCAAGATCAAGCACAAAATGGAACGAAATCGTCCGCGTTTTGTGGAAAAGCCCGGACAGGGAAAAACCCCTGCCCGATCAGTGAATTAGCGGTCCGGGTCTTCGTCGATTTCGACCCGGATCGCCGGAACCTCGTCCGCGTCCTCGTCCTCATCGTCGATGAAAACGCCGTCATCGGCATCATCATCGTCTTCTGCGATGTCGACGTCGGTATCATCCAGCTCCGGAACGACTTCGCCGGTGTCCTCGGTTTCCGCGTCCGCCTCTTCGAGGGGCACGATTTCCGCGGCCGGCAGGTCTTCCTCTTCTTCTTCCTCGGGCGTCTCAACGACCTTGGCCGCCTTCGCCGCGCGCGAAGTCATCACGACTTCGAAAATCGTGCCGCATTTCGGACAGGTAATCGGATCCCGGTTGAGATCGTAATATTTCGCGCCGCAGCTCGGGCACAGCCGCTTTGTACCAAGTTCAGGTTTTGCCACCGTGCTCACCCTCATCGTTATGTCGCTGTCCAGATCAGCGGATGCCCGTTCGGGATCGATCGGTCATCCGGAAGCTGATCGTTTCAAAAATGATCGAACAACTTGCCAGCGTTCAGGTGAACCCAGACGAGATGCTCAAGAATTTGTGGGCCGCCCATAGCGTCAAGCGGGTCCCCTGTCAAAGGCAAATCAAACAAATTCCCTGTTCCATCCATTGTTCTGCATGTTGCGCGCCAAATTTCAAGCGCGCGGATGGATGACGGCGCTGCATCCACATGATAGGACGTGACACCTTTTGACAACCGCTCCAAGTTCCGGACATTGAAAATGTCACATGATTCCGCGCCCGCGCCCCTTACTTCCAGCATGGGCAGCCCGCTCACAGGCACCATTCGCGTGCCGGGCGACAAATCCATTTCCCACAGATCGTTGATGTTCGGCACACTGGCCGTCGGGCGGACAACCGTAAAAGGCCTGCTTGAGTCGGAAGACGTCCTGGCCACCGCCGATGCCATGCGCGCGGTCGGCGCCCGGATCGAAAAGCAGGCGGACGGGTCCTATACGGTCGACGGCATCGGCCTCGGCAGCCTGCTGGAACCGGAGCATGTCATCGACTTCGGCAATGCGGGCACCGGCGTGCGCCTGACCATGGGCATCTTCGGCAGCCACAACATCGCCGCCACCTTCGTCGGCGACGCGTCGCTGTCCAAGCGCCCCATGGGCCGCGTGCTCAATCCGCTGCGCGACATGGGCACCAATGTGATCGCCCGCGACGGCGACCGCCTGCCCGCCTCGATCCGCGGCGCCGAGCAGGCCCTGCCGCTCACCTACCGCGTGCCGATGCCTTCCGCACAGGTGAAATCCGCCGTGCTGCTGGCCGGGCTCAACGCGCCGGGCGAGACGGTCGTGATCGAACCGGTCCCGACCCGCGATCATACGGAAAAGATGCTCGCCGGCTTCGGCGCGGAGATTTCCGTCAGCGTGAACGAGGCCGGCGAGCGCGTCATCCGGCTGAAAGGCCAGCCGGAGCTGAAACCCCAGGATATCGAGGTCCCGGGTGACCCTTCCTCGGCAGGCTTTCCGATCGTCGCGGCACTGACCGTTCCCGGGTCAGACGTCACCATCGAGAATGTGCTGCTCAACGAACACCGCACCGGCCTGATCACCACGCTGATCGAGATGGGCGGCGATATCGAGATCGTCAACCGGCGGGAAACCGGCGGCGAGGAGGTCGGCGACCTGCGGGTGAAGGCCAGCCGGCTGAAGGGCATCACCGTGCCCGCGGAGCGGGCGCCGTCGATGATCGACGAGTATCCGGTGCTGGCCGTTGCCGCCGCCTTTGCCCAGGGCGACACCTTCATGCCCGGGCTGGAAGAACTGCGCGTGAAGGAATCAGACCGGCTTGCGGCCGTCGCCCGGGGGCTGGAGGCCAACGGCATTCCCTGTGTGGAGACGGAGGACACGCTCACCGTCACGGGCGGGGCCAACGCGATCGGCGGCGGCACCGTGACGACCCATCTCGACCACCGCATCGCCATGGCCTTCCTGGTGCTGGGAATGGCGGCGCACAGGCCGGTGACCGTCGACGACGGCGCGGTGATCGCCACCAGCTTCCCGGACTTCACGGCCCTGTTCGCCGGACTGGGCGCAAAATTCGCCACCGGCGCCAGCGAGGCCGCATGATCATTGCAATCGACGGACCGGCGGCCTCGGGAAAGGGCACGCTGTCGCGGCGGCTGGCCGATCATTTCGGCCTTCGCCATCTGGACACCGGCCTGACCTACCGCGCGGTCGCCGCCGCCCTGCTGGCCAACGGCCTGCCCCTGGGCGACGAGGCGGTTGCCGTGGAGATCGCGCATAATCTCGATCTGGCGCAGATGGACAAGTCGGTCCTGTCCTCTCACGAGATCGGCGAGGCCGCCTCGCGCATCGCGGTTCTGGGCGGCCTGCGCAAGGAACTGGTGGAGCTGCAGCGCCGGTTCGCCGAGGAGCCCCCGGGCGCCGTGCTGGACGGGCGGGACATCGGCACGGTGGTCTGCCCGGACGCCACGGTGAAACTCTTCGTCACGGCCTCTCCGGAAGCCCGGGCGCGCCGGCGGACCGACGAAATGATCTCCCGGGGACAGGAGGCGAATTTCGCCGCCGTGCTGGAGGATCTGAAGCGCCGGGACGAACGCGACAGCCAGAGAACCGTGGCTCCGATGAAACAAGCGGAAGATGCGGTCTTGCTAGATACGACAGAAATGGATATAGAAACCGCGTTCCAGGCGGCGGTGGATATCGTATCGCGCGCCTGACGGTGCCAGATCAGGACGGGGCTCACCCTTGGTGTGCCCCTGTTTGTGCATCCGGAACGCATTCGGTCCTGTGGACCAGAAGTTCCTGAGGAACGACCAAGGAATATCGGCAGGGCGCCTGTTTTCGGGCGGCCTGTGACGAGACCGGATTTTCCGTCTCCCGCCCCGCCGGCCCGCTGGATACAGCGGAAGGATTACGCGGAAACCGCGATCCCGGGAGACTGACAGTCCGGAGTGCAACACCAACCCGCTGGCGGCGCGCCAAATGGCGCCAGGAGAATAAATGTCTGATTACAATCCCTCAACCGAGGATTTTTCCGCTCTTCTCGAAGAGTCCTTCGTCCATAACGACCTTTACGAAGGTGCCGTGGTCAAAGGCACCGTTGTAGCCATCGAAAAGGATCTGGCCGTCATCGACGTCGGCCTGAAAGTTGAAGGCCGTGTGCCGCTGAAGGAATTCGGCGCCAAGGGCCGCGACGGCGAAATGAAGGTCGGCGACGAAGTCGAAGTCTATCTGGAACGGGTCGAGAACGCTCTCGGCGAAGCTGTCCTGTCGCGCGAAAAGGCCCGCCGCGAGGAAAGCTGGATCCGTCTGGAAGTCGCTTTCGAAGCCGGCGAAAAGGTCACCGGCCAGATCTTCAACCAGGTCAAGGGCGGCTTCACCGTCGACCTGGACGGCGCCGTTGCCTTCCTGCCGCGCTCGCAGGTCGATATCCGTCCGGTGCGCGACGTCACTCCGCTGATGCACACCCCGCAGCCGTTCCAGATCCTGAAAATGGACAAGCGCCGCGGCAACATCGTGGTGTCCCGCCGGGTCGTTCTGGAAGAAACCCGTGCCGAACAGCGTTCGGAACTGGTCCAGAGCCTGGAAGAGGGTCATACCGTGGAAGGTGTGGTCAAGAACATCACCGATTACGGTGCGTTCGTCGACCTCGGCGGCATCGATGGCCTGCTGCACGTCACCGACATCGCGTGGCGCCGCATCAACCATCCGTCGGAAGTTCTCAGCATCGGCCAGACGGTCAAGGTGCAGATCATCCGCGTCAACCAGGAAACCCATCGCATCAGCCTGGGCATGAAGCAGCTTGAAACCGATCCGTGGGATGGCATCGAAGCCAAATACCCGGTCGACACCCGCTTCACGGGCCGCGTGACCAACATCACGGACTATGGTGCATTCGTCGAGCTGGAGCCGGGCATCGAAGGCCTGATCCACGTTTCGGAAATGTCCTGGACCAAGAAGAACGTCCATCCGGGCAAGATCGTCTCCACCTCCCAGGAAGTGGAAGTCGTTATCCTGGAAGTCGATCCGGTCAAGCGCCGCATCTCGCTCGGTCTCAAGCAGACCCTGCAGAATCCGTGGGATGCGTTCGCAGAACAGTTCCCGGTCGGCACCGAAGTCGAAGGCGAAGTCAAGAACAAGACCGAATTCGGCCTGTTCATCGGCCTCGACGGCGACGTGGACGGCATGGTTCACCTCTCCGACCTCGACTGGAACCGTCCGGGCGAACAGGTCATCGAAGAGTTCAAGAAGGGCGACATGGTCAAGGCCGTCGTTCTGGATGTGGATGTCGACAAGGAGCGTATCTCCCTGGGCATCAAGCAGCTCTCCGGCGACCCGATGGAATCCGGCGCTGCCGGCGAAATTCGCAAGAATTCCATCGTCACCTGTGAAGTCATCGAGGTCAAGGACAGCGGACTGGAAGTCAAGATCGCAGACAGCGACCTGACCGCCTTCGTCCGTCGTGCCGACCTGTCCCGCGACCGCGAAGAACAGCGTCCGGAGAAATACTCCGTCGGCGACAAGTTCGACGCCCGCATCACCCAGTTCGACAAGAAGACCCGCAAGGTGGCCGCGTCCATCAAGGCGCTGGAAATCGCCGAAGAGAAGCAGGCGGTTGCACAGTACGGTTCTTCCGACAGCGGTGCCTCCCTTGGCGACATCCTCGGTGCTGCCCTGAAACAGGCAACCGACGACTAAGGTTTCCGGATCTCTACAGATCGGAAAACGCGAAAGCCCGGCGGAAACGCCGGGCTTTTTGTTATCCGGCAATATCCGCCCCACCCTTTACTTTTCACGATGCTGCGCTAGGTTGGCCTCTTGCGACGAGCACCCGCCACATGCACGCGGCCTCAAAACTCACCTCCCAGACAGAATTGCGATAAGCACCATGAGCGAAGCCAAGAGCGGCGACACGGTCCGTCTTCATTACAAGGGCACCCTGGACGACGGGTCCGTCTTCGACAGTTCCGAAGGCCGCGATCCGCTGGAATTCACGGTCGGCTCCGGCCAGATCATTCCCGGCCTCGACAATGCCATTCCGGGCATGAAGGTGGGCGAAGAGAAGACCGTGAAGATCGCGGCGGCTGAAGCCTATGGTCCTCACAACCCGGAGGCCCGCCAGGCGGTACCGCGCGCGAACATGCCGGAGAATGTGGACATCACCGTGGGGCTTCAGCTGCAGGCGCAGACCGAAAACGGACAGATGATGACCGTCACGGTCGTGGAAGTGTCCGAACAGGAAGTCATCCTGGACGCCAACCATCCGCTGGCCGGCAAGGACCTGACCTTCGAGATCCAGCTTACCGCGATCAACTGACCTGGACGCCCCGCGGATCACCGCGGGGCTCTCCCTGCCGGCGGCCCCCCGGAGCGTCATCGGCTCCCGGCCTCGAGACCACCGGGCAAGAGCGCGGCACCCGACCATCGCGGCCGCCGAGACACCCTCCCGGAAACGGCCGGCCGGCTTCGAAGAGCCCTGCCCGCTCCTGCCGGACATGCGTGCGATGACCACGGCCGCGACCGCAACCGGCACGCACGCCTCCCGCCAGGGACGCCTATTGCGAATTTTCTCCATAAAGTTGCCTGAAACACCCGCAATCTGATGTAAATCTCAGAAGGCGATTGCAATTCCCGTGAGGGTCACCCTATTTAGGTTGTTGGTTTTCATACGATCTTGTCCGGAGACACCGTATTCATGTCCGTTGATATCGACGCGCTCGTAGACAGGCGGCGCCTCAGACGCAAAGTGACATTCTGGCGGGTCGCGACATTTGTCGTGATCGCTGCAGCACTTGTCGGCGGTCTTGTCTATCTGTCCGGAGCTGCCGGACTTTCCAAGCGTTCGGCCCATATCGCCCGCATCCCGGTCGAAGGGGTCATCATGGAGGACCGCAAGACGCTGCAGATGATCGAAAAGATCGGCAAGTCGGATGCGGTCAAGGGCGTGGTGATCTCGATCAACTCGCCGGGCGGCAGCACAACCGGGGGTGAAGCGCTTTACGAAGCACTGCGCGAACTGGCGGAGAAAAAGCCGGTGGTGGCGGAAATCCGCACGATCGGCACCTCGGCGGGCTACATGGTCGCCATCGCGGCCGATCACATCGTTGCCCGCTACAACAGCATAACCGGCTCGATCGGCGTCCTGTTCCAGTTCGGCAACGTCCAGAAGCTGCTCGAGACCGTCGGCATCCAGATGGATGCGGTGAAAAGCGCGCCCCTGAAGGCGGAACCGGACTTCTATTCCCCGGTCACACCGGAAGCCCGGACCATGCTGGAAACGCTGGTCATGGATTCCTACGACTGGTTCGTCGGCCTTGTCGCCGAGCGCCGCGACCTGGCGCCCGCCAGGGCACGGGAACTTGCCAACGGACGCATCCTGTCCGGCCATGACGCCTTGGGCGAGAAGCTCGTCGACGCCATCGGCGGAGAGGACAAGGCCATCGCCTGGCTGGAGAAGGAAAAGGGTGTCGCGGAGGATCTTCCGGTCGTCACATGGACGACAAGGGAAAACCTGGAAGAGCTTCCCTTCTCCTCGCGCGTCTCACGAGAATTCGGAAAAGGGATCGGTTCAGCCCTCCTGAATCCCATTAATGAAGCTAAGGGGCTGATTCCATGGGGGCTTACGCTTGACGGACTGGTATCCGTTTGGCAGGCTTCCGACGCGGCTAACAATAAACGTTAAGCGAGGGGGCTCTTCATGATCAAATCTGAGCTTGTTCAGCATATCGCCGAACAGAATCCGCATCTCTATCAGCGGGACGTTGAGAACATCGTCAACGCCATCTTGGATGAGGTCACCGAGGCCCTGATGCGGGGAGACCGCGTCGAGTTGCGCGGGTTCGGCGCTTTCAGCGTCAAGAACCGCCCCGCGCGGATCGGCCGCAATCCACGCACCGGTCAGAAGGTGGAAGTGGACGAAAAGTTCGTCCCCTTCTTCAAGACCGGCAAGGAAATGCGGTTGCGGCTGAATGATGGCGTGGATCACGGGGACGAATGATCCCGTCCACCCCGCTCGTGTCCTGCCGCCGCCATTTGAAACCGATTTCTGACCTGACAACATCCGGGAGACCACAGTGACCCGCTTCATCAAGAACATGATATTGTTTGCTATCGCGGTGGTACTGGTTCCCCTTTCGGTTGCCAACCGGCACACGGTTTCCCTGTCCCTCAATCCGTTCGATCCCACCGATCCCCGCCTGACCCTTACGGACATTCCGCTGTTCTGGGTCATTTTCGCCAGCCTCGGCATTGGCGTCATCGTCGGCGGTCTCGGTGCCTGGGCGAAACAGGGCCGCTGGCGCAAGGAAGCCCGCATCAAGCGCCGCGAAGCCGAGAAGTGGCACAAGGAAGCCGACCAGCTCCGGGATATGGGCCCCGCTCCGCAGCCGGTTTCCGGTGTGAAGGGCCTGACCGGACCGGACAAGCGTTCGGCCGCCTGAGCACCAGGCGCTGAGCAACGGCCCTGAAGGCAAGCTCGTCCGGTGGCCATGATGCCGGGCGGCTCTGCCGGAAGTCCGGTCGATTTCCATTCAGCGGCCACCGTTACGCGGCCAGCCGCCTGCAGCTCACATTGTTTTGAAAATACGGTGTCCGTCCTTCAGCGGCGCGACATTTCCCGCCCGATGCGCCGCATTGCGCGGCGCGGCGCGTTCTGCCGGGCAATCGTCAGCCGGCCTCGAACAATTCAAACGCCAAAAGAGATACTTCCGGCTCTGGAACTCCACGTCTCCCATTCCCATATTGCGATGCGGCAGAGGAATGACGCGAGCGGACATTCGAAATGTCGCCCGCAGGCTGTCGGCTGTTCCGGCCGCCTTCCCGACTGCCGTGTTGCAAAGGAGCTTGAGATGTTGACGACACTTGCCTATTCGGCGAGCTTTCCGGCGATCGCGCTTGGACTGATCTACTATGTTTCGGCCTGTTCGGGGCTTGTCTACTAGGGTGTGAACTGAATTCAGGAAATCGCCCGAACGCATTTGCGGTGCAAACGCTGTCTCGGGCGTCTTCCGGAAGCCATGAACCCGCTTGAGCGCGACCCGCTCCAGATGTTCACGCCGGGTCGACGGGGGTCATCCAGCCCTGAACGGCGCCACCGGAATCCTTCAGGATCGCGATCCGGCCGATGCCCGGAACATCGAAGGGCGGCTGGATGATCTCGCCGCCATGGGCGCGGGCCAGTTCAAGGCGCTCGTCCACATCATCGACAGCGATATAGGACATCCAGTGTTCGGGCACGCCGTCGAATTGCGGGCCGCTCATCGGGAAAATCCCGCCGACCGGCTTTTCGCCCTGCATGGCCATGACATAAACGCCCTCTTCCATGGGCATTTCCGTGAAGGTCCAGCCCAGGACCTTGCCGTAGAACGCCCTGGCTTTCCCCGTGTCGCGGGTCATCAGTTCATTCCAGTAGAAAATTCCGTGCTCGGCCATGTCGCGTCTCCTGCCTGTCTCCACATAAGACATGCAAATTTATGGGTTCATACCCTAGCGGAGGCGCACCGGAAAATCGATACCACCAATCGGCCGCGCCCGGCGCATGAAGACGTTCAGGGGCCGGTTGCGCCGCGATATCCCGGCAGGGTCCAGCCCAGCTCGATCGCACCGCCGCGCAGGACCAGCGCCAGCAAGCCTGCCGCACCGGCGGAGCCCGCCGGCGGCAGCCCCAGATGTATCAGCGCAACGAAGCCCCCGGCTCCGGCGAAAGCGGCACTCAGGTAGATTTCCGGCTTGACGAGCGAAGACGGTTCACCGGCGATCGTGTCACGCAGGATGCCCCCGAATGTGGCCGTCGAGACCCCCATGAGGATCGCGACCAGCACCGTGTCGCCGACGCTCATGGCCTTCGCCGCGCCCATGACGCAATAGGCCGAAACGCCAATGGCATCTGCCCAGCGCAGGGGCTTGTTCAGGCGCTCGACCCAGTGGGCGGCAAACCACAGAAAGATGCTGACCATCAGACAGACCAGCAGGTAGGTCTCGTTCTCCACCCAGAACACCGGCACGCCCAGCAGCAGGTCCCGCAGGGTGCCGCCGCCGATGCCGGTCACGGTTGCGAAGAACAGGAAGCCGATGAAATCGAGCTGCTTGCGCGATGCGACAATGCCGCCGGTAATGGCAAACACCGCGACTCCGAGATAATCCAGCACCTGCAGCAGCATGTTTCCGCCTCGGATTGTCCAACCAACTCATGCACCGGCATCTGACCGTCTGCTGCCCGGTGTCGTGAAGTTCACCATACTCCGGTCGGTGCGCATATGTCCCGACAGTCAAAAGCCGCCCCCGCCAAAGGCAGGCACGGCTTTATCCGGGAGCTTGCGATCAGCCCGGGATCAGGCGCTCTTGTCGACGGTCTGTCCGGCGTCCGCATCCGAGTTCTGGGCGACCTCCTTCGGCCCGCCCTTGGAGACGCCAACCATGGCCGGGCGCAAGACCCGGTCGCCGATCACGTAACCGGCCTGGACGACCTGCACGACCGTGTTGTTCGGCACCTCGGTGTTGGGAACCTCGAACATGGCCTGATGGAAATTCGGATCGAATTTCTGTCCTTCCGGCTCCAGCTTTTTCACGCCGTTCTTTTCGAGCTGGTTGAGCAGATCGCGTTCGATCATCTCAACGCCCTCGATCAGGGCGGCAACACCGGCGTCGGCGTTCTTACGATCCTCTTCCGGCAGGGCTTCCAGGGCGCGGCGCAGGTTGTCGGAAACGTTCAGCATATCCCGCGCGAAACTGGACACGGAATACTGGCGCGCGTCCTTTATTTCCTTTTCGGTGCGGCGGCGGAGATTTTCCATATCCGCCATCGCCCTCAGGGCACGGTCCTTCAGGTCGGTGTTCTCTGCTTTCAGAACTTCGATCGGATCCACTCCGGTTTCTTCGGCGGTTTCGGGCTGTGCAGCCGGGGCGTCAGCTTCCGGAGTTGCCGCGGTCGGCTGTTCTTCCGGTTTTTTGTTTTCGTCGCTCATGAATGTTCCGTTTGGCTCAGGCTGTGTGCGGATGCTTATAAGGCCGGTTGCCGGTTTTTCAAAGAGGATCGGCGGATAGGCTGTCGCTTACCCGCCGGAACCGCTCATATTTCCGGCAACCGAAGCGCCGCGGGAAGGTTTCCCTTAAAGGGCGCTCTTGATCCAGTCGGAGAGCTTGCCCTTCGGCGCGGCACCGACCTGGGTTGCCATCGGCTCGCCATCCTTGAACAGGATCAGCATCGGAATGGAGCGGACGCCATATTTCATGGCCATGTCCTGATTCTCGTCGATGTTGAGCTTGGTGATCTTCACCTTATCGCCCATCTCGTCGGAAATCTCTTCCAGAGCCGGCGCGATCATCTTGCAGGGTCCGCACCATTCTGCCCAAAAGTCTACGACGACCGGGCTGTCGGATTTCAGAACTTCCGATTCAAAGGAAGCATCGGTGACTTGTGTGGTTGCCATGAAAAGATCTCGTGGTTGTATGCGCAACGCCTACCCGATGTAAGCGTGTCAGTTGGCACGAAGGTAGGTAGCCAAGGCCTTGCCGTCAAGCTGCTGTGCCATCCGGACGCAGAGCAGCGAAGGTTTCTTCCAGCATCTTTTCGGGAATTTCCATCAGCGCAGGTCCGGCCGTCCAGAGCAGATAGGCGCGAACCTGTCTTCCGGGATAAATCCGTTTCAGCATTTCCCGGTAAACACAAAGCTGTGCGCGGTATTCCTGCGGGACCTCGGCCACGGATTGCGGAGGATGGAGGTTGGTCTTGTAATCCACGATCGAAACGCGATCCGCCTCGACGAGAAGCCGGTCGATCTGGCCCGATATCTCGATCTGCGTCCCGTCGCCCGCGCGAATCGTCCCCACAAGCGGAACCTCCGCGCGCGCGGGCGCGGCGAAGAGCGGCCTGAACGTCTCTTCCTCGAGGATGGCACCGACTTCGGCCAGCAGGCGATCCCGGTAATGTTCGAACTCCGGTTTCAATGCCTGTTGCAGATAGGCGCCGGCGGCGGGCAGGCGGTCCGCTTCGGGAATATCGGGCAACAGCTCCAGCAACCGGTGAACGAGACGGCCCCTCTCCAGCGGCCATGAGGCCGGTTCCCTGCGGGCCTGAAGACGCGAGAGCGCAGGAACCGGTTCCACCCCCTCCTTTTCCTCCATGGCCTCGAAGGCCCGCGACGGCTGCAGGCGTTTTTTCTTCGGCAGGGGCCGGACCGGCTCGGAGAGCCAGGACGGCAGCGGCAGGTCCGCATCCTCTCCGGCCTGCGCAGCGGCCGGCCGGACTTCGGTCGGAGCGCTGCCCTGCGGGTCTGCGGTGCCCTGCTGCCAGCGCCAGGCCATGACATTGCCCGCGCGGTCCTTCAGTTCCCGGGCTTCCGGCTTCAGCGCCCGTTCGACCATGGAATACCAGCAGTTTTCATGGGCGCCGCGCTTGGGCTCCCAGCCACAGACGATCAGACGGTCTTCCGCCCGGGTCAGGGCGACATAGAGCAGGCGGCGGTATTCCTCCTCCTGGGACTGACGCAGAACCTGCACGGCGTCGTCGTGCCAGGGCATGCGATCGATCCTTGGGGGCAGCCAGACCAGCGCCGGCGGCAGGAGATCGTTTTCCAGACGCCGGTGCGGCAGGAAGGACGGATCATGTATGGCGCTGACAGGAGGCGCGCCCGGGTCGACCAGGATGACGGTCTTCGCCTCCAGTCCCTTTGAGCCGTGCACGGTCATGATGCGCACCATGCCCTTGGTGCTGGTCAGTTCACGCTTGATCTCCGTCGGGGCGGCGGCCATCCAGGCGAGAAAGCCCTCAAGGCCCGGCGTTCCGGTCTGTTCATAGGCGATCGTCAAGGCCAGGAACTCGTCGAGAACGTCATCCACTTCCACGCCGAGCCTGGCGCGAAACGCCTTGCGGCCGCCATCGGCACCACACAGCCGGGCATAGAACTCATAAGGGGGCACGAAGTCGGCGCGCGCGCGCCAGTCTTCGAGTCTTTCCCGCACCGCCTGCCACCTGGCGGAGCTCTCCGAGCGCCTGACCAGCATCTGCCAGAGCGTGCCGGGCCGGATCTTTTCGGGGCTCTCACGGGCAATCTCGAGAAGATCGTCATCCGTCAGGTCGAACAGCGGGCTCTTGAGGACGCAGGCCAGGGACAGGTCATCCTCCGGCAGCAGCAGGAACCGGCCGAGGGCCGCCAGATCCTGAACCGCGATATGTTCGGTCAGGACAAGGCGGTCGCTGCCGGCCGCCGGGATGTCGAGCAGCTTGAGTTCCCGGTTGAGCGCGTCGACAAACGGGCCGCGCTTGCGCACCAGGATCATCACCTCGCCGGGATCGGCCGTGCCGTCGCGCATCCAGCCGGCGATTTCGGCGGCGATCCGCCTTGCGACCTTGAGCATCGGGCTTCCGGAGCCGACATGATCGACCGGCTGGCGCCAGTCTTCCGGCTCCACCACTTCGGCTTCCGTCTCCAGCGGCCAGAGATCGACGATACCGGGGTCCCGGCGGATCGCCTCGTGCACCGGCGGCGCGACCTCCTTCGACAGCCCCCTGTGCGCGCTTTCGTCCAGGAACACCCGGTCGACGGCGGCGAGCACATCAGGCGTGGATCGGAAGGAAAGCTGCAGGTTGACGGAATGGAATTCCTGTGCGGCGGAGTTCGCCTGCTGCGAGAACTCCCGGCGCATGGCATCGAAATAGGCGGGCACCGCGCCCTGGAAGGAATAGATCGACTGCTTTTCATCGCCGACGGCGAACAGCGTGCGGGTTCTCTCATGCGCACCGGCGCCGGCAAAGAACTCCGCCGCAAGGGACTGGACCACTTCCCACTGGCGCGGGCTGGTGTCCTGGGCCTCGTCGACCAGGATGTGATCGAGCCCCTGATCGAGCTTGTACTGCACCCAGAGCGCCGCGTCGGACTTCCTGAGGAGCGTGGCCGTCTTGACTACGAGATCCTCGAAATCGAGGTAGCCCCGGGCCGTCTTGGCGCTTTCGTAGTGACGGATGACCGCATCGGCCAGACGCAGCAGGGCAACGGTACCCTCGAAGGTTACGACTTTCCGCCGTTCGTCCAGAAGCGCGAGCAGCCGCGCCTGTTCCTTCTCGAGCGCTTCGACCATGTCGGGAAACGCCTCGGCCACCTTCTTGGTGGCCAGAGAGCGGCGCGGTTCCAGTTTGGCCGTCAGGAAGATCTGCTGCCAGGCTTCCCGGAAAACCGACGGGTCGTGCAGCTCCCGGGCGGCAACAAGGGCCTCTGCCCGGGCCTGATCCGTCTTGGTGCCGGTCTGCAGGGCTTCCGCGTAACTGAGACAGACATTCCGGTCGAACGGGCATTCGTCCCTGAACCGGCTGTCGAATGTGGCCAGCCGGAGGGAGGGATCGACATCCAGCAGGCCGGCAAGTTCCCGGAGCGCGGCATGCAGATCTCCCGCGTCGACCGTCCAGCGACGGAAGGCGTCACGGTTCTGGATGAGTTCGTCCAGTGCCTTCTGCGCGCCGCCGTCGCTCATCAGGTCAATGACGGAGGCAAGGGCGTGGCCGAACACACTGTCCGGTTCCGTCTCCGCCCTGTGCAACACGCTGGCGCGGGCCTCGGCCATGAACTCGGCGGCGACCCGGTCGTCCAGAACGGAGAAATGTCCGGCCACATTGGCCTCAAGGGGAAACTGGTGCAGCAGGGCCTCGCAGAAGCCGTGGATGGTCTGGATCTTCAGGCCGCCGGGCGTTTCCAGGGCCCGGGCAAAGAGCCGCCGCGCCAGTGCAAGGCGCGCGGCATCCGGTCTCCGGCCCTCGATCTCCTCGAGCTCTGCGGCCAAGACCGCATCTTCCATCGTCACCCAGGTGCCCAGGATGCGGAAGACGCGGGTGGCCATTTCGGCGGCTGCGGCCTTGGTGAAGGTCAGCGCCAGGATCCGCGCCGGATCCGTGCCGTCGAGGAGCAGGCGCACCACGCGGCGGGACAGGACGAAGGTCTTGCCCGAGCCGGCATTGGCGCTCACCCAGGCGGAGGCGCGCGGACGGGAGGCCAGATCCTGCCGCTCCCTGGTCAGTTTCGGTATTTCAAATCCGCTCATGCCGGGTCTTCCTCCGACCCCAGAGCCCATTCCTGGGTGCGGGCGAGATGGTCGTAATCTCCGTTCAGCTGCCGCTCGCGCATCACGCGGGCGCGCGAAAGATAGCCGGTGTCCTGCTTGGCGTAGTGCGCGATCAGCTGTTCCAGCCGCGTCCAGGAATCCTCCACCAGATCCTCAAGAGGCGTTTCCTTCGGATTGCGCAGCGCTTCGATAACCGGCTCCGTTCCGCCCTTCAGCTGCAGATAGAGCAACTCGCGGATTTCCGCGTCCGACGGCACATCCTTGAAACCCGACCGCTTTATCAGGGCCGCCTCCAGCAGCAATTGCGGCGACAGCAGAGCTTCGACCTGCTTCTGGCTGGGGACCTGTCCGGTCTTGTAGTCGATCACGGACAGTCCGCCGCCGTCCAGAAGATCGATCCGGTCCGCCCGGCCGCGCAGGCGGAAGTCGAAACCGGGCAGTTTCATCTCCACGCCGCCGCCGATTTCCAGAAAGCGCCTGGTGACGCGCCTCGACCGGCCGGCCTCGTAATCGACGAAACCCCCGGCAATCCTCTGGAAGCGCGGCCACCACAAGGCGCGGATCGCGGGGAAGGCGTCCAGCGGTTCGAAGAGCTTCGCACCAATACCGATCAGCGCCGCGACAGCGGCATCGTCGAACGGGCCGGTCCACGTCATCAGGAATTGCGCCAGGGCGTCGTGAATGAGGTTGCCCTTGTCCGCGGCGCCCGGTTCGCCGCCGATGGGGTCCACCGGCTGCAGCTCCAGAACATGGCGGGCAAAGATCGCGTAAGGGTCGCGGATGAGGCGTTCGATTTCGGTGATCGACAGGGACCGGGGCCGGGCAGCCAGCGGCGGAAGCGGATTGGGCCGGGCGGCCGGTCTGACCGGCCCCTCGGGGCGGTCCAGCAGCGCGGCGAGCCGGGTGTACTGCTCTCCCTTGCGCTCCATCTGCCCGGTGACCACCGGCCCGGCCAGGGTTGTCAGCCGTTGCAGCCAGCGCGAGGCCACGGTCGGGGCGCCATCCGCCCGGGCGGCGCGTGTCAGCATGACCTGCCGTGCGCCCATGCCCTGCGCGAAGTCATGCGCCGACGCTCCCAGCCGGCGTTCGGGCGGCTCCAGTCCCATGCCCCGCTTCATCGGCCGGTTGAGCCAGGGATCGTTGCGGGTTCGCTGGGGCCAGATGCCTTCGTTCAGCCCGCCCAGAACCACGAAATCGAAGGCTTGCAGCCGCGCTTCCATCGGCCCCAGGATCTGCACCCTCGGATCCCCCGGCAGACGGCGGCGCACGGCCTGACCGGACATCAGGGCCGGCAGCACCGAGGGCCATTCGCCGGGCGGTATTTCCAGTCCGCTGGCTTCGGCTTCCAGAAGACCGGTGAGAAATTGCGCCAGCGCTTCTCCGGCTTCGCCGGAAAAGAGTTCATCGACCGACCCGGTCTCATCCGCAGCGACCGCCTGAAGCACGTCCGCATGCCGGGTAGCCAGTTCGATGACGGAGACCGGCTCGGCCTGCCCGGAAAGGGCCTCAAGCGGCGCCAGGGCAGACGAGAGCCGGTCCGCGAGGTCGGCGATCACGTCCCAGTCCTGGTCGTGGATCTTTTTCCAGCGCGGCACATGCGCTTCGCCGGCAGCGAAGCGGCTGGCCTCGATCGCGGCCTTCAATCCGCCGGTGCCCGGGCGGGCGCGCGGTCCGCGGATGACGCCGCGTTCGAGGGCGCGCGCGGCGGAACGGATGTCCCGGGCCGGCAGGCCCAGCCTGGCGAGCGGATGTTTCAGGAGCGCGAGCAGGTCTATCGGCTCACAGCCGCCGAGTGCCAGTTTCGCGGCCAGAAGGGCAAGGATCGCCGGTGCGGTCTGGTCAAGCGGGCGGCCGGCACTGTCGTCGACCTGGATATGCCAGCGGGCCAGTTCCGCCGCCACCCGGCGCGTCAGCATCCGGTCCGGCGAGATCAGCGCCGCGGTCTCGCCGCGGTCGATGGTTTCCCGCAGGGCAATGGCGACCCCCAGAGCCTCCTCCGCTTCGTTGCGGGCGGTCATGATCGCGACGCCCTCGAGAGCCTGCGCCCTCTGCTCCTCGGACCGCATGTCCAGAAACGCGGTCCAGCTGTCGGAGGTGTCCGCAGGCCGCAGGGCCTGGGAGACGAGTTCCTCGCGCAGGGCGAGACCGGGGGCGGGTTCCGGCCCGAGTGGCCTGACGTCAGACCGGGCAACGCCCAGACGGTCCAGCAGCTGCTTGAGGGAGTATTGCGGGTGAGAGGGGAGCGAAGCTTCGCCGGATTGAAAAAGAGGCCCTGCCCCCGGTGCCCGGCGCGCGCCCAGGGCCGCCCAGGCCCGGTCGTCCAGGTGCCGGTCAAGACCCGGCAGGACGATCACACCCTGCGAAAGACCGGCCACGACCTTGAGAAGTTCGGCGGTTGCCGGGACCGATCCCGTCACCCCAGCCACGATGACCGGTCCGGACGGTGCGCTGCCGGACAGGCGGCGGGCTTCGCGGCGAATGAGCGCGGACCGGCGCGCCTTCGGGTCCATCTGCTCCAGTTCGGCCAGATGCGCGGGCCAGGCCTCCTGGACGATCTTGAGAAAATCCAGCGTGATCTGCCAGTAGCGGGCGTGGTCCTCCGGCACCAGTCCGGCAAGCTCGGACCAGTCGGCCTCTTCCGTCTCGACCTCGTCCATCAGGGTGAGCAGGTCACCGGCAAGCCAGGCGGCGTCGGCCGTCGAGGCTGGCACACCGAGAGGTTCGTCGGACCGCAGGCTCAGCGCCTCCCGGCGCAGCATGCCCTTCCATGCCTTCACCAGCCGGGTCATGGCCAGATGACGCTCCAGCAGCGGCATCGCAGGCGGCAGAGCCTCCAGGTCCGGTTCGCTCGTCAGGCTCTGCGCATCTTCATCCGCATCGCCGACAGGCCGGATGGCGGGCAGCAGCACCGGACGGCCGGCGAATTTTTCCTGAAAGAGCTCCGGCAGCAGCCGGGCGGCACGGCGGGTCGGCAGATAGAGCGTTGCCGTAGACAGAAGCAGCGGGTCGTCCAGCGGGCGAAACCCCGGGACGAGCGTTCCCTCCGCCAGCGTGTCGACAAGCGTCTCGAGAAACGGAACGGCGGGTGACACGGAAAAAAGATTCGGCCGTTCCTCCATCCTCAGGCCGCACTTTCCCGCACGGCATATTCGGCGGCGCGAATGGCTTCCGGCGTGCCGATATGAAGCCACAGCCCCTCCATCTGCACCCCGAACAGCCGATCGGCCTCGATGGCCTTGTCGAACAGCTTGTTCATGGAGAACGGTCCGTCCGGCGCCCCCTCGAACAGGCGCGGATGCAGGATCGCGGCTCCCGCATAGGCAAAGGGCGTCACGGCTTTTTCCTGCCGCCGGGTCATGGAGCCGTCCCTGGCCATTTCAAAATCGCCCCGGCCGGAATAGCCGACGGCCTTGACGGTTTCCGCCACCAGAAGCAGCGCGTCCATGCGGGTCTCGTCCCAGGCGTCGATCATGTGTTCCAGGTTCGGCTTGACCCCCTCCACCCAGTAGCAGGTATCGGCGTTGAGCTGGAAGAAGGGCTCGTCTCCGAGCAGGGGCAGGGCCTTCCTGATGCCGCCGCCGGTCTCCAGCAAGAGATCCCGCTCGTCCGAAATGACGACCTCCATGTCCTGGCGGCGGCGGACATGCACCTCCACCAGATCTGCAAGATAGTGCACATTGACAATGCATTTCTCGACGCCTGCGGCAGCAAGCCTGTCCATGCCGTGATCGATCAATGCCTGACCGTTGACCTCGATCAGCGGCTTGGGGGTCGTCGCCGTCAGCGGGCGCATGCGTTTGCCCAGGCCTGCGGCCAGGATCATAGCGTTCTTCGGGCGGTAGCGCGTGTGTGTCATGGTTCTACTCGGCTGATTGCAAACGGCCCCGTTCGTCCATCCTGTCCCCGGGGCAAAACTCAGGGACGGTAGCGTGCGTACCAACCTTTCAAATCCGACAGGGCAGGCCTGTCAAGCACCCGGTCAAGGTATCCCTGCATGCGCGGCAGATGCGCCAGATAGGCCGGCTTGTCGTCCCGCCGGGCCAGACGGACGAAAATCCCGAGTATCTTCGATATCCGCTGCGCGGCCATGACCGCATAGGCCCTTGTAAACCCGGCCCTGTCGAAACCGGCCGCCTGACGTTCCCTGGCAGAGACATAGGCATCGAAGAGTTCGGTTTCCAGTTCGGGGCCGATATCCGTCCTGGCATCGAATGTCAGAGCCGCCACATCATAGGCCACCGGGCCGATGACCGTATCCTGAAAATCGATCAGACCGATGCGGTTTTCTCCGGCCGCGCCCTCCTGCCACAGCAGATTGGGCGAATGAAAGTCACGCAGCACCCAGCCCCGCTGCGTCTCCGCGATACTGTCCAGCGCGGCCCGCCACAGGGTTTCGAAGTCCCTGCGGGTGCCCGCGTCCGCAGGCGCGCCGGTGGCTTCCGGCACATACCAGTCGAGAAACAGTGAGGCCTCCGCGACCAGGGCGTCGGTCGAATAGGCAGGAACCTCGTAGACCGCCCCCTCCTCCAGGGCGACGGCCCGCGGCCAGGAAATGCCGTGCAGTCGCGCCAGAACATCGACGGCGGCGCGATAGCGTTCGGGGACGGGTGCTCCGTTCCGGACGATGGTTTCGCTGCCCAGATCTTCGGACAGCACCAGTCCCCTGGCCAGATCCGCTGCATAGATGCGCGGTGCCAGAAACCCGTGCCGCCGCAGTTCCCCGCCGATCGCGACGACCGAGCGGCAGTCCTGTGCCAGATGGACCTTCTGCATGTAGGCCCGGACCGTTTCGGACACCGCATCATCGTGGAAGGGCCAGCGCATCAGAACGGCGGTGCGGTCCCCCGCCTCGACCGTTTCGAAGGTCCGCAGGGAGGCGTCCCCTGCCAGAAAGCGGCGCCTGGCGCCTTGAAACTCTGTCCGTTCGACAAGGATGCGGATATCCCGCGTAAGCGCCATCCGCGGCTGCCATTGCGGGGCAAGGGACCCGAACTCGTAACGGCGGGCATCGGTATCCTCCTCCGGCTGGGTGATCCGGATCCACAGGGCGTCCTGCGGCAGAAGGCCTCCCGCCATTTCCGGCCATTCGATCAGCGCCGCGCCGGTTGCAAGCAGGTCGTCCAGCCCGAGTTCCTCAAGTTCCTCGGGCTCCTCCAGCCGGTAAAGGTCGAAGTGAGACAGATCGAACCGCTCGAACGCATAGGTCTGGACCAGGGTGAAGGTCGGGCTCGGCACCTCCAGTTCGGGATCACCGGCGAAGGCGCGCAGCAGGGCCCGCGCGAATGTCGACTTTCCGGCCCCCAGATCGCCTGACAGGCAGACGACATCTCCGGCCTTCAGGACCAGTGCGAGGTCGTTTGCCAGCTGCCGGGTTGCGGACTCGTCGGCAATCTCGATCGTGAGGAAGGAAGCGGGCAGCTGCTTCGGGTCGCGCTCTGCCATGCTATTCGGCGGCGGCCTGATCCGACAGTTCGGGCCGTGCGGGGAAAACGCAGGAAACCGTGGTGCCCTTGCCTTCCGCGGACTCGATGTCGACGGTGCCGCCGTGCAGTTCCACGAAGCTCTTGACGATCGCAAGACCGAGGCCGGCTCCCTGCCGCCGGGCGCCGGTGTCGTGGCCCACGAAGCGGTTGAAGACCTGGGTCAGGATTTCGGCGGGGATGCCATAGCCGTGATCCTTGACGATGAAGGTCACCGAGTCGTCTCCCCGGCTGCAGCTGATATCGACGACGCCATCGGCTTCCGAATAGCGCACCGCGTTGGAAATCAGGTTGAACAGCACCTGGCGCAGACGCTTTTCGTCGGCGACCATCATGCCGATATCTTCCGGAACATGGGTGCGCAGGTTGATGCGGGCTTCCGCGATCCGGTCCTTCAGACCCTCGACGGCCGCCGAGACGGTCGAAGCCACGTCGACCTCGCCAAGGTCGAGCTCCATGATGCCCGCATCGAGGGTCGCAAGGTCCAGAATGTCGTTGATGATGGCCAGCAGGGCGGAGGACGAGGACTGGATATATTCGGCGTATTCCCCCTGCTTCTCGGACAGGTCGCCGAACTTGGGATCGGCCAGAAGCTGGGCGAAGCCGATGATGTTGGTCAGCGGCGAGCGCAATTCGTAGGACACGTGCTGGATGAAGGCGTTCTTGATCTGGTCGGCCTGTTGCAGGGCCTCGTTCTTTTCCAGCAGCGCCCGCTCCACATTCACGCTGTCGGTGACATCGACGAAGGTCACCAGCGTGCCACCGTCGGGCAGCGGTACGGTGGCGTAGTCGAGCACGTCGCCATTGTGACGCTCCAGACGGCTGACCTTCTGGGTGCGGTTGTCGAGAAGACCGGTGACATTGCCGGCAAGCTGTTCCCAGGCGGCTTCCTCGGTCGCGTTCAGGGTGCAGGCGGAGACCACTTCCTTGACATGCGGCAATTCCGAGAGCTGGTCTTCTTCCAGGTTCCAGATACGGCCGAACGCAGGGTTCCACAGGCGCAGGCGACCATCGGAGCCGAACACGGCGACGGCTTCGGACAGATTGTCGAGGGTTTCTCCCTGCACGCGGGTCAGCGCGTTGTAACGGCTTTCCAGATCGAGCTGCTCGGTGACATTCTCATAGATATAGGTGACGCCGCCCTGCGGATGCGGGTTGGCGATGACACGTAGTGTGCGGCCGTCCGGCAGATGCCACCAGCTTTCCCGGGCTTCCAGGGACTGGTAGCTCTCCAGCATCTTGTTGCGCCAGACGCGGTAGTCCGCCTGTTCCGGGATCTTGCGCGCGGCGCGCAGAGCGTCGAGGACGGCCCCATCTTCCGGATTGCCTTCCAGAAATGCCGGATCGAGGTCCCAGAGCTGGCGGAAGGCGGCGTTGTAGAACTGCAGCTTGCGGTCGTTGCCGTAGATGGCGACAGCGGCGGCGAGCTGATCCAGGGTGCGGCCGTGGAATTCCTCCGCGCGGCCGAGTTCCTTGCGCGCCTGTTCCAGCTCACTGATATCGACGGCAATGCCGGCTCCGCCGACATTCGCGTTGACATCGGTCACCTCGAACACCCGGCGCTCGCCGGAGGCGACGATCGGAATGCGGGCGTTGAAGCAGCCGTCTTCCGTCCGCTGAACGGCCATCGCCGTGCGGGCCGCCGCGTCCAGGAAGGTGGCTCCCTGCTTCACCGCGGTTGACGCATCCGGCATTTCCACGGCTTCGGCATAGGCTTCGTTCGCCCAGATCAGGGCGCCTTCCGCATCCCGCTGCCAGGCGGGTGCCGGCATGGCATCCAGAAGCGCATGCAGCATGTGCAGTTCACCGGAGATCTTGGCGTTGCGCGCCGAGAGTTCGGCCTGCATCTGCCGTTCGCCGGTCAGGTCGCGCAGGCGCAGGACGACGGCACCGCCGGTCGTGCGGCCAAGCGCCTCGACATAACTGCCGGTGCGGGTTTTCAAGGTGGCGGTGAAGGCTTCGCCGGTGCGGAACAGCATGTCCAGATGACGTTCCAGATCGTCGGCACATTTGGCTGTCAGCCAGCTACCGAAGGCGAGGAGTTGTGCGGGCGGGCGTGGAACCCCGGATTTTTCCGGCAGGATGCCCCAGATCTGCGGCATGGCACCGTTGCCAGTCCACACGATCACGCGCTGCTCGTCCGTATTGAGCATGGCTTCCAGGCGGTCCACCCGGAATTTCAGGTCGCCTTTTTCCTTTTCCAGCGCTTCGAGCAGGATCGCGGAATTCTTGCGATGACGCACGAGGGCCGTCGCGGCGGTCACGGCGAAGACACACATTCCGCCGAGCGCACCAAAAAGAATCATGCTATCAGGATTTATCGCCGCCACGGCGTCCGCGAGCATATCGGCAGCCGCCGGACCGGAAGACAGTCCGAAGCACGCCATTGCGGCGCCGCCGACCTTGACCCTGCTCAGACTCCAATCTCGCCACGTCGTGCCCGATCGCACGCCGTCCCTGCTGCCTTTCGGCATTCTGTGATCCCCTTATGCCGCCATGTCCCGCCTTTGCGGGCACAGCTCCCAGTTTATGGGAGCAAATCAAAGACATCTGCCTCCTGGCCCTTGATTCGCTTAAACCATAACCTTTTTGAGAATCACGCAGAAGAGTCCGTTTCCGAAAAGTTAACAGGACCCTTCAAATTGAAGGGTCCTGCATTTTTTTGTTCACAGTACCGAATCGATGCGACGACTACATCTGGTGTGCCGTCATTACTGAATCAGTATTTGTAGTGTTCTGCCTTGAACGGGCCGGTCTTGTTAATCCCCAGATATTGAGATTGTTCGTCCGTCAGTTCGGTTAACGTGACGCCGAGCTTTTCCAGATGAAGGCGCGCGACCTTCTCATCCAGGTGCTTCGGCAGCACATAGACTTCGTTCTTGTACTGATCGCCCTTCGAGAAGAGTTCGATCTGCGCCAGCACCTGGTTGGTGAAGCTGGCCGACATGACGAAGCTGGGATGACCGGTGGCGTTGCCGAGGTTCACCAGACGCCCCTGGGACAGAAGAATCATGCGCTTGCCGTCCGGGAATTCGATCAGGTCGACCTGATCCTTGACCGGCCGCCACTTGTAGTTCTTCAGCGCCGCGACCTGGATCTCATTGTCGAAATGGCCGATGTTACAGACGATCGCCATGTCCTTCATGCCGCGCATGTGCTCAAGGGTGATGATGTCCTTGTTGCCCGTGGCGGTCACATAGATGTCGCCTTCCGGCAGGGCCTGTTCGATGGTCTTGACCTCGAAACCGTCCATGGATGCCTGGAGGGCGCAGATCGGATCGATCTCGGTGACGATCACGCGGGCGCCGGCGCCGGCCAGAGACTGGGCGGACCCCTTGCCCACATCGCCGTAGCCGCAAACCACGGCAACCTTGCCGGACATCATCACATCCGTGCCGCGACGGATGCCGTCGACCAGGGATTCACGGCAGCCGTAGCGGTTGTCGAACTTGGACTTGGTGACGCTGTCGTTGACGTTGATCGCAGGGAACGGCAACAGGCCTTTCTTCTGCATTTCATAAAGACGCATGACACCGGTGGTGGTTTCTTCCGAAACACCCTGGATCAGGTCGCGCTGGCGGGTGAACCAGCCGGCGCTGGACGCCATGCGCTTCTTGATCTGGGCGAAAAGATATTCCTCTTCTTCAGAGGTCGGGTTCTCGATGAGATCCGTCTCGCCGGCCTCGACCCGCGCGCCGATGAGAATATAGAGGGTGGCGTCGCCACCATCATCGAGGATCATGTTCGCCCCGTCGGGGAAATCGAAGATCTTGTCGGCATACGCCCAGTATTCTTCCAGGGTTTCGCCCTTGATGGCGAAGACCGGAATGCCCGCGTCGGCGATCGCGGCAGCGGCCTGGTCCTGGGTGGAGAAGATGTTGCACGACGCCCAGCGCACTTCCGCCCCCAGCGCAACCAGGGTTTCGATCAGCACGGCGGTCTGAATGGTCATATGCAGGGAACCTGCGATACGGGCACCCTTGAGCGGCTTGGATTCACCAAACTCGGCGCGGCAGGCCATCAGGCCCGGCATTTCGTATTCCGCGATCTCGATTTCGGTGCGGCCCCAGTTGGCGAGCCCGATATCCTTGACAATGTAGTCGGTCATGAAAGTGTCCTGCTTTTTTGCAGCCGGCTCCAAGTGCCTGGCCTTTTGAAGACAACCGCTCCTCCTGACGGAAAGAAAGCCGATGGAGGCAAGCCGGTCGCTGTCTGCCGGTCTCCGGCATCGTCCGGAAACCATTGGCAGGGGTTATAACGCCCGCCGCCACATATCGCAATAAAGATATAAAGAATTCTTTATATCTGCTTGAGGCCGCGAATCCGGACGTCTTTGCCCAGCCCCCGTGAAGAGCGGCGCAGCCACGTGGCGCTACCGTCAGGCCCCGCCGCATCTCAACAGAGGAATTAGCCTGTTTCGCGATGGGAGGCGGGTTCGTTTCACAAGACCGGCGCTGTCACGGCCGGTACAGATCTTCCCGCGTGGGCGGCAGGCCGGACGGCCCCTTGGTGCGCCGGGAGGCGACCGTCTGGAAGATGCCGATCGTGCCGCGCCGAAACCCGAGCGACACGCCGCACAGATAGGCAAGCCAGAGACGGTACTTGCGCTCGCCGACTTCGGCGATGGCAGCCTCTTTCGCCGCCATGAGGTTTTCCGCCCACAGACGGGTGGTGCGGGCGTAATGCTCCCGCCAGGCCTCGGTATCATGCACCTCGAAGCCATGCGCCTCGAGATTGGTCAGCGTCCAGCCGATGTGGTCCACCTCCCCGCCGGGAAAGATGTAGCGCACCAGGGTCCGGTACTCCGGTCTCTTGCGGCGGAATTTCGAGAAGTCCTTCTTGCCGCGCCGGGTGATCGCATGATGCAGATAGAGCCCGCGCGGCTTCAGGAGGCGTCGGACATCGCGGAAATAGCCGTCGTGATTGTCGAGGCCGACATGTTCGAACATGCCGATCGAGGAAATCTTGTCGAACTGGCCGTCCAGTTCCCGGTAGTCCTTCAGCTCCACGCGCACCCTGTCTTCCAGACCCCGCTCCCGGATCCGCTCGCGGGCCAGTTTTGCCTGTTCCTCCGCAAGCGTCACGCCGAGCGCCGTCACACCGTAGTGTTCCGCCGCATAACAGATAAGACCGCCCCAGCCGCAACCGATATCCAGGAGCCGGTCGCCGGGTTTCAGCCTGAGTTTGCGGCAGATCATCTCCAGCTTGTCGCGCTGCGCCGTCGCCAGATCGTTTTCCCAGTCGCGGAAATAGGCGCAGGTGTAAAGCATCTCCGGATCGAGAAAGAGCCGGTAGAAACTGTTGGAAACGTCATAGTGAAAGGCGATATCCGCCTTGCCGCTGCCGGCCCCCGCAGCGGAGGTCTTGCTGTCCGCATTGCCAGCGGCCGCTTTCGTGCCGCGCGACGCGAAGAAAAGCTTCCAGGCCGCACCGAGCAGCAGGCGTTTGTCGAGCTTCCGCAAAAGCGCCCGGCCCTTCACCGCGGGGCGCCGGTCGGCGAAATCGAAGATGGTGCCGCCGCGCGGATCGATGTCACCGGCGGCGTAAAGATCAATGACGGTCTTCAGGCCGGGCGCGCGCAGGAGCCGCGGCAAGGCGGCGTCGGACACGAAGAGGCGCAGGCCGCCGGGCGCAGCGCCCGGGGGGATCAGCGTGCCGTCCGCCAGTTCAAAGGCGAAATCCACACCGAGGACCTCGTGGATATGGGCAAGAACCTTCCGGGTCGTCCCGGCCGAACCGTTCGCCATGCTCGCTCCTGAAATTCATGCAACCGTGTTGAACACCGGGAGGCCCCGGGGCGCATCGGTCACCGCCGCCGAGCTCAGTCCGTCTCGCCGAATCCGCTTTCAACCAATTCTGAAA
Organism: Labrenzia sp. 011; assembly: GCF_003075075.1. Taxonomy (GTDB): domain Bacteria; phylum Pseudomonadota; class Alphaproteobacteria; order Rhizobiales; family Stappiaceae; genus Roseibium. Next base: position 131,542 of record NZ_QCYM01000010.1, on the reverse strand, counting down.
TCGCACTCATCGCCGCTTCGGCGTCCGTTCCGCCCACGCAGACCCGGATGCAGCAGCCCGGACTGGCGGCAAGCATCATCAGACCCATGATCGATGTTCCGCCAACCGTCTGACCATCCTTGGAGACATGAACCTCGGCATCGAAAGTCTCGACGAGTTTTACAAGTCTGGCGGAGGCCCGGGCGTGAAGCCCGCGCCGGTTGACAATCGTCAGATCTCTTTCCAGCAGATTTGCAGTTGTCATGTTGATGATCAGTTTTGCCCCGACAGCACCTGACTTGCGACAGAAATATACTTCTGCCCGGCCTGACGGGCCTCATCCACCGCATCCGCCAGTTCGCGGTCGGCGCGCACGCTGGCGAGCTTGATCAACATGGGCAGATTGACACCGGCCACCACTTCCACGGATTTGCCGTCCATCACGGAAATCGCAAGATTGGACGGCGTGCCACCGAACATGTCGGTCAGCAGCACCACGCCCTTGCCAGTATTGGCCGCCTCGACGGCCACCAGAATATCCTGCCGACGCTGTTCCATGTCATCATCGGGTCCGATGGAAATGGTTTCGACCTGCTCTTGCGGACCCACAACATGCTCCAGCGCCGCCTTGAATTCTTCGGCGAGGCGTCCGTGGGTAACAAGTACTAGTCCAATCATACGTCTTTCGGCCTGATCACGGGGTGCGGTTGGCTCTTCACGGAGCCGGGCGTTCAACAGTCAGGAGCACTCTCTTCAACCGTATCGCCAGTTGCAAGCAAAAAAGTCCCGAGCGCCTCTAAATATAGTCCGGGCCGCCGGAAAGAAGCCTGCGCATGGCCCAGCGAAGCTGACGCAGAGCGATGGCAGGGCGATGTGACGGGCAGGCGATCGCCGGCAGGAAGATCCCCGCGAGCCAGTCCTGGTCAATCGCCATGTCGGGCAGGCGCTCCAGGGTCTCCAGCGGCTTCAGATCGATGACCAGACGAATGCGGGCCACCGGTTCATACGTGATGTCTTCCAGGGCAAATCCCCGAACCTCGATCCGCCCCTGGATGGTTTCGGGAGCCCGCGCCAGAAGCCGGCCGTCGTCCGCCTCCAGCAGAACCCGGTCATCGGCCACAAGGGCCGCGAAGTGACCTCTTGCCCGCGCCGCTTCGATCAGGGTTTCCGACAGCAGGGATTTGCCGCTGCCCGCCTCCCCGCGGATCAGCACGCCGCAGGTCCCGACAATCACGCAGTTCGCATGGATGCTCTGTCCGGTCACTTTCCGCTTCCGGCCGGCAGGTGAATGGTGAACCTGGCACCGGCGATCTTGCGTTCGTTGCCGTCATCGGGTTCGAGACGGTTGGTGGCGGTAATCGTTCCGCCGTGCGCCTCGATGATCTGCCTGGAGATCGACAGGCCGAGACCGGAATTGTTGCCGAAGCCCTCGCCGTCGGGCCGGTCGGTATAGAACCGCTCGAAGATGCGCTCCGTGTTTTCCGCGCGGATACCGGGACCGTCATCATCGACGGTGATCTTGATCTGCCGGCCCTCGCGGGAAAGATCCACCCGGACGGTTCCGTCGGGCGACGAGAAGGAGCGGGCGTTGTCGAACAGATTGCTGATCACCTGACCGAGACGGATATCGTGTCCCTGCACCAGATAGGGTCTGGGTCCGGGGGCATCGGCCACGGTCAGCTTGATATTGGCTTCCTCGGTTCCCGACCTCTGGTTGGCGGCGGCCACCATGTTGCGCAGGAACTCGGCCAGATCGAGGGGTTCGGCCTGGATGCGCGCCAGTTCCGCATCGAGACGCGAGGCATCGGAAATGTCGCTGATCAACCGGTCGAGGCGGCGGACATCGTGCTGGATAACCTCCATCAGCCGGTCCTTCGACTCCTGCGACTTCGCCAGCGGCAGGGTTTCCACCGCGCTGCGCAGGGAGGTCAGCGGATTTTTCAGCTCATGGGCGACATCCGCCGCGAACCGTTCGATCGCGTCGATCTTGTTGTAAAGCGCGTGGGTCATCTCGCGGAAGGACCTGGCCAGGTGCCCGATCTCGTCCTGTCGGTCGGAGAAATCCGGAATTTCCTCGCGCGAGGTCGACCCGCGCCGGACCCGGTCTGCGGCGGCGGCAAGACGCCGGACGGGGCCGGCGATGGTGCCGGCAAGCAGGATCGACAGGAGGATGGTCACCGTGGCGGCAAACAGGAACACCCGGATGATCGCGATGCGTTCGGCGCGCACGATGGCGTCGATATCACCACCCTGGGTCGACAGAAGCAGGGAGCCGAGCACCGCCCGGAACCTCTGGATCGGCACGGCGACCGACACGATCAGTTCGCCGCGCGGCGAGATCCTGGTGACGCTGGCCGGCGATCCGGCGAGCGCCGCCTCGACTTCCGGGTAGACCCGGCCGTCGCCGCCGCCTGCTTCCTGATAAAGCGGCAGGTCGCCCTGCCGCAGCCAGCGTTTGGTCCATTGCCAGATCGCATCCCAGAAATCCTCCTCCACCGCATTGGGCGGCGGCAGATCGAACCGCAGGATCTGGGCACTGGAATAAAGGTGCCGGGAATCGAGGATCAATATGCCCTCGGGATCGTAGATCCGCGCGCGCGTCTTGGTCGGCGAGATCAGCCGCCGCAGAACCGGACCGACCCGTTCCGGATTGATGGGGAAATCGAGGCTGTCCAGATCATCGCCCGTGGGAGTGATGCTTTCGCCCGCCTGCAGCTGGAGCAGGCGCTCCGGGTCGACCGTGATCGTTCCGGTGTCCACCGTCGCGGATGCGGCAATCGCTCCGGCGATGATCTCGCCCTGGGTCAGAAGGCTCTGCACCCGGGCATCGATCAGGCCGGCGCGGAACTGGTTCAGGTAAAGGATGCCGATCACCAGGGCGAGCAGGCCCACGAGGTTGATGGCAATGATCCGCCGGGTCAGGGAGGACAGGACATAGGTGCCGAAGATCCGTCCGAACTGGTTCAGAAGCCGGCGGCGGATGCGCTTGTTGCCGAGGCGGCGCAAGCGGGAGCGTTCCGAACCGTTCGCGGATTCGGAGGCGGCAACTGCCTCGGCGCTCTCGCTTTCAACCGCCATCTACCCCACCACGAGGGCAAGCGGCGCCACTGTGCCGGTGGGCCGGTTTCCCCTCATCAAATGCCTCAGTCCGATCGGAATGCACCCTACTATTGTCGTTTCAGGCTTCCCGGAAGCGGTAGCCCACACCATAGAGGGTTTCGATCATGTCGAAGTCGTCGTCAACAACCTTGAACTTCTTGCGCAGGCGCTTGATGTGGCTGTCGATGGTCCGGTCGTCCACATAGACCTGGTCGTCATAGGCCGCATCCATCAGGGCGTTCCGGCTCTTCACGACCCCCGGACGCTGCGCGAGGGCGGAGAGAATCAGGAACTCGGTCACGGTCAGCGTCACCGGCTTGTTGTTCCAGGTGCAGGTGTGGCGTTCCTGATCCATTACCAGCTGGCCGCGCTCCAGAAGCTTGTCCGCATCGTCGCGCGGCGCCGAGGCGTCCCGGGGCTGCGCCCGGCGCAGGACCGCCCGGACCCGCTCGACCAGAAGCCGCTGGGAGAAAGGCTTGCGGATGAAATCGTCGGCGCCCATCTTGAGGCCGAAAAGTTCGTCGATCTCGTCATCTTTCGAAGTCAGGAAGATCACCGGCAGATCCGAGTTCTGACGCAGGCGGCGCAGCAGTTCCATGCCGTCCATACGCGGCATCTTGATATCGAAAATCGCAAGTTCCGGAGGATCGCTCTGCAGCCCGTCGAGGGCCGAGGTGCCGTCCGTATAGGTCTGGACGCGATATCCTTCCGCTTCCAAAGCGATAGAGACCGAAGTCAGGATGTTGCGGTCGTCATCGACCAGGGCAATTGTCGGCATGCTTTATTTTTCCATTTCCGGCAACGCACCGATGGCACGCATCGGCTTCACTGTAACATAGAGCCTTTGGCCTGCTAAATGCGCATAAATTAAGGCATACCGCCATTTCCGGCGCTCCGGTTCGGGAATGGCGATTCCACTGCCTGCATGGTGGGGATCGTTGGCGGGAAATTCAAGTGACCGGTGGAAAACCGAAAGCGGTCGGGGACCCCGCCTGCCCGGCAATTCACCGCAGAGCGTTTCTGTGCGCACGGATCAAAAACGCCGCCTTCGACAGGCTGCCGGCCCGTGCAGGATCCGGGGTCCCGGTGACCGGAGACATGCCGGGGGCCATGGCCGCCTTGCGCTCCGGACGCACTCTCTTTCGAATTCCTGCGTGGAACCGAACATTTTGAAGGTTTCGATATTTAGTTCGCCATCCGAATTAAACAACCGGCACTTGAGGTGATATTTCAATCGATTAAACAACGACGTAGCACCTTCGTATGTCTTGCTGCCCCCAGGCCGTTCCACTAGGGTCGCAACCCCTACAGCCGGATCTGGCGCGAATTGACTTTCGCATTTCTTGCCTTTTTCCGGTGGCGACATGCCCAAATCACGAGGACTGCGGGAACAATGCAAGAAACTGGTGTCAGGAACCCCTCCATTGGCTGCGAAACCTTCGGCTTCAAGGGCCTGAAGGCGCTGTACTGGAATCAGCATGCGCCTGCGCTCTACGAATATTCGATTTCCCGCGGCGAAGCCCAGATCACGGCCGCAGGCGCCCTCGTCGCCGAAACCGGTGTTCATACCGGCCGCTCCCCGAAGGACAAGTTCATCGTCCTCGACGACGAAACCCGGGATACGGTCTGGTGGGACAACAACGGGCAGATGACCCGGGAGCAGTTCGATCTGCTGCTGGCCGATTTTCTCGATCATGCGCAAGGCCGCGAGCTGTTCGCGCAGGATCTTTACGGCGGTGCCGACGCGACCCACCGGCTGCCCGTCCGGGTCTATACCGAATATGCCTGGCATTCGCTGTTCATCCGCAACCTGCTGCTGCGGCCTGAAACCACCGATCTGGCCGCATTCGTTCCGGAAATGACCATCATCGACCTGCCCAGCTTCAAGGGCGTCCCCGACCGCCACGGCTGCCGGACAGAAACGGTCATTGCCTGTGACCTGACCCGCAAGATCATCCTGATCGGCGGCAGCTCCTATGCCGGTGAAATGAAGAAATCCGTTTTCACCATGCTCAACCACCTGCTGCCGGCCAAGGGCGTGATGCCCATGCATTGCTCCGCCAATGTGGGTGACGACGGCGACACGGCGATTTTCTTCGGCCTGTCCGGCACGGGAAAGACGACCCTTTCGGCCGATCCGGGCCGCACCCTGATCGGCGATGACGAACACGGATGGGGCGAAAGCGGTGTCTTCAATTTCGAAGGCGGCTGCTACGCAAAGACCATCAAACTGTCGGCCGAGGCCGAGCCGGAGATCTACTCCACGACGCAGCGCTTCGGCACGGTGCTTGAAAATGTGGTGCTGGACGAGAACCGGGTTCCCGATTTCGACGATGGTTCGAAGACCGAAAACACCCGGGCCGCCTATCCGATCCACTTCATTTCCAATGCCAGCCCCACGGGCCGCGCACCGATGCCGAAAACCGTCATCATGCTGACGGCCGATGCCTTCGGCGTGATGCCGCCGATCGCCCGCCTGACTCCGGCGCAGGCCATGTATCACTTCCTGTCCGGTTACACGGCCAAGGTGGCCGGCACGGAAAAAGGCGTCACCGAACCGCAGGCGACCTTCTCCACCTGCTTCGGCGCACCGTTCCTGCCACGGCATCCGTCCGTATACGGCAACCTCCTGAAGGACCTGATCGCCCGTCACAATGTGGACTGCTGGCTGGTCAATACCGGCTGGACGGGCGGGGCCTACGGCACCGGACAGCGCATGCCGATCAAGGCCACCCGCACCCTGCTGCAGGCGGCCCTGTCCGGCAGCCTCAAGGAGGCGGAATTCCGCACCGACGCGAATTTCGGCTTCGACGTTCCGGTCTCCGTGGAAGGGGTCGAGGACAGGATCCTCACCCCGCGGGAAACCTGGAGCGACAAGGACGCCTACGACGCACAGGCAGCGAAACTGGTACAGATGTTCGTCAGCAACTTCGAAGCCTTCGAGGCTCATGTGGACGGCGCGGTCCTGAACGCCGCTCCGGCCCTGAGGCTCGCAGCCGAATAAGGGGTCCGGAACGAACCCTGCCAACCCGGACGGCGCCTGCATCGCAGGCGCCGTTTTTTTGCGCGCGCTCACTGCCGGAGCAGATTCCGCAACACGCCCCGGCAAGACAGGTCACATTCACTGCCTGCCGGTATTTCATCGGAACGGGAAAAGTCTATATTGGGGGCCGACGTTGAAGGGACAATGAACATGCCTGCCACCGATACCTCTCCCCTAGCAGATGTACTCAAGACGGCGGAAGCCTGGCGCGGGGCGGGCCGCTCCGTGGCGCTGGCAACGGTGATCGAGACCTGGGGGTCCGCGCCGCGCCCGGTCGGCTCCCATCTGGTGATTGATTCCGACGGCAATTTCGAAGGCTCCGTTTCCGGCGGCTGCGTGGAAGGTGCCGTGGTCTCCGAAGCGCTCGACGTGATAGACACCGGAAAGCCCACGACGCTGGAATTCGGCGTGGCGGACGAAACCGCGTGGCAGGTCGGTCTTTCCTGCGGCGGCCGCATCCGCGTTTATGTCGAACCCGTCAGCTGATCCCGGACCGCCAGTCATGACAACCGAAACACTTCTCGCCTTTCTTGCCGCGACATTGCTGTTCGCCTATATGCCGGGCCCGGCGCTGCTCTACACCGCCGCCCAGACAATTGCCCGCGGCAAGCGGGCGGGGTTCATGGCCGCCGCCGGCATTCATGTCGGCTGCTATGTCCATGTGATTGCCGCCGCCTTCGGGCTGTCGACGATCTTCTCCGTGGTGCCGGCGCTATATTTCGCCCTGAAACTGGCCGGCGGCCTCTATCTGGTCTTCCTTGGAATCCAGATGATCCGCACCCGGGTTGCCGCAGGCCCGTTGCCGGAACTGCCGCGCAAGTCGGCCCGGAGGGCATTTGCCGACAGCGTTCTGGTCGAAGTCCTCAATCCGAAGGTGGCGATTTTTTTCATCGCCTTCCTGCCGCAATTCGTCAGCCCGGACGCGGGTCTGCCGATCTGGATGCAATTCCTGCTTCTGGGGACGTTCGTCAATTTCTCCTTCACCTCGGCCGACCTCATGACGGTACTGTTCGCCTCGGAAGTGAAAAGACGTCTGACCGGGAACGCCAGATACCAGGATCTGACCCGTTGGCTGGGCGGTTCGCTGCTGTGCGGCCTCGGCGTGAAACTGGCAACGGACAGGGCCTGACCCATGGATCTGACACTTCTTACCGAGCTCAACAGACTGCGTTCGGCCCGGCGCGCCGCCATCCTCGTGACCAGCCTTCAGGACGGCCGCCAGAGACTGGTGCGCGCGGAAGACGACCTTTCCCCCGATCCGCTGGCGGATGAATTGCGCGGGCGTTTCCGCTCCGGAAAATCCGGCACGGTGCGAACGGATAGCGGCGAAGACTTTCTGACCGTATCCGTGCCCGCCCCCCGGCTGGTGATCATAGGCGCGGTGCATATCAGCCAGGCACTCGTTCCCATGGCGGAGATCGCCGGGCTGGATGTGACAGTGATCGATCCGCGCACGGCCTTTGCAACGGCGGAACGGTTTCCGGGCAGTGCCCTGAAGGGCGAGTGGCCGGAGGACGTTCTCCGGCAGACCCCGCTTGATGCCTATACGGCCGTTGCCGCCGTCACCCACGATCCGAAAATCGACGATTTCCCGCTGATGGAAGCGCTCAGAACCGGGTGCTTCTACGTGGGGGCGCTCGGCAGCCGCAAGACCCATGGCAAGCGGCTCGAGCGCTTCGAGGCCGCCGGTCTCGATCCGGCGCTTTTCGAGCGGATCGACGCCCCGATCGGTCTCGACATCGGTTCGGCGTCACCGCAGGAAATCGCGGTGGCGGTGCTCGGCTCCATCATTCGGGCCTTGCGCAAGGGCCCGGAGGCCAAGGCATGAAATTCGGGCCCCGTCCGCCCCGGGAGGCCGCCGGCTGCATTCTTGCGCACAAGACGAGACTGGCGGACAGAACCCTCAAGAAAGGCCATGTCCTTTCCGAAACCGATTGCGCCGATCTGGCCGCATCCGGACAGGCACAGGTCGTGGTGGCGTCCCTTGACCCCGGCGACATCGGGGAGGACGACGCGGCGCGGCGGCTCGCCCTGGCCGCCAAGGGGCCGGGACTGGAGGAAGATACCGCCTTCACGGGACGGATGAACCTTTATGCGGCGGCAAGCGGGGTGCTCGTGGTCGACCCCGAGGCGATAACCGCCGCCAACCGGATCGATCCGGCAATCACCTTCGCCACACTGGCAAACCACAGCCGGGTGGTTGCCGGACGCATGGTAGCCACGGCAAAGATCATCTCCTTCGCCCTGGCCGGGCCCCTGGTGGAAAGAGCCGAAGCGGCCCTTCGCGGCGCCGTGCGCGTGGCCGCCTTCACACCGCGCAAGGTGGGGCTGGTCGCAACCGAACTGCCGCATCTGAAACCCTCCACCCTGGACAAGACGCGCCGGGTGCTGGAAGACCGCTTGCGGCCCAGCGGCAGCAGCGTCATCGCGGAAAAGCGCGTTCCGCATACGCAGGAAGCGGTCGCCGAAGCCATGAACGAACTGGTGCGCGCGGGCGCCGATTTCCTGATCCTGTTCGGCGCGTCGGCCATCGTAGATCGTCACGATGTCCTGCCAGCAGCCGTGGACCGCGCGGGCGGGCAGGTGCGCCATCTGGGTATGCCGGTCGATCCGGGCAACCTCCTGATGCTCGCGATGCTGGATGGCCTGCCGGTGCTCGGTGCGCCCGGCTGTGCCCGCAGCCCCAAGGAAAACGGATTCGACTGGGTTCTCGACCGGCTTCTTGCCGGGATCGAGGTCGAACCGGACGACATTACCGCACTGGGCGTCGGAGGCCTGTTGATGGAAATCGCCAGCCGGCCGCAGCCGCGCGAAGCCGCAAGCAAGAGCCGGAAATCGAAGATCGCGGCCATTGTTCTGGCGGCAGGCAAGTCCTCCCGAATGGGCGGGCCGAACAAGCTTCTCGCCGAACTTGAAGGCAAAACGCTTGTGCGCCACGCTGCGGAAGCCGCCACCGGTGCGCATCTGTCCCAGGTCGTCCTGGTCACGGGACATCTTGCGGATGCGGTCAGCGCCACAGTATCCGGTCTGGCGCTTGAGGTCGTGCACAATCCGGATTTCGCCGACGGGATGGCCGCCTCGATCCGGACCGGCATGAACGCACTTTCCCCCGACACCGACGCGGTAATCATACTGCTCGGGGACATGCCCCGGATCGACTCCCGGATCCTGCAAAGACTTGTCGCGACCTACCGGGAAAACGACACCGGCCTGATTGTCACGGCGACGGCCGGCGGCAAGCGCGGCAATCCGGTTCTGTGGGACAGCCGCTTTTTCGATGCGCTGAAATCCCTGAGCGGAGATATCGGCGCCCGGCACATCATCGCCGACAATCCGGATTTTGTCAGGGAAGTTGAAATCGGCGAGGCCGCGAGACTCGACCTCGATACACCGGAAGCCCTGCACAGAGCAGGCGGCAGGTTACCGCCGCAAACCGGGTGATCCGGTCAGTATTCGTTAACCCGGTATGCACGGAACGCAGGCCGGAAATTCCAGCTATTCTATTGCATTTTTGTGACGTGCCGCTTATGTAAGCTTTGCGCTTGCTGAAGAGCACCCTCACGGGTGGACAACGGATGACGTCCCGAGCGCCGATTACATCCGATTCCCGTCAAAAGCTGTTCGGATCCTCTCACGGGGATGCTCGAGCGTTTTTGCTGCTTGGTAGAAGAACAAAGGAAATACGAAATGGCTGACATGTCTCTCCCGCGTCCGGGGTGCTGCAAATGGGCGGAAGGTGATGCTGGCAACTACATTTTCCCGTGCTCGACGCGCGTTGAGGCTGGTGTCTCCTATTGCACCGAACACAGCGCCATTGTGTATATTCCGCCGGAAGAGCGTCGCCGCAGCCGCTCCGGTGGCGGCATGAGCCTTTCGTTCCGCCGCGCAGCCTGAGCCTTACATCTGCTTGACATAAGGCAGAATTATCGCGGCATGTCCGCGAGACTTGAACCCGGTCATCAGACCGGGTTTTTTGTTGACCGGACTCCCGGAACAGCAAAAACTTCCGCTAAGTTAGAATAAAATTTCGCACCACCTGAACGCATACATTCTTCCTGCTTTTCGGAAAAACAATTTTATTTCATATTGCAATAAATGCCTACATAGTAAAAAATGACAATTAACTTATAAGTGTCAAATTATCCACGGATTCAACCTCATGTGGTTAAGCTTTAATACTTTGTTGCACATTTCCTAATAACTTTTTAAGTTCATATTGACGTATTTCCGTACGTATTTTTGGAGATTTTGTGCCTGATGCAGATCGTGCGCGATCATAACGAAGAAGAGCGCGTTGCGGCTCTGCATTCGCTGCGAATCCTGCATTCCGAGCGTCTTCCTGAATATGATGCGGTCGTCGATACGGTTGCCGAGATTTTCGACTGCAAGATCGCCTTCATCTCCCTCATTTCAGAGAAGGGACAGTGGTTCAAGGCCCGCTGCGGTCTGGATATCGATGAAACCGGCCGCGAGATTTCCATCTGCCAGCATACGATCCTTACCGACGAGCTGCTCGTCGTTCCCGACACGCTCGAGGACGAACGCTTCAGGGACAACCCGATGATCACCGGGGAACCGCATGTCCGCTTCTATGCAGGCTGCCCCCTGTCCATCGATGGCCGAAACCGGCTCGGAACCCTCTGTGTCATAGGCCTGAAGCCCCAGACCCCCACTGACAACCAGCTGAAGCAGCTCCGTCGCCTGGGCACCGTCGTCGAAGGCCTGTTCAAGGCGCACCGGGCGGAGATTGTCTCGCAGAAAAGTCTTCTCGAGGCCGAAGCCGCACACTGTATCGCGATACGGGAAGGCGAGCTTATCGAGGAAATCGCCAATCTCTCGGGCGTCGGGGGCTGGGAAGTCGATGTGGCGACCAACACCCTGACCTGGACGGAAAAGACCCGGGAAATTCATGAGGTCGGACCGGACTTCGAACCCAGGATCGAGGCGGCCCTCGATTTCTACCCGCCCGAGACCCGGGATAAATTGGGCAAGGCCGTCCAGGGCGCCGTCGAGAACAATGTCGGATGGGACCTCGAAATGCCCCTCATTACGGCGAAGGGGAACCAGATCTGGGTTCGGGCAGTCGGTCGACCGATTACCGCCAACGGCTCTGTTGTTCGTATCATCGGGGCCTTTCAGGACATCACCCAAAGAAAGCTGTCCGAGCAGGACATCAGGCATTCCGAGGCCGTTCAGAGGACCACGCTCGAAGCATTGACCGAAGGGATCCTGCTCCTGACCCCTTCCGGAAGAATCCGCTCGGCCAATTCCGCTGCCCAGCAACAGCTGGGCTTTGCGGGAACGGATCTGGCCGGCAGAAGCGTCTGCGACCTGGGACTGGAGTTCAAGCTCAGCCCTCCCCTTTCCGGGGATCTTTCCGACCCATTGATGCTCGCGGCGAAAGACCCCGACCTCATCACGGATGTCATCGTCGGTCTGCAGCTTCCCGACAGCACCCATCGCACATTGCTGCGCCTGAATGCCCAACCGATCGATCCCCTGCAGGAATACGGGCTGGACGATATCGTCGTTTCGCTGGCGGATGTCACGGAAACCACGCAGCAATCAGAAACACTGCAGATCATTTTCGACAATTTCCCCGGCGGATTTGCCCATTACGACGAAAACCACAGGCTGGCGTCCTCCAACGCCGAATACCAGACTCTCCTGAACTACCCGCAGGACATGATCGACCAGAAACTGCATCTTCTGGACTATCTCAGGTTCAGCGCGGCCAGAGGCGACCTGGGGCCGGGCGTTCCGGAAGACATCGCCCAGGAACGATACCGGCTCATGTGCGAACCTCAGACGATCAACGACGAACGGCGGACGATGAGCGGACGCTTCCTCGAAGTTCGCAGCACGATGCTTCCGGACGGCGGCGGGATCTACAACTTTTTCGATGTGACCGACCGCAAGCGCATGGAAGAAAAGCTTGCGGAAAACGAACGGCTCGCCCGGCACCGGATGGAAGAACTCGAGGTCATCCTGGCCAACATGCGGCAGGGGGTCAGCGTCTTCAATGCGCGCGGGCATCTGACCCTCTGGAACAGACAATATATCGACATTTTCAGCAAGCCCGCGGACGAGGTCTACGCCGGTGTCAGCCTGACGGAGCTGCTGAAAGCCGAAGTACAGCGGGGCGAGTTTTCCGGCAATGTGCAGGATCATGTGATGGACCTGTTCTCCCGCCTGAAGGCCGGAGAGGTGGTGCGCTCCAAGTTCACGCATCCGAACGGCAAGATCATCAGCTCCGTTCAGGCGCCCTTGCCGGAAGGCGGCTGGATCGGGACCCATGAAGACATAACGCAGACCGAGCGGGCCGCGCAAAAGATCGCTCACGCCGCGCATCACGACCCTCTGACAGGCCTTGCAAACCGGACACAGTTCAATCTGAAACTGGAAGAGGCCCTTGAAACCGCCGCATCCCAGGACAAGCGGGGCAATCTTTTGCTGCTCGATCTGGACAGGTTCAAGCCGATCAATGACACCTACGGTCACGATGCGGGTGACGAATTGCTCAAACTCGTATCAAAGCGTCTGCAGGATTGTGTTCGCTCGACCGATCTCGTCGCCCGTCTCGGAGGAGACGAGTTCGCGATCATTCTCGGCGGCACCGGCCCCACCGATTTCCATACTTCGGAAATCGCCGGCCGAATCGTGGACAATCTCCGCTCGCCGTTCCTGGTGCAGAAACAATATGTTTCCGTGGGCATAAGCATTGGCATTGCGGCGATCAACAGCGACACCCCCGATGCGGGGACGGCTTTCAAGCGGGCCGATATCGCGCTTTATGCCGTCAAGAAGAACGGCCGGAACGGCTTCCGTTTCTTCGAGGAACTGGCCGCGCGCCGGGCCACGGGATAGCAGCAAGGTAGATATTGACCCGTCCGATGCCTGTCTGGTCTCGCGGCAAGTGCATCGCGTAGGCTCCGGGTTTGAGTGGGCGAGTGGTGCAATGAAGTCCCCAGGCATTGTCCGGCCTGCCCCTGAAGACCGATCGGCCCGGCTCAAACAGAAACGCGGCCCGTTGCCGAGCCGCGTTTCGTCATTTCAACGAGGAAGCTGAAATCCTCAGGCCGATTTCAGGGCCTCTGCCACGTCCCTGAGCTGGGACAGGGTCATTTCAGCCTTCTGTTTGGCATTGTCATCCTTGGCGTCGGCCAGGTCTTCTTCCGCGTTGCGGATCGCCAGGTCGAGCTGCTCGGCGCTGATCTCCGTCACCGGGACGGCCTGCTCGGCCAGAACGGACAGAACGCCGGACGAAATTTCCGCGAAACCGCCGCGAACGAAGTATTCGACCCAGCCGCCGTCATCGTTACGGACCTTCAGAATGCCCGGATTGATGGTGGAGACAAGCGGAGAGTGGTCCTTCAGAACGCCGAACTCACCCTCGACCCCGGGAACGACAACCTCGGCGACATGCGCGGACAGGAGCTGGCGCTCCGGCGAGACCAACTCAAACTGGAAAAGTTCAGCCATTTGGCGTTTTCCTTGTCAGTCTGGAGCATCCTGCGTTGTCGGAAACGCAACAGGACGCCCTAGCATCTTCAGATCGATCAATCTGATCTGTTTCGGATGGTCTTGCCATCCAGCATGAGGCAGACCGGACGCCCGCTGGGGCGTCCGGTCAATTCCAGAACCTTAGGCGGCTTCCGCGGCCAGACGCTGGGCTTTCTCGATCGCCTCCTCGATGGAGCCGACCATGTAGAAAGCCGCTTCCGGCAGATGGTCGTAATCACCGTCGACCAGGCCCTTGAAGCCCTTGATGGTGTCTTCCAGGGCAACAAGCTTGCCCGGGGAGCCGGTGAAGACCTCGGCCACGAAGAACGGCTGCGACAGGAAGCGCTCGATCTTGCGGGCACGGGCCACGGCCAGTTTGTCTTCTTCGGACAGTTCATCCATGCCCAGGATGGCGATGATGTCCTGCAGGGCCTTGTAGCGCTGCAGGGTCACCTGCACGGCACGTGCCGTGTTGTAGTGTTCTTCGCCGATGATGCGTGCATCCAGCATGCGCGAGGTGGAGTCCAGCGGATCCACGGCCGGATAGATGCCCTTTTCTGCGATCGAGCGGTTCAGAACCGTCGTTGCGTCCAGGTGGGCAAAGGTCGATGCCGGCGCCGGGTCGGTCAAGTCATCGGCAGGCACGTAGACGGCCTGCACGGACGTGATCGAGCCCTTGTTGGTGGTGGTGATGCGTTCCTGCATCGACCCCATGTCGGTGGCAAGCGTCGGCTGATATCCCACAGCGGAAGGAATACGGCCGAGCAGTGCGGACACTTCGGAGCCGGCCTGCGTGAAGCGGAAAATGTTGTCGACGAAGAACAGAACGTCCTGGCCCTTGTCACGGAAGTGCTCCGCAACGGTCAGACCGGTCAGGGCAACGCGGGCACGGGCTCCGGGAGGCTCGTTCATCTGGCCGTAGACAAGCGCCGCCTTGGAGCCTTCTCCGCCGCCTTCCTTGTTCACGCCGGATTCGATCATTTCCCAGTAAAGGTCGTTGCCTTCACGGGTCCGCTCGCCGACACCGGCGAAGACGGAGTAACCGCCATGCGCCTTGGCGACGTTGTTGATCAGTTCCATGATCAGAACGGTCTTGCCAACACCGGCACCGCCGAACAGACCGATCTTGCCGCCCTTCGCGTAAGGGGCCAGCAGGTCGACGACCTTGATGCCCGTCACGAGGATTTCCGCCTCGGTGGACTGCTCGATGAACTCCGGAGCTTCCTGGTGGATGCCGCGCCGTTCCTCGAAAGCGATGTCACCGGCTTCATCCACCGGCTCGCCGATCACGTTCATGATGCGGCCCAGGGTTCCGTCCCCGACCGGCACTGCGATCGGGCCGCCGGTGTCAACCACGTCCTGACCGCGGACAAGACCCTCGGTGGAGTCCATCGCGATGGTGCGAACCGTGTTTTCACCAAGGTGCTGAGCGACCTCAAGCACAAGGCGGTTGCCCTGGTTGTCTACTTCAAGAGCGTTCAGGATCAGCGGCAGGTGGTCATCGAACTTGACGTCGACAACGGCGCCGATGACCTGGGTGATCCGTCCGACCGTTTTGTCAGCCATATCCCTAATCCTCGTCTCGATCCGGTTAGAGCGCTTCAGCGCCCGAGATAATTTCAATCAGTTCCGTCGTGATCTGTGCCTGACGCTGGCGGTTGTAGGTGATCGTCAGCTTGTCGATCATTTCGCCAGCGTTGCGCGTCGCGTTGTCCATTGCGGACATGCGTGCGCCCTGCTCAGATGCCGCATTTTCCAGAAGAGCCCGGAAAACCTGGACGGAAATGTTACGGGGCAGCAGATCCTCAAGGATCTCGGCCTCGTCAGGTTCGTATTCGTAGACCGCGCTGGGGCCATCGACCGTCTCGGCTTTTCCCGCATCAAACTGAGCCGGAATAAGCTGCTGCGCGGTCGGCTCCTGCGCGATCACCGACTTGAAGGTCGAATAATACAGCGTGCAGACGTCAAACTCGCCATTTGCATACATGGCAAGCACTTCACGACCGATGTCATCCGCATTGGAGAAAGCGACATTCTTGACGCTGCGCAGATCGATCGTCTTGATCACATACTGGCCGAGTTCGCGTTTCAGGGCGTCGTAACCCTTCTTGCCGACACAGATGATCTTGACCGTCTTGCCTTGCGCAATCAGACTGCGTGCCCGGTCGCGTGCCAGCTTGGCGATGTTGGAGTTGAAGCCGCCGCACAGACCGCGTTCGGCAGTGGCCACGACCAGGAGATGTACCTGGTCATTGCCCGTGCCGGACATCAGCTTCGGAGCGTCATCACGCCCCTCGAATGCGACCGCGAGGTTGGCCAGCACCGCCTCCATGCGTTCCGCATAAGGGCGCGCGGCCTCCGCGGCTTCCTGGGCACGACGCAGTTTCGCCGCGGCCACCATCTGCATGGCCTTGGTGATCTTCTGCGTCGCCTTCACGGAAGCGATGCGGTTTCGTAAGTCCTTCAGGCTCGGCATGGCCGCCCCTGCTCCTTATCCCGGCGTGTGGTCCTTAGGCGAAGTTCTTGGCGAACTTGTCGACAGCCGCTTTCAGCTTGCCGGTCAGTTCGTCATCGAGCGCCTTCTTTTCCCAGATGGCGTCGAGCAGTTCCTTGTGCTCTCCACGCAGGAACAGCAGCAGGCCTTCCTCGAAGTCCTGCACCCGGTCGACCGGATGCGCGTCCAGGTAACCGTTCACGCCGGCATAGATCACCGCGACCTGCTCTTCCGTCTTCAGCGGCGAGAACTGCGGCTGCTTCAGGAGTTCGGTCAGGCGGGCACCACGGTTCAGCAGGCGCTGGGTGGTGGCATCGAGATCGGAGCCGAACTGTGCAAAGGCCGCCATTTCGCGGTACTGCGCCAGTTCACCCTTGATCGGGCCGGCAACCTGTTTCATCGCCTTGATCTGTGCGGAAGACCCGACACGGGACACCGACAGACCGACGTTCACGGCCGGACGGATACCCTGATAGAACAGGTCCGTTTCCAGGAAGATCTGACCGTCGGTGATCGAGATCACGTTGGTCGGAATGAACGCGGACACGTCGTTGCCCTGGGTCTCGATGACCGGAAGGGCGGTCAGGGAACCGCTGCCGTTGTCTTCGTTGAGCTTCGCCGCACGTTCCAGCAGACGGGAGTGCAGGTAGAAGACGTCACCCGGGAAAGCTTCACGTCCCGGCGGACGGCGCAGAAGCAGGGACATCTGACGATAGGCCACGGCCTGTTTGGTCAGATCGTCGTAACCGATCACGGCGTGCATGGAGTTGTCGCGGAAGAACTCGCCCATGGCGCAGCCGGCGAAGGGTGCCAGATACTGCATCGGAGCGGCGTCGGACGCGGTTGCGGCCACGATGATGGAATATTCCAGAGCGCCGGAATCTTCCAGGGTCTTCACGAACTGGGCGACGGTGGAGCGCTTCTGACCGATCGCAACATAGATGCAATAGAGCTTGGCGTTCTCGTCATCGCCGGCATGCAGCGATTTCTGGTTCAGGAAGGTATCCAGAAGGATCGCGGTCTTGCCGGTCTGGCGGTCGCCGATGACCAGCTCGCGCTGGCCGCGGCCAACCGGGATCAGCGCATCGACCGCCTTGAGGCCTGTCGACATCGGCTCGTGCACGGACTTGCGCGGCAGGATGCCCGGCGCCTTCACGTCAACGCGGCGCTTTTCCGTCGCATCGATCGGGCCCTTGCCGTCGATCGGATTGCCGAGCGGATCGACAACACGGCCGAGCAACCCCTTGCCGACCGGCACCTCAACGATGGCGCCGGTCCGCTTGACGGTGTCGCCTTCCTTGATGGTACGGTCGGAGCCGAAAATAACGACACCGACGTTGTCGGTTTCCAGGTTCATGGCCATGCCCTTGATGCCACCGGGAAACTCGACCATTTCACCGGCCTGGACCTTGTCCAGACCATAAACACGGGCGATACCGTCACCGACGGAGAGCACCTGACCGACCTCGCTAACTTCGGCTTCCTGGCCAAAGCTCTTGATCTGGTCCTTGAGGATTGCGGAAATTTCCGCGGCCCGAATATCCATCAGCCGACCTCTTTCATCGCGAACTTGAGTGAATTGAGCTTGGTACGCAGGGAGGTATCGATCATGCGGGAACCGATCATGACCACGAGGCCACCGATCAGGGCAGGATCAACTTTCGCTGCGATGTTTACGGATTTGCCCGTGGAAGCGGAAAGGGCTTCCTTGAGGGCAGCGACATGGTCGTCGGAAAGCGCGTTGGCGGATACCACCTCAGCCGTTGCCTCGCCCCGCCTTTCAGCAAGCTGGGCACGGAACGCCGTGATCATGTCGGGGAGAACGAAGAGGCGCCGATTGCGGGCGACCAGCTTCACGAAATTCGCCGCAAGACCGGAAATACCCGCCTTGTCGAGCAGGGCGGTGAGCGCTGCAAGCTGCTCGTCCGCACTGAATGCCGGACTCTTCACCAGACGGACCAGATCCCCGCTTTCGGCAAGCATGCCTTCGAAAGCCGTCAGGTCCCGCAGCACGTCAGCCGTCAGGCCTTCGCCCTCTGCGAGGTCAAGAAGGGCGGAAGCATAACGCTGCGCCACGCCGGATACGAGAGATAGGTTGTCAGTCACCAGGTCCGTGCTCTCTGACTTCTTTCATGCCCGCAAAACGGTCAACGTTCGCAAAGCATTGAAAAAACGAATGATTTACAGGTCGGAAGGTATGACGGATAAACCGTTCCCCCAAAGCCGCGCCTCAATTAGCACAGGGTTTCCCCGTGTGCAACTTCGCCAAATGACCTCTGTTGCGGATTCATCGGAGTTTTTTGCTCCACGTTCCCAAAAACCCTTGCGGATCAAGACCTACCGGGAGTCATAAACCTTTAGTTCCGGTCCCGGACAACCGCCGCCGTCCGCGGGGCCGCAGCCCTCAAAGAAAGTTCTGCGGGTCGATATCCACCTGGACCCGCAATCCCCGGACCGGTTTCGGGCCGCACGCCAGC
This sequence comes from Labrenzia sp. 011, assembly GCF_003075075.1. GTDB lineage: Bacteria > Pseudomonadota > Alphaproteobacteria > Rhizobiales > Stappiaceae > Roseibium. The sequence goes on along the minus strand of NZ_QCYM01000010.1, from coordinate 112,947 downwards.
CAGTTGCGCAGATAGGACTGCAGGTCGAACTGCCGCGGCGCCATCGCCAGGAGCCGGAAACGGTATCTGCCGCGCACCATGGCAAGGGCAGCCTCGGCCGGTCCCAGCAGGGTGACCGCCTGATCGTCCGGGGCGGCCCTTGCCAGTGCACGGGCATAGCCTTCGGCGAATGTCCGGTCGGGACCGGACACGACGACCGCGGCCAGGCGTCCGAAAGGCGGCAGGCCCGCGGCCCGCCGGGCATCGACTTCCGCCTTGTAGAAAGCGGCCTTGTCTCCGGACAGCAGCGCACGGATGACGGGATGTTCGGCACAATAGGTCTGCAGAAGCCCCACCCCGCCGCCGGACACCCGTCCGGCGCGGCCGGTTACCTGGGCCAGAAGCTGAAAGGTCTTTTCCGCCGCACGCGGGTCGCCATGGGCCAGTCCGAGATCCGCATCGATGACGCCGACCAGTTTCAGCTTGGGGAAATTGTGCCCCTTGGCGACAAGCTGGGTCCCGATGACAATGTCAGCGCCCCCCTCCTCGACAATCTTCATTTCCCGTTTCAGCCGCTCGGGACCGCCCGGCAGGTCCGACGACAGGATAAGCGTGCGCGCCTGGGGGAACAGGTCGGAGACCTCTTCCGCGATTCGCTCCACCCCCGGACCGCAGGCCACCAGGGTATCCGTGCCGTGACAGGACGGGCATTGCTCGGGCGTCTTCTCGAAGTGGCCGCAATGGTGGCAGACGAGTTTCTTCTGGAAGCGATGCTCCACCAGCCAGGCGCTGCAATGGGGGCATTGGAAGCGGTGACCGCAGGTGCGGCACAGGGTCAGCGGGGCGTATCCGCGCCGGTTCAGGAACAGAAGCGACTGGCCGCCCGCGGCAAATGTGTCCTTGACCGCATGAACAAGGCGCGGCGCCAGCCAGCGCCCCCGCTCGGGACCGTCCACCCGCATGTCGATGGCGTCCAGCTTCGGCAATTCGGCCCCCGAAGCGCGCTCGGGCAATTCAAAAAGCTCGTAGCGGCCGAGTTCCGCATTCACCCGGCTCTCCACGGAGGGCGTCGCGGAGGCCAGCACCACGGGGAATTTCGACAGATGACCGCGCACCACCGCCATGTCCCGGGCGCTGTAGGGCACCCGGTCATCCTGCTTGAAGGCGGAGTCATGCTCCTCGTCGACGATGATCAGTCCGAGTTCCCTGTAGGGCAGGAACAGCGCGGACCGCGCCCCGATCACGACACGCACATCGCCGGAAGCAACGCCCCGCCAGATCCGCGCCCGGTTCTTCACCGTGATCTCCGAATGCCACTCGGCGGGGTAGACTCCGAATCGCTGTTCGAAGCGGCGCAGGAACTGTTCTGTCAGGGAAATTTCCGGAAGCAGAACGAGAGCCTGCCTGCCGCGCCTGAGAGCCTCGGCAATGGCCTCGAAATACACTTCGGTCTTGCCGGAGCCCGTCACGCCATCGACCAGGCAAACGCTGCCGGAGGCCGTGTCGAAAGACTTCACAAGCCCTTCCACCGCCGCCTCCTGCGCAGGCGTCAGCTCCTTGCGGGCATAGTCGAGCTGCGGTTTCGGCGGCGGGGGAGCTGCCGGCAGCAGGACGGGTTCCAGGACATTCTGATGAAGAAGGCCGTCAATCACCGACGCCGACACGCCGGCAGCATGGGCGAGACCGCTTCTGGTCCAGGCGAAGCCGTCCTCCATGGTTGCCAGCACACGTCTGCGCGCGGCGGTGGAGCGGTCCGGTTCGGCGCCCTCCACCCGGCGCACGCCCGGAACCGGGGGTTCCGGCTCCAGCGCCTCCTCGGATCTGAGCACCATGCGCAGCACCATGCCCGGCGCGCCGAGGGTCCAGTTGGCGACCCAGTCGACGAAGCGGCGCAGATCCTTGTCGAGCGGTGGCGTCGTGTCATAGACGCGGGAGATATATTTGAGCTTTTTCGGGTTGATGGCCGCGTCCGGTTCGATGTCCCAGACAGCGCCGATGACCTCACGCGGACCGAGCGGCACCTTGACGATCGTTCCGGGAACCACGGTCTGGCCCGGCGGCACCTTGTAGGTATAGGCCTTCGGCACGGCCACGGGCACCAGGACGCTGGCTATCGTTTCCTTCAGGTCTGGGTCATCGAACAGCACGAAAGATCAGGTCCCTACCACCTTCCGCCGGCGGCGCATGTCACCGGGGCTCAGGTTCACTCGTCATTGCCCGGCTGCGGCGCCTGCGCAAGTCCGTCCGGGACGGAGATGCGCACCGCAAGGACTTCATCCACCGGAGAATCAGGGGCGCCTGCCGTCGTTGTCCCGAGGTTAAAGAGACCGCCGCGGGCAAAGCAACCGTTTTGCCCGTTGCCGGCGTGGGCACGTCCGTTAACCGAACCGTCAAGTTTGCGCGCCAGAGTGAGATCATGTGCGCGCACCCTGCAGACAATGATGCCCTTCTCGTAACGGCCAGGCCTGATCTCAATCAGCGCGTGGGCCTGTGGCTCGACCATCTGACGGACGAGCGGCGTCTGTCCGACAAGACCCTGCTGGCCTACGAACGGGACCTCAGGCAGTTCCTGCGGTTCCTGACCGGCCATCTTGGCGGTGCGCCCGCGCTCAAGGATATCGCGGCACTCAAGCCGGCGGATTTCAGAGGTTTTCTGGCAAGCCGCAGGCGGCAGGGCGTTCAAAGCCGGTCCCTGGCCCGGGGGCTTGCAGGCATCCGCTCCTTCCTGAAATTCCTGGAGCGGCGCGGCGAAGTCAATGCCGCCGCCTCCGCCGCCGTCCGCCCGCCCCGGCAGGCCCGGTCCCTGCCCAAGCCGGTTTCCCCGAAGGACGCCATCGGCATCACCGGCGGCGATCTGGCCATGGAAAGCGAAGCCTGGATCGAGGCGCGCAACACCGCCGTTCTGACCCTGCTTTACGGCTGCGGCCTGCGCATTGCGGAAGCGCTGTCGCTCACCGGCAACATGGCGCCCCGGCAAGGGGCCCGAACCCTGCGGATCGTCGGCAAGGGGCGCAAGGAGCGGATCGTGCCCATCCTGCCCGCGGTCAGCGAGGCGGTCGACCGGTACCTGAAGCTATGTCCCTATGCCATTTCTCCCGAGGGGCCGCTGTTCCTGGGTGCGCGCGGCGGTCCGCTGAACCCGCGCATGATCCAGCTGGCGATGGAAAAGCTGCGCGGCGCCCTCGGCCTTCCCGATACCGCAACACCGCACGCGCTGCGGCATTCCTTCGCGACACATCTCCTGGCAGGCGGAGGCGACCTGAGAACCATCCAGGAACTGCTCGGCCATGCCAGCCTTGCCTCCACGCAGATCTACACCGAGATCGACAGCGCGCATCTCCTGAGCGCCTATGACAAGGCGCATCCGCGGCGCTAACGCCGCAAGACATGCACTTTCAAGACACACCGTCCCCTGCGACCCGTGTTACCCGAAAGTGCTCCGGTTCAGCCCGGGGACAGGTGCCTCGGGTCAAATGACGGGGACCAGAGGGTGGTGATGCGGGCGCCAGCCGGTTGGCGTTTTGCCGGAAGGCCCGTTATCCTGCCGATCCGTGCCGTCACCAGGAGAATGCGCATGCGTCTGATTGTTCTTGCCGCCGGGTTTCTTCTGCTGTCGGCCGTTGCCTCGCTCGCGCAGCAGCGGGTCTACTGCCCGCTGCCGGAAGACGGCATCTGGGTCAACAAGGATGCCGCGCCGAAACAAATCAGCCGCGTGGAGGTGGAAAGCCGGTGTCTGGACGATCAGGTCCATGTGCGGGTGCGGGCCTTCACCGCCTGTATTCCACGGGACTGCAAATGGGGGTGGACGCAGGCCGAGCGGCGGTCGGACGGGGCCATCCAGGTTCTTCTGATCGGCTTTCTGAGCAGCAAGCAGCTCACGCTGAAGGTCTTCGGAGACATGCTTGACGTTCATGTGATCAGCATCGTCAACGACTTGTCCGAACCGCGCAGGGAAGAAACCTTCAATCTCACGCGAAAATGATTGCCCGACCCGGCCGAATTCGCCGGAATCCGGGCTTTCTTCTTGCCAAACCGGCCCGTTGCCCTATCCTTTTCTCCATTGCGCTGGTTTGCGCAGAGGAACGGACGGAGGTGTATAGATGCGTCTATTGACCACTGGAATCGCGGCCCTCGCCCTGACCGCATTTGCAGGTGTACCGGCAATTGCGTGCTCCTGGGACAAGACCGCCAAAGCCGAGCAGAAAATCACGGTTGCGGAGGCGGTGACGCCCCTGCAATACGACAGCGACGTGGCGATCGCGACCAACGACCTGAGCGATGAAACTCTGCGGAAAATGACCGTTCTGCCGGTTCCGGGTGAAAAGCCCGCAGAGTGATCCAGACCGGTGATTTTCTCCAAATTGCCCGCTGCTTCGCAGCGGGCCTTTTCGCGCACTCCATGACGCACCACGGACGGGCCGACAGGTCCGGGGCACCGGCTTGAGCCAGGGGCCTTTTATCGGACAGTCGGGATGACCGGAACAGTGCTGAGGCGATACTCCGCAAGAGCCTGTCTGAGGATCTGCACCGAGGAGCTGACGAAGAGGCTTGCCATCAGTCCGGCGACGACCAGGTCCGGCCATGCCGTGGCGGTTCCCCAGACCCCCAAAGCCGCCAGCATGACGGCGACATTCCCGATCGCATCGTTGCGGGAGCACAGCCAGACTGAACGCACATTGGCGTCCCCGTCCTTGTAGCGGACCAGCAGCATCACGCTGGCGAGATTGGCGGCGAGCGCCAGGAATCCTATGGACCCCATGACCGCGGCCTGCGGAACCCCGAGCACGAAGAGCTGATAGAGCGTCGACGCGGCAACCCAGATGCCCATCAGCAGCAGGCTGCTCCCCTTGGCCAGCGCCGCCAGGGAACGGGCCTTCACGGAAGCCCCGATCACCGCGAGGGAAATCCCGTAGGTGGCCGCGTCGCCGAAGAAGTCGAGCGCATCCGCCTGAAGGGATTTCGATCCGGCGGCCTGGCCGGCAACCATCTCGACGATGAACATGCCGGCATTGAGCGCGATCACCAGCCAGAGACGACGGCGGTAGTCCCGCGACATGCCGTCAAAGGTTCCTTGAGAAGACCCGCAGCACGTACCCATCGAAAGCTCCCATGCACTTGAAATTCCATTGCAGGAGGTTTTGTAATCCCTATAGCGACTAGAGGTTCAAGAGGTTTTCATGGATTTTTCGATCGGGGAACTGGCGAAGCGGACCGGCGTCAAGGTGCCGACCATCCGCTATTACGAAAAAGAAGGCCTGCTCGATGCGCCGCTGCGCACGCAGGGCAACCAGCGGCGCTACCGCGCACAGGATCTGGACCGTCTCGGCTTTATCCGGCATTGCCGCGACCTCGGTCTGCCCATGCCGGCCATCCGGGATCTGATCGACCTTGGCCAGCATCCGGACAAGCCCTGCCGCGAAGCGGACCGGATCGCCGCGACCCAGCTTCAATCCGTGCGTGAACGTATTGCCCATCTGCGGAAGCTCGAGGCGGAACTGGAGCGCATCACGGCCAGCTGCAAGGGCGGGCATACGGTGACGGACTGCAACGTGCTCAAGGCTTTCGGGGATCACAGCCTGTGCCGCGACGAGCACGCGGCACCGACGAAAGCCTGACCCCGCCGCAGCAAGGAACCAGCCGGCCAAAACCAGATGGAGGCGCGGCTGCAGATGGCAGCTGTCGAGACCCGGAAACCGAGTGGCCAGAAGGGGCTTCCCGTGCCGTCCGCCCGACACGAATTCCGCCGCCCGGAGGACGAAGAAGAGATCATCCACATTGGCGATGATGTGAGCCGTCCGGATCATCTTCTCGTGCAGGAGGCCCGGGCTGCAAATGCGAATGTGCCCTGCGCTGTCTCCAGCGCAGGGCACTCCGTCATCGTGTACCGGCCCCGGGACAGCCCTTACGAGTGGATCGTCTTGAAGAAGGCGCCGAGGGCGGCTTCCTTGACGGCTTCCGACATGGTGGGGTGCGCATGGCAGGTGCGGGCGAGATCCTCCGACGAGCCGCCGAATTCCATCAGCACCGCAGCTTCATGGATCATCTCGCCGGCACCGAAGCCGAGGATATGCACGCCCAGGACCTCGTCGGTTCTGGCATCGGCCAGAACCTTGGCGAAGCCGTCGGTCTTGTTCATGGCCCGTGCGCGGCCATTGGCCGAGAAGTTGAACTTGCCGGTCTTGTAGGCGATGCCTGCGGCCTTCAGTTCCTCTTCGGTCTTGCCGACGGAGGCGACTTCCGGCTGGGTGTAGACGACGCCCGGAATGACGTTGTAGTTCACGTGACCGGCCTGACCCGACAGGATCTCGGCCAATGCAACCCCTTCGTCCTCGGCCTTGTGCGCCAGCATCGGGCCGGCGACGACATCGCCGATGGCATAGATGCCGTCCACATTGGTCTTGTAGTGGGCGTCGATCTGCACGCGCCCGCGTTCGTCCAGCGCCACACCGGCCGTGTCCAGACCCAGTCCCTCGGTATAGGGACGGCGGCCGATGGCGACCAGAACGATGTCCGCTTCCAGGACTTCCTTGTCACCGCCCTTGGCGGGCTCGACGGTCACCGCAAGGCCCTTGCCCTTTTTCTCGACGCCGGTCACCTTGGACGAGAGCTTGAACTCCATGCCCTGCTTTTTCAGCATGCGCTGGAAGTTCTTGGAGACATCACCGTCCATCGGTCCGAGAATCTTGTCCATGAACTCGACGACGGTGACCTTGGAGCCGAGCCGGTTCCAGACCGAGCCCAGTTCCAGACCGATCACGCCGCCGCCGACGACGACCAGCTTGCCGGGCACCTTTTCAAGCTCCAGCGCGCCGGTGGAGGAAACAATCTGCTTCTCGTCGATCTCGACCCCAGGCAGCGGCATGACTTCCGAGCCGGTGGCAATGACGATGTTTCTGGTTTCAAGAACCGTCGCCGCGCCGTCTTCGGCGGTCACCTCGACCTTGCCTTGAGCGAGGACCTTGCCGGTCCCGGTGTGCACGTCGATCTTGTTCTTCTTCATCAGGAAGGCGACACCGCCGACGTTGGCATCGACCACATCGCTCTTGTGTTTCATCATCGCCGGCAGGTCGAGCTTGGGCTTGGAGACCTTCACGCCGATCTTTTCAAGACCGTGCCCGGCTTCCTCGAACATCTCGGAGGCGTGCAGCAGCGCCTTGGAGGGGATGCAGCCGATATTGAGACAGGTCCCGCCAAGAGTTGCGTTTTTCTCCACGACTGCCGTCTTCAGGCCAAGCTGCGCTGCCTTGATCGCGCAAACATAGCCACCCGGGCCGGTTCCGATGATGACAAGATCATATTGGGACATGTTGGGCCGCCTTTGCCTCTTTAAGTGTGAGTCCAGGAATCTGGATCATGGTAGGATTGCCCGGCCTCCGGAAACATCCAGAATTGCGCCGGTCGTGTAACTTGCCTGGTCCGACATCAACCAGAGAATCGCATCGGCCACCTCGTCGGCGGAGCCGGCACGTTTCATCGGCAGTCGGGACTGGAGCCGCGCCACCCGGTCGGGTATGCCGCCCGAGGCGTGGATCTCGGTGTCGATGATGCCCGGGCGAACCGCGTTCACGCGGATCCCCTCCTGCGCGACTTCAAGCGCCAGACCGACCGTCATGGTGTCGATCGCCCCTTTCGCCGCCGCGTAGTCGACATACTGACCCGGCGAACCGAGCTTGGAGGAGGCCGAACCGAGATTGACAATCGACCCGCCCCTGCCGCCCAGGCGGGTCGACATCCGCCGCACCGCCTCGCGGGCACACAGGAACGATCCGATGACGTTGACGGAGAAGATCCGGGTCATGCGGTCGAGAGACATTTCGTCCACCCGCTGCGCCACATCGAGAATGCCGGCGTTGTTGACCAGTCCCGTCAGAGTGCCGAGGTTGTCGGCCTCGGCAAACAGGTTGAGGACGTCGGCCTCGTCGCTGACATCGCCCTGAACAGCCACGGCCGTGCCGCCGGCGGCCCGGATTTCGTCGACGAGTTCGTCCGCCGCATCGGAATTGCGCGCAAAATTGACGAGCACCGTCCGGCCACCCGCCGCAAGCTTGCGGCAAACACTGGCACCAATTCCACGGCTTCCGCCGGTTACTATGACAATTTCTTCAGCCATTCCGCCTCCGGTTGAGGCCATTCATTCAGTTGAGGGAACGAAGCGTTTCCGATGCCTTGCCGGCAGCCCAGGTTCCGGTGGGCCAGCTGCGTCTCCCGTCGCATCATCGCTCCGTCAATGCCAGCCGCAGGCCGAAGCCGGCGAAGGCCGCGGCAACCGTACGGCGCATCCACATCATGACCCTGTCACTGCGCAGGACCCTTTCGCCCACCAGCGCGGCGAACTGTCCGTAAATCACGAAGATCGCGAAGGTCATGGCCATGAAGACCCCGCCCAGGAGCAGCATGTCGAGCGTAGGATCGAGCGCAAGCGGGCTGACGAACTGCGGCAGGAAGGCCAGAAAGAACACGGTCAGTTTCGGATTGAGAATATTGATCAGAAATCCGGTGCGCGCGGTCGCCAGGTCTCCGGCGCGCGCGTTCCTGTCCGCTGTCAGGTCAAGCGGGCCCCTGTCCTTCAGGGTTTGCCAGGCAAGATACAGCAGATAGGCGACACCGGCATATTTGACGGCCTGAAACACCAGCGCACTGGTGTGCATCAGCGCCGCCACGCCAATGACGGAGGCCAGGATGGCCGGGATGATTCCGAGCGTGCAGCCAACGGCGGCGGCGACGGATGCCCGCCGCCCGCTGCCGAGACCGACCGCCACCGTGTAGGCGACACCGGTTCCGGGAACCAGCACCACAATCAACGCGGTGATCAGAAAATCGGGGCTCATCTGCCGGCTTCTCCAGGGTCTTTCCGGATCAGAGATCCAGAACCAGGCGCTGCGGATCCTCCAGGCTTTCCTTGACACGAACCAGGAAGGTCACGGCTTCCTTGCCGTCGATGACCCGGTGGTCATAGGAAAGCGCCAGATACATCATCGGACGGATCACCACCTGACCGTTCACGGCCATCGGCCGCTCCTGGATCTTGTGCATGCCCAGAATGCCGGACTGCGGTGCGTTCAGGATGGGCGACGACATGAGCGAACCATACACCCCGCCGTTGGAGATGGTGAAGGTGCCGCCGGTCATGTCAGCCATGCCGAGCTTGCCGTCCCGGGCCTTCCTGCCGAGATTGCCGATTTCCTTCTCGACCTCGGCGATGGACATCTGGTCGGCATCGCGCACGACGGGAACCACAAGGCCCTTGTCGGTGCCGACGGCCACGCCGATGTGGCAGAAGTTCTTGTAGATGATGTCGTTGCCGTCGATCTCCGCATTGACCGCGGGAACCTCTTTCAGGGCATGGGTCACCGCCTTGGTGAAGAAACCCATGAACCCGAGCTTGACGCCGTGCTTCTTCTCGAACAGGTCCTTGTACTGCTTGCGCAGCTCCATGACCGGTCCCATGTCCACCTCGTTATAGGTGGTCAGCATGGCGGCGGTGTTCTGGGCATCCTTGAGCCGGCGGGCGATGGTCTGGCGCAGTTTGGTCATGCGCACGCGTTCCTCGCGCGCCTCGTCCTGGGCGGCGACCGGACCGCGGGCAACCTGTGCCGGGGCCGGTGCGGAGGCGCTTGCCGTGGCGCCGGAAGCGAGCGCGTCGATGACGTCTCCCTTCAGAACCTGACCGCGCTTGCCGGAGCCGCCGAGCTGATCGGCGGACAGGTTGTTTTCGGCAATCATCTTGGCAGCCGCGGGAGCCGGGGGCATGGAGGAGCCGGAGGACACGGCGGGCGCCGGCTGGGCCTGGGCGGGAGCGGCCGGCTTGCTTTCGGCCGGAGCCGCAGCGGCCCCTTCTCCCGAGGGGGCGATCTGGCACAGCAGAACGCCCGGTTCGACGGTGCTGCCGGTTTCCGCGGAAATCTTGACCACCTTGCCGGCAACCGGGGCAGGAACCTCCTGGGCGGCCTTGTCGGTTTCCAGCTCGACGAGCGTGTCGTCGGCCTTGACCATATCGCCGACCTTGACACTCCATTCGCCGACTTCCGCCTCGGTGACGGATTCGCCGGCGCTCGGCGTGAGCACATCGACCAGTTCCGCTTTCGCCGCGGCCTTGCTGTCTTCCTTCGCAGGAGCCGCTTCGGCCTTCGGTGCGGCGGCAGCCCCTTCGGCGATCTGGCCCAGAAGCGCGCCGACCTCGACCGTGTCGCCTTCCTTCACCAGGATGCTTTCCAGAGTGCCTGCGGCCGGAGCGGGAACTTCGACAGTGACCTTGTCGGTTTCCAGTTCAACGAGCGGCTCGTCCTGACTGACGGCATCACCGGGTTTCTTGAACCACTGCGCAATCGTTGCTTCTGAAACGGATTCGCCCAGCGTGGGCACGCGAATTTCGGTTGCCATGGTCGCCTTCTCTTAAAATTACCTGGCCAGTTTTTGAAAGAGGGCCCGCAGGCCCTCTCAACGATTAGTTTCCAAGAGCCTCTTCGAGGAACGCCTGCAGTTGAGCAAGATGTGCGGACATCAGTCCTGTCGCGGTCGATGCCATGGCGGGACGGCCCGCATAGCGCGGCCGCTTGTGCCTGGCGTCGATCTGCCCGAGGACCCATTCTATATAGGGCTCGACGAAGAACCAGCACCCCATGTTCCGGGGTTCTTCCTGGCACCAGACCATTTCGGCCTGCGGGAAGCGGGCAAGTTCGAGCATCAGCGCCTTCTTCGGGAAGGGATAGGGCTGTTCGACACGCAGCAGGTAGATGTCGTCGATGCCGCGTTTTTCCCGCTCTTCGTAAAGATCGTAATAGACCTTGCCCGTGCACATGACGACGCGCTTGATCTTGTCGTCCGCCACCAGCTTGGTTTCCGACGCGGGATTGTATTGCGCATCGTCCCAAAGCAGCCGGTGGAAGGAGGAGTCCGGACCGAGTTCGGCGATCGTGGACACCGCCCGCTTGTGGCGCAGGAGGGATTTCGGCGTCATCAGGATCAGCGGCTTGCGGATTTCGCGACGCAGCTGACGGCGCAGGATGTGGAAGTAGTTGGCCGGGGTCGTACAGTTGGCCACCTGCATGTTGTCTTCCGCGCACATCTGCAGGAAGCGTTCCAGCCGTGCGGAGGAATGTTCCGGCCCCTGCCCCTCGTAGCCATGCGGCAGCAGGCAGACGAGGCCGGACATGCGCAGCCATTTGCGCTCGCCGGAGGAGATGAACTGGTCGAACAGCACCTGCGCGCCATTGGCGAAGTCCCCGAACTGGGCTTCCCACAGGGTCAGGGCACGCGGCTCCGCAAGGGAATAGCCGTATTCGAAGCCCAGAACCGCTTCTTCCGACAGCATCGAGTTGATGACTTCGTAGCGCTGCTGTGTGCCCGGCGCGACGTTGTTCAGCGGAATGTAGCGGCTTTCGTTCTCCTGGTCATAGAGCACCGAATGGCGCTGGGAGAAAGTGCCGCGTTCGCAGTCCTGCCCAGACAGGCGCACCGGATGGCCTTCCTTCAGGAGCGAACCGAACGCCAACGCTTCGGCAGTAGCCCAGTCGATGCCCTCGCCGGTTTCGATCATGCGTTCGCGGTGCTTCATGAAGCGCGCGATGGTGCGGTGGATGTTGAATCCCTCCGGCACACGGGTCAACGCCCGACCGATATCCTTGACTTCCTGGATCGGCAGGCCGGTCTGGCCCCGGCGCGGATCGTCTTCATTGTCCGCACGCTTCATGCCGGCCCATTTGCCGTCCAGCCAGTCGGCCTTGTTCGGCTTGAAGGCCTGCCCGGAATCGAATTCCTCGTCCAGATGCTTGCGCCAGTCGGCCTTCATCCGGTCGACTTCCTCCTGGCTGATGACGCCTTCGCCGATCAGTCGCTCGGAGTAGAGCTGCAGGGTCGTCGCGTGCTTGCGGATCTTGCGGTACATGATCGGCTGCGTGAAGGCCGGCTCGTCGCCCTCGTTGTGGCCGAACCGCCGGTAACAGATGATGTCGATCACCACCGGCCGGTGGAATGTCTGCCGGAATTCGATCGCGATCTTGGCCGCGAAGACAACCGCTTCCGGATCGTCCGCATTGACGTGGAAGATCGGCGCCTCGATCACCTTCGCCATGTCCGAGGGATAGGGCGAGGAACGGGAGAAGCGCGGATTGGTGGTGAAACCGATCTGGTTGTTGATGATCACATGGACCGAACCGCCGGTGCGGTGGCCACGCAGGGCGGACAGACCGAAACACTCGGCCACGACGCCCTGACCGGCGAAAGCCGCATCGCCGTGCAGAAGCAGCGGCAGCACTGTGCTGCGGTCGACTTCCGTGGTCTCGACGAATTTGCCGTCATCATCGGCGGAGAGCTGGTCCTGCTTGGCGCGCGCCTTGCCGAGGACCACCGGATTGACGATTTCCAGGTGCGACGGGTTCGCCGTCAGCGACAGGTGCACGTTGTTGCCGTCGAAGGTGCGGTCCGAGGACGCGCCGAGATGGTATTTCACATCGCCGGATCCTTCCACTTCGTCCGGCGCGGAAGAGCCGCCCTTGAACTCGTGGAAGATGGCCCGGTGCGGCTTGCCCATGACCTGGGACAGAACGTTCAGGCGGCCGCGGTGGGCCATGCCGAGAACGATTTCCTTCAGGCCCATCTGGCCGCCGCGCTTGATGATCTGCTCCAGCGCGGGGATCAGGGCCTCGCCGCCGTCCAGGCCGAAGCGCTTGGTGCCGGTGTATTTGACGTCCAGGAACTTTTCGAAGCCTTCTGCCTCGACCAGCTTGTTGAGGATCGCCTTCTTGCCCTCGGCCGTGAAATCGACCTGCTTGTCCGGTCCTTCGATGCGCTCCTGAATCCAGGATTTGGCCGCAGGATCGGAAATATGCATGAATTCGACGCCGAGCGTCGAGCAATAGGTCCGCTTCAGGATGTCCAGCATCTCGCGGATGGTGGCGTATTCGAGACCGAGCACATGATCGATGAAGATCTTGCGGTCCCAGTCGTTTTCCGTAAAGCCGTAGGAGGACGGGTGCAGTTCCTCGTGATCGCCCTTGCCGGCAAGGCCGAGCGGATCGAGATCGGCATGAAGATGGCCGCGCATGCGGTAGGCGCGGATCATCATCAGGGCGCGCACGGAGTCGCGGGTCGCCTGATGCACTTCCATCTCCGAAACCGGCGCGCCGCCGGCTTCCGCCTTCTTCTTCAGCTTTTCGCCGAGCTTCTGCTCGATCGGCGCCCAATTGCCGTCAAAGGCATTGACGAGGTCGCCATCGGCCTCGATCGGCCAGTCCTTGCGTTTCCAGGTTGCCCCGCGCGCTTCCTTCAGGACGGCTTCCTTTTCGTCCTGGAAGGACGCAAAGAAATCCCGCCACTCGGCCTCAACCGAACCCGGGTCCGTCTTGTATTGTGCGTAGAGGTCTTCGATATAGGCTGCGTTGGCGCCGTAAAGCAACGACGTCAGTGCGAATACGTTGTTCGCTTCCTGCCGTGCCATGTCCATCTAGCGGAGGGCTGCTCCGCCCTTTTTGTTATGGCGAGCCGTAATAAGCCCGCGGCCGGTTCCCTACAAAGACCGGCATAAAACACCGGCCCCTCGAAAATCTGGTACGGCACCGTATTGGCGCCGCACCCCATCCTTCCATCATGCAGCAGAAAACGTAAACAGTTTCCGTCCCCTGCCGCAAAATTTCCTGGGTATCACCCCTTCAACACTTCGAGAAGTGTCTCGCCGAGCTTCGCAGGAGACGGTGACACCCGGATGCCGGCTTCTTCCATCGCCGCGATCTTGTCTTCCGCGCCGCCCTTGCCGCCGGAGATGACGGCACCGGCATGACCCATGGTCCGGCCCGGAGGCGCTGTGCGTCCCGCGATGAAACCGGCCATCGGCTTGCTCCGGCCCTTCTTCGCCTCGTCCATCAGGAACTGGGCCGCTTCTTCTTCCGCGGAACCGCCGATCTCGCCGATCATGATCATCGACTTGGTCTCGTCATCGGCCAGGAACATTTCCAGCACGTCGATGAATTCGGTGCCCTTGACCGGGTCGCCGCCGATGCCGACGGCGGTTGTCTGGCCGAGGCCCGCATTGGTTGTCTGGAAGACGGCTTCGTAGGTGAGCGTGCCGGAACGCGAGACGACACCGACGGAGCCCTTCTTGAAGATGGAGCCCGGCATGATGCCGATCTTGCATTCTTCCGGTGTCAGGATGCCCGGGCAGTTCGGTCCGAGCAGGCGGGAGCTGGATTTATCCAGCTTCGCCTTGACCTTGATCATGTCGGCCACCGGGATGCCCTCGGTGATGCAGACGATGAACGGGATCTCCGCATCGATCGCCTCGATGATCGCCGCAGCTGCGCCTGCCGGCGGGACGTAGATCACGGACGCGTCGGCGCCGGTGGCTTCCCTGGCTTCGCCCACAGTGGCGAAGATCGGCAGTTCGGCGGCGCCGTCGACACCGGAGGACCAGGTCTCGCCACCCTTCTTGGGGTGCACGCCGGCCACCATCTTGGTGCCGTAATATTCAAGCGCCTGTTCCGTGTGGAAGGTGCCGGTCTTGCCGGTCAGGCCCTGAACGATGATTTTCGTGTCTTTATTGACGAGGATGGACATTTACGCGCCCTCCTTCACGGCTTTCACGATTTTCTGGGCGGCGTCGTCGAGATCATCCGCGGCGATGACGTTCAGGCCGCTTTCGTTGATGATCTTCTTGCCGAGTTCCACGTTGGTGCCTTCCAGGCGCACAACGAGCGGCACCTGCAGGCCGACTTCCTTGACGGCTGCAACCACGCCTTCCGCGATCACGTCGCAGCGCATGATGCCGCCGAAGATGTTGACCAGGATGCCCTTCACCTTCGGATCGGAGGTGATGATCTTGAACGCGGCCGTCACCTTCTCCTTGGAGGCTCCGCCGCCCACATCGAGGAAGTTTGCCGGCTCGGCGCCGTAGAGCTTGATGATGTCCATGGTCGCCATGGCCAGGCCTGCGCCGTTGACCATGCAGCCGATGTCACCGTCCAGGGCCACATAGGCGAGATCATATTTGGACGCCTCGATTTCCTTGGCATCCTCTTCGGTCTCGTCGCGCAGGGCCAGGATGTCGGGATGACGGAAGAGCGCGTTGCCGTCGAAGGAGACCTTGGCGTCAAGGACACGCAGATGGCCGTCCTTCATGACGATCAGCGGGTTGACTTCCAGAAGGCTCATGTCCTTTTCGACATAGGCCTTGTACAGGATCGGGAAGAGCTTCATGCCGTCCTGACGAGCCGCGCCGGACAGCTCCAGCGCGTCGCAGAGCTTGCCCGCGTCCGCCTCGGTCACGCCGGTGTCCGGATCGATCGGCAGGGTGATGATCTTTTCCGGGGTCTCTTCGGCAACCGCCTCGATGTCCATGCCACCCTCGGTGGAGACGACGAAGGCCGCGCGGCCGACGGTACGGTCGACCAGGATGGAGAGATAAAGCTCACGCTCGATGTCGGCGCCGTCTTCGATATACAGACGGTTGACGACCTTGCCTGCTTCACCGGTCTGCTTGGTGACCAGCGTGTTGCCGAGCATTTCGCGAGCATGCGCCTTGACTTCGTCCAGGGAGAAAGCCAGACGGACACCACCCTTGGCATCGGCGGGAAGTTCCTTGAACTTGCCCTTGCCGCGGCCGCCGGCGTGGATCTGTGACTTGACGACCCAGAGCGGGCCCGGAAGGCTTTTGGCGGCAGCTTCCGCTTCGTCGGCTGAAAAGATTGCAACGCCCTCGGCCACCGGAGCGCCGAATTCCTTCAGCACGGCCTTGGCCTGGTATTCATGAATATTCATGTGTCTCCCCCGTTGTCGGAGAACCGTTCCTTCATGGGGAAGGAACGGTCGCTATTCCATTGGACCGCCGCTTATGCCAGCGCCGGCTGAATTTTCTTGCAGGCTTCGACCAGACCGCTGACGGATGCCACCGACTTGTCGAAATTGCCTTTTTCTTCGCCCTGAAGATCGATCTCGATGATGCGCTCGACACCCTCGGCACCGATCACGACCGGCACACCCACATAGGTGTCCTTCAGGCCGTACTGGCCGTCGAGGGCCGCGGCGCAAGGCATGACGCGCTTCTTGTCCTTCAGGTAGCTCTCCGCCATCGCGATGGCGGAAGCGGCCGGGGCGTAGAAGGCCGAGCCGGTTTTCAGAAGACCGACGATTTCCGCGCCGCCGTCACGGGTGCGCTGGACGATCTCTTCCAGACGCTCGGCGGTGCACCAGCCCATCTTGACCAGATCGGGGAGCGGGATGCCGGCGACGGTGGAGTAGCGGGTCAGCGGCACCATGGTGTCGCCATGACCGCCCAGAACGAAGGCGGTGACGTCTTCCACGGAGACGTTGAATTCCTCCGCCAGGAAATAGCGGAAGCGGGAGCTGTCGAGAACGCCAGCCATGCCGACAACCTTGTTCTTCGGCAGACCGGAGAATTTCTGCAGGGCCCAGACCATGGCATCGAGCGGGTTGGTGATGCAGATGACGAAGGCGTTGGGCGCGTATTTGGAAATGCCGGCACCGACCTGTTCCATGACCTTCAGGTTGATTTCCAGAAGGTCGTCACGGCTCATGCCGGGCTTGCGGGGCACACCGGCGGTGACGATGATCACGTCGGAACCTTCGATGGCCTCGTAGCTGTTGGCGCCGGCCAGTTTGGCGTTGAAGCCGTCGACCGGCGAGGATTCAGCCAGGTCGAGCGCCTTGCCCTGCGGAACACCTTCCGCGATGTCGAAGAGAACGACGTCTCCCAGTTCCTTCAAACCGACCAGATGTGCCAGCGTACCGCCGATCTGACCAGAGCCGATCAAGGCAATTTTGTTCCGCGCCATTTTGAAAGTTTCCCTTTACGTAAGATGGAACTCCATGCCATCCGCCGATGACTGACGATGGCACTACTCTCTTTGCCGCGCCCGCGCAACCTCGCCAAAAGATTATTGCGCGGTGCCCGGCAAAAATTTTCATTTCTTCTCGCCTCCATACATGCCCAATAGGGAATGTATATCTAGACGTGCAATTCCCGTCTTTCACCCGCAAGGTAGGCCTCGGACCGCATTTCGATCAACCGCGACACTGTCCGGTCGAATTCGAAAGCTTCCGTTCCATCCTCCGAGGTATAGAGATTCTGCGGCTCGGCTTCAGCGGAGAGGATCAGCTTGATGCCGTTGTCGTAGAAAGTGTCGATCAGGTTGATAAATCGCTTGGCTTCGTTGCGCCGGGCTTTCGACATGACCGGCACGTGATCCAGAAACACCGTGCTGAAGGCATGAACGATGCGCAGATAGTCGCTTGCCCCCAGCGGCTGCATGCACAGGTCGTCAAAAGAGAACCGCGCCGCTCCGGCGGCCACACGGGGGACAACGATCCGGCGGCCCATGTTCTCCAGTTCCGCGGCGTGCGGCTGCATGCCGTGGGTCAGTTTCGCCCAGATTTCGTCCATCCGCGCATCGGCCGCCGCCCCCAGAGGGGTGATATAGACCGGAGCACCCGCGAGCTTTTCCAGCCGGTAGTCTGTCGGCGAATCCAGATGCAGGATCTCGACCCGCTTGGCCAGCATCTCGATGAAAGGCAGAAACAGCTGGCGGTTGAGCCCATCCTTGTAGAGTTTGGACGGCTCGACATTCGAGGTCGCCACCACGATCACGCCTCTTTCGAAAAGCTGGGTGAACAGGCGACCGAGGATCATGGCGTCGGCGATGTCGGTGACGGCGAACTCGTCGAAGAGCAGCAGCCGGGTTTCCTCGGCGATCTGTGCGGCAACGGGCGGGATCGGATCGTCGCCTTTCACCTCGCCGCGCTTGTGCGCCTGGCGGTGGGCGTGAATGCGCTCATGCACATCGGTCATGAATTCGTGAAAATGCACCCGGCGTTTGCGGCGGATCACCGTGACCTCGTAGAAGAGGTCCATGAGCATGGTCTTGCCACGCCCGACGCCGCCCCACATGTAAAGGCCCTGAACCGCCAACCAGAGCTGGTTCTTCTTGTTGGCGAACAGCCAGCCGAGAGAGCTTTTCTTCGACGCGAGCCGGGTTTCCGCCAGGCGGGTGTTGAGAAGGTCCAGCTGGCGCACGGCCTGCCGCTGGACAGGGTCTTCCGAAATCTCGCCGGAGGCGATCAGCGCGTCGTAGCGGGCGCTCATTGCTCGGTTGACCGGCAGTTCCATCTTCAACGGCGATACTCCCTCCATGAGGCATCATGGGGTCGTGAGTGAGACCAATTGCTCGGCGGAATAAGGTCAAAACGCCGTGGATGCAAGTCATGATATGGTCTGATACGCCCGGCAGGGGGACGCTTTCGGATTTCAACCGGTTGAAAATCGGGACTTCTGCCAAGGGATAATCACGGCTGCGGATTCGCAAACCGGCCCGGCCGGAAAAGCCTCTGCCCGCGGGTCGAGCGCCGCGCAGGGACATCCCGCCGGCCATTCTCCGGCCTGCCGGCATGTCGGACATCACCGAGAACCATTCCGTCGGGGAAGACAGGGCGACGCAGCCCGGCGCCGGAACCGGCCTCACCCTTGCGATGCCTTTTCGCGCCGAGCGCCACCCCGCCCCTGTCGTCCCGCGAAAAACGGAAGACAGGCACAGGGCCGATGGGGCCGTTCCGTTTTCGTCTACCGCTGCAGCAGCATCGACTTGCGGCCGTTCTGCAGTTCCTGGATATAAAGCAGCTGCGCGACGAGCTGGCATTCGTTCGGGTCGTCCAGATTGGCCTTGCGGCCGCGACCATCGGTCAGCAGCCAGGCGTTTCCCGGCTTGACCACATCGCATTCGATCGGTGCTCCGGGATCGAAGCCGGCCTTTTCGACGAGCATGCGGCCGAAACCGCTGTCGTCGTCGGTGCTGTTCTGCTCCGCGGTGCGCAGACGCATGCTTCGGTATGCCCGCCGGATGGACCCGGTCGCGACAAGGGCCGTGACGACGTCGTCGCCATCGAGAGCCGCGAACCGCAGCACGCCGGCATCCTCGGGGATGACCTCGCTCGAGCAGGGCGTTCTGTGGACGTCGCCCAGGGTGACCCACTCGGAACGGAGCGTCACCGTCGTTGGCTGCCGCAAGGCCGCCAGCTCCTTCGTCAGCCGCTTTTCCGCAAGGCGCTGAGGGGATTTTCCGCCCTGTTCCGCCCGGGAGGATTTGCCGGCGATCCCCGTTCCGCCGATTCTGAGCCGACGGAAAACGATCACATCGCGCATCAGGTCGGTGCGCTCCACCCGCCAGCCGGCGTCGAGCCAGGCATTCTGGTGAACAAGGCTGCCGCCCGAATTGGCCCACCATGTGCGGTGCTCGCGGGCGCTCTTGGGAAGGGAGGTCCCGATGATCTCTTCGACTTCATTCAGCTTTGCGGCCCAGACGACATCCTCCAGACGCGCAAGGTGCTCACGCAACGGTTCATATTTCGACATTTGCACAGCCTTTCCGATAGCTGTACAAAATGTACACTCATAGCGCGTACTGTCCAGTAAAAAATACCGAGGATTGTTAACGGTAGAGGGAAATGGGCGCCCCGGTCGAGGTCTGGCCGTCAAACCTGCCGGGCGCGCTGGAATAGAGCTGCGCAACGATCACGCCGGTTCCATCCTTCAGGACGACCTGCTTGCCGTTCAGGTCCCAGGCGGCGATACCTGTGAGCGCCGGCGTCACACAACCACGGGTATTGGCCCTGTATCCACCGGACCATGTCGTCAGGGTCATGAAGGCCTTGCAGCTCTCGCCCGCTGACGTCAGGCTCCAGCCGCCGAGAAGGTCCGTGCGGCCGATTTCCTGGGCGCCGGAGGGCGCCGCAATCGGATTGCTGGCCAGATCGGCCGGGGCGGCGGTGGGGTCCAGCCCGGCAGTGCCGACCTGAGGGGCATTGGGATCGAGCGGTGCGAGGGCTCCGGAACCGACCGGTGTGGTCGGAGTCGCGGGCAGGGGCGCAGCATAATTCCGCCCTCCGGAGAACCGCTGACATCCGGCCGCCAGGACCACCAGCCCCATAACCAAAACAAGTTTTCCCGCGCGCATCATAACGAATCAGTCCCTCACCTTTCGGCCCATAATGAATGCATCCTTAGCCCAGAATTTGTCGAAAATCCAAAATCCCGGGATTTTGTCCAGTGAAACCGGCCATTTTCGTCCTCGGGACGGATCATGCCACCTTGCCGAGGGGCGGCCGGATCATGAACCGGGGTGGTTCGACCAGCCGGTCGATCGCCTTCCTGATACGGTTGAAGTACTCCGCGCAGGCACTGAACGTGCAGGGGAACGGCGGTTTCGGGGCAATGCTCCACCAGTGGCTGGAGGTTGTGGACTTCCAGTGTACGGGCAATGCGACCGGGTCCATGTCGGCGAGATAGACCACCCGGTCCGGCACGACCGCATGCGGCATCAGAAACACATCCACCGGCTTGGGCATCAGGCCCCGGTCATCCACCCCTTCGGCGGCCAGCAGCCGATGCACATGGCGGTTCAGCCGGTCCGCCGGCTCCACCCCTGCGGAAAACGCCCGCAACAGTCCATTTCCCCGGAAGTTCAGATAGGCTTCCGCCAACGGCCCCAGCAAGCTGTTGTCCGGGCACAGGAACAAGACTGTGGTCTTAGACACGAGAACATCCTCCAAGAAGTCAACTGAACAGTTTTCACAACCTGGAAGGGGCTGCCCGGAACGGAAGCCCGTTCACGGCCTCCCCCAGGTCACGGCCCATCAACGAGAAGGAAACGGTGAAGAGCGTGTCAGCTCTGCCTCGAACCGTTTCTTTCTCGTTCATGAGTCCGTGACCTACACTTATGGGTGGAATTCATTATGACAAGACGGCGGCAATCGGGAATTTGATGAGGATATCGCGTATACATGGTCCTGAAACACGGATGCGGAAGGTTCATGGCCTGCATATGAAGACCCGCCCGCTCCCCGTCGGGACCCAAATCCGGCCGGACCGTCGTTCACGGTTCCTCCACAGTCGAAGGACATCTCCATGCCGATCGCTCTCTGGTGCGTGCTGATAGCCGCCATCCTGCCTGCCCTTTCGGCGTTTCCCGCCAAGCTGAACAAGGACTACGACAACGCCAACCCGAGAGACCCGGATTTCTGGCGGGAAGGGTTCCGCGCCCGGGCGCAAGGCGCCCAGGCAAACGGGTTTGAAGCTTTCCCCTTTTTCGCCGTTGCCGTCTTCGTGGCCATGAGCCAGGGGGCCGACCCGGCCTGGACAGACCGCCTTGCCATCCTGTTCATCGCACTCAGGCTCATCTATATCGCCAGCTACTGGGCCGGGAGGGCCAACCCGCGTTCGCTCGCCTGGGCCGCCTCATTTCTGACAATCGTGGCGCTTTTCACCAGTTCCCTGTGGAGCTGAGGCGCGCCGGAACGCCCACGGAAGCGGGAAAATAGTTCAGGGAGCATTTGCACCCATGAGCCGATTTCGTTAACGATGCAAAAGAGTAAAGTGGTTTTTCGGTAGGCAGAGGTGCATGGTGCGGACGACAGATCAGACGACGGATACTCCGTCGGCACGCCTCCAATCTGCTGCCCAAAGGCAGCTTGCCGAACGTCATATCGTCGATGTTCTCATAGCCGAGCGCGGCAAACTGGTGATGGCCAGTCCCTGGTGGCCGTTCATCCGCCCCTTCGCCCACAGCATTCTGCGCTACAAGTCCGCCGTCACCATGGCCGACACGATCGCTCCCATGGAAGCACTCGACGTTTTCGCCCATCTCAGCGACCTGTTGAAGCTGAACGTGACGACGCTCGGGCTCGACCGCGTGCCCAAGGACGGCCCGGTCGTTCTGGTGTCCAACCATCCCACCGGCATTGCGGACGGGATCGTTCTTTATGACGCGATCAAGGCCCGGCGGGACGATCTGGCGATTTTCGCCAATCGGGATGCCATCCGCATCAACCCCCGCCTTGCGGAGATGATCATCCCCGTGGAGTGGCGGGCGGATTTCAAGAGCCGGGAGAAGTCCAAGGAAACACTGAAGCTGGCCTCAACGGCCTTCGCCAAGGAGCGGGTGGTCGTGCTGTTTCCCTCCGGGCGGCTTGCCTACTGGAGCGGAGGTAAACTGACCGAGCGCCCCTGGATGAGCTCCGCCCTGGCACTGGCGCGCAAGAACAAGGCGCCGATCATCCCCATGCACATGGGCGGGCGCAATTCCGGCCTCTTCTATTTCCTCGCCCGCGTGTCGACCGAATTGCGCGACATGACCGTCTTCAACGAGCTGCTCAACAAGAAAAACGCCAGGTTCAACGTGCATTTCGGCAAGCCGATCCGGCCGGAACGGCTCGCGGGCGATCTCGGCGAACTGACGGAACAGATGCGCGTTCATTGCGCGGAAACCCTGGCCAGAGATCCGGACGCCGAATTCTAGGGCACCATTATCCCCGCTCATGAGCGCGATCATCCACAGGCGAAGATTGCCCTTCCTGTGCGAATAGGACATGGTTCGGGAAATTCAAAGGATCCTGCTGCCCCATGTCTGTTTCGCCCGCGGTGAGCGCGGATGAAGTTGCGTCACTTCAACATTCCGCCGCTCCGGAAATCCGAGCGGAGCCGAAGCCGCTCGCGGTGCTGCAGACCGTCTTCGGTTACAGCAGCTTCCGCGGCAAGCAGCAGGCCGTCATCGACACGCTGGTCGACGGCAAGGATGCGGTGGTTCTGTTTCCCACCGGCGCCGGCAAGTCCCTGTGTTTTCAGATCCCGGCGCTCTGCCGGCGCGGCGTCGGCATTGTCGTCTCGCCGCTGATCGCCCTGATGAAGGACCAGGTCGGGGCCCTGCGGGCCGCGGGCGTCAACGCCGCCGCCCTGAACTCCACCCTGTCGCCGGAAGAACAGTCTGCCTTGCGCGCGGAGCTGCAGCGCGGGGAAATCGACCTTCTCTATGTGACGCCGGAACGGCTCAGCGCAGAGAGTTTCCGCAGATTCCTCGACACGCTTGAAATTTCCCTTTTCGCGATCGATGAAGCCCATTGCGTCAGCCAGTGGGGGCATGATTTCCGGCCGGAGTATCTGTCCCTGTCCTGTCTTCCGGAGCGCTATCCGGGCGTGCCCCGGGTCGCGCTGACGGCCACGGCGGATCCGCATACGCAAAAGGATATCCTGGCACGGCTGCAGCTCGAGGACGCCGAGGTGTTCTCCACCAGCTTCGACCGGCCGAACATCCGCTACGAAATCGTCGAGCGCACCAACCAGCGCCAGCAGCTTCTGGATTTCCTGAAGAAACACGAGAACGAAAGCGGCATCGTCTACTGCCTGTCGCGGGCCAAGGTCGAGGATATCGCCGCCTGGCTGACGGAAAAGGGCATACGGGCCCTTCCCTATCACGCGCGCCTGCCGGCGGAACAGAGGGCGGCCAACCAGGACGCCTTCCTGCTGGAGGAAGACCTGTGCCTGGTGGCCACCGTCGCCTTCGGCATGGGCATCGACAAGCCGGACGTACGCTATGTCGCCCATCTGGATCTGCCCTCCTCCGTCGAGGCCTACTACCAGGAGACGGGCCGGGCGGGCCGGGACGGCGCTCCAGCGGAGGCCTTCATGGCCTATGGAATGGCCGATCTGGTGCAGCGGCGGCGGATGATCGCCGAAGGCGATGCGCCGGACGAGGTGAAACGCGCCGAAAACGCCAAGCTCAATGCCTTGCTGGGCATTTGCGAAACCTCGGGCTGCCGGCGCCAGGCGCTGCTGGCCCATTTCGGAGAGACCTACCCGCAGCCCTGCGGCAATTGCGACACCTGCCTGTCGCCGGTGGAAACCTGGGACGGAACGGAAGCGGCGCAAAAGCTGATGTCGGCCATCTACCGCACCGGCCAGCGCTTCGGCACCGGCCATGTCATCGATGTGCTGATGGGCAAGAGCAACGAGAAGACGGCCCGCTTCGGCCATGACAGCCTGTCGGTCTTCGGCATCGGCGCGGAACTGCCGCAGAAGACCTGGCAGTCGATCGCCAGACAGCTCGTGGCCGCCGGGTTTGTCGATGTTGATCACACCCAGTTCGGCGCGCTGGTACTGACGGAAAAGGCCCGGTCCGTGCTGCGCGGCGAAGAGACGCTCGCCCTGCGCAAGGACCGCAATGCGGCGGGGCTGAAAAAGACCCGCACGTCACGGGCGGGCTCGGTCGCCGATGAACTCGACAATGAAGACAAGCTTCTGTTCGAGCGGTTGCGCCGCCTGAGGACCCAGATCGCACGGGACCAGCAAGTCCCTTCCTATGTGGTCTTCCCGGACGCCACCCTGGCCGGCATTGCGTCCGCCCGCCCCGTGACCCGGGATGCCTTGCTGTCTGTATCCGGCGTCGGCCAGTCGAAGCTGGAGAAATACGGCGAAGCCTTTCTTGATCTTGTCGAGGCTTTCGAAGCCGGCGTCTGACAGGCGATGCCTTGTCGAAGCACCGAACTTTTCCGCGCCGGGAAAGATCCGGCCGGATCAATGGAAAAGGCTTGAAACGCGCTGCAATTCCGCTTGCATGCCGCCTCTTTCAGGGGATGCGTCGCAATCTCCGCCAAACAGATCCGCGTCAGCCGTCTCCGCGCAGGCACAGCTGATACACGCCGGCCAGATCCTCAAGGGTGTCGCCGTCGGGGTGCGAGAGAAATCCGTCGATGACATCGCGCAGCGCCAGATGCATCTGCCTGTGCTGGCGCAAACGCCGGTAGGACTTGCCGAGAGAATAGATCTGACCGATTTCCTCGCGCGAGAAGAGATCGAGACCGGCGATGCCGAGCACGACGCCCAGATCTGCATTGGTGCGGCGGGACAGATTATGGGCCATGAGAAAGCCGAAAAGACCGGTCACGAACCGGTTTTCGAAGGACAGCTCCTCAAAGTCCCGGTCGGCGGTTGCGAGCACCAGCCGCATGATCGCGACCGTGGCTGCCGCGGCAAACTCCGTCGGCGTGTTCGTGTCGCGAATCTCCAGTCCGGCCGCTTCAAGCAGACCGGCGGTCTTCACGCGAAGACGGTCTTCCGTTTCGACAGCTCTGAGTTCCGAAATGAATTCCGGCTCCGATGTTGCAGGACTTCCGAACAAACCAAGCATGACACCGTCCTCTCAGACGTGAGCCCACCTGAAAATTGTATGACATAAATTCCGCAACGGCAAATTTTATGTCAGCGACTCGATCCCCCCGGACACACCCGACAAATCAGAGAGCTTTCTGCGGCTTGCCTGCGCAGGAGCGTCAGAATCCGGCTTTCGGCAGTCCCTTGTAGGCTTCCGCGCCCCAGACGGATTTCACGCGGGCATCCCGACCGCAGCCCTTGCGATAGCCCTTGTAGGCATCGGCCCGGGAGACAAAGCCGAAGCGCGTCAGCGTGCGCACCTGGCTCTTGTAGTAATCCTGATGATAGTCCTCCGCCGGCCAGAAGACGGCCGCAGCCTCGACCGGCGTGACGACCTTTCCGCCCAGGGTCTTGCGGGCCCGGGCAATTTCCTCTTCGGCCTGTGCGGCCTGCGCCCCATCGAGCGGATAGACTGCCGAGGAATAGGCATGGCCGCGGTCGCAGAACTGGCCGTCAGGGTCTGTCACGTCAATCGTGCGCAGGAAGATGCCGACCAGATCGCCATAGCTGATCTTGCTTTCGTCGAAGTCGACCTTCACCACCTCCCGGTGACCGCCACGCTCATAGGTCTTGTAGGTGGGATTCTGCGTCGTTCCGCCCGCATAGCCCGAGACGACTTCGCGCACGCCGGGCAGCGCTTCCAGATCCGACTCCACACACCAGAAGCACCCGCCGGCGAGGATCGCGGTTTCCGCCTGCGCCGGAGCGAAGGGGGCGGCGGCGGCAAGAGCGGCAACGACAGGCAACGGCAACAGGCGTTTCATGGCAGATCCTCCATCAGACACCGCAAGACATACGCAATTCGGAAACCGGCACAACCCAACTCCGGTGCACTTGCCTGCACAAGAGCGTGAGACCATCGTGAGCGGCCCCCTGTTTGCCTTGAAGGAAACGCACGGTCGGGGCGCGGAGCTTTGCGGTTCCAATGGCGCTGCCGACGGGCTGCGTCAATCGGGAGCCTCTTTCGTTCGGAAGGCCTGACCGAACAGGACCGGAACGTTGCTTGTTTCCGGACCCGCGGTTTGCCGCCGGTGTCGGCATTCGCGTGAACTGTTCACGAGGGGATGCCATTTCATGGACCCGGAAGGCAACCCGCGCTACGGTTCAAGCGGGATTTCACGACGACAGATGTTCTGAAAACCAGCGGTAGCCCAAAGATGAAAATCGACGAACGCCTGGTTGCGCGGCTCATCCGTCGCCAGTTTCCTCATTTCAGCCATTTGCCCATTGCTCCGGTCAGCAAGCAGGGCTGGGACAACAGGACCTTTCGGCTCGGCGACCGTCTTTCCGTGCGCTTGCCGAGCCACGCCTCATATGCCGAGGCGGTGGAAAAAGAAGCCAATGTGCTGGCCACCCTTGGCAAAGATCTGTCTGTCGATGTTCCCGAGGTGGTCGCCATCGGAGCACCGAGCGAGGAATTTCCGCTGCCGTGGTCCGTACGGCGCTGGATCAAGGGGGACACACTGGCGGACACCGCGGGCGTGGATCAGAGAAGCCTCGCGATTTCACTCGGCAAATGTCTTGCCGAACTGAGAAGCATCCCGAGCGGCAACGGCCCATATGCCGGAAGACACTCCTTCTATCGGGGGTGCCATCCCAGCGTCTATGGCGATGAAGTGCAGAAGAGCCTGGAGAGTCTCGAAGGCAAAGTGGATGCTTCCCTGTGCCGCGCCATCTGGCAGCGCAGCGTTTCCTCGGCGTGGAAGGGCAAGCCGGTCTGGTTCCACGGTGATGTGGCCATCGGCAACATCCTTGCCGACAACAGCACCGTGACAGCGCTCATCGATTTCGGCACCTGCGGGGTCGGTGACCCGGCCTGTGACTTCGTTATGGCCTGGACATATTTCGGCGTCAAAGACCGCAGGTTTTTTCGATCTGCCTGCGCAATCGATGAAAATACCTGGCAAAGGGCGCGAGGCTGGGCGCTATGGAAAGCGCTGGCCTGCCTTTCGGGCCTGTCGGGTCCCGACCTCGACGGCATACAAGTACGGACTTTGCAGACACTCTGTGAGGAAGAAGCCCACAACCCCGCGCACGCCTGAAGGCCTTCGGCAGGGTTCGGATACAATTCGGGCCGCAGGTTGCATCTCTATTGGCAACCTGCGGCCCGGTTGTTGCCGTCACCTGACGGCCATGTCCTGGTCCGGTTCGTGCCTTGCAGGGCACGACTGGAAATGGACGCCAATCACACCCGGCGTTCGACCATCATCTTCTTGATCTCGGCGATTGCCTTGGCCGGATTGAGGCCCTTCGGGCAGGCCTGGGAGCAGTTCATGATGGTGTGGCAGCGGTAGAGACGGAACGGATCTTCCAGATTGTCCAGACGCTCGCCGGTGGCCTCGTCGCGGCTGTCGATCAGCCAGCGGTAGGCCTGAAGCAGGATGGCCGGGCCGAGATAGCGGTCGCCGTTCCACCAGTAGGACGGACAGGAGGTGGAGCAGCAGGCACACAGGATGCACTCATACAGGCCGTCCAGCTTGACACGGTCGTCGTGAGACTGAAGCCATTCCTTTTCCGGCGGCGGCGACACGGTTTGCAGCCAGGGCTCGATGGAGCGGTGCTGGGCGTAGAAGTGCGTCAGATCCGGCACGAGATCCTTCACCACCGGCATGTGCGGCAGCGGATAGATCTTGACGATGTCGCCGGCGATCTCGTCCATGCCCTTGGTGCAGGCCAGGGTGTTGGTGCCGTCGATGTTCATCGCGCAGGAGCCGCAGATGCCTTCGCGGCAGGAGCGGCGGAAGGTCAAAGTCGGGTCGATCTTGTTCTTGATGTAGATCAGGCCGTCCAGAACCATGGGGCCGCAGTCGTCCGCGTCGATGAAATAGGTATCGACCCGGGGGTTGCGCCCGTCATCCGGGTTCCAGCGGTAGATGCGGTACTCACGCAGGTTGGTGGCGCCTTCCGGCTTGTTCCAAACCTTGCCTTCCGTCACCTGGGAGTTCCGGGGAAGCGTCAGCTGAACCATCTCGTTACTGCTCCGCGTTGGGCCCGTAATTCGCGTCCGGGCCGATTGGTCTCCTGGCTCGTTTTCAGAGCTCGAAGACCATGTTGTCATTCGTCTGGCCGGTCACCTTGTAGCCCCGGCTTGCCAGTTCGCTCAGGCAATCCTCGGACCAGTAGGGCCGGCAGTTGGTTTCAAGAAGGATCACCCGCGGCCAGAGATTTCTGTCCACGTGCCGGAGGAAGGGAAGCACCACCCGGTCCTCGAATCCTTCCACATCCACTTTCAATACGTCGATCTTGTGCAGGTCCAGCTCGTCGGAAATGGCGGTCAGCGGCCGGACTTTCACGAATGTCGGCGACCAGTTCCCCTCCCATTCCCCCTGAGTGAGGTCTTTCACGAAGGTGGCAAAGCCGCAATTGCTCGGATCCTGCCACAGAGGCAGCGTGTCCTCGCGCGGACCGACGGCCGTGCGCATCACCGTCACGGTGTCCAGATCGTTGGCCCGCACGTTGAACGTCAGCTTGTCCGCCGTCAGCGGATTGGCCTCGATCGCCACCACCCGTGCACCGAGGCCGGCGGCGAAGATCGCGTAGGAGCCGATATTCGCACCGACATCGACGAACACCTTGCCCTCGCCCAGATGAGGGGCGATCAGCCGGTGTTCCTCGCGTTCGGGCAACCGCCCCTTGGAGAGGATCTTGCGGTCGTCGTAGTTCTCGCCCGGATAGATCCGGAACTTGAGACCATCCGCCTCCAGATCGTAGGGCCCGGAGAAAAAACGCGCCACCAGAGAGCGGATGCGCCTGCGCAGTCCCCTGGACAGATCATGCCGGTCCGCCAGGCGCCAGGCAGCACGGACCATCCGTTCGGCCGGATAGGTGCCGAACGGACTTCTTGTGTCCAGAAGTGTTGCCGCCTCGCTCAACCAGCCGCTCCCGTCAGTAGACGCGCGCTTTCGGCGCGATCTTCTTCGGATCGATACCGCCGTCCTCGAAAGGCGTCAGCGGATCGGTGACCACCGGGCGGTAATCCAGCTTGACGTCACCGGCCTCGTTCACCCAGGCAAGGGTGTGCTTGCGCCAGTTTTCGTCGTCGCGGCCGGAGAACGGACCGTCCTTGTAATCCTCGCGGGCATGGGCGCCGCGGCTTTCCTTGCGGGCTTCCGCGCCATAGACCGTGGTGATCGCGTTGGCCATCAGGTTCTCCAGTTCCAGCGTTTCCACCAGATCGGAGTTCCAGATCATCGAGCGGTCGGTGACCTTCAGGTCCTTCCGTTCGCCCCAGATCTCGGACAGACGCCTGCATCCCTGCTCCAGGCTTTCCTGGGTGCGGAAGACGGCCGCGTCCTCCTGCATGGCGTGCTGCATCTTGTCACGCAGGTCCGCCGTCGGGATCTTGCCATTGGCGTGCCGGAGGCTGTCGAAGCGATCCATGATCTTTTCGCAGCTCGCCTCGTTCGGCGTCGGTATTTCGGCTTTCCTGTCGATCACTTCCCCGGCCCGGATGGCGGCGGCACGGCCGAACACCACAAGGTCGGTCAGGGAGTTCGAACCGAGGCGGTTGGCGCCGTGAACGGAGGCACAGGCCGCTTCGCCGACAGCCATCAGGCCCGGCTGGGTTCGGGTCGGATTGTCGCTGTCCGCGTTCAGGACCTCACCCCAGTAGTTGGTCGGGATGCCGCCCATGTTGTAGTGGACCGTCGGCAGCACCGGGATCGGTTCCTTGGTCAGATCCACACCGGCGAAAATTTTCGCCGATTCGGAAATGCCCGGCAGACGTTCCGCCAGCAGCGCCGGATCCAGGTGATCCAGATGCAGGAAGATATGATCCTTTTTCGGACCGACGCCGCGGCCTTCGCGGATTTCCATGGTCATGCAGCGGGAGACCACGTCGCGGGACGCCAGGTCCTTCGCCGACGGCGCGTAACGCTCCATGAAGCGCTCGCCCTCGGAGTTGACCAGATACCCGCCCTCGCCGCGCGCGCCTTCGGTGATCAGACAGCCGGAGCCGTAGATGCCGGTCGGGTGGAACTGGACGAATTCCATGTCCTGCAGCGGCAGGCCGGCACGGGAAACCATGCCGCCGCCATCGCCGGTGCAGGTGTGCGCGGAGGTGGCGGAGAAGAAGGCCCGGCCGTAACCGCCGGTCGCCAGCACCACCATCTTGGCCGCGAAGCGGTGAATGGTGCCATCGTCGAGGTTCCAGGCGATCACGCCCTGACAGACCCCGTCCTCGGACATGATCAGGTCGAGCGCGAA
This sequence comes from Labrenzia sp. 011, assembly GCF_003075075.1. Taxonomy (GTDB): domain Bacteria; phylum Pseudomonadota; class Alphaproteobacteria; order Rhizobiales; family Stappiaceae; genus Roseibium. Next base: position 82,784 of record NZ_QCYM01000010.1, on the reverse strand, counting down.
ATATTCGATGTAGAATTCCGCGTTGTTGCGCAGGGACTGGCCGTAAAGCGTGTGCAGGATGGCATGTCCGGTGCGGTCGGCCGCGGCACAGGTGCGCTGCACGGGGGGACCTTCACCGTAATTCTGCATGTGGCCGCCGAAGGGGCGCTGGTAGATGGTGCCTTCCTCGGTGCGCGAGAAGGGCACGCCGTAATGCTCCAGCTCGTAAACGGCCTTGGGAGCTTCACGGGCGAGATATTCCATGGCGTCCGTGTCGCCGAGCCAGTCGGACCCCTTGACCGTGTCGTACATGTGCCACTGCCAGCTGTCCGGCGTCATGTTGACGAGGGACGCCGCAATGCCGCCCTGGGCCGCCACCGTGTGGGAGCGGGTCGGGAAGACCTTGCTGATGCAGGCCGTCCTGAGGCCCTGTTCGGCCATGCCGAGCGTCGCCCGCAAACCGGCACCGCCGGCACCGACAACCACAACGTCATAGGTATGGTCGACGAATTCATAAGTCCTGGCCATCCGGGTCAGCCTCCAAAGCCAATCTTGAGAACTGCGAAGATGCAGCCGAAACCGATAAAGACACAGAAGAAGGTGTTCGCCATCAGTGAGAGAAACTTGATGCCTTCGCCGTGCACATAGTCCTCGATGATCACCTGCATGCCGAGCTTCATGTGAAAGACGCCGGAGAGAATCACCAGAAGCAGGACGATCGAAACGAGCGGGTTCCTGAGGGTCTCGATCAGTTCGCCGTGGGTGGAGCCCTGCATCGAGATCACCAGGATCACGAAAAAGGAGATCAGGAACACATTGGCCACGGCCGTCAGGCGCTGTTTCCAGAAATGATCCGTGCCTTCCTTGGCCGACCCGAGGCCGCGGACAATATTGAGCGGGGTGCGCATATCCGTCATGACACTCTCCTTAGCGAACCGCGTAGCCGATGACCCAAAGGATCAACGTCAGCGCAACCGAACCGATGATGGTGGCCTTGGCAAGCCATTCGCGGGCCTGCGTGCCGAACCCGGCTCCCATGTCCCAGATGAAGTGGCGAAGCCCGCCGAGCATGTGATGCACCAGCGCCCACGTGAAGCCGAACAGGACCAGCTGGCCCAGAATGGAACCGTAGAGGCCGTTGACGAAATCGAAGTAGGACGGGCCGGCCGCGGCGGCGATGAGCCACCAGGCAAGAAGCAAAGTGCCGAAATACAGCGCCGCGCCCGTGATGCGGTGCAGGATCGACATAACCATCGTCAGAATGGGTTTATAGATCTGAAGATGGGGCGACAGGGGGCGGTTGCCCCGCAGATCGGCGTTCGACATGGAATTCCTCTCCCGTACGACGCTGGATCAACATGTTTCCATACGGACCCATATAAAAACAGAAAAGTTGATCGATCTTAAAATCCCAGAGCGGCATGAACTCAGGAAAAACCGGCTGATCCGGGCCCTGCCGATGGCGAGGCGTCGCCATCAAGCGGTTTTTCCTGAGTTCAGTCGCTCTGGTTTACGTTCGCGTAAACGTAAGCAAATCAAAGCGTTGTTCAGAAGGGTTCTAGCGCCAACGCTTCGAAAGGTCAAAATATCCTATAGGGCTATTTGCACCGAAACCACTTTTGAATCGTTTTAAATCGCACCTGTGACAAAACTTTCCTGTCGATCATCTCTCGGCGCCCCGGTGCGGAACACCGAACACGGACCAGCCGGTCCTGTGCGAAAAGGTCTGCATGGCCTCGGTTCCGAGCTTGGAATTGCCGTAGCGATTGAGTCCGGGCGACCAGACCGCGATCGAGGCCCGGCTCGGGGAGATCACCAGAATACCGCCGCCGACACCGCTTTTTCCGGGCATGCCGACGCGAAAGGCGAAGTCCCCGGACCCGTCGTAATGGCCGCAGGTCATCATAAGCGCGTTGATGCGCCGGCGGCGCTCGACCGACACCAGCCCCGGCATTTTCGGCGCATCCACCAGAAAACGGCCCGCCATCGCCAGTTGCCGGCAGGTCATTTCGACCGCGCACTGGTGACTGTAGGTACCGATCACCTGATCGACCGGCGCGTGCAGATTGTCGAAGGAGGCGAGGTAGTGGGCAAGGGAAAAATTGCGGTGCGCGGTGGAGATCTCCGACTGCGCAACCGTTTCGTTGATGTGGATCCCGTCGTCATCTGCGGCCGCGCGGATGAACTGCAGCAGCTGGCCCAGCGCCTCGCGCGGACTGGAGGTGGCCAGATAGGTGTCCGTGGCCACCAGAGCGCCGGCATTGATGAAGGGATTGCGGGGAATGCCGTTCTCCCGTTCCAGCAGCAGGACCGAATCGAAGGAGAGGCCCGACGGCTCGCGACCGACGCGGCGCCAGATCTGCTCGCCGACCCGTCCGAGCGCCAGGGCGAGCGCAAAGACCTTGGAGACCGACTGGATCGAAAACGGCACATCGGCGTCACCGGCGGAAAAAAGCCGCCCGTCGGCGGTGGCGACGGCAATTCCGAACTGACCGGGATCTATTCCGGCCAGTTCGGAAATATAGGTCGCGACCTTGCCCCTGTCCGCCTCTGCCGCCGCAGTTTCTGCAATTTCCGTCAACAACGCCTGCATGTGTCTCTCCATTCGGCAGACCTTTGCAGACAGACGAGCCAAAAAGCTAGGCCGGATTGCATAATTGCGCGGTTCAGGCCCCGGGGCGCACGACCTGCCGGGCCGCCAGACGCTTGAAGAGATGCATCATGAAGATGGTCGCGAAGATCGGCGTTACCAGATTGAGGATCGGCACCGCCAGCAAGGCCGCGATCACCAGTCCGCCGAGAAACACGGTGCCGCCGCGTGCCTTGCGCAAGGCCTTCGCTTCGGCGGCGGGCATGAAGCGCATGGCGGCGAATTCGAAGAACTCCCGGCCGAGCAGGTAGCCGTTCACGAGAAAAAAGGCGATCAGATTGACGCCCGGAACCAGAAGCAGCAACAGGGCGAACAGGTTGCCCAGTATCACGACGCCGGTGAACTTGATCGTCTGGCCGAGGGATTGCGCGAAGGGCAGGGCCTTGCCGGACCCGTCACCCGGGTAGTCGCGCGTTTCGACGATGTCGGCGATCTCGTCCTGGAAGAAGCCGGCAAAGAGCGCCGAAATGGGGGCAATCAGAAAGCCCAGGACGAAGATGGCGCCAATGCCGGTGAGAACCGACAGGGCCGTGTCCATCCACCCGTAGGGAAGCTCGACGAAATTCGCGACCACTCCCTGGAGGGCGACCCAGATCACCAGCAGAACGCCGAGCGTGAAACCGAGCAGTTTCCAGAAGATCGCCCGGAAGGGCGGCTCGAAAACCTGGGACATGGCACGGGAAGCAGCCTGGAACATGAAACCTGCGATGATCTGTGAATGACCGTGTCGACATAGGTGCGCAGCGCGGGCGATGCAAGGCCGGCGCCTGCCGCCCGCCGCACTGCGCATGCATCTGCCGTACGCGAGATTCCGGAAATCTCGCAGCTTTTCCGGCACGCATCCCGCCGGGTGCTGACCATCCGGTCACCACCGGTGACGTAAGGGAGGTATCGCACAGGCGGGCCAATGCGCTGTCTCCGCCATGATCTCCCGCAGGTGGTTTTCCCGGCCGGAAACGGAAGTCGCGGCAGCATGCCCCACTGTCTGTATATGACTAATTGCGATTTCCAATCATGTGCGGTCGATCAGTCGAAGCGCGTCCGCGCCTTGAGCGCCTGGGCGAGCGTGCCTTCGTCGAGATAGTCGAGTTCACCGCCGACCGGCACGCCGTGGGCCAGCCGGGTGACCTGGACATCGAGATGCGAGAGCTGGTCCATGATGTAATGGGCCGTGGTCTGCCCCTCCACGGTGGCGCTGATCGCCAGGATGATCTCGGAAAAGCCCTCGGCAGCGCAGCGGTCGACCAGGGAGGTGAGATTGAGATCGTCGGGGCCGATGCCATCGAGCGGCGACAGCGTGCCGCCGAGGACATGGTAGCGGGCGTTGACCGCCCCGGCCCGTTCCAGCGCCCACAGATCGGCAACATCCTCGACAACCACCAGCACGTCCTGCTCCCGCCGGGGATCGGAACAGATGGTGCAGGGATCGGAAGTATCCACCGTGCCGCAGATGGAACAGACGCCGATCTCGTTCACCGCGACGCCCATGGCATCGGCCAGCGGCACAAGAAGCTGTTCCTTTTTCTTGATGAGATGCAGGGCGGCGCGGCGGGCGGAGCGCGGGCCGAGGCCCGGCAGCTTGGCCAGAAGCTGGATCAGCCGCTCGATTTCCGGACCCGCAACAGTTTTCTGCGCCATGACAATCTCTTCAATGAAGGTTTCAGCGGCTCCGGGAGGCCTCTCCCCTCACCCGGCCGTCAGGCCGTCTTCATGCCGCGGGAACGGAAGGAAGGCCAGACGAGCCCGGCGCCACAGCCCCCTCCCGGCAGGAAAGGCGGCCCGTCCTTGCGGCGTTCTCGGGCAGGCGCCGTCAGAACGGCAGTTTCATGCCTTCGGGCAGGCCGAGGCCGCCCATGAGTTCCTGGGTCTTTTCCTGGATCGCCTGCTCGACCTTGGCGCGGGCCTCGGTATGGGCCGCGATGATCAGGTCCTCGAGGATTTCACCTTCGTCTTCCTTCAGGAGCGAGGGGTCGATCTTGAGGCTCTTGAGATCGCCCTTGCCGTTGAGGCGCAGGGAAACCAGACCTCCACCGGAGGAACCTTCGACCTCGATCTCGACGATCTGTTCCTGCAGGGACCCCATCTGGGACTGCATTTCCTTGGCCTGCTTCATCATCTTGAGGAAATCCACGGAATATCTCCTTCCAAAACCTCATTCGCCGGCTGCCGCCGCATGCCGTCTGTCTTCGGGTCTGCATGTAGAAGAACAACGACCGCAGATCAATCGTCTTCGTCGTTGCCCAGTGCTTCATTGAGCAGCGGATCGTTCAAAAGCGGGTCGGCGAGGGCTGCTTCGTCCTCTTCGGTGACCTGCACCTTCACATCGACCACCCTGGCTCCGGGGAACTGGCTGAGGAGCGCCGCAACGGTCGGATGGGACCGGGCGTCGGAGAGAAGCTGCTGCTGATTGGCTTCCTGTTCCTCGTGAATGGTGGGGCGCCCCTGGGTGCGCGAAACGGCCACGAACCAGCGCTGTCCGGTCCATTCGGTCAGCTTGCGGCCGAATTCACCGGCGATATCGGCGGGCGCGTCATCTGTCGGCTGGATCTCGATCTTGCCGGGCTCGAATTTCACCAGCCGCATTTGCCGCTGGATCTTCACCTTGAGCGGAATATCCCCCTTTTCGGAGGCCAGGGCGACGCAATCCTGAAGGCTGCGCAGGTTGTAGGCCGACGGCGCCGCCTCCTGCGGCGGCTGCTGCGGTTGCGGCGCGGCCTGCTGCTGGGGCATGCCGCCCTGAATGGTGGAGAGCTGGGGTCTTGCCCTGCCCTGGGAGGACAGGCCCTGCATCGTGGGGTCGCCCCCCTGCCCTCCGGAGGATTGCTGCGGCATTCCCACGGCCATGGCCTGCGCACCGCCGCCGCCGGAGGGCCCGCCACCGCCGGACGCTCCGCCGCCGGAAGCCGGGCCGCCCTGGGAGGTGGCTCCCGCCAGCGGGTTGCGGCCGTTGCGGATCTGCTCCATCAGGTCGCCCGGATCGGGCAGATCGGCGGCATAGGCGAGGCGCACGAGCACCATGTCGGCGGCAGCCAGCGGCTTCGAGGCGGCGTGGACTTCCTGCACGCCCTTGAGAAGAATCTGCCAGGCACGCGACAGCAGCCGGACCGACAGCTTTTCCGCGAACTCCCGGCCGCGGCTTCGCTCCGTCTCGGTCACAGAGGCCTCGTCCGCCGATTTAGGCGCCACCTTCATGCGCGTCACGAGGTGAGTGAAGTCCGCCAGATCGGTCAGCACGATGGCCGGGTCGGCCCCGACCTCGTACTGGGCCTGCAGTTCGCCCAGCGCCTCGTCGATACGGCCGGCCATCAGATGGCCGAAGAGATCGATCACCCGGGCCCGGTCGGCCAGCCCCAGCATCAGGCGCAGGTCTTCCGCCTCGATCGCGCCGGCTCCGTGCGCCATCGCCTGATCGAGCAGGGAAAGCGAGTCGCGGGCCGATCCCTCGCCGGCCCGGGCGATCAGCATGAGCGCCTCATCGGAAATGCGGATGTTTTCCGCGTCCGAGATCCGCCGCAGCAGCGCGATGAGTTTGGACTGCTCGATCCGCCGCAGGTCGAACCGCTGGCAGCGGGAGAGAACCGTGATGGGAACCTTGCGGATCTCCGTCGTGGCGAAGATGAATTTCACATGTTCGGGCGGCTCTTCCAGCGTCTTGAGCAGGCCGTTGAAGGCCGCGTTGGAAAGCATGTGCACTTCGTCGATGATGTAGACCTTGTAGCGCGCCGTCGCAGGCCGGTAGCGCGCCGCGTCGATGATCTCGCGGATATCGCCGATGCCGGTGTGGGAGGCGGCGTCCATCTCGATGACATCGACATGGCGGCCTTCCATGATCGCCCGGCAGTGGGTTCCTTCCTGGTCCAGCCTGACCGTGGGCTTGTCGGCAACGCCGGGAACCTCGTAGTTGAGCCCGCGAGCAAGAATGCGGGCCGTCGTGGTCTTGCCCACACCGCGCACACCGGTCAGCATCCACGCCTGGGCGATGCGCCCGGTGTCGAACGCGTTTTCCAGCGTCTGCACCATCGGTTCCTGACCGACCAGGTCCTCGAAGGTCTTCGGGCGGTATTTCCGCGCCAGAACGCGGTAAGCCCCATCCTGCGACGCCGGTTTGACGGCGTCTTGATCGACCATTGGTCCCGGCGCTGCTGCGGCGCCTTCCTGCGGAAAGCCTGTCTCATCCATGAGCTGCACCATAGCGATATTTTTGCAAAGTGGGACGGGTCTTCAAAAGTTTTTCTGTGAATGGAAGCGCGGCTTTTCGCAAAATGCCACCGGTTATGCAGTGTTCTTTTAACCCAATCCTTATTTTCTGACCGCGCGGTACCATATGTATAGTATACTCTGCCTCTTTACCGCATCTTGCGGGCCCTGACGGTTCCCTTGTCCCCGCGAGCCGTCCCCTCTCACGGAGCAACCGTCATAACCAAAAAATCAAGCCTTGCGAACGACATGTTCAGCCTGTGGTTTCACGCGCCGATGGTCATTGCAAAACGGTGCGAATCCATGGCCGTATCCGCGATGGCGGGTGAAGCGCATGACCCGACCGAGATGAATCGCATGGTGTATGAAAAGGCAGAGGCGTCCATCGAAAGCGTGCTTGCCATCAACAGCACCATGGCACTCCAGGGACTGGCCTTCTTCAGGTCCATGAGCCTCGGCAGACAGCCGGACCTGTCCGGCATGCAGGGCGAAGCACTCGCCGCGGCCGCCCTGAAACCCTATGCAACGCGTGTGCGGTCCAACCAGCGGCGCCTGAACGGCGGCAAGGCCTGACCGACCGGTCGCCGGAAACAAAAAAGCACCGCGGATATCCGGCGGTGCTCATCAGGCTCTGTCACATTCTGGTAGGGTGGGAGGCTGGCACGGCGACCCGTGCCGAGGCTCGTTAGGGCTGCTTCCTTCCGGACCTGACCCGGTTGGCGAGTGGCTCGTCCACCACCAACCTCCCGAGCGCCTTATATCAGATGTGCCATGGGGTTTGGCAAGGGGGCGTTCCGATTTTATTTGCCGGCCCTGTCACCCCGGTCAAAACCGGATGGTTCGGCCTTCCGCACCGCCCGAAACAAGACGGACGCGGATCGGCCCGCGGGTCCGCGAGGCGGCCGGAGTTGCAAAACGGGTTCCCAAGCTGTCCACTGTGCCCATATGCTCGCTGACGAGTCTCTGACCGGGCGGCGAACCCCTCGTTCCGGTTGTTGCCGCACCGCCATTTTCCGATGTCCCTGGATGAAGACACATGTCCTTTTTCAATCTCAATCCCCGCCTTGAAGGCGACAGCTATCCTGTCACCGATCTGCCGCTGTGCGCCGTGCGCCTGATGAAGGATGCCAATTATCCCTGGCTCATGCTCATTCCGCGCAAACAGGACCTGGTGGAAATCATCGACCTCGACGACGCGGACCAGCAGCAGCTCATCCGCGAGATCGCGCTGGCCAGCAAGGTGCTGCGCGCCGTCGTCAATTGCGAAAAACTGAATGTCGGCGCACTCGGCAACCAGGTGTCCCAGCTGCATGTGCATGTCATCGCGCGCTTCCGGGACGACCAGGCGTGGCCGTCGCCGGTCTGGGGCGCCGCTCCCGCGCAGCACTACGACCCGGAAAGGGCGGACGACCTGATCGATCAGCTGCGGGAAGCCTTCTTGTCGCAAGACGATTGACCCCGGCACGCCGGGACAGGCCGTCTGGACAGCATTCCCCTGACGACCTAGTCTTTGCGGCAACCGATGCGCCACAGACACATTCCGACCAGCGCCTCTCCAAGGATCACAACATGCAAGCCAGCGCGGCCGATCTCCTGCCGATGGAGATGAGCTTTCTCGGCAACAGCCTCGACCGGCAATCGACCCGGCGGGGTGACCGGGCCTATCTCTCCGGGCTCCTGAACAGGCCGGACACGCAAGTCGTGCTGTCGAGCGACAGGACACTGGTCTTCGCCGCCGCGGAGACGCTCACCATCGGACATGAGCTTGCGGCCGCCAGGACGCTGGGGGCCAACCCTGACGAACTGGTGTTCCTGGGCCTGCGCCCGGAAACCGGCCAGGCCCTCTTCGCGGGCACGCTGCCATACAGCGACGAAGACCTGGAACCACGGTCGGACCTGCAGCTGGTGGATCTGAGAACGCTGGCGCTCCAGAAGCTGCTGCCGCCGCAGGATCTCGGGCCGCTGGCCCAGGCGCGCGCTCTGGTGCACTGGCACCGGACCCATCTGTTCTGCTCGCGCTGCGGCGAAAAATCCGTCATGGCGGAAGCCGGCTACCGGCGCGACTGCCCCGCCTGTGGCGGTCAGCATTTTCCGCGCACCGACCCCTGCGTGATCATGCTGATCACCGATGGCGAACGCGCCCTGCTCGGGCGTCCGGCACGGCTGCCGGAAGGCATTTACACGACGCTGGCCGGCTTCATGGAGCCGGGAGAAACGGTCGAGCAGGCGGTGCGCCGCGAAACCCTGGAAGAATCCGGAATTCGGGTCGGCGAAGTGCGTCTGATCGCCAACCAGCCCTGGCCGTTTCCGGCCAACCTGATGATCGGCTGCACCGGCACCGCCCTGTCGTCCGAGATCGAGATCGAGGACGACGAGCTGGAAGCCTGCAAATGGTGCGACCGGGCGGAAGTGCGCCAGATGATGTCCGGCACGCATCCGGAAGGTCACAGGATCCCGCCATCGATCTCCATCGCCTATGAGCTGATCGCCGGCTGGATGGATGGCAGGATCTAGAAGCGGCATGACCTGGTGCATATATCTGACCCACCCGGAGGTCGAGATCGACCCGGAGGTGCCTGTCCCGGAGTGGGGCCTGTCGGATACCGGCAGGCAACGGGCGGCGAAGGCCGCTTTCCTGCCTTTCGCCGGTGGCATCCGCAACGTGATTTCGAGCGGCGAGACCAAGGCGATCGAGACCGCACAGGTGTTTTCCGCCCGCCTGAATGTCTCCCAGCGGGTGCTGCCCTTCCTGCACGAGAACGACCGCAGCGCGACGGGATATCTTGCACCGGAGGACTTCGAGGCAACCGCCGACGCCTTCTTCGCGCAACCGCACGAATCCGTCCGTGGCTGGGAGCGGGCCATCGACGCGCAGAACCGCATCGTCACCGGAATCCGGAGCGCCCTGCGCCACGTCCCGGACGGTGACCCCGTCCTGTTTGCCGGACACGGCGGCGTCGGAACGCTTCTGTTGTGCCATCTGATGGGGTGCCCGGTTTCCAGGCGGCACGACCAGAGGCGCGGCGGCAGCTGGTTCCGGTTCGACAAGGCCTGGCTGATGGACCAGACCGGCCGCAATTTGAACTGGACAGAACTTTAGGAAAGTCCAATTCGGACCTGCGACGTGTTAGGCTTCCGGCAGAGAGTCAACTTCCGGAGCCTGTCTTGATCCGCCGATTAGCAACACTGTGTTCAGCCGTCCTTGCCGCGTTCGTCTTTTCCGGCTTCCAGCTTCAGGCTGGCCAGTATGACGCGCAGTTCCAGCAGTTTCTGAAGTCCGAAATCGTGCCCGCCGCCCGGCAGGCCGGGATTTCCCAGGCGACCCTCGACCGGGAACTCTCTGGGCTGACCCCGGACACGTCCCTGCCCGGTCTTGTCGGCCCGGGCGGCAAGGGAGCGCCTCCGAAGGTCAATTATCAGTCGGAATTCAAGTCACCGGCCCGCTATTTCCGTGACAGCCAGTTCAACGCGCTGGTGCCGCGCGGACGCAACCTGATGAAGAAGCATGCCGGAACGATCCGGAAAATCGAGGCGCAATACGGTGTGCCCGGACGCATTATCCTGGCAATCTGGGCCCGGGAAAGCGGTTATGGCGGCGCGAAGATCCCCCATGATGCCCTTCGGGTCGTGGCCACACAGGCCTTCATGGGCCAACGCCCCGACTTCTTCAAAGGCGAAGTGATCGCCGCGCTGAAAATCCTGCAGAACGGCGACATCCCGCGCAAGGCGATGAAAAGCTCCTGGGGCGGGGCGATGGGCCAGCCGCAATTCCTGCCCTCGTCCTACCTGAAATACGCGGTCGATTTCGATGGCGACGGCAGGCGCGACATCTGGACATCCGAAGTCGATACGATGGCCTCGATCGGTCACTACCTGTCCGCCCATGGCTGGGTGACGGGCCGGGACTGGGGCTATGAGGTCAGTCTGCCCGATACGGTTTCCTGTACCCGCGAGGGGCCGGACAACCGGCAGAAGATTTCCGCATTCGTGCGCGAAGGAGTCCAGCGGGTCAGCGGCAAGCCCTTTCCCGGTCACGAACTGAACCGGCCGGGCAACATCCTGCTGCCTGCCGGACGCTACGGCCCGGCCTTCATCGCCACGGAAAACTTCTATGTGATCAAGGAGTACAACGAGAGCGACACCTATGCGCTCTTCGTCGGCCATCTGGCGGACCGCTACGGCAGCAACAAGGGTTTTGCCGGAGAGTGGAAGCCCATGAAGGAAACCACCCGCGGCGCGGTGCGCAACCTGCAGCAGCGGCTGGAGGGTCTCGGCCATGACGTCGGCGGCGCGGACGGGCTGATCGGCTTCAAGACCCGGAGGTCCATCGGCAAGGACCAGGAAAAGAACGGATTTTTCGCCACCTGCTGGGTGGGGTGACGGCACGGGTCGCGCCGGCGCCCGCGCGCCTCCCGGTCCGAACCTCGATTACGGTTCCAGGCCCGTTTTCTCTTCGGTCTTGAGCTGTCTCAGCGCCGCATCGATTGTCGCCTTGTAGCGCACCTGGGGCGGGCGGACATTATGCGTGACCAGCATGCGCCGCGTCTGTTCCGAGGCACCGGTGATGAAGAAGCGCACTCCGGCCCGATGGGCCTTGCGTGCCGTGCCCTCGATGACGCTTGCGGCGGTGGAATCGAGGAAGGGAACCGCCGAGCAATCCAGAATGAAGTTGCGTCTCTGGTCGGCAATGCGGTCCAGCACCGACCCGACCGTGGCGGCCGCGCCGAAGAAAAACGCCCCCGAGATCCGGTAGATGACCGTATCGGGATCGCTGGCGCTTTCGGCATGATAGGCATGGCGGTCGCCATTGGCGCTGTCGGCAACGTCCTCGAGCGGCGGCGGAAGATGCGCCTCAACGGCGATCGTCTTCGACATGCGGTTGATGAAGAGCACGGCGCCGAGCGCGAAGCCGACAACGATCCCTTCCGTGAGATCGCGGAAGACAACCAGCAGAAAGGTCACCAGCAGGACAAGCGCATCGCCGCGCGAGGAGCGTATCAGGGCGGCGAAGGCCTGCTTCTCGACCATGTTCCAGGCGACGACGGCCAGAACGCCGGCCAGAGCGGCAAGCGGGATGTAGCTGGCCAGCGGCGCGGCCACCAGCATGAAACTCAGCAGAAACAGCGCATGCAGCATGCCGGCGACCGGCCCATGGGCGCCGGCGCGGACGTTGGTCGCCGTCCGTGCAATGGTGCCGGTGGCACAGATGCCGCCGAAAAGGGCCGAGGCGATATTGGCGACGCCCTGCGCCACCAGTTCGCAGTTGGACCGGTGGCGGCGCCCGGTCATGCCATCGGCCACCACGGCGGACAGAAGGGATTCGATCGAGCCGAGCAGGGCGAATGCGATGGCGTCCGGCAGGACCGCCAGCATGAGTCCGCCATCGAGCGGCGGCAGCGAAGGCATCGGCAGGCTGCGGGGAATGCCGCCGAAACGGGTGCCGATCGTCTCCACCGGCAGGGAAAACAGGGCCGCGGCCAGAGAGGCGGCCGCCACCGCGATCAGCATGCCCGGCCAGCCCGGCCGCAGACGCTTGAGGACCATGATCGCGCCGATCGTGACCGCGGCCACCGCCACCGCAGCCCCATTCACCGTAGGCGCGGCTTCGGAGAGCACGGCCAGTTTTTCGACAAATTCGCCGGGTTCCGCGCCATCCAGTGTCAGCCCGAACAGTTCCTTGAGCTGGCTGGCGAAGATGATCACGGCAATGCCGGCGGTAAAGCCGACGGTCACCGGGTAGGGAATGAACTTGATATAGGTGCCGAGCCGCAGGTACCCGCCGACAAGCATGAAGACACCGGACATCATGGTGGCCAGAAGCAGGCCCTCGACACCGTGGATATGCGCCGTCGCGGCGACCAGCACGATGAAGGCTCCCGCCGGACCGCCGATCTGGAACCGGCTTCCCCCCAGGGCGGAAATCAGGAACCCGCCGATAATGGCGGTGAAGAGCCCCCGTTCGGGCGAAACGCCGGACGCGATCGCAATGGCCATCGACAGCGGCAGGGCGACGATGGCAACAGTCAGCCCGGCGATCGCGTCGGCGCGCAACTGCGGCCAGTGATAGCCCTCCCGAAACACGGTAACGAGCTTGGGGGTGAAAAGTTCGCGAAAGGTCGGCGCGGGAAAATGATCCATTCCCGGTCCACCAGACGAAGGCGCCGATTGCGCCTGCCGAGGAGCGTCCATCCTGTCAATCCAGCCTTTTTTGAAGGCGGCGTGACCGTCCGCGCCAAGGCCGGCGGTCTTCGTCGCTAAAGAATTCTCCGCACGTCACTTCATCGGGGCAGCGGAAGAACCCGCCTGAATCAGCCTGACGCCACGACCGCTGCCGGAGCTCGGCTGATTTTCGCCGATCAGCTCGACGCCACAGGCATTGAGCGCTTCGGTGACCCTGGTCAGGGTCTCGATCACCCCGCGCACATTGCCTTCGCTGGCCTCCATGCGCTGGATCGTCGGCACCGATACTCCGGCCTTTTCCGCCAGGGTCTTCTGGTCGATACCGGCAAGGGCGCGAGCGGCGCGCATCTGAGCGGCTGTTATCATGCAAGCTTATCCTCTGCCCGTTGATTTACACTACTGACACATGCATAGTCATGTTTCAAGCATTAATATTGCGTAGAAATACGCATTTGCCAGCCACATGTGGCCGCCAAAGGGACATGCGGCCGGTCACAGCCGTGCTTCCAGAGTGTCCGGATTGATATGGTCGGGCGGAGCACGCGCCGGGGACCTCCGCAGGGTGCAGACGGACCGTGCCCGGCCGGTCGAAAGGCAGGATCGGCCCCCCGGGAGAGGCGTGGCCGGAGTCGATCAGCCGGCCTGCGCCGGACCGGCCAGTCAGAGTGGCGATCAGCCGAAAGAGAGGGGAAAAGTCAGGCCGTTAACGGGTCAGACACTCACCACGCCTTCCGGCGCGGTTTCCAGCCGGAAGGCCGCCGCCATCAGCGCTCTGGTGTAATCGGTCCGCGGAGCGTCGAAAATCTGTTCCGCGGATCCGGACTCCACCACCTTGCCCTGGCGCATGACGACGACTTCATTGGCAAGCGCCCGCACCACTTTCAGATCGTGGGAAATGAACAGATAGGCCAGGCCATGAGCCTTCTGCAGATCGCGCAGGAGATCGACCACCTGGGCCTGCACGCTCATGTCGAGTGCGGATGTGGGTTCGTCCAGCATGACGAATTTCGGCTCCAGCACCATGGCCCGGGCAATGGAAATGCGCTGACGCTGGCCGCCGGAGAATTCATGCGGATAGCGGTGCCGGGTAGCAGCATCGAGTCCGACTTCCTCCAGCGCCCGCGCCACCCTGAGGTCGCGTTCCTGCGCGGTAATTCCCGGGAAATGCACCTGCAGGCCCTCGCCGACGATTTCGGCGACAGACATGCGCGGGCTGAGTGCACCGAAGGGATCCTGGAAGACGATCTGCATGTCCCGCCGCAGCGGGCGCATTTCCTTCCAGGACCTGGTCTGGATTTCCTCGCCGTTGAAGACGATGCGTCCGGTGGAGGAAATCATGCGCAGGATCGCCAGACCGAGCGTCGTCTTGCCCGACCCGCTCTCGCCGACGATCCCCAGCGTCTGGCCTTCGCGGACAGTGACGTCGATGCCGTCCACCGCCTTGATGTGGTCGACAGTCTTGCGCAGGAAACCGCGCTTGACGGGAAACCAGACCTTCAGGTCGTCCGCCTGAACCACGACGGGTCTGGTGGTGTCGGTCGCGGGCGGTTCTCCCTTGGGCTCGGCGGCGAGCAGATGCCTGGTGTAATCGTGTTGCGGGCGCTCGAAGATGTCGGCGACCGGCCCCTGCTCGACGATCTTGCCCTCGGTCATCACGCAGACCCGATCGGCAAACTTGCGGACGATGCCCAGGTCGTGGGTGATGAACAGCATGGCCATGCCGTGCTTGCGCTGCAGGTCCTTCAGCAGTTCCAGGATCTGCGCCTGCACCGTCACGTCCAGGGCGGTGGTCGGTTCGTCCGCAATCAGAAGATCGGGTTCATTGGCAAGCGTCATCGCGATCATCACGCGCTGGCGCTGCCCGCCGGAGAGCTGGTGCGGATAGGACTTCAGCCGTTTTTCCGGCTCCTGAATACCGACCTGATCGAGCAGCTCCAGAACGCGTGCCCGTGCCTGGGTGTCGCTCATGCCCCGGTGGATCTTGAGAATTTCCGCGATCTGCTTTTCCACCGGATGCAGCGGATTGAGCGAGGTCATCGGCTCCTGGAAGATCATCGAGACGTCATTGCCGCGCACCTTGCGCATCTCGCTGTCTTTCGCGCGCAGAAGATCCTGACCGTTCATCATGATCCTGCCGGAGGGATGCGAGGCGGCGGGATACGGCAGCAGCTTCAGGATGGAGAGCGCGGAAACCGATTTTCCGGAGCCGCTCTCGCCGACCAGGGCAACGGTTTCGCCCTTGCGGATATCAAAGGAAATCCGGTCGACGGCAAGGGTCTCGGTCTCGCCCTGGGTAAAGGCGACGGAGAGGTCTTCCACGGACAGGAGCGGTCCGTTCGCTGTTGTGGTCTTGCTCATGCTGCTCTCCTCAAGCCATGCTCTTGCGCGGATCGAACGCATCGCGCACGGCCTCGCCGATGAAGATCAGCAGGCTCAGCATCAGCGAAATGACGATAAAGCCGGTAATTCCCAGCCAGGGGGCCTGGAGATTGTTCTTGCCCTGCGCCAGCAGCTCGCCGAGCGAGGCCGAGCCTGGCGGCAGGCCGAAGCCGAGAAAGTCCAGGGCGGTCAGGGTCGAGATGGAGCCGTTCAGGATGAACGGCATGAAGGTAAGCGTCGCCACCATGGCGTTGGGCAGCAGATGCCGCCACATGATGACCGGATTCGAAACCCCGAGCGCCCGGGCGG
This sequence comes from Labrenzia sp. 011, assembly GCF_003075075.1. Taxonomy (GTDB): domain Bacteria; phylum Pseudomonadota; class Alphaproteobacteria; order Rhizobiales; family Stappiaceae; genus Roseibium. The sequence goes on along the minus strand of NZ_QCYM01000010.1, from coordinate 67,090 downwards.
CCGAAATATATTCGAAATTCCGGCCGCGCAGGAACTCCGCCCGCACCACGCCCACCAGCGCCACCCAGGAGAAGGCCAGCAGGATCGTGAACAGGGTCCAGAACCCCGGCACCAGGAAGGAGGAGACGATCAGGATCAGATAGAGGGTCGGAATCGCCGTCCAGACCTCGATGAAACGCTGGAACAGAAGATCCACCCAGCCGCCGTAGTAGCCCTGCACCGCACCGGCGGCAATGCCGATGACGGAGGAGGCCAGCGTCAGTGCCAGACCGAAGAGCACCGAGATCCGGAAACCGTAGACAAGACGGGCCAGGACATCGCGGCCCTGGTCGTCCGTGCCGAGCCAGTTCCAGTTGCCGATCACGCAATTGGGATCTTCCGCGCCGAGCGGATAGCGCGAGCAGCGTTGTTCCTTGTCCATGGTCCAGGAGGGCGGCGCCGGCGCGGGGACCGGAATGTCATGGTTCACGGAGCGGTAGGAATAGCGGACCGGCGGCCACAGCATCCAGCCATTGGCGGCGATCTCCTCCTGAATGAAGGGATCGCGATAGTCGGTCACGGCGAGAAAGCCGCCGAATTTTTCTTCCGGGTAGTCGACGAAGACCGGCGCCAGCAACTCGCCGTCGTAATACACCAGAATCGGGCGGTCATTGGTGAAGAATTCGGCAAGCATGGCCATGACGAACAGGACCAGAAAGATCCACAGCGCCCAGAAGCCACGTCTGTTGGCCTTGAAGTTTGCCAGTCTGCGCTGGTTGATCGGCGACAGGCGCATTTTCCGCGGCGGCGGGGCCGTTTCCTCCGCCAGGGGATTGAGCGTTTCGTAGCCCGCGTCTTCCAATTCCTTGGTGAGCCGTGAATCCATCGATCAGACCTCCCTGCTCTCGAAATCGATGCGCGGATCGATCCATGTATAGGTCAGGTCGGACATCAGGTTCACCAGAAGCCCCATCAGCGAGAAGATATAGAGTGTGGCGAAGACCACGGCGTAATCGCGGTTGATCACCGATTCGAAACTGAGCAGGCCAAGACCGTCGAGCGAGAAGATCGTCTCGATGAGAAGAGATCCGGCGAAGAAGGACGAGATGAAGGCGCCGGGGAATCCGGCGACAACGATCAGCATGGCATTGCGGAAGACGTGGCCGTAGAGCACCTGGCGTTCGCTCAGTCCCTTGGCCCGCGCCGTGGTCACATATTGTTTGCGGATCTCGTCCAGAAAGGAATTCTTTGTCAGCAGGGTGGTCGTGGCGAAGGCCGAGAGCACCATGGCGGTGAGCGGCAGAACCAGGTGCCAGAAATAGTCGGCGATGCGCGCCGGCCAGGAGAGCTGTTCCCAATTGTCCGACACGAGGCCCCGCAGCGGAAAGATATCCCAGAAGGAGCCGCCGGCGAACAGGACGATCAGCAGGACCGCGAACAGGAAACCCGGGATAGCGTAGGCGACGACGATCACGCCGGAGGTCCAGACGTCGAACCGGGACCCGTCGGTCACCGCCTTGCGGATTCCGAGCGGGATGGACACCAGATAGGAGATCAGGGTCATCCACAATCCCAGGGAGATGGAGACGGGCAGCTTTTCGGCGACGAGATCCAGAATGCGGATGTCGCGGAAATAGCTCTCGCCGAAATCGAACCGGGCGTAGTTCCACAGCATGTTCAGGAAGCGTTCCAGCGGCGGTTTGTCGAAGCCGAACTGGGCTTCGAGCTCCTTGATGAATTCCGGATCGAGCCCCTGGGCACCGCGATACTTCGAGGTGACGCTGTCCGATCCGCCGCCACTGCCGCCGGAGGCATCGTTGCCGGCGCCCATCATGTCGCTGCCGCCGCCGCTGATGCGCGCCGTCGCCGAGACATCGGTACCGGAAAGCTGGGCGATGACCCGCTCGACCGGCCCGCCCGGCGCGAACTGGATGATAAAGAAGTTGATGGCCATGATCCCGACCAGCGTCGGTATCATCAGCAGCAAACGGCGAAGAATATAGGCGCCCATGGAAACTGTGCAGTCCCTTTATCGACCGGCCTTCTGAAACGGGCCCGAGGTGTCACTTGTGAATCTTATCCGGCTTTTCCGAGTTTTGCGGCCTTTTCCTTGTCTATCCACCAGAGTTCTTCGACAGGGAAGAGATAGCGCGGCGTCTGGTCCGGATAGCCGTAGACATCCCACATGGCGACGGTATGGACATTCTTGTACCACTGGGGAATCCAGTAGTATCCGGCCCGCAGGACGCGATCCAGAGCGCGCGCGGCGGTGTTCATCTCCTCGCGGGTCTGCGAGGCGATCACCTTGTCGATCAGTCCGTCGACCGCCGGGTCCGCAATGCCGGCAATATTGTAGGTACCCGGAATACCCGCCGCCCGGGAGCCCCACAATTCGCGGACATCGTCGGACAGGGTCACGGAGGAGGAGACCCTCTGGCTGGCGATGTCGAAATCGAAGTCGTTGAGGCGGGACTGATACTGTGCGGGATCGACGATGCGCAGACTTGCCCTGATCCCCAGCCGCTGCAGGTTCTTGATCAGCGGATTGGTGATCCGCTCGAACGCGGCGGTGTTGTTCAGGAACTCGATTTCCATCGGCTTGCCGTCCGGGTCGACGAGATCCGATCCCTCCCGCCGGAACCCGGCTTCCGCCAACAGCTCGCTGGCCCTGCGCAGCAGGGAGCGGTCGGAACCGGAACCGTCGCTGACCGGCGGGGAGACCGCTTCTCCGAAAACCGTTTCCGGAAGCCGGTCGCGGAAAGGCTCCAGAAGGGCCAGCTCCCCGGCCGCGGGAAGTCCCTCGGCCTTCATCTCGGAATTTTCGAAATAGGAGTGGATCCGGTCGTAAAGTCCGTAGAAGAGATTCTTGTTGGACCATTCGAAGTCGAAGGCATATCCGAGTGCCTGACGCACCCTCGGATCCTGGAATTTCTTGCGGCGGGTGTTGAAGTACCAGCCCTGGGCGCCCGAAGGCCGCCCGTCGGGGAACTCCCGCCGGACCACCTCGCCATTCTCGATCGCCGGGAAATTGTATTCCGTCGCCCAGTTCTTGGAGGTGAATTCCTCGCGATAGAGGATATTGCCCTTCTTGAAGGCCTCGAAGGCGACCTGCCGCTCCCGGAAGAACTCGACCTTGATGGCGGCGAAATTGCAGTGGCCCCTCATCACCGGAAGGTCCCGGCCCCAGTAGTTATCCACTTTATGATATTCGACATAACGGCCGACCGCATGCTTGCCGACCTTGTAGGGACCGGAGGACAGCGGCGGCGTCAGCGTGGATTGCCGGAAGTCGTAAGCGGTGTAATAGCGTTTGGAAAAGATCGGATAGTCGGTCGCTATGACCAGTGCCAGCTGCAGGGCCTGGGTGCCGTCGAACTGAAGGGCGACCCGGTGTTCCCCGAGGACCTCGGCATCCTTCAGAGCCCTCAGGGGCTGGCTCAGGAGCGGATGCCCGTCCGCCTTCAGCAGCAGGATCGAAAAGGCGACGTCTTCCGCCGTCAGCCTGGATCCGTCATGAAACCGGGCTTCCGGACGCAGATTGAAGATATAGTCGTTGCCGTCTTCCGATACCTCGACCGTTTCGGCCACCAGTCCGTAGACGGCATCCGGTTCGTCCAGGGCACGCACCATGAGCGTGTCGAAACACAGCTCCATGCGCGGTGGCGCGTCACCCTTCAGGATGAAGGAATTGAAGGTGTTGTAGGTCTGCGGGTTCTGATTGAAGTACCAGTAAGGCGCGGAGAAGGAGAACTTGCCGCCTTTCGGGGCATCGGGATTGGCATAGTCGAAATGGGTGAACCCGGGTCCGTATTTGAGATCCCCGAAGACGGACAGGCCATGCTGGGGGCCTTGCCCCGCCGCCCGTATCGCCGCTCCCGCTCCGGGCGCGGACCACGGCCCCAGTCCGGCCAGCGCCGCAGCCCCGCCAAGCTGCAGCAGCCGTCGGCGCGAAGGAGACGAAAAGCCGATCATCTTGCCGTCCCTGTCTTTTCCGCCAGCTCCGCGTCGTACCACCAGATGGTCGGAAAACCGGTGCTGTATTCGGGCATCCTGTCCGGATGGCCGAACCGGTTCCAGCGGGCTGTGCGGGTTTCGTCCGAATAGAATTGCGGCACCACGTAGTGGTTCCACAGCAGCACCCGGTCGAGCGCGCGGGTCGCGGCCACCAGGGTTTCCCGGTCCTTGGCAAAGATCACCTTGTCGATCAGATGGTCGATGGCCGGGTTCTTGATGCCGCCGTAGTTGGCCGAACTCGGATTGTCGGCGGACGCCGACCCCCAGTATTCGCGCTGCTCGTTGCCCGGTGACAGCGACTGGCCGATCGCCAGGACGACGGTATCGAAGTCCCTGCTGCGGACCCGGTTGATGAACTGGGACACATCGACCAGACGCAACACAGGCTCGATGCCGATGCTTTCCAGGTTCTTGGCATAGGGAAGCAGCGTGCGTTCGCTGGCCTTGTCCCGGTAAAGGAACTCCACACTCAGCTGTTCGCCGGTCGCCGGGTCGATCATCTTGCCGCCCTTGAGCTCGAAACCGGCACCGCGGAGCAGGTTCACGGCCTCGCGCAGATTGGCGCGCACATTCTGCGGGTTTCCGCCAACCGGATTGGTGTATTCCTGGGTGAACACCTCGGGCGGCACCTGGTCGCGGACTTCCTCGAGAATTTCCAGTTCCTTGCCTTGCGGCAGCCCGGAGGAGGCAAGCTCGGTTCCCGCGAAATAGGAATTGACCCGTTTCAGCAGGTTCGCCGAGACGATCTCGTTGGTCGTCTCGAAATCATAGGCGTAGTTGAGCGCCCTGCGCACATCCGGATTCTGGAACTTTTTCCGACGCATGTTCAGGAAGAAGCCCTGCATGACACCGGTGGACTTGTCCGGAAAGATCTCCTTCACGACCCGGCCGTCCCTCACCGCGGGAAAATCATATCTCTTGGCCCACTGGCTGGAACTGCGTTCCACATGGAAGTCATGCTGGTCGCCCTTGAACGCCTCGAACTGAACCGCGTCGTCAAGGAAGGCGATGTAGCGGATCTCGTCGAAATTGTTGGTGCCGACCCGGATCGGCAGATCCTTGCCCCAATAGTCCTCCACCCGTTCATAGATCACCTGACGGTTGGCGGAGAAGTCCTTGATCCGGTAGGGACCCGATCCGAGCGGCGGCTCCAGGGTTGCCCGGGAAATGTCGCGCTTCTCTCCCTTGGCGTCGGTACCTTCCCACCAGTGCTTCGGCAAAATGGTCAGCTGCCCCATGATTTTCGGCAGTTCGCGGTTGCCCACCGAATCGAAGGTGAACCGGACCGTGTTGTCGGCAACGATCTCCGTCGAGGTCACGTTCTGATAGTAGAATTTCCGGCGCGGATCGAGTTCGATCGCCTTTTCGAACGACCAGATGACATCTTCCGCCGTTACGGGCTTGCCGTCGTGCCATCGGGCCTTCGGGTCGATCCTGTATTCCACCCAGGAATAGTCGTCCGGGTAGCGCACGCCGTTCGCAAGCACCGCATATTGCGCGCTGATGTCGTCCTCATCCAGGGAGGGTTCCATCAGGCTTTCGTAGATCGACATGATTCCCGGGGCAATATTCCCCTTCTGGGCAAGAATGTTGAACGTGTCGAAGCCGCCGCTGCTGGCCAGCCTGACGTCGCCGCCTTTCGGGGCATCCGGATTGACATAATCGAAATGGGAAACATCCGGCCCGTATCTGGGCGTTCCGTTGAGCGCGGAGGCATGCTGCCATTCGGGTTCAACGGCCAAAGCGGGGCCTGCGGCAAGGCTGCCCATCGTCACGCCGACCGAGGCCAGACCTGTAACGGACAATGCACCAGCGAACGCGATCCGCGCCGCCGCCGTCTTCAAAGAGCCCCAAGTGAACATCATCGGCTTTTCCGTCCCTTTCCCGTTCCGCAGCCCGGATGCATGGACTGCCGGGCACCAGTTTAGGGACCAGCCGGTCAAACGTCACCTGCCGGATGGCGATATGACAGAAATTTAACCTGCCTGGGGAACTTCCTTTCCCGACAGGCCCTTTTCCTGCAGCTTGGATTTCGCCTTCTGGGCATACATGCGCCCGTCGGCAACCCGAAGCAGATCGTCCACCGAGGCGGCATCCGCCGGGAAACTCGCACTGCCGATGCTGGCCTTCACCCGGATTCTGATGCCGGCGAAGGTGAACGCCTGATCCAGACGTTCTGCCAGACGGCTCAGGAAGGCTTCCTTTTCCTGGTAGCGCATGTTGCCGGGAGTCAGGATGATGAACTCGTCACCACCGACCCGGGCAACCGTATCGCTCTGGCGGGTCTGATGCTGCAGCCTCTCGCCGATTTCGATCAGCAACTGATCCCCGACCGAATGGCCGTAATTGTCGTTGACCGGCTTGAAGGCATCCAGATCCACGTAGAAGATCTCAAAGCCGGACCCCGAGCGCTCGCACATGTTGGCCAGCTGATACATGCGTTCTTCCAGAAGGCGCCGGTTCGCCAGCCCGGTCAGGGGATCGTGCAGCGCCATCGCGCGCACCTTGTAGACCTCGCTGATGAGAAGAAAGGCCATGGTGCCGAAGACCAGCGAGATCAGACTGCCGATCAGCTGGGTCATCCAGACTTCGTCGCCGTAACTGGACCAGCCGTTCTGCGGATAGCCGACCAGTTGCCAATTCAGACCACCCGGAAGATGGAGAGGAAGCGATACGTAGTCGGCCTCCAGAATGGACTGGTTGCCGAAGATGACGTTGTTTGCCGTGCCGACCGCGTTCTTGTTGACCACAGCAGTGCGGGTGCCGTTGACGACGTCTTTCATGCCCGCGGCCGCCATGAGGCCCGCCTCGTCGAGAATTAGGGTCGCCACCCCCCAATAGGCCCGGTCGTTCATCGGCTGGCCGGGATATGCGGGCGGGAAAACCGGGATACGGATCACCAGGAACTGCCCGCCCTGGACGAGTTCGAGCGGACCGGCAATCACCACCTCGCGACTTATCATCGCTTCGCGGATCGCCGGCCACTGGGTACTGTTCATCCGGTAGTTCAGGCCAAGTGCGGCCTCGTTCGGTTTCTCGGGATAAACGGCGCGCAGGATGTTGTTGGGCGCAAGACCGATGGACCGTATGGAAGAGTTCTCCTCGATGAGATCGCTTGCGATCTCACGGTAGTGGTCGCCGTTGAAGGGCTCATCGGCAAACTGGGTCACATAGGCCCTGATGCCAAAGCCATGAGCCACCGTCCGGCTGATCTCGCCCTCGAGGCGCGCCCGCGCTTCGGAGAGACCCGCGACGGCATCCCTCTTGTGCTGCGTGACGAGCTCGGCTCGAACAAGCTGTCCGACATGCGCCGTGACCGCGATGCCCGCAAAAAAACAGGCGATGGCTACGACCGAAGCGGTAAACGTTCCGTTCGAACTGAAAAATAAATTCCGTGCCAGATGAAAATCCATGCGGTACTTGCCCAAGCCCAACCCGTCCTGACAATACACTACGTAACGGAAGATTTGTTAATTTTTCATATAATGCAAATAAAAAAGCCGAGCATTGCGCCCGGCTTTTTAGATATTCATTTGAATTACGCTACCCCTTCCGAGATTTACTCGGACGGCAGCGGCACAGGTGAGTCGGACTGCTCATTGAGATAGGCGATTATGTTCGCCCGGTCGTCAGGTTTACGCAGACCGGCAAATCCCATCGACGTGCCGGGCACGTGCTTTTTCGGAGCAATCAGGAAATGATCGAGCTGGTCGAAAGACCATTCCGGATGTTCCTCGGAGAAGGCGACCATCGCCGAGGAATAGCTGAAGCCTTCATGGCTGGCCGGTTTGCGGCCGACAACGCCCCACAGAGCAGGCCCAACCTTGTTGGCACCGCCCTGAGTGAAGTCGTGGCAGGCGGCGCATTTCTTGGCGACCTTTGCTCCGTCTTCAGCCGAGGCTTCCACGAGACGTTCGGAAATCGGCGCGACTTCCGGAACCGCTTCCACTTCCGAGGTCGCGTCTTCCGCCGAAGCGACGACGATTTCATACCCCGGCTTCCCCGGGATCGTCGGATGGAAAATGATATCGGAGACGATACCGACACCCATAGTCAGAATTAGAACCATCAGAACCGCACCTGCGGCCTTGTTCAGCGTGAAGGAATCCATTCTCTCCGGCTCCAAGCTCATACGCGTCCGAGCCCGCAGCATGAGACTCCGGACCCTATCAGCTTTTTAAAATTTGCCGGAACCTACAAATTTTTTGACCTTGCTGTCCATAGCTTTAAAAGGACATCTGATATGACAAACGGACGCGGCGGTCTTTTTTCACATTTCCGCCGGACGTTCCGGTCCCATGGAGACCCTTTTGACCGCTGCACTCGTCATCATTCCCGCCCGCCTCGCCGCAACCCGCCTGCCGCGCAAGCCACTTGCCGACATTTGCGGAAAACCCATGATCGTGAGGGTGCTAGAACAGGCGCAGAACGCGGATATCGGCCCGGTTGCCGTGGCCTGCGACGACAGGGACATCGCCGACGCGGTTCACGATCACGGCGGCAAGGCCATCATGACCCGGTCCGACCACGCCTCGGGCTCCGACCGCATTCAGGAAGCTGTCGGGCTGGTCGATCCGGACGGACGCTACGAGGTCATCCTGAATGTTCAAGGTGACGTGCCGCTGATCGAGCCGGCAGCGATTCGCGCCGCCTTCGCGCCGCTGAGCCTGCCGGAAGTGGCCATCGGCACGATCATGACCGAGCTGACCGATCCGCAATTCCGGGACAATCCGAATTTCGTCAAGGCGGTCACGACACCGAACGGCCGTGGCCATCACCGCGCGCTCTATTTCACCCGGGCGACCGCGCCGAGCGGCGACGGCCCCCTTTACCAGCATCTCGGCATCTATGCCTATCGCCGCACCGCGCTGGCCGAGTTCGTCCGCCTGCCCCCCTCTCCCCTGGAGATGCGCGAGAAGCTGGAACAATTGCGCGCACTCGAGGCCGGCATGCGGATCGACGTGTCGATCATCGACAGCGCCCCCATGGACGTGAACACCCCGGAGGATCTGGAGCGCGCCCGTGAGGCCTATCAGACCTCCTAGCCCGTCTGGGCCGTCCCCGACCGGAGCCGACAGAAAATTCAACAGGTGATCGAATTGCAAGCATCAGTGCATCCCGCCCGGAGGCGGAAAGACCCATGACCGACAGAAAAAACATCGTTTTCCAGGGAGAAACCGGCGCCAATTCACATATGGCGTGCCGGAGTGTCTATCCGGACTATGAAGCCATTCCCTGTCCGACCTTCGAGGACTGCTTCTCGGCCATGGCGGACGGCTCGGCCGATCTTGCCATGATCCCGATCGAAAACTCGGTGGCCGGGCGTGTCGCCGACATCCATCACCTGCTGCCGAAGTCCAATCTGCACATCATCGGCGAATATTTCATGCCGATCCGCTTCCAGCTCATGGCGCCCAAGGGGGCGACGCTGGAAGGGCTCAAGAAGGTCCAGAGCCACATTCACGCCCTCGGCCAGTGCCGCAATGTCATCCGCGAATTCGGCCTGACCGCCGTGGTCGGCGGCGACACGGCAGGGTCCGCCCGCCAGATCGCCGAGCTCAACGACCCGACCGTCGGCGCCCTGGCGCCGGAAATGGCGGCCGAGATCTACGGGCTGGATATCCTGCGCCGTGATGTGGAGGACGCCGCCCACAACACGACCCGCTTCGTCATCCTGTCCCGCGAGCCGATGCAGGCGGCCTACAACGGGCAGCCGGTCATCAGCACCTTCATCTTCCGCGTCCGCAACGTTCCGGCGGCGCTCTACAAGGCGCTCGGTGGATTCGCCACCAACGGCGTCAACATGACGAAGCTGGAATCCTATCAGCTCGAAGGCCAGTTCTTCGCGTCGATGTTCTACGCGGATGTGGAGGGCCATCCCGATGACCCCTCCGTCGCCCTGGCGCTCGAGGAACTCGCGTTTTTCTGCGCGGAGCTCAATATGCTCGGCGTTTACCGCGCCAGCCCGTTCCGGGAGAAGATCAAGGAACCGGAAGCCAATCGCGCCCTGAGACCCAATCCCCATTCCTGAAGCCGCAATCAGCGGCATCACCAGAGGACCCCATGACAGAAACCAGATTTGACGCCTTGTGTATCGGCAATGCCATTTGTGACGTATTTGCGCATGTCGAGGAAGACTTCCTGCTTGATGAGGGCCTGATCAAGGGGTCCATGCGCCTGATCGATACGGAAGAAGCCCTGCGGCTGTTCGACAAGATGGGGCAGACCGTCCGCATCTCCGGCGGCAGCGCCGGCAACACGGCCGCGGGGATCGCATCGCTCGGCGGCAGGCCGGCCTATTTCGGCAAGGTCGCCGAAGATGAACTGGGCGACAGCTATTTCCACGACATGAACGGCACCGGCGTCTACTTCAACACGCCGCGCCTGCGCGACAGCAAGCCGACCGCACGATCGATGATCCTGATCACGCCGGACGGCGAGCGGACGATGAACACCTATCTCGGCGCCTGCACCGAATTCAGCCCTGCGGACGTGGATGAACAAGTGGTCGCGGTTTCGGCCGTCACCTATATGGAAGGCTATCTCTGGGATCCGGAAGAAGCCAAGAAAGCCTTCCTGAAAGCGGCGGAAGTCGCACATGCCCACGGCCGGAAGGTGGCACTCACCCTGTCGGACTCCTTCTGTGTGGACCGTTACCGCAGCGAATTCCAGGCGCTGTTGTCGGACGGGGTGGTCGACCTTCTGTTTGCCAACGAGCACGAGCTCAAGGCGCTCTACGAGACCTCAGATCTCGGATCGGCAATCTCCGGCGCCCAGGCCACCGGCGCCCTGACCGCCCTGACGCTGGGCGCGGAGGGCGCCATGGTGATCACCGGGAAGGAAACTGTGAAGGTCGCGGCCCGGCCGGTCGACAATGTGGTCGACCTGACCGGTGCGGGCGATCTGTTCGCCTCCGGCTTCCTGCTCGGCCTTGCCCGCGAGTACACGCTCACCGATGCCGCCGAACTGGGCTGCATCTGCGCGGCAACGGTGATCAGCCACGTCGGCGCCCGCCCGGAACGGCCGCTGAAGAATGTCGCGACCCAGAGCGGTTTCGAGGTCTGACAACAAAAAGGGGCGAAACCGCCCCTTTTTCCGCATGTCCGGTTCTGTCAGACGGTTCAGTCCGCCAGATCCTGCACGCTGAGAACTTCGCCGTTTTCGTCGAGCCGGTAGATGATCGGCGTTCCGGTGCCGAGTTCCCGCTTGAGGATTTCTTCCGGGCTGAGGTTTTCCAGATCCATGATGAGCGCGCGCAGGGAATTTCCATGCGCGGCGACAATCGTCCGCTTTCCGGACAGCACCTTCGGCAGGATCTCCGACTTGTAATATGGCAGGACACGCTCGGCGGTCATCTTCAGGCTTTCGCCTCCCGGAGGCGGAACGTCAAAGGAGCGGCGCCAGATGTGGACCTGCTCCTCGCCAAACTGCTTGCGGGCCTCGTCCTTGTTCATGCCGGTCAGGTCGCCGTAGTCGCGTTCGTTCAGCGCCTGGTCCCTGATGGTTTCCAGTCCGGTCTGGCCGAGTTCCTCCAGGATGATGTCCAGGGTCTTCTGCGCGCGGGACAGAACGGATGTGAATGCCAGGTCGAACGACAGCTTCAGGTCCCGAAGCTGCTGACCGGCCTGATGGGCTTCCGCAATGCCCTTTTCCGTCAGGCCCGGATCCTTCCAGCCGGTGAACAGGTTCTTCAGGTTCCATTCGCTTTGTCCGTGCCGGACAAGTACAAGAAGGCGGTCCATGCCATTCTCCCCGTTCTCGATCAACACCCCGCCATTTGAAGGCAGGACCCTCGATCTGTATTAAAATGTCAGAGCATCCTGTCCGGGTTCATCGGAACGCGGAAAGCTCCATAGTTTCTTCAAGCTCAATTCTCGAGGCCGAGCACATCGGCCATCGAATAAAATCCCGGCTTCTGGTCAAATCCCCACAGCGCCGCCTTGACGGCGCCACGCGCGAACAGCTGCCGGTCCTCCGCGCGATGGGTCAGTTCGATACGCTCGCCTTCACCTGCGAACACAACCGAATGCTCACCGATCACCGATCCGCCGCGCAGGGTGGCAAACCCGATGTCGCCGGGCCGGCGGGGCTCCATGATGCCGTCACGGGAGCGCACCGAATGGTCCGCCAGATCGATCCCCCGGCCGTCCGCCGCCGACTGGCCGAGCAGCAGGGCGGTGCCTGACGGGGCATCGACCTTGTGGCGGTGGTGCATCTCCAGAACCTCGATATCGAAATCCGCATCGAGGGCGGCGGCAGCCTTGCGCACGAGGTTTGCCAGCAGGTTCACCCCGAGACTCATGTTGCCTGACTTGATGATCCTGGCATGGCGGGCGGCCGTGTGCAGCGGCTCGTCTTCCCCGTCGGCCCAGCCGGTTGTGCCGATCACGTGGACAATGCGGGCCTGAGCCGCCAGTTCGGAAAACCACAGACTGGCCGCGGGAGCCGTGAAATCGAGAACACCGTCCGCCTTCGCGAAGGCGGTCAGGGGGTCGTCGGTCACCGGGACACCCAGGGTGCCCGCACCGGCCAGTTCCCCGGCATCCTGACCAAGAACCTCGGCACCTTCCCTTTCGACAGCCGCGACGATTTCCGCGCCGCTGGCTTCGGTCACGGCACGCGTCAAGGCGCGGCCCATCCGGCCCCCTGCTCCGACGACAACCAAGCGCATCTGCCCCATCCCGTTCCTTTCATGCAGCTATCGCAAGGGGGTATATCAGTTTCACGTAGGGAGGCAAACGTCTGATCACAGCCCTGCGGAGGGAAACAGACCGGACGATTCATTGTAAAATATGACGATAAATTCGAAGCTTTACGATAGGTAAAAGATAAGTTAAATTTCCATTTCCGTGTAATTACAGCCTGTTTTTATCAATATTTCAGATAAGCCATGAGAATATATGCCGAAAAAACAGATAATCTTTTCATGTATTTGGGACGTTCGCCCGGTTTTTCATGATAGTCTGTCCCTATGCACGTGATGCGTACAGGATTGACTTTTATGGGAAGATCAATGGCGCATTCGCCGATCGGCCAACCCGGACTGTTCCCGATGTCGCACGCCCGGGACACCGGGCATGGCAGGCACCCGCCCTGTGGAGAAACACGCCTGCCGGACGCATGGAGAACCTGATTGAAAAAAGGTTTTTCCATACCTTTCAGCCGGCTTGTCATGGCGCTGTTCACCTTCGGGCTGATCGGAACGGCGATTGCGCTTTTCCTGATCACCTATCTGGGCAGCCTGTCCATCGCGGAACACGAGATTGCCCGCAGCGCCAAATCCATCGCCACGCTCTCCAGACTGGTCTTCACGCAGCATCTGGAGAAGCTGGAGGGACATATCCGCGCCGTCGCATCCGACCCGGCAATCCGCACTGCGCTCGAAACAGACGACAAGGCCACGGCGAAGAAGGCCATCGAGCGGGCCACGGAGGGAATGACAAGCGCGGTTCTCGACATCCTGCTGATAGATCGCCCGGATGAGGACAGCTGGGTCAACGGCAGCCTGGGGCTGATCGATCTCAGCGACCAGCTTCCGGCCCAAGTCCGCACCGCCATGCCACCGGATATCTGGGTGACCTACACCGGTCATGATTCGGATCCCGCAATCGTGACCGCCGCCCTGTCGATACTGGTGCTCGATCCGGCAACCGGCGAGGCGATCGCAAGAATCTACGGCGGCACAACCGTCACGGATTCCTTTACGCTCCCCGGAGAACTGGCAAAAACCCTCCGCGCGCAGGATCTGGCCTTCTATCACGACGATTATCTGGTTGCCGGTATCGGTGACCTGACGACAGAAGTCCTGCCGGAGGCCCTGGTAACGACGAGCGACGAAGTGGGGTACCACCTGCGCGATGACAATCTTTATGTCTACGCACCGCTCATGAAGGGACTGGACGGGCATCTGCTGTCGGCCGTGACCAAGCAGCCGATAGACACGCTGCAGAACGTCAAGGAAACCTACAACCGGATGTTCACGCCCTTCCTGATCTATACGGCCGTTCTGGCGATCGGGGCTGCCCTGCTGGTCAACAGGATCACGAGCGCCGGACTCGGACGTCTCGTGACCTATGCGATGAGTCTGCGGCAGGAGCAGCTTGTCACACCGCCCCGTCCCGGACTGATCTCGGAGTTCAACAAGCTGGCCCGGATGTTCCAGGCTGCGTTCGAATCCGTGCGCGCCCACGATGCCCAGTTCAAGGACATGATCGATGGCTCTCTGCACGGGGTGCTGGTTCATGCAGACAACCGAATTCTCTATGTGAACGACGCCCTGCTGAAGATGCTGGGCTACGAGCCGGGCCGTCCCGAGCAACTCGTCGGCGCGCCCGCCCCGGCAATTTACGCTCAGGAGGAACACGGCCGTCTGGGCAGCTACTACAATGCGCTCGAAATCAGCGGCGCGCCCAAAGCCCTCGAGATCAAGGGGAACCGCAAGGACGGGAAGACCGTCTGGCTCGAGCAGCATGTGCGCATCACCGACTGGAACGGCGCCCCCGCCCATTACGCCACGATCACCGACATCAGCGAGCGCAAACGCCAGGAGGAGCTTGCAACCAAGAATGCCAATTTCGACATCCTGACCGGGCTCCCGAACCGGCGCCTGCTCATGGACCGTCTGCGGCAAACCCTGCAGCGCAACAGGCAGCTCGGCGAGCTGACCGCCCTGATGATCCTCGATCTCGACCGGTTCAAGACCGTCAACGAAACCTACGGGACGAACGCCGGAGACCACGTGATCGTCACCATCGCGAGCCGCCTGACAGAAGCCCTGGGAACGGATCAGACCGTTGCCCGCATCGGCGGAGACGAATTCGCCATCCTGCTGACCGACCCGGAAGACCGGTGGCGCGTCGAGCAGATGATCCGCGAGATTCTGCTGGAAGTCGAAAAGCCGATCGAACTGGACAGCGACATCCGCGTCGTCCTGTCGGGCAGCCTGGGAATCACCCTGTCGCCCCATGACGGCCACGAGGGCGAGGCCCTGCTTCAGCAGGCGGATACGAGCATGTATCAGGCGAAGGCGGAAAGCGGCTCCAGCTACCGGTTCTACGCCAGCCAGATGAACGAACAGGCCGCACGCACGGGGCAGATCGAGGCGTCCCTGCGGGAGGCGATAGAACAGGGCAGCCTGCGTCTGGATTTCCAGCCCATCATGGACTTCCCGCAGGGCAGGATCGTCTCCTGCGAGGCGCTGGCCAGATGGACGGATCCGAAGCTGGGTGTCATTCACCCGGCCGAATTCATCGCAATAGCGGAGGAGAGCGGACTGATCGTTCCGCTGGGCGAATGGGTGTTGCGCCAGGCCTGCGCCTTTTTCCGGACCTGTAACCAGAACGGACTGCAGCTCGAGAGCATCAGCGTCAATATTTCACCACGCCAATGCCGTGAAACCGGGTTCGTGAGCCGGCTGGAAGAGATTCTCACCGAGACGGGAACCGAGCCGACGCGCCTTCAGCTGGAAGTGACCGAGAGCGTCATGTTTGACGATCAGCGCGTCAATCCCGTCGATATCCTGGAGGCAATCAGTGCCCTGGGCGTCAAGGTTTCCCTCGATGATTTTGGCACCGGATATTCCTCTTTGAGCTATCTGAAGCGCCTGCCCATCGACACGCTCAAGATCGACCGGACCTTCATCAAGGACATCGAGGAGGACGCGGAAGGACAGGCCCTCGTCGCAGCGATCGTTTCAATGTCACGGTCGCTCGGCATTTCGGTCGTCTGCGAGGGGGCGGAGACCCGCGAGCAATGTGCCCTGATCGCCTCTTTCGGCTGCGCCCTCATTCAGGGCTTCGGCATCGCCCGCCCCATGTCCGCGGAAGACTTTCGCCAGTATCTCGGCCGGGTAAACGGTCTGGACGCGACGGCTGCCGGAACGGGTTGACACCAATGTTCGGGACTGACCCGGAGACGGCCGGCCGGATCAGGGCGTTTCGCGTTTGAGCGGTTTCATGGCGGCAGGCGATTTCCTGAAATCAATCCAACGAGACAGGCTAAAAAAAACGGGGGCCATGAAGGCCCCCGTTCGATTTTCCGTATCGGATGAACCGGCTTACTCGCCGTCTTCCTTGGGAATTTCCTTGCCGGTTTCCTGATCGACAACCTTCATGGACAGACGCACCTTGCCGCGCTCGTCGAAGCCCATGAGCTTGACCCAGACCTTGTCGCCTTCCTTGATCACATCGGTGACCTTGGCAACCTTGTGGGGGGCCAGCTGGGAAATGTGGACCAGACCGTCCTTGGCGCCGAAGAAGTTCACGAATGCGCCGAAATCAACGCATTTGACAACGGTGCCTTCGTAGATCACGCCAACTTCAGGCTCGGCGGCAATGGAGTTGATCCAGTTGATCGCAGCCTTGATCGCCTTGCCGTCGGAAGAGGCGATCTTGACGGTGCCGTCGTCCTCGATATTGACCTTGGCGCCGGTCTTTTCGACGATTTCGCGGATGACCTTGCCGCCGGAACCGATGACTTCCCGGATCTTGTCGACCGGAATCTTCATCACTTCGATGCGCGGCGCATGCTCACCGAGCTCTGCACGGGCTTCGGTGATCTCGTTGGACATCTCGCGCAGAATGTGAACCCGGCCGTCCTTCGCCTGGCCCAGAGCGACCTTCATGATCTCTTCGGTGATACCGTCGATCTTGATGTCCATCTGCAGGGAGGTGATGCCGTTTTCCGTACCGGCGACCTTGAAGTCCATGTCGCCAAGGTGATCCTCGTCGCCGAGAATGTCGGAGAGAACCGCGAAGCGCTCGCCTTCCTTGATCAGGCCCATGGCAATACCGGCCACCGGCGCCTTGAGCGGAACGCCGGCGTCCATCAGGGCCAGAGACGTGCCGCAGACGGTCGCCATGGAGGACGAGCCGTTGGATTCGGTGACTTCGGACACGACGCGGACGGTGTAGGGGAAGTCATGGTGCGGCGGCATCATCGGATGGATGGCCCGCCATGCCAGCTTGCCGTGACCGATCTCGCGGCGTCCCGGGGAGCCCATGCGACCGGTTTCGCCCACGGAATAGGGCGGGAAGTTGTAATGCAGCATGAAGTGAGCCTTCACGGTGCCTTCCAGAAGGTCGACGAACTGCTCGTCTTCGCCGGTACCGAGGGTGGCGACGGCGAGCGCCTGGGTTTCACCGCGGGTGAACAGGGCGGAGCCATGCGCACGCGGCAGGATGCCGACTTCGGAGGAAATCGAACGGACGGTGGACAGGTCGCGTCCATCGATACGGGTGCCCGTGTCGAGGATGGCGCCACGAACGATTTCGGCTTCCAGTTTCTTGAACTGGTCGCCAAGCACGGTGGTTTCGACCGCTTCGCCTTCGGCAGCGTTGGTGATCAGCGCCTCGACGACCTTTGCCTTGGCGGCATCGACCGCGTTCTTGCGTTCGGTCTTGGAGGTGATCTTGTAGGCGGCCGTCAGATCGTCGGCAGCGATGGACTTGATCTTCGTGAACAGGTCCGAATGATCCGGCAGAACCAGATCGCGCGGTTCCTTGGCAGCCGTCTCGGCGAGCTTGATGATCGCGTCGATGACAGGCTGGAAGCTCTTGTGGCCGAACATGACGGCGCCGAGCATGATGTCTTCGTCAAGTTCCTTGGCTTCCGATTCCACCATCAGAACCGCATCGCCCGTGCCGGCAACGATCAGGTCCAGATCGGATTCCGGCATGTCGTCAACCAGCGGGTTCAGGACATATTCGCCGTTGATGTAGCCGATGCGCGCGCCGCCGATCGGACCCATGAAGGGAACGCCGGAGAGCGTCAGGGCTGCGGAGGAAGCAACCAGCGCCAGGATGTCCGGCGCATTTTCCAGATCGTGCGACAGCACCGTGATGACGATCTGGGTGTCGTTCTTGTAGCCTTTCGCAAACAGCGGCCGGATCGGACGGTCGATCAGACGGGATGTCAGCGTTTCATGCTCGGACGGACGGCCTTCGCGCTTGAAGAAGCCACCCGGGATCTTACCGGCGGCGAATGCCTTTTCCTGGTAGTTCACGGTGAGCGGAAAGAAATCCTGGCCCGGCTTCGGTTCCTTCGCGGAAACGACTGTCGCCAGCACCTTGGTTTCGCCATAGGTCGCCATCACGGCGCCATCGGCCTGACGGGCAATCTTGCCCGTTTCGAGCACGAGCGGACGACCGCCCCACTCGACTTCTACACGATGAATATCAAACATCATCAGTCCTTGTTACAACTTTACCCGCCCCGCTGCTGCTTTCGGTACAGCACAAACGCGGGACAGGCACATTCCCGGTCGGCCCCGGATGGGCCGGTTACCGGCGGACATGCCACGGGCAAGACAACGGGCTGCTTTCGGATCGAAACCTGGAAAGAAGCCGGCAATCCTGCCCCATGACGTGTCACGAGGTTTCTATAGAGCGTTTGCCGGTAAAATGGAAACACTCATCAGCAAATCCGGAGCCACGGGTCCGGCGGGGCCGGTGACATGGTACGGTCTGCTCTCATGTCAGGGTCGGAGCTTTCCGTCCTGCAGACCGGCCTGCTTGCGCAAAGCGGTCCGGGGGAGAGGCCCCATACAAAAACGCGGCGGGCGTTTGTCCCACCGCGTTCTTTTCAGTCGAGATACTAGCGGCGAATGCCAAGACGCTCGATGAGTGTCTTGTAACGCTGTTCGCTCTTGCCACGCGTGTAGTCCAGAAGGGACCGGCGCTGCGCGACCATCTTCAGGAGACCGCGGCGGGAATGATTGTCCTTGCCATGCTCCTTGAAGTGTTCAGTCAGATTGTTGATGCGCTCGGTGAGGATGGCTACCTGGACTTCAGGAGAACCGGTGTCGCCTTCTTTGGTGGCGAATTCCTTCATGAGCTCTGCTTTACGCTCTGCGGTAATCGACATCGCTCTTTTCCTTTCAAAGAGTGGTGGTCCGTTGACCGGACACGTTGAACTGCCGGGGACCGGCCTGATCCGCGGGTTTCCAGAGCCGAGATGTCGTTCAGCAAAGGAGTCCTGCGGACGAATTGGACTGAACTGCCCAATGGCGGCGATATATGGCGGAAAATGCCGGGAAAAGCTAGTGGTATCTTTCACGAGTCGCCAGCCGTCTTCGGGTCCGCAACGTTCCGCGCTCCCGCGGCGTCGCCTCCGGCCCGGACGGTTCCGCGTGCCGACTACAGGTTGAACACCCGCGTCGGCTGGAACCGACCCTTTTCGATCGACCCGATCGCCACCGGAACATTGGCATGGCTGGCGAAAGCGATGTCCGTGTTGAGCGGCGCGTCGCGGCCGCGTAGGAGAACCGCCATGCCCTTGCGGATCTTCGCTGCATCGTCGAGGGACAGGGGCACTTCGATCAGGTCGTCCATGGCCTCGCGGACCGGCAGAACGAATTCGGCGACAAGCGCGTCGATGCCCTCGCCTTCTTCCAGTTCCCCGGCCGCTTCGAGAATATCGTCCAGTCCGACCAGATCCTCCTCGCCGAAGGGGCCGACCAGCAGGCGGCGGAGTTCCGTCACGTGACCACGGGTTCCGAGCCGGCGGCCGAGGTCCCGGGCCAGAGCGCGCACATAGGTGCCCTTGCCGCATTCA
Organism: Labrenzia sp. 011; assembly: GCF_003075075.1. Taxonomy (GTDB): domain Bacteria; phylum Pseudomonadota; class Alphaproteobacteria; order Rhizobiales; family Stappiaceae; genus Roseibium. Next base: position 47,545 of record NZ_QCYM01000010.1, on the reverse strand, counting down.
GCCTCGAAAACCGCGCGGTCGGCGTCGATGCAGTCGACCAGATCCAGACGGTGAACGTCGATGGGGCGGGCCGCGAGTTCGACCTCCTCGCCGTCGCGCGCCAGGTCGTAGGCCCGCTCTCCGGCCACCTTGATGGCCGAGAATTTCGGCGGCACCTGCTGGATGGTCCCCACGAATTCGCCAAGAACCGCATTGATCTCGTCGGCGCCCGGACGCAGGTCCGATGTCGCGACGACATGGCCTTCGGTATCGTCGGTATCGGTCTCGGCCCCCCAGGTCACCTCGAACCGGTAGACCTTCCGCCCATCCATGACGAAAGGCACCGTCTTGGTGGCTTCTCCGAAGGCGACGGGCAGCAGGCCGGAGGCCCGCGGGTCGAGTGTGCCGGCGTGACCGACCTTCTGCGGCGAAAAGATCCGCTTCAACTTGCCGAGCGCCTCGTTCGACGTGATGCCGAAGGGCTTGTCGAGCACCAGCCAGCCATTGATGGCATTCTTTTTTCTCTTGACCTGTTTCTGCCGTGCCATGTCAGCTTCGCCTGGGTGATGTGAGTGTTGTTGTCCGGTGAACGGGAGGAAACCGATGCCCCATGCCCTTGCCGGTCCTGCCGGCGACGTCCGGGAACCGTCCCGCCGACGCACCGAAACCGGGACCACGGGAGGGAACGGCGATGTCGTGCGAGATCAGTCCGCGTCGTCCGTGTCGTCCTTGCCAAGATCCTTGGCAACGTCCGGAGAATGCAACAGGGTGTCGATGCGGTCGTCGTCGTCGAACCGCGTGTCGAGCACGAAGCGCAGATCGGGCATGTATTTCATCGTCAGCCGCCGGGAGACCTGACCGCGCAGGAATTTTGCGCTGCGGTTGAGCGCCTTTTCGACCTTGTCGGCATTCTTGCCTCCGAGAGGCATCACGAGGCAGGTTGCCAGACGCAGGTCCGGTGTCATGCGCACTTCGGGAATGGTAACGATTGCCCCGTCCAGGTCCGGATCGGAGAATTCGCCGCGGGTCAGGATGTCCGACAGTTCCTTGCGCACGGTTTCGCCGACGCGCAACTGGCGCTGGGACGGACCACGGCTGTCTTGTCCGCTATGTCTAGCCATATCTATCGCCTTACGCTCTAACCGCCGTCACTACGGGCACCCGCAGGTTCATCCCGCGTCGCGTTCCGCATTCCGGCGCCTATGCCGCGTCATCACGTCAACGGATGCCCAGTCGGAAGCGACCGGCAGTCTGTTGATCGATCCAAAGATGCCGGAGTGTCCTGTCCGCGTCCGATTGAACGCGGGAGGCTCCGACGTGTCCAAATTGTGAAAAGAGCGCGCTTTCGCGCGCCCTCATGATCTGATGTACGGACCGGTTCGATCCTGCCTTGGGCTTTAAAGCGTTCTGGCGATCTGCTCGACGCGGAAACACTCGATGATATCGCCCGGACGCATGTCCTGATACTTGACGAAATTCATGCCGCATTCCTGGCCGGATTCGACCGACTTGACTTCGTCCTTGAAGCGCTTGAGCGTGCCCAGTTCGCCTTCGTGGATGACCACGTCGTCGCGGATGAGGCGAACGTTCGCGCCGCGTTCCACAACGCCCTCGGTGACCAGACAACCGGCGACCTTGCCGACCTTGGAGATATGGAAGACTTCCTTGATCTCCGCATTGCCGAGGAAGGTCTCGCGGCGTTCCGGAGACAACAGACCGGACATGGCCGACTTGATGTCGTCAACCAGATCGTAGATCACATTGTAGTACCGGATCTCGATCCCGTCGCGGGACGCCGCTTCGCGAGCCTGCTTGTTGGCACGTACGTTGAAGCCAATGATCGGCGCCTTGGAAGCCGCCGCCAGGGTGACGTCGCTTTCCGTGATGCCACCCACGCCGGAGAGCAGGATGCGCGCTCCGACTTCATCGGTGCCCAGCTCGTGAAGCGCATGGGCGATCGCCTCGGCGGAGCCCTGCACGTCGGCCTTGAGAACCAGCGGGAATTCCTTCTTGCCGGTTTCCTGCAGCCTGTTCATCATCTGCTCGAGCGAGCCGCGAGCGCCGGAGGCAACCACGGAGGCCTTTTCACGGACCTGACGCTGACGGTAGTCGGTGATCTCACGGGCGCGAGCTTCGTTCTCGACGACCGCAACCATGTCACCGGCCTCCGGAGTGCCCTGGAAACCCAGAACCTCGACCGGTTTGGACGGGCCGGCTTCCTTCACCTGCTTGCCGTTTTCGTCGAGCATGGCGCGGACACGGCCCCATTCGGACCCTGCGACCACGATATCGCCCGGCTTGAGCGTTCCCTTCTGCACCAGAACGGTGGCGACCGGACCCCGGCCGCGGTCGAGCTGCGCCTCGATGACGACGCCTTCCGCAGTGCGGTCCGGATTGGCCTGAAGTTCGAGAACTTCCGCCTGCAGCAGGATCATTTCCAGCAGCTTGTCGAGGCCCTGACCGGTCTTGGCGGAGACTTCCACGTCGATGACGTCACCGCCCATGGATTCCACGACCAGTTCGTCGCTCAGGAGCTCGGTGCGTACCCGGTTCGGATCGGCTTCCGGCTTGTCCATCTTGTTGATGGCAATAATGATCGGGGCACCCGAGGCCTTGGCATGCGCAATCGCTTCCTTGGTCTGCGGCTTGACACCGTCATCGGCCGCGACCACGAGGATCACGATATCGGTGGACTTGGCACCGCGGGCACGCATCTGCGAGAACGCGGCGTGGCCCGGCGTATCGATGAAGGTGATCTTCTGGCCACCCTGGTCGACCTGATAGGCGCCGATATGCTGGGTGATGCCGCCGGCTTCGCCGGTGACCACCTTGGATTTGCGCAGCGCATCGAGCAGCGAGGTCTTGCCGTGGTCGACATGGCCCATGATGGTCACCACCGGCGGACGCGGCTGCTTGGCAGACTCGTCGTCTTCCTGGGTGAACAGGCCCTCTTCGACGTCAGCCTCGGAAACGCGTTTGACCGTGTGGCCCATTTCCTCGGCGATCAGCTCGGCCGTATCGGCGTCGATCACGTCGTTCATCTTGAGCATCTGGCCCTGCTTCATCAGCAGCTTGATCACATCGACAGCGCGCTCGGCCATACGGTTGGCCAGCTCCTGGATGGTGATTGCCTCCGGCAGCACGACTTCACGGGAGATCTTCTCCCGCACCACCTGCTGCTGGCCGCGCTTTGCCTTTTCCTGACGACGGCGCATGGATGCGAGCGAGCGGGCACGCTGACCGTCATCGCCACCGGTGGCAGCGGAAATGGTCAGTTTGGAGCGACGGCGATCATCGCCACCGCGCGGACGTGCCGCGGGAGCCGGAGCCTGCTTCGGACGCTTGACCGGGCGCAGATCCTTCTTGCCGCGATCTTCTTCCTCACCCGGCTGGCGTGCAGCGGGTGCGGAACGGTCCTCTGCCGGCGCCTTCCGCCTGCCCATGTCATTCAGGCTCGGCGGTCTGCCGCCATCGGCATGGGCCGGCTGACGCACCGTGGCCGGGCGCTCGGGTTCGGCGCTGGCAGCCGGTTCGGCCGCAGCGGGCGCTTCCGCGGCTTTCGCAGCCGCAAGATGAGCGTTTTCCGCCTCATGCTTGGTGCGTTCTTCCGCTTCCGCCTTTGCGCGGGCTTCTTCTTCGATCTTGCGCTGCGCGGCTTCGGCAGCCCGGCGCGCTTCTTCTTCCTGGCGACGCTTGCTTTCCTCGACCTCACGCACCTTGGCCATCTCAAGCGCAGCCGCACGTGCGGCGGCTTCTTCCTTGGTCAGGGTCCGCAGAACGTTGCCATTGCCCTTCTGACGCTGGCCGGACGCGGAGCGGCGGGCCTGCTTGGCGGCCATGGAGTCCGGCTGCTGCGGCTTGCGCGGCGCTTCGGACGGCGTATCGAGACGCTGGGTCGTCGGAGCAGGCGCTTCCGGCTTGCCCTCCTGCCCCGGAATTACGAGACGGCGTTTCTTCTTTTCCACGACGACTGCTTTGGTCCGGCCATGCGAGAACGATTGCCGAACAGTTCCCTGATCGCCACCGCCGCGCTTGAGGCCAAGCGTTTTGCCACGCTCAACGCTGATTGTCTTGTCGCCTGGATTTTTCGTATCGCTCATATTGCCTTCAGTCCTGCGCAACTGCCTTATTAGCGTTGCCTGTATTGCCGTCTGCGTCGGAATAGCCGCGAAAACGCTCCAAGTCACGCACTCGTGCCAGGAAATTTTCGCTCGCCTGCCCCGCAAGCAGTGCAGCATGTATCACATTAGACCGGCCCAATGCCAAATCCAATTGAGACGAATCGAACAAACGGACGATTTGGCATCCGTTTTCCGGTTCCTCTCTGCCCGCGGCCACCGCCGCCAGCTTTCGTACCCCATCGTCTGCGGCGTCGGAGGCATGCAACAATCCGATGACCGGATCCCGTCGCAGCGCCGCGTCAACCTTTGCGTACCCGGTGACCAACCCACCTGCCTTGCGCGTCATGGAGAGCGCCTGCAGCGCCGATCGTTCCATGAGCGCATCGACACGATCCGCCAGTCCGGGCTCGACACGGGCTTCACACTTGAAGCCCCTGCCGAAAACTTTCTTCCGGTCCTTTTCGGCAACGGCGATGACATCGCTCGACGCCGTTACCCAGACACCGCGTCCGGGAAGGACCCGCTTCAGGTCCGGAACAACCTCGCCCTCGGGGTCGAGGACGAACCGGATCAGCGAACTCACGGGCTGAACCTCCCGGGTGACGGCACATTGCCGTTCGGTTGGTTCATTTTTCCTGGGCACGCGGCCACTCCCCCGGATCAACCTGCTCTCAGCCAGTTCCACACGAAAGCGGAAAAGCTGATCAATCTTAATTTGTCAAAGCTCCCGTCACACGCTCATGCGGTGACGGGAAACTCCGGCCGGGGCCTGCGCCCCGCCCGTTACCCGTTGAGGATTGCGCCGCCAGGCACTTCTTCCTGGACGGCCTCGACAGGTTCGACATCGTCTTCCCCGTCGTCCTCCGCCTCAGCCGCCTGCGCGGCCAGTTCCTCTTCGGTGACCCAGCCCGCCGCCAGGCGTGCCGACATCACCATATTCTCTGCATCCGCACGCGAAATATCGAATGCGGACAGCGCGCCCTCGAAACGTTTTGTCTCGCCGTCCTTGCGCTCGACCCAGCCGATGAGATCGTCCGCGGCACAGCCGGCCAGATCTTCCATGTTCTTGATCCCCTCCTTGCCGAGGGCAACCAGCATGGCGGTTGTCAGGCCATCGATCGAGCGGAGCTCATCGGACACACCGAGCGAGATACGCTCTTCGTCCTGTTTCGCCTCGAGTTCACCCAGGAAATCGCGGGCGCGGGCCTGGATCTCGACAGCGGTATCGTCATCGAAGCCCTCGATCATCGAGATTTCCTCGGGCTCCACATAGGCGACTTCCTCGACGGAAGAAAATCCTTCGGTCGCCAGCAGCTGGCCGACCATCTCGTCGACATTCAGGGCTTCCATGAACAACTGCGAGCGTTCCTGGAATTCCTTCTGACGGCGGTCGGATTCCTCCTGCTCCGTCATGATGTCGATGGCCCAGCCTGTCAGCTGGGAAGCGAGACGCACGTTCTGGCCGCGACGTCCGATTGCCAGAGATAGTTGGTCATCCGGCACGACAACTTCAATACGTTCGGCATCTTCATCCAGAACAACCTTGGCGACTTCCGCCGGCTGCAGGGCGTTGACGATGAAGGTGGCCGCTTCCTCGTTCCAGGGAATGATGTCGATCTTCTCGCCCTGCAACTCACCGACAACCGCCTGAACGCGGCTGCCGCGCATGCCGACACAGGCGCCGACGGGATCGATGGAACTGTCCTTGGAGATCACGGCGATCTTCGCGCGGGACCCCGGATCGCGGGCGACCGACTTGATCTCGATGACGCCGTCATAGATTTCCGGCACTTCCTGGGCAAAGAGCTTGGCCATGAACTGCGGATGAGTGCGCGACAGGAAGATCTGCGGACCGCGCTGCTCGCGGCGGACATCATAGATATAGGCGCGGATACGGTCACCGGTGCGGAAGATTTCCCGCGGGATCAGTTCGTCGCGCCGGACGATGCCTTCGCCGCGGCCGAGATCGACGATCACATTGCCGTATTCCGCACGCTTGACGACACCGTTGATGACTTCGCCGACGCGATCCTTGAATTCCTCGTACTGGCGGTCACGCTCGGCCTCACGCACCTTCTGCACGATGACCTGCTTTGCGGACTGCGCGGCGATGCGGCCGAAATCCAGCGGCGGCAGCGGTTCGGCGATGAAATCGCCAAGGCTGGCTTCCGGGTTCCGTGCCAGGGCATCCTCCAGCGAAATGTCGGTCGACACATTCTCGACGGTGTCGACAACCTGCAAAAGACGCTGCAGACGGATCTCGCCGGTTTTCGGATTGATCTCCGCGCGAACTTCCGTTTCCGTGCCGTAACGGGAGCGGGCCGCCTTCTGGATCGCATCTTCCATCGCGTTGATGACGATCATCCGGTCGATCGATTTTTCCCGTGCGACCGCGTCAGCGATTTGCAGCAGTTCCAGCCGGTTCGCGCTGATTGCCATATTCCACTCCTCTTGCGCCTTTTTCGTCTCGGGTCCGTACCCGGGCGCTTTTCTTCCTGCCGCCGAGCTGTGCGCTCAGTTGGGCGTGTTATCCTGTGTCAGCTCTTCCTGCGGTTCACGGGCGGCCAGAGCCGCCTTTTCCGCCTGAAGAGCCGCGGTAATCAAATCGTCGGTAAGCACCAGCCTGGCTTCGCCGATATTCTCGAGCGGCAGGGCCACAGTGTCTTCCCCGTCCTTGCCCGCATCGGGCAGGCGCAGTCTGGCCGCGCCGTTTTCAACGCCCAGCAGCATGCCCCGGAAGCGTTTGCGGCCATCAAGCATGACGGCCATCTCGACCTTCAGCTCATGGCCGGCCCAACGCTCGAAATCGCCGGTGCGGACCAGGGGGCGGTCGATACCGGGAGATGAAACTTCCAGATGATAAGCCCGGTTGATCGGGTCTTCGACGTCCAGGGCGGGAGACACCGCACGGCTGACGGTTTCGCAATCCTCAACCGTCATCGTGCCGTCCGGGCGCTCGGCCATGATCTGCAGCGTGCAGCCGTTGGCCGCGCTGATCTTCGTGCGCACAAGGCGGTAGCCCAGGTCTTCGATGACCGGCTCCACTATCGCGGCAACACGGGCATCCAGACCCTGTTCCGTCACAATCCTCGGTTCGTGTGCGCTCACACTTGGCTCCTGTTCGCAGCCGTTGCCGGCTCTTGAGCATCAGATGTGCCTGACTGTCGGTTTACATAGGGCAATCCTGCTCGAAATCTTCAGTTTCCGGTTTATGTAAGCCGAAAAGAGCGGGTCCCCGGCGGGCCCACTCTCAAATGCCCAGATAAGCCGTTGAGGTGAAACACGGGCTGTATAACGCCAAAGACAGCCAAAAGGCAAGAGGGCGCGGCGCCGAATCCGGGAAAGAAGTCGATTCGCGCGCAAAAGCCGCCCGCTACACCCGCCGGAACGTAAGGTAGCGACCGGTCCGCCCTTCGCGGATCGCCTTGGCTTCGTATCGCGTGCCGGGCCAGCCTTCCCAGGGCGTCTTCCAGTCAGCCGCCGTTTCCGCCGTCCATTCGAAGGCCGGGTGATCCCGGCAGTGGCGCAGGGTCCAGTCGATATAGGTGTCGATGTCACTGGCGAAGCGGAATTCGCATCCCGGCCGGAGCACCCGGGCGTAGCGGGAGAGATTCTGCTCATTGATGAAGCGGCGCTTCCAGTGGCGCATTTTCGGCCAGGGATCAGGATAGAGCTGATAGGCCAGATCCACGGAGGCCTCCGGCAGCCAGTCGAGCAGGACGACAGCATCGTCGTCATAGAGGCGAATGTTCTTCAGCCCCTCTTCCACCACGGCGGTCAGGGCCTTGGCCATGCTGCCGACAAAGGGCTCGACGCCGATGAAACCGGTGTCCGGATTGCTGCGCGCCCTGTGCAGCAGATGCTCGCCGCCACCGAAACCGACTTCCAGGCAAATGTCCCGGACATCCGCCTGGAACAGATCTCGCAGATCGGCGGGAGCCGGCTTGCCGGTGTCCAGCCCCAGGCGCGGCAGTTCCCTTTGCATCAGCGCCTCACGGCGCGGGCTCAGCGGCTTGCCTACACGGCGGCCGAAAAAGGAACCTTCGTAACGGTCAGCCATCTTGCAACAACTTCAAACAGCGGATCGCCGGCTCTCGGCCGGCGATCCTATTTTTCCTGTGCGTTTACGCAATGCTATCCGGCAAGCGGGCGAAGCTGGTCGACCAGATCGGTCTTCTCCCAGGAGAACCCGCCGTCCGCATCCGGCTGGCGGCCGAAGTGGCCATAGGCTGCCGTGCGCTCGTAGATCGGCCTGTTGAGCTTCAGATGCTCGCGGATACCACGCGGGCTGAGGCCCATGACATCGCGGAGCGCCGCTTCCAGTTTGGCCTCGTCGCAGCGGCCCGTTCCGTGCAGGTCGACGTAAACGGACAGGGGGTCGGAGACACCGATCGCATAGGAAAGCTGGATCGTGCAGCGGTCGGCCAGATCGGCGGCCACCACGTTCTTGGCGAGATAGCGTGCCGCATAGGCAGCGGAACGGTCGACCTTCGTCGGATCCTTGCCCGAAAAGGCGCCGCCGCCATGGGGCGCCGCACCGCCGTAGGTGTCGACGATGATCTTGCGGCCGGTCAGGCCGGCATCGCCGTCCGGGCCGCCGATGACGAAGGCGCCGGTCGGATTGACGTGCCAGTCGGTTTCCCCGGTGATCCAGCCGTCGGGAAGCGCGGTGCGAATGTAGGGCTCGACGATTCGCCGCACGTCTTCGGACGTCAGCGCCGGGTCCAGGTGCTGGGTCGACAGGACGATGGAGGTCGCGCCGACGGGCTTGCCGTTTTCATAGCGAACCGTGACCTGGCTTTTGGCATCCGGGCCGAGCGCAGGCTCCTTGCCGGACTTGCGGGCTTCGGCAAGCAAGTGGAGGATCCGATGGGAATAAAGAATCGGAGCGGGCATCAGCTCTTCGGTTTCGCGGCAGGCGTAGCCGAACATGATGCCCTGGTCGCCCGCACCCTCGTCCTTGTTGCCACCGGCATCCACGCCCTGGGCAATGTGAGCGGACTGGGCATGCAGGTGAACGGCGACATCGCAGTTCTCCCAATGGAAGCCATCCTGCTCGTAGCCGATGTCGCGAACGGCCAGACGCGCCAGATGCGCGATATAGTCGCTGGTGATGGACGCCGGGCCGCGGGTCTCACCCGCGATGACGATGCGATTGGTGGTCGCGAGGGTTTCACAGGCCACGCGGGCCTCAGGCATTTCCCTGAGATAGGCATCCACAACTGCGTCCGAGATTCGGTCGCAGACCTTGTCCGGATGTCCTTCGGAAACGGATTCGGAGGTAAACAGATAATTCTGACGTGCCATTGGCGATCGTCCTTCTGGGAATGAATATGACTGAAGCGGCGAATGACATCGCCGCTTCAAGGAGCATCAATCTTAGAAGTTGACCGTCACGTCAAGCGCGAGATGGATTTTTGTCATTCGTCACCGGCGAGGGAACGCACAAGATCAACGATCCGCCGACGGACTTTCGGGTCCTCGATCCGCACGAACGCCTTGTTGAGCGAAAGACCTTCGGAAGACGAGAGAAAGTCCACGACATAAGAGGTGGGTTGCGTTTCGCCGAATCCTTCGGCCTCATCCGGAGTGCCCGGTGCGTCCTCGAAGAAGAAGGCCACCGGAACCTTCAGCACAGTTGCAATATGCTGCAGACGGCTGGCGCCGATCCGGTTGGTGCCTTTTTCGTATTTCTGAATCTGCTGGAAGGTGATTCCAAGCGCTTCGCCAAGCTTTTCCTGGCTCATGCCAAGCATCATGCGCCGGAGCCGGACACGGCTGCCAACGTGAATATCAATCGGATTCGGAGACTTCTTACTGGGCATATACGTCGCACTTTCTTTTTCTCGCGGCGAATGTCCGCTCGTTGTCGTTTGCACAAGCGCTTCGGTGACCTCCCACAAGGTCAAGAAGATCGAAGTTTGCCCGCATCCCTTCACTTGCACATGAAGCAGCCTTCAATCGGCCGTTTCACGGTTGTATCACACTTCCTTCACTCAACTCAAACAAAAAATATCAATCTACGCGCGAACACCGGTTGTATCGAAAAATACCCGTAAAAAACACGATCAGTATCGCCGTCACGAGGAAAGGAGCATCGCCAAATCTGCCGTAAACAGTTTTGCCGAGCTGCCGGGGCAGCCTGCCGTCGATCACACCCTTCTCGAATACCGACAGGGAATCGATCACTTCCCCCTTTCCGTCGACGATCGCCGAGATGCCCGTATTCGCTGCCCTGACAAGCGGCAGGCCCGTCTCGATCGCCCGCATGCGGGACTGGGCAAAATGCTGGTAGGGGCCCGGCGTGCGACCGAACCAGGCATCGTTGGTCACATTGAGGAGAAATGATGGCGCACCGGCTTCTTCCGGTGGATTGACCGGGAAAATCGCTTCATAGCAAATCAGGGGCACAAACCCCGCCCCCCCGGCAGACGACATCATGCGCTGCTGATATCCGGCTTCGAACCCTTCCAGAGGCCCGGCCAGACCGGCAATGCCCAGACGATCGAACAGGGAGCGGAAGGGCACGAATTCGCCGAAGGGCACAAGACGCACCTTGTCATATACGCTGTGGACGGTTCCGTCGCCGCCGATCAGATAGACGCTGTTGAAGTAGCGGGCTCCGGCGGCATCGGCTTCAGCGCGAATCGCCCCGGTCACAAGCTCGCTCCCTTCACCAAGGGCCGCGGCCACCCGATACAAGGCCCCCGGTTCCTGGGTCAGCAGAAAGGGCACGGCCGACTCCGGCCAGACCACAAGCCGCGGCATGCCGACACGGGCGCTGCCGCCGAGCGGCGCTTCCGTCATGTCCAGATAGGTCTGGAAAATCCTGTCCCTGAGTTCCGGCCGCCACTTGTCCTTCTGGTCGATCGACGGCTGTACGATGCGAATATCAAGCGCCGCCTCCTGCGTTTCCACGCCGGCAAGACGGACGGCGCCGTAAACAAGGACAAGGGCGAGGCAGGCAACAGCCCCCCCCAAGGCCCGGAGGCGTTGCCGCAAGGGTCTCGCATCGGCAAGCACAGCCGGGGACGCGGCAAGGGCGAGCGTCAGGAAGGACAGGCCGTAGATGCCCACGAGACTTGCAGCCTGCGACAGCGTGAGAGACCCGGACACTCCGTAGCCGAAGGCATTCCAGGGAAAGCCCGTCAGCACATGGCCGCGCAGCCAGTCCGACAGGGCCAGGCAGGCAGCCAGAAGCACGATCCGGTGGAAGCGGTCGGTCCACAAGAGGGCGGCAAGCGCGACGCCCAGGCCCGTGAACAGGGCCAGCCCCACGGGCATTGCCAGAACCGCAAAGGGCATCAGCCAGGCAAAGCGCTCCGCCTCGACAAGAAAGGCCGCGCCGATCCACCACAGTCCGGACAGAAAATAGCCGAAGCCGAACAGCCAGCCGAGGGCGAAACCGGTCCGCAGCCGCTTGTAAGCCTTTCCCGGCCCGGGCTCCACCGCGCCATCCAGCAGCCAGACAAGACAGGGAAAGGTTATCGCCAGAACCGGTATCAGCCCGTAGGGCGGCAGGGCGAATGCGGTCGCCGCGCCGCACAACACGCACAAGATACGGCGCTGCCAGCCCCAGGCCAGAAGGAAGGTATTCGGCAGAACGGCGAGGCTTTGTGACAACCAGTGCATCGGGGACGGCTCTCCTGTTTCAGAGGTCAGGAGGTTTGTCGTCTCGCTGCAAGGCGGTCAAGGCATTTTATGAAAGCTTGCCCGCGCGCCCCAGGTCCCCGGAAACCACGCCTCTGTCCGTACCGGCGTCCTTGTCCTGACCGGCCTCGCCCGAAGGCGTATCGGGGCGTTTCGGGCGGCGACGCAATTCCGGCGGACGGGGCTCCGTCCGGCGACGGCGGATCTTCAGCCGCTTGATGCGCCTGGGATCCGCGTCCATGATCTCGAATTCGAACCCCGGCATTTCGTCAGGCACGAAAAGCAGTTCTCCGCGAACAGGCACGCGGCCGACAGAAACGTAGAGCAGTCCGCCCAGGGTATCGACATCCTCGGAGATTTCGCCCTCCGTCAGATGGGTCCCGAGCGCCTCGTCCAGATCCTCCAGAGGCAGGCGCGGATCGGCGATCCAGATGCCTTCTCCCTCCGAGGTCAGCATGGCCTCCTCGGCCTCGTCATGTTCGTCCTCGATGTCGCCGACGACCTCTTCGACAAGGTCCTCCAGCGAAACGAGCCCGTCGGTGCCGCCATATTCGTCGATCACCACCGCCATCTGGATCCGGTCCGCCTGCATCTTGGCCATCAGATCGGTTGCCGGCATGGAGGGCGGCACAAACAGCAGATCCCTGAGCAGCTCGGTCTCCTTCAGGGGAATCGACAGATCCACACCGGACAGATCCAGGTCCGGCCGGTTGTGGCCGCTGCGTGCCGAACCGTTGGACGACGGGGCGTTACCGTCGGCAGAATCGGAATTTTTGTCCACAGCAGTTGCAGGCCGCGCAGCGGCGGCGCGTTCGGCGATGTAGGTCATCAGGTCCTTGATGTGGACCATGCCGCGCGGATCGTCGAGCGTGTCTTCATAGACGGGCATGCGGGAATGACCGCTCTTCTGGAAGAGCTCCATCACGCGGCTCAGGCTGGTGTCCAGATCGACCGCATCGATATCGGCGCGCGGGATCATGACATCGTCGACGCGCAGCTCCCGAAGACGCAGGATATTGCCGAGAAGCATGCGCTCTTCGGGAGAGAACGCAGCGTTGTCGCTGCCTTCCCGTGCCAGTTCGTCTTCAAGATTCTCGCGCAGAGTCGATGACTGACGCCCGAATCGCAACACGCGCTTGAGGTTTTCAAAGAAGGCCGCAGGTCGCTGCGGCCCGGTCTGTTGCGGGTCTTCCCCGTCCTGAGATTGTCCTGACGTGGCGGCCTTCGGCTCGCCCGCCGGACTTTGCGGTTCAACTGCGGTCATCATCCATCAATACAAAACAACATGCGCCATGATGCCACCTAACTGCCGTCCGCCACAAGAGGCCTGTCCGCGTAGGGGTCATCCATGCCCAGAGAGGCCAGAATGGCTTTCTCCAGGCTCTCCATCAGCTCAGCTTCCTCATTATCCTGATGATCATAGTCGAAAAGATGAAGCAAACCATGAACAGTCAGATGGGAAAGATGATCGCCGAAATCAATTCCCAATTCTCCGGCTTCCCGGAAAACGGTCTCATATGCAAAGACTATATCGCCCAGCAGCGGCCCGTAGAGGTCGCCGTCCGGATTGCTTCCGGGAAACGACAGGACGTTCGTCGGCCTGTCCTTGTCCCGCCACTTGCCGTTCAACCGCCGGATACCGGCATCGTCGGTGAAAAGCAGCGAGACTTCCGTATCTTCAAGCACCTCCAGAGGGGCTTCGGCAAAGGCCGCCGAGATCGCCCGGCGTGCCAGCCGGGACAACTCGCCTTCGTCCGGCCAGTCTCCCGCCTCTATGGAGAGATCAATCGCAAATCCATCGGGCAAGGGGCCGGGCATCACTGTTCCAACGGTCTTCAGGTGGCCGCCGCTTCGCGGGCACGGGGTGTGGTTTCCTCCCGGCCGCCGCCGCGCCGGGTTTCGGAATAGCGCCGCTCGCGGGCTTCCGATTCCTCGCGGGAGGCATTGTCGTAGGCCGTGACGATCCGGCCGACGAGCTCGTGGCGGACGACATCGGTCTCATTGAAGCGGATGTGGGACACTTCCCGAATGTCCGTCAGAAGACCCAGGGCCTCCCGAAGCCCGGATTTCTGCCCGGGCGGAAGGTCGATCTGGCTGGGGTCGCCGGTCACGATCATCTTGGAGCCTTCCCCCAGACGGGTCAGGAACATCTTCATCTGCATCGAGGTGGTGTTCTGGGCTTCATCGAGCAGCACAACCGCGTTCGACAGGGTCCGGCCGCGCATGAAGGCAAGCGGGGCGACCTCGATCATGCCGGACTGCAGGCCGCGGTCCACCTTTTCCGCCGGCATCATTTCATAAAGCGCGTCGTAGATCGGGCGCAGATAGGGATCGACCTTGTCCTTCATTTCCCCCGGCAGAAAGCCGAGCCGTTCGCCGGCTTCGACCGCCGGCCGCGACAGGATCAGCCGGGCGACATCGCCGCGTTCCAGAAGCGCCGCCGCATAGGCGACGGCCAGGAAGGTCTTGCCGGTGCCGGCCGGACCGGTGCCGAAGATCAGGTCGGCGCGGTCCATGGCGCGGATATAGGCGTCCTGGGTCGGCGTGCGGGCGACGATGGTCTTGCGGCGGGTGGCGATCTGGGCGAAGGCCAGCCGGGACTTGGGCTCCAGGGTCGGCAGGGGCAATTGCGCATCCGCAGCCGCTGCCATGCGCAGGGCGCCGTCAACATCGCCCGGATGGATCTCCTGCCCCTGCAGAAGACGCTGATACATGGATTCCAGGGCCGTACGCGCCTGCGCGCAACTGGCCTGCGAGCCCTTAAGGGTGACCTGATTGCCGCGCGCAATGGCATCTATGCCCAGCCGCTGCTCGATCAGCGCCAGATTCTGATCGAATTGACCGAAAAGATCTCCAATCAGCCGGTTGTCTTCAAAAGCAAGGACGATATGGGTCATATCGGAGGCCGAAGCGGCGGCGGACGACGGGTCCGGGGACTTGCGGGGAGAAGAGTGGCTGTCACGCGTCAAACGACGTCTCCTGTGGTCAACCGGCCTGAGCCGCCGAAGCCGGGATGGCCCCTGAAAAGTCGCTTTCATCTTGCCCGTCAATCAGGCGCCCGAACAGCGAATTAGATCCTATCTCCACGATTTCCACCGCTTGTATGCTACCGATCAGGCTCTCGGGTGCGTCCAGCTGCACCGGCTGCAGCCACGGCGACTTGCCGACGATCTGGCCGGGATTGCGCCCCTTCTTTTCCACCAGCACGTCGCAGGTCATGCCGAGACGGGACCTGTTGAACGCCTTCTGCTGCTCGCTGACCAGCTCCTGCAAGGCGGCCAGACGCAGGGTTTTCACCTCTTCGGGCACCTGATCGTCCATGGTCGCCCCCGGCGTGCCGGGCCGCTGGCTGTATTTGAAGGAGAAGGCCGAGCCGTAGCCGACACGGCGGATCAGGTCCATCGTATCGTCGAAATCCCGGTCCGTCTCTCCCGGAAAACCGACGATGAAATCGCCGGACAGCGCGATATCGGGCGCCGCATCGCGGATGCGGTCGATCAGACGGAAATAGTCGTCACGGGTGTGCCGCCGGTTCATGGCCTTGAGGATCGCGTCGGACCCGGACTGCACCGGCAGGTGCAGATAGGGCATCAGGCTTTTCAGATCCCTGTGGGCGTCGATGAGGTCGTCATCCATGTCGCGGGGATGGCTGGTGGTGTAGCGCAGCCGGTCCAGGCCGTCGATTTCGGCAAGCCGCCGCAGCAGGCGCCCGAGCCCCCAGGTCGTCCCGTCCGGAGCCACACCGTGATAGGCGTTGACATTCTGACCGAGCAGCGTGATCTCCCGCACCCCGGCAGCGGCCATGCGCCCGGCCTCGTCGACGATCTGTTCCACGGACCGGGACACCTCGGCACCACGGGTATAAGGCACCACGCAGAAGGTGCAGAACTTGTCGCAGCCCTCCTGAACCGTGAGAAAGGCGGATGGCGGCCGCTTTTTCAGCGGCGTTTCGGTGCGCGCGGACAGGTGATCGAATTTCGCGTCGATGTCGAATTCGGTTTCGACAACCCTGTTGCCCTGCCGCGCCCTGTCCAGAAGCGCGGGAAGCTGGTGGTAGCTCTGCGGACCGACGACAAGGTCGACGATGGGTGCGCGGCGGGAAATCTCCGCGCCTTCCGCCTGGGCCACACAGCCGGCAACGCCGACCATCATCTCCTTGCCGGATTTCGCGCGCTCTTCCTTCACCTTGCGGATACGGCCAAGTTCGGAATAGACCTTCTCGGCGGCCTTTTCTCGGATATGGCAGGTGTTGAGAATGACCAGATCCGCGTCTTCCATGGTTTCCGTCGCCTGGAACCCCTCCGGCGCCAGCACATCGGCCATACGTTCGCTGTCATAGACGTTCATCTGGCAGCCGTAGGTGCGCACGAACACCTTGCGCGTGTTTCCTGCCACTGCGCCTGTCTTTTCATCGCTTATCGAAACGGCGGATGCGCTCGTTTCCTGGTCTGCTTCCGGGCGGCTTGTCATTCGCTCCTCGTGGCCTGCGTCACGCGGCCGGCATGTCGTGAGTGTAAGCGCCGTCGGGCGGGATCCTGTTATCCATCGCACCCTTTCCGTCCGCTCGGCCGGGGCCGCGGGCGGCGCTCGCCTAATTCAGGCGCCAGCTTTACCGGTTTTTTCCCCGTTTGAGAAGAACTCCGACGGCTCGATTTCGTCCGAATCGTTGCTTTCGCCCGAATCTTCAATTTCAAACGGCTTCTGCAGCAGGGAGGCGACGGTCATGGCCCGGACTTCCCCCTCCAGTTTGCGCGTCAGCGCCTTCCTGTCCGTGTCGCCGTCCACCAGAACCGGGTCGCCCCAGCGCACGATCACGTCAAGGGCTCCGCGGGTGAAGATGCCCCACAGATGGCCGGCAAGTTCCATGTCGCCGTACCAGGCGACATGCGGGCGATGCGCCCGGCCCATTGGCAAGCCGTAAAAGCCCTGATAGGCGATCGACAGCGGTTGCACCCAGACCTTCGCGCCAGCGCCGTTTCCCACCGCGCGCGTCGCCGCGCCCAGAAGGGCGGAGCGGAAGGGCAGAACGCCGTTGCCGTCATTGGAAGTGCCTTCGGCGAACAGAACCATCGCATCGCCCGCCGCCATGCGGTCGGCGATCGTGTCGGCCACCTCGGCGGTGCGCGCCCGCCTTGCCCGGTCGACGAATACCGTACGCTGAAGTTTGGCGAACAGTCCGAAGACCGGCCAGCCGGAGACTTCCGACTTGGCGATGAAGGACAGGGGCATGAGCGAGCCGATGACCGTGATGTCGACCCAGGAAGCATGATTGGCGGTGATCAGCAGTGGCCTGTCGGGACAGGGGCGGCCGATCTGGCGGATACGGATGCCGACCAGCCGTGTGGCGATCACATGCCAGAGCTGCGGCAGTTTCCGGCGCATGGGAAGCTGCAGCCGGATCGCGATCCATTGCAGCGGAATGAGGATCAGCGAAACAATCGTCAGAGCGAAAATAATCAGAACGGCCCTGATTTCAGCCATTGTCCTTTTCGTCCTTCGAAAGATCGAGGGGAACGCCATAGAGTTCCAGCCGGTGATCGACCAGCTTGTAGCCGAGTTTCCTGGCAATGAAATCCTGCAGGGCTTCGATGTCCTCGTTCCGGAATTCGATCACCTGGCCGCTGCGCAAGTCGATGAGATGATCGTGATGCTCCTCCGGAACGGTCTCGTAGCGCGAACGGCCGTCCCGGAAGTCGTGCCGTTCGATCATCCCCGCGTCCTCGAACAGCTTCACGGTCCGGTACACGGTGGAAATGGAAATCCCCGGATCGATGGCGACGGAGCGACGGTAAAGCTCCTCGACATCCGGGTGCTCTTCCGAGGCTTCCTCGATCACCGTGGCAATGACCCGCCGCTGCTCGGTCATGCGCATGCCTTTTGCGATACACATATCCGCTAGCGTAAAGTGCTCTTCGTCCGCCATTGAGATGCCGCCCGCTGGTATTTCCCGTTTGCCGGGGCATTCCGCGTCCGCTTGACACGCAGGAGATGCCCGACCCTTCAAAATCGATCGAATTTCCGCCCTCCGATCAATCGCGACCGGAGGAACGTCAAGTCAGCTACAGCGCTTATCGAAGATCAATGCGCATGACAAGCGCCGTACCGTCGCCGTCGCTGTCGCCGTAATAGCCCTTGCGGCGGCCGACTTCCTTGAAGCCAAGTCCCCGGTAAAGCAGCAATGCGCTGTCATTCGCCGCATCGACTTCCAGAAACAGATGCCGGCAGCGCTCCGCATACAGGCGAAAGAGGCCCGCTTCCATCAGCTTCTTGCCGATCCCCCGGCCGCGCTGACGGGCGTTCACGGCGATGGTGATCACTTCCGCCTCGTCGGCGGCCGTTCTGAGAATCAGGAAACCGAGCGCGCCCCGAGTGCCGTAAGGACTGGCCCGCCGGGCGACCAGGAAAGTGACGCCGTCCTGGGCCTTCATCCGCCCGAGTTCATCGACATTCCAGTTGTGCGCGAAGGAGGCTGCGTGAATTTCGGCAATCTTCGGCAGATCCTCGTCCAGCGCCTCTTCCACAACAGGCGGCTGGGTCCAGAACCACCAGAAACTCATTGCCGTTCAATCCTTCCCTTGGTCTGGGGCGTCGCATCGGGCGGCCGCAGATACAGCGGCGAAGGAGCCGCTTTCTCCGGAACCGCGGTGAGTCCCAGTTCGGCCACATCGCGAATACCCGGATAGCCGCTGCGGGACAAGATCCGGGCTGCCGGTATGGCGAGCGCTTCCGCAACGCTGTCAGCCGCGGAGCCCGCCAACCTTATGCCCTCCGGCAATGTCACCGCAAGATCCTTCAGGGTCCGCACACTTGCCTCGCCGGCAGGGTTGCCGGCAGAAGTGAATTCCTGGCAGTAGACCTCGTCCCCCTTGCCCGTCAGCGCGACCAGCAGCGGGGGGCCATCGTCCTGCGGGGCGGCTTGCCGGGCAATCGCCGCCAGCGTGGTGATGCCGACGACCGGCGTGCCGAGGACAAGTCCGAACCCGCGCGCCACGGAAAGACCGACACGCAAGCCGGTGAAGCTTCCCGGCCCGATGGTGACGACAACCCGGTCCAGGTCGGTGAAGGCGGTGGAGGTTTCGGCCATCACCTCGCCGATCATGTCCATCAGCCGTTCCGCGTGGCCACGGCCGATTTCCTCGCCGCAGGCCTCGAAGCATGCGGTCCCGGCGCCGTCGTCGAGGACAGCGGCGGCACAATTGGCAAGAGCGGTATCGATGGCCAGGAGGCGCATTTCAGGTCAATCGCTGTTCGTTCGGATTGCGGTTGGCGGCAGAGGCCGCTTCAATCCCTCCCCATGCCACTAACCCGCGCGGCGCGCAGAGTCGAGCCGCGCTTTGGACCTAAGCCCAAAGGGGGGCTTGCCTTCCACAGAGATCGGACATCGGAAATAGAAAAGGCCCGGCACACCGGCCGGACCTTTGAAATCAGGACTGAATTCCGCTCAGATCGGGCGGACTTCCTCAACTTCCGGCACGAAATGCTTCAAAAGGTTCTGGATGCCGTGCTGCAGCGTCGCGGTGGACGAGGGGCAGCCGGCGCAGGCGCCGCGCATCGACAGATAGACGATGCCTTCCTTGAAACCCTTGAAGGTGATGTCGCCGCCATCCTGGGCAACCGCCGGGCGGACCCGCGTTTCCAGAAGTTCCTTGATGGTGTTGACCGTCTCGGAGTCGCTGTCCTCGAAGAACTCGCCTTCTTCCGTGTCTTCGCTTTCCCCGGAGATCATGACCGGCTGACCGGACATGAACTGCTCCATGATCACACCGAGGATCGCCGGCTTCATGTGCTGCCAGTCGGTATCGTCCTTGGTCACCGTCACGAAGTCGTGGCCGAAAAACACGGCCTCGACACCGGGGACATCGAAGAGCTTCTGCGCAAGGGGAGACACGGCTGCATCCGCCCGGGAGCGGAAGTCATATGTGCCTTCCGGCAGGACCACGCGGCCCGGCAGAAACTTCAGGGTCGCCGGATTCGGCGTTGCTTCTGTTTGAATGAACATCTTGTGTTGTCCTAGCGCTGGTTCAACGCGTCCAGTTGCCGGTCGTGTCTTGCGTCTCTCCATCGCAAAACACCGATGAATGCTTCTATCGCATCTTCGATCAGTTTGGAACCATTAAAAACTAGATAGGAAGAGATCTCCGCCGGTCAAGCGCAACGGCCGAGATCATTCCAGGTTTCTCCCCCGGATCATGCCAGGGCGGAGATGGAATCGTCATCCAGATTGCCCGGCACGATGGTCACCGGGATGGGAAAGGGGCTCCCCGCCTTTCCGGCGATGGAGGACACGAGAGGCCCGGGCCCTTCCGATCCGGTGCCGGCCGCCAGCACCAGGATGGCGATATCGGCATCCGATTCGATCAGTTCCAGGATCTCATCGGCCTTGCTGCCTTCACGCACGACGGTTTCCGGTTCCGTCCGGGCGACGGAGCGGACACGCTCGGCGGCCTTGGCAAGGGTTGCTTCTGCTTCCTCCTGCGCCTCGGCCCGCATGATGTCCTCAACTCCCAGCCAATGCTGGAAGTCGCCCGGTGCGATGATATAGACCAGCGTCACGACACCGCCGGTGCGCGCCGCCCGTTTGGCGGCGTATACGATCGCCCGGTCGCATTCGGGCGTATCGTCGACCACGACCAGAAATTTCCGGCGGTGGCCTTCCTCGTTGCTTTTTCGAATAGCTACCATGGGCGCATGCTGCCACCGGCGCGTGCGCATCGCAAGCGGCGAAATTGCCGCTGGCAATGCGCCCGCCCGTTAAAGAATGAACTTCGAAAGATCGACATTCTTGGCAAGGTCGCCGATGTTTTCCCGGACAAATTCCCCGGTGATCTCAATCGTTTCCCCGGAACGGTCCGGCGCGGTGAAGGAAATCTCGTCCAGGATCCGTTCCATCACGGTCTGCAGACGGCGGGCACCGATGTTTTCGACCGACGCATTCAGATCAACCGCAACCGAGGCAATTTCCTCGATCGCATCGTCGGTGAAGGACAGGGTGACCTCCTCGGTTTCCATCAGCGCCACATACTGCTTTATCAGGCTGGCTTCCGGCTCGGTGAGGATGGCCCGGAAATCCTCCTTCGTCAGGGCGCGCAGCTCCACGCGGATCGGCAGGCGGCCCTGCAGCTCCGGCAGGAGATCGGACGGCTTGGCGACATGGAACGCGCCGGACGCTATGAACAGGATATGGTCGGTCTTCACCGGTCCGTGCTTGGTGGAAACCACCGTTCCCTCGATCAGCGGCAGCAGATCGCGCTGCACGCCCTCGCGCGAGACATCGCCGCCTGCCCGGCCTTCGCGGGCACAGATCTTGTCGATCTCGTCCAGGAACACGATGCCGGAATTCTCGACCAGGGAAATCGCTTCCTCGACAACCTTGTCCTCGTCGAGGAGCTTGTCCGATTCCTCGTTGATCAGCAGATCGTAGGATTCGCTCACGGTTGTCCGCTTGGTCTTGGTCTGTCCGCCAAAAGCCTTTCCGAGCAGGTCGGACATGTTCATGACCCCGACGCTCGCGCCGGGCATGCCGGGCAGGTCGAAGCTCGGCATCTGCGACTGGGCCCGAACCTCGACCTCGATTTCCTTGTCATCCATCTCGCCTTCGCGCAGTTTCTTGCGGAAGCTGTCGCGGGTCGCCGGGCTGGCGTTCTTGCCGACAAGGGCGTCGAGAACACGGTCCTCGGCCAGGATATGCGCCTTGGCCTTCACCGCCTCGCGCTTCTTGTCGCGCACCAGCGAGATGCCGGTTTCCACCAGATCGCGGATGATCTGCTCGACGTCGCGGCCGACATAACCCACTTCGGTGAACTTCGTCGCTTCCACCTTGGTGAAAGGGGCATTGGCCAGTTTGGCCAGGCGACGGGAGATTTCGGTCTTGCCGACCCCGGTCGGCCCGATCATCAGGATATTCTTCGGCAGAACCTCCTCACGCATCTGGCCCTGAAGCTGCTGCCGCCGCCAGCGATTGCGCAGGGCAATGGCGACCGCGCGCTTGGCGTCCTTCTGGCCGACAATGTAGCGGTCGAGTTCGGAAACAATCTCACGCGGAGAAAAATCGCTCATTTTCTAAGACACGCCTTTCGTGTTTACCAGTTCCATAAGCAGGTTGTTGCCCGTGCGGCCCTTCAGCTCAGCCATCTCGCGAAATCCCGCCTTGCGACAGGCTTTCACGGCGCGCTGGTTGGCGGGGTCGGGATCCATGAGGATCCGTTCGTGGCCCTCGCGGCGCAATTTGCCGACAAATGCCTGCAACACCTTCGTTCCGTATCCTTTGGACAGCACCGACCCGTCGGCAAGCGCCAGATCGACTCCGACCGCATCCATCGGCAGCAGAGCCAACCAGGGAGAGGCGGCAACAGCGTCGGGTCCTTGCTGATCCTTCACATGCCAGACCTGTGTGTATCCCGCGTCGCGGCCATCGAACCGGAAGATGAAGGGCTTCGTGGTATCATGCCCTCCGATCTTCTCGCGAAGCTTATCAAGTGCCTCTGCCGGCTCGCCCCACCATTCGCGCCAGTGCGGGCGCGCCATCCAGTCCGCGAGGATCGGCAGATCTTCACTTGTGACCGGACGGAACGGGACCATGACCGCCTACCCGGCCGTATCCAGGGATTCGACCGTCACGCTTTCATTGGTGTAGACGCAGATTTCGGCCGCCACGGCCATGGCCTTGCGGGCAATGGTTTCCGCGTCATGATCCGAATCGGCCAGTGCACGACCGGCCGCCAGCGCATAGTTGCCGCCGGACCCGATGCCCATCATGCCGCCTTCCGGTTCCAGCACATCACCGGTTCCGGTCAGGACCAGCGAGACATTCCTGTCGGCCACAAGCATCATTGCTTCCAGGCGGCGCAGATAGCGGTCGGTCCGCCAGTCCTTGGCAAGTTCCACACAGGCGCGCATGAGCTGGCCAGGATATTGTTCCAGCTTGGCTTCAAGGCGCTCGAACAGCGTGAAGGCATCGGCGGTGGCGCCGGCAAAACCGGCAATCACTTCGCCCTTGGCAAGCGGCCGTACCTTGCGGGCCGTGTGCTTGATCACCGTCTGGCCGAGAGAGACCTGACCGTCACCGGCAATCACGACCTTGCCGCCCTTGCGCACCATCATGATCGTCGTACCGTGCCATTGGGCCGGTTCGCGCGTTTCGCTCATTCAATCCTCTTGAGTCTTGTGTCGCTGACGCACTATGTAGGCGGCAATGGCGGCATTTCCAAGCAATCAATGGTCATTCCGGACACCGCCTGCTGCGCCGGACCGTCTCAGGCCCCCTTCACCGGGTATGACCTGGCCGCCCTGAGGAGGGCATCAACCAGCTTGTCCAGCTGACCGTCCGCCCGCTCGTCGATCAAGTCGCCGGCTTCGTCAAAGGCGCTCGCGGCCGTTGCCACCGAAACCATCTGGGGCAGGACCATGGCGCCAAGACCGACTTCCAGTATCGTGCGCATGCCGATCAGCCCGCGCATGCCGCCAAGGGCCCCGGGCGAGGCTGCCCCCAGCGCGAAGACCCTGTTCCTGAAGGCATCGCCCGGTTCCTTCACCCGGCTGATCCAGTCGAGGGTGTTTTTCAGCAGCGGGGCGATGCCGGCGTTGTATTCCGGACACGCCAGAAACACCCCGTCCTGCACCTCCAGGAGCCGTTTGAGCTTTCGCGCATTCTCCGGAACGCCTCCCTCAGCCTCGAGATCGCCGTCATAGACCGGCAACGGATAATCCTTCAGCGAAAGCCGGGTGACCTGCGCATCGAGAATTGCCAGCCGCTTGGCCACCAGCGCGGCAAGCCTGCCGTTGAAGGAGCCGCTCCGCGTGGAGCCGGAACACACAAGTATTCGGGGGTGTCGCATGAAAACTGTCCGCTTTGAAAATCCGGATATACGCCATGGTGCTGTCAAAGTTTGGCGACCCAGCGGCTCCGGAACCGGCTCCACGGCGTTTCAGCGGCTTCCGGAAGCTCTCGCGGTCAGCTGACCGCACATCTAGTGCCCCTTGCGGTAGACCCATACCCGCGCGGGCGGAAGATTTTTCCAGACCCACTCGGAGGAAATGACCGATACCCCGCGCCCGGTCAATTTGACCGGTGCGGCAAGGCCGTAGGAAAACTGTATGAACGGTGCTCCCGGCTTGAGCAGCTCCAGAGCTTCCTCCAGCAGTGCGTGCCGGACCGCTTCGGGACGGGTCAGCAGCGGCAGGGAGGACACAATGCCGTCAAGCAGGTGGTTCTGTTGCGCGTTGCCCGCGAGAAAACCGCCGGGCTTGTTCAGCGTTGCCCGCAGGGCATAGGCGTCCCCCTGAAGAACCGTCATCCCCGGATAGCGCAGGTTCAGAAGGTCGCAGAAATCGGCGCTGTATTCAACGAGATTGAGATGGTCATGAGCGAAGCCGCGCTCGACAAGAGCCCTGGTCACGACGCCGGTCCCCGGTCCGAGTTCCACCACGCGGGAACGGGGCGAAGGCGACAGGAAGGATGCCATCCGGGCGGCAAGGTCCGGGCCGGAAGGGGTCACGGCGCCGGTTCGCAACGGGTTCTGCGCCCAGGAGCGGATGAACTTGACCTCATCCAGCACCCTGGTTCGCACGGCATTGACCCTGTTGAGCCTCCGCCTGAGAGACTCGACGCGATTACCGTTACGCTTCAGCATGTTACCTCACCCGCATCCATCCGGCGAATATAGGGAGGTTTGCAGGCGGATGCTACCTGCGAGCGCACGGATTGCGCACTTAAATATCACGGAGCATCGATTTCGTCCCCCTGACCGGAGGAGGCATGATCGATTTGCCCGGGGGTCACGCACCGAGATTGTCGATGAATTCCTTCACCTTGGAGAAGAAGCCCGCGGACTCGGGATGATTTTCGCCCGAGGATTCCTGTTCGAATTCGGCAAGAAGTTCACGCTGGCGCCTGGTCAGATTGGTCGGCGTTTCAACGGTCACCTGAATATACATGTCACCGTGCTGGCTGGAGCGCATGATCGGCATGCCCTTGCCGCGCAACCGGAACTGCTTGCCGGTCTGCGTGCCTTCGGGGACTTTCACCCTGCTGGTCGATCCGTCGACGGTGGGAACATCGAACTGGCCGCCGAGAGTGGCCGTCGACATGGAAATCGGCACCCTGCAGTAAAGATCCGCGCCGTCGCGCTGGAACAGCTCGTGCGGGCGGACCGACAGGAAGATATAGAGATCGCCCGCGGGACCTCCACGGACACCGGCCTCGCCCTCACCGGCAAGACGGATGCGGGTGCCATCCTCGATGCCTGCCGGAATATTGACCGACAGGGTGCGCTCCTGGGTCTTGCGCCCGGAGCCGCCGCAGCTATCGCAGGGGTCGGTGATGACCTGACCGCGACCCTGACAGGTCGGGCAGGTGCGCTCCAGCGTGAAGAAGCCCTGCGCCGCCCGCACGCGGCCGGCGCCACCGCAGGTGCGGCAGGTGGACGGACTGGTGCCAGGCTTTGCGCCGGAACCGGAACACTCTTCGCAGGTGATGGTGGAGGGGACCTCGATCTCCACCGTCTTGCCGGTGAAGGCATCTTCCAGCGAGATGTCCAGATTGTAGCGCAGGTCCGCCCCGCGTTCGCGTCCGCCGGCGCGGCGAGCGCCGCCCATCCCGAAAAATTCCTCGAATATGTCCGACATGGTCGACGAGAAATCCTGCGCGCCGCCACCACCGCCGCCGCCAAAGCCGCCATTTTCAAAGGCGGCATGGCCGAAACGGTCGTAAGCGGCCCGCTTCTGCTCGTCTTTCAGCGCATCGTAGGCTTCGTTGATTTCCTTGAACTTTGCTTCGGCTTCGGAATCGCCCGGATTCCTGTCCGGGTGGTACTCCATGGCCATCTTGCGATAGGCGCTTTTCAGCACCTTGCCATCCGCGTCGCGCGAAACACCCAGCACTTCATAGAAATCACGTTTTGACATCAAGATCTCTCGGTCTTGTTGTTGCACCGTCGGCTGCCAGGATCTGTCCGGCGCCCATTACGGCGAAGGCGCCGGGCACAAGCGCCCTTGTCATCAGGCAGGCAAGCATCCGGCGCCATGAATGACGCGGCCAGCCCGTTACCGGGCCGGCCGCAGGTCTGGTTTATGCAGATTTCTTGTCGTCGTCGTCTTTGACTTCTTCAAAATCCGCATCGACAACATCGTCTTCGGCCTTGGCTTCGGCTTCTTCGCCGCCGCCTTCACCGTCAGCCTGGGCTTCGGCCTGGGCCGCCTGATACATGGCTTCGCCAAGTTTCATGGACGATTCCGCCAGGGCCTGTGTCTTGGACTTGATGTCTTCCAGGTCTTCGCCTTCCAGAGACGTCTTCAGGGAAGCCAGAGCGGTTTCGATCGCGGACTTGTCCTCTTCGGAAACCTTGTCGCCGTAATCCTTCAGCGACTTTTCGGTGGAATGGACCAGGGATTCGCCCTGGTTTCTGGTTTCCACCAGCTCCTTGCGCTTCTTGTCCTCGTCGGCGTGCGATTCGGCGTCCTTGATCATCTGTTCGATGTCGGTGTCGCTGAGGCCGCCGGAGGCCTGGATGCGGATCTGCTGTTCCTTGCCGGTCCCCTTGTCCTTCGCGGACACGTTGACGATGCCGTTGGCATCGATGTCGAAGGTGACCTCGATCTGCGGAACGCCGCGCGGTGCGGGCGGCAGGCCGACAAGATCGAACTGGCCGAGAACCTTGTTGTCCGCCGCCATTTCACGTTCACCCTGGAAGACCCGGATGGTCACGGCCGTCTGATTGTCTTCAGCGGTCGAGAACACCTGGCTCTTCTTGGTCGGGATCGTCGTGTTGCGGTCGATCAGGCGGGTGAAGACACCACCGAGTGTCTCGATACCCAGCGACAGCGGGGTCACGTCGAGCAGCAGGACGTCCTTGACGTCACCCTGCAGCACGCCGGCCTGAATGGCCGCGCCCATGGCAACGACTTCGTCCGGGTTGACGCCCTTGTGGGGCTCCTTGCCGAAGAAGGTCTTCACGGTTTCCTGGATCTTCGGCATGCGTGTCATGCCGCCGACCAGAACCACTTCGTCCACTTCACCGGTCGCAAGGCCGGCATCTTTCAGCGCTGCCTTCATCGGGGGAATGGTGCGCTTGACCAGGTCTTCCACCAGCGATTCGAATTTCGCGCGGGTCAGCTTCAGGGTCAGGTGCTTCGGACCGGATGCATCCGCCGTGATGAACGGCAGGTTGATTTCGGTCTGCGACGAGGAAGAAAGCTCAATCTTGGCTTTTTCGGCGGCCTCTTTGAGGCGCTGCAGAGCCAGCTTGTCATTCTTCAGATCGATGCCCTGGTCCTTCTTGAACTCGGACGCGAGGTAGTCGACGAGAACCATGTCGAAATCTTCACCGCCGAGGAACGTGTCGCCGTTGGTGGATTTCACTTCGAAGACGCCGTCGCCGATTTCCAGGATGGAAACGTCGAAGGTGCCGCCGCCAAGGTCATAGACCGCGATGGTCTTGCCTTCGGTCTTGTCGAGACCATAGGCCAGAGCGGCTGCCGTCGGCTCGTTGATGATGCGCAGGACTTCCAGGCCCGCGATCTTGCCGGCGTCCTTGGTGGCCTGACGCTGGGCGTCGTTGAAATAGGCCGGGACGGTGATAACCGCCTGGGAAACCGTTTCGCCCAGGAAGCTTTCCGCCGTTTCCTTCATCTTCTGAAGGATGAAGGCGGAGACCTGCGACGGAGAATATTTCTCGCCGTTGGCTTCCACCCAGGCATCACCATTGTCAGCCTTGACGATTTCGAACGGAACCAGCTTCTTGTCCTTGGCGACGGTCGGATCTTCGTACCGACGGCCGATCAGGCGCTTGACCGCGAACAGGGTGTTCGTCGGGTTGGTGACCGCCTGGCGTTTCGCCGGCTGGCCAACGAGACGCTCTCCGTCGTCCGAAAATGCCACCATGGATGGGGTGGTCCGGGCGCCTTCGGCGTTTTCGATAACTTTGGGTTCCTTGCCGTCCATGACGGCGACGCACGAATTGGTCGTGCCGAGGTCGATACCGATGACCTTTGCCATATCTGCCTCTCTTTCTAGCAAACCGAATAGACCCATGAAGGCGTCAGTCCGGCTCCTCTCAGTTGGGTTCCGGGATTGTCCCGGACATCGCGCCGGAACTTTCGGTTCGGGAATGGCGCGAAGCTTGAGTGCTATATAGGTGGATGAAACTTTGCCTGCAAGCCGTCTGTGGACGGACACATAGCAGACAGGCCCTCTCATGCCCGATATTTCTTCCCGGAAAGTTACCGGAGGCGGGGGCTGCGGCCCGTCACGCGATGCGCTAATAGTTCGTCATGAAGGATTTGTCACTCAACGGCCCGAGCGGCCTCGGCTATCTGCCCGGCTATTTCGACCGCGATGCCCAGGAGGCTTTGCTGGCGGAAATCCGCGCGGTTGTCGCCCGGGCACCGTTCTACAGACCCGTCATGCCCCGGACCGGCAAGCCCTTTACCGTCCGGATGAGCAACTGCGGTCCGCTCGGCTGGGTTTCGGATATCAACGGCTACCGCTATCAGCCGCTTCACCCGGACACCGGACTTCCCTGGCCGGCGCTGCCGGCGCGCCTGACCGCCCTGTGGAGAGACATTGCGCCGCAGGCACCCGACCCGGAAGCCTGCCTCATCAACTATTATGAGGAAAGCGCCCGAATGGGCCTGCACCAGGATCGCGACGAGGAGACGTTCGAGGCCCCGGTCATTTCGGTTTCCCTCGGCGACACGGCCACCTTCCGCGTCGGCGGCCTGACCCGGAAGGATCCGACGAAGTCCTTCCGGCTGCAGTCCGGTGACGTCGTCGTGCTCGCAGGAGAGGCGCGTCTCGCCTTCCACGGTATCGACCGGGTGCTTACAGGCACATCGACGCTGCTGAAGAACGGCGGACGGATCAACCTCACGCTCAGACGGGTGACACACCCCGCATGAGGGTCCGGGCAGGTGGCGGGCAGCCGCTTGCTGCCCGGGACACTGTCGTCACGCCGCGGCCGGTACGGCGCGGATCACGCAGACTTCGTGGTAGAGCGGCGTATCCGGGTTCCGGTCGAGCAGGGTCTGCGCCTCGCTGGCGGACAAGGGGCTGGCGCCCTCCGCATCCGCGAAAAACGCGCAGACCAGATCCTTTTCCAGCCCGGTGCCCTTCAATGCCTTTTCAAGCATGACGAAGAACGAGATATCGGTCCCCGCATCCTGGCGGACGATCTGGGAATACAGCTTTTCCGGCCGGAATCCATTGGCTTCGAACATTTCGAAAATAATGCCGGTTCCGATCCGGCAACCGAAATTCATGATCACCTGCGCGGCCGGCGCGTGGTCCCGGATGCGGCGCAGCAGCGCCTCGTTCAGACCCAGTCCTACCGAATTGAACGGATATTGGTCGAAAGCCGCCCAAGGATAATAATGAGCGATGTGGTCGTCAGCCTTTTCTTCCGCGCTCTCCGGCAGTTCGACGGACTGGGCCTCGCGAAAAGCCGTCAGCCGCCCGTCACCGGGATCGCCAACCTGCGGCAGACAGGCGATGATGACATCGGTCTCGGCGATCCGGGTCCGGGCTTCGTCGGTATCGATCAGGCTCACGGCGCCTCTGACCGGATGGAACATGTCGGCTTCTTCCGGAGCCAGGCTCCTGACGTTGCGCTCGGCCAGAACAACCAGCCGCGGGTCCAGATCGCTGCCCGACACATGCGCGACCCCGCACATGCGCAGGAGGAAGGCCACATTGATCCCGGTGCCGATACCCACTTCATAAATACGCTTGCCGGACAGCCCGGCGCGCTCCAGACCTTTCTGGAACGTCTCCGTCCAGGGGTCGGTCGGATCGAAAGCGAAATCCGGCACTTCCGGACTGATCCCATCGGCAGAACCCGGAACAGACGTTCCGGCTGGCATTTCGTCAACATTCAGATCGGGCAAAAAATCAGTTCCTTGTCTGCCTGCCGCATCGAACAGGCTGTCGCATCCCGCCGGCAAGCTGTCTCCCGGCCCGGACACGACGTGTTTGCAAATTTTTCCGCGCGGGAGCCGCAGCGGACACGGCTGTTCGCGGGCGCGATGCGGACGCCCCTGAAGCCTGAAAAGCGTTATTGCGGACGGGAGACCAGCCGAACGGCTTCACCGTGCCGCCCGAGCGAACGGCGCAATCTGTCCTGGTCGCACCCTGCGTCCACGAGGATCTCCAACGGCAGGGCGTTGTCGACCAGCCCAACCAGCGCCTGCTTGATCCGCAAAAGGGTGGGCGCTGCGGATAATCCGTTGCAGTCTATTGCGTTCGTAATGTCCATGAATCCAGTTCCTTGGCTTGCTTCAACAGCTTGCTGACGAGGTGCCGCGGCCGGACAGCAGTCACCGCTGGCCGACGCACGTCGAGGGGATCCGGCTTTCCGGCAAGGACACGGCTTTCCATAACCGGACTCTTGTCGGCCAGCTTCCCTGTGGCCCGGTGACCTGCATTCCAGATGTCTGAAATGCTCACCGGAGAAAGTGTGCTTGTTTGGCAAACTGGTCGGCTACAGAAGCGCAACCAGGAGGTTCGGGCTCTCAGTCGTATCTTGGCCCAACATCGCCGGGGAGCCGGCGATATTTCAACCCTCTGCCTTGTTTCACGGGCAAGCGTTTCACAGTCTTCCCAATCGCCCATTCCTGCGCGACACAGACCGGATCAAACATTTCATGCCCGCGAAATGCCGAAAGTCCGGCAAATCAGGATGCGGCAAGGCTAACACGCAGCCCCGCCAAGTCAAGGACCCGACTGACTATTTTGTGGGCAGGATCAAAATTGAAGCAACAATTTACATGTTGCTGAACAGTTTCATGAAAATACGACACCAACATTACAAAGGACTGAAAAATCTACTCGATTGGTCTATTCGCGAAAACCAGTATCGATGCGATCCGCAAGGCGCATCATTGCATCCCATTCAAGCAGCAAGTCTCCGTCGTCGAAAGCCATCTGGTCGTATTGCCGGGTGACATGCGCCGCCAGCGTGTCCCCGATCTGCGCAAGCGGCAATCCCATTGACAGCGTGGATTGCTGGATCTCGCAGGCCCGGTCGAGGTAGAACATGTTGGAAAACATCTGCCCGGCACTTTCTCCGACGGTGAGCAGACCGTGGTTGCGCAGGATCAGCGCAGGATAGGCTCCCAGACTTTCGACAATCCGCTCGCGTTCTTCAAGATCGAGCGCAATTCCCTCATAGTCGTGATAGCCGATACGGCCGTAGAACTGCAGGGCGATCTGGTTCAAGGGCAGCAGCCCCTCCTTCAACGACGAAACGGCGACCCCTGCCCTCGTATGCGTGTGCATGACCCAGGCCGCATCGCCGCGGGCCCGGTGGACAGCGCTGTGAATCGTGAAGCCCGCCGGATTGACCCGGTTGGGGCTGTCGCAGACCTTGTTGCCCTCCACGTCGATCTTCACCAGCGACGAGGCCGTGATCTCCTCCCACATGTAGCCATAGGGGTTGATCAGGAAATGCCCGGGCTCTCCGGGCACCTTCGCCGTGATGTGGGTATAGATCAGATCGGACATCCTGAAATGCGCCGCGAGCCGGTAACAGGCCGCGAGCTCGACCCGGGTTTCATATTCGGCCTTGCTCACATCGCCGGACCGGCTGGTCTGCAACATCGATCTTTCCCTTCACATGACTGCGGCCGCATCGCCCTTGCGGACGCCGACCTCCCGAACGCTTTACTCCTTAATATACATTTGTATAACTAGATGCGAGGGGCAAGGGAAAATTCCGACAGGCGCCGCAGGAGACATCATTTGGAACAGGCAGAGACGATCGACGGCGTGCTGTTGAGCAGCACGATGGATCTGAAAAGCTTCTATGGCCTCGACTTCAAGGGCAGCGGCAGGCAGGTGCGGCTGCTGGACCCGGAGGAAGTCTCCGATCCCGCCACCATACGCTTCGCGGTCTGCTGGCTGCCGGACGACGACGCCTTTGCCCGCTATCCGAACCTGGAGATGGCAATGTCCGTCGGTGCGGGGGTCGATGCCCTCATCGCCAACCCGAGCCTTGCCGGCGAAACCCTGATCTGCCGGGTGCGCGATCCCCACCAGGCGGATCTGATGGCCGGATACGCGGCGCACGAAGTGCTCCATTTTCTGCGTTCGTTCACGCAGATGAAGGACCAGCAGAACGCGCGCGTCTGGAACCCACTGCCCATGTCACCGCCGAAGAAAACCCGCATCGCGGTGCTTGGCAACGGCACAATGGGGGCGGCGATTGCCCGCGCCCTGGGCGCCATGGGCTTTTCCGTCGCGGTTGCCTGCCGCTCCGAACCGGCAGAGCCACTGGCGGGCATCAGCTACCATTCAGGCTCCGGCGCGCTGGATCTGGCCTGCAGGGACAGCCGGATCGCAATCAATGTGCTGCCGCTGACGAACGAAACGGAAAACATCCTGAACGGTCGCCTTTTCAACCAGCTTGCCCCAGGTGCCTGGCTGATCCAGATCGGCCGGGGCGAGCACCTGCACGAAGCCGATTTCGCCGCGGCTCTGGACAGCGGTCAGCTGGCCGGGGCCAGCCTCGATGTCTTCCGCGAAGAACCCCTGCCGGAAAGCCATCCGTTCTGGGAGGATGCCCGGCTGAGGATCACGCCGCATATCGCCAGCGATTCCACACCGAGCGTGGTGGCGGAACAGATCCACGCCTCTGCCGTCGAGCTTCTTCAGGGCAGACGGCCGCGCCTAGCAATCGACCGGCACCAGGGATACTGACCCGGCCACGCGGTGCCGGCTTGTGCTTTCCACAATTTTATACAAATGTATAACTACACTATCGAACCCATGGACCACCCCTTCGACAATGAGCCGAAAAGCCTTCCGCCGCCTGACGCTTGACGAGCGCAAACGCACCCTTCTCGAGGCAACGCTGACCTGTGTCGCGCAACAGGGACTGAAGGGCGCGACCGTGCGCAGGATCGCGGAAGAGGCCGGTGTCACCGCGGGGCTCCTGCGCCATTATTTCGGCAGCAAGAACGGTCTGATCACCAGTGCCTACGCCTATCTGATCGGGCAGCTCACCGCGGAAGCGGAAACAAGGGCCCGCCAGTCCACAGGCGACGCGAACGATCAGCTGCGCCACTTCCTGATTGCCAATATGACCATGCCCAACCTGTCCGAGGAGAAAGTATCCCTGTGGGCAACCTTTATCGGCCGTGTCCGCTACGAGACCGATTTCGCCGACATTCACCGCGAAGGCTACAGGGACTATCTCTCACTGCTGGAAGGCCTGATCGAGCCAGTCCTTGCCGCCCATGGCCTTCCCCGAAGCGCCGCCGCGTGCCGCCGTCATGCCATTGCGGTGAACGGCCTGATCGACGGTCTGTGGATGGAAGGCTCCCTCAATTCGGGCCTCTACAGCCGCGCCATACTACCAGATCTTGTCACCGAAGCCTGCGAACGCCTGCTCGAGCTGCCGGCGGGCAGCCTTTCGGGCGAAAAGCAGCCTACTTGAATACAGGGACGTCCAGATGCGCTACGCAGGTATTACAGATCGCCTCGCCAACCTCGGCGGAGAAAAATGGGCCGTGCACAACGCCGCCCGGGAGAGGGCTGCCGCCGGTGAGGAGGTGATCGAACTGACGATCGGCGAACCGGATATTCCCGTCGATCCGCAGCTGGTCGATGTCTGCGCGGCCTCCATGCGCCGGGGCCGGACCCATTATTCCAACGGACGCGGCGAACAGGGACTTCTGGACGCGCTGGTCGAGAAATATGCGCCGCGCTTTCCCGGAATCACCGGCGCCAATATCCTGTGCTTTCCGGGAACCCAGACCGCCCTGTATGCCGTCATCACGGCGCTTGCGGGAGCCGGAGACGGCGTTCTGGTCGGAGACCCCTATTACGCGACCTATGAAGGTGTCATTCGCGCCCCCGGCGCAATCCTGCAACCCGTCCCGCTGAACATCGAGGACGGTTTCATCATGCGCCCGGCGGACCTTGCCCGCGCCATCACGCCGGCCAGCCGCGTCCTCCTGCTCAACACACCGCACAATCCGACCGGCTCCCTGCTCGACCGGGATACGCTCGTGGAGCTTGGAGCCCTGGCCTGCGAGCACGACCTCTGGATCGTCTGCGACGAGGTCTACGAAGACCTCATATTCGAGGGCGAATTCGCCTCACCACTCGAGATCGAGGCTCTTCGGGACAGGACAATTGTCACCTCCTCCATCTCCAAGACCTTTGCGGCAACAGGCTTTCGCAGCGGCTGGGCGATCGGACCGGAAGAATTCTGCACGAAGCTCCTGCCGATTTCCGAAACCATTCTGTTCGGCAACCAGCCCTTCATCGCGGATATGACCGAAGCGGCCCTGCGCGGGACATTCGACACGGCCCAGCGCATGCGTGAAAGCTATGCCGCGCGCGCCCGGTCGATTGCGCGCGACCTGGCAGGCTGCGCCTCTCTCAAGACCGGCAAGGTATCCGGTGGCATGTTCATCATGATCGACGTGTCGGGGACCGGACTGGACGGGGAAGAATTCGCCTGGAGCCTGCTTGAGACCCATGGGGTCGCGGTCATGCCCGGTCCGTCGTTCGGCCAGAACGCGCAATCCCTGATCCGGGTGGCGCTGACCGTTCCGGACGAGATGCTGCGCGAGGCAATGCGGCGCATTCATGCCTTCGCCGATGCCCGCGCGGCCGCCTGACCTGCCGGCACACTGTCTCCCGTACGGAAGACGGAACCGGTCAGACGATGAGATGCACCGCAATCGCGCCGAGCGAAAGGGCGATCACCCAGAGTGCGATCCTGCCCGAGCGGGTGTGCCGCGCTTCCGCCCTGCCGATGGCCTCGGCGGTTTCCCGGTCGAAACGCAGGCCTGAAGCGGTCATCTTTTCCAGCTCTTCCGACATGCGGCCGACCCTGTCGGCGAACAGCGGCATGTCGTTGGCGATGCGGGCCAGCGCGGAAAAGGCATCCCCCGCATCGCGGAGCTTGCCGGCCGGGCCGAGGTTTTCCCGGATCCAGGTTCCCACGACCGGCTCGGCCGTCCGCCACATGTCGAGATTCGGATTGAGCGAACGGGCCACGCCCTCGACCACGACCATGGTCTTCTGCAGCATGAGCAGCTGGGTCTGGGTGCGCATTTCGAAAAGTTCGGTCACCTCGAAGAGCTGGGTGAGCAGCCGGGCCATGGAAATCTCGCTGGCGTCGTGCCCGTGGATCGGCTCGCCGATGGCGCGGATCGCCTGGGCGAACATGTCCACATCCTGATGGGCGGGCACATAGCCGGCCTCGAAGTGCACTTCCGCCACGCGCTTGTAGTTGCGGGTAATGAAACCGAACAGGATCTCCGCCAGAAAGCGGCGCTCGCGCTTGTTCAGACGGCCGACAATGCCGAAGTCGACGGCGACAAGCGTGCCGTCGCTCTGCACGAACAGATTGCCCTGATGCATGTCCGCATGGAAAAAGCCGTCCCGGAGGGTGTGGCGCAGGAAGCTCTGGATGACCGCCGCGCCGAGTGCTTCGAGGTCATGCCCCTCCTCCCGCATGCCCTCGATGTCCGACATCTTCCGGCCGTCGATCCACTCCATGGTGAGCACGCCCTTGGCGGTGCGCAGCCATTCGACTTCCGGCACCCGGAACCCCGGATCTCCGGCGGTGTTTTCGGCCATTTCCGACAGGGCGGCCGCCTCCAGGCGGAAATCCATTTCCATGGCGACGGATTGCGCCAGCGTGTCGATGACGGCAACCGGCCTGAGGCGCCGGGAAGGCGCATGGAAGCGCTCGGCCAGGCGCGCGACAAGGTAGAAGCTTTCCAGGTCGCGCTGGAACCGGCGGGCGACCCCCGGCCGCAGTATCTTGACCGCGACCTTGCGTTCCGTATCGTCCGTGCCGCGGATCACGGCCGGATGCACCTGCGCGATGGAGGCGGCGGCGACCGCTTCTCCGAATTCGGCGAAGATCTCCTCGACCGGCTGCCCCAGCTGTTCGGAAACCGCGTTGCGGGCCTCCTCGTCATCGAAGGCGGGAAGCCTGTCCTGCAGCGCCGACAGCTCGCGGGCCGCGTCCTTGCCGACCACATCCGCACGGGTGGCGAGGAACTGGCCGAGCTTGACGTAGGACGGGCCGAGTCTGTTCAGGGCATCCGAAAGGCGCAGGTCCGCGCTCTTGCTCTTCACGGCCCGGCGCTCCAGCAGCCGCGCCGCCGCAATGGCGAATCTGGGACCGGCCGGCAGGTCGGGAAGGGAGACGAGGCCGAACACGCCCTCGCGCGCCATCACGTATCCCGCCCGCACCAGACGGAAGAAAGGCATCACCGGAAGCGCCATCTATCAGAGTTTCCAGCCGTAATGCAGGGCGGCGATGCCGCCGGAATAGTTGCGGTAGCCGACCCGTTCGAAGCCGGCCTCGCGGATCATTTCGGCAAACCGCTCCTGATTGGGAAAATTGCGGATCGATTCCACCAGATACCGATAGGGGTCGCCGTCTCCCGTCACCATCTTGCCCATGACAGGAATGGCCCGGAAGGAGAAGGCGTCATAGACCTTGTCGAGACCCGGGACGTCGACCTCGGAAAATTCCAGGCAGAGGAAGCGCCCTCCGCGCTTGAGCACGCGGTATGCCTCGCGCAGCGCCCTGGGAATGTCCGGCACGTTGCGGATGCCGAAGGCGATCGTATAGGCGTCGAAGCTCCTGTCGGGATAGGGGAGCTGTTCCGCATTGCCCTGGGAGAAGGTGATCAGCGGCGACAGACCGGCCTTTTCGGCCCGGTCACGGCCGACGCCCAGCATGGATTCGTTGATGTCGCAGACGACAGCCTCGACCGTTTCGCCCGACCGGCGCACGACCCGCGTGGCGATATCTCCGGTGCCGCCGGCCACATCCAGCAGACGCCAGCCCTTGCCGGCCGTCTTCGGCGGCGCCAGATAGGAGACCATGGCGTCTTTCCACACCCTGTGGAGACCGCCGGACATCAGATCGTTCATCAGGTCGTAGCGCTCCGCGACCTTGTGAAAGACATCGTCCACCAGGGCCTGCTTGCGCCCCTCGTCAACCCTTGTGAAGCCGAAGCTGGTCGGCATGTCTTCCGGCGAACGGCGGGATGTGCCGGTTTGCCCGTGTGCCTGCTGCGTCATGATGCGCCTCCAAGGTCAACTTCTTCGCGTTCACTTGGCCGCGAACGCCGGTGCGGTATCAGTCTGTCGTCAAAGTGCGCCGGACCATAGTACAAGCCCCTGCAAAGCGCTATCTTCGCCGGGATCGAAAAGCCATATGACGCAGGCCTATAACGTGCAACGGAAGCCGAAACCAGACCCCGGGCGCAACTAATCTGCGATGCCATGACCGCATATACCCAACCACGAGAAGCTCAAGATGCCTGAACTGCCGGAAGTCGAAACCGTCAAACGGGGGCTCGCGCCAACCTTCGAAGGCGCACTCATCACGCGGGTCGAGCAGAACCGCCCCGACCTGCGCTTTCCCTTTCCCTCCGGGTTTGCGGACCGGCTGACCGGGCGGCGGGTGGCAGCGCTCTCCCGCCGGTCGAAATATCTGCTGGCGGATATCGACAGCGGCGACGTGCTGGTCATGCACCTCGGCATGTCCGGATCCTTCCGGGTCGAAACCGCCCTTGCGGCGGAGCTTCCCGGCCAGTTCGCCCATGCGCGCGGCAAGAACCCGAAGCATGATCACGTGGTCTTCCACCT
The DNA here is from genome assembly GCF_003075075.1 of Labrenzia sp. 011. Classification (GTDB taxonomy): domain Bacteria; phylum Pseudomonadota; class Alphaproteobacteria; order Rhizobiales; family Stappiaceae; genus Roseibium. The sequence goes on along the minus strand of NZ_QCYM01000010.1, from coordinate 10,177 downwards.
GGAACCGGCTGCCGGCCCCGCAGCGCGCATTGTCTATAACGATCCGCGCCGCTTCGGCTTCATGGATCTTGTGTCCCGGCCGCAGCTGGACACCCATCCCTACTTCAGGGACCTCGGGCTGGAGCCGCTCGGCAACGAGCTGAGCGGCGAAACCCTGGCGCGGCTGTTCGCGGGGCGCAAGACGCCGCTGAAGGCCGCGCTCCTGAACCAGAAGTACATCGCCGGTCTCGGCAATATCTATGTCTGCGAAGCCCTGTGGCGGACAGGCCTGAGCCCGCAGCGCCCCGCCGGGATCCTTGCGACGAAAGCCGGCCGGCCGACTGCCAAGGCGGAGCTGCTTGCCGCCAACATCCGGACGATCCTCGAGGAAGCCATCAGGGCCGGGGGGTCCTCCCTGAAGGATCATGCACAGACCGACGGCACGCTCGGCTATTTCCAGCACTCCTTCGCCGTTTACGACCAGGAAGGCGAGCCCTGCAGGACAGCGGGTTGCCCGGGGACCGTTGCCCGGCTGGTGCAATCGGGCCGCTCGACATTCTACTGTCCGGCGTGTCAGGCCTGAGGATGCCGGCAGTTGAATGGCAGCCTTGCCAGACCCGCCCCCGGTCGGTTAGGCATGACCCGTAATCTTGAGACGTCCTGGCACAGGAGCGGGTGAAATGGGATATGAGAACATCCGCGTTGAAAAACGCGGCAAGGTCGGTCTGATCACACTGGATCGTCCGAAAGCCTTGAACGCGCTGAATTCGGCCTTGATCCGGGAACTGGGCAAGGCACTGGACGGGTTTGACGCGGATGAGCGCATCGGCTGCGTCGTGATCACCGGATCGGAAAAGGCCTTCGCGGCGGGTGCGGACATCAAGGAAATGCAGCCGCACGACTTTTCCTCCGCCTATCAGAACGATCTGATCACGCCGTTCGACCGGGTGTCGCGCAACCGCAAGCCGATCATTGCCGCTGTTGCCGGCTATGCCTTGGGCGGCGGCTGCGAACTTGCCATGCTTTGCGATTTCATCATCGCCGCAGAGACCGCCAAGTTCGGCCAGCCGGAAATCACCCTTGGCGTCATTCCGGGCGCCGGCGGCACGCAGCGGCTGACACGCTTCGTCGGCAAGTCGAAAGCCATGGAAATGGTGCTGACCGGCCGCATGATGGACGCACAGGAAGCCGAACGCAGCGGTCTGGTGAGCCGGATCGTGCCGGCGGACGATCTGATCGAAGAGGCCCTCAAGGCCGCCGAAAAGATCGCCGACTTCTCGCTCCCGGTGGTCATGATGGCCAAGGAAAGCGTCGACCGGGCGTATGAGACCACCTTGTCGGAGGGCATCCGCTTCGAACGGCGCGTGTTCCAGGCAATGTTCGCCCTGGAGGATCAGAAGGAAGGCATGAGCGCCTTCGCCGAAAAGCGGACGCCACAGTTCCGGAACAAATAATCTTACGGGATTCAACGATAAAGCCGTTGACGGCGGTGCCAACCGCCATTATAAGCTGCGCCCAACCGGTGGCGGACTTTCGCCGCCGTTGTTGTTTTGATCGGGTCTTGCCGCCCTTGCGTTCCGGCCCCGATCGCCACCGGACACCAGTCCCAAAAACCGATCAGGATAGAGCCCATGGCCAACACACCATCGGCCAAGAAGGCGGCCCGAAAGATTGCCCGCCGGACGGCCACGAACAAAGCCCGCCGGAGCCGCATGCGCACATTCCTGCGCCAGGTAGAAGAAGCGATTGCTGCCGGCGACCAGAGTGCTGCCAACGAAGCTTTCAAGGCCGCACAGCCGGAACTCATGCGCGCGGCGTCGAAAGGCGTTCTGCACACAAATACGGCATCCCGGAAGGTTTCCCGCCTCAACGCCCGCATCAAGGCGCTCGGCGCGTAACCACTCCGTCACATGACCATCAGGAAAACCCGGCCAGCGTGCCGGGTTTTTTTTAGCCGCGCAATTTTGTGGATGACGCAATTTCAGCAACCATAACGCGTATTTCCGGAAATTTAGACGCCTAGAATGCTGACACAAATTATCTCATGTTTACAGTGACTTGCGCACATGTAGGAATTGCCCGCAGCCCTCAAACCAGATTCGATACGAGTCAAGGCGTCTGTTCGGATATTTTTTTGAAAAATGTTGTTTTTGCAATATGACAGGTTCGCTTCTCGGCAAAAGTCATTGCGGTAAAAAGCATTTGTTCCGTCGCCCACAGTCGGCCAGATATCTGTGACGTCGGGGCAGAAACAGGCTCCTTCCCGAATTCGCCAAACGCCCTGTTGCCCCGCCGGTCCCTGTCTGTATATTAACAGGCGACTGGCAGGGAAAGACCAGCGGACAACTCAGAAACGGTGCTTGGATCAACAATGAACAAGACTCTAAAATCTAAACCTAAGCACACGACTCGCATACCTCTGGATGAATACATTAGTTTATTCGGCACCCACGGTGCCTAGCTTCGGCTTCGGCTAGATCTTCTTCCCGAAAATTTGTTTTTCTTCAAATCAATAACTCACGGTTATTGAAGGGGGCAGTAGTGCATTTTACGACTGGTTATGCTGGCGATGTCGAGGCAACGGAGGCTTTCACCGAGCTTACCAATACGCCGGACGCGACGCTCGTCGATGTGCGCACACAAGCGGAGTGGACCTTTGTCGGCCTGCCCGATTTGCGTGCGATCGGCAAAGAACCCATCCTGGCGGAATGGCAGAGTTTCCCATCCTCCGGTCCCAGCCCGGTCTTCACTGCAACGGTTACCGACCTTCTGGTCAAAAAAGGACTTGACCAGAACGCGCCAATCTATTTTCTCTGCCGCTCCGGAGCCCGGAGCCAGGCAGCGGCAATTGCCCTGACCCAAGCCGGCTACACCCGGTGCTTCAATATCTCCGACGGTTTCGAAGGCCCCCTCGACGAAGATGGCCACCGCGGGACCAGGTCCGGGTGGAAGGCGGCAGGACTGCCCTGGATTCAAAGTTAGATACCCCGCACCAGACGGGGTCGGGTGACGGGCGTATTCCCGTCGCCAGAACCATAACCGTCCCAAAAGGGACACTATAATGCTGCAAAAGCAGCAAGACGTGGAAGAATGGCTGTGGCGGACATTCTTCCCCGATACAGGAGGCAGATAATATGCAGGTTCAGGAGGCAGGCGGCTCGGAACAATGGAAACGGGTTAAGAAGCAGCTCCGCGCTCAATTGGGCGATGACGTTTTCACCAGCTGGTTTGCACGCGTTGATCTGGAGGAACATCAGGACGGCACCGTACGTCTTTCCGTTCCCACCCGGTTTCTCAAACAGTGGATCCAGAACAATTACAACGACCAGCTCATGGGTCTGTGGCAGAGCGAATGCGACAATGTCCATCGCATCGAGCTGACGGTCCGCGGTGCCATCCGGCACCGTCAGGTGCCGGCGTCCACACCCAGCCTTGTGGCGCCGTCCGGCTCGAAACCGGCTGCGGCCGACGCACTGGCCGACGTCTCCCAGGTCACCCGGGCCCAGGCAGCAACCGCGGCCCTCGGCCGCGGCGACACGGGTGCCGACACGCCGCGCGATGTCCTTCAGGGGGCCTCGCTCGATCCGAAATACACGTTCGACACCTTTGTCGAGGGCGAATCCAACAATCTTGCGCTGGCGGCAGCCCGGCAGGTTGCCTCGGGCGGAGCGGTGACATTCAACCCGCTCTACCTGCATGCGGCGGTGGGCCTGGGCAAGACCCACCTGATGCAGGCCGTTGCCGCCAAGGCGCGGGCCAGCGGACGCAAGGTGCTCTATCTGACGGCAGAGCATTTCATGTACAAATTCGTCGCGGCCCTGAAGTCCCAGTCCGCACTGGCCTTCAAGGACACCCTGCGCACCATCGACCTGCTCCTGATCGATGACATGCAGTTTCTGCACGGCAAGCAGGTTCAGCAGGAGTTCTGCCATACGCTCAACGCCCTGATCGACGGCGCCCGCCAGGTGATCGTGGCGGCGGATCGCGCGCCCTCCGAACTGGACACCCTGGATGACCGCGTCCGCTCCCGCCTGTCTGGCGGTCTCGTGGTCGGCATACAGGAACCGGATTTCGCCCTGCGCCGGAGCATTCTGGTCTCGCGCGTGGCAGCCGCCCGCAAAGCCTATCCGCAATTCGAGGTGCCCGATGGCGTGCTTGACTATGTGGCCCGTCACGTCGCCTCCTCCGGCCGTGATCTGGAAGGCGCCCTCAATCGACTGATCGCCCACAATCAGCTCACCAACCAGCCGATCACCCAGGAGATGGCGGAGCTGACCCTTCGCGATCTGGTCCGCTCCAGCGAACCGCGCCGGGTCAAGATCGAGGACATCCAGCGGGTGGTCTCCAAGCACTACAACGTCACCAAGGCGGATCTCCTGTCCGCGCGCCGGACCCGCACCATCGTGCGGCCGCGCCAGATCGCCATGTATCTGGCCAAGGTGATGACCCCTCGCTCGCTGCCGGAGATCGGCCGGCGCTTCGGCAACAGGGACCACACCACAGTCCTGCATGCCGTACGGAAGATCGAGGAACTGGCCCGGGGAGACTACGCCCTCGCGCAGGAGCTCGAGCTGCTCAAGCGCATGCTCGACGCCTAGACCGGGATTGTCGGCAGGTTGCGCCAGACACCTTGAAACCGGGCAACCATCCCGCAGCCTTGCGGACGCGGGATGGTCTGGATTAACCTGTTTCGCGCAGCTGCGCGAGAAAGCGGAGAGGCTGGCCCGGTCCCCGATTCCAATCGTGAGACATTCCACCAGAATCGGGGGTGTTCGGACAGGACGCCCCCTTGCTTTTGAACCCGGTTAAGGGCAGTGTCTTCCACCCCGCTCCCGACCGGAGCCCAATTGACCAGTTTGGCCAGGCAGCCCTGTCTGGCGTTTCATGAGTACGGAACGAGTGTATGAAAGCGACCCTCGAGCGGACCGACCTCCTCAAGTCCTTGACCCATGTTCACCGGGTGGTCGAGCGCCGGAATACCATCCCCATCCTGTCCAACGTCCTGTTGCGTGCGGACGGCGGCGCGATCAACCTCAAGGCAACCGACCTTGACCTGGAGATCGTCGAATCCGTGACCGCCATGGTGGAAATGCCGGGGGCGACGACGGTGCCGGCGCATATGTTCTACGAGATCGTGCGCAAGCTGCCGGACGGCTCCCAGGTGGTCCTGGAGACCACAAGCGACAACGCCACGCTGGAGATCCGCGCCGGACGGTCGAGATTCACCCTGCAGATACTGCCGGAAACGGATTTCCCGGATCTGACCGCGGGCGACTTCAGCCACGGCTTCTCCCTGTCCGCCGCCGACGTCCGCAAGCTCATCGATACCACGCAGTTTGCCATCTCCACGGAAGAGACCCGCTACTATCTGAACGGGATCTATCTGCACACGGTGGATACACCGGCCGGCCAGCATTTCCGCGCCGTGGCCACGGACGGTCACCGTCTGGCCCAGGCCGAAGTGCCCGCCCCGTCGGGCTCGGCCGGCATGCCGGGCATCATCGTGCCGCGCAAGACCGTCGGCGAAATGCAGAAGCTTCTGGAAGACCCGGAAACCGACGTGCAGATCGAGCTGTCGGACACCAAGATCCGGATCACCACCGGATCCGTGGTTCTCACCTCCAAGCTGATCGACGGCACCTTCCCCGACTACGGCCGGGTGATCCCGCAGGGCAACGACAAGGAAATGCGTGTCGACCGGGACGAATTCAAGGAAGCCGTCGACCGTGTCTCGACAATCTCCTCCGAACGTGGCCGTGCCGTGAAACTCGCGCTGAGCGAAGGCCGGCTGATCCTGACGGTGAACAACCCGGATTCCGGCAGCGCCACGGAAGAACTGGCGGTCGAGTTCGATGCGGAGCCGCTGGAAATCGGGTTCAATTCCCGTTACCTGCTCGACATCGCCAACCAGCTCAGCAGCGATACCGCCCTGTTCCGGCTGGCCGATTCCGGATCGCCGACCCTCATTCAGGACAGCACGGTCGATGACTGCCTGTTCGTCCTGATGCCGATGCGGGTCTGACGGCCGGAGCCTGTTGCCTCCGGGCGAAGGCGGAAGACCGAGAAGCGGAAGTGGGTTCATGACAGAGTTCCGGACGGCGCAGCTGACCCGTCTGTCCCTGACCGGCTTCCGCAACTACGCCACGCTGACGCTGCCGATCGGCGCCAAGCTGGTGGCCCTTGTGGGCCCCAACGGCGCCGGGAAGACCAATATCCTCGAAGCGATTTCGTTCCTGACCGCCGGCCGCGGCCTGCGCCGCGCGGCGCTCGCCGACATTGCCCGCATCGGCGGCGACGGCGGCTGGAGTGTCGCCGCCGGCGTCCTGCTGGACGGCATGGAGACCCGGATCGGAACCGGGCTCGTGGCCGGGTCCCCCGGACGCAAGGTGCGCATCGACGGCGAAGAGGTGCGCGGCTCCGAAAGCCTGCTCGACTACATGCGGGTACTGTGGCTGGTGCCGTCCATGGACGGACTCTTTACCGGTCCCGGTTCCGACCGGCGCCGCTTTCTCGACCGGCTGACCCTGGCGATCGACCCCACCCACGGGCGCCGCGTCAGCGACTTCGAAAACGCCCTGCGCCAGCGCAACCGGCTTCTCGACCAGGGCGGCTCCGATTCCTATCTCGGCGCCCTGGAGCAGCAGGTTGCCGAGCTCGGCACGGCCGTCTCCATCGCCCGGGGCGAAACCGTCGGCCTGCTTGGCCGGATGATCGCGGATCAGGCGGGCGAGGACCTGCCCTTTCCGCATGCCTCGGTCGCTCTTGAAGGGGCCTTCGAGGCCGAAACGATCGGCCTGAGCGCCTCCGACCGGGAGGATATCTACCGGCAGATGCTGCGCGAGGGCCGTGCGCGCGACCGGGCCGCAGGACGGACGCTGAACGGCCCGCACCTGAGCGACCTGAAGGTTCTGCACGCGGCGAAGAACATGCCCGCCGCCCTGTCCTCCACCGGCGAACAGAAGGCGCTGCTGATCGGGCTCATTCTGGCCCATGCGGAGCTGACCGCAAAACTCTCCGGCCTGACACCCCTTCTGCTGCTGGATGAAGTGGCCGCCCATCTCGATCCGGACCGGCGGGAAGCACTGTTCACCAAGCTGAATTCGCTGGGCGGACAGGTCTTCATGACGGGGACGGACGAGGCGCTTTTCGAGGCCCTGCCACGGGAGGCTGAAATATTCGAAATCCGGGACGGCACCGGCCGGCCGCTGCGCGCCGGCGGCACCCCTTAAATCCGCCTGATTCTTGTGGTTTTCCACCAGAATTCCGTTGCTGACCCGGCTATGGACCGCGCGTGGTTGAACGCCCGCCGGAACCCCGTATAACGGGGGGACAAACGATAAACCGATTGGTGATTGATTCGCATGAGCGACACGTCCACGTCTGAGCCCATTCCGACCCCGGATCCCGACAACGGCGCCGAATACGGCGCGGACAGCATCAAGGTTCTCAAAGGCCTGGATGCCGTGCGCAAACGGCCCGGCATGTATATCGGCGACACCGATGACGGCTCCGGCCTGCATCACATGGTCTATGAGGTGGTGGACAACGCCATCGACGAGGCGCTTGCCGGCCATGCGGACCACGTGACGGTGACGCTCAATCCGGACGGCTCTGTGACCGTGACCGACAACGGGCGCGGCATTCCCACGGACATTCACACCGAGGAAGGCGTTTCCGCAGCGGAGGTCATCATGACCCAGCTGCATGCGGGCGGCAAGTTCGACCAGAATTCCTACAAGGTGTCCGGCGGGCTTCACGGCGTCGGCGTTTCGGTGGTGAACGCGCTTTCCACGCGGCTCGACCTGCGCATCTGGCGCAACGACAAGGAACACTTCATGACCTTCGCCCATGGCGAGGTCCAGGCCCCCCTGAAGGTCGTCGGCCCTGCCAACGGCAGGAAGGGCACGGAAGTCACTTTCCTGCCGTCACCGGAAACCTTCACCAAGATCGAATTCGATTTCGCCACGCTGGAGCACCGGTTGCGGGAACTGGCCTTCCTCAACTCGGGTGTCAGGATCATCCTGACCGACAAGCGCGGCGTGGAAACCCAGGTCGAGGAACTCTACTACGAGGGGGGGCTTGAGGCCTTCGTCCGCTATCTGGACCGGGCCAAGCATCCGCTGATCGAAACACCGATCAACATGAAGGGCGAGCGCGACGGCATCACCGTCGAAGCCGCCATGTGGTGGAACGACAGCTATCACGAAAACGTCCTGTGCTTCACCAACAACATTCCGCAGCGCGACGGCGGCACGCATCTTGCCGGTTTCCGGGGCGCGCTGACGCGCCAGCTCACCGGTTACGCCGAGTCGACAGGCCTGATGAAGCGCGAGAAGGTGTCGCTGACCGGCGAAGATTGCCGTGAAGGCCTCACCTGTGTCCTCTCCGTCAAGGTGCCGGATCCGAAGTTCTCCTCGCAGACCAAGGAAAAACTCGTGTCCTCCGAGGTCCGCCCGGTGGTCGAGAACCTGGTCGCGCAGATGCTCAGCGAATGGCTGGAGGAAAATCCGGCCCCCGCCAAGATACTCGTTTCCAAGGTTGTCGAGGCCGCCTCCGCCCGGGAAGCAGCGCGCAAGGCGCGCGAGCTTACACGGCGCAAGGGTGCACTCGACATCGCCTCGCTTCCCGGCAAGCTGGCGGACTGCCAGGAACGGGATGCCTCGAAGGCCGAACTCTTCCTGGTGGAGGGTGATTCCGCAGGCGGATCCGCAAAACAGGGCCGGCATCGGGAAAACCAGGCCGTGCTTCCCCTGCGCGGCAAGATCCTCAACGTGGAACGGGCGCGCTTCGACAAGATGCTGTCCTCCAACGAGATCGGAACCCTGATCACCGCACTGGGCACCGGTATCGGCAAGGAAGAATTCAACATCGAGAAGCTGCGCTACCACAAGATCATCATCATGACCGATGCTGACGTCGATGGCGCCCACATCCGCACCCTGCTTCTGACCTTCTTCTTCCGGCAGATGCCGGATCTGATCGAAAACGGCTACATCTATATTGCCCAGCCGCCGCTCTACAAGGTCAAGCGCGGCCAGTCGGAACAGTATCTGAAGGATCAGCTGGCCCTGGAGAACTATCTGATCGGCCAGGGGCTGGACGACGCCTCGCTGACCCTCGCCGGAGGCGAGGTGCGGACCGGTCAGGACCTGCTGACCGTGGTCGAGACGGCCCGCAAGATCTCGGATGTCTTCGACGGCTTGCATTCGCGCTACAATCGCGACGTGGTCGAACAGGCTGCGATCGCCGGTGCGCTGACCCCGGAAATCCTGGAGGACGCGAACAAGGCGAAGGAGGCGGCAGCCTATGTCGCGCGCCGCCTGGACATTCTGGCGGACGAATTCGAACGCGGCTGGACCGGTGAGGCGCTGGAAGACGGCAGCCTTGTGTTCAAGCGCACCGTGCGCGGCGTGGAGGAAGCGGCGACCATCGACGCGGCCCTGCTCGATTCCGCCGATGCCCGCCGTCTGGCGGCGCATGCCCCCCATCTGAGCGAGATCTACGGCAAGGCCGCCGTATTGCGCCGCAAGGACACATCGACCGAAATCCGCGGGCCCAGAGCCATGCTTCAGCAGGTCTATGCCTTCGGCCAGAAGGGCATCTCCCTGCAGCGCTACAAGGGCCTCGGCGAGATGAACCCGGAGCAGCTGTGGGAAACCACCCTCGATCCGAACGTCCGCTCCCTGCTGCAGGTGAAGGTGCGCGAGGCCGACGATGCCGACGACATCTTCACCAAGCTGATGGGGGATGAGGTGGAACCGCGCCGCGAGTTCATCCAGGACAACGCCCTGTCGGTCGCCAATCTCGATATCTGACCGGTTTCAGGCGTCCAGGCGCAGAAGATCGCATCGGGCGCCCGTCAGGACGCCTGAAACCGGTGTAGTTATGCACGTAATGTTTCGCGACCTTTCTAAAAAATCAAGAAGTTAAGAGGCGTTTTGTTCGCATAAAATTCGCGGACTTGGCACATATAATTTCGTTTATGTCCTCTCTAAAGGAAATTCTCGAGAACTAGGCATTGGTTCTTTCGATTATCCAAGACTCCATCGCAGACTAATCGTCAAAAGCATTTGAACCGCGCCGGGTTTGCCGGAGGCTCCAACTCCTGAGTAGGATGGAGCACGATGAGCAAAACGACGAACAAGTTTTCCCCTGAAGTACGCGAACGAGCGGTACGCCTTGTGCTGGACAATGAAGG
>NZ_QCYM01000009.1 GCF_003075075.1 Labrenzia sp. 011 | reverse complement strand
AGATCAGCGTACCTGCGTAACCCTTACTTAAAAACCAAACTCCGAACACAAGTGCTCAAAGCCAAGCTTCCCGCAAGGCCAACGCCGCCTACGCTTCCCTTCCTTCAAAATCAAATTGTCAATGAACCATTCACATAGCGTGAATGCGGCACAAGGCCTCCGACCAAAGACGTCAAGCCTGCTCCTGTTTCCAGGTCTGAGCGACGAAAATGTCCGGTAGAACCGACTGCGAAGAGCGCCGAGATGGCGGCGCCGCCGTCGATGGAGGGCGTTATACGCAGGGCCCGAACCGGAGTCAACAGACTTTGTCAAAAAAGATTCACAGAACGAATCCGGCCCCGAAAAACGCCATTCAAACATCGCGTTAGGCCAACGGTCCCGACGATGTCCCCGGATTTCCACCCGCACCGGAACCGCGATATGCCTGCCGCACCGGCGCCTGTGCACTCTTGTACCATCTCTTTTGCTGTAAAGGCCGTCCATGAAGGGATATAATCACACAACGGACAAATTCCGCAGGTACCGACGCTCTCAACCTTGGCCGGGGCAACGTCGGCGTCGCGGAAACAATTGACGTTTTTAGTCAAACACTGCATTTAGCAGGATCAGATTATGTTGGCGGACGGGAGTCCCCGGCCCTGTTCACGGGCTGACGGTTATGATCCCCTCGCAGGCTGTATGAAGGACCGGACAGGAATTAATGCAATTTGGCCCCTTCCATAGCGCACAGTCTCTTCACATAGAGCTTGGTGACGAGCCGCCATTGCGCGGCTATGAGGGCCGCAGCGGTCTTTCCGACCGGCGGCAGGTTTCCCTGCGCTGGCTTGCGGGGACCGTTCTCACCGGTGTGACGTCCCTTGTCCTTATGGGCGGCGCCCTGATGGCTGCGCTCGACGGCCAGTACAGCGTGGAGGCGGCCCCCTCCGCCGGGGCCTATCTGAACGGCCTGCCGGGTACCGCCGGCGGCGGCAGCAAGGGCGACAGGGCCCTGCGCACAGCCGCCGAATACTCCAGCAAGCATGTGATCGACGTGAATGTCGTCACCCGCGACGGCGACCGGGATTACATCCGTGTCCAGCCGCATGTTTTCGTCAGTGCGACCCTGGCCACCCGCAAGGACCCCGAACTTGCCGATCGCATCCCCCCCTTCAACCCGCTGAACATGTTTGCCGACAGCCGCGAGGACAACTCTCCGGCCGGTGTCGGCGACAGCGGCACGCCCCTGCTGGCCGACTCCATCTATGGCGCCAAGCTTGAGAGCGAGGTCAGCATCAGCCTGACCCCCTTCCCTGTATCGAGCGCCGCCATCGACCAGGAGAAGACCCCTTCGGAGACCGAGGTGGAATTGCGGGTTCGCGAAACGGCCCGGACCCTGTCCATCGACGCCGTTGAAATGGCTTCCAAGACCCTGGTCGATCCGGGACGCTTCGATTTCAATCTGGCGCTTCAGCCGGATCTGGAACGCTATGCGGTCCGCATCACGCCCGAGAACGTCTCCTTCGTCTCCAAGCGCGACGAGGACATCCGCTTCGCGGGCATGGACGAAAGCATCGTCCCGGTGAGCGCGGAGCAGGATCTGGCCGACGTTCTGATGGACCACGATGCGACCGAGGCAGAAGCCCGCACGATCGCGGCCGCCTTCCGCTCGAATTTCGGCATATCGGAGCTGGCCGACGGCCAGAGGCTGCGGATAGCCTTCGCGCCGTCGCCGGAAGACCTCGAACGCATGCGCCCCGAACGCATCAGCATCTACGAGAACACCGAACACCAGGCGACGGTGGCCCGTTCCGACAGCGGCGACTATATCCGGGCGAAAGAACCCAGCACCTTCCTGGCCGACGCCTTCGCGGAAGCCGACCGGGTTTCCTACGGCGGTCCGACACCGGCGATCTACGACAGCCTTTACCAGACGGCCCTTGAACAGGACATGCCCGAGGAGATCATCGACGATCTGGTGCGCATGTTCTCCTTCGACGTGGATTTCAATGCACGCGTCCAGCCGGGCGACTCCCTGGAGCTGTTCTTTGCCGAAGGCGACGACAACAGCGGCCCGAAGATCCTCTATGCCTCCCTGAACACCGGCAACACCACGCGGGAATTCTACCGCTACCGCTCACCGGATGACGGGGTCACCGATTTTTATGACGCCTCCGGCCAGAGCGCGAAGAAATTCCTCATCCGCAAACCGCTCAATGGCGGCAAGTTCCGCTCCGGCTTCGGCATGCGCCGCCATCCGATCCACGGATATACAAAGATGCACCGCGGCGTCGACTGGTCCGCGCCGCGCGGCACGCCGATCATCGCCGCGGGCAACGGGGTTGTCGTCAAGGCCGGCTGGAGTTCCGGTTACGGGCGCCGTGTCGAACTGCGCCATACCAACGGATACACCACCACCTACAATCACATGAGCGGCTTCGGCAAGGGCATCCAGGAAGGCGTTCGCGTCACCCAGGGCCAGATCGTCGGCTATGTGGGGTCCACCGGACTGTCCACCGGTCCGCATCTGCACTACGAAGTGCTGGTGAACAGCCGCTACATGGATCCGATGCGCATCAAGCTGCCCAAGGGCCGCACCCTGGATGGGGAAATGCGTGCCACCTTCGAGGCGGAACGCCATCGGGTCGATGCGCTTCTGGAGCGCGTCCGCAAACCGTCCCGCCTCGCTTCGATCAACTAGGGTGTGAACTCAGAAAATCGGCCGACCGCATTCGCAATGACGCCCTGCCTCGGGCGCCTGCCTGAGGCAGGGAAAGCGCTTGAATGCAACATGCAGGCAAAGGGCATGGCAGAAAACCGGAAAGCCCGCGGGACAGGTCCCGCGGGCTTTCTTCATTTCGACCGGAGCATTGCCTTCCCGGCGCTCCGCCAGGTCGGGGCCGCTCCGGGTGCCTGCCGTCAGGCAGCCGCGCTTGCGGTGCCCTCGACCTGGAAGATCAGCCGGTCACCACCCGCGGAGACATTCACCGTCTGACCGTCGAGTATTTCGCCGGACAACAGCTTTTCCGCCAGCGGATCCTGAACGTCCTTCTGGATCACGCGCTTCAGCGGCCGGGCACCATAGGCCGGGTCATAGCCCTTCTGGGCCAGCCAGCCGACAGCGCTGTCGTCCAGGTTCAGCGTGATCTTGCGGTCCTCAAGCAGCTCCCGCAGCCGTTCGAGCTGGATCATGACGATATTGGCCATCTGCGAACGCTGCAGGCGGTGGAACAGCACGATCTCGTCAAGCCGGTTGAGGAATTCCGGCCTGAAATGCCCGCGCACGGTCCCCATCACTTCATCCCGCACGGCGTCCGTATCCTCGCCTTCCCCCTGGTTGACCAGATACTCCGCCCCCAGGTTCGAGGTCATGATGATCAGCGTGTTGCGGAAATCGACGGTTCGGCCCTGACCATCGGTCAGACGGCCATCGTCGAGCACCTGCAGAAGCACGTTGAACACATCCCCGTGGGCCTTCTCGATCTCGTCGAAAAGCACCACCTGATAGGGCCGCCGGCGCACGGCTTCCGTCAGCGCGCCCCCTTCCTCGTAACCGACATAGCCCGGAGGCGCGCCGATCAGACGGGAGACGGAATGCTTTTCCATGTATTCCGACATGTCGATCCGCACCATCGCGCTGTCGTCGTCGAACAGGAAGCTGGCAAGCGCCTTGGTGAGTTCGGTCTTGCCGACACCGGTCGGGCCGAGGAACATGAACGAGCCGATCGGCCTGTTCGGATCCTGAAGGCCTGCCCGGGCGCGGCGGACCGCCGTTGCCACCGCATGGATCGCTTCGGCCTGACCGATCACCCGGCTCGCCAGGGCATCTTCCATGCTCAACAGCTTCTCGCGTTCGCCTTCCAGCATCTTGTCGACCGGAATGCCCGTCCATTTCGACACGACCTGGGCGATATGAGCCGGCGTGACCGCCTCATCCACCATGGTGTCGGTGTCTTCCGAGGCTTCGGCCTCGACCAGCTTGCGCTCCAGATCCGGGATGACGCCATAGGCCAGTTCGCCGGCCTTGGTGAGATCGCCCCGGCGCTGCGCGATTTCCAGATCCGTACGGGCCTGCTCCAGCTGCTCCTTGATCTTCTGCTCGAGGTTCAGCTTCTCCTTCTCGCTCAGCCAGCGCCCCGTCAGGGACTGGGACTGCTCTTCCAGATCCGTCAGTTCCTTTTCCAGCCGGGCCAGCCTGTCCTTGGAGGCCGCGTCATCCTCGACCTTCAGCGCTTCCCGCTCGATTTTCAGCTGGATGATCCTGCGATCGAGTTCGTCCAGCTCCTCGGGCTTGGAATCCACCTGCATCCGCAGACGGCTGCCGGCTTCGTCCATCAGGTCGATGGCCTTGTCCGGCAGAAACCTGTCGGTGATATAGCGGTTGGAGAGGGTCGCGGCGGAAACGATGGCCGAGTCCGTTATGCGCACGCCATGATGAAGTTCGTATTTCTCCTTGATGCCGCGCAGGATCGAAATCGTATCCTCGACCGTCGGTTCGCTGACGAAGACCGGCTGGAACCGGCGGGCCAGCGCCGCGTCCTTTTCCACGTGCTTCCTGAATTCGTCGAGCGTCGTTGCCCCGACACAATGCAGCTGCCCGCGGGCAAGCGCCGGCTTGAGAAGATTTGAGGCATCCATCGCGCCGTCGGCCTTGCCGGCTCCGACAAGCGTGTGCATTTCGTCGATGAACAGGATGACCTTGCCCGCAGCCGCCTCGACCTCGGCCAGAATCGCCTTCAGGCGCTCCTCGAATTCTCCGCGGTATTTCGCACCGGCGATCAGCGAGCCCATGTCGAGCGCCAGAAGCTGCTTGTCCTTCAGGGATTCAGGCACATCCCCGTTGATGATCCGCAGCGCCAGTCCCTCGGCTATCGCGGTCTTGCCCACGCCCGGTTCGCCGATCAGCACGGGATTGTTCTTCGTACGCCGGGACAGGACCTGGATCGTCCGGCGGATTTCCTCGTCGCGGCCGATGACAGGATCGAGTTTGCCCTCGCGCGCGACCTGGGTCAGATCGCGGGCGTATTTCTTGAGCGCGTCATACTGGCTTTCCGCCGTGGCGCTGTCGGCCGTCCGGCCCTGGCGCAACTGGTTGATCGCCTCGTTCAGCCCGTTCGGCGTGACCCCGTGGCGCTTCATCAGCTTGCCGGCCTCGCTGTCGCCATCCATGGCGAGCGCAAGCAGCAACCGTTCGACGGTGACATAGCTGTCACCCGCCTTCTCGGCGATCTTTTCCGCCTGTTCGAACAGGCGCGCAGTGCCCTGTGCCATATAGAGCTGTCCGGCCCCGCCGGACACCTTGGGCATCTTCTCCAGGACATCTTCCAGGTCGGCCTTGAGCAGTTTCGACTGACCGCCGGCCCTGTCGATCAGACCGCTGGCCATGCCTTCCGGGTCGTCCAGAAGCACTTTCAGGATATGTTCGGGCGTGAACTGCTGATGGCCCTGCCCCAGCGCATAGGTCTGGGCGGACTGAACGAACCCGCGGGCACGTTCGGTATATTTCTCAAAGTTCATAAGATACCTCCTGACCGTCCGCACCACCCGAAGCGTGGGGAACGTTGTGGGATACGGACCCCGTTGCGGGCATCCGCACAACGCCTGCGATCCCGGCCGGGATCCGAAGCATTGCTCCCATAATATAGTGTTGCATATTCATCACAAAAGCCCCCAGGTCACGATCCCGCAAACGAGGACGACGTGGTTTGATGCGAATGGCTCCCCTCAGGGAGCGGCAGCGACGGAAAAGCGGGTCATTTCTGGAACCTTTCGCAACGATCGGGCATCCCGTGAGGAAGAAAACACGCACAGGATTGCCTCGAACTGGTTCAAGCAATCAGCCTTCCGGGTACGAACCCGCGAAGCGCGGCTGAACCGGGTCCGTGACCAACCTTTTAATCGATTCCGGTTGCAGATCTGTTGATCTAAGTCACGCACCCCTGTGGAAATTTGCAATCCAAACGAAAACGGCGCCCTTCCGGACGCCGTTTTCACAAACCGATCTTCACCCGGGCCGCTTATTCGCCCGGGGTCATTTCGCCTGCGCTTGAAGCCTCGCTCGACACTTCGTCGGCAACCTTGGCGCGGCGCGCCCGAGCGGGCCGGCGTTGCGGTTTCGCAGGCTCTTCCCCGCCCGGAGCTTCCGCCTCACGGGGGGAAGCTGCCGTCTGGGGCGCGGCCTCGGAAGACGACGCGGCAGTCCGGCGCGGCGTGCGGGCGCGAGGCACCCGTGCCCGACGGCGCGGCTTTTCCTCGCCTGCCGTTTCGTCCGCCCCGGCCTTCTGTCCGGTGCCATTGACCTGGCCTTCCGGATCGATCAGCGGCATGTCTTCGATGAAGGGCTGCGGGCTGTCGGCGTCGACAAGATCCTCGTCGGCGGCCGAAGACGTGCGCTCCGGTGCCGGAGGACGCTCTGCGCCATTACCGTTATTGGCCGCCGATCCATTGACGGGCGCGGTATTGTCGAACCCCTCGTCAGCCTCGCCACGGGCAGAGGACTGAGCCGCCTGCTGGGGCGGCTGTGCGGCAGCCACGATGCGGAGATAGTGCTCTGCATGCTGGTTGTAATTCTCGGACATCACCCGGTCGCCGGATGCATGCGCATCACGGGCAAGCTGCTGATACTTCTCCGCGATATGCATCGCTGTGCCACGGATTTTCACATCAGGACCGTTCGATTCGAATGTCCGGGTTAGCGGATTAGGACCCTTGCGGCCCCTTCCGCGCATGCGCTTATTGCTTTGATTTCCTGGTCTCATCCTGCCGTTTTCTCTTGCGGAACGGCGGTCAGCATTCACTGACCCAACATCGGAATTGCGTAAAACCGATACGAAATACTTACCGAAACCAACAGTGCTGGTTAGCGGCTGTCACTGAAAACTCACGCAGGCGCTATAGGCCACCGGCCAACGCTTTGTCTTTTTCCTCGACAGTCCGAAACACCGGATAGTCCGATTTGCAACGACTGCCATAACGCTAAAACTGCGTCTGGCCTAACGCTGCCGGATGCGTATGCCCCGCTGATCGCTGATCACATCTCCGGTCTCGGCGTGATGAACCTAACCGTTTCCGCAAGGATTTCCAAGCGCTTTTTCAGCTTAGGAACAAAACGTTGAATTCAGGCCTTCCGGGCGACGGCAACGCGATCGTTTCCGGAAAGATCCCTAATGATTTCAATTGCTACAAAGCCATGATGACGCAGCTGTTTTTCCAGATCGCCCGCCTGGTCAAAACCGATTTCCAAAGCGATACCACCGCCCGGTTTCAACAGGGAAGCCGCATCCGTCACAATATGAAAATAGGCCTCAAGTCCGCTGTCTCCCCCGTCGAGCGCCAGGATCGGATCGTGCTGAATCACCTCCCGGTCGAGACCGGCCAGGACGGAGGACCGGATATAGGGCGGATTGCTGATCACCCAGTCCAGCCCGCCCCGCAGGCACGACATGTAGTCGGCGCACACGGGATAAAACCGCTCGCCGACGCCATGGTGGCCGGCATTGCGGAGTGCGCATTGCAGCGCCTCCTCGGACAGGTCCACGGCGATCATCCGGCAGCCGGGGCGTTCGGCCAGGAGGGAAACGGCGATGGCGCCGGTGCCGGTGCCGATATCGCACATGATGCCGGTCTGCTGCGGATCCGTGCGCGCAAGAACCGCATCGACCAGGGTTTCCGTATCCGGCCTGGGTTCCAGGGTTGCCGCATTCAGAAAGAACCTGCGGCCGTAAAACTCCCGCTCCCCGAGGATCCGCCCGACGGGCATGCCTTCCAGACGCAGCTTTTCATAGGTCCCGGCCCGCGCGGCCGCCTCCTGCGTGACCTCGGCATCCTCCCGCAGGACAAGATCGGCAACCGGAACGCCCAGCGCGGCGCTCACCAGCAACCGCGCGTCCAGATCCGGCGTCGCCAGCCCCGCCTGTCTGAACCGGTCCCGGACCTGCCGGTAGAGCTGTCCGGTCCGCATCGCTCAGCTGTCTACGGACGCGAGCAGACCGGCCTGATGATCGACGATCAACGCGTCGATGACCTCGCCAAGCGCCTCGCCGGCAATGATCTGGTCGAGCTTGTAGAGCGTCAGGCCGATCCGGTGGTCGGTCACACGTCCCTGGGGGTAATTGTAGGTCCGTATCCGTTCGGAGCGGTCTCCGGAACCGACCTGAAGCCGTCGGGCTTCGGTCCGCTCGCTCGCCGCGCGCGCGCGTTCCTCGTCATAGATCCGTGCCCGCAGAAGCTGCATGGCGCGCGCCTTGTTCTTGTGCTGGGAGCGTTCATCCTGAACGGCCACCACGATCCCGGTCGGCAAATGGGTGATGCGCACGGCGGAATCGGTCGTGTTCACATGCTGCCCGCCGGCGCCGGAGGCACGGAAGGTGTCGATGCGCAAATCGCTGTCCTGAACGTCGATATCGACATCCTCGGCCTGCGGCAACACGGCCACGGTGGCCGCCGACGTATGAATGCGACCGCCCGATTCGGTTGCCGGAACACGCTGGACCCGGTGCACACCGGATTCGAACTTGAGCCGGGCGAAGACATGGTCGCCGGAAACCGAGGCGATCACCTCCTTGTAACCGCCGACCTCGCCTTCGCTGGCGGACAGGATTTCCACCTTCCAGCCCTGGAGCTCGGCATAGCGCTGATACATGCGGAACAGATCCCCCGCGAACAGGGCCGCTTCATCGCCGCCCGTTCCCGCGCGCACTTCCAGGATCGCATCGTTGGCATCCGCCTCGTCCTTGGGCAGCAGGCCGATGCTCACATCCCGGCTGAGGCGTTCCACGCGCTCGGCAAGCTCGTCCCGCTCCAGTTCCGCAAGCTCGCGCATCTCCGCATCCGAGTCCGGATCCGACACCAGCGACTTTGCCCCCTCAAGATCCTTTTCGGCCTGGATGAGCTCCCGGATCTTGCCGACCAGCGGCTCCAGACCGGCATATTCGCGGGAGAGTTTCACGTAAGCGGCAGGGTCCGGATTCGACGACATCATGTGTTCGAGTTCGGCAAAGCGGTCCAGCAGATTATCAAGTCTATGACGCGCCAGCATCCGCGCAAGATCTCCCAGGATTGACGTTAAGAGGGGGCGTTACGCCCGTTTCCGCTAAAGAGCAACATCCATGTCTGCGGCGAAGCGCTTCAGGACGTCCCGGATATTGCTGTCGCCATGCCCGGGTTCCAGCCGCGGCAGGATACGGGCGGACAGGCGGCCCGCGTCCAGAGTGCGCAGCATTGCCTTCACCGGCCCCAGCGATGCCGGCGACATCGACAGATCGCGATAGCCCAGCCCGATCAGCGCCATAGCCTCCAGGGGCCGGCCGGCCAGCTCACCGCACAGTGTCACCGGGACATGGGCCTTATGTGCGGCATCCACAATGGATTTCAAGGCTCTCAGGAAACCGACGCTCAGGGTATCGAACCGGTCGGCAACCCGCGTGTTGCCCCGGTCGACCGCACAGAAGAACTGGAACAGATCGTTCGAGCCGACGGACACGAAGTCGACATGGAACATCAGTTCCTCGAGCTGGAACAGCAGGGACGGCACCTCGATCATCACCCCGAGCCGGATGTTGTCCGGCGTCTGGTGACCATGACGGCGCAGATGCCTGATTTCCTTGTTGACAAGGGCCTTGGCCTGCAGGAATTCCCGCACCTCCGCAACCATCGGGAACATCAGCTTCAGCTCGCGTCCCGCGGCCGCATGCAGCAACGCCCGGATCTGGGTGCGCAACAGGCCGGGCCGATCGAGACCGAGCCGCAGGGCGCGCCAGCCCATGGCCGGGTTTTCCTCCTGGATCGAGCGCAGATAGGGAAGGACCTTGTCCCCGCCGATGTCGAGGGACCGGAAGGTCACCGGCTTGCCGTTGGCCTCGTCCAGAACCTGGGAGTATTGCGCCTGCTGTTCGCGCATGCGCGGAAAGGAGGAGGCAACCATGAACTGGAGTTCGGTGCGGAACAGACCGACGCCCGCCGCCCCCGATTCGGCAAGATGCGGCAGATCGACCAGCAGGCCGGCGTTCATCTGCAGGGAAAACTCGACCCCGTCCTTTGTCACCGACGGCTTGTTGCGCAGGCGCCGGTATTGCGCCTGGCGCCGCGCCCGGAACCGGACCTTTTCCGCATAGGCGTTTTCCAGGTCGGTCGCAGGGCGAAGATGAACCTCACCCGTGTCACCGTCCACGATGATCGCATCGCCGCCATCCGCCAGGCCGACGATGTCATGCACCAGCCCGACCATGGGAATGCCCAGAGCCCGGGCAACGATGGTCACGTGACTGGTCGGCCCGCCTTCCTCCAGCACCAGACCGCGGATCCGGTCCCGTCCGTAGTCCAGCAGTTCCGCGGCCCCCATGTTGCGGCCCACGATAATGGCATCCTGGGGCAGTTCGTCGTGACCGGGGCCATGTTCACGGCCCATGAGCTCACGGATGAGCCGGTGAGCCAGGTCGTCGAGGTCGTGCAGGCGTTCGCGCAGATAGGGGTCCGTCTGACGCAACATGCGCGCGCGCGTATCGCTCTGGACCTTCTCGACCGCCGCCTCTGCCGTCAGGCCGTTGCGGATCGCTTCCTCGATCTTGCGGATCCAGCCCCGGTCATAGGCGAACATGCGGTAGGCTTCGAGCACCTCCCGGTGCTCACCGGTGGCCGCGATCTCGCCGCTGGCCAGAAGATCGTCGATGGACAGGCGCAGGCGATTGATGGCCCCGTCGAGACGGGCGCTCTCGCTGTCCGTGTCCTCGGCAATCAGATTCGTGATGACGACGCGCGGCTCGTGCAGAACCACATGGCCGAGCCCCACGCCTTCGGAAAGCCCGGTGCCGGTCGAGGTGATCGGCCGCGACAGGTCCAGTCCGGTGGCTTTCTGGGAAATCGCCTCCAGCTCACCCGCGGCCACCATCTCGGCAATGACCATCGCCGTGGTCTGCAGGGCTTCCACCTCGTCTTCCAGATAGGTGCGGTGGGACTGGTTCTGCACGACGAGAACGCCTAGCGTGCGCCCCGCCCTCAGAATCGGCACGCCAAGGAACGAGTTGTAGGCTTCTTCACCGGTTTCCGGCAGATAGGTAAAGCCCGGATGGGCGCTGGCGTTCGGCAGGTTCAGGGGACGTGCTTCGGCGGCGATCAGGCCGACAAGCCCCTGGCCGACGCGCAGGGACGCGTTGTGTACCGCCTCGCGATTCAGACCTTCCGTTGCATAAAGCTCCAGAACGCCGTCCGCGCGCAGAATGTAGACCGAACAGACTTCGGCAACCACATTCGACGCGATGAGCACGACAATCTTGTCGAGTCGCTCCTGCGCCGTGATCGGCTCCGCCATGACTTCCCGAAGCCGGCGGAGCAGCAGGCGCGGTCCGGCTAGGTTGCTGCGCATGGCGCCCCCGTTTGATCCCGCTTCACACAAGCTCCCGGCCCGGATCCGTACCGCAGCCCGCTTGCCGGATGAACTATCCGTCCAACCCGTATAGCGAATGGAGAGTCCGCACTGCAAGTTCCGCGTATGCCGAATCAATGAGCACGGAGATTTTGATTTCCGAAGTCGTGATGGCGCGGATGTTGATTCCCTTGGAGGCGAGCCCCCTGAAACACTGGGCCGCGATGCCCGCATGGGAGCGCATTCCGATGCCGATGACGGAGACCTTCACCACGTCGGTGGCCCCTTCCAGATTCTGGAAGCCGATCGCCGCGCGATTGTCCTCCAGCACCTTGATGGCCCGCTCGTATTCGCCTTCGGGAACGGTGAAGGTGATATCCGTCGTCTTGCCGTCCGGAGAAATGTTCTGGACGATCATGTCGACATTGATGTGATTATCGGCAAGCGGTCCGAACACCAGTTCGGCCACGCCGGGCTTGTCCGCGACGTCACGGATTGAGATCTGGGCTTCGTCCTTGGCATAGGCGATGCCGGTGACAACCTGCTGTTCCACGAGTTCGTCCTCGTCGCAAATAAGGGTACCAATCGGAAGGCCGTCAGAGTCGACCTGCGGTGCATGCGGATCATCGAAGCTGGAGCGCACGAAGGTCCTGACACCGTGAACCATAGCCATCTCGACCGAGCGGACCTGGAGAACCTTCGCCCCCAGGGACGCCATTTCGAGCATTTCCTCGAAGGACACCCGTTTCAGCCGTTTCGCCTTGGGCACGATCCGCGGGTCGGTCGTGTAGACGCCGTCGACATCCGTATAGATATCACATCGATCCGCCTTGATGGCAGCGGCGATGGCGACCGCGCTGGTGTCGGATCCTCCGCGCCCCAGCGTCGCGATCCGGTTGTCCGGAGACAGGCCCTGGAAACCGGCAAGAACCGCAACCTGACCCTGTTCGAGACGCTCCATCAGGAAACTGCCGTCAATGTCGCGGATCCGCGCCGCGCCGTGATTCTCGTCGGTCTTGATCGGCACCTGCCAGCCCTGCCAGGAGCGCGCGTTCACGCCCATGTCCTGCAGGACGATGGCCAGCAGACCGGAGGTCACCTGTTCGCCGGATGCGACAACGGCATCATATTCGCGGGCGTCATGAAGCGGCGAAGCTTCCCGGCAATATTGCACCAGCTGGTTGGTCTGTCCGGCCATCGCCGAGACAACGACCGCGACCTGGTGGCCGGCATCCACTTCCCGTTTGACATGGCGGGCGACATTGCGGATGCGATCTAGATCGGCAACCGAAGTCCCGCCAAATTTTAAAACCAGTCGGGCCATACCACTCGTATTCTTCTTGCGGGTTCGTGAAGCGCCTGAAGCGCCGGATGGATCGGCGCACATGCATACAGGCTGCGGTGCATTGCTGCAACCGGCCTGAGAAGCGAATACCGAGAGCGGATTTGCAACCGGTCCGGCTTGACAAAGACCCGGCGAGGCTGGAACGACAGCGGTAGAAAGTCCAACCGGCCGCGCCTCTCCAGCGGCCTGACGTCTGAAAGGATCGTCCGATGACAGACAAGGCACGAGAAAATTCCGGCACGATCGACACCGAAGAGGTCGCCCGTTTTTCCGCAATGGCCGAGGAATGGTGGGATCCGGCAGGCAAGTTCAAGCCGCTGCACAAGTTCAATCCGGTGCGTCTGGCCTATATCAAGCAGGAAGTCTGCCGCCGGTTCGACCGGGATCCGAAGGCATCGGACGCCTTCAGGGGACTGCGTTTCCTCGACATCGGCTGCGGCGGCGGACTGCTGTGCGAACCGATGGCCCGCCTCGGTGCGGAAGTCGTCGGTGCGGATCCTTCCCAGGTCAATATCGAGATTGCGAAACTTCACATGCGCAGCTCCGGCCTCGACATCGACTACCGGACAGAAACCGCCGAAGCGCTGGCCGCCGCCGGGGAAACTTTCGACGTGGTGCTGAACATGGAAGTGGTCGAGCACGTTGCCGACGTGCCGCTGTTCCTCGAGGCGACCGGAAGCATGGTCCGGCCCGGCGGACTGATGTTCGTGGCCACCATCAACCGGACCCTCAAGGCCTATGCCCTGGCCATTGTCGGTGCGGAAGTCGTTCTGCGCTGGCTTCCCAGGGGCACCCATTCCTACGAGAAGCTGGTCAAGCCGGAAGAGATCGAGGCCCCGCTGCAAAAGGCCGGCCTGAAGATCATCGACCGCTCCGGAGTGAGCTACAATCCGCTGACGGACAGCTGGGGCCAGTCGCGCGACATGGACGTGAACTACATGCTGCTGGCGGAAAAGACGGCCTCTTCCACATGAGCGATCCGATCGTCTTCGTTCCCGGCCTCCTGTGCACCGAAGCCCTCTTCGCACCGCAGATCGTCGCCTTTGCCGATCGCCCGATCATGGTGGGCAACCACCGTGAACACGACAGCATCGAGGCCATCGCTGCCGCGATACTGGAAAAGGCGCCGCAGCGGTTTTCCCTGATCGGCCTGTCCATGGGCGGCTACATCTGCATGGAGATCATGCGCGAGGCACCGCAGCGGGTGGGAAAACTGGCGCTTCTCGACACCAACGCCCGTTCGGACACCCCCGACCAGTCGGAGCGGCGAAAGTTCCTGATCGACCTGACCCGCAAGAAAGGCTTCGCGAAGATCCCGCATCTGCTTTACCCGGGCTTCGTCCATGAAAAACGCGAAGAAGACGCCGCGCTCAAGGTAATCGTGGTCGATATGGCCATGGAAACCGGGCCGGAGGCCTTCATCCGCCAGCAGACCGCGCTGATCGACCGCATCGATGCCCGTCCCCGGCTTTCGGACATCGCCTGCCCGACCCTCGTTCTGGTCGGCGACGGAGACCGGCTGACCCCACCGCCGGTTGCCCGGGAAATCCACGAACGGATTTCCGGCAGCGACCTTGTGGTGATCGCAGGCAGCGGACACCTGTCCACCCTGGAAGAGCCGGACAGCACCTCCGCCGCGCTCCGGACGTTCCTGAATCGCCCTTGACGCGGGCGGCCCGGCACAGCCGCCTTTCCGTCGCGGCTCCCTCGCTGTTTGATCCCTGTCAAAGATGCGCCGCGAAAACATCGTAGACTGCAAGCGAGGGGCGAGAACCGGCTGCGGGACATCGTGGCGGATCGAAAAGTGGACCGGCTTCAACGGCTGGAGCTGACGGACAACAGCGGAGAATGTGACATGCCTGCCAAACGGAATACGGATGCCTTCGATTTCAGCTCGATGATGACCCAGTGGCCGATGCCTTCCTTTTCGAACTGGAATTTTGCGGAACGGGAAGACCGCATCGAAGCCAAGGCTGTCGCCAGCGTCCAGAAGATGGGTCAGACACTGTGGACCCATACCGAACGGGCCCTGGACGACCAGATGAATTTTGTCAGCCATCGCCTGCATGAAGACATCGAATGCGCGAAATCGTTGAGCCAGTGCACGGCGCCGGAGGAAACCATGGCGACCCTGCAGGCCTTCTATTCCAAGATGGCGAACGAGTATCAGGAATACTTCGAAAAGCAGGCTGCCCTGCTCCGCGACAGCTTTTCCGACAATGCCGCCGTCGTCGAGGAACTCAACGAAACGGCCCTGGAGACCGTCAGCGAACTCGGCAAGGCTACGGAAGAAACCCTGAAGGAAGTCCAGTCCAAATCCACAGGACGCCGCAAGTCGGCCGTTTGAACAGGCACGCCGCGCACATGCGTCGGCAGGCTGTCATCAAAGCCGAAAGCCACCCGCATTCTGAGGACCGCGGGTGGCTTTCGTGTTTGCGGTCCGGCAAGGGCCTGTCCCGGCGGAGACCGCAAGTGGTCTCGACGCTCCCAGGTATTCAGTTCTTGTCCTCGGGCAGTTCGGGCAGGGGAAGAACGGCAATGCCCTCGTCCAGCAGGGCTTCCGCGTCCTGTGGTGTGGTTTCGCCGTAAATGCTGCGCTCTTCCGCCTCGCCATAATGCATTTTCCGGGCTTCCGTGGCGAAATCCGCCCCCACATTTTCCGAGTTTTCGATAATGCGGGCGCGCACCTCGCGCAGGGTCTCGACGATTTCCTTGTGACGGATATCCACCGGCAGCAGCGCCGAAGGCTGCATGGGCGTGGTAGCCGGCGCTGCCGGTGCGCTCGCCTGCGCCGGACGGACCTCCGTATCGGCGGGACAGGACGGCGCTTCCTTCTTCCGGGATGTGGACACTGCAGGCGCCATCAGCGCCTTTCTGACATCCGTGGCGCCGCAGACCGGGCACACCACCAGGTGGCGGGTGCACTGCATTTCAAAATCGTCTGAATTCCGGAACCAGCCTTCGAAATTATGCGTGTTGCCGCAAACAAGCGTGTACCTGATCACGCCGGTTCCTCCTTCAGGCCTTCGACAACCCGGCAGGTGAATTCCCGCTCATTGGCAATGGCGGGGATACGCCCGCGTGCCTGGGACACTTTGTCCGTATCGATTTCGGCCAGCACATGCCCTGGCGCGTCATGATCGAGTTCGGCGATCACATGTCCCCATGGATCGACCATGAGACTGTGACCGTAGGTCTCCCTGCCATCCTCATGGACACCGCCCTGCGCCGCGGAGATGACGAAGGCGCCGTTCTCGATGGCGCGGGCACGCTGCAACACATGCCAGTGGGCTTCCCCGGTCTGGCGCGTGAAGGCGGCGGGGGCGGTGACGATCTGCGCACCGGCGCGCGCCTGTGTCCGGAAGATCGCCGGAAAGCGGATATCGTAGCAGACCGCCATGCCGATCCGCGCCAGAGGCAGATCGAGGACCACGGATTGCGTGCCCGGCTCATAGGTCGCCGATTCACGCCAGCTCTCCCCGTTGGGCAGATCCACGTCGAACATGTGGATCTTGTCGTAGCTGGCGAGAATTCGCCCGTCCGGCGCAATCATGAAGGCCCGGTTGGCGACCTTGCCATTGCCTGCCAGCACCGCCAGGGAGCCGATATGAAGATGAACGCCGAGATCCGCCGCCACGGATCGTGCCATCGACAGGAACGGATCGTCTCCGGGCCCTGAAATGCGCTCCAGAAGTTCCTCGCGGCTGCGCACCAGCACATTCGACATTTCCGGGGTCTGAATATATTGCGCCCCGTCCATGGCGGCCGCCCGGATCAGGCTTTCGGCCGCGTCCCTATTTTCAGACAGGGTCTTGCCGCTGCGAAGCTGGATACATGCTGCGATAAACGAGGGCATCTGGCGCCTTCCCTCCGGTGGACAGGAATGAATCAGGGTATCATCAGATCAGCCTGCTTTCATACGGCATCCCATGAAAGCAGGAAAGCCGGTCGTCCGGGCGTGTCGGACCGCACCTGCAAATTGCCGCGATTCGCACGCCGGATCACGATGCAAGCAGGGCGTCCAGCTTGCCGGCCCGGTCCAGCGCATGCAGTTCGTCGCAGCCGCCCACATGGGTCGAGCCGACAAAAATCTGCGGAAAGGTGGAGCGGCCATTGGCCTTCTGTACCATTTCCTTGCGCAGGCCCGGATCGAAGGTTGCGTCGAATTCCTTATAGGTGACGCCTTTGCGCTCCAGCAGCCGCTTGGCCGCCGTGCAAAACCCGCAAAGCTGGCGCGTGTAGATGACCACTTCAGCCATTCGTTCTATCCTTTTGTTGCCTGCCGGAACGGTTCGCCCGCTGTCAGGACCTCGGCGAACCCGGTCCGCCGGGCACAATCCGTTCGATAAGAAATCCCGGCGTTATATGCGTTCACCGCGGAAAAACTCAAGGGACAGCTTCAAACCGACAAGCTGCCGTTCCCGGATCGGACCGAAGGATCGGCAAGCGCAAATGTGAGCACATCCACGGATGAAGCCCCCGCCGCCAGGAGAACCCTGGTGCAGGCGGAGATCGTCGATCCGGTCGTCATCACATCATCGACCAGGACAACATGGCGGCCCTGAAGGTGACCTTTCCGCGCTGCATCCACCGCGAAGGCGGAGCGGACGTTTTTCCGCCGGTCCTTTGCCGACAGACCGACCTGCTGGCGTGTCCGCTTCCGGCGTTTCAGGATCTCCGGCTCGAACTGCCCGCCACAATGCGCCGCAACGGACCGGGCAAGGTCGGCAGACTGGTTGAAACGGCGGGACAGCAGACGCAGCCAATGCAGCGGAACGG
Organism: Labrenzia sp. 011; assembly: GCF_003075075.1. Taxonomy (GTDB): domain Bacteria; phylum Pseudomonadota; class Alphaproteobacteria; order Rhizobiales; family Stappiaceae; genus Roseibium. The sequence continues at coordinate 163,109 of NZ_QCYM01000009.1, read as the reverse complement.
GGACGATGAGACTGTCCCGATCGAGGAACTCGCTCCCGCTGCGGCTCATCCAGCGTCCCATGGACCGGGCAAGCTCGCGGCGCCGCGAGAACTTGAGGGCCAGAACCAGCTCCCGTGCCGGACCGTCATAGAAGGCGACCGACCGCAGCCGGTCGAACACGGGCGGCGAGGCGATCGCACGCGGGCTCCAGGCGCCCTCCCCCACATCATAGGTGAAGGGTATTCCCAGGCGCTGGCACCACGGCCGTTCGATGAAGGGCATGTTCTGCCAGCAGCGCGGGCACAGGCCGTCCCGGGAGGCCACTTTCGCCTCGCAGCACAGACACCGCAGCGGCAGCAGAAAATCCAGCGCCAGCCCCGCAGCCGAGCGGGGAGCCGAAACCAGGCGTGTGCCGATGAAGGACAAGTGCTTCACCTGTACGGACCTCACCAATCGTCAACCCCGGCCGTATGCCGGCAGGGGCAAGTCTTTGACCTTCCGGTCCGGATACCATATGTGACCGGCCATGCTCTGACAAAGGCCGAGTTCCCGTGACCGCACAACCAGACCTGTTCGACCGCCCGTTGTTCCGCAGCCGCCGCGAGCGTGCCCTGAGGGCCGCCAAGCCCGGCGCGGACTTTCTTCTGCGGGCTGTCGCGGAGGATCTGCAGGACCGCCTGCTGATGATCAACCGGACCTTTCGCACGGCAGTTGATCTGGGCGGGCATTGCGGCCTGGTGTCGCGGGCCATCTCAGGATCCGGCAAGGCGGAGACCCTCGTCCGGGCGGATCTGTTCTGCGCCGACCCGAACCTGCCGCCGCCGGATGTGATCTGCGACGACGCCATGCTTCCGTTCCGGGACCAGTCGGTCGATCTGATCGTCTCCGCGCTGAACCTGCAATTCGTCAACGACCTGCCCGGAAGCCTGGTGCAGATCCGCCGGGCACTGACACCGGACGGTCTGTTTCTGGCGACACTGCCCGGCGCGGGCACGCTGACGGAACTGCGCGACAGCCTCACCCGGGCGGAACTGGAACTCAGCGGCGGGGCCGCCGCCCGCGTCCTGCCATTCGCCGATACGCGCGATCTCGGCAGCCTGCTGCAACGGGCCGGCTTCGCTCTTCCCGTCACGGATCTGGACACGCTTACGGTTCGCTATGACACCATGTTCGCGCTGCTCGCGGACCTGCGCGCCATGGGAGCGACCTCGGTTCTGAAAGACCGCAGCCGCACGCCTCTCACGGAAAAGGTCCTGCTGCGCGCTGCCGAACTCTACGCGCAGGACCACAGCGATCCGGACGGGCGGATCAGGGCGACATTCGCCCTTGTGACGCTCTCGGGCTGGGCGCCTCACGAAAGCCAGCAGAAACCGCTGCGTCCGGGATCGGCCAGATCCAGACTGGCGGATGCGCTTGGGGTCGAGGAAAAGAAGATCGGCGATTAGAACGCGTCGCGTCTAAGCACATTCATGGCTTCAGGAAGCCCCCGAGGCAGCCTTGGCATCGCAAATGCGTTCGGGCGATGTTCTGAATTCAATTGAACGCGACATGCTCCAGGACCGGCGCCGGACCGCAAGCTCGCCAATGGTCCGGCGGGCCGTCGGCACGTCAGCCGCCTCCCGTGACCTCATTGAGGGCATCCATGGCCGCGCCGAAGATATCGTCACTCAAAATTCCGCCAATTTCCTGGAAACTGACAATGAGGATGCCCCCGATGATGCCGACGATCAGCGCATATTCAATGGTGGTGGCCCCGCCCTCATTCCGGAAGAACCGGGTCAGAAGATGGCTTGCCCCCCGGCAGCACGCGGACGTCCTGAACATTGCGAATATTCTCCACCTGGAACGGGAGAAACAAACTCGGCTGCCGCATTCCGCCTCGCCCTGACCGCACTCGAAATGCCTAGACGGCTTCCAGAATATGCGGAATGAGCGGTTCATCGGCCGCCGGCATCGGATAATCCCTCAGCCGGCCTGCCCGCACCCATTTCAGCGCCTGGTTTTCCAGACCCCGAGCCACACCGTCCCATCTGCGGCAGATGAACAATGGCATGAGAAGATGGAAATCCTCATAAGCGTGGCTGGCAAAGGTCAGCGGCGCCAGACACGCTTCCTTAACCGTGATGCCGAGCTCCTCGTCGAGTTCCCGGATAAGGGTTTCTTCCGGCCGCTCGCCGTCTTCGACCTTCCCCCCCGGAAACTCCCACAATCCGGCCATGGATTTGCCCTCCGGCCGCTGCGCCAGGAGAATGCGCCCGTCCACATCCACCAGGGCGCAGGCCGCGACGAGTACGATCTTGGTCATGGTCGGGGTCCAGTTCTGAGACAGTCGCTTGAGGGGCGGTTAAGCAACTCCGGTTGAAATCCGCAAGTTCTCCGGCGTATCCGGATCGGGCCGTGTCATGGTCGGGTCCGGAAGCTAGCTGCGGTAATCGCCGTTGATGGCGACATATTCCTTGGTCAGGTCACAGGTCCATACGGTGGCATGCCCTGTGCCGAGGCCCAGATCCACCCGGATGACGATATCGTCCTCTTTCATCACCGCGGAGGCAGCCTCCTCGCTGTAATCGGGGTCCCGTTCTCCGTCGACGGCCACGCGCACGTCACCGAACCAGATCGCCAACCGGTCCCGATCCGCCGGCTCGCCGGCCTTGCCGACAGCCATGACCACCCGTCCCCAATTGGCATCCTCTCCGGCGACCGCGGTCTTGACGAGCGGCGAATTGGCGATCGACAGCGCGATCCTTTTCGCGGAAGCATCGCTCTCGGCGCCTTCGACGCGCACTTCAACGAATTTCCGGGCCCCTTCGCCGTCGCGGACAACCTGATGCGCCAGCTCCAGCATCACATCCCCCAGCGCCGCGCGCAGAACCTCCACGCGAGGATCCTCGAGGGAGGCAACAGGCGCTACCCCTCTCGCCGCCGCCGTGCCGGTTGCGAACAACAGGACGGTATCGGAGGTCGATGTGTCGCTGTCGACCGTTACCGCATTGAAGCTGCGCTCGGTTTCCGTGCCCAGCAGGGCCTGGAGGACATCCGGCGCGATGGCCGCATCGGTGAAGATGAAGGACAGCATGGTCGCCATGTCCGGCGCGATCATGCCCGCTCCTTTTGCGATGCCGTTGATCGACACCGTTTCCCCGTCCAGATCGACGGATGCGGTCGCCACCTTCGGATAGGTGTCCGTCGTCATGATCGCCCGGGCGGCATCCAGCCAGGACGCACGGCCCTGGTCGGCCTTCAGGTCTCCGATCACATCCGCGAATTTCTCCGCCCCGAGCGGTTCGCCGATCACCCCGGTCGAGGCAAGGAAGATTTCCTCCTCGCCGCAGCCGAGAGCGCCGGAGACAATCTGCGCGGACAATTCGACCGCCGCCGCGCCCTTTTTGCCGGTAAAGGCGTTGGCATTGCCCGAATTCACCAGAAGCGCACGCGCCCTTCCGGCTCCGATGCGGTCCTTGCACCAGTCCACCGGCGCGGAGGAACATCTGGATCGGGTAAACACGCCTGCAACGGCCGTGCCCTCGCAGACCGTCGCCAGCAGCACATCCGTGCGGCCCTTGTATTTGATACCTGCCGAAGCGGTCGCGAATTGAACGCCCTCGATCTCCGGCATGTGCGGATAGGATTTGGGGGCGAGAGGGGAAACGGTCGTCGGCATGGAAGCTTTTCCGGCACTCTTGGTCAACGGTTGAACCTTTCGACCGGTTCCGGACGAAAAGCCGCTTGATCTACCCAAAAGCGCCGCGGCGGCGCAAGCCTTTTCGCCCGCCGCCCGTCCTGAGAAAAACCCGGCAGCAAGGCGCCGCCGGGTCGAATTGTCGCCGGGACGCGGCGATCACTCCGTCTTTGCGCCGTCGTCGGCCGGCAAGGACAGTTTGTCGTCAAGAATTTCGACCTTCATCGTATCCTTGAGTTCGGCCATACGGGCCTGGTAACGCTCCCGGAAAATCTGCTGACGCAGGGAGTCGCCGACTTCTTCGAGTGCCGGCTTTTCCTCGCGGCGCTTTTCTTCCAGCTTGATCACATGCCAGCCGAACTGGGTTTCCACCGGTTCTTTCGTGTAGCCGCCCGGCTCAAGCGTCATGACCGCCTCTTCAAACGGCTTGACCATCTGGCCCGACTTGAAAAAGCCGAGATCGCCGCCGTTGGGGCCGGAAGGGCCGGTGGATTTTTCCCGCGCCAGTTCCGCGAAATCGGCGCCACCGTCCAGTTCGGCAACCAGCGCCTCGGCCTCTGCCTTTTCCTTCACCAGAATGTGACGGGCATGCATCTCTTCCGCGCCTTCGAAATCCGCGAATTGCGCGTCGTAGGCGGCCTTGACGTCATCCTCGGAAATCGTTCCACCGATTTTCTGGGCAAGATACGCGTTGCGCAGGGCCTGCAGTTCGAGGAAATCCAGCTGTCTTTGGAAATCCGGATCCTGATCCAGACCATCCTCACGGGCAGCCTGCGCCATCAGTTCCATGTCGACCATCGCGTCGAGCAGCAGCTGGCGCCATTGCGCCGGCGGAAAACGCTGCAGTTCCTGGCCGGCGTCCTGGGCGGCAAATGCCAGTTCGGCTTCGGTGATTTCCGCATCGCCGACCTTGGCGACCACATCGTCAGGTTCGGCGGCAAGAAGGGTCGCGGATCCGAGCGACATGGCCAGGATTGAAACGGCAAGTGCCTGAACCGGCCTGCGCATCGAAATTCGGAGCATGAGGTGTCCTTTACCTATAGGAACAGTAATCTTTCTTCCCCCCGTTGATGAGGGCTGGGCTACTTTGCGCATTCCAGCAGCGTTGACAAGCATTGAACCCCCTCTTATCTCTCGGGCGTCCGGCTTGTGGGCCGGGAAGGCATCTTTTCGGCCGCGGTCAACCGGCCAGCGCGTTGCGCTTGTCGGCAACGTGGACAGCAATTGAGACGATTTCATGGGCAGGCGCCGGATTGCCAGTGGCGCCGCCTTTCAGGGAAGGACCGCCACATGGCTGGCCTTGGCGCTTTAGCACGTAAGATTTTCGGTTCGGCCAACGACCGGAAAATTAAGACATTTCGGTCGAAAGTCGAGCAGATCAACGCTCTCGAGCCGGAACTTCAGGCTCTGTCGGACGACTCGCTGAGAGCACGGACGGATGAATTCCGTACCCAGCTGAAAAATGGCGCCGATGTCGAGGACATCCTCGTTCCCGCCTTTGCGACGGTTCGCGAGGCCGCGCGCCGTGCCCTCGGCCAGCGGCACTATGACGTGCAGCTCATCGGCGGCATGGTGCTCAACTCCGGTCAGATTTCGGAAATGCGGACGGGCGAGGGCAAGACCCTGGTCGCAACCGCGCCGGTCTATCTGAACGCCCTTGAAGGCAAGGGCGTCCATGTGGTCACGGTGAACGATTATCTGGCCCAGCGCGACAGCGACTGGATGGGCCAGGTCTACCGGTTCCTGGGCCTGACCGTCGGCTGCATCACCCACGGCCTGTCGGACGAGGAACGTCGGGCGGCCTATGCCGCGGATGTCACCTACGGCACCAACAACGAATTCGGCTTCGACTATCTGCGCGACAACATGAAACACGACCGCGGGTCGATGGTTCAGCGCGGACATCACTATGCGATCGTCGACGAGGTCGACTCGATCCTGGTCGACGAGGCCCGCACGCCGCTGATCATTTCCGGCCCGCTGGAGGACCGCTCCGAGTTCTACAACTCGGTCGATACCCTGATTCCGGAACTGACCGCCGAAGATTACGAGCTGGACGAAAAACAGCGGTCCGCCACCTTCACGGAAGCCGGCAACGAAAAGCTGGAGAACCTGCTGAGGGAAGCCGGCCTGCTGAAGGGCAACTCCCTGTACGATGTCGAGAACGTGGCCATCGTTCACCATCTGCAGCAGGCGTTGAAGGCCCACAAGCTGTTCCAGCGCGACAAGGACTACATCGTGCGCAACGGCGAAGTCGTCATCATCGACGAATTCACCGGCCGCATGATGCCGGGACGCCGTTTCTCCGAAGGCCTGCACCAGGCACTGGAGGCCCGCGAGAAGGTTCAGATCCAGCCGGAAAACCAGACGCTCGCGTCCATTACCTTCCAGAATTATTTCCGCATGTACGACAAGCTTGCCGGGATGACCGGCACGGCCTCGACGGAAGCGGATGAATTCGCGGATATCTACAATCTCGAGGTCGTCGAAATCCCCACAAACAAGCCGGTCCGGCGGGAGGACGACGACGACGAGGTCTATCGGACGGTGGAAGAAAAGTTTCTCGCCATCGTCAAGCTCATCGACGATTGCAAGGAGCGCGGCCAGCCGGTTCTGGTGGGCACGACGTCGATTGAAAAGTCGGAACTCCTTGCCGAGCTTCTGAAAAAGCACGGCTACAAGCAGATCGACCTGAGCGATCCCGCCGCCTTTGCCGCCGCCCAGAAAAACGACGACGGCACATCCAAGGTGTTTGCGGTCCTCAACGCCCGCTACCACGAACAGGAAGCCTTCATCGTGGCGCAGGCCGGTCTTCCCGGCGCCGTGACGATCGCCACCAACATGGCCGGCCGCGGTACCGACATTCAGCTCGGCGGCAACGCCGACATGCAGATCGACATGGAACTCGGAGATATGCCCGAGGGCGAAGAGCGGACCGCCGCCGAAGCGCGGATCCGCGCCGAAGTGGAAAAGCTGAAGCAGAAGGCCCTCGAGGCTGGCGGACTTTACGTGATCGGGACCGAGCGCCACGAAAGCCGGCGTATCGACAACCAGCTGCGCGGCCGTTCCGGCCGTCAGGGCGACCCCGGCCATTCGAAGTTCTTCCTGTCCCTGCAGGATGACCTGATGCGCATCTTCGGCTCCGAGCGCATGGATTCCATGCTGCAGAAGCTCGGTCTTGAGGAAGGCGAGGCGATCATCCACCCCTGGATCAACAGGGCTCTGGAAAAAGCGCAGCAGAAGGTCGAGGCGCGCAACTTCGACATCCGCAAGAACCTGCTGAAATTCGATGATGTGATGAACGACCAGCGCAAGGTCGTCTTCGATCAGCGGATCGAGCTGATGGACAGCGAAGCCATCCAGGATGCCGTCGCCGAAATGCGCAGAGACGTGGTCGACGACCTTGTGGCGAATCACATTCCCGAGCGGGCCTATCCCGAGCAGTGGGATACCGAAGGCCTCCAGGAGGAAGTACGCAAGTACCTGAACCTCGACCTGCCCATCAAGGACTGGGCCGAGGAGGAGGGCATCGCCGAGGAAGAGGTCAAGGACCGGATCCGCAAGGCCGCCGACAGCGCCATGGCGCAGAAGGTCGCCAAATATTCCCCGGACATCATGCGGCAGGTGGAAAAGGCGATCCTCCTTCAGACCCTGGACAACCTGTGGCGTGAACACCTGGCCAATCTGGATCACCTGCGGTCCGTCGTCGGCTTCCGCGGCTATGCCCAGCGCGATCCGCTGCAGGAATACAAGACCGAAGCCTTCACCCTGTTCGAATCCATGCTGACCCAGCTGCGCCAGATCACGACCGCACAGTTGCTGCGCGTGGAACTGGTGACCGAACAGGCTCCGCAGATGCCCGCGGAACCGGAAATGCACGCCCACCACATCGATCCCCTGACCGGGGAAGATGAAATGGCGATTGCGGATGCAAGCCTGGCGGCGGCTCCTCAGCGTGACCCGAACGATCCCGACACCTGGGGCAAGGTCGGACGCAACGAGCCCTGCCCGTGCGGGTCCGGCAAGAAATACAAGCATTGCCACGGAGCGCTTGTGTAGACCGATCCCGCATCCGAACGGAAAACAGGCCGGCCCGAATCTTCGAGGCTGGCCTTTTTCGTGATTTTCCGGCAGGTTGCGCCGAATTGGAGCGTCAGGACCCAAGAGCCTTTCATGCAAGCAGCCGCAGCCTCGAAGATCTATGTCTCAAGACGGCAGGGTTCACGCCCCGCCGCTCCCCTGCTCAGCGTCATCGTTCCGGTCTTCAACGAAGAAGACGTCATCCGTCATTTTCTCGAGGCCACGCGGCCGGTGCTGGAACGCAGCGGCCTGAAATACGAATATGTTTTCATCGATGACGGCAGCCGCGACAGGACCGCCGACATACTTGCGGAGCAGCTGCAGAACGGTCTGCCCGGCCGCCTCCTCGGCCTGTCCCGGAATTTCGGCAAGGAAGCCGCCCTTTCCGCGGGACTGGAAGCCGCCCGGGGGGACATCGCCGTCATCATCGATGCCGATCTGCAGGACCCGCCGGAACTCATCGTGCAGATGATCGAGGGCTGGCGCGCCGGATATGATGTCGTCTACGGCCTCCGGATAGACCGGTCCTCCGACACGCTCATGAAGCGTTCTACCGCCGGCATGTTCTACCGGCTGTTCGACCGGCTGGCCAATATCGACATGCCCGCGAATGCTGGCGACTTTCGCCTCATCGACCGTGCCGTCATCGACGCGCTCCTGAGGCTTCCCGAACGCAACCGCTTCATGAAGGGCCTGTTCGCCTGGGTCGGATTTCCGGTGATGGCCCTGCCCTACGAACGCCCGCCGCGCAAGGCCGGAACGGGGAAGTTCAACTACTGGAAACTGTGGAACTTCGCCCTCGACGGTCTGACCGGATTCACCACCCTGCCCCTGCGGGTCTGGTTCTACGGCGGCGCCTTCGTGTCCCTGGCCGCCTTTGCCTATGCCTTGTATCTGATCCTGTATGTCGTCGTCTTCGGCACCGATGTGCCCGGCTATGCCTCGCTGATGGTCGCGCTGCTGTTTTTCTCCGGTGTGCAGCTTCTGTCCATCGGCATGATCGGCGAATATATCGCCCGCCTGTTCAACGAAGCCAAACAGCGGCCGGTCTATATCCTTCAGGATGTCATAGAGGGAGGCACGCCCGAAACCCACGAGCAGGGGGAACGGGATGCGGATGAAAGCTGACGCAAGGCGCCGGAAAATCCGCACCGAGACAGCCGCCATGGGCAAATTCGCCGTGGTCGGCATCCTGGCCACCCTCACCCATGCCGGTGTCGCCGCCGGGCTGCTGGAATCCGGCATATTGTCCGTCTTTCCGGCCAACGTATGCGGCTTTCTCGTCGCCTTCGGCGTGTCCTTCAGCGGTCACTATTTCTGGAGTTTCTCGCATCTGCGCCGCAAGGGCACGATGCTTGCCAGCATGACCCGCTTCCTGGTGATCGCCCTGTCCGGGTTCCTGCTCAATTCGACCGTCCTGGCACTCTGGCTCGAGCTGACCCCATGGCCTGATCTGGCCGGCCTGCTGTTTTCGATCGCGATCGTGCCGGCAGTTACCTTTCTCGGCGCCCGCCTCTGGGCGTTCTCCCATCAACCGGCCGAGACCTGAGCACGGGCATGATGTTGCAGCAAATCTCCGCGAGCCGCGCAGCACTCCTTTATGGCGGCGTTGTCTGCCTGCTCTACGCCGTGATCCCGTCGCTGACCTTTCCGGGTCCGCCGCTGGATGTGGTGGAAGGCTTTGCCTGGGGACGGGAGCTGGAGCTCGGCTATACCAAGCACCCGCCCATGCAGGCCTGGCTCCTGGAAATGACCTACCGGCTGACCGGAGGCCATTTCGCCGGCGCCTACTGGCTGAGCGCCTTCAGCGCCGCGCTCGCTTATCTGTTCATCTGGCAGCTGGCCCGCCGGCTCGGCCTTGCCCCCTGGCAGGCCTTCTGGTCCGTCGTGCTCACCAGCGTGACTTTCTATTTCACCCTGCCCCTGCCCGAGTTCAATCCGAACGTCCTCCAGATACCGGTGTGGGCGGGCATGATGCTCTTCTTCCACAGGGCCCTGGAGCGCGGCCGCCTTCGGGACTGGATCGTGCTCGGAGCCCTGGCGGCTTTCGGCCTCTACACGAAATATTTCGTGCTGCTTCTGATCGGCACCATCGGGTTCTACGCACTGGCCTTCGCCGATGCACGCCGGCACCTGCTGTCGGCCGGCCCCTGGCTCTGCGCACTGGTTTGCGCCGCATTGGTCGTGCCGCACGTCCTCTGGCTTGTGGAGACGGACTTTCTCACCCTCCAATATGCGGCAAGCCGCAGCAAGGCGGCCGCCTCGATTCTCGATCACCTTGTCAATCCGCTGAATTTCCTCGCAGCCCAGATCGGCAATCACGCCGGACTTTTTCTGGTGGTGCTTGCCGGACTCGGCTGGACAGGTCTGAAAACCTTCAGGAGCGCACCGCGCAAGGCCGCCGCTCCCTTGCCGCGCCACGGCGACCGCTTTCTCCTCTGGTTCGCCTTCATGCCCCTCGCCGTGGTTCTGGCCGCATCGGCGGTCACCGGCAATGAATTCGAGCATATGTGGGGCATGCCGATGTTCCTGCTCTCCGGCACGGTTGCCGTCCGGTTTCTCGCCCTGCCCGCCGCCTGGCCCTTTCCCCGCCGCGCCTTCGCCGCGACCATTGCGATCCAGGCGATCTTCCTCGCCGTCCTGCTCGGCCAGGCTGTTGTGGAGCCGCACTGGAAACACAGGCAGACCCGTATCCACTATCCCGGCCAGGACATTGCCGACCATCTTGCCGCGGTGTGGAAATCGGAAACGGGCACGGATCTGGCCTATGTCGCCGGGGACATGTGGACGGCGGGCAATGTTGCCCTCTACGCCCCCGGCCGCCCCTCGATGTTCTACCTGCACGACACCCGCCTGAGTCCCTGGATCGACCCGCGGGAGGTTCAGGCTCATGGACTGATGCTTGTCTGGCGCGGCGAGAGCAAACGGCCCATCAGCGAGCTTCGCCGCCATTACCCTGATGCGGTGCGTGGCGGCACGCGCGCCTTCCGCTACAGGTCCTCCGCCGACATTCCCGATGCGATCGTCAACTGGCTGGTCATCCCTCCCGGCGAGGTCGCGCTTGAACCGGCGTCCTGAGTATCCGCCGGTTCAAACTGTCCGCAAACGCAGCGGATCCGCCACGTCGCACCCCCACGGCAAGGCCCTCCCGCCGTACCGCGAGCCGCGCCTTGCGGACCCCTCTTCAAGTGTGGTCAAACTGAGGTCCTGTTTTCTCGGATGGTATGACGTCGCAGCATGATCAGTATGTCGGAAATCGACGGTATCGAGGATTGGCTGATCGGCCTGGCCCTTGGATCGCCGGACATGGCGACCATGTTCGCCGAGTTGTGCGAAAAGCTGCGCCGCTGCCATGTGCCGGTCGACCGAGCTCTTCTGGGCTGGTCGACGCTCCATCCTCTGATCGAGGCGGAAACGGTCTGCTGGGAGAACGGCATGGCCATCCAGCATGAACGGATCGCGCATTCTCACGAGGAAAGCGAAGCCTGGCGCACGAGCCCGATCCGGGCGATCCTGATGAGCCGGGATCCGGTACTGCGGCGACGGCTGACCAACGCCAATGCCCCCTTCGAATTCCCGCTGCTTTCCAGACTGTCCGAGCAGGGCTATACCGACTACCTGATCAGGGTCACCGCATTCGAATTGCCGACCATCCGCGAGGACGTCTCCACCTCCGGCATTGCCGTAAGCTGGGCCACCCGGGAGGAGACCGGGTTTTCCGACGAAGCGATGACCGCCATCACCTATATTCAGAAGCGGCTCGCCCTGGCGGCACGCGCAACCCTTCAGGGCCAGATCAGTCGCACGATCGCCGAAACCTATCTGGGCAGGACCGCTGGCGACAAGGTTCTGGCCGGCCAGATCCGCCATGGCGATGGGGAAACCGTCGATGCGGTGATCTATTACAGCGACATGCGCAACTCCACGGCAATTGCCGAACGGCTCGGCCCCGATGCCTATCTGTCCTGGCTCAACACCTATTTCGAGGCCACCGCCGGAGCCATTCTGGACCATGGCGGCGAAGTGCTCGACTTCATCGGCGACGCTGTCCTCGGGGTCTTCCCCATCGGCAAGCAAAGCCTTGAAACCGCCGTCGCCCAGGCCATTTCCGCCGCCGATGAAACCCGCGCGCGTCTGAGCTCCATCAACATGGAAACCTCTTCCGCCCAGCCGATGAAAGCCGGCATCGCCCTGTCCGTGGGCACCGTCATGTTCGGCAATATCGGCGTTCCCCACAGAATGACCTTTTCCGTCATCGGCCAGACCGTCCATGCCGCCGCGCGGATTGAAAGCCTGACGAAAACCGTCGGTGCCGATGTTCTCGTAACGGCGGATATCGCCCGGCGCGCCGGCACGAGATCCCGCCCGGTCGGCGATTTCTCCCTCAGCGGCTTCGCCGCGCCGCAACCGCTTTTTGCCCTCGAATAGCGTCCTCCGGCCGAAGGCCCACACTCTGAAAACCCGTTTCCGGCAATGGCCGGACCCGTCGCACAGGAACCCGCAAGACATGACCGATCTCGACCCGTCCGCTCCGCTTCACCTGCCTTTCCGGGAGCAGCCGACGACCGGCCCCGACACAGGCGCGCCGGTGATCCTGCTGCATGGCTTCGGCGGGGACCGGCAGACATGGCTCAACATCCAGACCGGTCTGGCACCGCACAAGAGGTCCATCGCCTTCGACCTGCCCGGCCATGGCGAAGCCCTGGACTGGCCGAGGATCGGCAATGCCGGCGTGGCCGCAAAGGCCGTGGCCCAGTCCCTGGAGGCGCTGGGACTGACCAGGGTCCATCTGGTCGGCCATTCGATGGGAGGCGCGGTGGCGGCGCTTGTCGCCCTTAGAGCCCCCGAGATCGCCGCCAGTCTGACGCTCCTGGCGCCCGGCGGCTTCGGTCCGGAAATCAACCACCGGCTGCTGCGCCGCTACGCCGCGGCGACGGACCCGGCGGAAATGGAAACGCTTCTGGAGCAGTTTTTCGGCTGGGAATTCAAGCTGCCGAAATTCCTGGCACGAACCGCCGCGGAAAGCCGCGCCCGGCCCGGCGCGGCCGTGACCCTGCAGGCTGTCGCCGACGAGATCATCGACGGCGACGTGCAAAAGACCCTGCCGAGGGGTGAACTCGCGGCCCTGCCCCTGCCCATCAAGGTCATCTGGGGCACCCAGGACCGGGTTCTGCCCACCCGCCAGGCCCACAAGCTCCCAGGCATTGTGGCGACCCACATCTTCGAACGGGTCGGCCATATGGTTCACCTTGAAATTCCCAGGGAAGTCACCCGGCTCATTCTGCTAAATAGCGCCGTGCAGTAGCCCCCGTCCCGCGATTGGGATAGGTACGTCCCAGCCAGATCTGACTGCCCGTTCGGCGGCCGCAGGCCGCCTGCAATCTTCCGGAGTAACAATGTCGCTCAATACCGCTTCACCGCGCGACGTGATCGTCACCGCCGTATCGGGTTATGAACCGAAGGACCTTGCGGTCTGGTACAACTCGCTGAAGGCCTCTGGGTTCCAGGGGCGCACGGTCGCGGTCGCCTATGACGTCAGTGAAGCCCTCGTGGAATACATGACCCACATGGGATCGATCGTCATCACGTTCGATCACGACAGGAAAAAACGGCGCTACCGCTATTCGCAGCTGCAGGAAGAAATCGAGGATCACAGCGAAGACGGCCGGCTGTATACCGACAGGCGCTGGACATGGAACAAGCGCCTCCTCAGGTTCAGGGACAAGATCTATGACCGGCGCTTCTTTCACGCCGGTCACCTGGTCAGGAAACATCTGGAAGCTCTCGGCGAACCCGTTCGCTTCGTCGCCTTCTCCGACAGCAGGGACGTGGTTTTCCAGAGCGACCCCTTCAGCTGGATGGCGGCCAATCTCGCTCCGGACAGGGACCTGATCGTCGGTGAGGAAAGCATCACCCACCAGGACCCCTGGAACCGCCGGAACGTCCTGAAAACCTACGGTCGCCATGCCCTCGAGCGCGTCGAACACCGGCCCGTTTGCTGCGCCGGCTATTTCGCCGGCCGCTATGAGGCGATGATGGATTTCATGCTCGCGGTCTATTATTTCGACCAGACCAAGCGCAGTGGCGATCAGGCCGCCTTCAACCAGCTTCTGACCTTCGCCGGGTGGAAGGAAAAAACGACCAGGGTGAACTGGCAGGTTCCCTGGCTGCTGCATGCGGTGAGCGCCAATGTCAGCCCGCAGGTGGAAAGCTTCTGCATGCCCGCAGACTCCCTTCCCCTATTCGAGGATGGTGTGGTCACGACAGCCGACAGGCAGCCCTATGCGATCGTCCACCAGTACGACCGCAACCGGGAGATGACGGCCCACTTTCAGGAAAAATTCGGCAAGGCGGAATAGGTCCGGCCGTCATCGACGGCAGCGAACCTCACGCCTCCGGCGGCATCAGCCCATCGCGCCAGCTATCGCCGATCACCCGGCGGGCCATCATGTGCGAACGCGGGGAATTGATGCTGTCGACGGCGACAAGCTGCCCCGCCTTCAGATAGGCCACATAGAACTTGTGGTCCTCCGGCGAGCCGACGACGACCGTGTCGTCATAGCCGTCCGAAAGCCCCGCGATCTGCAGCTTGATGTCATACTGGTCGGACCAGAACCAGGGCAGCGGATCGTAGTCGACGTCCTGACCGACCAGCGCCTGCGCCACGATCTTGGCCTGATCGATGGCGTTCTGGACGCTTTCCATCCTGACCGAACGCTTGTACCGGTTGGAATAGAACCGGGTGCAGTCACCCGCCGCGTAGATATCCGGATCGCTGGTCTGACCGGAGCCGTCCACGAGAATGCCGTTGTCGGTCTCCAGACCGGCCGCGCTCGCCAGCCCGTCGTTCGGTTCCGCCCCCACGGCGATCAGCACGAGTTCGGCCGGAACCGTCTCTCCCGTGGCCAGTTTGACGCCGGAGACCTCATCATCGCCCTCGATGGCCTCGACACCCGTCTCGAGGCGCAGGTCAATGCCCTTCGAGCGATGCAGGTTGGTGAAAAAGGCGGAGACCGTCTCGCTCACCACACGCTTCATCGGGCGGTCCTGGGCTTCGATGACACTGACATCCTTGCCAAGTCCACGGGCAACTGCAGCCACTTCCAGACCGATGTAACCCGCACCGATGATCGCGACCCGCTTGGTGGTCGCAAGCCTTGCCCGGATGCCGTCCACATCGGCGATGGTCCGCAGCGTCACAACGCCGGTCTTGTCCGCTCCCGGGATCGGCAGGGAACGCGCGTGGGTTCCCGTTGCCAGCACAAGCTTGCCATAGGGCAGCGTGTCGCCGTTTTCCAACCGGAGGCGCTTGCTCCCCCGGTCGACGGCCGCGACCCTTGTGCCCGGGATAAGATCGATTTCATTGGTGGTGAAAAACGCGGGGGGACGCAGCCAGAGGCCGTCCGTTTCGATTTCCCCGGCCAGGTATTTCTTCGAAAGCGGCGGTCTCTGATAGGGGGGATGCGGTTCGTCGCCTAGCAGGCGCAGCGGTCCTTCAAACCCGCCCTGACGCAAGGATTGCGCAAGTTGCGCACCAGCCTGTCCCGCGCCGATGATGACGATTTCTTCCTGCATTCCGTCCGCCCTCTTCAAGTATGGCTTTCAGCACCAACATGTGCCTATGGCCTAACATGAAGTCCGCCTGCCCGCCAGAAGGGCGAATTGCCGCGATGGCACACGGATGAACCTCCGGTCAGGCGCTGCGAACATCCTGAAGGAAACGGGCAACCTCCTCACGGATCAGGAGTCCCTGTTCGCCGAGGGACTCCGCCAGTTGCTCCACCTCCGCGCCGTTGCTGCGCGCCAGGCTGGCGGCGGCCCCCACCGCTCCCATGCGCGCGGCGCCCTCTTCCGACCGGGCCGAGGCACTGGAGACATTCAGGGAAATCGCCTGAACGGCCACGTCCTGCTGCTCCACGGCGGCAGCGACAGCGGACGCCAGTCCCTCCATGTCCGAAATGATCCGGTTCACGTCCTGAATGGCCTCGACCGCCACATTGGAAGACCCCTGGATCGCCTCGATCTGCGTCGCGATATCCTCGGTCGCCCGGGAGGTCTCATCGGCGAGCTGCTTTACCTCCGCGGCCACCACGGCAAACCCCTTGCCGGCCTCGCCCGCGCGGGCCGCCTCGATGGTCGCGTTCAGCGCCAGCAGATTCGTCTGGCTCGCAATGTCCCGGATAAGGCCCATCACCTCGCCGATGCGCTCCGCGGCGCCGGAAAGGTCCTGCATGGTGGTAACGGTCGCAGATGCGCTCATGACCGCCTGCTTGGCAACTTCCGTCGACCGGTTGGCCTGTCCGGAAATTTCCGCGATGGACGCCGCAAGCTCTTCCGCGGACTGGGCCGCCGAAGTCACGTTTTCCGCCGCGGTTTTCACCGCGCTCGCCGCTTCATCGGACTGACCGGCGACATCGTCCGCCGATTGCTCCATGGATCTGGAGGTCTGCCGCAATTCGCCATTCGCCTTGTCCAGACTGTCGAGCGCCCTGGAAACGGTTGTCTCGAAACCGGAGATCAGACCGTCGAGCCGCGCAACCCTTTCCTCGCGCTGCCGGTTTTCAAGGGCTTGCGCATCGGCAAGCCGGGTGCGTTCAACCGCGTTGTCCCGGAAGATCTGGACTGTCCGGCTCATGGATGCCAGTTCCGTATTGCCGGCAAGCTGCGGAAGGCTCAGATCGGTCTGACCGTCCGCCAGTGCCTCCATCGCCGCCTGCAACCGGGTCAGCGGACGGGAGATCGACTGGCCGATCAGCACGGCGATGGCGGGAAGCAGGATCAGCAGGCCCAGGATTGTGCCACCGATCGCGACAGCGGCAATCGAGCGGGCAGTTTCCAATTGCCGGTCCGCCTGCGCCTTGATGGCATGCGCCGCCTCCTTCAGGGTCGCGATATGCGGGGGGACCAGGTCGAACAGGCTTTCCAGAAGA
This sequence comes from Labrenzia sp. 011, assembly GCF_003075075.1. Taxonomy (GTDB): domain Bacteria; phylum Pseudomonadota; class Alphaproteobacteria; order Rhizobiales; family Stappiaceae; genus Roseibium. The sequence continues at coordinate 146,440 of NZ_QCYM01000009.1, read as the reverse complement.
CCGACATAATCCGTCCTCTGGCTCATGGCCGCAGTATACGCGTCGAAGGTGGTCTTGTAGGTGGCCATGTTATCGGCCAGTTCCTTCTTGATCGCGTCGGAAATATAGACCTTTTTCAGCAGCTTCTCGAAGGCGCCGAACTCGGATTCGAAATTCGCGACCGACTGGGGCGTGGTGTTGAAACTGAATTCCTTTTCCGCAAGCTGCACGGCAAGGATTGCGCGGGCCAGTTTCTCGAAATCCGGACCGCCGCCGAATTTCATTTCCTCCTGCAGGCGAAGCTTCACTGCACCGGCAGTCTCGTTCAGGATCGCCAGATACCCCTGACTGCTGTCGTAGCCGATCTTCTGCTGGACCGCATCGAGCCTTTCGAACGCGCCTCCGGTGCCTTCCAGCGTGTCCTTCACATCCGCGATCCGGTCCGAATGAACCGCGGCAACCGGATTGGCGGACAGGTCTTCCAGAACCTGGCCTGCCTGTCCGAGCCTTGCCTCGAAGGCTTCCACTCCGCCGGATGTCGGCGCGATGAGATAGTGTTTCTCGATCGACAAAAGGGAGGCACCGACATCGGACAGGTTCGCGACCTGGTCGGCAAGGGTTGCGCTTTCTCCCATCCTGGCAAAAGCGGTATTCACCTCGTTCTGGCTCCAGAAAAACACCGCGCCTATTGCCAGCAAGCCGACAATCGTGAATAGGCTGAGCGAGAGAATTCTGACTTTGACCGAAAGTCCGGACAGGATTTGAAAGGACCGTTGAATACCCATAGTCACCACATATGCTGCTGACACCTGAATTATGAGCGCGCAGAGTCACGGAAAATCACCAACTTCCAGTTAATGACCGCTCGCCCCACCCACCAGAAACAGCCTATTTTTCAGGCATTTATCCTATTTTTGAGGCAGTCTTGAGAATCCTCGCCAAATGCGCGCCAGCAATCTTCGTTCTTTTGTGGTCAACCGGTTTCGTCGGCTCGAAACTCGGCGCTCCCTATGTCGAACCCATGGCGTTTCTGACCATCCGATTCGTCGCCACCGTGCCTGTTCTGATCTTCCTCGCCCTGCTGCTGTCGAAATCCTGGCCGAAGTCACCTGCGGCCATCTTTCACTCGATCGTTGCCGGAGTGCTCGTTCACGGTTTCTACCTGGGAGGCGTTTTCTGGGCGATCAAGCAGGGCATGCCGGCCGGCCTGTCTTCCATCATCGTCGGCCTGCAGCCTGTCCTGACGGCCCTCATGGCGGTTCTGGTTCTCGGGGAGACCGTTTCGAAAAGACACTGGCTCAGCATGGCCATCGGCGCCGCCGGACTGGCACTGGTCCTTGGCCCCAAATTCGATCCGGGCGGCACGGGCATCACCGCCGCGACCATCACCGTCGTCATCGGCAGTGTCATCGCCATCAGTTTCGGCACGGTCTACCAGAAACGCTTTGTCGGCACGACGGACCTTCTCGCGGCAACTGCCTGGCAATACGCCGGTGCCTTGCTGGTCACGGCGCCGCTCAGTCTTTTCGAAAGCTGGCAAATCACGTGGTCGGGAGAATTCATCTTCGCCCTGGTCTGGCTGGTTCTGGTCCTGTCCGTGGGCGCCATCCTGCTTCTGATGCTGCTCATTCGCCAGGGAGCTGTCTCAAGTGTGGCCAGCCTGTTCTATCTGGTTCCCGTTGCAACGGCGGTCGAAAGCTATTTTCTCTTTGGAGAAACGCTGACCCTGATCCAGCTCGCCGGCATGGCACTTGTGGTGAGCGCCGTTCTGACGATCCGCCGGCCGGTCGCGAAAACCTGATCCGCAGACACCGGAGACCTCAGCCTGCGGCGGCCTCCTGCGAAGCGGTCTGCGCACGCTTGCGCCGGCCGACCTGACGCTGACGGGAGATCGCCGCATTCAGTTCGCCCCCGAGGATGAAGGCCAGGGCGCATATGTAGAGGAAGATCACCGCGGTCATGATGCCTGCCAGTCCGCCGTAGGTGGACACGTAATTGGCGAACCTGGCCAGATAGGCACCGAAGACGCTGCCGGAAACGATCCACATGATCAGGGTTGCAACCACGCCCGGCCAGAGATCCCTGAACGTCCTGTGTCCCGAGGGAAGCTGCCAGTGGGTGATGAACAGCCCGATGATCAGCAGGGAACCGGCCAGCGTGTATCTGGCCACATTGATCGACAGCAGGAAGGATTCGATCGCCGGCACGTAGGTTTCCAGTTCGGCCAGTGCCAGCGGCGCCAGAACCACCAGAAACGTGTAGGCCAGCAGGATGCCCGCGCCCAGCACGACCAGTCCCAGGGATTGCAGCCTGAGAAGAACGATCGAGCGGTGTTCCTGCTGCCGGTAGGCGCGGTTCAGCGCGGTCCGCAGCGCCTCCACCCCGTTGGAGGAGAACCACAACGCGGCAACGGCGCCGAGGGTCAACAGATCCCCGCGCCGGACAGTCAGGACGTTCTGGACTTCCCGCGCAAGCGGCGCGGCAACGCTTGCCGGCCAGGCATCGAAAATGAGATCGGAAACCGTATCCGCCGCCCCGGTCAGACCGAGGAAGGCCGCAAGCGAAGCAATGAAAATAAGAAGGGGAAAAATCGCCAGAAGCACCGAAAGAGCGACATGGCTGGCCATCGCGAACCCGTCATCGCGGGCGAAATGACCGATGGCATCTTTCAGGACGGCGTAAATCACCCGGGCGGCAAGACGGAAACTCATGTTTCGATGTGGCCTTGCTCCAGCGCGCTAGTCAAGGGCGCAGAGGCAAATCCGCCCCCTCCAAAAGGTGGAGAAATTCCGCCTCGACAAATCCGGGTGTGCAACGCAACATAGCTTCAACAACAAGCGCCAGTGCGCAACAAATGAAAACGGAGAACGCCCATGTCCCCTGCAGCCATCCAGGCGGCAGAATCGCCGGAGAGCCTGTCGGAACACACCGCATCCGCCGTTGCCACCCTCGACCGCCTGCTTGATCTCGCAGCGCAGCGTGTCCGTGCGGACGTGACGGAAGACGGCCGCATCTCCTCGCGGCGCATGGAAGAGGAACAGCGGGCAACCCACGGGCTGGCCTGGCTGGCGACCTATGTGGACTCCCTGCGCCAGCTCGACGCCTATGCCAGACGCCTCAGGGAGGAAAGCCGTTACGGCACGCTGGAGGACAGGATCGTGCGGCTCGGATTCGCCGAGTATCTGGCGCAGATCTTCGGCGGCATTCCCATGAATCAGGGCGAAACTGTCCGTCTCGCGGATCTGGGCATTGTCCGGGAAGAGGCCGACAGCTTCCGCACGGACGATGTGGAAACCCTTATCCGCACTGGCAACACGCCCGCGGTCCGGAGCGAAATCACCCGGCTCATCCGGGATCAGGCCGGCCATTCGACATTCGGAGACCCCGGACTGGACGAGACCATGGAGCAGATCCGCAACGAGATGCGGCGTTTTGCACAGGATACCGTCGCCCCCCATGCCCACGAGTGGCACCTGAAGAACGAGTATATCCCCCTCGAAGTGGTCGGACAGATGTCCGAGCTGGGCGTTTTCGGCCTGACCATCCCGGAGGGATATGGCGGCCTCGGCCTCGGCAAGGAAGCCATGTGCGTCGTCTCCGAGGAACTGTCCCGCGCCTATATCGGCGTCGGCTCTCTCGGCACCCGGTCCGAAATCGCCGCCGAGCTTATCCTGTGCGGCGGGACGGAGGAGCAGAAACAGCACTGGCTGCCGAAGATTGCCTCCGGCGAGGTCCTGCCCACGGCCGTCTTTACCGAACCCAACACCGGCTCCGACCTGGCCTCCCTCAAGACCCGGGCCGTGAAGGACGGCGACAGCTGGAAGATCTCGGGCAACAAGACCTGGATCACTCACCCGGTGCGCGCCGACATCATGACGCTGCTGGCCCGCACCAATGCCGACGAACCGGGTTACAAGGGCCTGTCCATGTTCATCGCGGAAAAGCCGCGCGGCACCGACGAGGACCCGTTTCCGGCCACGGGCATGAGCGGCGGCGAGATCGAGGTGCTCGGCTACCGGGGCATGAAGGAATACGAGATCGCCTTTGACGGCTTCGAGGTAAAGGGAGAAAACCTCCTCGGCCAGGTGGAGGGTGAGGGCTTCAAGCAGCTCATGCAGACCTTCGAGGGCGCCCGCATCCAGACGGCGGCAAGGGCCCTGGGCGTCGCCCAGTCGGCGCTCGATCTCGGCCTGCGCTATGCGGAAGAACGCATCCAGTTCGGCAAGCCCCTGATCGAATTTCCGCGCGTCTCCGACAAGCTGGCCATGATGACCACCGAACTGATGATCGCCCGCCAGCTCACCTATTTTTCCTCCTGGCAGAAGGATTCCGGCAAACGCTGCGACCTGGAAGCAGGCATGGCAAAACTGCTGGGGGCCCGGGTCGCCTGGGCCGCCGCCGACAATGCCCTGCAGATCCATGGCGGCAACGGTTTCGCGCTGGAATATCCCGTCTCCCGGGTCCTGTGCGATGCCCGCATCCTGAATATTTTCGAAGGCGCAGCGGAAATCCAGGCCCAGGTGATCGCCCGCCGCCTTCTGGAGACACGCGGCAACGCCTGAGGGACACGCGAGCTGACACCGGGCGGGACAGTGTCTGCCACCCCGGTCTGACCGCTTCAACGGGGCGGACCGGACCGGCCGGGCAGCCGTCTTTCCAGCAGGCCGACGACGGCAAGAACGATCACCACAAGGACGGTGGCAACAAACCCCAGACCGATCTGTCCGGCTCCGCATGCCATGCCGACAGCGCCCGACAGCCACATGGACGCGCCTGTGGTGACATTTTTCACCGTGCCGTTTCGCGCGAAGATCAGGCCAGCGGAAAGGAATGCCACCCCGGCGGTCACCGCTTCCACAAGACGCAACGGGTCGACCTGTTTTTCGGCCCCGCCGCCGTAGGACAGCTCCGCGAGTTCCTGGCTGATCAGAAGGAACAGACAGGAGGCAAGCGCGATCAGCATATGGGTCCGCAGACCGGCATCCTTGCCGCGCCCTTCCCGTTCGAAGCCGATCACTCCGCCCAGAAGGATTGCGGCGATCATGCGCACCATCACGATCGGGACAGGCAAGGCCTGGAAATTGAGGGCGAATTCGGACTGGATCTGCTCGAACATTGCTTCTGTGACGACCTTTTCGCGTTTGGAAACGTCTCATTGACAAACGGCTCAGTGCTCGCGGGGTTCCCGCCCGCAGGGTTTCTGCCGGTCGGAACATTCAATTCGATGAATCCAGCCATTATATGAAATATGCCGGGATGAGGCACGGAACCAGTCCTGCCCCCGTCGCACGCCGCAGACAGGCGGCTTTACGGCTCCGGACAGACGCCTGTAGGCAACAGGCACCGGGCATTCGTGGAACGGATCGGCTCCGGCCCCGTTGATCCCCCATGGGCCCCGACAGAGCGAGGAGATGGAAAATGAGTGAATTGATCCGGTTGAAACACGGCGGTTGGGTCGTGGTCGCGGACGGCGCCAAGGCGCTTTTCCTGCGCAATGAAGGGGACGAAAAGTTTCCCAACCTCGAGATCTTCAGGAAAGAGGAACAGGACAATCCGCCCAGCCGTGACCAGTGCACCGACCGCCCCGGCCGCAAGAGCGACGGCCCCCAGGGCCATCGCAGCGCGGTTGCGGAAACCGACTGGCATCAGCTCGCGGAAGACAATTTCGCTTCGGATCTTGCGGACATTCTCTACAAGCGCGCCCACAAGGGGGACTTCAGCCAGATGGTGCTCGTGGCCGCCCCATCCGTTCTTGGCCAGATCCGCAAGGAACTGCACAAGGAGGTCAATGCGCGCATCCTTGCTGAAATCGGCAAGGACCTGACAAACCACCCGGTGGACGAAATCGAAAAACTGATCCTGGGTGCCGCCTGACATCGACGGGCGCCAAAGACGGCTTGCCCGCCGGGTCGAACGGAACTCGGATGCGGGGCAGGCCCCTGTTCCGGCATCACGCTCACGGCGCCGTCTTTGGCCGCCATTCAAGGAGAAAACTCATGACCAACCGCATTGATGAACGGATCGCCGCAATTCTGAATGACAGCTCCCGCAGCTCGGAAGACAAGATAGCCGAGCTTCTCGGCATGCGGGCGGATGCACGCGCTCTGGAACGCGCCGCCACCGAAGGTCCGATGGTGAGCGAGAACCGCACCCCGTCCGGCCTGCGCGAGATCGATCTGGCGCTGGAAAAACTCGGACATGACACGCTGCAGGACGCGGACGAGACAAGTCCGGCGACGCTCTAGGCTGCCCCCGGAAATGCGCTCCGCATTGAACGGACCGCCGGGCGGTCCTATGTTGGAGGTCTGAAACCAATCGCGGGAAACGATATGGATACGACTTTCGAGGATCTGGGATTCGACCCCGAATTCCTCGGTCCGGAAGAAGAGCAACGACAGACCATCCGCAGGAAGCTGCTGGCGACGGCACGCAAGGCTGTCCGGCAGGTCCCCTTCATGGAGGACATCGTTGCCGGATATTATTGTGCGATGGATCCGGCGACACCGGTCAAGGTGCGGGCGACACTCATCGCCGCACTTGCCTATTTCGTCCTGCCGATTGACGCAGTGCCGGATTTCCTGATCGGAATCGGCTTCGGAGACGATGCCACGATCCTGATGGCGGCCATAGCCATGATCCGCGGCCACATGCATGAGGATCATTACCAGGCAGCCCGCGAGGCACTCAAGGACGGCGACCTGAAAGACCCGGCCGGGGTTTAATCCCGGGTCTGCGTTTCTTTGCCGGAACCTTGCCCGTCGAACCAGGTTCCCGACTTCCTGCCGGCGATCAGCCAGTAGACGGCGCCTCCCATGAAACCGGCAGCCAGGACAACCGGGCTTCCCGGCCGCCAGTCCGTCGTCCCCGTTTCCGAGCCAAGCGTCCAGATCAGGAACGCAAGTCCGCCGGCTGCGGCGACGTGAAACACCAGACTTCTCAGGCGCATGGCTTCCGCAAGGACAATCAGCACCGCAGCGGGCACCAGGACAGTCGCCCCGATGACACTCGCACCGACCAGCCCGGATATCGTCATTGCGATAAAGGCGAGCGGATCCTGATCCGGATGCGTCACGCGAAACAGGCCCCACGCAAGGAACAGCCCGCAAACAAGAAGGGCCAGAACAAAACCGCACACGATCCTGAGGAGCTGAAACAGAAATTTTCCGCCGTCCAAAGCCCATCCTTCCTTGAATTGGGGAACGCCATCCTTACTTGAGCCATTGTCCTGCGGATTACAACCGCGCTTGCCGACTCGGGAAATCAACGGAAGCGTCCGGCCCTGAATCCGGTTCAGCCGGGTCAAAGGGCCGCGGAAAACGCGAAAATCGCCGATTTCGGTTGACTTTTTGCCGCTTTCGCAGGAGCTTGTGGCTGGCGTTAGGACTTGCGCAACAAGCACCTTGGTACACGAGTTCCGAGGCTTTTTGTGTATGTGGAAAGCCAGAGACCGGAGCATCCTGCGTCCCTTTGGGCGCGGACAAGGTGCTCCGGGATAGAGATCCGGGCAACTTTTCCGCAATCAGGCACATCCGCCTGTCTGCGGGTTGTTCTAGCACCGCGTTGAAACGATAGAGGAGATTGCGACCATTCGCCGTCCATTCCGCGCCCCGCCTCCCACGAAGGAAGGCCCGCGCACGAACCACGAAATTCGCGTTCGCGAAGTCCAGTTGATTGATCATGAAGGCGCCAACCGCGGCGTCGTGCTGACAGAAGAAGCGATGAATATCGCGATGGAAGCAGGCATGGATCTGGTCGAGATCCAGCCGAATGCCAATCCACCCGTCTGCAAGATCCTGGACTACGGCCGGTACAAGTACCAGGCTCAGAAAAAAGCTGCAGAAGCCCGCAAGAAGCAGAAGGTCGTCGAGATCAAGGAGATCAAGATGCGGCCGAACATCGACACCCATGATTATGAGGTGAAGATGAAGAGCATGCTGCGCTTCTTCAGCGAAGGCGACAAGGTGAAGGTCACACTCCGTTTCCGGGGCCGCGAAATGGCCCACCAGGATCTCGGCATGAAACTTCTGAACAAGGTCCGTGACGAGACCGCAGAGATTGCCAAGGTTGAGGCTTCCCCGAAGCTGGAAGGCCGTCAGATGGTGATGATTCTGGCGCCGATCAAATAGATCCCTTCGCAGACCGAGAACTTCAAACCCCGCTCCGGCGGGGTTTTTTGATGCGCACGGACCTGTCCGGAACCGGACACCCGGAAGCTGTCAGGCCTTCATCCGCCGCATCAGCAGCTTGAACACTTCGATCGGCGGATAGGGATACTCGATCGTATCGCTGATTCCCGCATCCTTGATGCAGGCACGCTGTTCCGCCGACAGTTTGGGCGGGGCCAGCAAGACTGAAACACCGTCCCAGTCCGTGCCGATGTCCTCGGTGACATACTTCAGATAGTAATGAACCACCTTGCTGTAGACAATGAACAGTATGTCCGTGGTGTTGAGCGAAAAGCTGCGTTTGACGAGCTGGTCCTCGGAAATCACGGAAACGACGCACCCCAGCTCATTGAGCGCGTTCAATATCGGCTGGACGGACCTCGGGTTCTGAACGATGAAACTGACGCGCAACTCCTCCGAAGTCGCCCTTTGCTTCTGGATTGCATTGTAGATGCGGCGAAGCTTCAACTGGCTCTGTTTTCTCAGGCGCAGAACCTGTCCGAGATTCGCCTCGACGGTCGCCAGCAGCAGGTCATAGTCGACGGGCTTGGTCAGATAGTCGTCCACCCCGAGCCGCTTGCCTTCGATCAGGTCGGCGCGGGTTGCCTTGGCCGTCAGGAAGATAACAGGAACATCGTTCAGGCTGGGCCGGTTGGAGCGGATATGCGTCAGCATCCCCGGCCCATCCAGTTTCGGCATCATCATGTCGCTGATGATCAGATCCGGCTTCTCGCTTTTCAGCACCTCCAGGGCGGCATGCCCGTTTTTTGCCGTCAGCACCTCGTAGTTTTCGTCTTCGAGTTCCTCCTTCAGATCCTGAAGGAGCATATCCTCGTCCTCGACGCACAATATCCTGGCCACTTTTGACATGCGTGTTCCGCTCCTGAACCGTGTGCTGATTTCGACCGTCAAGGAAGGTCGTCTGGGGTGAGAACTCAAAAATGAAGATGCAACGGATAGAATTCACACCTTAACTTGCCTTTGCCTGCGCATGTCCGGCCCGGCGACCGACCACCGGCATCGACAAGGTGATGGTCGTGCCCTTTCCGACCTCGCTTTCAACGTGAATCCTGCCGCCGTGTTTCTGCACGATCATTTTCGTCAGGTTGAGACCGATACCGGTGCCGGCGATTCCGCTTGAGGTGGAGGCGCGGAAGTAGCGGTTGAAGATCTTTGGAATTTCGTCCCGCGGAATTCCCACGCCTTCGTCCCGAACGGAAATCACGGCCTTGCCGTCCATTTCCGAACCGATCACGGCGATCGTCGACGCCTCGGACGAATACTTGACGGCGTTCGAGATCAGGTTCGAAAGCCCCTGCTCCATCAGCTTCTTGTCCAGATCCATGAACTCCGGAAGATTTTCCACATCGATCAGGAAGCTGCGATCCCTTGCGATCCCTTCCTGACGCTTGCACACCGCCAGAACGAGCTGCTGCAGCGAAACAGGTTCGCGCCGGATATCCATCCCCACGGACTGGGACTGGGAGAAATTCAGAAAACGGTCGATGAGATACTGCATCCGCTCCACCGAATCCCGGATGTTCCCGAGACGTTCAACGAGCACTTCGGGCTTCAGCCTGTCTGCTTTCCGCAGGATCCGCTGCGCATTGCTGTCGATGATCGCCAGAGGCGTCCTGAACTCGTGCGACGCCATGGAGACGAATTCGCGCTGCATCTCGTTGACTTCTTTTTCTTTTCTCAGGTGCCGGACCAGTTCGTCCGTATGGCTCTGCAGCACCGCGTGCTGCTCCTTGTAGGAGGAGATATCCGAATAGACAGCCAGCAGCCCGCCGTCTTCCGTTCTGGTGCGGGTGATCCGATACCAGCACCCGTCGGGAAACCGGCGTTCCGACCACATGCTCTCGCAGTCGGCGACGTCTTCCAGATCCCGGTCCGGGTCGTCGGGAAAAACGGATTTGAACACTTCGCTGACATGGGCTTTCCTGGCCAGCAGCGCCGGCAAGTCCGGATAGATATCGAACATCCTGTTGTTGGCGAGCACCACCCGGCCTTCGGAGTCGGTCACCGCAAAGCCGTCCTTGATGGCGTTTATCGAGTTGAGAAGCAGATCGCGATTGGCCCCCAGCTCCCGTGACCGCTCGTCAAGCCTGCTCTCCAATCGGTCGCGCGCCGCTTTCAGGGCCTTTTCCTGTTCATGCTCCAGTGTCACGTCCGTATAGGTCGTGACGAAACCGCCGCATTGGACGGGCGTCCCCTGAATGCGAAGGATCGCGCCGTCCGGCCGCTTGCGGGTGAAGTCGTGCGGCAGAAAAAGCCGGGCGAGATCGATCCGCTCCCGAACGAGCACGTCCGGTTCTCCCGGCCCGTAGTCGCCGCGTTCCGCATTGTAGCGGAACACGTTTTCAAGTCTCGGGTCATCGCTCAGGAGGTTATCGGGCAGCTGGAGCAGCTCCAGCGCCGTCTGGTTCATCAGGATCACATTGAGATCACGGTCGATGACCGAAATGCCCTGGTGAATGGACGAGGCCAGACACTCGAGCAGCACCGTCGGATTGAAATCTCCGCGAATGAAATCCATCTGTTTCCGCAGCCCCCGTACACTGACTGAATTCGTACGGTCTCAACGTGGAGTGGCTCACATAATAAAACGTAAACTTCAACTATAAATTTACTTACAAAAAGCAATATACCCAAAGTTATAGTCAAAAATAACTATGAATTATTCCCAAGCAACCCTAGGGAATAATCGCATCCATAGCATTAATCACAATAAAATCTGGCCATTTCATTCATCAACATTAACAATCTCGGGTCAGATCACCTGCATTCATAACAAACAGCAAGCGGGGCGAGCAGATCTGACCGGCACGCGCAAATCGTGACAAGCGGGGCGCACAGGCGCCCCGCTTGTCACGGTCATTTTACCGCAACCCAGCCGCCCTGCGCGGCGGACGCAAACAGGGCATCAAGCACCTTCATGTTGCGGACCGCATCCTCGGCCCCATAGGGCAAGGGTACATCTCCCCTGATCGCCCGGCCGAAGACATCGGCCAGCTCGGCATACTGGTCGCAGGCCGCGATGGTCTCGGAGCGCATGGCCCCGTCCCCGAGAATCGATCCGTCGTCGAGACGGATCGTGACGGCCTCGCCCTGCGGGGCGTTCACGGGAATGACGATCTCAAGACGTTTTTTCGTCCCCACAAGCTGAAACCGCTGATAGGGCGCAAGCTGGGTCGACACGACGAAATTCAGGTGGCGGCCCTGACCGAAATCCAGCAGAGCACTGGTCGTGCGGTCTGTGCCGAACTCGGGATCCCTGTCGATCAGCGACACGACGCGCTCCGGCTCGCCGTCGAAGAAATAGCGCCCCGCCAGCATCGTGTAGCAACCGATGTCATAGAGCGCACCACCGCCTATGTCCGCCATGTTGCGGATATTGGCCGGATCGTCGTTGAAATAGCTGAAGAAGGCCTGGATCGCCTTCAGGTCGCCCAGCTCTCCGGAACGGACGATCTCCCGGGCGCGGATCCATTGCGGATGCGCGCGCACCATGAAGTTTTCCGCCACGAGCCTGTCCCGGGGCAGATCGAGAAGCTGCTCGGCCTCCTGCGCGGTCAGGGCAATGGGCTTTTCGCACAGGACATGCTTGCCTGCCTCGACAGCCTGAATGGTCACCGGCACATGCAGATGATTAGGAAGCGGATTGTAGATGGCATCGATTTCCGGATCGGCCAGCAACTCTTCATAGGAACCGTAGGCCTTGCCTATTCCCAGCTTTCCGGCAGCGTCCTCCGCCCTGGCCCTGTCGCGGGAGGCAATGGCATGGGCGACGCCGGTTTGCGAGCGCTGGATGCCCGGAATAACCTTTTCGATCCCGATCCTTGCGGTCGAAACAATCCCCCAGCGGATTTTCGTGCTGTCCATAGTGACTTCCTCCCACTTTTTTTGAGGCACGTCCCTCAGATGGCATGAAACCCGGTGCCCGACAAGGGTCGACACGCCCGCAGCGGGCCGCCCTGTTGCCGCGCTTCACCGATCCTCAACGCGGGAAAGAGGCCCGGTCTTTTCCCGGCCGATGCCTCAGAACTTCTGGGGAACGTAAAGATGCTCGGGCAGAACCTTGCGCTCGTAATCCGGATTGAAGCGCCGTTCCGGCAGGGTGATCGGCTCGTGCGGCACTTCCTCGTAAGGCAGCATCGACAGAAGATGGCTGATGCAATTGAGACGCGCCTGCTTCTTGTCGTTGCCTTCCACGATGAACCACGGCGCTTCGGGAATATTCGTCCGCTCGAAGGTTTCTTCCTTGGCCTTGGTATAGTCTTCCCAGCGCACGCGGGATTCCAGGTCCATCGGCGACAGCTTCCACTGCTTCAGCGGATCGTGGATACGCATCAGGAAGCGCAGCTGCTGCTCTTCGTCCGTGATGGAGAACCAGTATTTGACCAGCTTGATGCCGGAGCGCACGAGCATCCGTTCGAACTCCGGAACGTCATGAAAGAACTGCGCCACCTGATCCTCGGAGGCGAACCCCATGACCCGCTCGACACCCGAACGGTTGTACCAGGACCGGTCAAACAGCACGATTTCACCCGCTGCCGGCAGATGCGGCACATAGCGCTGGAAGTACCACTGGCTCTTCTCGCGCTCCGACGGCGCCGGCAGGGCAACGACACGGGCGACACGCGGATTGAGGCGCTGGGTAATGCGCTTGATCACGCCGCCCTTGCCGGCCGCGTCCCGGCCTTCGAAAATGACGACAATCTTTTCTCCCGTGTGCTGCACCCAGTCCTGAAGCTTGACCAGCTCGGACTGCAGACGCAGCAACTCGTGAAAATAGGTGCTCCGGTCGACCGGCGACTTGTGCCTCTTGTCGGAAATGAACGCCAGATCCTTGGCGATCAGATTGTCGTCGATCTCCATTTCCAGTTCTTCGTCGAGACTGTCCGCCCATTCGGCCTCGACCCAGGTCTTCGCGCTATCGTCGCTCATCGATTGTTCCTTTTGAAAAACAGGAGGCTTCATCCCTCTGACTGTGAACAGCTTAACCATGAAAGTTTTTTGACAATTCCCAAAGTTCGCCGCCGATATGTCGTAGCGGAACGAATTCACATCGAAACCTCCTTGCAAATGAACGAACGTTCATTTACTTTTCTTCCCGGGAGGACAGGATGGCGACCAGCGCAGCGAAAACCCCCGCCCGGTCAGCGGACGGCGGACAGGCCGAATCTCAGGACCGGCAGCGGACCAGGCCTCTGGCGCGCGCCAAGGGGCAGGAAACCGCCGGACGCGTCCGCAAGGCCGCCCTGAAGCGCTTTGCCGAGTCCGGCTATGCCGCCGTTTCCATGCGCGAGATCGCCACCGATGTCGGCGTCCGCCCCGGGGCTCTCTACAACCACTTCCCGACCAAGCAGGATATCCTGAAGGACCTGATGCTTTCCCATATGGCCGACCTCCTGGCGGCCTGGGAGACGACGGATCTTTCTCCGGACATGGATCCGCTCGAACGCTTCGTGCGCTTTCACATCCGCTATCACCTGGAACGGACGGATGAGGTGTTCATCTCCTACATGGAGCTGCGCAACCTGGAGCCGGAAAATTTCCGCCTCGTCGAGGCCGAGCGACGCCGCTACGAAGCCCTTCTGACCGGCATTCTGGAAACCGGCAGATCGGCCGGCCGCTATGCCGTCAACGACCCGAAAGTCACGACCCGTGCGATCATCGCCATGCTGACCGGCATCCCGGCCTGGTATCGCGAAGGCGGCCGCCTGTCGGAACGGGACATCGAAGAGCTGTATCTTGACCTGGTGCGCAAGGCCGTCGCACCGGAAAGTCCACATGGAGAGCGGATGACATGAGCATCCTGAAATCGAGCCTGTCGCCGAAAAGCGACCAGTTTGCCGCCAACAGGGCCGCCCATGAGGCGGCCATGGACACGGTGAAGGCAGCCGCCCGGACCGCTCTTGACGGCGGCGGCGAGACCGCCCGCCAGCGCCATGTCTCGCGCGGCAAGATCCTGCCGCGCGAACGGGTGTCGCGCCTCCTCGATCCCGGCTCGCCGTTTCTCGAGGTCGGCATGCTCGCCGCCCATGAGATGTATGACGGCGCCGCGCCTTCCGCCGGCATGATCGCCGGCATCGGCCGGGTGGAAGGCCAGGAGGTGATGATCCTGGCCAATGACGCCACCGTCAAGGGCGGCACCTACTATCCCATGTCGGTCAAGAAGCACCTGCGCGCCCAGGAAATCGCCGCGGAGAACAATCTTCCCTGCATCTATCTGGTCGACAGCGGCGGCGCCAACCTGCCCAACCAGGACGAGGTCTTTCCCGACCGCGACCATTTCGGGCGGATTTTCTACAATCAGGCCAACATGTCGGCGAAGGGCATTGCCCAGATCGCCGTGGTGATGGGGTCCTGCACCGCCGGCGGTGCCTATGTTCCGGCCATGTCCGACGAGACCATCATCGTCAGGAACCAGGGAACGATCTTTCTCGCCGGCCCGCCCCTGGTAAAGGCCGCCACGGGAGAGGAAGTGAGCGCGGAAGACCTCGGCGGCGGCGATGTGCACACGCGCCTGTCCGGTGTCGCCGATCATCTCGCCCGCGACGATGCCCATGCGCTTGCCCTCGCCCGCCGCTCCATCGCCAGCCTCAACCGGACCAAGTCCACGTCGCTTGCGTTGCAGACCCCGGAAGACCCGCTGTACGATCCGGACGAAATCCTCGGCGTGGTTCCCGCCGATCTGAAGACCCCCTATGACATCCGCGAGGTGATCGCCCGCGTCGTCGACGGGTCGCGCTTCGACGAATTCAAGGCGCGCTACGGCACGACGCTCGTCTGCGGCTTCGCCCACATTCACGGCATGCCTGTCGGCATCGTTGCCAACAATGGCGTGCTGTTCTCCGAAAGCGCGGTCAAGGGCGCCCATTTCGTCGAGCTCTGCTCCCAGCGCAAGGTGCCGCTCGTCTTCCTGCAGAACATCACCGGTTTCATGGTCGGGCAGAAATACGAAAGCGGCGGCATCGCCAAGGACGGCGCCAAGCTGGTCACCGCCGTCGCCACCACTTCGGTTCCCAAGATCACCATGCTGGTCGGCGGCTCCTTCGGTGCCGGCAACTACGGCATGTGCGGCCGTGCCTTCGGCCCGCGCTTCCTGTGGACCTGGCCCAATTCGCGCATATCCGTCATGGGCGGCGAACAGGCTGCCGGCGTTCTGGCCACCGTCCGCCGCGACGGTATCGAGCGCAAGGGCGGGTCCTGGCCGGCGGAAGAAGAAGAGGCCTTCAAGCAGCCGATCGTCGACCAGTTCGAGGAACAGGGCCACCCACTCTACGCCACCGCCCGCCTGTGGGACGACGGCATCGTCGACCCGCGCAAGACCCGCGACATTCTCGGCCTGTCCCTGTCGGCGGCGCTCAACGCGCCGATAGAAGACACCCGCTTCGGCCTGTTCAGGATGTGAGGAGAAAACGGATGTTCAACAAGATCCTCATCGCCAACCGGGGCGAAATCGCCTGCCGGGTCATGGCAACAGCGAAAAGACTGGGTATCGGCACGGTGGCCATCTATTCCGACGCCGATGCCGGGGCGAAACACGTCGCCATGGCCGACGAGGCCTACCGCATCGGCCCCGCCCCCGCAGCCGAAAGCTATCTGAAGGCCGACCGGATCATCGAGGCCTGCCGGCGCAGCGGCGCGCAGGCCGTGCATCCGGGCTACGGCTTCCTGTCGGAAAATCCGGATTTCGTCGACGCGCTGGACCAGGCAGGCATCGCCTTCATCGGCCCCAGCGCCTCCTCCATCCGTGCGATGGGCCTGAAGGATGCCGCCAAGGCCCTGATGCAGAAAGCCGGCGTTCCGGTCGTGCCCGGCTATCACGGCGACAACCAGGAAGCCGACTTCCTGAAACTCCAGGCCGGGCGGATCGGCTATCCGGTTCTGATCAAGGCACGCGCCGGCGGCGGCGGCAAGGGCATGCGCCGGGTCGATGCCCCGCAGGATTTCGCCGAGGCCCTCAGAGGCGCGAAGCGCGAGGGCGAGGCAAGCTTCGGCGACGGACGGGTGCTGATCGAGAAATATCTGACCATGCCGCGTCATATCGAGATCCAGGTGTTCGGCGACAGCCACGGCAATGCGGTGCATCTGTTCGAGCGCGACTGCTCGCTGCAGCGCCGCCACCAGAAGGTGATCGAGGAGGCGCCCGCGCCCGGCATGCCGGAAGACATGCGCAACGCCATGGGCGAGGCGGCCGTGACGGCAGCCAGGGCCATCGACTACTGCGGCGCGGGCACCATCGAGTTCATCGCCGACGTCTCCGAGGGTCTTCGGGCGGACCGCTTCTACTTCATGGAAATGAACACCCGCCTGCAGGTGGAACATCCCGTCACCGAGATGATCACCGGCGAGGATCTGGTCGAATGGCAGCTCCGGGTCGCCTCCGGAGAGATCCTGCCGAAGACCCAGGAAGAGCTGTCCTTCAGCGGCTGGGCGTTCGAGGCCCGCCTCTATGCCGAGGACGCACCGAAAGGCTTCCTGCCCGCCATCGGCACGCTGGACCACCTCTCCCTTCCCGAGGACACGGCCAGGATCGACAGCGGCGTGCGGGCCGGTGACGAAATCACTCCCTTCTACGACCCGATGATCGCCAAGGTGATCGTGCACGGCCCCACCCGCGAGGCCGCCCTCGGCAAGCTGCTCGCCAGCCTCGAGAAAACGGAAGTGGCCGGCTGCGTCACCAACGCTGCATTCCTGGCCGCACTGTGCCGCCATGAAGGCTTTGCCCGCGGCGAGGTCGACACCGGCCTGATCGGCCGGGATCTGGACGACCTCGTCGGCGAGCCGGCGATTCCTGAAGATGCCATCGCCATGGCCGCGCTCACCGCGCTCGGCCTGACCAGGCCGACCGCAGGCACGGATCCATTCGAGACCCTGGCCGGATGGCGGATCTGGAGCGCCTCACGGCAGTTCGCGCTGCTGGAAATCGCGGGCGAGCGGCGGGATGTGGAAGTTCACGCCCTGGCGCCCCGCCGCTTCGCGGTTCACCTGGAAAACGGCATTCGCGAATATGCCCTTATCGAAGCGACAGACGGCGCCTGCACCTATGAGTGCGACGGCCACCGCGCCCGCGCGGTCGTGGTCAAGGGTCGAAAGGGGCTGACCGTCTTCCTGAACGGCCATGCCTTCCCCTTTGCCCTGCCCGATGCGCTCGGCGCCGATGAAGATGCCGCCACTGCCGGCGACCAGCTCATCGCGCCGATGCCGGGCCTGGTGAAGGTGCTCACCGCCAGGACGGGCGACACGGTCACCAAGGACCAGCCGCTGCTGATCCTGGAAGCCATGAAGATGGAACACACGCTGAAGGCCCCCCGCGACGGGGTGATCGGCGAAGTACTCGTCGCCGAAGGCGAACAGGTGACCGACGGCACCATTCTTCTCGCTCTTGCGCAGGAGTCCACCGATGCTGCCGCCTGACACCGCAAGCTACGAGGACATGGTGGCGAAATTCGCCTGGCACATCCCCGAGCGGTTCAACATCGGCGTCGCCATCTGCGACGCCTGGGCCGAAAGGGACCCGGACCGTGAAGCCCTGGTCTATGCGCAGGAAGACGGCGACACCGTCAGCTATTCCTATGACGATCTGAAGCGGCAATCGAACCGGCTCGCCAATCTTCTGGCTGCCCGGGGCATCCGGCCCGGCGATCGGGTCGGCGTGCTGATGCCGCAAAGGCCGGAAACCGCCATTGCCCATATCGCCGCCCTGAAACTCGGCGCCATCACCATTCCTCTGTTCACCCTCTTCGGCGAGGAGGCGCTGGAATACCGCCTCAACGATTCCGGCGCGAAGGCGGTGATCACCGATGCCGGCGGCGCGGCAAAACTTCACGGAATCAGGTCCGGGCTTCCGGGCCTGACGACCGTCTTCTGCGCCGACGGCGAAAGCCCGGGCGCGGAGGATCTGGCCGCACATATGGCCGGCCACGAGGAAAGCTTCCGGCCCTTCGACACGGGTCCCGACGACCCGGCGATCATCATCTATACCTCCGGCACCACCGGCCAGCCTAAAGGCGCCCTGCACGGCCACCGGGTGCTGCTCGGCCATCTGCCGGGCGTGGAGATGAGCCACGACTTTCTCGGCCAGCCCGGCGACCGCATCTGGACGCCCGCCGACTGGGCCTGGATCGGCGGCATTCTGGACGTGCTGATGCCCGCCCTTTATCTCGGCGTGCCGGTGGTCGCCTGCCGGTTCCGGAAATTCACCGCCGAGGCCGCTTTCCAGCTGCTTCAGGACCAGAAGATCCGCAACAGCTTCCTGCCGCCGACCGCGCTCAAGATGATGCGCCAGGTAGCCGATCCCGAGACACGCTGGAACCTGAACCTGCGCTCGGTCGCCTCGGGCGGCGAAACACTCGGCGCCGAACTGATCGGCTGGGGCCGCAGGACCTTCGGACTGACAATCAACGAGTTCTATGGCCAGACCGAATGCAACATGATCGTCTCCAGCTGTTCCAGCCTCATGGAGGCCCGTCCGGGCATCATGGGCAGACCGGTCCCCGGACACCGGGTCAGTGTCGTCAGCGACGCCGGAGAGGAACTGCCCGCGGGTACCCAGGGCAACATTGCCGTCCGGTCCCCCGACCCGCTGATGTTTCTCGGGTACTGGAACAACACGGACGCCACGAAAAGGAAGTTCGCCGGCGACTGGCTGTTGACCGGCGACACCGGTCTGCGCGATGAAGACGGCTGGATACGCTTCGTGGGACGCGATGATGATGTCATCACCTCTTCCGGCTACCGTATCGGCCCGGGCGAGATCGAGGACTGCCTGATCAAGCACCCGGCCGTCGCGATGGCCGGGGTGATCGGCAAGCCGGACGCCCGGCGCACGGAAATCGTCAAGGCCTATGTAGTGCTCAAAGGCGGAATCGAGCCCTCGGAGGACCTGGCCGAGGACATCGCCGGCTTCGTCAAGACCCGCCTGGCCGCCCATGAATATCCGCGCGAGGTCGAATTTGTCGACGCCCTGCCGCTGACCACCACGGGCAAGGTCATCCGCGGCGACCTCAGGGCCCGCGCCGAACGCGAAGCATGAACGGGTAGTCCTTCCCTCCAGGAAGGGCCCCCGGCGTTCCTGCCCCTGTTGTCATCGCCGCTCACGCGGCAATGACGGACCACACAACGGTAACCTCAATGAGGAAAGACATGTCCGACTTCGTCACCATATTCGAGATGGGTCCGCGCGACGGCCTGCAGAACGAAAAGCAGTTCGTGCCGACAGCGCGGAAGATCGAACTGGTGGACCAGCTGTCGAAATGCGGTTTCCGCAAGATCGAGGTCACCAGCTTCGTCAGCCCGAAGTGGGTACCGCAGATGGCCGACGCCCAGGAAGTCATGGAAGGCATCTACCGGCATCCGTCCGTAAGCTATGCGGCCCTCACGCCTAACGTCAAAGGCTTCACCGCGGCCCGCAAGGCCTCCGCCGACGAGGTCGCCATCTTCGGGTCCGCCTCCGAAGGGTTTTCCAAAAAGAACATCAATTGCTCCATTGCCGAGAGCATCGAGCGTTTCCGCCCGCTTCTGGAAAAGGCCCGCGAGGACCATATCCCTGTGCGCGGGTATGTCTCCTGCGTCACGGACTGCCCCTATGACGGGCCGACCCCGCCGGAGAAAGTCGCCGAGGTCGCAAGGCTTCTGCTGGACATCGGCTGCTACGAGATCTCCCTGGGAGACACGATCGGCACCGGCACGCCGGAGACCGTCGCCGCCATGCTGGATGCGGTGCTTGACGCCGTGCCCGCCGAGCGGCTGGCGGGCCATTATCACGACACGAGAGGCCGGGCGCTGGAGAACATTACGGTCAGCCTGGAAAAGGGGCTGCGCACATTCGACAGCGCCGTCGGCGGTCTGGGCGGCTGCCCCTATGCGCCGGGCGCCAAGGGAAATGTCGCCACCGAAGCGGTGCTTGACCTGATGGCCGACAAGGGCTTCGAAACCGGGATCGACCGGGACGCGGTCCGCCAGGTCGCGGCCTTCGCGAAAAGCCTGCGGAGCGTGGACGCGTGACCTGTGAGACGATCCTCCTTTCGATCGACCCGCGCGGCGTCGCGACGCTCACGCTGAACCGGCCGGAGAAACACAATTCCATGTCGGCCAGGATGATCGGCGAGCTGACGGCCGCCGCCAGAGATCTCGGCGCCGATCCATCGGTCCGCGCTGTCATCCTGACCGGCGCAGGGGCGAGCTTCTGCGCCGGAGGCGATCTCGGCTGGATGCGCGAGCAGTTCGAGGCCGGCCGCGAGACCCGCATGGCCGAGGCCCGCAAGCTGGCCCTGATGCTGAAGGCCCTCAACGAACTGCCCAAACCTCTGATCGGCCGCGTCCAGGGACAGGCCTTCGGCGGCGGCATCGGCATGATGAGCGTCTGCGACAGCGTTGTGGCCGTGGACAGCGCCAAATTCGGCCTGACGGAAGTCCGTCTCGGCCTGATTCCGGCGACGATCAGCCCCTATGTTCTGGCTCGCATGGGAGAAGGCAAGGCACGGCGCGTGTTCATGTCCGCCAGGATATTCGGCGCAGCGGAAGCACGGGATCTCGATCTTGTCGCAAGGGTGGTGTCCCCTGACGGGCTCGATGACGCCGTGGAGCAGGAAATCAGGCCCTATCTTGCCGCCGCCCCTGCCGCCGTCGCCGCCTCCAAGGCACTTGCCAGAACCCTCGGCCCGGCCATCACGGACGACGTCATCGAGGACACCATCCGCCGCCTTGCCGACACCTGGGAAACCCAGGAGGCGAGGGAGGGCATATCCGCCTTCCTCGAAAAGCGCAAACCGGACTGGGTAGAAAAATAAGGAGTTGCGCGGATCCGCTCATGCCGGAAAGCTTCGGGACCCGCCCATGCGACTGACGGACAAACCCTGCCGGCGGCAGTTTCAGTGCGCCGGAACCGGCCCGCTCATTGTCCGGCGGTCCGCCTGGCGTGCTCGATCAGCGCGGCAATGCGCGCGACTTTCTTTTCCTCGGGCGGTTGCGGCAGGTCCAGCTCCCCGCCATACATGCGTTCACGGCGCTGGCGGATCTTCCGCCGCTGCAATTCGCTGATCCCCTCCGGCAGATCCATGCCCGCCCGATCGATGTCGATCAGGATGCGCTGCAGATCGGGGACGAGCTCGGAGGAAATCGTGAAGCGGGCACCGTCCCGCCGCCTGAAGACAAGCGTCTTCGTGCTCTCCTCGCCGTTCAGAAGCACCGCGGAGCGCATACCGCTGGATCCGATGGTGGCCTGAAACCAGGCCGCCAGACCCGGCGCCTCCCACAGGCGGATCTCCATCCTGGAGAGTTCCTCAAAGAGAACACGCACCCGCAGGCCGAACTGGGTGAATTCGAAGCCATTGGCGAAGAACCGCACCCAGGAGGTTTCCTGGCGTACGGCAACCGTGAAGAAAACCAGCGAGGCGGCGGCAGGCACAAGGCAGAAGAGCGCCAGAAGGGCAAGACCACCGGTGGCAACCCCCATGCCGATAAAGGCGAGCGGAAACAGGAGGATGCCGAGCGTGAAGCCGATGAGATCCAGGATGATCATCGGGGGGCGCGACACCGGGCGGATCGCCCCGGAGGGAACATTGGGCCGGGGCAGCGCGGCATAGATGCCGGCGGCGGCCACCAGACACAGAAGGCTGCTCAGCAACGACATGAAGAAATATCCGCCGACGACTGCAAGCACAGCGAGGCTCAACGGAACGAGCCGCCGGATAAATTCAAGTTTTGCCGTTTTGCCCACACCGCTCTCCATGCATTCAAACAGGGGAACATTCTTGAAATCAGGAAGAATTGCTGATTCTTTCATTGAATCAACTTGGGCGCCTTAAATCAAGCAACCGTTTCGGCAATCCAGAATCAAAGTAACCAACCCGAAAATCCGGATCGTAAAAACACATTGTAAAATATGTCAGGAATAACGAAACCGGGCCGACGCAGCGATCAGGTCGCCCGAGAAGCAGTTGCCTATGAGGAGTGGTGCCGCTTGCAGGACTCGAACCTGCGACCCCATCATTACGAATGATGTGCTCTACCACCTGAGCTAAAGCGGCGATCTGCCTGAACGGACAAGCAAAGCGCGATACGGCGCGTATCCCGACATCTGCCGGGTGCGCCGCTAATTACCGGAGCTTGGCGCCGGATGCAAGAGGTTAGCGACAAGTTCTGCGCAGGATATTACATCTTCCCCGCCGCAGCCCGCCTGCCCGTACCATCTGGAGCAAATGCCGGCCGGATTTGTGCTGGGCACCGTCCTCTTTTCCGCACGGTCCGGAACGGAAGACAATGGACAGGCCCCGACCCCGGGGCCGGGACAGCATCATGCCTGCGGAGGCGAGCACCGCGAAATCCGCAGGGATCGAAATCCTAGTTGAAGAACCGGGGTCGCGGCTTTTTATCCCCTGTTCCCTCGTCGTCGTCCTCCGGCCCCGGATCGTCCGGCATCCGGCTCAGGGGGAACTCGATCGGGCCGTTCAGGTTCTCCTTGCCGGGTGTCGGATTCGTTTCCACCGGCCTGTTTTCGCCCGCGACCTTCTTGCCGGAAGGCACCACCGGCTTGTCCGCGACGGGAACCGCACTGGAGGCGGCAACCTCCTGCGCGGCAGCTTCCGGCTCGGGTTTTCCCGCGTCGGCAGCTTTTTCCGCGGCTTTCGGAGCCTCCGGCAGGTCCTTCAGCGGAGGAGTGAGGCCGACGTCGTCCGTGGTTCCTTCGGGCCCCATCCTGCCATCCTTGTCCGGCGCGGCCTTGACCGCTTCCCTCGAAGCGTCGGCCGCCTGCGCGTCCCCGGCACTGGCAACAGGCTCCCGAGCGACCGGTTCGGGCGTGAGATCCACCGTCTTCGGATCGTCACCGGATGTATCCACACCGGCAGGGGAAGGCTCGGCGGACGCTGCCGCCACCGTCGCGGCGGGCAGGGCCGGAGCTTCGAAGGCACTGTCTTCCAGAAGACCGCCGTCTTCGTCCGACAGACCGCCCGGCGACATCCACCTGAAGGCGTCCAGCTTGCCGGTGACCGGGGAAACGGCCTGCCATTCGGCCGAGACGATCCCGTCCGCCACCCAGGCCTTGTCGAGCGGCGCCTTGACGGCCCGCGCGAGCCAGTCGCGCATCCGGCCACTGTCGCCATGTTCGGCTTCCTCGACCTCCGCCATCAGCAGGAAGGCCTTGCGGGACGGTTCGGACTGGAGAACCTTTTTCAGTTGCGCCCTGGCCTCATCGAATTCCCGTGCCTCCAGCGCCGCCTGGGCAACCGCCAGCGCGCCTTCAGGCGTGTTGGCCCGCTGTGCCGACAGCGACCTGACCCGTTTCAGCCGATCGACGGCGGAATCACCCGTACGCACATGGGCATAGGTCTCCGCAAGTTCGGGATGCGGAAACAGCCGCCAGGTCGTCTCCAGCACTTTCGACGCCTTGCGGATATCGCCGCGGCGCGTTGCGAGACGGGAGGTCAGCACCGCAGCGGGCACGAGATCCAGCGCCAGGCCGTGCGCCTCCTTGGCGAGCGAATAGGCCCGTTCCGGCTCGCCGTCTTCCAGCTTTTGCGCCAGGGCGGTCAGAATGACGGCCCGCTGACGGCGATAGGTCTTCTTGTCGAGCATCTTGGCGGCGTAATTGCGCTCGAGCGTCTTGAGCGCCTCGTCCCAGTGATGAGCCACCGCCTGATAGCCGAGCACCGCCTTGCCCGCCCATTCCAGACCCGGCGAGGTTTTCATCGCTTCCTCGGCATAGTGACGGGCGGCCACGGGCTCCCCGTGACGTTCCGCTTCCACGAAGAGGCCGTGCAGGCCCAGTGCCCTGGTCTGCGGATCTTCCAGCATCGCCTCGAACCGGCCGCGCGCCTCGTCGTCCTTGCCGGCAAGCTGCGCCGTCTGGGCCAGCAGAAGCTTTGCCGCCGGTTCTTCCGACAGCAGCCTGTCCGCTTCCAGAGCATGGCGGCGCGCCTGCTTGGAATTGCCTGTTCCCAGCGCGATCAGCCCCTGGGACAGGGCCTGATAGCCCTTGTCCTTCCGGCGGCGCTGGAAAAACCGGCTGGCGATCTGCGGGGACTTCAGGATCACGCGGATGACCCAGACCACCACGAGGAGAATCGCCAGCAGGACACCGGCGATAACGGCAACGACCGCCGGCGGCTGTTCCCAGACATAGCCGTTCCAGCTGATCGAGATCATGCCCGGCACGTCCGACAGCCAGGCGAAACCCGATGCAACGGCAAACAGCAGCACGATAAAGAGAAGGACGCGGATCATTCAGTTCGCTCCCAAGGGTTGCCGGTCCTGACCGGCCCAAATTCGTCCGCAGTGTCCGGCGTTCGGGCGAACGCGGGACGGTTACTGCGGCATCTCACAACCCGTCAGCCGGCAAACCGGCCGCCGGTCAACTGTCTTTTTTCGCGGCCAGCGCGTTCAGCACTTCCTGCGAGGCCTTTTCGGTGAGCGCATTCACCTCGACACGCGCCTCGGCCCGCGCCGCCCACTCGGCCGCAGCGGCCTGAGCCGATTCCGGCAGGGTCCTGTAGGCAGCCAGCGCCGCGCTCAAATCGCCATCGGAGACGGCATTTTCCATCCGCCGCAAGGCGGCTTCCGGCCCGGAGCCGTCCGCATCGCCCGGTCCGCGGACCGCAACCAGCGACTTCGCGCTGGCCAGGAGACTGTCCAGCATGTCCGCCGAGCGGTCGGGCTCGGCAAAGGTCTGATAGACCTTGCGCGCCACTGCCGGGAACTGCGCGATCAGCACGGCGACCGGTTCGACGCCGGTCTCCGCATAGGTTTCCAGCGCCTTCAGGTCCATATCCGCGGGCAGACCGGCCTTGACCGCAGCCAGCTCGGTTGTATAGGGGCGGCCGGAATCGACCGCCGACTTGAGCGCCGAGACCGACAGCGCGCGTGCGGCCACCTCCCGCGCCGTGGCATCGCCCATGGTCGCTTCCACCTTGGCCAGCCGCGTGGACAGTCCATCCAGCTCGGCCCGGATGGCCTCCAGCGCCGCAGTGTTCGCCGCGCCGACGGACTTGATGTCCGCGGAAAGGCTTGAAAGGGTTTCCGTGGCCCGCGCCTGACTGTCGGCAAGGGTTTTCAGCGACACATCCGACGTCGACACCGCCGTCTGCGCCGCCTTGGCCGTCGCCTCGGTGTTCTGCAGCCGTGTCTGCAGCGTGTCGAGCGTGCTCTTCAGGTCATCCAGACGCGTCTCGATCCCCGTGACGGAGCCGGACAGCTTGTCGGCTTCCGACGTGGCGGAGGTTGTTTCGCTTTCCAGTTTGGCAAGGCGCGTTTCCAGAGAGGTCAGGTCCACCGTCCCCTGGCTTTTCGCTGCTGCTTCCAGGGCCGCCAGCCGGCTTTCCAGCGGCGCGAGATCGGCCGGGGCGCCCTCCCCGGAGCCGCCTGTCCCGGAAGCCACGCTGCTGCGCAGGTCGGCGATCTCTTTCTGCAGTGTCTCGATGGTGGCGGAGACGTCGGACGGTGCCGCCGAGACCGCTTCCTGCAACTGCGATTCGAGACTGGAGATCTTTGTTTCCAGGGTCGCAACGGCCTTGGCCGGGTCCTGACCGCTGACGGTCGAGGTCACATTGGCCAGCTTGCTCTCCAGATCGGCAATCTTGCGTTCGGCCGACGAAAGTGCGCTCGTCACCTGCTGGTTCTGTTCCGGCGACAGCTTGACGAGCCCGGCCTGATACAGGCCGAACCCGCCTCCAAGCACCAGCACGCCACCGATGACCGCCGCAATCAGCACGCCGAAAGCGCCGACACCGCCGCCTTCCGCCGCCGCCGGAGGATTGGAAAAGCTGGTCGAACCGGTCGGACGGGAACTTGCACCCGAGGCCGTGCCGGTGGAAGACGCAGGTTTCGAGGCCGTCCCGGACGCGCTCGACGCGGTTCCGGAAGCCGAACTTGCGGATGATGCGGAAGTGGAAGTACCGGAAGCTGAGGACGAAACGGAGGATGAGGGTCTGGCACCGGGAGTGCTCCCCGTCGTGCTCCGTCCGGCAGAACTTCCCGCGGTTCCCGTTCCCGTCACGCCCGGTTTCGCGGATGCCGCGGAAGATCCTGAAGGCGGGACGGATGTCGTACCCGAAGAGGTGGCAGAGCTTCCCGGCCGCGGCGATTTTCCGGATCCTGCCTGGGAAGATCCCCCGGGAGAGGCTGCGCCCGGTTTCGGGCTCACCTTTTCCGCCGCAAGATCAATCGTGACCGGCCGCTTGGATGCACCTGGAGACGCGGATGTCGTGTCCGGCTTGCCCGGAGATCCGCTTCCGCCCGAAGAGGATGTCCCGCCAGAAGATTTTTTGTCCGTCGTCATCTGCACTTCTCCCGAACCTGCCCCGGCCCCGGAACCGTCAGCTCCAAGACCTTTACTATACACGCCTCTTTGCGAAGCGGTACTGCCGCG
Organism: Labrenzia sp. 011; assembly: GCF_003075075.1. Lineage (GTDB taxonomy): Bacteria > Pseudomonadota > Alphaproteobacteria > Rhizobiales > Stappiaceae > Roseibium. The sequence goes on along the minus strand of NZ_QCYM01000009.1, from coordinate 119,920 downwards.
GCAAAGACTTTTCCGCGCCGCAATAGAAGGACTCCCCCGGATCTGGTTAACACTCCGCTAAGACCAGATCCAGAAGCGCCGTTTCACAAGGTGCCTGCGCGACACGCACCTGCGCGGCCTCTCGCATGGGCGCCGCTGCATGCGACGAAATGGCGTAGACCTTCAGTCCCGGAATTTTGGCTCCCAGACCTGCGGAATGCAACGCGGCCACCAGCGTTTCCGCCGTGCGCCTCGAATAGACCAGCACGCCGTCATAGGCGGCAAGAGAGAGGGCCCTCACAACCTCGGACGGCAATTTTTCCATCGGATCCATCCGGTAGACAACCCGGGTGCGACAGGCCAGAGCGCCGGTTTTCAGGACACGCTCCAGATCCCCCGACCGGTCCTGCGCTGCGGGATAGAAGACCGCACCCGGCCCGAGCCCGGCCCGTTCGCGAAGAATGAGCCTGCCCAGGGCCGCGAAATCTCCTCCTGCGGAACGCACATCCGCGAATCCCGCCCGCCTGCAGGCTTCCGCCGTCGCCGCTCCCACGGTGAAAACGGGAAGATCCAGAAGCTCGGCAAGCTGAGGATGCCCGGCCAGAACGGACACTGCCCGCCGGCTTGAAAACGCCACGGCACAAACGCCGGACAGATCGAGAGGTGCCGGTGGTGAAACCTGAAAGTCCAGAAGCGGTGCCTCATCCGCGACGTGACCGGCCGCCCGCAGCTTGTCCGCAGTTCGCTTGCAGTCGGGCTGAGGCCTGGTCACCAGAAAGCGCATGGTCAGTGATCCTGAAAAAATCCCGGTCCCATCAGGGCTTTCAGGGTTTCCCCGGCCGATATGCCGATCTCGACCGCACTGGCCGGCGCTCCGCTTCCGGAGGTCACATGCGCTTCCGTGCCATTCGGCTTCAGCACGATGCCCCTGAAATGCAGCAGTCCGTCCCGCAGGGTCGCCAGTCCGCCGATGGGCGTGCGGCAGGAGCCGTCGAGAACGGCCAGAAAGGCCCGTTCGGCGTCCAGCCTGACCTGGGTGTCCGGATCGTGAATCGGCGCGAGCATTGCGCGCGTGTCGTCGTCATCGGTCCGGCTTTCGATACAGATCGCCCCCTGCCCCACGGCAGGCAGGAAATCGTCGACTTCCAACAGGCTGGTGATTTCGCTTTCCAGTCCGAGCCGTCTCAGGCCGGCAGCGGCCAGAAGCGTCGCATCCACCTCGCCCTCGGCCAGCTTGCGCAACCGGGTCTGCAGGTTGCCGCGATACATCACGACCTCGATGTCGGGCCGCAGCCGCTTGATCATCGCCTGCCGGCGCAGGGAACTGGACCCGACCACCGCGCCCTGCGGCAGGTCCACCAGCGTTTTCGCCCGGGGAGAGAGAAAGGCATCGCGCACGTCCTCGCGCGGCAGAAAGGCGGTCAGTTCAAGACCGGTCGGCAGAACCGTCGGCATGTCCTTGGAGGAATGGACGGCGATGTCGATCCGCCCGCCCAGAAGCGCCTCCTCGATCTCCTTGGTGAAGAGCCCCTTCCCGCCGACTTCCGACAGGGGCCGGTCCTGGATGCGGTCTCCGGATGTCTTGATGACGACGATCTCGAAAGCGTCCTCGGCGAGACCATGGGCTGTCATCAGCCTGTCGCGGGTTTCTTCAGCCTGCGCCAGCGCCAGCGCGCTGCCTCTCGTGCCGATGCGCAAAGGATTTGATTGCAAGGTTTACCGTCCGGATGTTACGCCCGGCATGAAATGCGCCGGGAAACTGATTTGCTTCGTTGAGATGTCCTAGCACAGGCCAGCACCGCAAGACCAATGACCTCAGTCAATTCAAATGACAATGCGACCAATCTGACGGTCCTCGGCATCGAGACGAGCTGCGATGAAACGGCGGCGGCGGTTGTCTGCGGACCGCAGGACAGGCGGATCCTGTCCAACACCATCCGCTCTCAGATTGCCGAGCATACGCAATTCGGCGGCGTGGTCCCCGAGATCGCCGCGCGCGCCCATATCGACATCCTCGACAGGATCATCGCCGAGGCGATGCACGACGCCGGTTGTGGCTGGGAGGACATTGATGCGGTCGCGGCAACTGCCGGCCCCGGGCTGATCGGCGGCGTCATCGTCGGCTTCATGACCGCCAAGGCGGTTGCCATGGCGGCGGGAAAGCCGATTGTCGGCGTCAACCACCTGGAAGGTCATGCCCTGACCGCCCGCCTGACCGACGACCTGAATTTCCCCTTTCTGCTGCTGCTCGTCTCCGGCGGCCACAGCCAGTTCCTGCTGGTGCGCGGCGTCGGCGATTACGAGCGCCTGGGCACGACCATCGACGATGCCATCGGCGAAGCCTTCGACAAGACCGCCAAGCTTCTCGGCCTGCCCTATCCGGGCGGACCGCAGGTGGAGAAGATGGCCGCAAGGGGAGACGTGACCCGCTTCCGTCTGCCCCGCCCCCTGCTCGACCGGCCCGGTCTCGACATGTCCTTCGCCGGCCTGAAGACCGCCCTCAGGACGCAGGCCAAGAAGCTGGAACCGGTGGACGACCAGACGGTCGCCGACCTGTGCGCTGCCTTCCAGCGTTCCGTCTCCGACGTGCTGGCAGCGCGGACAAGATCCGCCCTTGAGCTTTTCCGGGAGCGGCATGCGGATGCGGAGCCGGTGATCGTCGTTGCAGGCGGCGTCGCGGCCAATCAGGAAATCCGGCAAAGCCTGCAGTCAGCCGCTGCGGACGCCGGAGCGCGCTTCGTGGCGCCCCCCATGAACCTGTGCACGGACAACGCCGCCATGATCGCCTGGGCTGGCATCGAACGCTTGCGACAGGGCCCCATCGACGACAGGTCCCTGTCCCCCCGCCCGCGCTGGCCTCTCGATTCGCAAAGCGCCGGTGTGCTCGGTGCGGGCCGGAAAGGCGCGAAGGTTTAGCACGGCCGTAGCCGGGCCCCGGAGAGGCCAGATCCTGCGAGACTGTTTCAATGGCCGGCGGTTCCCGCCTCAAACCTTCACATGAACATTCTTCGGGGCGCCGGAAATGCCCCCGACCATCCGGCGGAAAAGAGCGAAACTGGTCCGCAGCATGAAGCCCTGCTCCGCAATATTCGCAGGCGGATCGCTGAACAGCCGGGCCACGATCTGGTCGCGGATGGCCTTCGTGTCCATCAACCGTACCCGAACGTGGCTGTCATTCAGCGTCACCACGCTGGCTCTCGCCGCCAACCCGTCCAGAAACGCGATGTCGAACTCCTGATCCGACTGCAGGTCGAGGCCAAGGGAGCCCCGTTCGAGGACGATTTCATTGAGGCTCATGGAGCTGCTTCTTGTCTGGTGCACCTTGCCCTCGGCCCTCACCCATACCGGCGAGGTAACCGGGAAATGTTCGTCGTCGAGGTCAGGACGAGGCAGCTCCACACAGACCAGGAACGCAATGAAGGCTTGCAGCATGACCACGATGCCCCAGGCAATGCTGAAACCGTCAATGGAACCGGTTGTGCGCAGCAAGGGACCGTTGAACATGCCGATCAGGGTAAGCACGATAATGGCGAGATACATTGCCGCCATTGAATACTGGACCTGAACCTCCGACCTGTCTTCCCCCTTCGCCGTCACCTTGAAAGGGTGGCCGAACGGTTTGCGGATGGCGTTCACAATCGTGATCGTCACCGGCACTGCCGTCAGAAGATGTGTGACCTCGGTAAAGATGGGCAGACTTCGCCGCCCCGAGATCCAGGCATGAAAGATCATGCTGCCGATGACCGCGGGAAGGCCGATCACCAGCAGAGCCTCCGGCTCCAGCAGAATGGCGGGCAGACCCAGGAAATAGTAGAAAATCGGCGCCAGCAGCATCGCGAGAATGAAAGGTCTGCAAAACCAGTACAGCAGGCCGTGCAGATAGTGCAGCCTTTCGACGAAGCTGTACCCTGCGCCGCGGAATGGTCCGTCCTTCAGCAAGGCAATCTGGATTGTACCGAGGCACCAGCGGCATCTCTGCGTGATGTAGCCGGAAAGACTTTCCGCCGACAGACCGATGCTCAGGCGCTCGTTGAGCCAGATGGTCCTGACACCCTTCAGGAGAAGCCGGTAGGTCGTGTGCAGGTCTTCGGTCACCGACTCCTTCGGCATCCCTTCAATCTCCTCGATTGCCGCGCGGCGGGCAACGAAGGATGTTCCCACGCAGAAGGCTGCCCCCCAGGCGTCCTTCGACGGCTGCATGACATCGAAGAAGATGCGCTGGTCGTCCACCCACGAGCCCGAGGCGAGCAGATTGTGCTGGATCGGATCGGAGTTGTAGTAGAACTGCGGTGTCTGGACCAGACCGATGGAATCGTCGTCAAACAGACCGACGGTCCGCTTCAGAATGGATTTCCTGGGCGCGAAATCTGCATCCAGCAGAAGAAAGAAAGGGGCGTTGGTTATGTGTTTGGTATGCTCCAGACCGTTATCGACATTGCCCGCCTTGGCACCCTTGTTTTCCGTGCGCCGGACATATTGCGCACCGACCCGCTCGCAATAAGCCTTGAGCCAGTCCCGTTTGCCGTCGTCCAGCACCCAGACGGTGAAATTCGGGTAATCGATCGCCAGCGCGGCCAGGATGGAGCGCTCCAGGATTTCAAGTTCCTCGTTGTAGGTGCAGATCATGACATCGACGGCCGGATAGTCACCGCGCTCCTGCAGGCGCCTTTCCCCTGCGTCCGCCTCCGCCGACCTGTCGGTGCGGCGCATGAAGAACACGATCGACAACAAGGTGTAGCTGAGAACGATGAGTTCCAGGACCAGATAGATGCGCGGCCAGATCGCATAAGCCGTGAACTCGAACTCGGGAAGGGTCCAGAAAACCCGGTGCCACATGTAACCGAGCAGCATGACAATGATCACGGAACCGAAGGCCAACCGGTCGACGATATTCTTGCTTTGCAGAAAAAACGCACAGCCGCCGACGAGACCCAAAACGAAAATGCAATAGATCAGGGAATCCTGAAGTGTCAGTATTTCCGGAGACATGGTCCGGTCTCCCTCTGTTCAAAATATTTCAACATGAAAGGGTTCCAGCCGAGCCCCGCGAGCACGACCCACGAGGTCGCCCCCAGATGCGGCAGCCGGTGGTAGAGAAATTCCCCTGAACTTCCGTCAGCACCCGCAGACAGACCTGTCGTCAGCTCCGGCGTCGAGCTGGCGAAATAATAGCCGTCCCCGACACCGTTCCTGGCAAGCGCTTCCTCCACGATCGCGGCTTCTTTTTCCCTGCCGAGAAATTTCAGCAGCAACAGACCCTGCGCCGTTCCCTCGATCCACAGGCCATCGCGGTCCGTATTGAAATCGAGGCCCCCGTCGACGCCGAAATTGCGGTAGGTCCACGCAAGGACATCCTCCGCGCGTTCGGCGAAGTCACTGACCGCGAGGATCGCCCAGAGCTGGGTGTCCAGACCGTCCTGTCCGGTATTCAGGACCGCGCCGTCGGGAAGCGTTCCAACATGAAATCTCTTTTCGTCCGGATTCCAGGTTCTGTCGAGAAAAGACCGGGCGTGCCGGGCCGCATCGCCCCAGCCTTGATCCTTCTCGATCCTGTTGAGAAACGACGCGGCCGCATAGATATCGATATTGTGTTCGGTGGATTTCCAGCCGATCCGGACCGGGGACGGTTCATGACCGTAAAAGCCGCCCCGGAAACCGCCCGCCCCGGCGTGATCGATGGTGAGGGCATTGATCCAGCGCATGATCTTGCGGGCATCTTCCAGATAGCGCGCGTCGCCGTCCGACTGGCCGAGGGTCAGAAGGGACAGGGCCACCCAGGCGGCGCTGCCGGTCGCCGTCCCAACCTGATAACCGTCCTCTATCCACTTGCCTGCCACGTCGTCCCAGTAGCCGGGCAGGGCGACTGCCTCGGCGGACGGCTCCAGCCGGCCCGCCGCATAGGCGTTCCGGAGCCGTCCGTCCTTGTAAAACCTGTCCCTGGTCAGGGCGATATGAAACGCTTCGCCGATCTGCCTGGCGGCTTCCACCTTACCGCATGCGACGAGCGCGATGATGGCCAGGGCGTTGTCATAACCGAAGGCGACATTCGACAGTTCGCGGGGAAGCTGCCCGCCTTCGGGAGAGGCTTCGTAGCTGACCAGAAAGACCGGGCCGTCACCGTAAAGCTTGACCCTCTGGGCAAGGCTTTCGCACGACAGGCAATAGTCGGGAACCCTACCGGCACCCTCGGCCAGCCCAGCGGAAAGAAGGACGCATCCAGCGGCAATCAGGCAGACAAGCCGCCAGACAAACCAGATCCGGACTGCTCCTGGGTTAGCTCTCACGGCGCCCCCCTGCTGTCACGACACATCGAGGACCGGGGGAGGCCCATGGGTTATTTCCCGACCGAGGGTTTTTCACCACGGTTCTTTTTCACCAGATCGCGGATATCGCCCGACAAGGCCGCGATCCGGTCATTTTCGAGAGCTAACGGATCGACACCCTGCGGCACCTCCGGCTGGCCGGAAGCGGCGGCCGCTTCCGCTACCATGAGCGGCTTGGAAGAGCGGAACAGATTGGCCGCCCGCTGAAGAAGCGGCTCACCGAGAGCGACGATCACTTCTTCCCCCACATTGCAGCCGAAAAATTTCTTGTCGGAAACCGGAGTGGCTTCCGTCTCCTGCGCCGTATCGTTCACCCGGATGAACACATAGACCTCGTGACCTTCAGCATCCGGAAACTTCTTGAAATAGCGCGTCTCGGCGCCGGTATTATAGTAGCGCACAACCCGCTCCACACGGCCGTTGTATTTCGCACCCAGCGACCGGACATTGACCAGCGCAGGAGTCCCGACCAGAACGTCCTCGACCTCACGGCCGGGAAAGACGGCAACGACGAAGCTTTCTTCGCAATTCATCGTGCGTGCGATAACCGCGCCCTTGGCAACTGTCTCGCCCGGCGCGACCTCGACGCTGACGATCCGCCCGGGCTGGCGCGCCAGCACGTTGTCGCTGCTGATCGCAGAATTGCTCAGACCTTCCACCGCGACCATCCGTTCGATTTCGCCGACACGCGAGCGGACGATCTCAAGCTCGGACAAGGCCTTGCGATGCTCCATGTCGAGCGACTTTTCCTGAAATTCGAGCGACATCAGGTTGGTTGCGAGGCCGCCGGAATAGACACCCCGAGCGATCGAATCCACCATGTTGGTCTGCCGCGTGAGATCGTCACGGGCGGTCTCCATCCGGTGGCTTGCCGCATCCAGTTTCTGCCTATACTGCGTGAGCACCGTTTCGCTCAGCTGGCCGATATCGACCAGGCTCTTCTTCTGAAGGAAGATAGATTCCTGTTCCTCGACCCGGGATTCTTCGGCGAGCAACTGGTTTTCGGCTTTTCGCGCCAGGACCTTCAGATCTTCGATCAGCCCCTGCTTGGTCGCATTCGCCTGTTCACGGATAAGACCGAGCTGAAGCGAGGTCCTGTCTATCGTCGAGTGCAACGCCTTCTGCCGGTCGGTGAGCTGAAGCAACTCCATGCGCATGCTCATCGCGATCGCATTGTCGCGCTCGAAATTCTCGATCTCGGCCACCTTCGCGAACGGGGCAACCTCCTGACCGATCTGGACACTCAGGTCGACGACCTGCCCGTTGATCTTCGAGGAAATCGTTTGGACAGGCGCGTTGATCAGGGCGTTTTCAGAAACGAGGAACATTCTGTTCGGCAAAGTTGCCAGAACCACAACCGACACAAGAACAAAAACGAAAACAAAACCAAAAATACGCGTTACCAAAAGAATTCTCGAGCTTTCGACACTCATCACCGAAACTCCGAAATTCGAAAAATGCTGCACTGCAACGGTATTAACAATCAGTTAAAAATCAAGTGTTTTTCCATATAATATTTATATTTATGGAATTAATTTCAGATTCCAAATTAAAAATCCTTGATAGATCGTAACGTTATGTAAATAGAGAACGAAAAATCCAACGACAGAAAGGAGTAAAAAAGACGAAACAACAGGGCCTGGAGTTGAATCCGCCCTCGGACAACCGCTCTACGGGGAAAAAGCTGCACTTTCGCCGCGGGACGTAATCCGGCAAAGAATTCCGCAAACACTTGCCAGATCCTGATTCAACCACTAAGCGGCATGCGGGAAGATTGCAATCGCGCTTCATCCGGGTAAGGACATTCAATGCCCTATCAAGAGGTCCCGCCTGATGCCAAGTGTGCTAGGTCGAAGTGACGTTTCAACAAGAGAAGAGATTTCATGCGCGTCTACCACAAGGCCTATGTCTACCTGACCTGCGGCACGGACCTGCTGGTCTTCGACGAACCGGACACGCCCCAGCTCGGGATGCAGGTGCCCGGTGGAACGGTGGATCCGGGCGAGAGTTTCCTGCACGGCGCCATGCGGGAATTCAACGAGGAAACCGGCCTGACACTCGACGCCGCTTTCGACCATTTTTCCGATCAGGACCTGCCGTTCGAGACGATACCGCCCCTCGGACAGTTCAGGCCCGCCCCGGACAGATCCCTGCGCGGACGCCATGTGCGGCGCAACTATCATGTCCGGATCGGCGCGCGTCCCGGCGACACATGGGAACATTACGAAATGTTTCCCAGCGGCGGCGGCGATCCGATTCGCTGCCGGTTCTTCTGGATCGACCTGTTCGGCCCCCGGGCCCGGGACCCGGAAAGATTCTTCGCCGCCTTCGGTGCACCGCTGGAGGCCCTCCGCACCCGCTTGTCCGGGACCGGAAAAACCGCCTGAGCCACCGGCACCGAGGATTCCGACCGTGCACCTCCATCACTTTTCCCCTGCCGACCTGACCTGCGGACCGGCGATTTCGGTCATTGCCGAACCGGTTCACCGCAATCCGGACCGTCAGGTCCCCGGCGGCGCGGCGGATCCGCGGAAAATCCCTTTTCAGACGCCCTGCCGCGATTTTTTCGGAGTGTCTGGACTTTCCTTGGATATCGCGCCCGAATCGTTCGCGGTTCGGGATCGCTTCATCGAAGATGCTCCCGGAAGTCTCTCCGGATTGAATCGGCGGCGGCATTTTTACGGTCGCATTCCTGAAAAGCCTGCCGAACAATGGGAACATTTCGAAAAGTCGCCGGGAACCGGCGGGCCGCCCTTGCGGTTCGGTCCGTTCCCGGGTGATCCTTTCGCGAATGCTGCACCGGCCGGGACCCGCTACTTTGAAGGGTTGGGAGCGCAGCTTGATACACTACGGTCGCGTATGGAAAGGCAGAACAATGGGCGCCATTAAGACAGTCGGCGTCATAGGCGGCGGAGCCTGGGGAACCGCTCTTGCCCTGACGGCCGCCCGTGCCGGACGCGATGTCCGCTTGTGGGCGCGCGATCCGGCCATCGTTTCCGACATCCGCTCCCGCCGGCAGAATGCCCGCTATCTGCCAGGCATCACCTTCGATGAAGACCTGAATGCCACGGATTCTCTGGCGGAAGCCGCGGACGCGGATGCCGTCCTGCTGGTCACCCCCGCGCAGACCACCCGCGCCATGCTGGCCGCCCTGAAAAAGACCGGCAAGGCCCGCGGCCCGGTCGTCCTGTGCGCCAAGGGCATCGAGCAATCCAGCGGAAAACTGCTGTCCAAGGTGATGAGCGAGGAACTGCCCGGCGTGGAACCGGGCGTGCTCTCCGGACCGAGTTTCGCCGACGATGTGGCGCGCGGACTGCCCACGGCGGTCACCATTGCCTCGACGTCCACCAAGACCGCGCTCAGCCTGTGCGAGGCCTTGCAATCGCCGAGTTTCCGTCCCTACGCCTCCATCGACATTCTCGGCACCCAGATCGGTGGTGCGCTGAAAAATGTTCTGGCGATTGCCTGCGGCGCCGTTGCCGGCCGCAAGCTGGGCGCCAGCGCCCAGGCGGCCCTGACCGCACGCGGTTTTGCCGAACTCTCCCGTCTGGGGGCCGCCATGGGCGCCCAGAGCGAGACCCTGACCGGCCTGTCCGGTCTCGGTGACCTTGTGCTGACCTGCTCCTCCACCCAGTCCCGCAACTTCTCCTTCGGCCTGCGGCTCGGGGAAGGCTTCATGGCCTCCGACCTGATTTCCGCCGGCGGGAAGCTTGCCGAGGGTGCCTATTCGGCGCGGGTCGCCGTCAAGCTGGCGGAAAAATACGATGTCGAGGTGCCGATCTGCGAGACCGTCGCACGGATGATCGACGAGGACCTGACCATCGACGATGCGCTCAACACCCTGATGGCCCGGCCGCTGAAGGCCGAGACCGAAGGCGCGTGAATTTCCGTGCAAGGATCCCTGGCCGACGGCCACCCGCCGGGGCAGGGAAAGGCCTGGCGCACCACAATCCGGCTTTCCGCCATTGAGTTTATGAAAAACCGGCCCTAGGTTCGTCCGGAATTCGACAACCCGAGGGTCTCTTCTCATGCTTTATGCCCTGATCTGCACCGACAAACACGGTGCCCTGCAAACCCGCCTCGACAATCGCGCGGCGCATCTGGAATTCCTCAAGGGACTGGGCGACAGCCTCAAGGCCGCCGGACCCTTCATGGATGACGACGGCAACATGACCGGCTCCCTGGTGGTGATCGAGGCGGCCAACCGGGATGAAATCCTCGCCATTTCCCAGGAAGACCCCTATGCCGCCGCCGGTCTGTTCGAAAGCGTCGAAATCCGCCCGTGGAACTGGGCGATCAAGAATCCGGAGAGCAAGTAAGTGCGTTACTGGCTGATCAAATCCGAGCCGGACAAATGGTCCTGGGAACAGCAGAAGGCCAGGGGCGAGGCCGGCGAGCAGTGGGACGGCATCCGCAACTACCAGGCGCGCAACAACATGCGCGCCATGCAGATCGGCGACAAGGCCTTCTTCTACCATTCCAATGTCGGCAAGGAGATCGTCGGCATCGTGGAAGTCTGCAGCGACATCCATCCGGACACCACCATCGACGACCCGCGTTGGGAATGCGTGGATTTCAAGGCGGTCCGCGACATGCCCAGGCCGGTGACACTGGCCGACGTCAAGGCGGAACCCCGGCTGGCCGGCATGTCCCTCGTCACGTCGATGCGCCTGTCAGTCCAGCCCGTCACCGAAGAGGAATGGAAGATCGTCTGCGAAATGGGCGGTCTGAAGAACCCGGCCTGAAGGACCCGGCCTGAAGCTCCTGCGCAAAACGGTTTGAACCCCGCCAGACGGTGAAGCGAATGACGCCTATCAAGGACCCTATCGACTTCATCCGCCGGGAGACCCGCATAAGGCCGGTACCGCATGCGGAGGAAATCCGCCTGCATGTGGCCGACGAGGCCATGGCGCTGTGGCAGAAGACCGAAGAGGACCTGGGAGAACTGGGCCTGGCGCCGCCCTTCTGGGCCTTTGCCTGGGCGGGGGGACAGGGCCTTGCCCGCTATATTCTCGACACGCCGGATCTGGTTCGCGGCAGACGGGTACTGGATTTTGCCTGTGGCTCCGGTCTTGTGGGCATCGCTGCCATGATGGCCGGCGCCACGTCCTGCCATGCGGTCGACATCGACCCCTTCGCCCTTGCCGCGGCAGGTCTCAACGCGGAGCTCAACGGGGTCGCCCTCAGTCTCGAAATGGCGGACATCACCGCGTCTCCACCACCGGACGCCGATATCGTCTTTTGCGGCGACGTCTTCTACGACAGGGCCATGGCGGACAAGGTGACCGGCCTGCTGGACCGGCTGCTGGAGCGGGGCACGGATGTTCTGGTGGGCGATCCGGGCAGATCCTGCCTGCCGAAAACCCGGCTGACCGAGCTTGCCGTCTACAACGTCCCGGTCGTCGGCGCCCTCGAGGACAACGAGATCAAGCGCACCTGTGTCTATCGCATGAAGTCAGAACAGGTCTTGCCGGAAGGACGATGAAAAGCGGCGCGTCCGACAGTCCGGCACAAAAGTTTTTCGTCAAGCCTACTTCCCCTTTTTACCGCTTGAGGTAGGTTATTGCACACCACCTTCCGCTTCGATGGCGGGATCCGCAATGCCCGCGCCACGCGTGCTTCCGATCCGCTGTTTTTCAGGAGACCTGCATGCCCGTCATTAACCGCCTTGCTGATCTGACCGACGAGATCACGGCCTGGCGCCGCGATTTTCACGAAAACCCGGAAATTCTCTATGAAACCGTCCGGACCGCCGCAAAGGTGACGGAACTTCTGGAGAGCTTCGGGCTGGATGAAGTCGCCACAGGCATCGGCAGGACCGGTGTCGTGGGCGTGATCAAGGGCAGGAACGGCGGCATCGGCAAAACCATAGCCCTGCGGGCGGACATGGATGCCCTGCCCATCGAGGAAGTCACCGGCAAGCCCTATGCCTCCAGGGTTCCGGGCAAGATGCACGCCTGCGGCCATGACGGCCATACCGCCATGCTGCTGGGCGCGGCGAAATATCTCGCCGAGACGCGCAACTTCGACGGCACGGTCGTGGTGATCTTCCAGCCGGCCGAAGAAGGCGGCGCCGGCGCCAAGGCAATGATCGATGACGGCCTGATGACCCGCTGGCCCATCGAGGAAGTCTACGGAATGCACAACTACCCCGGCCTGCCGGTGGGTGAATTCGCGATCCGCAAGGGCGGGATCATGGCGGCCACCGACGAGTTCCTGATCCGGATCACCGGCCGCGGCGGCCACGCGGCCAAGCCGCATGAAACCATTGACCCGATCGTTGTCGGCGCGCAGATGGTCAGCGCCCTGCAGACCATCGCCAGCCGCAATGCCAATCCGCTCGATTCCCTCGTCGTCTCCGTGACGGTGTTCCAGGGCGGCAATGCGTTCAACGTCATTCCGCAGGACGTGACGCTGCGCGGCACCGTGCGCACCCTGTCTCCGGCCATGCGCGACCTGGCGCAGGAGCGCATGGAAACCATCGTCAGATCGGTCGGCGAGACCTTCGGCGCGACCGCCGAGCTGCAATTCACCCGCGGGTACCCGGTCACGGTCAACCACGATGCGCAGACCGACTTCGCCGCGGAAATCGCCGAGGGCATTTCCGGTGCGGGCAAGGTCGACCGGGACATCGAACCGATGATGGGCGGCGAGGATTTCTCCTACATGCTGGAGGAACGCCCCGGCGCGTTCATCTTCGCCGGAAACGGCGACAGCGCCGGTCTTCATCACCCGGCGTATGATTTCAATGACGAACTGATCCCCGTCGGCTGTTCCTACTGGGTGAAGCTGGTCGAAACCGCCCTGCCCGCCACAGCGTGACACGGGTCCCGCCGAAGACCGTCCGGATTGCTGCCTCCCATGGCGGCCCGGACGGAGAGGTCGGGACCGGAGGATGTACCGGCTGCCTGCTTTCGGCGACGGGATGACGACCGACAGGTTTTCCTTTTAGACTGGCCCGGCCCCGCCGTTACTTCCCTGGACGTTTCGACATGACCCTTTCCCCCTTCAAACTCTCCTTTCTGGCGGCCTATGTGCTTGTCGGCGCCGTGGTCGGTGTCCTCGTGATCCACCCCCTGAACCTGCTAGTGATCTGGTGGGAGCTGGCGCGCGCACCCGAGGCGGCCCCCGGCCTGTATGAGTTCCTCTCCAACCGCCTGTGGCTGGTGATCTTTCCGAGGCATGTCGATGTGGCGGTTGCCTATACGGCGCTTGGCGCCGTCATCGGTCTCGCCTTCGGCATTTTCACGCGCAACTACATGCGCACGTCAACCGCCTACCGCTCCCTGCGCGAGGAACAGACCGCCCTGATTCCGGACCTGATGAAACAGGGAGAGACCAACCGGGTGGAGTTCAAGGCCTCTCTGCGCTGGGACATGAAGGAAAATCACGTCAACCGGGGTCTGGAGAAGGTCATCGCCAAGACCCTGGCCGGATTCTTCAACGCCGATGGCGGCCATCTTCTGATCGGAGTGGACGACGATGGCCGGCCGCTCGGCCTCGACAAGGATCTCGCCACCCTGAAGAGCCCTGATCTCGATTCCTTCGAACGCACGGTCAACGACATTGTCTCGAAAGACCTCGGCGGCGACCTCTGCCCCTATATCCATACCGTGTTCACGCAGGTGGAAGACAAGGATGTCGCCATGATCATCGTGAGCTCGGCGCCACGCGCGGTCTATCTGGAGGAGAACAACGCCTCGGTGTTCTACCTGCGCAGCGGAAATTCCACCCGCAGGCTCGACGTGCGCGAAGCCGTCAACTACGCCAACAAGAGATGGGCCTGACGTGAGCGAATTTCTGGGGCTGATCTTTCCCGATCAGCTCGGCACGCTCCCCACGATCCTGCTGGTGTGCATGAGTTTCTTCACATCCGCCGTCACCGCAGCCGTTGGGCTTGGCGGCGGTGTGGCGCTGATCGCCGTCATGGCGATGCTGATGCCGGCAAGCGCCCTGGTTCCGGTTCACGGCGTTGTCCAGTTAGGCTCCAATGCCGGGCGCGCCCTGGTGCAGCTGAAACATGTCGACTGGCTGATCGCCTTCTGGTTCGCCATCGGCGCTGTTTTCGGAGCCGCCCTCGGCGGCAGCATAGTGGTGGAACTGCCTGCAGCGGTTCTCAAGGCGGGCATCGGCATCTTTGTGCTCTGGGTGGTGTGGGGCCGCACGCCGAAGCTGGGCAAGGCCCGGAAACGGGCCATGGCCGCCGCCGGCTTCGCCTCCACGTTCCTGTCGATGTTTTTCGGCGCCGCCGGCCCCATCGGCGCGGCGGTTCTTGCGACACTGAATCTGCCGCGCCACGATTTCGTCGCCAACCAGGCGGTCACCGCGCTGATCATGCATGTCTTCAAGATCATCGCCTTCGGCCTGCTCGGCTTTGCCTTCGCTCCATGGGCGGGCCTGATCGTGATGATGATCGCCAGCGGATTTCTGGGAACCGTGACCGGCAGCTACCTGCTCGGCCGCATGGAGGAGAAAACCTTCAGGACCGGTTTCAGGTGGGTGATGACGGCCCTGGCCCTCAATCTTCTCTGGCAGGCCGGTCGAAACTGGACCGCCAGCTGAGCAACCGGGCCGTTTGCGGCCGTCCTTGACCTTTCGCACGCCGACGATTGAGTTCTTCGCAACCGGCTTTGCCTTGAAAGACCGCGGCCGACGCGCTAACCCAACGCGAACGAATTTCTAACAATGCGGGAGGAAGCGTCCATGGCTTCTCAAAATCTTCTGCTTTTGCCGGGTGACGGCATTGGCCCGGAAATCATGCTGGAAGTGAAAAAGGTCATCGCCTGGTTCAACGACAAGGGCGGCATGTCCTTTGAAACCGACGAAGGTCTGGTCGGCGGCTGCGCCTATGACGCCCACGGTCAGGCGATCTCCGATGCGGACATGGCCAAGGCCATGGCGGCGGACGCGGTCATCTTCGGTGCCGTCGGCGGCCCGAAGTGGGACGACGTTTCCTATGACGTGCGCCCGGAAGCCGGCCTGCTGCGCCTGCGCAAGGACATGGAGCTCTTCGCCAACCTGCGCCCGGCCATCTGCTACCCGGCCCTTGCCGATGCCTCATCCCTGAAAAAGGACATCATCGAAGGCCTCGACATCCTGATCGTGCGCGAACTGACCGGCGGCGTCTATTTCGGTGAACCGAAGGAAATTCGCGACCTGGGCAACGGCCAGAAGCGCGCTGTCGACACCCAGGTCTATGACACCTACGAAATCGAGCGCATCTCCCGGGTCGCCTTCGAACTGGCCCGGACCCGGAAAAACAAGGTCACGTCCATGGAAAAACGGAACGTGATGAAATCCGGCGTTCTGTGGAATGAGGTCGTTACCCAGACCCACGCAAACGGATACCAGGACGTCCAGCTGGAGCACATGCTGGCCGATGCCGGCGGCATGCAGCTCGTGCGCTGGCCCAAGCAGTTCGACGTCATCGTCACCGACAACCTGTTCGGCGACATGCTGTCCGACGTTGCCGCCATGCTGACCGGCTCGCTCGGCATGCTGCCGTCCGCCTCGCTCGGCGCACCCGACGAGACCACAGGCAAGCGCAAGGCCCTCTATGAGCCGGTCCACGGCTCCGCCCCGGACATTGCCGGCACGGGCGCCGCCAACCCGATCGCCATGATCGCCAGCTTCGCCATGGCGCTGCGCTACTCCTTCGAACAGGTGGCCGCCGCCGACATGCTGGACAAGGCCATCGCCAATGCCCTCGACAAGGGGTTGCGCACAAAGGACATCGCGGCCGAGGGACAGGCAACCATCTCCACCGCGGAAATGGGCGACGCCATCCTTGCCGAACTGGACGCGGTCAGCGCCTGACGGCATCGCCATTTGCACCACGAGCCGCCAGCGGGTATCCCGGTGGCGGCTTTTCTTTTCAAACCCCAGTTGGTCAGATGAACGAAGACAAACTCGCACCCTTTCTCGGTACCTGGATCCTCGACACGGAGGAAAGCGATTTCGAGCAGGGCGATCCGCCGAAAAGCGCCACGCTCCGGATCGAGGACAATTTCGGCATGGCCGTGTTTTCCATGAACCAGGTGAGCGCCGACGGCGAAGTGATCAACGACACCTTCGAAGCCCTGCCGGACGGGCCGGAAGTGAAACTGGGCAAGAGCGGGCTGGTCGACGCCATGCGCCTCGTCTTCCAGGGCGACCGCAAGCTGGTCTCCGAAGCCCGCCGGGGCGGCCTGACGCTGATGAAGGCAGAGCGGGAACTCTCCGAGGACGGCAACACCCTGACCATCACCCAGACGGTGCATCTGGTCGACGTGGCGAGCTTCACCAACATCACCGTCTACCGCAAGGCGCAATAGATCCCTCATGAAACAGGTCATCGGCGCCGTGACGCTCGTTGTCCCCGATTACGATCAGGCCATCGCGTTCTACACGCAGAAGCTCGGCTTCGACCTGATCGAGGACACCCGGAATTCTGACGAGAAGCGATGGGTGCTGGTTGCCCCGCCAGGCAGCAAGGAGACCCGCCTCCTGCTCGCGCGCGCGGACGGAGAGGACCAGCAGGCCGCCATCGGCAACCAGACCGGCGGCCGGGTGTTCCTGTTCCTGAACACGGATGATTTCGACCGGGACCATCAGGCCATGCAGGACGCCGGCGTCACCTTTCTGGAGGCGCCGCGCACGGAGCCTTACGGCAAGGTGGCCGTGTTCCAGGATCCCTTCGGCAACTGATGGGATCTGATCGAACACCGCTGAGGGCACCAGACCAGCGCCGTCACCCCTCTTGCGTTCTGCCGGTCTCCTGCCAGGGCTCACGCCACCGGGCTGCACGGACCGTCCGCTTTCCTCACCACCCGGGACATATTGCACCGGCAGTCCGGCCCCGTTTTCAGGCCCGGATCTCCCGGATTGCTCGCCTCTCCCCCATTCCGGGGGAGAGGGTTTTGACAGGAAACAGACGTCAGGACATGACGCGATTTTCGCCGAATGCGCCGCGCCACGCCCTGTCAGGCCGCCCGCGTCAGCGCGGTGCCAGGTTGGTGATCAGGTCGTTGGCGACCTGCGCCATGTCCAGACCGGCGGCAAAGTTGAACTGGTTGATGGCCATGAAGACACCGACGCCGCGGTTCGGGGCAAAAGCGAGATAGCTGAACACCCCATCGCTGCCGCCGGCCTTCTGGATGATCAGCGGACGATCGCCCTCGGGCATCATGATGACCCAGCCGAGACCCATTGCGTCCATATGGCCGGATTCGTCCAGGCCGTAGACCGGGTCAAGTCCGTCCCGGATCACCCAGGCCGCGTGGCTTATCGCACGCACTTCCATGCCCTCGCTGCCGAACCGGTCGAGGTTCCACTCAAGATACCGCAGCATGTCGTTGGCCGTGGTGAAGATCTGCGACGCACCGTATCTGTTGGGGATCTCGCCCCCGCCGTCAATCTCGTTGCCGTTCCAGTCGTAACCGGTCATGACATTGTCGCCGGTCGGCAGACTGTAGCTCGTCGCGGTCAGGCCGAGCGGGTCAAGCACCTTCTCCTTCAGAAGATCGTCGTAGGGCTTTCCGGCGGCTCCCGACAGGGCCATGGCAAGCACGTCGAAACCGACGTTGGAATAAAGCAGACCGGTTCCCGGCGTGAACAGCAAGTCGGCGTCCTTGAAATTGGCCGCGAAGGAAGCGTCGCTGTATTTCTCGACGTTATCGACGGGGGTGAGTTCGCGCGGAAGGCCGCTGGCCTGGGTCGCAAGGTCGATGAGCCGGATCTCGTGACCGTCGCGTTCGGGCAGCTTCCCGATGGAGTCGACCAGCGGCCCGGCCGGATCGGTAAGCGCGACCGTTCCTTCGGCGGCCAGAGTTGCAAGTGTCAGGCCCGTGAACGATTTGGTGATCGAGCCGATATTGAGTGTCGTGTCTCCGTTCGGCGCAATGCCGCTGCCCTTTTTGAGTTCGCCGACACCGACAACTGCAGTCTCCCCATCGCGCACCACCGCGGCAATCATTCCCGGAACGCCTGTCTGCAGCTGGAATATTCCCGACGTGAAATCCAGGGTTTCGGTAAGAAGCGCATCCTCGGCAACGACCGGCGTTGCCGCGGTCAAGAGTGCGAGGGTCATGACTGTGATTTTCATTAAAATCTCCTGACAATTAAAGGTCGGTCTGCATCCTTCGGTGCGACCCCCGCACGGTAGCCGTCCCGCAAACCCCATGCCAGAAGATTTTCGTCCCGAAACCGGCCGCTCAGGCGCGGGGCTCGGCCTTGTCCATCAGCCGCCTGATGTGCCGCGCGAAGGCCCAGGTGGCGGGCAGGCCCAGCAACAGCCCTCCGGTAACTGCCTCGTAAGGCGTCAGCACCCGCCAACCGACCCAGCTAGCGATCAGCGAGGCGAAGAACAGGTTGACGGCCGCGGCACCGGCGCCGAACGGATAGAGCGCGGCAAGCAGTTTCCAGCCCGGCCGGGATGTCCGGTCGAAACGCGCGCTCATCGTCGTGCGACCAGCCAGTGCACCGCGGCCAGCGCCAGCAGAAGCCCGACCGAGGCCACGAAGAACCACAATTCGGCGGTTGCCGATTGCGGATTGGGAATCGGCCGCTGCACACCGGCGGCAAGAGCCTGGACCGGTGCCGCCAGCACAGCCGGAAGGGCAGCAAAAACGGGAAGGACGCGCATGTCAGGTCTCCTGTATCAGCGAACGATAGATGTCGGGAAGCGCGCGGGTCAGGCGCGCCGGATCGGGCAGAAGAGTGAATCCGGCCCGGTTGAAGATCCGTGCGAACCAGTCCTGGCCGTCCGCATCGATGATGATGGCATGCACCGCCTGCCCCTGCATGCGCGCTTCGCGCACCGCCATCCGGCTGTCCTCGATACCGTGCACGCCCTCATAGTGATCGAGATCGTTGGGCTTGCCGTCGGTCAGCACGAGCAGCAGCTTGCGGGTCGCGGTTTCCTTCGCCAGCTGCGCCGACGTGTGACGGACCGCGGCGCCCAACCTTGTGTAGTGCCCCGGGCGCAGACTGCCGATGCGGGCCGTGACCGCAGCCGACATCGGCGTATCGAAATGCTTGCAGCGGGTCAGGAAGACCCTGTCGCGGCGCAGCGACGAGAAACCCCAGATGCCGAAACGGTCGCCCGCCGCATCGATGCCGCCGGCCAGCGCCACCAGCGCCTCGCGCGCCGTGTCGATCACCGAGCGCTCGCCGATGACCGCCTCCGTCGACCGCGAGCAGTCCATCAGCACGGCCACGCTGAGATCGCGTTCGGTCACCCGCAGGCTCTGATAGATCCGGTCGCTGCCCGCACCCGTGGCCCGCACCGAGACCTGGGCGGCGATCAGCGCATCGAGATCCAGTTCCGCCCCTTCGATCTGGCGCGGACGCAGGATGCGGCGCGGATGCAGGGTCTCGAACTGCCGGCGCACACGGGTCACCAGGCGCGGGTCGGCAACCACGCCCTGCCGTTCGTCGGCAATGGCCTCGGCTTCCAGTACCCGGCAGTGATCGGGCATGAAGGCGCCGGAGCGGTGGTTCCATTCCGGATAGGTACTGGGAGCCGCCAGGCGTTCGTGATCGGCGTCCTGGGGGGCCAGATCCAGATGCAGGCGCAGCCGTGTCGCCGCGCGCCTGTTGTTCTGCGACAGGGTGATGTGATCCTGGTCCTCGGCCGCCTTGCTGGCGTTGTCCTGATCGTCATCGTCGACCGAGCGGTTGAGGTTCATGCTCTCGACCCAGCTCAGGATCGCCTCGAACCGGTGGATGATGAAACTGTCCTTGCGGTTGGCTTCCTCGCGATCCTCGCGGATGCCTACTTTCCGCGTCGTCGTCGCCAGCCCCGGCGGCGCCGTTCCGGCCTCCGGATCGGCAGCCGCCCTTCCGGGCGCCGCACGCTCCAGCCGCAGCCAGATCGGCACCGGTGCGGGCGGCGCATAGCCGCGCGGCGCCTGCAGCGTTCCGGTCCGGTACCGGCGCATCAGATCGCCGGCAGGCTCCGTGAGCAGAGCCGGCGCGCCCAGATGCCAGCAGATCAGCTCTTCAACCAGGGTCTCCACGCCACCATTGGCGTGGGATTCGCGGCTGTCGAGCAGTGACGCGCGCAGTGCCGCATGCGGGCCCTCCAGTCCCGGGCAGACCTTGAGGACACGGGCCGTCACCGCTTCCATCGCCACCAGATGGTGCACATCCGCGGCCAGCGGATCGGCGGGCACTTCCGCGTCCGTCAGGCCGTCGCCGCAGGCCGCCATTGCCGCCAGCCACAGATAGGCGGCACGGTTGAGATCGCGCGCCGGAAACATGTCCATCACCGGCGGCAGCCGCAGGCGCTCGCCGTCGAAACTGGCCGTATGTTCCAGTTGCCGAGAATCGCCGATGGTGCGCAACGCGCCGAGGCGATGGCGCGCGGCCGTGGCCGGCGCCGCGTCAATCTCCACGCCGCCCGCACCGCCAAGCGCGCGAAACAGCACCGCAAGACTGACGCGCACCGCTTCCAGGGGAACCGCACAGTCCCGATAGCCTTCGGTCGAGGCCATCCGGCTGGCCCAGTCGTGCCAGAGATTGCCGACGGTTTCCTCCGGCTCCATCAGGTCCAGCGGACTGATCATGACGATCCTCCGTTCACCCGTAGACCACGGCGATCAGGTCGCGCAGGGCCTGTTGCACATCCGCCTCGTCCGTCAGGGGCTCGATCACCGCCGCTTCCAGCGCCCGTTCAAGCGGCATGCCGCCTGCGATCAGCGTCGCCGCATAGATCAGCAGCCGCGTCGAGATCCCTTCCTCCAGATCCATCCCCGACAGGGACCGCACACGGCCGGCGAGCCGTACCAGGGGCGCAACCCGGCTTTCCTCAAGGCCACTCTCCCGGGCGACAACAGCCGTTTCGGTGGCCGCATCCGGAAAGTCGAAGCCGATCGACAGGAAGCGCTGCCGGGTAGACGGTTTCAGGCGCTTGAGAATATTCTGGTAGCCGGGGTTGTAGCTGGCCACCAGCATGAAGCCCGGCGGGGCGGTCAGTTCCTCGCCGGTCCGGTCGATCAGCAGCCGGCGGCGGTTGTCGGTCAGCGGATGCAGCACAACGGTGACATCCTTGCGCGCCTCGACCACCTCGTCGAGATAACAGATGGCGCCTTCGCGCACGGCCCGCGTCAAGGGGCCGTCGACCCATTCCGTCTCGCCGCCGCGCAACAAGTAGCGGCCGATGAGATCGGCCGCCGAAAGATCGTCGTGACAGGCCACCGTGTAGAGCGGACGGCCGAGTCTGGCCGCCATATGCTCCACGAACCGCGTCTTGCCGCAGCCGGTCGGCCCCTTCAGAAGAAGGGGCAGACCATTGGCGTGAGCCGTCTCGAACAACGTGCATTCGTTGCCGACGGGGCGGTAGAAGGGAATGGACAGGCCCTCGACCGCATCTTTCATGGGAGCGTTCATGCCCGGCTTCCTTCGGCAGCAGCCGCCTCGTTGCCCTCCTTGACGATCTCGCTGCGCGGAACGAGCAGGCTGTAGATGAACAACAGGGCCCCCAGCACCACGGCCGCACCGGCGCCGAAGCGCATGATGTAGAAGATCTCGAGCTGGTCCTGCACATCCATGTAGTAGTCACCGACCACCCGCTGCATATGGGTCTGGATGGTGCCGGCAAATGTCAGCACGAAGGTCATGAAGGCCATCCCGCCGGTCATCAGCCAGAAGCTGGCCATGTTCAGCACCTGGTTGTAGGGCGCCCGGCCTTTCAGCACCGGCATGGCGTAGGTGAACATCGCCAGATTCAGGGCCACATAGGCGCCATAGAAGGACAGATGCCCGTGCGCCGCCGTCACCTGCGTGCCGTGGGTGTAGTAGTTCACCCCATGCAGCGTGTGCAGGAAGCCCCACACGCCGGCGCCGAAGAAGGCAACCGTCGCGGACCCCAGCGACCACAGCAATGCCGCCTTGTTGGGATGATTGCGCCGCCCCTTCCAGACCATCAGGAAGGCAAAGCTCATCATGGCGAAGAACGGCACCACCTCGAAGGTCGAGAACACCGACCCGACCCACTGCCAGTATCCGGGCAGACCGATCCAGTAGAAGTGGTGGCCGGTTCCCAGAATACCGGAAAACAGCGCCGTCGCGACAATGACATAGAGCCATTTCTCGATCACCTCGCGGTCGACGCCGGTGAGCTTCAGCATCAGGAAGGCGAGGATCGAGGCCATGACCAGCTCCCAGGTGCCTTCCACCCACAGATGGACGATGAACCACCAGTACATCTTGTCGAGACTGAGGTTCGCCGGATTGATGAAGGCGAAGATCCACAGCAGCGACAGCATCCACAGACCGGTGAGCAGCACGTTGGTGATCGCGGTCTTGCGACCGGCGAGCACCGTCAGTGAGATGTTGATCAGGAAGATCACCGCCGCCACCAGGATGCCGAACTTGACCCAAAGCGGCTGCTCCAGGAATTCCCGCCCGCCGTGGATGCCCACCAGATAGCTCGCCACCGCGCCCAGCGTGCCGACGACAAGGATGATCAGCTGCAGATAGGCCAGCTTGACCGAATAGATCTCCCGTTCGCTTTCCTCCGGCACGAGATAATAGGCCGCTCCGAAGAACCCCAGCAGAAGCCAGACGATCAGGGCGTTGGTGTGGATCATGCGGATGATGTTGAACGGCAGAAGCTCGGACAGCGTGTTGGGGGAAATGTAGATCCAGCCCGCCAGCAGACCGCCGATCACCTGGATCCCGAACAGCCCCATGGCCGCCAGGAAGTAGGCATAAGCCACTTTTTGCGATTGATATTTCATGAAGTTTCTCCCTCAGCCCGCGTCGTTCGGCGGCCAGTTCTGGGTATCTGTCTGATCGGCCCAGCGCAGGAATTCGGCCAGGGCGCGCATCTCTTCGTCGTTGATGTCGAAATGCGGCATCTGGCGGCGCCCTTCCACGCCGGAAGGCTGCGCCTTCATCCAGCCGTCGAGGATTTCATAGGCCGACTCCGGGTCTTCCATGACGCCCCAGCGCGTCATCACGTTGCCCAGTTCGGGCGCGAAATAGGCCCCTTCGCCATGCAGCGTGTGACAGTTGATGCAGCTGTGACGCTCCCAGACTTCCTTGCCGAGCTTGACGTCCTCCGTCAGCGGCATGCCTGCGGTCGATGTGGACACCACATAAAGGTGACTGTGAATCGTCATGGCCACGAAAACGACTATGAAGAACAGCGATCCCCCATAAAAAACGTTTCTGGCCCGCGACTTGGTAAGGATCTCTGACATGGTGCCAAACCTGATCGTTGTTGCGGATCAGACCGGGTTACAGCGAACGGAAAGGGCCAATGTTGTTGCAGAACAAAGAAGTCGAAGAATTCTCATGTCATGAAGGAGACAATTCACCGTCAGGTCTCGGGGGCTCCTGACATTTCCGAACAACACGCGTTGGGGCACTTCGAAATGCACGGGAGATCGTGCCATGCAACAAGCGAAGATCGACGATCCTGATCTGCCGTTGACCCTGCTGTTCAGGGTCTGGCCACAGACCCCTTCCGTGTTCATCCGGCACCGGATGCTCTGTTACGGATGCCCCATTGCACCGTTCCACACGGTCATCGATGCCTGCAGGGAATACGATCTGGACGAACAGGTGTTTCGTGCCGAGCTGCGCGCCGCGGCGGGGCTGTAAACACGCGTTCCATGGTTCTGGCCGGCCGGATGGACCGCCGGGGCTTAGCCGGAAACCCCGCTCAACAGCACCAGCTGATGCGGCTGTGTGACCACGATGTGCCGCCGCGTGCTTTCCACGACGCCCTGTTTCTGCCAGGCACTCAGCACCCGGCTAACCGTGTGCAACGTCGTGCCCGTCATTTCCGAAATGTTCTGCCGGGTCACCGGAAAGGCGATCTCGATGCCGTTGTCGACTTTCCGGCCGGACTGGTTGACCATCCTGAGCAGCGCCGACGCGAGCCGCTGTTCCACGGCCTGCGTCGCCAGTTCGGACAGCTGCGACTGGATATCCTGCAGCCTGTCGCCGACCACCTTGTAGGTCTCGGAGGCGAACCCGTCGTATTTCGAGGTGAATTCGCCCCAGAGCCGTACCGGCCATGACAACGCCAGCGTTTCCGCAGCCGTGATTGCCGTTGCCGGATAGCTATCACGCCCGAGCGCCGGTGCTATGCCGAACAGCTGGCCGGGGGAAATATGCATGGCGATGATATGTTCGCCGCCCGGCGTGGTCTTCACCGCGCGGATATAGCCGTCGAGCAGGAGATAGAAGCGTTCGGCGGGCATGCCCTCGGAAAACACCGCCACGCCCTCGTCGAACCTCTTCGAGACAGCAAGGTCGAGGATCTCTCGGATCTCTTTCCGCTCCAGACGCCGGAAGGGCGGAATGCCCGCCAGCAGGCTTTCGTCAATTTTCGTCACGCGTCGTTCCGGAGTTTGTTGCAGCACAAAGTCTATCCACGGGGACTAAAGCATAACGGGGCCACAGAAAATACTCCGGAAACGAAGAAAGGGCTTTCCGATGTTACGCAAAACTCTCGCGCTGGCCGCCATTCTCACCCTGATGACCGGGGCCGCGTTTGCGGAAACCCATGAAGTCAAGATGCTCAACAAGGGCGAAGCCGGATCCATGGTGTTCGAACCCGACTATATTGCCGCTGAACCGGGCGATACGATCGTCTTCGTTTCCGTCGACAAGGGGCACAATGCGGAAGGCATCAAGGGCATGCTCCCGGACGGGGTTCCCGCATTCAAGAGCAAGATGAGCAAGGATTTTTCCCTCGTCGTGGAAGCCGAAGGCGTCTATGGCATCAAATGCACACCCCACTACGGCATGGGCATGGTGGCCCTGATCCAGGTCGGCGAAGCCACCAACCTCGATGACGCCCTCGCCGTGAAGCAGAGGGGCAAGGCCAAGAAGCGGTTCGAGGCGATCTTTGCCAAGGTCAAGTGACCGGCAAACCTGTCGAAAGAACTTCGGGGCGGTGCTGAGAACAGGCATCGCCCCTGCCTGTTGAAACGAAAGGCAACAAGACCGGAGGTACTGTCATGACAAATACGAACCGGCCCCCCTTCCGTGGACCGGCGCTGTTCAGCTACGGCTTCCGGCCCTTTTTCCTCGCGGCGTCCGTTTTCGCCATCGCGGCGATCGTGATCTGGATGCTGGTTCTGGACGGAAGCCTGACCATTGCCGGCCCGTTCACCCCGACCGACTGGCATGTCCACGAGATGCTGTTCGGCTATGCCTCCGCCGTCATCGCAGGCTTTCTGTTCACCGCAATTCCCAACTGGACAGGCCGGATGCCGAAGCGTGGCTGGCCGCTGGCCATCCTGGTGGCGCTCTGGATTGCCGGGCGGCTTGCCTGCGCCGGGCTTTTTGGCGCGGGTGCTGTCGTGGTGATGCTGATCGACGCCGGATTTCTGGCCGCGATCGTCGCCATGGTCGTGGTGGAGATCGTCGCCGGGCGCAACTGGCGCAACCTTATGGTCGTGGTGCCGGTCCTTCTCCTGTTCGGCGCCAACCTGCTGTTTCATGTCGAAGCGCTCAACCAGGGCAGCGCCGACATCGGCCGCCGGCTGGGTCTGGCCGTTGTCATCTTCCTGATCACTCTCATCGGCGGCCGGATCATTCCCAGCTTCACCCGCAACTGGCTGGTCAAGCGCGATCCCGCGCATCTGCCTGCTCCCGCCAGCCGCTTCGATGCGGTTTGCCTGGTGGCCGGTGCAATCGCGCTGCTGACATGGTCCTTTCATCCCGAAGGCCCAGCGGCGGGCGCCGTGCTGCTGATCGCCGCGGTGCTGCACCTCACGCGCCTGAGCCGCTGGCAGGGCGCACGCACCGGCCCCTCTCCGCTGCTGCTGATGCTGCATGTGGCCTACGGTTTCGTGCCCTTCGGCCTTGCGGCCGACGCGGCCGCCTCCGTCGGGCTTTTGCCCGTGGCGGTGGGTGTTCATCTGCTCGGTATCGGCGCCATCGGCGGCATGACCATCGCCGTGATGATGCGCGCCTCCCTGGGGCACACCGGCAACGCGCTGGTGGCCGGGCCGGTTCTGACGGCCGCCGCCGCGATGGTGTTTCTGGCAGCCCTGATCCGGGTCTGTTTCCCGGACATCTCCTTCGCCGGCCTCACCGGCCTTTGGATCGCGGCGCTGCTCTGGGCCGCCGGCTTTGCCCTGTTCCTTGTGCGCATCGGTCCCTATCTGGCGCGAACCAGCCGGAAGCCGACATAATCCGCCGGCAGGCCGACGGCGCAACCACCCACTTTCGGGTTGCGCACCAGATCGATGATGATCGCCCGGTGCTTGCCTTCCGCGATATGGGCGCCGCAATACTCCTGCTTGACGGGTGGTACGCCATCGGCGGTCAATTCCGAGTTCGCCACGCAGGTCGTGGTCCATTCCCACACATTACCGGCCATATCCGCCACCCCGTGAGAGTTTTCGCCGAAGCTTCCGCGCGGTTGCGGCTCCGGTTCGCCGCTCCCCCGGGCAGCGACATTACGCGCATAGGCGGCAAGCCAGCGCTGGGCCGGATCATCCTCCTCTTCGGGGACGATCTCGTCCTCGAAAAACCGCTCCGCCGCCGCACGTTGCCACTCCCGGTCATCGGGAAGACGCCAGTGCTGGCGGGTCTGGCGTGAAAACCAGGCCGCATAGGCGGTCGCGTCGTACCAGTTGACCTCCGTTTGCGGCAGATCCGCGCTCGTGGCACTGCCTCCCTGCGAAACCACCGATGCCTGACAGGCCCCATCGGCCACGCAGGCGGCATATTCGGCGCGGCTCACCTGAAACTTCATGATCTCCAGCGGTTTGTCCGCCACCTCCGTCTCAAGGGGCGCATCGACCAGTTTTCCGTAGAACCGGTACACCCCGGCGGGCCGGTAACTGAACGGCCCCGGTTCGATCACGACGGTTGCCGGCAGATCCGTGATGGCAGGTCGGGGGAAGATCCATATGCTTGCTACCGTCGCGGTCGCCACGACGGACAGGGCCACGCCGGCCAGGTAGAGGGATTTCATGTCAGTCCCCTTTCACATGAAAAAAGGGGCCGCCGTAAAAACGGCCGCCCCCAATTGTTAGGATCACGTCCGGCCGTTTCACGGCAACGCTGTCTTGCCCTCGAAGGCGACGTCATATTCCGTGGGGGCGACGATCTGTTCCATCAGGTCGTTGTTCCAGTCGCCCTCGACCAGCACATGCGCCGTGGCGCCCAGATTCACCGCCTCGATGAGATTGTGGTTCACATAGGCGTAGACGCCCGGCTGCAGGAATTCGTAGAGCGCGGCTCCCGCGGAACCGCCGCGGATGAACCAGGTTTCCAGATCCCGGGCAGGCGGATTGTTGAACTTGCCCATCTCCCAGACCAGATCTCCGTGCCCGCCGATCAGATGCGGCCGGGAGTCCCGGTTGGCCTGGCTGTGCACGAACAGCACCCGTTCGCCCTGATTTGCCTTCAGCGCGCCGTCGCCGGTCAGGGCGCCCACCTTGCCGTTGAACACCACATGACTTGGAATCAGCCCGTTCATGACTTCGAGCGTGTCGGCATAACTGTCGCCCACGTCCTCGAAGCGCATGTAGTCGCCGTTCTCGTCCTTCGGAATATAGAAGTCGTTCTCGCCGATGTAATAGACCCGGTCGTAGGTCACGGGCTTGCCGTTGTGATCGCTCAGCCCGTCGCGCGGCAGGACCATGATGGCGCCCGACATGCCGGAGACCACGTGCCACGGGATCATGGGGCCACCCGGTGCGCAGTGATAGACAAAGGTGCCCGGCCGTGTCGCCTTGAAGCGCAGCGTGGTCTTTTCGCCCGGATTGACCAGCGTCAGAGACCCGCCGCCCAGCGCACCGGTGGCGGCGTGAAAGTCGATGTTGTGCTGCATCATGTTGTCGGCACTGTTGAACAGCGTCAGCTCGACATAGTCGCCTTCATGCACCACCATAAGCGGACCGGGAACCGAGCCGTTGAAGGTCATGGCCTGAAGATAGGCGTCATCAGCGACCTGGATTTCCTTCTCGACGATCTTCATCTCGAATTCGACGATCCGCGGCTCGGCGGGCCCCACCTGATCGTGCGCATGCACGAAGGGTGGAGCCACCAGCTTGTGCTTGATGCGTTTGAGAGTGGACAGGTCGGCGGGCGGAGCCATGGACGTGTCCATGATCTCATCGCTCTGGGCGGCCTTTACGACAAGCGGACTCGCGGCAATGCCAGCGGCCCCCATCAATGCGGCTCTACGCGTCAACATCGGTCTCTCCTTCCGATTTCAAATTCCGTCGGAAAGAGATTTAGCAACCCGGCTGCCCCGCCACGTTGTTCCAGCACAAAGTGGAAGCACTCCGGCACGGTGGAATACGCCGGCACGCCCGCAAACCACGCGACACCCTGGCTTTCTCGCGGGGCAGTGCGGTCAGATGATGCCACCGTTGGCACGCAGGGTCTGGCCGCTGATCCAGCGTCCGTCCGGCCCGGCCAGGAAGGCTACCGCCGAGGAGATGTCCTCCGGTGTCCCGAGCCGGCTGAAGGGGGACATCTGGCGGATCTTCTCGACCATCGCTTCCGGTTTTCCGGCCAGGAAGAGTTCCGTTTCCACAGGACCCGGCGCGATGCAATTGACGGTGATGCCGCGCGCGCCGAGCTCCCTGGCCAGTACATGGGTCATGGCTTCCACGGCGGCCTTGGTGGCGGCATAGACGCCATAGGTCGGCTGATAGAGGCCGACGACACTCGAAGACAGACTGACGATGGCGCCATTGTCCGCCAGCCGGTTGGCGGCCTCGCGCAACCCCCGGAAGGTGCCGCCGATATTCACCGCGCACTGGGCATCGAAATCCGCATCGGAAACGGCGCCGACCGGTTCGCAATGCATGACGCCCGCATTGTTCACCAGCACGGTCACCGGACCGAAGGCCTTTTCGGCGGCATCGAACAGGGATTTCATGCATCCCGGTTCCGCCACATCCCCCTTGACGGCCAGTGCCCTGCCGCCGGCACCTTCGATCACCTCCACAACCTGCCTGGCGCTCGTCTCGTCACGAGCGTAATTCACCACCACCGCGTGACCGTCGCCGGCAAGGCGCTGCGAGATCGCTGCGCCGATACCCTTGCTGCCCCCCGTCACGATGGCTGTCTTCCGTTCCTGGGTCATATCGGTCTCCTTGTTGCCGAGACCTGACATCTAGCGAAGAACAGCTGCCGAACAATCTGTCTGGTTTCGGAAAATCAATTCGGTTATTACGAACAAATGATCGATCGCCTCGAAACAATGCGCCTGTTCGTGCGGGTGGTGGAACGCGGCAGCTTCTCCAGGGCCGCCTCCGACATGAACATCCCCCGCTCGACCGCCACCGAAGCCGTGCAGCGCCTGGAAAAGGCTCTGGGCAGCAGGTTGCTGGAGCGCACGACCCGGCATGTCGCGCCGACGCCCGATGGCGAGACCTACTACCGGCGCTGCGTGGCGATCCTGGCCGATCTGGAAGAGGCCGAAGGCGCTCTGCGGGGGCACGAACCTTCCGGCCTGCTGCGGGTCGATGCACCTGGCACCCTGACCCGCGTTTTCCTGCTGCCGCATCTGTCCGGCTTTTTCGAGAGATATCCCGGGATCACCCTGCAGCTGGGCCAGAGCGAACGGCTGGTGGATCTGGTCCGCGAGGGCGTCGACTGCGTCCTGCGCGCCGGAGATCCCGACGACAGCGGCATGATCATGCGCAAGCTGGCCAGTCTGCCGGAAATCACCTGCGCCAGTCCGGCCTATCTGCAACGTTTCGGAACGCCGGCATCGGTCGGGGATCTCGCCGGTCACCGCATGGTCGGCTTCCTCTCCTCGCGCACCGGCGCAGCCCTGCCGCTGGAGTTTCAGACCGGCGACCGCCGGGAAGAGATCACCCTGCCCGCAACGGTGATCGCCAACGATGCCGACACCACCCATCACCTCGCCCGGCAGGGTTTCGGTCTCATCCAGGCGCCCCGCTACCGCTTCCGGGAGGACCTTGCCGCCGGACGGCTGGTGGAGGTCCTGCCCGACACGCCACCCCCGCCCCTGCCCCTGGCCGCCTTCTATCCCCAGAACCGCCAGCTTTCGCCCCGCGTGCGGGTGTTTCTGGACTGGATCGTCGGCATATTCGCGCGCGCGGAGATGTGATGTTTCATACTTGGAGCCATGCTGACTCCAACGGTTTGAAACACCTGATTGGATGAGAAGAGGACATTTGGCACCGATTGCAAAAGGACAGCAATGCGTCATTTGCTGATCATAACCTTCTTGCCTCAATATTACAGAGAAAGGCGTCTGTAGATTGGTGGGGAATTCAGAACGGGGTGAAAATGCAGGATAGATATGCCGGTGATGTCGGAGATTTCGTAAAGCTCGGGCTATTGCGCGCAATCGCGCCGGGCCACCAGCTTGGTCTGGCATGGTATCGTTTTCCGGATGAAGCCCACAACAAGGATGGCCGCCACATCGACTATCTCCAAAAACCAGATACCTACAAGGCTCTCGACCCGGAACTCTTTGATCATCTTGGGAAGGTCGTGCTTAGCGCGCGGAAGCTCGCAACCTTGTTGCCCGTCCTGCCGGGCGCTATTTCATTTGAGGAAAGCCTAGAAGTCACAGGTGTCCCGGCACGAAAACGGCGAGATTGGCGACAGAGCTGGTTCTCAAGAGTCATCCAGAAACTCAAGGGATGCGACCTTGTCTTCGCAGATCCTGACAACGGTATTGTTGATGATAAAGACACGCGTAAGGGGCGAGCCACGTTCGGCAAACAGATACCACTCTCTGAGGTTCGTGATCTGGCGCGCGGGCGTTGTGCGGTGATTTACCACCATAACACGCGCCGCCCTGGCGGCCATGATGAGGAAGTAAACCACTGGATCAATCAATTCGGAATGCCAGCAATAGCCATTCGGGCAACAGCATACAGCCCGCGGACATTTTTCGTTATAAACCCGTCACCCGAAATCGAACATCGTGCTGAAGCCTTTTGCGCAAGCTGGCGCACTATGAAAGTCCGGCTACACGTGACAACCAGCTAAACCAGTCCATCTATTCCGGCATTGCGGTGCAGCGGTTGACGCAGACAATCTATACCTTCTCGCCGCTTGAACCCCACCCGGGACCCCTCGCGAACTCAATTCTCGCATCAAAGGCGAAACACATCACCGCAGCACTCTTGGGTCCCAAAACGATCTCTGACGCTCTTGCCCCTTGCAGATAACTCCTACCAGTCCGGAGTCGATCCGAAGGCGCAGATCTCGTGGAGTTCGTCGTAGGCGCCTGCACAGGTTCCCATGACCGGTGCGGGAACCAGCAGGCCGGGGCCGTCGGGGAACGGCAGCACGCGCCCGCCCGCCTCGTTGATCAGCACATAGCCCGCCATGCAGTCCCAGGCGTTCATGCGCGGTTCGGCATAGCCGACCAGCCGCCCGGCGGCGACCCATGCCAGCATCAGCGCGCCGGAACCGTAGCGCATCCAGCCGACGCCGGCGTCCATCAGGTCGGTCAGCATCTGGCCGACCCGTTCGCTGGCCACCCGGTCGTTGGCACCGATCCCCAGCAGACCGGCGCGCAGATCGCCCCCGAGCGCCTGGATCGGCGCTCCGTTCAGCGTGGCGCCCTTGCCCCGGAAGGCCACGAAGAGCTCATCCAGCACCGGCGCATAGATCACGCCCAGCGCCGGCCCGTCGCTATCACAGGCGCCGATGGAGACACACCAGCCTGGCAGACCGTTCAGGAAGGGCGCCGTCCCGTCGATCGGGTCGATCACCCAGGTGAAGCCGGAGTGCCCTTCGCTCAGGCCGTGTTCCTCGCCCAGTTGCGCGTCGTCCGGAAAGGCCTTGTCCAGGGCGGTGCGGATCAGCGTTTCGAGTTCCCGGTCCGCTTCCGACACCAGATCCGTCACATGGCGCTTCGTCTCGACAACAAGCGCGTCGCGCCGGCGGAAATAGTCGAGACCCAGGTCTCCGGCACGCCGGGCCAGATCAACGGCCAGCTTGAGCCGCTCTGCATTCATGTCACTGTGCATCATGCACCTCCAGGGATCAGTGCAACGCCCCGCGGGCGCACTTCCAGGGCAACCGCCGTGCCCGAAGGCAGGGGCGTGTCGCTTTCATCGTCAACCACGAAAATCCGCCCCAGCGGACCGTCGATTTCATATTCAACATGATCGCCGAGATAGGCCGAAGAGGCGATTGTGCCCGGCACCCCGGATCCATCGACCGTCACTTTCAGCGCATTGGATCGCAGCGACAGCTGAACGGGGCCCGGATCCTGTCCCCGCGCGGGCAGGGACAGCGTCACACCGCCCAGTTCCACCTGCGCGACATCGCCTGCCACCGACAGCACCCGGCCGTCGACCACATTCGCCTCGCCGATGAAGTCGGCGATAAACTCGGACGCGGGAGATTCGTACAATTCCCGGGGGGTGCCGATCTGGGCGATCCTCCCGTCCTTCATGACGACAATCGTGTCGGAGACCGCAAGAGCCTCTTCCTGGTCATGCGTGACATAAACGGCCGTGAACCCGAGCCGCTGCTGCAATTCGCGGATGTCCGTACGCACCTTGCGGCGCAGCCGCGCGTCGAGATTCGACAGCGGCTCGTCCAGCAGCAGAACCTGCGGTTCGAGCACCAGCGCCCGGGCCACGGCGACACGCTGCTGCTGACCGCCGGAAAGCTCCGCCGGCAGCCGGCCCGACAGACCGGCCAGGCCCACCAGTTCCAGAGCCTCTTCCGCGCGCTTGCGCGCCTCGGCCGTTTTCATGCCGCCCGCTTCCAGCCCGTAGGCGACATTCTGGCCGACCCGCATATGCGGGAACAATGCGTAGCTCTGGAACACCATAGACACGTCGCGCCGATCCGCAGGCAGGCGGGTGACATCGTCACCGCCGATCAGGATCTGACCGTCCGTCGGACTTTCCAGCCCGGCCAGCATGCGCAGGGTGGTTGTCTTGCCGCACCCCGAGGGACCGAGGAGCGTGACCAGCTTTCCCGGCTCGATGTCCAGCGACAGGTCGGGAATGGCAGTGAAACTGCCGAAGGTCTTCCGCACGTTGCGGAAAGTCACAGCGCCCTTTGTCTGACTCATGCTCGTGCTTCCTCTGCATGGGGAATGGACGTGGCGTCCGTTTGCTCGGTCCGCCGGATACGGCGTTCGCCGACCAGCAGCTGGAAGCCGCTGATCACCGAGATCATCACCAGGATCAGGACCGAGGAATAGGCGATGGCAATGCCGTATTCGCCGTTTTCGACCAGCCCGACGATATAGGCCGTGGCCATGTTGTATTTCGCGCTGACCAGGAAGATCACCGCCGAGATCGAGGTGATTGCCCGCACGAAGCTGTAGACCAGCGCGGCGAGGATCGCCGGCCGCATCAGCGGCAGGATCACCTTGCGCATCGTCCGGCCCGAGCTGGCCCCGAGCGTCAGCGACGCTTCGTCGAGGGAGCCGTCAAGCTGGGCCATCGCGGCCACCCCGCCACGCACGCCCACCGGCATGTTGCGGAAGACGAAGCAGGCGATCAGGATCGCGGCGGTGCCGGTCATCTGCAGGGGCGGCAGGTTGAAGGCCATGATGTAGCTGATGCCGATCACCGTGCCGGGAATGGCGAAGCTCATCATCAGCGCGAACTCGAAGGCCGAGCGCCCCGGAAACCTCTGCCGCACGATCAGCCATGCGGTCAGCAGCCCCACCGCCGCGGTGAGCGGGGCGGCGATCAGCGCGATCTCCATCGTCGTCCAGAAACTGCTCCAGGCGACGCCGGTCCACAGGATACCGCCGTCCCAGCCGATGCCGAAGGCCTTGGCATAGTGATCGAGCGTCAGGGAATGGTCGAGGCCCCAGATCTTCACGAAGCCTCCGAACAGAATCATCGCATAGACCGTGATGGTGAAGGCTGCCCAGGCGACGGCGACCGTGATGACCGGCCATCCGACCCGGCGCGGCAGACTGATATGCCGTCCGCCGTCCCCCTTGCCCGTCACCGTGGCAAAGTTGCGCCCGGACAGCCAGAGCCGCTGCGCCAGGAAGGCCGAAAGGGTGAAGACCAGAAGGATCATCGCCAGAACCGCGGCACGGGCCGGATCGTTCTGCGCGCCCACAACGGCGAAAAAGATCTCGGTCGACAGCACACCGCCGGAGCCGCCCAGCACCAGAGGGTTGCCGAAATCGGCCATGGACTCGATGAAACCGATCAGAAAGGCGTTTGCCAGTCCCGGGGCCATCAGCGGCAGAGAGACCTTGCGAAAGGTCCGCCAGCGGTCGGAACGAAGGGTCTGGCTTGCCTCTTCCATCGAGGGACTGATCCCGTCCACGACCCCGATCAGCACAAGGAAGGAAATCGGCGTGAAGCTCAGCATCTGGGCGATCCAGATGCCGGTCAGGCCATAGAGCCAGCGCCCCAGCTCCCAGCCCGTGGCATCTTCGATCACATGGGTCAGCGATCCGGCACGGCCCAGCAGCATGGTCAGCGCAAGGCCGACGACAAAGGGTGGCGTGATGATCGGCAGCACCGTCAGCAGGCGCAGCGACTTCTTGAACCTGAATCCCGTCCGTGTCGCCACCAGCGCGAACACCAGGCCGAGCAGCGTCGTGCCGGTCGCGGTACAGATCGCGAGGAAGAAGGTCCGCCAGGCAACGCCGCAGTTCCCGCCCCAGAGGCACGCCAGCGACCAGATCTTGGGATCGACGATGTTGCGGCGCACCCCTTCGCTTGTGAAGGAGCCGTCGAAGTCCTGGAAGGCGCCGGCAAACATCGACACCAGCGGATAAAAGACAAATGTGGCGACCAGCAGCACCAGCAGCGTGATCGCGCCAAGCACGAAGGCGTCGCCCTTGAGCGCCCCGCGTTCCGCGGCGCCAAAGGCAATCATCAGGGCGAAGAGGGTCCCCAGAACGACAGCACCGGCACCGAACGCCGGCTGTCCGGCGACCTCGCCGAAAATCGCTTCCAGCAGTCCCCAGTTCCAGCCGCGCAGGCCGACGGCAAGCCCTTCGGCCACCATCCAGACCAGACCGGCGACACCGACGGAAATCAGTGCAGCGCCACGTTTTCCGGGCGCCCGGGTCAGCCGCAGGAAGACGGCCACGCCAAGCAATGCCAGAACGGGCCATAGCTGCCAGCGTCCCGTCAGTCCCTGCACCAGACCTGGCCAGAGTTTTTCCGAGGAAATGAAGTCGGTCAGCCATTCGAAGCCGAAGAAGCCCGAGCGAATGTGATACCAGGGCATCGCGATCAGCGCGAAGACCCCGGCCGCGAGGATCAGATCGAGCCTGCGGTTGTCTCTGGATGTCATGGATCAGTCCGATGGGTCAGAAGGCCTGGCTGCGGGTGACCGGACGGCCACCCGCTCTCTTCGGGATGATCGATTACTGAAGCGGCAGGGAGCCGACTTCCTCATCCCAGCGCGCCAGCAGCGCCTTGCGCCGTTCGGCACTCCCATATTCCGCGAAGTCGTAATCGATCAGCTTGATCGTCGACAGGTCCGGAGCCTCCTTGGGCGGCGTTGCGCTGGCATTGGACGGGATCTGGAACGAACCGGCTTCCGGCATCATGTTCTGGACCTCCGGCGTCAGCACCCAGTTGTAGAATGCCTCCGCGGCTTCGGGGTTCTGGGCGCCCTTGACGATCGACATGGAGCCGATTTCGTAACCCGTCCCCTCACAGGGGGCGACGACGCCGATCGGGAAACCGGCAACGGCCTGCGAGACCGCATCATGCTGGAAGACGATCCCCAGGCCGGTTTCACCGCGTGCGGCGGCCTTGACCGGCGCACTGCCCGACTTGGTGTACTGCGAGACGTTGGCATGCATCTTCTTGAGGAAGTCGAATGCCTCGTCTTCACCCATAATCTGCACCAGCGTTGCCAGCGTCGTATAGGCGGTTCCCGAGGAATTCGGGTCGGCGATCTGGATCTCGCCCTTCAGCGCGGGATCCAGCAGATCGGCCCAGCAGGCTGGCGGCGTGATGCCTTTTTCCTCAAAGATTTCGGTATTGTAGCCCCAGCCGAGCGCACCGGAATAAACGCCCACGGTATGGTAGTCCGACACTTCGGCCTGCCCCTGCGCCCAGTCCTGAAGCTTGTCCAGCATGGGCGATTCATATTTCGCGGTCAGCCCGTCATGGCCCGCCTGGAGATGCGGATCGCCGGTGCCCCCCCACCAGAGATCGGTCTGCGGATTGCGGGCCTCTGCGCGGATCTTGGCATAGGCTTCACCCGACGACAGGCGCACCATGTTCACGTCGGTATCCGAATGGCTGGCCTCGAATTCGCTCACGAGCTTCTCGCAGATGACAACATCAGCCGAACAGATCAGATTCAATTCATCCGCCATCGCACTGGCGGGCAACATGGCAAGACCGCCCAGAAGGGCAAATTTCAATGACTTCATGATTTCCTCCCATTTTTCCCGAAAATTCGGGAACAGGCGTTATGCACACCTGTGCATCAAACTGGAATCAACGCCGTCTTTTGTCAAGAAACTGTCAAGGCTATGTTGTAATTAGTCCCGGAGAGACCGGCTGCACAGCATTGCGAGAACCCGAAATGAAAAAGAATCAAGTCAGCGCGAAGGACGTAGCGGAACTGGCCGGCGTATCGCGCACGGCCGTCTCACGGGCTTTCACGCCAGGGGCATCCGTCTCTTCCGAAACCCGGGCAAAAGTCCGCGCGGCGGCCGAAACGTTGGGGTATCAGGTCAACAATCTCGCACGCGGACTTCTGACGTCGAAGACCGGCATGGTTGCGCTGATCGCGGCGGAAATCCAGACGCCCTACCGCTCCCTTCTGCTCGCCACCCTGTCCGAGAAACTCCAGGCCGCGGGCAAGGTCGCACTGCTGATCAATTCGGACCGCTCCGACGAAAGCGTGGCGCAGGCGCTGCGGCAGGCCATTTCCTATCGCACGGATGCCGCTATCGTGCTGTCGGGCATGCCCGACGCCTCCCTGGCCGAGATCTGTCTGCGCAACGGCATGCGGCTGGTTCTGATCAATCGAAACGAGGAACGGGCAGGCGCCCTGCGGGTCAGGCTGGACGACTTCGAAGCCGGCCGCCAGGCATTCGCCTCGCTTTCCGCAGCCGGATGCCGGCGTTTGGCACTTGCCTCCTCCCTGGCGGGAACCCCCAGCCTAGAGGACCGATGCAGGGGGTTCCGTGCGGCGGCCGAGGAAGCGGGGACCGAGGTCATGGAAGACGCCAGCGGCATGACCTCCTATCAGACCGGCCTTGACGTGGGCACACGGCTCCTGACGCGGCCGGAAAGACCGGACGGGATCTTTTGCGTGACGGATCTGGTTGCCTGCGGCGTTGTCGATGCCGCCCGCCGCCGCTTCAAGCTGCGCGTGCCGGAAGATGTCTCCGTGATCGGATTCGACGATATCGAGCAGGCCTCGTGGGAAAGCTACAACCTGACGACATTCCGCCAGCCTGTGGAGGAAATAGCCGAAGCAGCGATCACCTATCTTTCCGGCCCCTGGGACGACACGCCACGCACGGTCACTCTGCAGTCGCGCCTGATCTGGCGCGGCAGCATCCTCGACTGACAAGAAAGCCTGAACCGGAGGCCGCTCAGGCCTTGCGGCCCAGATACACGGCCTGTGTCACCTCACGCCCGTCCTGCAGGGGATTCGCGAAGACGACCGGTTCGGCCCAGGCTTCCTCGAAGGCTTCGCCCAGCAAACCGCTGATCACCGCGTCCGGCCCCTCGTCGGACCACAGGCCCACCACCCCGCCGGGCTTCAGAAACCGCTTCAGGGCCCGCAAACCCTCGGCGGTATAGAACCCTTGCGAGCCGCCATGAAGCAAACGCTCGGGCGTATGGTCGATGTCGATCAGGATAGCGTCGTATTGACGGGCAGGCCGGTCTGCATCGAAGCCCGCATCCGAAGCCGCCAGGGCAAAGAAATCCCCTTGCACCAGCTTGCAGCGCGGATCGTCGGCCAGCTCGGTCTTCATCGGCACCAGCCCTTCCCTGTGCCAGCGGATCACCGGCTCCAGAAGGTCGACGACCGTGAGCCGGGCAACGCTCTCATGCGCCAGCACGGCCCGGGCGGTGTAGCCGAGACCAAGCCCGCCCACCAGCACGTCCAGTTCCCCGCCGCTTAACGCGGCGAGCCCCAGATCGGCCAGCGCCACCTCCGACGCGGTGAACAGGCTCGACATCAGATGCTCCTCGCCGAGCAGGATCTCGAAGACATCGGTCTTGAGGGCAAGGATATGCCGCCGGCGCAGGGAAATCGCGCCGATGGGCGTGGGGGCGTAGTCCAGTTCTTCAAACAATGCGCTCATGCGGGCACCATGGCGATAGACAGGCACTTTGGGAAGGGAGAATTCGGGAAGCCGTCTGCATCCGGCGCAATCCTGTCCGGTTGCCCCCGGCCACTGACGTTCAATAATGATCCGACAACCGAAATTGCCGGGTCTCTTGCGACGAAACAGGCAGATGCCATCGCCCAGGCCAGATGCGGCAAGTCCGTAGGCAGCTAACCGGCGAGCGATGGATTCAACAGGGCAAAGCCTTCCTGCCGCCGGTAAGGGAAATGCGGATAAGGTGCTGTTACCTCACTGGCAGCATCCAGCCTGCCGATCTGCTCGCCCGAGAGGGACCAGCCCACAGCACCAATATTCTGGCGAAGCTGGTCTTCATTGCGCGCACCTATGATGACAGAGGAGACCGTGGGACGCTGCAGAAGCCAGTTGAGTGCGACCTGTGGCACGGTTTTCCCGGTCTCGCAGCTCACCTCGTCCAACACGTCCACCACCTTGAACAGATGGTCGTCATCCACGGGCGGACCGAACCGGGCGGTTTCGTGCAGACGGCTCCCCTCGGGCAGCGGCATGCCCCGTCTGATCTTGCCGGTCAGACGCCCCCAGCCGAGCGGGCTCCAGACAAGCGCCCCGAGTCCCTGATCGGCACCGAGCGGCATCAGATCCCATTCGTAATCGCGTCCGATCAGTGAATAATAGACCTGATTTGCGATGTAACGCGGCCA
This sequence comes from Labrenzia sp. 011, assembly GCF_003075075.1. Lineage (GTDB taxonomy): Bacteria > Pseudomonadota > Alphaproteobacteria > Rhizobiales > Stappiaceae > Roseibium. The sequence goes on along the minus strand of NZ_QCYM01000009.1, from coordinate 80,726 downwards.
GGCGTTTTTTTCGGCGACCGCCAGAGATTTCATGATCTGCCAGCCGGAAAAGTTGGAGACACCAGCATAGCGGATCTTGCCGTCCCGCACGAGTGTGTCCAGCGTGGCAAGCACCTCCTCCACCGGCGTGAATGCGTCGAAGGCATGAAGCTGGAAAATGTCGATACGATCGGTGCCGAGCCGTTTCAGCGCGTCTTCCACCGCCCGGATCAACCGCAGCCGCGATGTCCCTGCCTCATTCGGTCCGTCCCCCATCGGCAGGCCTGCCTTTGTCGAGATCAGCACCTCCTCCCGCCGACCGCTGACCGCCGCGCCCAGGACTTCCTCCGATGCGCCAGCGGAATAGACATCGGCTGTGTCGAAGAGATTGATCCCCGCTTCGAGACAGATGTCGACAAGACGGCCGGCTTCCTTGACGCCGGCACTCCCCCATGCGCCGAACAAGGGCCCTGATCCACCAAAGGTGCCTGCGCCGAAACTCAGGACAGAGACTTTCAGACCGGACCGGCCGAGCGGGCGGTATTCCATCGGATTTCCTTTCGGTTGTCGTGCTGACACAAAGATAGACGCAGAACCTTTGTTGAATTAGATTGCCCATAAGCACATCATTTATGAATTGAAGGAAACATGGAGCGCTCCCAGGTCAATCGATCCGGAGAAATGGAAGTCTTCGTTCAAGTGGTTGAACAAGGGGGATTTTCGGCTGCCGCCCGCACCTGCCTGATGACACCGTCCGCTGTCAGCAAACTCGTCTCGCGTCTGGAAACCCGGCTGGGTGTACGGCTTGTCAACCGCTCGACACGCGCTCTTCAGCTCACGCCCGAGGGCTGTGCATTTTATGAGCGATCCGCAGGCATCCTCGCGGATATCGAGGACGCGGAACGCAGCGCGCGGGCCGGAGAGGAGCCTGTCGGCCGCATCCGCCTCAATACCAGCGCTTCCTACGCGGCCCATGTCCTGGCCCCGGTTCTGCCGATGTTCATGGAGCTTCATCCCGGCATCACGCTGGATCTTGTCCAGACTGACAGGGTCATCGATCTTCTGTCGGAGCGGACGGATGTGGCGGTGCGCGCCGGTCCGATGAAAAGTTCAAGCCTCGTCGCCCGCAAACTCGGCGAGACGGCCATGGTGATCGTCGGTTCTCCCGCCTATCTCGACCGTTTCGGCGTACCGGCAAGCATTGACGACCTCAAGAACCATCGCCGACTGGGGTTCGGCTATGCGAGGACGGTCGATGGCTGGCCGCTGAAGGAAAAGGGCAGGACGATCGTGCTGCCGGTTGCCGGCCGAGTGCAGGCAAGTGATGGCGAAGCCCTTCGCCGGCTCGCCCTGAGCGGAAACGGGCTCGCCAGGCTGGCTACCTTTACGGTCCGCGAGGATATTGCCTCCGGCCGCCTCATCCCTGTGCTCGATCATCTCAATCCCGGTGACAGGGAACCCTTTCATGCCCTCCATATCGGTCAGGGTGGCCCTCTACCTTCCCGGGTTCGGGCTCTGCTCGATTACCTGGCGGACCATGGCAGGGTTTCCTGAGGCATACCCTTTGTGTGCTGGTTCTTTTGATGACAAAAAAGACCCGGCAGCCGCAACCACCGGGTCTTTCGTCAGGTCTTGGGAGGACCTTGAACCTTTCGGTCTCAGTTCAGGCGCGATGCCGGGCCGAGATCGATGAGCTGGGTTTCGCCCGGCGCGCCGTCGACGCCGTCATTGTCGGTCACCAGGATCAGCCGGCCGTCGGCGGTGATGGTCAGGCCTTCCGGCTTGTCCAGAACCCAGCCGTTACCGGCCGCCATGGCGGGCAGCACGTCCATCGCGAACTTCTTGTCCAGAACCGGAAGCGCATCGCCGTAAGTCGCCGGTGTCACGCCATCCAGCGAGATCGTGGCGATCTGCTTGATGACCGCATCCTCGCCGCCCATGTTGTCGCGTTCCAGGATGGCGAATTTGCCGTTGCCCATGGAAACGATTTCCGACAGGCCGACCCAGCCGCCGGCGGCGCTTTTCGGCGTGTCGAGCGGGTAGTGGACGAAGCCCCAGGAGCTTTTCGCCGGATTGTAGATGGCCAGTTTGACCATACCCTTCGGGTCGTCCTTCCACCCGCGCTGAACCGCGACGGCAACCAGAGTTTCGCCATTCATCTCGAATTCGGCAACGCCTTCGTAGGAGTGGCGCTCCGACTGCGCGACCAGATCTTCCGGCAGGGAGATTTCTTCCTGCACGGTGCCGTCGGCGCCGACTTTCAGGAGCAGGTGCTGCAGCTCCTTTTCCGGATTGCCTTCGGAAGCCAGCCAGAAGCCGCCGTCCTTCGCAACGGAAATGCCTTCCAGGTCGAGTTTCGCCTGCTTGCCGCCGCGAACCGTCACATAGGAGGTGATCCGTGCCGGTTTGGAGGAGATGTCCAGCGTGAAGATGCGGGCATCGTCATAGAAACTGTCGCTGACCGCATAGAGCGTATCCGGATCTGCCGGATCGGCGGCCAGGCCGGACAGCGCACCCCAGCCGATCGGAGCGTGCTTTTCCGGGTCCATCGCGGAGATGACCGTCGGATAGGCCGGAGCCTCGGCGCCGAACCTGTAGAGCGAGACATGCGCACGCACGCCGTCTTCATCCACTTCGTTGGCAACGGCGAAGAGATCGCGGTTCGGGATCGCCAGTAGCCCCTCCGGTCCCACATGGGTCGGCAGGAACTGGACGAACTCCGGTTCCGCACCGGTGTCCCTGTAGACCGCGACGAAGTTGCCGCGCTCCGAATTGACGAAGATCAGGGTTTCGCCGCCGAACTCGCCCACGGCCACGCCCTCCGGCTCCGTGCCCTTCTTGGACGCACGCTTGGCCGGGTAATGGCCGTGCGCCATGCCCAGATGCTCCATCTGGTTGCCGCTGTCGAACAGAACCTCGCCGCTGGCATTCCAGATGGTGAAGCCGCGCGAACCGCCCTGGTAGTCGCCTTCGTTGGCGGTGACGAACCGCTCGTCGTCGATCCAGGCAACCGCATCGGGCTCACGCGCCACATTGTCCGTGGACCCGGAGGCGTCGCTCATGCGCGCATTGGTGACCGGAATGTTTTCGGCCGAGGCCGCTCCGGCGGAGAAATGACCGACGATCTCGCCGCTGGCCAGATCGACGATGGCAATGTGGTTGTTTTCCTGAAGCGTGACGACCGCCTGGTTCTTCGAGTTGATGGAAACGAATTCCGGCTCCGGATCGCCCGGCGCCACCTCGGACAGACCGGTCATGTCCACAATGCGTACCGCGTCGCAATTGGTCGGCATTCCGTTGTCGTCCAGATCGAAGATCGCCAGATGACCGGCCGGCATCTGCGGCAGGACGCCGTCGTTCAGATCCTCATCCCGTTCGTTCTCGATGGCGATGGCAACGAACTTGCCGTCAGCGGAAATGGCGACGCTGTCCGGCTGGCCCCTGGCATCACATTTCGCGGCAATGCCGAGACCATCGAGAGCGATGACCGCCAGATGACCGCTGGCGTTGACATAATCGGCGCTGGTGTTGACACCGGCATAGGCCATCCTGGTACCAACGGCCACGGACGTCGGCTCGCCACCGAGGGCCGTGCGGCCCAGCGGCCGAAGAGACAGCGGGTTGCTGGCATCGACGAAAACGATGTCCTCGCCCGGACTGTCGGTGAACACCAGAGTGCGGCCGTCCTTCGAGGCGTAGATGATCTCCGCAACCGTCTCGGTGGCCGGATCGGCACCTTCGGCAAGCGTCTTGTAGACAGGATAGGTGTTGATCCGCTCAAAATACTCCGCCTGAGCCGCGGAGACGGCACCAAGGCCGAATACGGCGGCAAGACTGACACCTTTCAGGAAACGTCCGCGAAGAGTCGCCATTGCACTAGCTCCCATGTCGTTGGGGTTAAGGTGGGCGCAAGCTAGTGCTGAAGATTACAGATCGGGTGACACATGCGTGAAGCTTTGGTGACGGCCTGGCAAACCGGGCCCTCGTCTTCTCACCGGAGCAAAGCTGCATCTCCGCACCATTGCCCGCCCAGGATGCAACCCTGACCTGCGATTTGCGCATGGCCGGAAACCAGAAAGGACTCGACTTCCTCAACCCCTTCTTCCAGTCTGCCCCCTCTTCAGATTTGGCGCTCCTTGCGCGGCTTTGCGCTTCCGCGTGATTTTTATCGGATATTGTCTCATGCAGATCGGATTTGTCCGCTCAGCCGTCGTGCTGGGCCTTCTGGCCGTCGTCGGGCCGTTCGCGATTGATCTCTATCTTCCCGCGATGCCGGAGATCGTCCGGGACCTGAATACCAACGACGCGGCCGTTCACATGACCTTTACGGTCTATTTCATTGCCTTCGGCGTTGCGCAACTCTTCTACGGACCGCTTGCCGACCGGTTCGGCCGCAAGCCCCCGGTCTTCATCGGTCTTGTCGTGTTCATCGCCGGTTCCGCGCTCTGCGCGACCGCACCCGATGTCGCCACGCTGACTCTCGGCCGTTTCGTCCAGGCCCTCGGGGCCGCCGCCCCGATGGTGATCGTGCGCGCCGTGGTACGTGACCTGCACACAGGCAGCCAGGCGACCCGGCTGATGGCACTGGTCATGCTGGTCATCAGCATTTCGCCCATGCTCGCCCCCCTGACAGGCAGCCTGATCATTGCCTTCGGCAACTGGAGACTGATTTTCTCCGTCCTCGGTGTCATTGCCATGGCGGCCATGGTGCTGATGGCCCTGCAATTGCCGGAAACCCTGCCGCCGGAACGCCGCGGCCGGATCGACCCCACAGAGATGATCCGCAGCGCCATCTATCTGTTGAAAGATGCGCGTTTCATGGGCCTGACGCTGATCGCCGGGTTTTCCCTGGCCAGCTTCTTCGTGTTCATCGCTGCGGCTCCGCTCGTCTACATGACCCGCTACGAACTGACGCCGACGGGCTTCAGCCTTGTCTTCGCGCTCAACGCCGTCGGCTTCTTCACGTCGTCGCAATTCGCGGCAACGCTCGGAGACCGCTTCGGCATGGCCCGCGTCGCCCTGCTGTCGGTCTGCGGCTTCGCCTCCGCAACCTCGCTGCTCTTCATCCTGGTCTGGAACGGCTTCGACGACCTGCCCGTGCTGATGGCGCTGCTGTTTGTCGGCAACACCTTTCTGGGACAGGTCATCGCCCCGACCATGGTCATGGCGCTGGAGGAGCACGGCGAGCACGCGGGCATGGCATCCTCTCTCGGCGGAACCTTCCAGATGGTTTCCGGTGGTGTGATGATCCTGATCTGCAGCCCGTTCTTCGACCGCACTCCGCTGCCGCTGACCGGCGCGGTCGCCACCTGCGCGGTCACGGCGCTGGTCATCGCCCTGCTGACCCTGCGCCCCGCGCGCGCGGGCAATGCCACGGCCTGAGGGCCGATTGCATGGTCAAGGCAGCCGATGCCCCGCATTCCTGATCGGCGACAGTCCGGTTTCTCATGAACCGCGACCTGCCCTTGCCCCTGAACGCCAAACGCCTGCGTTCGAGTGAACACAGGCGTTTGCTGTCCCCGGTGCAAGCGGCTTTTCAGGTGTGCCTTCAGGCCGGTTCGCGGGTGGTCTTGCCGATATCTTCCAGCTTCTTCTGAAGGGATAGCCGGTCGAGGGAGGCCATGGGCAGGTTCGTCATGATCGAGATGCGGGTATTGAGCATCCGGAAGGCCTCGTTGAAGGCGACCTGTCTTTCCGCCTCCGTGCCGTCCACGGCCGCCGGGTCGGGCAATCCCCAGTGCGCCGACATCGGCTGGCCCGGCCAGACGGGGCAGCTTTCCTTCGCGGCATTGTCACAGACAGTGAAGACGAAATCCATTACCGGGGCATCCGGCCCGGCAAATTCGCTCCAGTCCTTGCTGCGCAGGCCGTCTGTCTTGAAGTTCAGTTTCTTCAGAAGCGCCAGCGCTTCCGGGCGGACCTCCCCGGCAGGATTGGATCCGGCGGAATAGGCCTTGAACCGGCCCGCACCGTTTCGGTTCAAAATGGCCTCGGCCATGATCGACCGGGCGGAATTCCCGGTACAAAGAAACAATACGTTATAAACACCATCAGACATTTGAATCTCCTTGTACGAACGACAATTTCCGGCAGGCCACCGCTTCAAGGACCTGCGCGCAAAGCTGGGGATGACCGCCGCAGCAGTCGGCCATCAGGAACGTCAGCAAACCCTTCGTGGTTTCCATGTCGGCGAAATAGCGGACAGTCCGACCCTCGCGCTCGTTGCGCACCAGACCCGCCTGCAGCAGCACCGACAGATTGGCCGACATCGTGTTTTGGCGAACCCCGAGCGCCTCGCCGATCTCCCCGGCAACCATCCCTGCAGGACCGGCACCAACCAGGAGCCGGAAGACCTCCAGCCGGGTTTTCTGGCTGAGCGCGCCAAAGGCGCTCAGGGCATCATTCACATTTATATCCATAATTCATGATATCTTGAATAGTAATCTGTTTTCAACCCCCAAAACCGCCCTCATGAAAGCCAGGATCCCGCCTGGCCCTGCCAGGGGAAAAGGAAGACTTGAAATCCATCGCCACTGCTGCTGACCTGCAGGCACAACAGCATCGGGGACACGCATGGACGCATTCAACAATCCCTGGCGGGGCAGGGGCCTGCCGGAAAGTGCCGACCTTGCCGGCGGAGACCTCTCCGAAACGGCCTCGGAGGCGGCTCTTTTTCTGGAAAGAAGCCCGGACCGGCGTCCGTCCCCGCTGCTCGAAGCGGCCGCTCTTGCTGCCGCATTCGGCGTCGGCGCGCTTTACCTGAAGGACGAACGCAACCGGATGGGTCTTGGCAGTTTCAAGGCTCTCGGCGCCGCCTATGCAATCGCCAAACGCGCCGCACGGAAGGTCCGTGAGGGCGATGCCAGGGATCACGGCACCGCCCTTGAAGGCACCACCTTCGCCTGCGCCAGTGCGGGCAATCACGGAATGTCCCTCGCCGCAGGGGCGCCCCTCTGCGGCGCCAGGGCGGTTGTTTTCGTCGCCGAAACCGTTCCGGAGGCCTTTGCCGTCCGGCTCCGGAACAAGGGCGCCACGGTCGTGAGAACCGGCGCAACCTACGAGGACAGCATGGCCGAAGCCGAAAGACAGGCCGAGGCCAACGGCTGGATCCTACTGCCCGACAGCACCTGGCCGGGCATGACCGAGGCCGGCCGCGATGTGATGGAAGGTTATCTGATCATGGGGGACGAAATTTCCCGGCAGATGCCGGAACCGCCGACCCACGTCTTCCTGCAGGCCGGTGTCGGCGGGCTTGCGGCCGCCTGCGCGCTGAGCGCCCGTGCCACCTGGGGCCCGGACGTGACGATCGTGGTGGCGGAACCGGAATACGCCCCCGCCCTTCAGGCCGGGATCAAGGCTGGAAAAGCGGTCACCGCCCCCGGACCCGTATCGGTCATGGGACGACTCGACTGCAAGGAACCCTCGCATCTGGCCCTGAAATACCTCGCCCGGGAAGCCGATGTCTTCACGACGATCACGGATGAGGAAGCCGCCGAGACAGTCGCCTTGCTCGCCACCCACGACCTTGCGACCACGCCATCGGGCGCCGCCGGCATCGCCGCCCTGCATCATGCGGGCACAGAGGCCACCGCCCTGAGTCTGGGGCCGGATGCGCGCGTCCTTTGCTATCTGTCGGAAGGCCCGGAGGATGTCTGACGCGGATTTTCCCGAAACCGAGTTCGCCGAACGCACCACCCGGGCGCAGCGGGCCATGCACGCGGCCGGACTGGACGCGCTTTTCTTCACCACGGAAGCGGAGGTCCGCTATTTTTCGGGTTTCAGGACGCTTTTCTGGCAGAGCCCGACCCGGCCGTGGTTTCTGGTGCTGCCGGCTAGCGGCAAGCCGATTGCCGTGATCCCGCAGATCGGCGCCAGGCTGATGGCCGCCACATGGCTGGACGACATAAGACCGTTTTCCGCTCCGCACCCGGTGGACGACGGCATCGGCCTGCTGGCCAACGTCCTGAAGGATTTCGGCACGATCGGCATGCCCATGGGCCGCGAAAGCTGCCTGCGCATGCCCCTTGACGACTTTCGCTCCCTGCAGAAACGCCTTGCCGGATCGCAATTCGTCAATGCCTCGGACCTGGTCCAGACCCTCAGAATGGTGAAATCCGATGCCGAACTGGAAAAGCTGCGCCGCATCTGCGCCATCGGATCCGCGGCTTTCGCCAGAGCGCCCGACCTGTTCCGCAAGGGACAGACGCTCAGGGAGGCGTTTCGGGCGTTCCGGATAGAGCTTCTGACACAGGGCGCCGATGATGTTCCCTATCTTGTCGGCGGTGCCGGCAAGGGCGGCTACGGCGACGTGATTTCCCCGCCCACCGACCGGCCGCTTGAGGAGGGCGACGTGCTGATGCTCGACACCGGGGCCGTCCGCGACGGCTATTTCTGCGATTTCGACCGCAACTTCGCGGTCGGACAGGCAACGGATGATGTCAGGCGCGCCCATGAGACCCTGGTGGCGGCGGTTCATGCCGCGGCGGCGATTGCCAGACCGGGCCGCACCTGCGTCGACCTTTACCGCGCCATGGCCGAAACGATTGGCCAGAAGGACGGCGACGTCGGACGTCTCGGTCACGGCCTTGGCATGCAGCTCACCGAGGCGCCTTCCCTGACCGGTTTCGACGGGACGGTCCTGCGGGAGCACATGGTCCTGACCCTCGAACCGGGCATCGATCTGGGCAACGGGAAGCTGATGGTGCATGAGGAGAACATCGTCATCCGCGACGGCCCCCCGGAATTTCTCAGCTGCCCCGCCGAACCGGACATTCCGGTCCTCCTCAATTGAACCGGTGAGCCCGATGCAACTGCCCTTCAGACTCGATTGCGACACCCGGCAGAGAAAATCCCTCGGCCTGATCGTCCTGTCCGTGGACGAGACCATCGAGGCAGAGTTCCGCCCCCTGTTCTGCCGCGACGACGCGGCGCTCCATCACAGCCGGATCGAAAGCGCGCCCGAAGCAACATCGGCAACACTTGCACGCATGAAGGACCGCATTGCCGACGCAGCCCGCCTGCTGCCCGCAGCACGGCCGCTGGATGTCGTCGGCTTTGCCTGCACCTCCGGCGCGACCGTGATCGGCTCCGACCGGGTCGACGCCGCCGTTCGTTCCGTTCAGCCCGGGACCGTCGTCACGGATCCGGCCCGCGCCGTTGTTGCCGCTCTCGGTCATCTGAATGTGTCCCGGATCGGAATCGTCTCGCCCTATGTCGCCGAGGTTTCCGACGCCATATGCGCCTTGCTGGCGCAAAACGGACTGTCCCCCGTCAGCGTCGGCTCCTTCGGGCAGGCGGAAGAAGCCGTTGTCGCCAGGATTGCGCTCCCCTGTGTGGAAGATGCGATCTGCGCCGTGGGCAGCACGCCGGACGTGGAAGCCGTCTTTGCCTCCTGTACCAACCTGCGCTCCCTGGAGGTGATCGAGGCCTGCGAGCGGCGGCTCGGAAAGCCGGTCATCAGTTCCAATCTGGCTCTCGCCTGGCACATGATGACTCTCGCCGGCCTGTCCGTGAAAGGCGCCGGACCGGGGCGGCTCTTCAACAGGTGACGCGCGAATGTCGCCCGGAGCGGCTTTCCCGGTTGACTCCGGTGGATTTCCGGGCAAAAACAGCGCCGTCTCAAGTTTTGACGATTGCGAGCTTCCGATGATCCGGCTGAAAGCCGACATTCTGGATATCATGTCCAAGGCCCTTGCCAGCGCGACCTTCCTGCGCGGCGAGACCCGGACGGCTGCCGTAACCGCTCTTAAACACACAACCAAGACAACCAAGACCACCGCCTGACGGTGCCGCTCATCCCGCCTCCCCGGGGATGGGAGGTGCCGGGAGCCGGACACGCCCATCGAATTCGGGCTGCCGGTGATGCGGGGAGACGGACAAGGACTGATCCAAATGGGTTTCAAGATCGCAATCGCAGGCGCAACCGGCAACGTCGGCCGTGAAATGCTGGACATTCTCGCTGAACGCGGATTCCCGGCCGATGAAGTCGTCGCCCTGGCTTCACGCCGCTCTCAGGGAACGGAGGTCTCCTTCGGCGACAAGACGCTGAAGGTCCAGACGATGGAGAATTACGACTTCTCCGACACCGACATCTGCCTGATGTCCGCCGGCGGCACCGTTTCCAAGGAATGGGCACCGAAGATCGCCGCCAAGGGCTGCGTCGTCATCGACAATTCCTCCGCATGGCGCTACGATTCGGACGTACCGCTGATCGTTCCGGAAGTCAACGCGGACGCCATCACCGGTTTTTCCAGAAAGAACATCATCGCCAACCCGAACTGCTCGACCGCGCAGCTCGTCGTGGCGCTGAAGCCGCTGCACGATCACGCGAAGATCAAGCGCATCGTCGTCTCCACCTATCAGTCCGTGTCCGGCGGCGGCAAGGACGCGATGGAAGAACTGTTCAACCAGACCCGCGCCATTTTCGTCAACGATCCGATCGAGCCGAGCAAGTTCACCAAGCGCATCGCCTTCAACGTCATCCCGCATATCGATGACTTCATGGAAGACGGCTACACCAAGGAAGAATGGAAGGTGCTGGCCGAAACCAAGAAGATGCTCGACCCGGCCATCAAGGTGACCTGCACCGCCGTGCGCGTACCGGTTTTCATCGGCCATTCGGAAAGCGTGAATATCGAATTCGAAAACGAGATCACGGCAGAGGAAGCGCGCAACATCCTGCGTGAGGCGCCGGGCTGCCTGGTGATCGACAAGCAGGAAGACGGCGGATACATCACGCCGTATGAAAGTGCCGGTGAGGATGCGACCTATATCTCGCGCATCCGCGAGGACGCGACAATCGAGAACGGTCTCAACCTGTGGGTCGTGTCCGACAACCTGCGAAAAGGCGCTGCACTCAACACCGTTCAGATCGCCGAAGTGCTGGTCAACCGCGGCCTGATTTCGCCGAAGAAGGCAGCAGCCTGAGGTCTTGCCAAAATATCTGACCGGCTTCCAGGACAACTCCGCCTGAATGCCACTGATCCAGCGGGCGCTCTCCGGCGCCCGCTTTTCTTTTGCCCCCCGCGCCATGACGCAGATGCATTTTTCACATTTCACCCTTTATCTCGTTGTTTACGTTAGGAAATATACCTCCCGTCGCAGAATTTCAGAGAGCAACCTAAAGTGTAAGTAGTTCTGACTATGTTTACCTCTCAGTGATAAACAATAAAAAAAATATCCAGAGGTCCGAAAATGAAAAACTTTTATTCTCGCCTAAGCATAACGTCAACTCTTGCTATAGTTGCAACAGGACTACTTGTCACATCCATGTTTGTGGTCGGTGTCATCCTCTATCAGGTCGCCCTGGGACAGGCCCAGGACGCGGCCCTGAAGAAACAGGACGTCAATCTGCGTGTGGCAGCAACACTACTGGAAGAGCGCATCGAGGGCGCCCGGGTCTCCTGGGATGCTTCCGGGAACGTTTCGAAGATCGAACTGGCCGCCATTCCCGGCTTCGAAGATCACGACATGATCGACGTGATCGGCCGCATGACGGGCGAGACGGCAACCGTCTTCGCCTGGGATCCGGAAACCAGGGATTTCTGGCGCAAGTCCACCAACATCATCAAGGGTGACGGCAACCGCGCAGTCGGTACGCCGCTCGGTCAGAAAGGTGCCGTCTATCCTGTCGTGACGAAGGGGGATACCTTCCACGGCGAGGCGACCATCCTCGGCAAGGACTATTACACCGTCTATCAGCCGATCTTCGCCAGCAAGGGTGACATCATCGGCATCCTCTATGCAGGTGTCGAAAAGGCGGCCGTGCAGGCCAATGTTGCCGAACTCATGAACCGCTACATTATCTGGGCGCTGCCGGTCATGGTAATCTCCATGCTCCTGCTGACCTACGCGATCCGTCTGCAGATGCGTCCGGTGACACAGCTCGCCGAAATCACCGGCGAAATCGCCCGGGACAATCTGGATATCGAGGTGCCTTATGAAGGCCGTACCGACCAGATCGGTATTCTGGCGAAAGCGGTCACCACGCTCAGATCGCGCGCCATTGAACGCCTTGAGCTCGCCGAGCAGCAGCAACAGTCCGAAGCGGCAGCCCTGGGGCGGCAGAGCACCGTGCAGGACCTGATCAGCACCTTCCGGAGCAATGTTTCCAACGTTCTGAATTCCGTGAACGAAACCGTCCACGGCCTTGAAGGCACCGCTGGCCGTCTGTCGGACCTCTCCGGCCAGAGCGCCTCCAGCGCGACAGAGACCCTGAGCTCCGCCGATGAAGCGACATCCAGCGTCCAGACCGTGGCGAGCGCCGCCGAGGAGCTGTCCGCCTCCATCGGCGAGATCTCCCGCCAGGTGTCCCAGACCACCGAAGTTGTCGGCCGAGCCACCGAAGGCACGCGGATCACCAACGAGAAGGTCGAGGGTCTGGCGGCCTCCGCCTCGAAGATTGGTGAGGTGGTCACGCTCATTCAGGCGATTGCCGAGCAGACCAATCTCCTGGCGCTGAACGCCACGATCGAGGCGGCCCGGGCAGGCGAGGCCGGCAAGGGCTTTGCGGTTGTTGCCTCGGAAGTGAAGGAGCTGGCCACACAGACGTCCCAGGCGACCGAGGAAATCAGCGCCCAGATCACGGCGATCCAGGAGGCCACCAAGGAATCGGTCAGCGCCATCGCGGAGATCACGACGATCATGCAGGAAGTCAATACCTACACCGGCACCATCGCGGCAGCAGTCAACGAACAGGGATCCGCCACCGGCGAGATTTCGCAGAATGCCCAGAAGGCCGCCGAGGGGACCACTTTCGTGTCCTCGCGCATGTCGGATCTCTCCGGCACCGTGAACCAGACGTCGGATTCTTCCCAGGAGGTCCTGGACGCATCCGGCCTGCTCGCGTCCCGCACGGATGAATTGAAGCAGGAAGTCGAGAACTTCCTCAGGAGCGTCGAAGCGGCCTGATAGCGCCCCGCGACAAACCTGGACAGAAAAAAGCGCGGTGGCCGGTCGGCCATCGCGCTTTTTCGTTTCCGGACCCGGTCGATCCGGAAGCGCTCCGCCTACCCCGCCGACGACAGCATGTCAGTCCTCTGTGACCTCGGGCTCCGCCTTTTCGAACCGCTGGCTCTCCGGGTCCATCACCCGCAGTTCGCCCGAACCGATGTCGAACCACGCCCCGTGCAGCTCCAGCGAGCCGTCGCGAACGGCCTCCTGGACAAAGGGAAAGGTCATCAGGTTCTTCAGCGACTGACGGATACCCGCATATTCCATGGCAAGCTGCGGATCGTCCGCCTTGTCGATCGGCATGCAGGCCATGGCGATGGCCGCCGGTTCCAGAAGCTTGATCCAGCGGCCGATGAACTTGCCGGTCGACAGCGGTGCATTGGCGTTTTTACGGAACGCCGTCACCCCGCCGCACTGACCGTGTCCCATGATGACGATATGTTTGACGCTGAGTCCCTCGACGGCGAATTCGATCGCCGCGCTGGTCCCGTGCTGGCCTTCCGTGTCCTCGTAGGGCGGCACCAGATTGGCGACGTTGCGGACCACGAACAGCTCCCCCGGCCCGACATTGAAAATGCCTTCCGGCGTCACCCGGCTGTCACAGCAGGAAATCACCATGACCTCGGGCGTCTGGCCGTAGAGCGCCAGACGCTCATGGGTTTCCTTGTTGCGAACGAAGCCCTTGCCCAGGTAACGGCCGTAGCCTTCCAAGAGATGTTCCGGAAATTTCAAGATCCTTGCCTCCAATCACGCAAAAGCTTCCCTGGTGCGGCCCGGGGTCTTCCTGAGCGCCATTGATAAGGGCTGGTGACCGGCAGGCCAAGGACTTTCGGAGACTGAAACCCGGATGTGCGACGGGGTCCGACACCGCCCCAACGGGCGGATCCCCGCGAACGAACCGCGGGACCGGTCAGGTCGCCACGTTCACCTCATGCGGCAATTCGTCTTCGGCATGTTCCTCATAGGCGTGACGCACACTGCCTGCCGGAAGCCGGTCGACCGGCCCGGGCAGCGGATTCACCGGTCCGTGGTCGATGCCCGGCTCGAGCACTTGCAGCGCCGCCGCCTGATAGGCGGCAACACCATCCAGCGTGTGGTTCACGAGATGATGGGCGTCAACGAGAACGGCCGGATTGTCATCGGCCTGTCTGCTGTCCGGTTCCTGGCGCTCTGCGAGGTCACTTTTTCTGCGGTCGTGACCGGTTCCATCCCCGTCCCGGTCCGCCGGATACTCTGTCGCATGCGCCACGACCTGGGCCGATTGCGGCCTTTCGATCGTCGCCATTCGGGCCTCCTGGCCTTCACAGAATTGCCGCCTTCTGGCGGAACCCCTCCAGTTTCTCAACAAACAGTTAACAAAGCTTTACATCAGGTTAACCCGCTGTTCCCCTGAAGAGATTCAGCACCGGAACACAAGATCTCACAGCAAGCCACCTTGGCCGAACCCGGGAACGGAGCCGCTGTTGCCCGGTCGCCCAAAGCAGTCGGCAGGTTTCACCGGCAAGCTGCTTGCCCTCTTCTGCGTTCGCGCAGCACAGGAAGGCAACCGGCAACGCCCCGGAAGAATCTAGGCCGCCTGCCCGGACCTGCCGCCGACAATCCTCGCAACGTCGGCCATGATGTCCGTGAGCTGGAAATCCTTCGGCGTATAGACTGCCGCAACACCCATGGCCTTCAGCCGTCCGGCATCCTCGTCGGGAATGATCCCGCCGACGACGACGGGAATATCGTCGGCTCCTGCCGTCCGCAGCCGCTCCATGACATCCCCCACCAGCGCCAGATGCGAGCCGGACAGGATGGACAGACCGATGACATGCACGTCCTCTTCCACCGCCGCATTGACGATCTGCGCAGGCGTCAGCCGGATGCCTTCATAGACGACCTCCATGCCGCAGTCGCGCGCCCTGACCGCGATCTGCTCCGCACCGTTGGAATGCCCGTCGAGTCCGGGCTTGCCCATCAGGAATTTCAGCCGGCGACCAAGCCTGTCGCTGACCGCCTCAACCACGCTGCGGACCGCCGCCAGATCGCCCGCATCGTTGCGCACCGCCTGGCCGACCCCCGTGGGAGCCCGGTATTCGCCGAAGACATCGCGCAGCACACGCCCCCATTCGCCGGTTGTCACCCCGGCCTTCGCCGCCGCGATGGACGGCTCCATGATGTTGCGGCCGTCCCGCGCGGCGCTTTCCAGATCTGCCAGAGCCGCTTTCACGGCCGCCGCATCGCGCGCTTCGCGCCAGGCAGCGAGCTTGCCGACCGCCTCTTCCTCCACATGCTCCGGCACGGTCAGGATCGCCCCGCCCTCTCCGCCGGCAAGCGGAGACGGTTCGCTGTCGGTCCATCGGTTGACCCCGACGACGACCTGCTCTCCGGCCTCGATTGCCGCCAGCCGTGCCGAATTGGCTTCCACGAGCTGTCGCTTCATGTAGCTGGAATCGACAGCGGCGACAGCTCCGCCCATGGCGTCGATACGGGCAAGCTCCTCCCGTGCCTCGTCCTTCAGGGCCTCGACCTTTTTCGTGATTTCGGACGAACCCTCGAAAATGTCGCCATATTCCAGAAGATCGGTCTCATAGGCAACGATCTGCTGCATGCGGAGCGACCATTGCTGGTCGAACGGCCGGGGCAGGCCCAGCGCCTCGTTCCAGGCCGGCAGCTGCACCGCGCGGGCGCGGGCATTCCTGGAAAGCACCACGGCAAGCATTTCGATCAGGATGCGATAGACGTTGTTTTCCGGCTGCTGCTCGGTCAGGCCCAGGGAGTTCACCTGAACCCCGTAGCGGAAGCGCCGGTAGCGCTCGTCCTCGACGCCGTAGCGCTCCTGACAGATCTCGTCCCACAATTCGGTGAAGGCGCGCATCTTGCACAGCTCGGTGACGAACCGCATGCCCGCATTGACGAAGAAGGAGATCCGCCCCACGGCCTTGGGAAAATCCTCATCCGGGATGGCACCGCTCGCCTTCATGGAATCGAGAATTGCGACTGCCGTTGCCAGGGCGAAGGACAGTTCCTGCACCGGCGTCGCGCCCGCTTCCTGCAAATGGTAGGAGCAGACATTCATCGGATTCCATTTCGGCATGTTGGAATAGGTCCAGGCGATCACGTCCGTCGTCAGCCTGAGAGACGGCGCCGGCGGAAACACATAGGTGCCCCGGGACAGATATTCCTTGATGATGTCGTTCTGCGTCGTGCCGGAAAGCAGCTTGCGGTCCGCGCCCTGTTCGTCGGCCGCGGCGATATAGAGCGACAGCAGCCAGGGGGCAGTCGCATTGATCGTCATGGAGGTGTTCATGCGCTCCAGCGGGATTTCATGAAACAGGGCGCGCATGTCGCCCAGATGGGCCACCGGCACCCCCACCTTGCCCACTTCCCCGCGCGCCAGAAGATCATCGGGATCGTAGCCGGTCTGTGTTGGCAGGTCGAAGGCCACCGACAGGCCGGTCTGACCCTTGGCAAGATTGCCACGGTAGAGCTTGTTCGATTCAGCGGCGGTCGAATGACCCGCGTAGGTCCTGAAAATCCAGGGACGGTCCCGTCCCGCACCGCTGCCACCTTCTGAACTCATGCCGCTACTCCTCCTAAGGCATTCTACCGCCTGATTTTTTGTGTTTAAGCGCACCCTTCGAGCCGGTTTTTCCCGTTCCTGCAAAAGTGTGCAGGAGTTTGCACAGCTGCGAAACCCCTAATGTGCAATGCAAAATATGCTTGGAGTCAAAACGCAAGTTAAGCAATAGTCGTATAGAGTGCGACACAATTTTGAACAATAGTTGCGCAAAATCGGGTTCATGCCCGGCAAAGCCTTGTGCACTTGCGAAGTGGCGCGGCAAACGACAGCCCGGGGAGGGGGACAGGAATGACGACAGCAGCCGAAGCCAATGACAACCGAACACGTGAGGACGCTCCGGTGAAAGATCTTTATGAAATCGGTGAGATCCCGCCGCTCGGACACGTTCCGAAGAACATGTATGCCTGGGTCATCCGGCGTGACCGCCACGGCCCGCCGGAACAGGCCATGCAGCTTGAGGTCGTGCCGACCTGGGAGCTGGACAGCCATGAGGTTCTGGTCCTCGTGATGGCCGCCGGTGTCAACTACAACGGCATCTGGGCCGGCCTTGGCGAGCCGATCAGCCCCTTCGACGGCCATGGTGCAGACTATCATATCGCCGGATCGGACGCCGCCGGCATCGTCTGGGCGGTCGGCGACCGGGTCAAGCGCTGGAAGGTCGGCGACGAGGTCGTCGTCCATTGCAATCAGGACGACGGCGACGACGAGGAATGCAACGGCGGCGACCCGATGTTCTCCACATCCCAGCGCATCTGGGGCTACGAGACCCCGGACGGTTCCTTCTCGCAGTTCACCCGGGTACAGGCGCAGCAGCTCATGCCGCGGCCGAAGCACCTGACCTGGGAGGAAAGCGCCTGCTACACGCTGACGCTCGCCACCGCCTACCGCATGCTGTTCGGCCATCACCCGCATGAACTCAAGCCGGGCCAGAACGTTCTGGTCTGGGGGGCCTCCGGCGGTCTCGGCTCCTATGCCATCCAGCTCATCACCGCCGCGGGCGCCAACGCCATCGGCGTGATTTCCGAGGAGGACAAGCGCCAGTTCGTCCTCGATCTCGGCGCCAAGGGCGTCATCAACCGCAAGGACTTCAACTGCTGGGGCCAGCTCCCGAAGGTCAATTCGGCCGAATACGCCGAATGGTTCAAGGAAGTCCGCAAGTTCGGCAAGGCGATCTGGGACTTCACCGGCAAGGGCAACAATGTCGACATCGTCTTCGAGCATCCCGGCGAGGCGACCTTCCCGGTCTCGACCTTCATCTGCAAGAAGGGCGGCATGGTCGTGATCTGCGCGGGCACCTCCGGCTTCAACTGCACCTTCGACGTCCGTTACATGTGGATGCACCAGAAGCGCCTGCAGGGCTCCCATTTCGCCCATCTGAAACAGGCTTCGGCTGCCAACAAGCTGATGATCGAGCGGCGGATCGACCCCTATATGTCCGAGGTCTTCCCCTGGGACCAGATCCCGAAGGCCCACACCAAGATGTGGAAGAACCAGCATGCGCCGGGCAACATGTCCGTTCTCGTCTGCGCCCCGACCACCGGCCTGCGCACCTTCGAGGATGTGCAGGAGGCCGCCAACCGCTGATCCTGCGGATTGTGCCCTCCGCCCGTCGGCGGATGCCCGAAAAGCTCCCGAAAGGCTGTTCTGCAGCCGGACCAGCCCGCTCCGGCGGGCTGGTCATCTGTTCTGCGCCCCGGTTCTCCTGAACCGCTGACGGCGGCATTTGCAGCCACACGGCGTGGCCGACCCGGCCGCAGAACGTGAAACCGGCATGAGACGCGCTGTCCTTTGCCCATATCCCCACACCTGGGCGGGGCTGGTGAATGCTGTCATGACACCCCCGGGGCTTTCCCGATCGGTCAATTGCACAGGTGCAGCGAAAGCGCCTCACCGCGCATCACGTTACTTCGTGTGTTGCGAAAACTGTCTCCGGTCAGGGAGAGCGGACATTTTCGCAAGACGGTCGAGCGGGAGCTTGTTCACCGCATTCGCCGGATCGCCGCAATTCTGCTCACTTGTCGTCCCATCACCGTCCCGGCTGGGGCGAATCATCCTCCCGGCAAACGCGGGATGTTCAAAACCTTGGCTGACACTCTTATCGGTTATCGATCGCTGATGCTCGCTGGCGTTCTGGCGCTCGGTCTCGCGGCCTGCACGGGCGAGCGCATCCAGACACCTTCCTTCTATCAGGATCTTGCCCGGGTCGATGGCCAGGTGGATGCCGCCACGGCTGCCCAGATGATTTCCCAGTACCGGATCAACAACGGCCTCGCTCCGGTAACGCCCGACGCGCAGCTGTCCGCCATCGCCAGCTCCCAGGCCGACGCCATGGCGGCCGCAGGCACCGTGAAGGCCTCCCTTGCGGGCGGCCAGCAGCTGGCCACCCGCATGAGATCCATAGGCGAACCGAAAACCGCGGCTTCGGAAAATGTCAGCGCCGGCTACCGCACCTTCGCCGAAGCCTTTTCGGGCTGGCGGGAATCGCCGAAGCACAACGAGGTTCTGCTCATGAAGGATGCCACGCGGCTCGGCATCGCCACCGCCTATGCGCCCAATGCCAAGCACAAGGTGTTCTGGTCGCTGGTGATGGCCGCGCCCAGACCGGCGCAATAACCGGCCTGCGGATTTCCGGCTTTCAGAGCGCCTCGCGTTCAAGCGCACTCACGCAGGTCCGGAAGTCGCCCGAAGCAGGCTCTAGTAGACCTGATGCTCGAAATACCGCGGCGGATAGCCCGGATAGCGTGGCCGGTAGGGCGCGGGACGCGCCGGCTGGACCGGCTCCACCACCACGACCGGCGGACGGTCGTAGATCGGATAATCGCGGTGATAGCGCGGCACCCCGAGATAGATCCCCGCACTGGGGATCGGACGTCCGTAGTAGATGCCCTCACCGCCATAGCTGAGATATCGGCCCGAGACCCAGCCCTTCACATTGGTAAAGGCGGCATCGCACCATCTGAAATCGGCGGTACAGCCGAAGATGGTCACACCACCGCCACGCGGAATGGTGGTGAGGATCTGGTAGTTGGTCCCCGGACCGGTACGCATGTTGAGATTGGCGGTCGTATAGGCGATCGCCGGACGGGACTGGGCGGCTGCGGGCAGGGCCGTCAGGACCACCGCGATCAACGACAGCGTCAACCGGATCAACATATTCAAAACTCCGAAATTTCGTGCCCCGACACTCCAGAGAAATGCGTATACAACGTGGCGAAAATATAACGCTGCATGCTTCCTCCGACTTGCCTCTCGCCACATCATTGCTCACGGAGCTTGTGTCCGGCTTGCGTTCCCGGCCTGGATGGGGGCAGATGCGAAACGGTTCCACGCCGGAAACCGGTCTTCAATTGCAAAACAACGGGCAAGATCACGGGGCAGAGCAACATGCAGAAATTTCATTTCATCGCGGTGATTCTTGCCGCGCTGGTGCCGGGGCTTGCCGCAGGCACCCTGCCGGCAGCCGCTTTCGACGCCCATGCCGGTTACTATTACCCCGAGCCTCAAACGCGGGAGGTCTATGTCTCCGGCCTTGCCGCCGCGCCGGACACCGGCAAGAAATCGCGAGCGGCCTTCGTCATCGGTCTGGCGGGCCAGCAACAGGAGCGCAATCACATCATCGGCTACCACCTTTTCGCCAAGGGGACCGACCTTGAAAAGCTGATCATCGTGGCAACCGGAGACGGCCAGTACGACACCCTGTACCGGCTGCGCGCCCTGCTGGCTTCCCTGACCTCCATGGCCCGTTCGACCGAAATCTTCGCACGTTCAGACCAGCCGCAGGATCTGAATTTCCTCGATTTCTGCAAACTGATCGGCTTCACCCAGGTCACGCTCAGCAATGGCAGGGACGTGGCCCACCAGATCGCGGTTCAATAGACCGCACGGCTCCCCGAGAACACGCCCCGAAGGCCGAAACCGCCCGCGCTCAGCGCTTGAGCTTGCCGTTCAGCCAGTCACGGAACTGGGACTTCGTGCCGAAGAAGGCATTGCGGTCCACTTCGCCGCGAATGCCGGGCACGGTTCCTTCCGCCGTATACTGCCAGAACACCCAGTCCTCGCGCTGATCGTAGATGTTGTCCGGATAGGTGGCGACGGAGCGGAGCCAGAATTGTTCGCCCTTGAGCGCCCCGACCAGCCGGTCGCGGTGAAAATCGACGGAGGAATAGATCACCGGCCGCTTGCCGTAGTGCTTTTCCATCTCGTCCAGAAAGATCTTCATGTCGCGGAGAATCTGCGGCCGCTCCGGCCGCGTCCGGCAGGTCTTGGAATGCGCGTTCCATTCCATGTCCAGAACCAGCGGCAACGCCTTCGGGTCCACCGGAACGATCTCCTTGACCCAGGCGATCTGCTCCTCAACGGGGCGGCAGAAATAGTAGAAATGATAGGCCCCGCGCGGAACCCCGGCCTGGCGGGCGGCCACCCAGTTGTCGACAAAGCGTGGATCCACGTGATCGCCGCCTTCCGTCGCCTTGATCCAGGCGAAGGCCACACCGGACTTTTTCGCCCTCTGCCAGTCGATATCCCCCTGCCAGCGCGAGATGTCGATCCCGTGGACGGCAAAATCCTCCGGAGTCGGATCGGGAAAATCATAAGCTGTACAGGAGCCTAAAAAAATAAATCCAACGATTGAACAAAATGTCTTGATCAGGGGCAGCACAGCGTCCTCGACAAGGTTAAGAAAAGCTTGTTTTAACGGCTCAAAATGCCTGTGATTTCCTAACGGAGCGTGGACAAAATCACGATTTATTCGCAAAGGTGCCCGGGCATTTGTGCCTTCAGCACTGATTAGGGCGCGATTGCGGCGGCCCGAAGACCAGACGGTGCAAGGCCGGATGAACGCGGCCTGCCCTTTCGGAGAGCTCCGGCCATCGGAACCAGGAGGCAGCGGAGCTCTCCGTGCGGCAGGAGTGTCCGGTCTGCAAAGTCATTGCACTCCCCGGTCAAATCCTTATGACTCGGAAGATCTCAGTCTCTCTCCGGCAAGGATCACATGACCGACCGCCTCAAGCTTGTTACCTGGAATATCAACTCCGTGCGTTTGCGCATGCCGATCGTCGAGCAATTGATAGAGGAAACCGCCCCGGATGTGATCTGCCTGCAGGAAACCAAGTGCCCGGACGCGAATTTCCCGGAAAACGCCTTCCGCAAGGCCGGTTATGAGCACATGGCCATCAACGGCCAGAAGGGCTACCACGGGGTGGCGACGCTCTCGCGCCGGCCGCTGAGCAACATCGAAAAACGCGGTTTCTGCGACATGGGCGACAGCCGCCATGTGGCCGTGGACGTTCCCTTCAACGGATCCAGCCTGCGCGTGCATAATTTCTACGTACCCGCCGGCGGCGACGAACCGGACCGCACGATCAATCCGAAATTCGGCCACAAGCTCGATTTCATGGCCGAGATGCAGGACTGGCTGCAGGGCGAGGAGACGGCGAAACCGGCCGTCCTCGTCGGCGACCTCAATGTCGCGCCCTTCGAGCATGACGTCTGGTCTCACAAGAAACTGCTCAAGGTGGTCTCCCACACCCCGGTGGAAACCGAACTGCTGGAGGAAATCCGCAAGGCCGGCGGCTGGCTGGACGCCATGCGCCAGTTCACGCCACTGGACGAAAAACTCTACACCTGGTGGAGCTACCGGGCGAAGGACTGGTCGAACGCCGACAAGGGCCGCCGCCTCGACCACGTCTGGGTGTCCGCCCCGCTGGCACCGCACATCAAGGGCACGACCGTCCTGCGCGACGCCCGCGGCTGGGAAAAGCCGTCGGACCACGCGCCGGTGATCGCGGAATTCTCGGTGTGATCCCTCAGTCGGCCCGTCCTGTCGTCAAGGCGTGACGATCACCTTGCCGCGCACCCGGCGCGCGGCAATTTCCTCCAGGGCTTCGGCGACCTGTTCCAGCGGGTAGACCGCATGGACATGCGGTTTCAGCCTGCCCTCGCGGACCCAGTCCAGCAATTGCGCCATGTTCTTCCGCTGTCCGTCCGGATCCCGGGTCAGCGCCTCGCCCCAGAAGACGCCGCGCATGTCGCAGCCCTTGAGAAGCAGCAGGTTCAGCGGGATCTTCGGGATGTCCCCGGACGCGAATCCGACCACCAGGAAACGGCCCTCCCAGGCGGTCGCCCTCAGGGCCTGTTCCGACAGCTCACCACCGACGGGATCGTAGACCACATCGACACCCCTGCCGCCGGTCAGTTCCTTCAGCGTCTCTTTGAGATTCTGCCGGGAATAATCGAGCGTCTGGTGAGCGCCGAGCGATTCCGCAAAGGCCAGCTTTTCCTGCGACGAGGCGCAGGCAATCACCGTGGCGCCCATGATCGCGGCGATCTCGACAGCCGCCTGGCCGACCCCGCCCGACGCCCCGAGCACCGCCACGGTTTCCCCGGCACGGAGCCCTGCCCTGTCGCGATAGGCATGCAGCGTCGTGCCGTAGGTCACCATCAGGCCCGCGGCGGTTTCGAAGGCAACCTCCTCCGGCAGCGGCACCAGATCCTGCGCGCGCACAGCAACCTTCTCCCGCGCAGCCCCCCAGCGCATGTACCCCATCACCCGGTCCCCGGGGCGGAACGCGGTCACGCCCTCCCCGGCCGTCTCCACGACCCCGGCGAATTCGGCGCTCGGTGAAAACGGCAGCTCCGGCCTGAACTGATACTTTCCCTGAATGATCAGGGTATCGAAGAAATTCAGCGCACAGGCCCGTACCCGCACCACAACCTCGCCCGGCGCGGCCACCGGCTCGGGAATATCCTCGACGACGAGATCCGAAGCAGGACCCAGGGACTTGCAAAGACAGGCTTTCACGACGACCTCCTGAAGCGGAAACGGGACGGGCACGTTAGCAACGGGCACCCGTCGCAGAAATAGGCTTTCCGGATAAGCCGTGCGCCATGCGCGGGCCGGCCGTGACCGGCGAGCCTTTCGGCCCCGCCGACTTTCCGCTATGAGGCCTTGAGCAGCAGGAACAATGGAAAGACAGAATGCGCGGATATTTTGCGGTCGGGGCGGAAGGCCTCTCCAAACGGATGAACCTCGGCACGCTGATGCGCTCCGCCCACGCCTTCGGCGCGAACTTCTTCTTCACCGTCGATGCGGACCAGAAGCTCCGCAAGGCGCCGCCCTCCGACACTTCCAAGAGCCCGGGCCATCTGCCGGTGTTCACCTGGGACAGTGTCGACACCATGGACCTGCCCAGGGGCTGCCAGCTCGTGGGCATCGAACTGACGGACGACTCCATCGATCTGCCGAGTTTCGGACACCCGCTGCAGGCCGCCTATGTGCTCGGACCGGAACGCGGCTCGCTGTCACCGCAGATGCTGGAGCGCTGCGACCATGTGGTGAAGATCCCGACCAGTTTCTGCATCAACGTCGCCATGGCCGGCGCCATCGTCATGTATGACCGCCACAGGGCCCTCGGCCGCTATGCGGACCGCCCCCTGACCGCTGGCGCGCCCAAGGTGGAGCGCCCCAGGCATGTCTCCGGCGGCCCGATCATGCGTTCAGGCAGGAAAGTGCCGGGAACGTGACTCTCCCGGTCCCGTGGCTTCCAGCATGCAATGGAAACACCGGGGCGGCCCCGGGTAAATTCAAGGACGCTCCTCAACACACCGCGGCATCGTTCCAGCGTCTGTCTTCAAAGATCCGACCTCCATGCTGACCGGACAGAACCCGCTCGCGCGCACTGTCCCATGATGCAGCCCAGGCCTGGGCATCGTGCAGTTCCTGCAGAGGGTTTGACCTGCTTCGCGCGACAAAGCCGGGAAATGCCGGGCGGCCACTCTCCTGTCCGATGGGATGGAAACGCAGATCCATGCTCCAGCGCAGGTTTTGCGACAAGTTGGGCAACGCCCGATGGACGTTCATCTTGTGGAACAACACCGCTCCGCCCTTCCTGACGGGCAATGGCACACCCGCGCGTCCCTGCATGAGCTTGTCCGGCACCTGCGGCTCGCTGGCAATCGCGTCATTGGAGCAATGCGTCTTGGGACCTTCGCGATGGGAGCCCGGGATCGACACCAGGCAGCCGCTTTCGATGCTCGCGTCGCTGATCGCCAGCCAGACAGTCAACTGCTCGGTTTCATCTGCCTCAGGGAACAGGGCCACGATGTCCTGATGCCAGGTTGTTGCTCCCACATTCGAATGACCGGCCAACGCATCGCTGAGCTGCTTTTCCGGTGGCTTCATCCGCATTTGCTGCACCGGACTGGCATAGATCTCCGGGCCGATGATGGCCTCGACAACATTCAGGATTCTCGGGTGGCGCATCAAGTGGAATGCCGCCGGACCACTGTGCATGTGAAAGGTCGAGGCATCTATGTCTTCGTTCAACAGGGGCAGGGAGATATTCAGAAATTGATGCAGATCCGGATATTCCGAAATGATCCGGGCATATCGGGCCCCGAATTCCAGATCGGCATATTCATCTGCAATGTCGCCTTGCAGGTACAGACGTTTCGCATGTTCATCCAGCGCCGCATCATATTCCTGCTCTATGGCTTCCAGATCTTCGGCCGGCACAAGGTTGTCCAAGACAAGAAAACCATTTTCCTGAAACGACACAATCTGTTCTGCCGAGAGCGCAGGTTCACGGACCATAAGAGTATCCCCAGTTGAAACGCCAGGCGGCGTGTTCCTTGAATGCTTGCGAGATTGACATCGCCATTGTCGCCAATCAAACGTATTCTCAAGCGTCTAAGACCCCCGTTTTTTCGTGTCTCGGACCCTCTTCAAATTCCGGGAAGGAACATCGAATGGCGAGCAGACTCCCTCCTCTACCGGCCTTGCAGGCATTTGAAGCCGCCGCACGACACGAAAACTTCGCCGCCGCCGCGGTCGAGCTGAATCTGTCGCAATCAGCGGTAAGCCATCGGGTGCGCAGTCTGGAGCAACATCTCGGTTTCCTGTTGTTCGAGCGGCTTCCGCGCGGATTGCGACTGACGGAAGCCGCCAAGGCCTATCTTCCTTCGGTCCGGCAGGCCTTCGACGATATCCTCAGCGCGACTTCAGGCGTTTTCGGGCGAAGCGGAAGAACGACACTGAACATTCGTGCTCCCATCAGCTACGCAACACTGTGGCTTGCTCCGCTCGTGGACCGCTTCGTGAAGGAGTTTCCTCACGTTGAGGTAAGCATCTCGAGTTCAATCTGGGTAGAAAGACTGGCCACCGGCGGAACAGACGTCGAAATCCGGATTGGCCGCGGACATTGGACCGGATACGAGGCGGAGCTGCTCTTCAAGGATGCGCTTGTGCCTGTCTGTTCCGTGTCGGCGGCCGAAAGCATGGGTGCGTCCGCCGAACCCGCAGATCTGGCTGATCGGCCCCTGGTGCATCTGATGGGAATCGAAGACTACTGGGCCAGGTATTTCGAGCAATTTGGCATCGACCGCAAAAGACGGCCGGTTGATATCGGAGTGGATTCCGCGATGACTTCGGCCGAACTGGCCGCCTCCTCGCACCGTATTGCAATTCTGCACCAGACACTCGCCACGGCCTATGTAAGACAGGGGCGTCTGGCCGTCGCGGCCAGGGGGCGGGTGTTACCGGGGGAGGCGATGTATTTGCTGATACCCGGAAAATCGGACCAGCGAAACCCGGATGCGATCCTGTTCGAGAAATGGCTCCGGGCGGAAACCAGGCAATCGGACCCAGACATGTAATGAAAGCGGTGCTTTGATCTCCCCCTGCTCAGGCCGGCAGGAAAAGCCGCCTAATCCACATCGACCGCCTCGTCGGCTTCCAGAAGCTGACGCAACCTGCCGAAGGCGAGGCGGATACGGGATTTGACCGTTCCCAGCGGCAGTCCGGTCTCCTCCGCGATCTCGCTGTGCGACTGGCCGATGAAAAACGCCAGCCGGACCACCTGCCTCTGTTCGTCGGGTAATTGCCGGAGCGCGGCCTGAACGCGGGTTTCCCGCAGGCGTGCGTCCATTTCGTCGGCCACATCCGGCAGCGGCACCGGCTGCAGGGCCGGCTCTTCCGGATCGAGTTCGGCGGTCTTCTGCCGCCGCAGACGGTCGATGCGCCGATTTCGCGCGATACGGAAAAGCCAGGTGCTGGCGGAAGATTTTTCCGGGTCGAACAGGTGCGCCTTGCGCCACAGCGTGACCATCACGTCCTGGGCAACATCCTCGGCAACCCCGGCCTCAGCCCCCTGCCTCATCAGATAGCCCTTCAGGCGTGGAGCGAAATGATCAAACAATTCAATGAAGGCAGCCTTGTCCCGCTCCGCCGCGACCTTGACGATGAGTTCGGAATAATACTGCGTATTCGCCAATGGCTGCCAAACTCCCTGTCGACACGGCGGTCATGACGAATCTTTAGCAGGTTCGCCGGTTTTCGAAAGGGGGATGAGCCACTCCGCCACACTCTTGCCGTGATTAACCGCAACAGCCTGTGGTATGCGTTCCTGGAAATGACCCCCTTCGGGAGGTCTGTCCCCTGACATGACAAAAAGAGCGTCGAAAATTCAAAAAGCCAATTGTCACGGCTTCAACCCTTTCGTAACCCGCTTTAAGTTATCATTAAAGCAAGGTTTATATGTCAAACGGCAATTGAATTGAATTCGACGGAAACTCAAAGCCAAACGGTGTGGAGATGATGAAAGCAAAATCGCTGGTTCTAGCCCTTGCAGGTCTGGCCGTTTCGAGTGCAGTGGCTTTCGCGCAAACCCCGACGCTTCTGAAGCAGCATAACGATTGGGCGGCCTATGCATTGACCAGCGGCAGTGGCAAGGTCTGCTACGCGCTGACCAAGCCGACCACTCTGCTTCCCGGGGATCGCAATCACGGGGACGTCTTCTTCTTCGTGACGACCCGTCCGGCGGAAGGCGTCAGCTCCGAACCCAGCCTGCTTGTCGGCTATCCCTTCAAGGACAAGTCCTCTGTGACCGTCGACATCGACGGCAAGGGCTTTACGCTGTTCACCAACAATGACGGCGCCTGGGTGGAAAATGCGGCAACCGAAGCGCAGCTCGTCGCCGCCATGAAGGCGGGCCGGGAAATGAGCGTGAACGGCGAATCCAGCCGCGGCACCCGGACAACCTACAAGTTCTCGCTGTCCGGCGTGACGGCGGCGATCAATACCGCCAGCCAGGCCTGCAAGTAACAGGCCTGCCGCCCTTCGCGAACGGGACCGACCCGGCCGGACGTGTCCGGTTCCCCGGCATTCATCCGAATGCGGGCGGATCCGGCACCGGGCCGGGTTTTGCGCTCTGATGCGCGGGATGCTGCATGGCACCCCTGCAGTCCGCAAAGCTTGATTTTCCCCGCCGTTTGTGGTTTTGGAAGCGGACGGGGTTCCTGCGTCCGATTGACTGTGGGCAGGATGTTCCGACACATTGAAAGCGATCAACCTTCAAACTTCCCATCGTTTCCGGTCGGAAGAGCGTTGATCTTGGGTTTCAGCCTGCTTGTCAGGTGCCCGGCCGCCGCGTCCGGAAACGGGATGCGCCTCGACGAGAGCCGGACAAAAAAACGGATCACGACATGGCGATTACCCTCGACATCGCGCGGGACAATCCGAATGCGCAGACGGTTCCAGCCGCAGCCTCCCCGCTGCTTGGCGAGGACAAGCCGGGGCTGATCGGTCTCAGCCGCGAGGAACTGGGCGAGGCGCTCGGCACGATCGGCGTGCCGGAAAAGCAATGGCGCATGCGGACCTCCCAGCTCTGGCACTGGCTGTATGTGCGCGGCGTGTCCGATTTCGCGCAGATGACCAATATCGCCAAGGATCTGCGCCAGAAACTCGCCGAGAATTTTTCCATCGCCCGTCCGGAAATCGTCTCCGAGCAGATTTCCGTCGACGGCACCCGCAAGTGGCTGTTCCGCTTTCCCCCGCGCGGCGCCGGCCGTCCGGTCGAGATCGAGACCGTCTACATTCCCGAGGAAGGCCGCGGCACCCTGTGTGTCTCTTCCCAGGTCGGCTGCACCCTCACCTGCACCTTCTGCCACACCGGCACCCAGAAGATGGTCCGCAACC
This sequence comes from Labrenzia sp. 011, assembly GCF_003075075.1. Classification (GTDB taxonomy): domain Bacteria; phylum Pseudomonadota; class Alphaproteobacteria; order Rhizobiales; family Stappiaceae; genus Roseibium. The sequence continues at coordinate 52,260 of NZ_QCYM01000009.1, read as the reverse complement.
TGACGTCCGAGGAAATTCTCGCGCAGATCCTTCTGGCGCGGGACCGTCTCGGCGACTTTCCGGAGGCCCACACGCCCCAGGGCGCCATCGTCCCTTCCGAGGGACGGCTGGTCACCAACATCGTCATGATGGGCATGGGCGAACCGCTCTACAATTTCGACAACGTCAAGAAAGCACTGCTGATCGCCTCCGACGGCGACGGCCTGTCGCTCTCCAAGCGCCGCATCACCCTGTCGACCTCCGGCGTCGTGCCGGAAATCTTCCGCACCGGTGACGAGATCGGCTGCATGCTGGCGATTTCCCTGCATGCAGTCCGCGACGACCTGCGCGATGTGCTGGTGCCGATCAACAAGAAGTGGAATCTCGAAGCCCTGCTGGACGCCTGCCGCAACTATCCGGGCCTGTCCAACGCCAAGCGCATCACCTTCGAATATGTGATGCTCAAGGACGTCAACGACAGCAACAGGGATGCACTGGATCTGGTCCGCCTGCTCAAGGGCATTCCGGCCAAGATCAACCTGATCCCCTTCAACCCCTGGCCCGGCTCGGAATACGAATGTTCCGACTGGGAGCGGATCGAGGAATTCGCCGACATCGTCAACCGTGCCGGCTACGCCTCTCCCATCCGCACCCCGCGCGGCCGCGACATCTTCGCCGCCTGTGGCCAGCTCAAGTCCGCATCGGAACGCATGCGCAAGAAGGACAGGGACGCGCTGGCGGCTCAGAATTAAAGCCGCGGCCTATCCGGAACGCCGTCCCGGCCTCGAGCCGGGACCTGCTAGCAGAAGAGGGTAAAGGTCCCGGCTTGACGCCGGGACGGCCAGATCCATGCGCGCGACGCAAAAGGCCGCCCCGGGGGACGGCCTTTCTTTCGTTTCAGGCGACCTTCAACTCACACGAGCCCCGCCTTCGACAACGGCAAACTCGTGATCCATTCGCCCTTCGCCGAAGCGATGGCGTTGGCGACGGCCGGGCCGATTGGCGGTGTGCCCGGCTCGCCGATGCCGGTCGGCGGTTCGTTCGAGGCGACGATATGCACCTCGACTTCCGGCATGTCGGACATCCTCAGCGGTTCGTAGGTGTCGAAATTGGTTTCCTCGACCACCCCGTCCACCAGCGTCACCTGGTTGCGCAGGACCGCACCCAGGCCGTAACCGATACCGCCTTCCACCTGGGCAACGATGTTGTCCGGGTTGACCGGCGTGCCGCAATCGACCGCGGCGGTCACCTTCTCCACCTTCACGGTCCCGTCGTCGCGGAACGAGATTTCCGCCACTTCCGCCACATAGGAGCCGAAGGACTTGTGCACGGCCACGCCCCTGTAACGGCCGTCGGGAAGCGGCTGATCCCAACCGGCCTTTTCGGCGGCAAGCCTCAGGACATGCGCCTTGCGCGGATCGTCCCGGATCAACTCCAGCCGATAGGCCACCGGATCCTTGCCCGCTTCCTTCGCCAGCCGGTCGATCATGGTTTCCATGACGTAGGCCGTGTGGGTGTGGCCAACCGACCGCCACCACAGAACCGGAACCTGGGTTTCCTGGTAGGCAAGATCCATGTTCATCAGCGGGAAGGCGTAGGAGGTGTCATGCGCCCCCTCGGTCATGGAGTGATCGACACCGTCCTTCATGAGCACGGCTTCGAACGCGGTGCCCTTGACGATCGATTTGGCCGCGATGTTGTACTGGAACGCCGTGACGTTGCCCGCCGCATCAAGGCCCACCCTGATCCGGTGCGCCGACATGGGCCGGTAATATCCACCCGTCATGTCGTCTTCACGGGTCCAGACGATCTTCACAGGCGCGGGCGCCATGCCGGCCGCCTGCATGGCTTTGCCCAGTGTTGCGATTTCCGCGACCGGATGGGCGTCCGCCTGGGCACGCCGGCCGAAGGAGCCGCCGGCCCAGAGCGTGTTGATCTTCACGTTCTGGAAGGGGATGCCAAGCACGGCCGCCGCCACGTTGTGGTCGATGGTCTGGATCTGGGATCCGAACCAGAATTCCGCGGTCTCTCCGTCGAACATCATGGCAATATCGAGCGGCTCCATCGCGCCATGGGCCAGCAACGGAAAGTCGTAGTCGGCCTCAATCACTTTCGCCGAGGCCTCCAGCGCCGCGGCGACATCGCCGTCCTCGCGCACCTTCACCGGCGGCGAGACCGTCATCTCCTTGAGTTCGGCGATCATGGCATCGCTCGACCGGGTCTCGGCCGCGCTGTCGTCCCACTCGATTTCCAGCAGGGACCGGCCCCTGATCGCCGGCCATGTGCTTTCGGCGACGACGGCGACGCCGTTCGGGATCTGCAGCACCCTGACGACACCGGGAACCTTCATCGCTTCCCCCGCATCGAACGACTTGACCTTGCCGCCGAAGCGCGGCGCCCTGGCGACCGTCGCCACCAGAAGACCGTCCCGCTGAAAATCCATCGTGTAGGTGTTCGGCGCGCCGGCGGACTTGTTCTTCACGTCAAGGCGCGGAAAGGACTTGCCGATATAGACCCACTGGTCCGGCGTCTTCAGCACCGGCTCGGCCGGAACCTCCTCAGCGGCGGCAAGGCCCGCCAGCGCGCCCAGCGTCGCGGAGTCGCCCGACCCGTGCGAGACGACACCCTTGGAGACGGTGATCTCACCGACAGGAACGCCCCACGCCTTTGCGGCGGCAGCCACGATCATGGCTTTTGCCGCCGCACCGGCCTGGCGATACTGCATGAAGGAATTGGCCATGGCCGTGGAGCCGCCCGTGCCCTGCACACCGAAGAGCGAGTTGGCATAGACCTGCGGATCGGATGGCGCGAATTCGACCGTGACCTGGTCGTGCGCCGCATCGAGTTCGTCGGCAACCAGCGTCGCGAGGCCGGAGGCCGTCCCCTGCCCCTTGTCCAGATGCTTGGACAGCACCACCACGGTGTTGTCCGGACGGATATGCACGAACGGCTGGATGAATTCGCCTTCTGCCGCCGAGGCGGCGGATCGCGGCAGGTTCATTGCCAGAACGAGCCCGCCAATGGCGCCCGCCGACGCCTTAAGAAAGGTCCGGCGACTCGGTTGCGCGGCCGCAAGAGGCTTTTGCAGGAGATGCAACATGGCTCAGGCCTCCATCTTGTCGGATGCAAGGTGGATCGCCTTGCGGATACGGGCATAGGTGGCGCAGCGGCAGACATTGCCGTCCATCGCCGCGTCGATGTCATCGTCCGTCGGCTTCGGCGTATCGGCCAGAAGCGCGGCGGCGGCCATGATCTGGCCGGACTGACAGTAGCCGCACTGCGGAACCTCCAGTTCCTGCCAGGCGGCCTCGACCGCTTGCGCGGCCTTGCCGTTGATCCCTTCGATCGTGGTGATTTCCGCCCCTTCGACGTCTCCCACCATGGTCTGGCAGGACCGGATCGGCATTCCGTCCAGATGGACGGTGCAGGCCCCGCAGGAGGCAATGCCGCAACCGAACTTCGTTCCGGTCAGCTTGAGTTCGTCGCGCAGCGCCCACAGTAGCGGGCTGTCGGGATCCGCGTCGAGCGCGCGCTTTTCCCCGTTGATTGAAAGTGTAATGGACATCTGAAGACATCTCCTTTGGCTGGCCTGATCTGGCTAAAGGATGTAAACTATACCGTGTAGTATACTTATCGGCTGCGCATCTGTAAACGCCCTAGTTTACACAGGACTCGATTTTTGGGATGAAAGGGAGCGGGAGCCGTCCCCCGACAAAATTCTGCAAGCGGAGAACTCGCAACAGGCATGTCCGTATCAGACCGGAAAAAAAAGCAGATCATTGAAGCCGCGATCGCGGAATTTCAGGACAAGGGCTATGCCGGCGCAAGCATGGACCGGATCTCCGAACGGGCACAGGTCTCCAAGCGGACGGTCTACAACCACTTCGAGAGCAAGGAAGTGCTCTTCCACGAGATCAACCAGTTTCTCGTCGATCAGGTGAACTCCGCCCTGGAGATTCCCTACGACAACACGAAGCCGGTCCGCGACATGCTGATCGAGCTGGGCTGGGCGGAAGGCGCGCTGCTGATCAATCCCTGCTTCATGAACCTTGCCCGCATGGTGATGAGCGAGACGATCCGCGACCCTGCCCTGGCAGCGGACATGGACGATCGCATGACCCTTCAGTCCGATTTCGAAGCCGTTCTGAAGCGGGCAACCGAGGAAGGCCGGCTGTCCGTGGACGATCCGGCCGTCGCGGCAAAACAGTTCCTCGGCCTGATCAAGTCCCGCGGATTTTTCCCGAATCTCTACGCCGCCCGGGTTCCTGACCGCGAGGAGGTCGACAAGATCATCACCGAGAGCGTGGACATGTTCCTGGCGAAATACGGCAAGGAAGCGGACCGGTCGCAGTGAAACCGGCGAACATCGATCGGACCGGACGACCCTCCGGGTGACCCGCGGCGGTGACGCTGTTTTCCATGAGCATGCCCCGCAGACCGCCTTCCGGCGGACTGAAACTCCGGCCGATCTGCCTGCGGACCGGCCATGCCGACGGCAAATGCACGCAGGCGGGCCCGCAAGGGCTTGCGCCGGGAAGAGAACCGGCTAAATTGCCGCAAATTTTCAACCGCGCGGTCAAACCGCCCGGGAGCTGCCCAGGACATGGAACTTGACCGGATTTCGGCGCAATTTCCCCACCCTGCCGCCCCGGAACAGCAGACTGGACCTTCCCTCTATGGCGCATGGTGACATCAAGAAAGTCGTACTGGCCTATTCCGGCGGCCTCGACACCTCCATTATCCTGAAATGGCTGCAGACCGAGCTCGGCTGCGAAGTGGTGACCTTCACCGCGGACCTCGGTCAGGGCGAGGAACTGGAACCGGCACGCCGCAAGGCCGAAATGCTCGGCATCAAGGAAATCTATGTCGATGACCTGCGCGAGGAATTCATCCGCGACTTCGTCTTCCCCATGTTCCGCGCCAACGCGGTTTATGAAGGTGTCTACCTGCTCGGCACCTCCATCGCCCGTCCGCTGATTTCCAAGCGGCTGATCGAGATCGCCGAGGAAACCGGCGCCGATGCCATCGCGCACGGGGCAACCGGCAAGGGCAACGACCAGGTCCGCTTCGAGCTCTCCGCCTATGCGCTCAATCCGGACATCAAGGTGATCGCCCCCTGGCGCGACTGGAGCTTCAAGTCCCGCACAGATCTGCTCGATTTTGCCGAAAAGCACCAGATCCCGGTGCCCAAGGACAAGCTCGGCGAGGCGCCCTTCTCCGTCGATGCGAACATGCTGCACTCCTCCTCCGAAGGCAAGGTGCTGGAAGACCCGGCGGAGGAAGCCCCGGCCTATGTCTACCAGCGCACGGTCGATCCGACAGAAGCCCCCGATGTGGTCACCGAGATCGAGATCGGCTTCGAAAAGGGCGATGCGGTGTCCCTGAACGGCGAGAAGATGTCTCCGGCAACGCTGTTCGCCAAATTGAACGATTATGGCCGCGACAACGGCATCGGCCGTCTGGATCTGGTGGAAAACCGCTTCGTCGGCATGAAAAGCCGCGGCGTCTACGAGACACCGGGTGGCACCATCCTTCTGACCGCGCACCGCGGAATGGAATCCATCACCCTCGACCGCGGCGCCGCGCATCTGAAGGACGATCTGATGCCGCGCTACGCGGAGCTGATCTACAACGGCTTCTGGTTCTCGCCCGAGCGTGAAATGCTGCAGGCGCTGATCGACAAGAGTCAGGAACATGTCACCGGAACGGTCACGCTGAAGCTCTACAAGGGCAACGTGATCCTGACCGGCCGCTCTTCGCCCTATTCGCTCTATTCCGAAGAACTGGTCACCTTCGAGGACGACCAGGGCGCCTATGACCAGAAGGACGCGGCCGGCTTCATCAAGCTGAACGCCCTGCGCCTGCGCACGCTGGCCAAGCGCGACAGGCTCGGCTGAGCGGTGCCGGCATGAACGGACCGGCGGCAGCGGAGCTCGAAAAGGATCTCGCCGCCGCCGGTTTTCTGTGTCTGGGCGGGTTCTCCCCCGGCAAAGACAGTGACGTACCCGCGCTATCCGGAGGCACCCGGCCGCAAACCCTGCTGCTCATCGGTAGCACCGGACCGTCGATCTGGCCGTGTCTGGTGGAGAGCCCGGAGTGGGCGGACGGCGCCGACGATCCGCTTGACCGCTACACGGCACGGGTTCTCGGCGTACTTGCCCGCAAGCACGCCTGCGAGCCTCTCTTTCCCTTTCAGGGACCGCCCTATCATCCCTTCCAGAAATGGGCGCAGGCCTGCGGCGGCTTTTCCCAAAGCCCGATGGGCGTTCTGGCCCATCAGGTCTTCGGACCCTGGGCCGGTTTCCGGGCCGTCTTCCTGAGCTCACAGCCCCTGGATACGCCACCTGCTGCGGAGCGGTCCGGCCCCTGCGATACCTGCCTGGACAAGCCGTGCATTGCCGCCTGTCCCGCGAACGCCCTGTCGCTGACCGGCGGCTACGACGTTCCCCGATGCCGGGATCATCTGGCGCGGAGCCGCGCCCTCGACTGCTGGTCCGGATGCCTGGCCCGCCGGGCCTGCCCCGTCGGAACGCCCCATCGCCAGGACCCGGCCACCGCGCGGTTTCACATGGACAGTTTTATCGGGCTGTAAACAGCGACTGCGGCCCCGGACAGGGCCGCAATATTGCCGTCACCGGAATGCCGGCAGCACCCGATCTCACCCGGGCACCTCTCCACGCCTTTCATGCAGCTCCAGAAACCGACCGGCCGCACCTTCCTGTCGTGAGAATGTAAGGGCCGCATGGACCAGAACGGCAATGGCAATCACCGGAATGAAACTCGAGAAATAGAACGCGGCATCGGCGGCATAGACATTCAGGACATCGTGCACGACAGGAGCGATCCAGAGCAGCCCCGCGATCGCCTGCAGCGACAGCGGCCATTTTGGAGACAGCTTGAGCAGCAGGAGAAGCGCCATCGCATACATCAGCCAATCGTAGAAAAGGAAAGACGGCGCCGCCAGACTCATCGCGAGCATGGAAAGCGCCGCGGCAGCATCTCTTTTCCAATGGCGGGCGCAGCCCCAGACGACCAGTCCGAAAACCAGGATGCAGACGAGCTGCGCGACCATCTTCAGATCGGCTCCGGCGCCGATCTTGCCCATCGACTGGCCGATGGTAACCATCATGTTATGCGAAATCTCAAACTGGATTGAATGCACGCCGCCGGTCATCGATGCGAAAAACGCCTGCCAGACGGAAACGCCGTAAAGACCGATGGATGCGGCGATCAGAACGAGGGTTCCGCAGGCAGCAACTCCGAAGGCGCGCCAGTCCCTCATTGCCAGCAGGTAGACCGGAACCAGGAGTCCATATTGCGGCTTTATGGTCAGAACGCACAGGGCAAGCCCGCTGAGCACCGGTTTCCGGTGACTGAACAACAGCGCAAACAACAGCAGAAACGTGGTGATCGGGGCGAGCTGCAGCAATTGCAGGGAATAGAGCGTACCCGCCGAAAGCGCCACGAAGACATAAGGCCAGAACCCCGCCGGCAAACGGATCATGCCGACCGACAGGAAAAGGCAGAGGATACTGGAAGCCAGAATGACCCCCCGCGCCGTCGGATAGCTCATCTTTGCCAGCAGCTCATAGAACAGCAGGGCATGGGGAGGATTGAGAAACAGCAGACTCTGGTTCTCGGGCGAAAGACCTTCGGTGAACCGGTAATAGTCATAGACTTCGGCCGCCCTGCCCTGCGCCGCCATTTCGCCGCCACGATAGAAAGCGGCGAAGTCTTCATGCTGGGCCACAGCCGGGCTTGCGCCGAATTCCAGCAAGCCGATGTCGGAGCTGATCCAGGTCGCCGCCAGCAAGAGCGAGGCGGCAATCAGCATGGCCACGAAAAGAGGCCCGCCGAAACTGCTGTTCAGTTCGTCGGACTTCAGCATTTTCAAATAGAATTTTCTGATCTCGTTCATGAAAACCCCGGTGGATCACGAACGGATCTTGACCCGAGACCGTTTCAGAACCGTGAAGGACCGGGCAACCATCGCCCTCTGGCGCCGCTTCATTCGGCCGGGCAGGACAACCTACCCGTCCAGCTTGACCACGCCTTCCTGATCCGGACAGCTCTCCAGAGCCTCGGCCGCCGTGCGGCCATCCGCGAGCGGCGCATCCGGCCAGATTTCGGCCAGCGGGATCAGCACGAAGGCCCGGTCGCCCATGCGCGGATGCGGGATCTCGAGATCGGATTCCGCGATCCGTTCCATGCCGTAGATCAACACGTCGATATCGATCGTCCGCGGCCCCCAGCGCTCTGCGCGCACGCGGCCCAGTTCGATCTCGATGGCCAGGCAGCGTTTCAGCAGATCCCGCGGGCTCAGGGTCGTGTCCAGCACAACACAGATGTTGCGGAAATCATCCTGTTTCACCGGCCCCCAGGGCGGCGTCCTGTAGTCGGAAGAGCGCGCCACCAGCGTCACCCCTTCCGTCAGCTCCAGCCGGCGGACGGCCTCGTCCACATTGGCCTTGGGATCGCCGAGATTGGACCCGAGCCCGAGGGCGCAGCGGGTCGGCATGTCAGTCGTCATATCTGGCCGGATCATTCAGTTCGGGTCCCGCTCGAGCCTGGTTGCTTCCAGCATACGCACACAATCGGCATGTGGATGCACGTCATGTGCCCGGACGATCGAGGCGCCCTTGAGCATTGCGGTCATATGGACCCCCATGGACCCGTAGAGCCGGTCGGCCATTTCGGCCTGAAGCACTGTCCCGATCATCCGTTTGCGGGACGCGCCGGCGAGAAGCGGCAACCCGTGTTTTTTCAGGGTCTCGAAGCGGTTGAGGATCAGGAAATTCTGGTCGATGGTCTTGCCGAATCCGAAGCCCGGATCGAGGATCTGCTTCTCCCGGACAATGCCGGCCCGCTCCGCCAGCTCCATGGAGGTTTCGAAGAAGCGGTCGATGTCGTCGAGTATATCGAGGCCCCCGTCGGCTTCGGCGCGATTGTGCATCATCACCACATGCACGCCGGCTTCCGCCACCACATCCGCCATCGCCGGATCCTTCTGCAGGCCCCAGACATCATTGACGATGGCAGCACCGGCCGCGCAGGCACGTCTGGCGATTTCCGCCTTGTAGGTGTCGATGGACACCGGCGTTCCCAGGTCGATGACATCTTCCAGGACCGGAGCGAGCCGTGCCCATTCCTCCTCCTGTGCCACCGGCGTCGCATTCGGCCGCGTGCTCTCCGCGCCGATGTCGAGAATATCCGCACCCTCGGCGATCATCGCCCTGGCATGGTCAAGCGCGGCCCCGGCAAGCGTGTGCCGTCCGCCATCGGAAAAGGAATCGGGCGTCACGTTGAGAATGCCCATCACATGCGGGCGCTGCGTCGGCAGCCGATATCCGGCGGTTTTCACCATCAGGGGTCCCTCGTTCATCCGCACCTGATGCCCGCTCGGCCGGTGGTGGTCAAGCTATTGCTTGACCTGAATGACCCGAAAGGATGCGGCTCACGACACCGCGGCCGCCTGCCTCGGGATCCGGCTCCTGAAGATCAGGGACAGGACAATGCCGGTGACGAGCATTGCCGGCGGTATGATGGCCATGCCCAGGACCGGATTGCCGAGAGCCGCGATCACCAGACTGGCCAGGATGCCGCCGCCGAACTGCAGGAAGCCGAGCATGGAGGACGCGGCACCCGCGATCTGCGGAAACGGTGCCATGGATTCGGTGAAACATGCCGGCAGCACCAGCGCAATGGCGAACATGAAAAACCCCACGGGGCCCATGACCGTTGCGATGGACGGAACCTGTGTCAGCGACAGATAGCACATCAGGGCAGCAGAGATCAGCAGGAGCACCAGGCCATAGGGGACGAGCTTGCGCGCATCGACGGCACGCAACAGCCGGCCGGTCACAAAGGTGCCGGCGATGAACGACCCGGACTGGAGCATCATGGTGAGACCGAATCCGGACGGCGACAGGCCGACCTCATAGATCAGCACGAAGGGCAGGACGGTCGCCAGGGCATAGATGTTCCCCAGCCCGAAACCGATCAGCAGGCCCGGAGCGAGAAAGCGGGGGTCCTTCAGGAGCGTGCCGTAGCTCGCGGCAAGCTGTCTGGGGTTGAGATGATGCATGCCGGGCCGGGGATTTGTTTCCACCTGGAAAAGCGCGACGCAGACCATCAGCACCACCCCGTAGATCACCATGCACCAGAAAACTTGCCGCCAGCCGAACAGCTCCAGAACGATGCCGCCGATGGTCGGGGCAATGGCCGGTCCGAGCGCCAGCATCATGGCGATGGTGTTCATCACCCTGGAGGAGGCCTGCCCTGTGAACTGGTCGCGGACGATCGCCCGCGAAACGGAAATGCCCACCGCCGCGCCGATTCCCTGGAGGGCGCGGGCAACCACCATGAATTCCACCGTCGGCGCGAGGGTCGCGAAAACGCTGGAAACGAGATAGAGCGTCAGGAACATCTGCGTGACAGGCTTACGCCCGAAGGCATCCGACAGCGGACCGCAGACGAGCTGCGTCGCCGCAAAGCCCGCGAAATAAGCCGTCAGCGTCAGCTTGACGGCACTTTCCGTCGTGCCGAAGGCCTCGACGAGCGCCGGCATCGCCGGCGTATAGAGCGCCATGGATATGGGGCCGATCGCCACAAGCCCGGCCCCCAGCAGCGACGTGCGCCGCGTCGTCATGATCGAATTTTCGGAAGTCATTTCTGTTTCTCTCTGGAAACGTCCTGCAGCAGACTGTCCTTCATTGTCTGCAACAGGTTTTCCAGGACCTGCTTCCCCTCTTGCGGGATCTTTTCGAGCGCTTGCGAACGCACCGACTGCAGCGCCACGTCGATGCGCTCGATAAGCGGCACGGCGCGCGGCGTCAGCTTGATCAGCTTGGCCCGTTTGTCGGTCGGGTCGGAGCAGCGTTCGATCAGCCCGGCGGCTTCCAGCGAGTCCAGATAGCCGACCAGGGTCATCGGCTCGACATACATGTTCTCGGCCAGAACGGCCTGCCGCTGCCCGGGACTGCGCCAGACATAAAACAGCGTCCGCGCTTCGCCAACCGTCAGCCCCGTGTCGACCTCCGACAAGGCGCTTTCAAAGCGCCGCCGCATCAATCGCGCCAAATCGACGACCAGCATGGTAACACCGACACTCGGAGGAGGAACTGACATCACCGCTCCAATATAGTAAGGATACCTTACGAATTACGCCGTCAAACGGCACCTGTCAATGCACACTTGTGACATTGCGTTGCACAATTCGTCCCGGCCACGTATAAAGGCGCCAAATACGGCACGGCTGCCGATCTGTCGAAATCTCATATCCAGACAAGCTGCGGGTCCACAAGGGCCCGTTCTGTCTTTTGGAGCCACTCATGAACTTGCGCAATATTGCCATCATCGCACACGTCGACCATGGCAAAACAACACTGATCGACGTTCTTCTCAAGCAATCCGGCGCATTCCGCGACAACCAGCGCACGGAAGAACGGATGATGGACTCCAACGACATCGAGCGCGAGCGCGGGATCACCATCCTCGCCAAGGTCACCTCGCTTGTCTGGAAAGACACCCGCATCAACATCGTCGACACGCCAGGCCACGCCGACTTCGGCGGTGAGGTCGAGCGAATCCTGCACATGGTCGACGGCGTGATCCTGCTGGTCGATGCCGCCGAAGGCCCGATGCCGCAGACCAAGTTCGTTCTCGGCAAGGCGCTGAAGCTCGGCCTGAAGCCGATCGTCGCGATCAACAAGATCGACAAGCCCGAGCAGCGCGCCGAGGAAGTCCTCGACGAGGTCTTCGATCTCTTCGCCGCGCTCGACGCCAATGAAGACCAGCTCGATTTCCCGGTGCTCTACGGCTCCGCCAAGCAGGAATGGATGGCGCTTGAGCCGGACGGGCCGCAGGACAACATGGATCCCCTGTTCGACATGGTTCTGGACCGGATCTCCGAACCGGAAGCCGAGCCGGGCGATTTCCGCATGCTGGCGACGACGATTCAGTCCGATCCCTTCCTGGGCCGCATCCTGACCGGCCGCATCGTTTCCGGCACCGCCGTGCCGAACATGCCCGTCAAGGCCCTGGCGCGGGACGGCAGCGTCGTCGAGACCGGCCGGATCTCCAAGGTCCTCGCCTTCCGCGGCCTGGAGCGCCAGCCGATCGAACAGGGAGAAGCCGGTGACATCGTCTCCATCGCCGGCCTGACCAAGGCCACCGTCGCCGACACGCTCTGCACCCCCTCCATCAGCGAGCCGCTGCAGGCCCAGCCGATCGATCCGCCGACCCTGTCCATGACCTTCCGCGTCAATGACAGCCCGCTGGCCGGCACCGAAGGCGCCAAGGTGCAGTCGCGCGTCATCCGCGAACGCCTGATGAAGGAAGCCGAAGGCAATGTCGCCCTGAAGGTGGAAGAGACCGAGGAACCGGACGCCTTTGTCGTTTCCGGCCGCGGCGAACTGCTGCTGGCGATCCTGATCGAGAACATGCGCCGCGAAGGCTTCGAACTCGGCGTCGGCCGTCCGCGCGTCGTCTACCAGTACGACGACGCCGGCAACCGGCTGGAGCCGGTCGAGGAAGTCATCATCGACGTGGACGAGGAACATTCTGGCGCGGTCGTGCAGAAGCTGCAGGAACGCAAGGCCGACCTGCTGGAAATGAAACCCTCCGGCGGCGGACGCACCCGCCTCGTGTTCCATGCTCCGACCCGGGGCCTGATCGGCTACCAGGCCGAACTCATGTCCGACACCCGCGGCACGGCGATCTTCAACCGCCTGTTCCATGGCTACGAGCCCTACAAGGGTCCGATCCAGGGCCGTCATACCGGCGTGCTCCTGTCCAACGGCACCGGCGAAGCCGTGGCCTACGCCCTGTTCAACCTGGAAGACCGCGGCCCGATGATGATCGACCCGGGCACCAAGGTCTATCCGGGCATGATCGTCGGCGAGCACACCCGCGGCAACGACCTGGAAGTCAACGTGCTGAAGGGCAAGCAGCTCACCAACATCCGCTCCGCCGGCAAGGACGACGCGGTCAAGCTGACCACGCCGAAAAAACTGACCCTGGAAGCCGCGCTTTCCTACATCTCCGATGACGAGCTGGTGGAAGTGACCCCGGTGTCCATCCGCCTGCGCAAGGCCATGCTCGACCCGCACGAGCGCAAGCGCGCCGAACGCTCGGCGAACAAGGCCACCGCGTAGAACCGCGCCTGCCCCGCACCGTCTCCCTGCCCCGGCCTCGCGCCGGGGCCACGGCGAAAAACGGCGACCGGTCCCGGCTCGAGTCCGGGACAGTCCGGGCTCGCACTCCGGTTCCCGAACAGGCCCTCCGCGCCCCTTTCCGCAAAAGATTGCCAGACAGACCCTCCGTTTTGGTTCAATTTATCAACCAGCCGGACAAATTTGAAACGTCATCCCTGTTTCGCGCGCAGCAGCTTCCCTAGATTCAGCCACATGTAACAGATGCGGCCGGACGCAAGCCGAAGGCCGCTGACCAGGAAAGCTGATCCCATGAAACACGTCGCTCTCGCACTCGCGATGGCCACCGGCCTCGCGACCTCTGCCCTTGCCGACACCTATGGTCCGCTGGTGGAAGCGGCGGAGCTCTCCGCCACCCTCGACACGGCACAGCCGATCCTTCTGGACATCCGCAACGCCGGCTATGAAGAGTCTCATGCCGACGGCGCCCTGTTCGCGCCCTATCGCATGTTCCGCGGGCCGGAGGAAAATCCGGGCGGTCTTGTCGACCTGGAAAAACTGGAGGCGGAACTCGAGGAGCTCGGCCTGGAACAGGACAGCCCGATTGTCATCCTGTCGGAAGGCAAGAGCGACACCGATTTCGGCGCCGCAGCCAGGGTCTACTGGACCCTGAAGTCCACCGGCTTCACCGACCTGTCGATCCTCAATGGCGGCCTCACCTCCTGGCGGGCAGCCGGTCTGCCGGTGAACAAGACCGTCGAATCCGCCATGCCCAGCGAACTCGACCTGACCTTCGACGATACCTGGCTGGCCACAACCGCCGACGTCGCGGCCGTGGCCAACGGCGAGAAGGACGCGCTTCTGGTCGATGCCCGTCCGGCCGACTTCTTCAACGGCAAGAAAGCCCACGAGGCCGCCGCACGCCCCGGCACTCTGCCGACCGCCACCAACCATTCCTATACGTCCTTCTTCGACAAGGGCTCCCCGGCCATGTCGACGGCCATCGATCCGGCGGCGCTCAAGGCGAGCCTGGGCGTCCAGGACGGCAAGGACACGGTTTCCTTCTGCAACACCGGCCACTGGGCGGCAACGCACTGGTTCGCCGTGTCGGAACTGGCCGGCGTGGAAAACGCCAAGCTTTACCCGGGGTCCATGGTGGAATATTCCAATGCCGGCTATGAAATGGCCAATACGCCGACCCTCTTCGAAAACCTGATCCTCCAGATCAAGCAGATCATCAACTGACGTGACCACACTGACCGCACCCCGTGACACCGCCGCCGCGCCGCTCCTGCGCCGCGGCGGTCTCGTTCTGGCCGCCATTGCCATCGTCTTCGCAGCGGCGCTTCTGGCCGGCGGCCGCTTCGGCCTGATGCTGGCCATCGGGCTGGGCTTCGGCATCGTGCTGGAGGGCCTGCGCTTCGGCTTTGCCGGCCCCTGGCGCGCCATGATCCTGCGCCGCGATCCGGCCGGCCTCTGGGCACAGCTCCTGGCGATCGGCATCGTCACCCTGGTGGCCCTGCCGATGATCTCGGCCGGTACCGGCGAATTGACGGGCGCGCAGGCGCCGGTCGGCTTTGCCATGATCGCCGGTGCCTTCATCTTCGGCGCAGCCATGCAGGTGGTGCTCGGATGCGGATCGGGAACCCTGGTGAACGCCGGATCCGGAAACGCGGTCGCCCTGGTCGCCCTGCCCTTCTTCGCCATCGGCAGTTTCGCCGGCGCCTATCACCTGATCTGGTGGACCGACCTGGGTGCGCTGCCGATCATCAGCTTTTCCGGCTGGCGGGGCGTCGCGGTCACCCTCCTGGGCCTTGCCGCAATTGCCGCGCTCCTGTGGAAGCTCGCCCCGCCCGAACACCGCCGCCTGCCGCGCCGGCTGGTTGTCGCCGCAGTTCTGGTTGCCGCCTTTGCCATCCTCAACCTGATCGTTTCCGGACAGCCCTGGGGCGTCGTCTACGGGCTCGGGCTGTGGGCCGCCAAGGCAGCCTCCGCCGCCGGTGCCGACCTGTCCGGATCCGCCTTCTGGAGCGCGCCGGGCTCGCTTGAGCGTCTCAAGAGCAGCATCCTGACGGACTACACCTCCCTGACCAACATCGGCATCGTGCTCGGCGCCTTCCTCGTGGCCAGCTGGCGCGTCGGCGGCCTGTCCCAGAAGATTCCCGCCCTTCCCCTCCAGGCCTGGCTGGCGGCCATCGTCGCCGGCTTCCTGCTGGGCTATTCCTCGCGGCTGGCCTTCGGCTGCAACGTCGGGGCGTTCTTTTCCGGCATTTCTACGGGAAGCCTGCACGGCTGGGTCTGGTTCGCCGCCGCATTTGTTGGATCGATCTACGGCATCCGGCTGCGGTCGCTCGTCAAGCTGGAGCCAAAGCCATGACCCGTCTGGTAACCGCCTCGATCGCAGTTCTGGGGATCGCCGTTCTGGTCGCCCTCGACGCCTCCGCGACCCCGCCCAATCCCTACAAGGCCCCGCCCTTGCTCGCCCTCGGCTCCGGCACGGCCCCGAGCGGCGGCTTCTGCGGCGCCCTGCCGGAGCCGGCAGGGACGTAGGAAAAGACCCCGGGCTTACAAAAAGCCCGGATCAGTCTTTCACCAACGCCGCCGCGTCGTCTCCAGCATCCCGGCAGCAGCAAGCCCCTTTGCCTGCATCTCGCGCGCCCGCTTCAGCGCGACCTCAAGACAATCCATGAAACACCCGCTGTCCCGGACCTGATCCGGGACCTCCTCGCGTGCCTCCGCAACAGGTGCAGGACAGGCTCCGGCTCGGGGGCATGAGCGGCGTGGTGCCTTGTGGGGCATCGCAATGCCGTCCCTCCGCAAAAGGTTCAACTTGCTCCTGTGCGCTGCGGCAGGCTTAATGCGCGCCAGTGGGATCACGAGCAGGAGGCGGCGTTGAGCAAGAGCGGTCAGGGCAATTTTTTCGAGGATTTTGAAGTCGGCCAGGTGATCCGGCACGCGACGCCGCGCACAGTCACCAGCGGCGACCAAGCGCTTTACACGGCGCTCTACGGTTCGCGCTTCGCGGTGCAGTCCTCCGACGCCTTCGCAAGTGCCCTCGGCTATGCCCATGCGCCGGTGGATGACCTGCTGACCTTTAACATCGTCTTCGGCAAGACCGTTCCGGACATTTCCCTGAATGCGGTCGCCAATCTCGGCTACGCGGGCGGACGGTTCCTGGCGCCGGTCTTTCCCGGCGACACGCTTTCCACCGTCTCGGAAGTGATCGGCAAGAAGGAAAACTCCAGCGGCCGGACCGGGGTGGTCTATGTGCGCTCCACCGGCTACACGGACAAGGGCACGGAAGTGCTGGACTATGTGCGCTGGGTGATGGTCAACAAGCGCGTTGCATCCAGCCCGGCGCCCGAACCGGTGGTTCCGGACCTGCCGGCCGCTCTCGATCCGCAGGTTCTGGGCATGGCCGTGCCGCTGCTGGACAGCGCCAACTGGGACAACGATCTGTCCGGCTCGCCCTACCACTTCGGCGATTACGAGATCGGCGAGAAGATCGACCATGTGGACGGCATGACCGTTGAGGAAGCCGAACACCAGATGGCGACGCGGCTCTACCAGAACACCGCCCGAGTGCATTTCAATCATCACACGCAGGCTCACAGCCGTTTCGGACACCGTCTGGTCTATGGCGGCCACGTGATTTCCATCGCCCGGGCACTGTCCTTCAACGGTCTCGCCAACGCCTTTCATATTGCCGGCATCAATGGCGGCCGCCATGTCGGTCCGCTGGCGGCCGGCAACACCGTCTATGCCTGGTCGGAAGTGCTGGACAAGGCCGATATCGACGGCCGCTCGGATGTCGGCGCGCTGCGCCTGCGCCTGGTCGCCACCCGCGACCGGCCCTGCCATGACTTCCCCGGCAAGGACCCGGAGGGCAATTATCTGCCCGAGGTACTGCTCGACTTCGACTATTGGGCCCTGATGCCGAAATAGGCCGGTCCCCAAGACTCCGCAAACGGGAGAAAACCATGAAAACCGTCTCCTTCACCCAAATGAAAGACGGCACCCGCCAGGACTACGAACTGCTGGAAAAAGCCGAGAAATCCTATCACGCCCTGACGGCGGACCGGGTGCTGGCCGAGCTGCGCCGCCAGGGCGAGGACACGCTGTCAGGCTACAAGATCACCCGCATGCAGCACGGTCTTCAGGCGGCGACACGGGCCCGGCGCGAAGGCGCGGATACCGACTGGATCGCCGGTGCGTTGCTGCACGACATCGGCGACGGTCTGGCGCCGCAGAATCACGACCGGTTCTCGGCGGAAGTCATCCGGCCATTCGTGCGCGACGAGGTTTCCTGGGTGGTGGAGCACCACGGCATTTTCCAGTCGATCTATTACGCCCGCCACTATGGCTGGGATGAAAACGCCCGCGACCGGTTCAAGGGACACATCCACTTCCAGGCCTGCGCCGATTTCTGCGAACGCTGGGACCAGAGTTCCTTCGACCCGGATTATCCGACCGACCCGCTGGAAAGCTTCGAGGCGCTGGTCAGGGAGGTTTTTGCGCGCAAGGCACATGACCCGGCGGTTCTGCGGATGGGCGTTTCGACCGGCCTGCCGCCGCTTGCGGGCAACAGGCAGGGCTGATCAGTCCGGCTTTGCTCCCGGCACGACCTCGGTGGTGATGGGCCTGATACCCGCGCCTTCATCTGAGGTCTTGGGTCCGAAGGGCACCCAGCGCTTGAAGAAACTGCCCACGGAACCGCCACGCGGTCTTTCATCAGCCACATAGGCCGTTTCGACCGCCGCTCCCGGGCGTTTCTGCGCTTCCGGCGCGTCCGCGGCATCCGCCGTGGCGGTCTCAGCCGGCTTCGCGGCGGAAGTCGCCTCCGCAGCCGGCTGGGAGGCCGTGTCGGCGGCAGCCGTTTCCGTTGCCGCGTCCTTCTGCCCGCTGCCGAGCACTTCCGCGATGCGGTTGGAACGTTCTTCCCAGCGCTTCTGCCGTTCCTCGCGCGCGTCGAAACGCGCGGCAAGCTGTTGGAACTTCTCGTTGTCCTTGCGCTGCTTCGCCGACACGGCAGACGCGATCCGCGGGCTGATCCGGAAGTCCGGGCATTTGGCACTGGCGCGGAACGGCACGCCCTGAACCAGCGTGGTCGCGTCGAAGACATATTTCTTTTCGCAAACGGCGATGGCCGGCGGTGTTTGCGTGACCTCGAAATGATCGTAGCCGGTCTTCAGCATCTTCCAGAATTCCAGGTGCTCGCTGTCGCGGTGGCGCGCCATGTTTTCCGGTGTCATGCGAAAGGGAAAGGCCTGGACCTGGAAGGATCGCTGCCCGCCCTTGAAACTGTCGCGGGCCAGCGCGTAGATGTCCTGGACCTGTTCGTCCGTCATGGCGTAACAGCCGCGCGACGAACAGGCGCCATGCACCATGAGATGGGAACCGGTCCGCCCGTGCGCCCGGTCATAGGCGTTCGGATAGCCGAGATTGAAGGCCAGGTGATAGTTGGAATTCGGATTCATCAGCGCCGGCGTGATCTCGTAGAAGCCTTCGGGAGCCTGACGGTCACCCTCCTTGAACTTCGGCCCCAGATCGCCGGACCACTTGCAGATCTCGAATTCCTCCAGAAGCTTGTATTTGCCGCTGCGCGTCTGCTTCCAGACCTCGAGCGTCGACTCCTCCTTGAAGATCCGGATCATGATCGGCGATGTCGCGCTCATGTTGAGATCGCTCATCTTGCGCTTGATCGAGGCGCTGACCGGACGCTGCGCCTTGTTGGAACCGGACCCGAATTCATCGCCCTGACAGGCGGCCAGGAACCCTGCGGCAAGCAGGAGGCACACCAGCCTCGCGATGTTGCCACGCAGGCGTTCCAGACCCTGACGGATGACGGCCCGCATCTGCATGAAGCGCCGAAAGACCATGATACTATCCCAAACTTGACGGAAACCGATGACAGCCCTTCAGCCGTTCGAGCAAACGGCTCGCTCCTATTTCCAGCCACACGCCCCCGCCCAAGGCTAGGCAATGATGGTTGACGATAGGTTACCGAATTCCGCCGCCGCCCGCGAAGCAAATTCCGGTGATGGCACCGGACTTCGCGGAAAAGGCCCGGCTCAGACCTTGTCCCTGATGGATTGACTGCGGGAAAATTCTGGCCAGACAATGGCAGACCCGGCCGCATTCCGCAAAGTTTGTGCTGAAAATCCGGCAGATTGACACTGAAGCCAGTGCCGCATCCCTTGCGGATCAGCCGAGATTGCGGCCAATGGCAATGAATTTCTCGCGCCGCTGCTTGCGCAACTCGTCCGCGCTCAGCCCCGACAATTCCGTCAGGGCGTCGTCAATGGCCTTGCCCGCAGAGTCGATCACGATTTCGCGCGCACGGTGGGCTCCGCCGACCGGCTCCTCGATGATCCTGTCGATCACGCCCAGCTGCTTGAGATCCTGAGCGGTAATCTTCAGCGCGGTCGCCGCGTCCTGGGCCTTGGTGCTGTCCCGCCACAGGATGGAAGCCGCCCCTTCCGGCGAGATCACCGAATAGATGGCATGTTCCATCATCAGCACCTTGTTGGCGTTGGCGATCGCGATCGCGCCGCCGGACCCGCCTTCGCCGATCACGACGGAAACGGACGGCGTTCCCAGGCCGAGACCCGCATCCGTGGAGCGGGCGATCGCTTCCGACTGCCCGCGCTCTTCCGCACCACGGCCCGGATAGGCTCCGGAGGTATCGACGAAGGTGATCAGCGACAGGCCGAACCGCTCCGCCATTTCCATGATCCGCACCGCCTTGCGGTAGCCTTCCGGCCGCACCATGCCGAAGTTGTGCTTCAGCCTCGTCTCGGTGTTATGGCCCTTTTCCTGCGCAAGCACCGCCACCGACTGTCCGCGGAACCGGCCGATTCCGGCGATCATCGCGTGATCCTCGGCAAATTTCCGGTCGCCGGCCAACGGCGTGAAGTCCTCGATGAGACCGGCGATATAATCCACCGCGTGCGGCCTGTCCGGATGACGGGCGACAAGCGTTTTCTGCCAGGGGGTCAGCTTCGAATAGAGGTCTTTGAGCGTCTGCGAGGATTTCGCTTTCAGCCGGTCGATTTCATCCTCGACATTGACGGCTTCGCCGCCTGCGGCCAGTGCCCGCAATTCCTGGATCTTGCCTTCGATGTCTGCAACGGGCTTTTCGAATTCCAAATAGCTGCGCATTTACTCGGTTACCTGAGACAAGCCGGCACCGCCCGATCGGGGCGGCCACTCCGGAAAACAGTTACACGGGCATACTCGGCCCGGACGGCATGACGTGGTGGGCTGTAACAAGAGACGCAGGGAGGTGCAAGCCTTCGCTTGGCCCCGACACCCCGATTCCGGCTGACGCGTGCCGATCGGGGCGATGCAACGGCCCGCGCTGCGTCAGCGGGACGCCTGGTCGCTGCCGGCGCCGTCGATGTTCAGCTTGGAAGCCTCCACCACCAGACGGCCGTTCTGCGTGTCGATCGCGATCCGGTAGGGGATCAGCACGTTCTCGCGGCCCATCGGCGCGACCCAGACTTCCATATTGGCCTTGGCCATATGCTTGACCGATTCCTTGGAGGGCCGATGTCCGGCGACCGGAACCCAGCGCGCCTTGCACACAACCACCTGGCCGTCATAGCCGCGTCCGGACACTTCCTTGAGGCCTTCATAGCTCAGCTTGATGTCGAAACGGGTCCAGCCGTCGAAGATCGGCAGTTTGCGCGAACACGCCTTGGGCCCCAGGCTGTCCTTGGCGCGGCCGACCGGCATCAGCGCCGCGCTCAACGGGTCGATCGCATTGCTTGTGTGACGGTTGGTGACCTTGATGCGTTCCGCATTGGGCTTGAACTGCGGCGCCACATCCATGGAACGGATGCTGCCGGAGCCCTGCTTCAGCCTGACATGGAAATCGATATTGGCCGCATGGGAGGCCATGCGGTACTTGGACGGCACCACCCGCGAGCCGACGAGCCAGCCAGAGGCTTCCGCCCCGCCCTTGCCGGTGGAAAACAGCGTTCCGATGCCCGCAGGCTCCAGGCTGACCTTGGCCGAATAGGCATTGCCCTGCATGACGAGCGACAGCGTTCCGCGGCCGACCTTGAAACCGGCGATGGAAATGGAATAAAGGCCGCCGACACTGCTCTTCTTCGCGTGAGCCGGTGTGATCAGCAGCGCCCCGGCAATCATCGGCAGAGCAAACAGCCGTCCCAGGGTCAGAACCGGTGAAAACGTCAAACCAAACACCTCAAAACCTCCGCACTGCCTGATCCGGCAGCGAATTGCGCCCCCGCGCCAAAAGTGTTCCGCAACGGCAACGTTATCATGATTTCCGCCCGATGAACGCCCACAATCATTCAGAATTATGGTAACTCAGTGGTTAACGTCCGGTATCAAGATCTGTTGAAAATCACGATGTGGACGAGGAATGTGCGATGGGCCGTGCTTCCTGCGGAGAAAAATCACTGAATCTTGCCTAATCGCGCGAGATGTCTTGACGCTGACGCGCACTGCGATTATAGCGGGGCAACTTTTTTCCGAGAAATGCCGGAGACGATGTCGCCGGACCTCAGGTCCGCGCCGGTTCCGGTTTTGACAAGCTGGGTTCCATGTAACGGCCCGGCCACGAAAACAAAAGGTGATATCATGGCACGCCGTTGCGAACTTTCCGGCAAAGATGTGATGACTGGCAACAACGTCTCGCACGCAAACAACAGATCCCGCCGCCGGTTCCTGCCGAACCTGTGCAACGTGTCTCTGCTGAGCGATACGCTGGGTCAGACCTTCAAGCTGAAAGTATGCGCCCATGCGCTGCGCTCCGTGGAGCACCGCGGCGGCCTCGACGCCTACCTGATGAAGGCTTCCGACGCGGAACTTTCCGACGCGGCCCGCAAGATCAAGGTCAGCATCAAGCGCAAGCAGGCTGAAGCCGCTGCCCCTGCTGCCGCCTAAATTCCAACCCTCTGGGGTAAAATCATGACGGATACCCGGAATTTTTCCGCGGGACATCACGCCATCGCGATCCTTGCGATGGCGATTGTCGTTGTGGCCTCCAACTACCTGGTCCAGTTTCCGGTCGAGCAGGTTCTCGGCGGCATCAATCTGGCCGACACGCTGACCTGGGGGGCCTTCACCTATCCCGTCGCTTTCCTGGTCACGGACCTGACCAACCGCCGCTACGGCCCGGCCGCTGCCCGCAAGGTCGTGGTCGCCGGCTTCGTCATTGCGGTGATCCTGTCCGTCTGGCTCGCGACACCCCGCATCGCCATCGCCTCCGGCTCCGCCTTCCTGGTGGCCCAGCTTATGGACGTCACCATCTTCGACCGCCTGCGCAGGACCGCCTGGTGGAAGGCACCCGTCGTGTCCTCCCTGTTCGGTTCGGTGATCGACACCCTGCTGTTTTTCGGCATCGCCTTTTCCGCCAACTTCGCCTTCATCGATGCCTTTTTCGGTATGGAGAACGGCTCGCTCGCCTTCCCGGTTCCCTTCCTGGGCATTGCCGAAGGGCCCCAGACGCTGCTGTGGGTTTCGCTGGCAGCCGGCGACTTTCTGGTGAAGATGCTGGTGGCGGTCGCCTTGCTGGCGCCCTACCGGGTCCTGCTCGGCCTCTTTCAGGCAATGCCGAACAGCAGGGCGGCCTGATCTACTTCTCCTTTTATCCATAGAAAATGAAAAAGGCGCCCGGAAAACCGGCGCCTTTTTTGCGTCCTGCAGAGGCGGACAAAGAGCAAACGGCCACATGGGGCGAAACCAGCCTCATCCGGCGAAGGAGCAGGCTCCCACATCCTGGGGACGCGGCCGCCCGGCCTTGAGATCCTTCAATTGCGGCGCATCCGTTTTCTTCACGCCTTGCTTGGAATGATAGGCGTCGCGGTCAATCGGGATCAATCTTCCCGCGGAGGTATAAATTCCCATTTTACCGCCGCCGATATAGACCGATCCGCCCCGCATCTTGCAGAAGTATTTCTTGTCGCGACCGGAAACGAACCATCCCATGGAGCCGGACCGGCTGCGCGTCAGTTTGCTGGTCTTGTAGCCCTGCGATACCAGTTTCTTGTAGCTGGCTGCGGAGCTGGCCTGAGGAAACATCGCAATCGAAATTGCAACACAGGCGGAAAACAAGATCCCGTTTTTCAAAGAAGAAATATTCATGTTCGGTATCCATGTCCGTTTTAATCACAACAAAACTATCACGCAGCATGGGGCGGGAAACTTGAACCTTCGTTTGGAGCCGGTTGCCCTCGAGAAAATTCATGGATTCGGGGGATTTCCCGAATTCAATTCAACGCGACATACGCCAGATCACGGGTCCAGCCGGAACCGCAACAGGACCGTCCGTTGGAGAAAAGACCGGTTGTCATCGGACAGCAGGGTCAAAATGGTGTCTCCGCCCTCGTTCCGGTGAACGGCAAGCGCTTCCATGTTGTCGATCTGGTATCCGAAATCCGCCTCGAGCAGCAATTCGCCCTCCAGCAGGGCGCCCGGCTTGACGGCCTGCCCGGGAAAACGGCGCAACCGCAGGCCGATCAGGTCGACCAGGTTGAACCGGCGCTCAAGCAGCAGCAGGTCGCCATCGGGCAGATAGGCGGCGTCCGTGGCGTCGAAGCCGTCTTGTCGGCGGATCTTGAACCGCTCCGTCCCCTCCGGGCCGATGATATAGCCCTGGAGGTCCAGCCCCTCGCCGGCCGAAGATTCGGCAACCGCAATCAGATTGCCGGCCAGTGGACTGTCGTCTGGCGCGGCCGCCAGCGCCTCCAGCCCCGTGTTGCGGGGCAGCGCGCGGATGTCTTGCGCCAGCGCCAGTTCGCCGAGCATGTGTTCCTGGCCCGTTGCCAGCGGCCAGGGATAGCGGTAGATCGCGTTCTTCGTCTCTGCGGTCACGTAAAGACCGGATCCGGCCAGCGCCAGGGCTTCCGTATCATGCCCCCAGCGGGCCTTGAGGGTCCGGCCGTCGGCGCCCAGCAGCGGCGCCATGCGAACATCGGACACTTCCAGGGGGGCCCCTTCCGGGGTCTGCGCAATCCGGCCGCTCACCCAGTGACCGTGATCGGTCGCCGCCAGGAAGGCCTCTCCGCCCTCGAGGGTGACAAGACCGGAAAGCCCGCCGATTTCAGGGTCGGAGGCGAGCAGCTCCAGCCCGCCGAGAAACGTCAGCTTTCCGAAGCGCCGGTCCTCATGACCGATGCGGAAGGTTTCGATTGCCTTGGTTCGAAGACTGACCGGCTGTCCCTGACTCAACAGTTCGCCGGCGATCCCGGCGGCCGGCGCCGCAAGTCCTGCGGCGATCCCGGCCAGGATTGCGGCGGATCTCAGGATGTGCCGGAACCGTCCGCCCGCCATGCTCCGTGCCTGCCCGGCTACCGGCGGCCGGCGCGGCGGCGCCCGCGGGACTGGAGCTCCTGCTGGACAGTGTCATCGAAGAGATTGGCAAGCTGGTCGGTCATCGCGCCGGCCAGTTCCTCCGCATCGACGATGGTCACGGCACGGCGGTAGTAGCGCGTCACGTCGTGGCCGATGCCGATGGCGATCAGCTCGACCGGTGACCGGGTCTCGATTTCCTCGATCACATAGCGCAGATGGCGTTCCAGATAGTTGCCCGGGTTCACCGACAGTGTCGTGTCGTCCACCGGCGCACCATCCGAAATCATCATCAGGATGCGCCGCTGTTCGGGACGCGCCATCAGGCGGTCATGGGCCCAAAGCAGCGCCTCGCCGTCGATGTTCTCCTTCAGCAGGCCTTCGCGCATCATCAGGCCGAGATTGCGCCGGGCCCGGCGCCAGGGCGCATCCGCGGACTTGTAGATGATGTGCCGCAGATCGTTCAGCCGCCCGGGTGTCGGCGGCTTGCCGGCTCCGATCCAGCTTTCCCGCGACTGGCCGCCTTTCCACGCCTTGGTGGTGAAGCCGAGAATTTCCACCTTCACGCCGCAGCGTTCCAGCGTCCGCGCCAGGATATCGGCGCAGGTCGCTGCAACGGTGATCGGCCGTCCGCGCATGGAGCCGGAATTATCCAGCAGCAGCGTCACGACCGTATCGCGAAATTTGGTGTCCTGTTCCTGCTTGAACGCCAGGGGCGCCATGGGATCGGTCACCGCGCGTGTCAGCCGTGCCGTGTCCAGAAGCCCTTCTTCCAGGTCGAAATCCCAGGACCGGTTCTGCTGCGCCATCAGCTTGCGCTGCAGGCGGTTGGCCAGCCGGGCAACCGCGCCCTGTAGCGGGGTCAGCTGCTTGTCCAGGAACCCGCGCAACCGGTCGAGCTCGGCCATGTCGCAGAGCTCTTCCGCGGTGACCGTTTCGTCGAACTGATGCGTGAACACCCGGTAATCGGTTTCCGGCCGATTGCTGAACGGCGCATTGGAGCGCTCGCTTTCGCCCGGTTCCTCGGTATCCTCCGCCATATCCTGTTCGGCGAAATCCTCCATATCGGCTTCGGCGGCTTCCGTATCGCCGGTATCCTGCTCCTCGCCGGAGAGTTCCATCTCCTGGGGAGAGGCCTCCTGATCGCCGCCGTCCTCTTCGCCGTCGTCGCCGCTTTCCGCGTCGTCGTTGTCGCCCTGGTCCTCGTTCTGGTCCGGGTCCATGTCGTCGTCGTGGTCGCCGATTTCGTCGGCCATGTCGAGGGACCTGAGCACATCGCGCAGACGGGCCGCAAAGAGATTCTGGTCTTCCACATCGGCTTCGAGCTTGTCGAGATCGGCGCCGGCCTTGTCCTCGATCCAGCCTCGCCACATATCGACGAGCTTTTGCGCACTTTCCGGCGGCTTGGCTCCGGTCAGCCGTTCCCGCACCATCAGCGACAGCGCGTCCTGAAGCGGCGCCTCCTCGCGGCTGGAGATATCCGGTGCGCCGGATTTGCGGAAGCGGTCGTCCAGCATCACGGCCAGATTGTCCGCGACCCCTTGCATCCGCCGCGCGCCCACGGCTTCGCAACGGGCCTGCTCGAGAGCCTCGAAGATCGCCCGTCCCTCGGCGCCCTGCGGCATGTTCTTGGCATGCAGCGCCTTGTCGTGGCAGGCAATGCGCAGTGCCATGGAATCCGACAGGCCGCGGGTCACGGCGATCTCGCGCGCGTTCACCTTGCGCGACGGTTCGGGAAGACGCGCCGACAGGCCGCTGAGGCCGGGGCGGTCGCCGGAGAAGATCACCTCCAGCTCCGGTTCACCCGAGATTGCACGCATGGTGCCGCTCACCGCCTGCTTCAACGGTTCGGTGGTCGGTGCCGGCTTGTTGCCCGGAAGGGAATTGCTGCCCGGCCTGGCCCGCGTATCACGCATACCCTACGCCCTTGTTTGCACTGGAAGCCATGGGCCTCAGCTCATCACGACGTTGACGGCCGACTCCGGCAGGTCTTCCCCGAAGCAACGCTGATAGAATTCCGCGACGAGGGACTGTTCCATGTCGTCACACTTGTTGAGGAAGGTCAGGCGGAAGGAGAAGCCCACGTCGCCGAAGATTTCCGCATTCTCGGCCCAGGTGATCACCGTCCGCGGGCTCATGACCGTGGAAAGGTCGCCGTTGATGAAGGCATTGCGGGTCATGTCCGCGAGGCGCACCATCTTGGAAACGGTCTGACGGCCTTCCTCGGTGCGGAAGTGCTTGGCCTTGGCCAGCACGATGTCGACCTCGTTGTCATGCGGCAGATAATTCAGCGTGGTGACGATGGACCAGCGGTCCATCTGCGCCTGGTTGATCTGCTGCGTGCCGTGATAGAGACCGGAGGTATCACCGAGACCGACCGTATTGGCGGTGGCGAACAGACGGAAGGCCGGATGCGGCCGGATGACGCGGCTCTGGTCGAGCAGCGTCAGGCGCCCGGAGGACTCCAGGATACGCTGAATGACGAACATCACGTCCGGCCGGCCGGCATCATATTCGTCGAACACCAGCGCCACATTGTGCTGATAGGCCCAGGGCAGGATACCGTCCTTGAATTCGGTGACCTGCTGGCCCTCCTTCAGCACGATCGCATCCTTGCCGACAAGGTCGATTCTGGAGATATGGCTGTCCAGGTTGACGCGGATACAGGGCCAGTTGAGACGGGACGCCACCTGTTCGATATGCGTCGATTTCCCCGTACCGTGATAACCGGTCACCATAACGCGGCGGTTATGCGCGAATCCGGCAAGGATCGCCAATGTGGTTGCCCGGTCGAACAGGTAGTCTTCGTCACGCTCAGGTACATGCTCGGACGGCGCGGAAAATGCCGGCACCTTGAGGCCGGACTTGAAACCGAAAACCTCTTCCACGGAAATTTTGGTATCCGGCATGGCGATGGCCGCAGTCGTCGTCTCTGTCATCAGTCCTCCGCAGTCCCGAGTTGTTCGGGAAGGGTCTGTTTGGGAAAGTCGGCAGGATCCTGCCGGCTCAAAGGAACCCGGCTTTTTTCAGGACATTATAGGCCTGAATGATCTCCCGCAGGCGGTCTTCGGAAGACCTGTCGCCGCCATTGGCATCCGGATGGTTCAATTTCACAAGCTCCTTATACCGCGCTTTTATATCGGCGCCACGGGCTGTGTAGGACAGATTGAGCACATCCAGCGAACGTTTTTCAAGCGCCAGCAGTTTTCTTTGCCGCGGACGATGTCCCTGGGCGGCCCTGCGCTGCGCATTTGTCCGCATGTCGGCACGCGGGTCATGCCCGTCCGGACCATCGGCCGCCTGCCGGTTGACACCCATCTTCCAGGTCGGGCGATGGCCGGTCAGGCTGTCCTTGTGATAGGACCGCACGTCGTCGTCGCCCATCCCGTTGAAATAGTTGTAGGACTTGTTGTACTCGCGGACGTGATCGACACAGAAGTTGAAATACTGGCCTTCCCGGTCGCGCCCTTTCGGCGCCCGGTGCGTGCCGGGCCTCTTGCATCCCGGGTGTTCACAGACCGGATGACCGTCCTGCTTGGCCCGTTCCTTGTCCGGCTTGACCCGAATGCTGTCGAAGAGTTTGGAATCCAGTTTCATGCGGTAAGATATTGAGATCCATCAGGCTGCGGACCCGCCGCAGGCGATTAAGTTGAACCGGGGCCGGATTGGCATCGCGACTCCCGGACGTCGGAAAGCCCGTTACTTTATCAGTCGCGACCGGAGCAGCAAAGACTTGAACTTTGAAAACAGGGGGTACACGTTAAAAACATGAACACCAAAGAGATTATCGTCATCAAGCTGACATCGGCCTTTTCCCCGTCCTTTCTGAACGTCATCGACGAGTCCGAGAAACATCGCGGCCACGGGGGCTGGAAGGAGGGTGGCGAGACCCATTTTCGCGTCCAGATTGCCGCCGCCGCGTTTGAGGGCATGAACCGCCTGGCGCGCCACCGGGCGGTGAACGACGTTCTGGCGGAGGAACTGGCCAACGGCATCCACGCCCTGGCCCTCGAGATCCGCTCCGACAGCGAGCCCGATCCCCGCGCGGCGCGGATCGCGGACTGAGCGGCCCCTTTCCGGCCCTGTTTCCGAAGCAATTCGGCCTGCGCCCGGGCGCAGGCAGGCATCTGCTACATCACGTCACGAACCCGCTTGCGACGGCAGGGACTGCACGGGCGCGCGGGCGGCATCCGAACCGGCCAGCGCACGCGCCTGCCCAAGCGGCATGATCCTCAGCCGGGTGATGCGGTTCTTCTCCCGTCTGAGAACCGTGAAGCGGAAGCCGTGGAAGGTGAAGATCTGCCGCTCCTCCGGGATCATCCGCGCCTCGTGAATGACCAGACCGGCGATTGTCGTCGCCTCGTCGTCCGGCAGATTCCAGTCGGCGGCCCGGTTGAGATCCCGGATGGGAACGGACCCGTCGACGATCACCGATCCGTCCGCCTGCGGGCGCAGGCCTTCCAGTTCGACATCGTGCTCATCGGCGATCTCGCCGACGATCTCCTCCAGAATGTCCTCGAGGGTTACCAGCCCCATCACCTCGCCGTATTCGTCGACGACGAGCGCGAAATGCGACTTGTTGCGCAGGAAGGCATTGAGCTGGTCTTTGAGGCTGGTCGTGTCCGGCACGAACCAGGCCGGAGCCGCGATATCCAGAATGTCGATCTTGCTGGTATCGCCCCCCACCGCATGCAGTGCCCGCAGCAGGTCCTTGGCATGCAGAACGCCGACGAAATTGTCGCTTTCGCCCCGCCACAGCGGAATACGCGTGTAGGGCGATGCCAGCGTGGCGTCGACCAGATTGGCGGCGCTGTCATCCGCGTTGAGCGCCACCATGTTGGTCCTGTGCACCATCACGTCGGACACTTCCAGCTCGGCAAGATCGAGCAGACCGCCGAGACGGTCGCGCTCCCCCT
The DNA here is from genome assembly GCF_003075075.1 of Labrenzia sp. 011. GTDB lineage: Bacteria > Pseudomonadota > Alphaproteobacteria > Rhizobiales > Stappiaceae > Roseibium. Next base: position 22,892 of record NZ_QCYM01000009.1, on the reverse strand, counting down.
TTTCCAGAGCACCCTCGATATGCTGCAGATCCACGGCGCCACGCAGCTCATCGAGCGCGGAGAGAATGGACCTGTCATCGTGGACATCGACCCCGACCAGTTTCAGAATATGGCGAACGATCCACTCCACTCCGATCACCACCGGCCCGAAGACCGCGACAACCAGCCGCACGATCGGCGAGACCGCCACGGCAAAACGCTCCGGGTTGGATATCGCCCAGGTTTTCGGCAGCACTTCGGAAAAGACCAGCACCAGCACCGTCATGACGAGGGTCGCAAGCGCCACCCCCGCCTCGCCGAACAGGGTCATGAACACACTGGTCGCCAGCGCCGAGGCCAGAATGTTCACGAGGTTGTTGCCCAGAAGCAGCGCGCCGATCAGCCGTTCCCGGGACGCGATCAGGCGGCTGGCCACGCCCGCCCGCCAGTCGCCGGTCTTTTCAAGCTGATGCAGCCGGGCACGGGACGCGGCGGTGAGCGCCGTCTCCGAACCGGAAAAGAAACCCGAGAGAACCAGAAGCACAAAAATGGCGGCAATCGCCAGCCAGACAGCTGTTTCCATCATGCCGGAAGCTTCTCCTTGAGAAAGTCCAGAACCTGCGCGGGATCCACGCCCTTTTCGACAAAGGCCTCGCCGATGCCGCGGGTCAGGATGAAGGTCAGCGCTCCCCGGCTCACCTTCTTGTCCTGCGCGATGATATCCATGAAGGTTTCCGCGGGCGGCAGCTGTCCCGGAATCTGTCCGATCCGCACCGGCAGGCCGACATCCGTCAGATGCTTGCGCACACGCAGGCTCGTCTCTTCGCCGATCAGCCCGAGCCGTTCGGAAAACTCATGCGCCAGCATCATGCCGATGGAAACCCCTTCGCCATGGACGAGGCGTTCGGTTTCATAGGATACCGCCGATTCCAGTGCATGGCCGAAGGTATGGCCAAGATTGAGCAGCGCCCGGCGCCCCCCTTCCAGCTCGTCGGCGGCAACGACATCGGCCTTGGCCTGGCAGGACCGGGCAACCGCCTCCTCCCGCTCGCCGCCGCCGGCAAAGACCGCCTGCCAGTTGTCCTCGAGCCAGGCAAAGAAATCCGCATCGCCAAGCAGGCCGTATTTCGCGACTTCCGCATATCCCGCGCGGAACTCCCGCTGGGACAGCGTGTCCAGGATGGCCGTGTCGGCCAGCACGAGCACCGGCTGGTGAAAGGCACCGATCAGGTTCTTGCCATGGCGGGAGTTGATGCCGGTCTTGCCGCCGACGGAACTGTCCACCTGGGCCAGAAGACTTGTCGGCACCTGGATGAAGGTCATGCCGCGCCGCACCGCCGATGCGGCAAAACCGGTCAGATCCCCGACCACGCCGCCGCCCAGCGCGACGACCGCATCGTTGCGCTCCAGCCGTGCCGCCAGGATTTCATCGCACAATCGCTCGAACTGGCTGAAACATTTGGTGCTCTCGCCGGGCGGAACGGTAATTACCGTATGCTCCAGACCGGCGGCGTCCAGGCTTGCCGAGAAAGCCTTCAGATGCAGCCTTGCGACGGTCTCGTCAACAACGACCGCCAGCCGCGCACCGGGAACGGCCAGGGCGATATCCGCACCGGCCGATGCCAGCAGGCCGCGGCCGATCCTGATGTCATAGCTGCGCGCACCAAGATCCACATGGACGACTTTCACGTCCTGCCCGGAGCCGTTTTCTGCATCTGCTGTTGCCGTATCTGCCATGCTGTCACGCTTTGAAATTCAGGAAATGGAGGTCTTCGGAAGGCTGCCGTCCTCACCCTGCAACAGGTGACCGGCAAGAGTAAGAACGATCTGGTCCACCACAGCCTCATGCGGGACGTCCCTGGACCGCACGGTCATCGTCGCCCGGGCATAGACGGGTTCGCGCTCGGCCAGCAGCTTGCACATCGTCCCTTCCGGATCCGGGGTCTGCAACAGCGGCCGGGTCGCCCGGCGGCGCACTCTCGCCATTGCGGTCTCCAGATCCACCTTGAGCCAGATGGAAAGGCCCCGTTCGCTGATTTCCGCCCGGGTCGCCTCGCTCATGAAGGCGCCGCCGCCGGTCGCCAGAACCTGGGGGCCTTCCCGCAGCAGCCGGGCGATCACCCGTTCCTCGCCACTGCGGAAATAGTCTTCGCCATGTTCGGCGAAGATCTCGGACACCGTCATGTTCGCGGCACGCTCGATTTCGGTATCCGCATCGACAAATTCAAGCCCGAGCCGATGCGCGAGGCGCTTGCCCACCGTCGACTTTCCGCACCCCATGATGCCGACCAGCACGATCGACCGGCGCCCCAGAGCCTGAACAAGCCGGGCGCGGTCGACCGATTGCGCTGTCATTTCCGCGGCGCCCTCTTCAGGGCTCCGCATCCTGTCGTTTTCTTTCATGGCGGCGTTGTAGCATATTCGACGAAAAAGGCACGGGGGAGAACACGGGAAGTTGTCGGTATCTGATCCCTTGCGCGCGGCGCTCGCTTGCTGAAACAATTCGGCATCCGATTCGCCGAATGTTACGATCCGGGAGATCCGAGTGCCGACCCTGACCCGATTGCTGTTTGCGCTCCTGCTGCTGGGCGCGCTCGGATACGGAGCGATTTATTCGCTGGCGACTTTTGTCGACCCCCGCGAGCGGGAAATCACGGTTCGTGTCAAGAAGGACGGTTTTGGCCGCTGATGGCAACTGGCTTCGACCTGGAAAACTTTCTGGAAATGCTGGCCGCCGAACGCGGCGCGGCCGAGAACACTCTTGAGGGTTACCGGCGGGACCTGGAGGATTTTTCCGGCTTTCTGGGCCGCAAATCCCTGGCGGCCGCCTGCCCGGAGGATATTTCCGCCTATCTGGGCGACCTCGTCCGGCGCGGTTTCGCCGAAACCTCCCAGGCGCGCCGGCTTTCGGCGCTGAAACAGTTCTACAAGTTCCTTTATGCGGAAGGCAGCCGGGAGGACGACCCGACCCGGACCCTGTCCGCCCCCAGGAAACGCGCCAGCCTGCCCAAGGTGCTCTCGATGGACGAGGTCGATATCCTGATCGAGACGGCCCGAAGGGAAGCGGAAAAACCTCAGAAGAGTGCCGCCGCCCGCCTGCGCGCCCAGCGCATGTACACGCTAATCGAAACCCTCTACGCAACCGGCCTGCGGGTGTCGGAACTGGTCGCCCTGCCCGTGTCCGCCGCCTTGAGGGATGCCCGGCTGATCGAGATCAGGGGCAAGGGCGGCAAGGAACGGCTGGTTCCCCTGTCCCGCGCGGCCCAGGCGGCCATGAAGGACTATGTCGGCTTGCGCGCCGCGGAGGGGGCCCATGAAAAGAGCCCCTGGCTTTTCCCCTCCCATGGAGACAGCGGACATCTGACCCGGCAGCATTTCGCCCGTGACCTCAAGGATCTGGCGGTGGCCGCAGGTCTTGACGCCACGAAGGTCTCGCCCCACGTCCTGCGCCATGCCTTCGCCTCCCATCTGCTGCAGAACGGCGCGGATCTGCGCGTGGTGCAACAGCTCCTGGGGCATGCGGACATCTCCACCACGCAGATCTACACCCATGTTCTCGACGAACGCCTGCGGGAGCTGGTGGAAAGCGCGCATCCGCTGGCCAAAAGGTAATTCAGCAGATCTATTGCGCTGCAGCATCCCGCGCCCTAAACTCCGCTGCCTAATTTTTTAGCACCGGAATCCGACCTATGCTGCAGCCCGCCAGCGACTATGACACGCTGAAAGCCCGTTTCCGCTGGGCCTTGCCAGAAACCTTCAACATGGCGGGCGCCATAAGCGACCAATGGGCCGCGAAGGACCCGCAGCGTCTTGCCATCCGCCACATGCTTGCGGACGGATCGCAGCAGGACTGGAGCCACCAGGCCCTCAACCGGGCGGCAAACCGCTTCGCCAACGCCCTTGAGGCGCAAGGCATCCGGCGAGGCGACCGGGTGGCCCTGCTCCTGCCCCAGATCCCGCAAACCGCGATTGCCCATATCGGTGCGTACAAGCTCGGTGCGATTGCCGTGCCGCTGGCATCTCTGTTCGGGCGCGAGGCCCTGCGCTATCGCCTGTCGGACTCCGGCGCCAGGGCCCTTGTGACCGACACGGCGGGAGTGGAGAAGCTGGCGGAAATCCGGGAGGACCTTCCCGACCTGGGTCTGGTCGTCTGTGTGGATGGGCCGGACACCGGGGTGCTGGGCTTCGAGGATCTTCTGTCCGCCGCCTCCGACAGCTACGACACATTGCAGACCACACCGGACGATCCCGCGCTGATGATCTACACCTCGGGCACCACGGGTCAGCCGAAAGGCGTGCTGCATGGTCACCGCGTGCTGCCCGGCCACATGCCGGGCATCGAACTGTCGCAGAATTTTCTCGGCCGCAGCGGCGACATCCTGTGGACGCCCGCCGACTGGGCCTGGGCGGGCGGACTCCTGAACGCTCTTTTTCCCGCCCTCGCCCTCGGCGTGCCCGTGGTTTGCCATGCCTTCAAAAAATTCGATCCGGAGTTTGCCTTCCGTCTGCTGGAAACCCAGGCCATCCGCAACGTTTTCATTCCCCCGACAGCCCTGAAGATGTTGCGCGCGGTCGACAATCCGGGCAGGCGGTTCAAGCTTTCCTGGCGCAGCGTCGGCTCGGCCGGAGAGTCCCTCGGCCGCGAAACCTATGACTGGTTCGCCGAAACCTTCGGCTTTCCGGTCAACGAGTTCTACGGCCAGACCGAATGCAACGCGGTTCTGGGATCCGCCTCGCAGATGGGCGTCAGCCGCTCCGGCGCCATCGGCAAGGCCATTCCCGGACACGAGGTGGCGATCATCGACAGCGCCGGCACACCTCTGCCTCCGGAAACCCTCGGCCAGATCGCCATCAGGCGGCCCGACCCGGTGATGTTCCTGAAATACTGGAACAAGCCGGAGGCGACCGAAGAGAAATTCATCGGCGACTGGATGATCACCGGGGACCAGGGCGTGGTCGACGAGGACGGATATGTGCATTTTGTCGGCCGGGACGACGATATCATCACCTCCGCCAGTTACCGGATCGGACCGGGGGAGATCGAGGATTGCCTGATCAAGCATCCCTCCGTGGCCCTGGCCGCGGTCATCGGCAAGCCGGATCCGCTGCGCACGGAAATCGTCAAGGCCTATGTCGTTCTGAAGCCGGGAGAAGAACCCGGCGAGGTGCTGGAGGACAGCATCCGCGCATTTGTCCGCAACCGCCTGTCCGCCCATGAATATCCGCGCGAGATCGCATTTGTCGACGACCTGCCCATGACCACCACGGGCAAGATCATCCGCCGCGAACTTCGCGAACGCTCAAGGACGGAGCGTGAGGATGCAAACTTTACCTGAACGGCTCCCTTCAAGCGTGGCGCGTTGAACTGACCTCGGGAAATCGCCCGAACGCAACACGCTACAGCCGCCGTTTCACCGCACGCGCGATCCGGCGCAGGCAGCGCATCGCCGCAAGGTCCCTTTCCCCGGCGGCCGTCATCAGGCCTCCCAGAGGCCCTTTCGCCGCCAGCAGCGTTCCCGTTTCCACGCGGCCCCGCCAGAGCGGTTCGATCATGGAATGACCGGGGATCGCCAGGGAATCGGCCCCTTCGAACCCCGGCATCGCCAGATTTTCCCGCAAGGCCTGCAGGGCAATCTGGGCGCCCGGAGAAAAACGTGCGCGGCTTTCGTCAAAGGCGATTTTCCAGGAAAAGACATGGCCGCGCTCCTGGATCAGGACAAGAGAGGCCACCAGCGCATCGCCTGCCCGCAGCTGGTCGATGCGCACACTGTCCACCGCGGCCAGATTGGCAATCGCGGTTCTGGCGAAGGCTTCGGTCTGCGGCCGGCTTGCCAGGGCGGTTCCCGAGCGGCCTTTCCACCCCTTGGCTTCCAGGCGAAGGAAAGCGTCGAAGGCGCCTGCGACGTCCGGACCTTTCAGGCTTTCAAAGCGAATCTCCCCCTCATCCCCGAGACGGCGGAGCAGCCGGCGCATCTCCTTGCGCCGCTTGCCGCTGAAGGCGGCCTGCAGCTGTTGCTCGCCGGCAGGTCCCGCGTCGTGCCCGGAGCGCTTCTCCGGCGCGGCAACCGCGATCCGCACGGCCGGCGACCCGCGCAGGCGCGCCGCCGTTTCCGACGCCAGCGGCAGATAGGGGATGGCCAGCAGGGCGCCGGACCCGGCCGCCGCCCAAAGGAAGACGTCGACGGCATCCCCCCCGGCCTGCGGATGCATGAGAGGCGTGCCGAGAGGGGAATAGTCCGTTGCCCAGACCGTGGCGGCCGGCAGCACCATGCCGAGACGGCGCCGTCCCACGGGAGCCGCCAGAAGCCACGCCCCCGTCCCGGCGTCGCGGACCACGGCAAGCCGGACCTCTCCCCGGCCCATGTGCTGCAGGTAGGGACACAGGAACGCCGGGCTGAAAAACGGGTTCGGATCGAGAGCCGCATCGCACAATTGCTGCCAGGCGCCCGAAGGGAGATCTTCGCTCAGGGGAGCGAAGAAACGGAACTCCAGGCCCGACGCTGCTTTCGGATCACTGGTCAACCGGCCGTTCCCTCGATACGAAAAGAAGAGGCACGACGAATGTCGTGATATCGAGCTTGCGTTTCGCCGTCAGCGCAAGGGCGGCAGCCTCGAAGAAAATCGCGCAACTGGTGGCGATCGCCGCACCGGCGAGCCCCAGAAGCGGGATCAGGGCCAGGTTGAATACCACGTTCAGCAGGAAGGTGGCCGCATAGATCACCGCGCAGGATTTCTGATGCCCGGTCATGGTCAGCAGCGCGTCGGCCGGACCGACCGACGCCCGGGCCAGGACACCGATCATAAGGAGCGCGATCAGCCAGTAGCCGCTTTCGAACCCGCTGCCGAACAGGCGCAACAGCAGCGGCGCGATCAGCAGCAGCCCCGCGCCGGCGGCAAGAGACGGCCAGAAGGTCCAGTGCGTCGCCTGGCGCACGTAGTCGGCAAGGCCTGTCCTGTCATCACTGTGAAGATAGCCGGAAAACCGGTGCGCGGATGCGGATCTCACCGCGAAATAGACGAAATGGACAAGGGCCAGCGTCTTGGAGGCGGCGAAATAGACCGCCACCTTGTCCGGATCCTCGAAGAAACTGATCATGATGACGTCGGCGCTGGTGATCAGTTGCAGGAAGCCGTCCACCAGAAGCATCGGCAGGGAGACTGCAAGCCAGTATTTCAGGTCGACCCTGTGCGGCCCCGGTGGAACCTTCGGCGCCAGACGCCCCTTCAGGTGAACATACTGGTAAAGGGCGATCGCCATGGTGGCCGATACGACCACGACCGTGGCCGTGAGCGCATCTGCCCGAAATCCCGCGAAAGCGGCCACGACAAGCAGCAGCAGAATGGCGAGAGGCCGCCAGATATAGGTGGGCACCATCGCCAGCAAGGGCCAGTCATAACTGCGGGCGATGCCGTCCTGCACCTGGCCGAAGGTGAAAAACGGCAGGGCGAACAGAACGACCATCAGCGGCAGGACATAGTCCGTGTCGATCGCCGTACGGAACGCGAAAACCAGGCAGATTCCCAGCATCGCCACGAGCGTTCCGAGAAAGAAGGCCGTTTGCCGGCTGACACGCAGGAAGCCGCGCAGGCCCTCCATGTCGCCTGCCCGCAGATATTGCGGAATGAACCGGTTGGCGGATGTTGAAAATCCACCGCAGGTCATGGCACCGATGACGATCAGGAAGGTCCAGGCAACGGAATAGATGCCGTAGTCATGCGCGCCCAGGAGCCGTGCCAGAACGATCTGCGAGAGATAGGCAAGCGCGGCACCGCCCACACGGATCGCGAATGTCGAAACGGCCATGCGCCCCGCGGATCCCTGGCCGCTTCCATCATCCCGCAGAAGTCCGGCGACCCTGGCTGCCTTGCCCAGAACCTGCGGCCAGGCAGCGCCTTGCATATGTTTTGTCCAGCTGGCGGCGAAAAATCGCAAATCGGATCCCTTTTGAAACCTGATCCGTATTTGTGTCATGAAGGCCTTAACATTCAATGGCGAACGGTTACCCGCACACCGTTTCGATTCACAGATGCGTGAGTTCCTTCCACCGCCGCCATGGGGCGGAATCCGGCACCGATCACAGGGACATCAGGAGACCCATCGCAATTGCCGCTTGACGCAGCCGTCAAATCATGGAACAAAGAGGGAACATTGACGTTGACTCGAGCGATTTCCTGCCTGCCGGAATGCATCTGTCCGACCGTTCGAGAAACGTGAACCAGCATTGCGGATGTTGAGGGCTGCCTCCCTTCGATCCGCAGTTTGGTCCGGTCCCTGCCCCCCCCGCCGCCTTCCGCAGGGACCGGACATTTTTCCATCATGGTTCTGCAATGCTGACGACCAGCGAAGCTCACGGGGCACCGCTTTCGTTGCCGCGGCCCCGCAGAAACCTATTCCGGCACAGCCTCCACATAATACCAGCGGCCGGCCTTCTTGCGGAACCGGCTGAGTTCCCGGTGCGCGCGCAGCGTGCCTCCGGAAAGATATCCGGCCTCGAACAGGACCGTGCCGTCGCGGTCACCCTTTCCGCCCTGCTCCGTTTTCAGAATTTTCAGGCCGGTCCAGTGGCTTTCGGCTGCCCATCTGGCGGTTTCCAGCTCATCGAAACCGTCCTGGTATTTCGGCCAGAGCGTCCGTTTCAGGTAGCCTATGTCCTGCCGGACATAGGCCGTATAGCGCGAGCGCATCAGCGCCTCGGCGGTTTCGGGAATCGCTTCACCGCCAAGAAAACGTCCGCAACAGCGCTCAAACGGCTCCGCGCCGCCGCAGGGACAAGGGTCATCGGCCATGCCGGTCTCCTGACATCAAGGTTCCTGCTGTCTACCATGAGGTCACGGTTTCACAAACGGGCAGGCATGACGCCACCGCCTGCCGGTCGTGACCTCGCGCGGTCCCGCGGCTATGGTACGTTTCGCATCCTGCTCGACATGGCCGGCAACATGAAACTTGCAACCTTCAACATGGAATCCTTCGGCGGCGACCGCTTCGATGCGCTGGCGCTGCAACCGCGACTGGACGCCCTGCGCCCGAAGATACTCGAGCTGGAGGCCGACATCCTGTGTCTGCAGGAAGTCAACGCCCAGAAGACCCCGGCAAGCCCGAAAAGACAATTCCAGGCGCTCGACCTGCTGCTGTCCGGCACGCCCTACAGCCGCTATCACCGCGCTGCCAGCGAACGGGCGCCGGGCAAGGGGCCGGGCGACAGGCACAATCTGCTCGTCCTGTCCCGCTATCCCATTGCCTCCGCCGAAAGCCTCTATCAGGCCCGCGCCAACCCGCCCCTGTGGCAGCCGACAACCGCCGACCCGGCCTTCGACAAACCGCAACCGGTCGAATTCGACCGGCCCGTCCTGAAGACCGAAATCGATCTCGGCGGCGCCAGGCCGCTGCATCTTTTCGTGGTTCACCTGCGCGCGCCGATCGCCGCGAACATTCCAGGGGGCAAGACCGACGCACGAACCTGGAAGAGCGTCGCCGCCTGGGCCGAAGGCTACCAGCTGTCCGTCCTGAAACAGACTGCCCAGGCCCTGGAGCTGCGTCTGGCGGTCGAAACGCTGTTCGATGCGGACGAGGAGGCCCGGGTGATCCTGACCGGTGATTTCAATGCAACCGGCGAGACCGGGACCCTGCGTCTCCTGCGCGCCGACCCGGATGACACCGGATCGCCGGATCTGGCCTCGCGCCGGCTCTACCAGCTCGACGCCTCGCTTCCTCTCGACCGGCGCAGGACCGTCATTCACAAGGGCAGAAGTCAGGCGCTCGATCACATTCTTGCAAGCGCCGCGCTGACACACAGGACCGTTGACGTAAGAGTCTTCAACGAGGGACTTGCCGATGAGGTCCTCGACGCCGACGGTGATGAGCAGGCAGGCTCTTTCCACGCCGCCATGCGGGCGCAGTTCGATATATGAGCGCCGGACAGCCTACTGTTTCAGCGAGCTGATATAGGCGGCAAGATTGGCGATTTCCGTATTTCCGAGAGCCATGCCCGGCATGGAGGGATGCGGGTCCGCCAGGAAGGTCGTCAGTCCTGCCTCGGTCCACCCGGGATCCGCGGCGATGTCGTAGAAGCTCGGCAGAGAGGTGCTTGCCACGCTCGGCTGATCCTCGGCGACCAGATGGCAGGCCGCACACCAGCGCAGCGCCAGTGTCTTTCCGGTCGCCGCATCGCCCGCCCAGGCGGGACTCACGCCACCGGAAGGGACAAGGGCGAACAGGCCGGCACCGGAGAGGGCAAACAGCCCCCATAGCAATGCGGCAGAAGCCTTGCGTAAAAACCTGCGTTTCATGAAGCCTCCTTGTGACGCGCCCTGTCTTCCGGGACCTCCGGCAGACAGGGCATCAGTACCACCACTCTACCCGTCCCCGGGACACATGCCTTGCGGTGAATCAATCGCAACGGGTACCGCACACCGTTTCACGTTCGCGTCATGGCACCGGCGTTTGGCACGTAACTCTTGCCTCCCCTTCCGGCCTTCTGCACACTTGCCGTATCATCAACGCCGGAGGGAACCATGCGCCGTCACCTTGAATCCCTTGCCTGCTCCTTCGCTCTGGCTGCTGCACTCGCCTTCGGAACGGCAGCTCCCCTTGCCGCTCAGGACACCGCCATCTACTCGCTGAAGGACCGGTTCCAGCCGGTCACCGCGCAAAACGGCATGGTGGCGAGCCAGGAAGCCGTGGCGACCGGTGTCGGCGTCGACATCCTCAGGAAGGGCGGCAACGCGGTGGACGCGGCCATCGCCACCGGCTTCGCCCTGGCCGTGACCCTGCCGCGCGCCGGCAATCTGGGCGGCGGTGGCTTCATGCTCGTTCACATGGCCGAAAGCAGGCAGACCGAAGCACTGGACTACCGGGAAAAGGCGCCTGCGGCCGCTTCCTGGGACATGTTTCTGGATGAGGACGGCGAGCCGGACAGCGACAAATCCCGGTTCTCGGGTCTGGCCGTCGGCGTGCCGGGAACCGTTGCCGGCTTCGCTGAAGCCTATGCAAGGCATGGCAGCGGAAACCTGACATGGGCGGAGCTCGTCGCCCCCGCGATCGAACTGGCCGAAAACGGCATCACCGTCACCCCGGGCCTTTCGGCGGCCCTGACGGCAGCAATGCCGCGCCTCACGAAAGATCCGGCGACCGCGGCCGTTTTCTACAGACAGGGGATGATACCGCCACTGCCGGGTGACATCCTGAAACAGCAGGATCTGGCCGCCACCCTGCGCCGGATTGCCGACCTGGGCGCTGAAGGGTTCTACCAGGGCGAAACCGCCGAGATGATCGCCGCCCGGGTCCAGACCGCCGGCGGCGGCATGACGGTTGAGGATCTGGCCGCCTACCGGCCGGTCTGGCGCGCGCCCATTACCGGCACCTATCGCGGGTACGAGATTGCCTCCATGCCGCCGCCGTCCTCCGGCGGTGTCCATATCGTCCAGATCCTCAACATGCTGGAACATTTCCCGCTGGCCGAATACGGCCTGAATTCCGCCGACAGCATTCATGTCATGGCCGAAGCCATGCGCCGCGCCTATGCGGACCGGTCGGAATATCTCGGCGATCCGGATTATGTCGACGTCCCCGTGACCGGACTGACCTCACCGGCCTATGCAGCCGAACTGGTCAGGACCATCGACATGGAAACGGCCACCCCGTCCGCAGAGATCAGGCCCGGCAATCCGGCCCCCTACGAGAGCAACGAGACCACCCATTTTTCGGTTGTCGACAAGGACGGCAACGCGGTGGCCAACACCTACACGCTGAATTTCTCCTACGGTGTCGGCATGATGGCGGAAGGCACCGGAGTGCTGCTCAACAACGAGCTGGACGACTTTTCCGCCAAGCCGGGCGTTCCCAATGCCTATGGCCTGATCGGCGGTGCGGCGAATGCCGTGGAGGCCGGCAAGCGGCCGCTGTCTTCCATGAGCCCCACGCTCGTCTTCAGGGACGGCGTCTTCCTTCTGGCAACCGGCTCACCGGGCGGCAGCCGCATCATCACCACCACGCTGCAGATCATCCTCAATGTCATCGATCACGGGATGAACATCGCCGAGGCGACGGCCGCGCCCCGTATTCACAATCAGTGGCTGCCGGACGAAATCCGCATCGAGGAAGGCCTTTCGCCGGACACGATCAGGCTTCTGGAGGAACGCGGACACACCATCGAGCTGCGCAATGCGATGGGGTCCACCCAGTCGATCATGAAAGCCGCCGGTTTGCTGGCCGGCGCCTCCGACCCGCGCCGCATGGGGGCCCTGACCGCCGGCTACTGAGGCCTCCCCCGGACCGGCGCCCCGCCCGGGACAAGACCGATTGACAGGCCCCAAGACTGGTGTTAGCGCTACCCAAAGCGCTTTGAACGTCACTCATCAAGCCGCAATCCCATCAGAACCTACGGCAACCGGGAGGAGCCGACATGACCATCAGAACCGTGGTCTGGGGCGAGAACGTCCATGAACAGAACAACCGCATCGTTGCGGATCTCTATCCGGACGGCATGCACCAGTGCATTGCCGATGCACTGAACGCCGATCCCGATATCCGCGCGACGACCGCAACGCTTCAGGATCCCGAGCACGGCCTGACCCGGGAGCGTCTCGCCGAAACGGATGTTCTTGTCTGGTGGGGCCACGCCGCCCACGGCGACGTGGCGGAAGACGTCGTGGAACGGGTATGCGATGCCGTCTGGTCCGGCATGGGCATGATGTTTCTGCATTCGGCGCATTTTTCCAAACCCTTCAAGCGCCTGATGGGCAGCCCTTGCAACCTGACATGGCGCGAGGCCGGCGAGCGGGAACGGCTCTGGGTCACCAGCCGCAACCATCCCATCACCAAAGGCCTGACGGACAGTTTCGAACTGGAGATGGAGGAAATGTACGGCGAGCCCTTCGGCGTGCCGGAACCGCTGGAAACCGTGTTCATCAGCTGGTTCCAGGGCGGCGAGGTCTTCCGCTCCGGACTCACCTACAGGCGCGGCGCGGGTAATGTGTTCTATTTCCGCCCCGGTCATGAAACCTATCCGACCTACCATGACGCCAATGTGCACACGGTTCTGAAGAACGGCGTCAAATGGGCCTTCAATCCGATGGCGCGGGTGGGCGATCCAAACGAAGCCCCGAATGTGCCGGTGGAAGCGGCACCGGAAAAGATCGAGGAACGCGGACCGAAGCTCCACGCCGAAGGCGAGGACGGCTTCCGCTGACCGCCCGTTCCCGGCCCGCGTCCAGAACCGGGGGCCGGACTCCCGTCCCAGTCGCGATGGAGAACATTCATGGCATCTGCCGCAACACCGGTCCGGTTACTGATCCTCGGAACCGGCAACATGGCCGTCAATCATGCCACGGCTTTTCAGAAGATCCCCGGTGTCGACATCGTCGCCGGCGTCGACCGCCGGGCGGAGGTCCTCTCGGACTTCTGCAGTCGCTTCGGCATGCCGCACAGTTTCGCCGATCTGGAAGAGGCCATCGCCTGGGGCAACTTCGATGCGGTTGCCAATGTCACGCCCGATGCTGCCCACCACGCGACGACCCTTCCTCTTCTGCAGGCCGGAAAGCACGTCCTGTGCGAAAAACCGCTCGCGACCAACGCCCGTGACGCGGTGGAAATGGCGGAGCTGGCGCGGAAAAGAAATCTGGTCGGCATGATCAACCTGAGTTACCGCGATGTCGCGGTGCTGCAGAAGGCTGCCGCCCTTGTGGCGGAAGGCGCCATCGGCGCGCTGCGCCACTTCGAGGCCTCCTACCTGCAAAGCTGGCTGACCCAGCCCGCCTGGGGGCCCTGGCACTCGCAAAGCCAGTGGCTCTGGCGGCTGTCCACGCAGCACGGCTCCAAGGGCGTGCTCGGCGACGTCGGAATTCATATTCTCGACTTTGCCACCTTCGCCGCCGGCAGCCGGGTCGATGCGCTGTCCTGCCGCCTGAAGACCTTCCACAAGGCCCCGGACGGCAGGATCGGCGACTACATACTGGATGCCAATGACAGTTTCACGCTCCAGGCGGAACTGGAGAACGGAGCTCTGGGCACCGTCAGCGCGACCCGCTTCGCCTCCGGCCACCTGAACGACCTTCGCCTCCGGCTCTATGGCGACAGAGGCGGTCTGGAGGTCTGTTTCGAAAAGCAGGTCGGAACCCTGCGGGTCTGCCGGGACCCGGCGCTGGAAACCGCCGATTGGCATGAAGTGACCGCGGAACCGGTCGCAACGGTCTATGAGCGCTTCGTGGCCGCGATCCGGGAGGGTGCCCCTGCAGAACCGGGGTTCGACCACGGCGCGGATCTTCAAAGGGCGCTGGATGCCGCCGAGCGCTCCCACGCGCAGGGAAGCCTCTTTCTCAAGATCCACGAATAGGGTCTGTGCGCCTGTACCGGATCCGGAGCACGGCCCGGAAATAAAGCTGCAGCGGAACTTTCGGGTTCCGCTGCAGAAGTGGTACTTGAGGCAATGCAGACAGGGGTGGGGCGGCTTTTCCGACACCCCTCCCGTCCAAGCCTGCAGACCTTACCGCGTCCCCCCTGATACTTCGTTCAGCTTGCAACGCAGGTTTGCCTCAATTTTTAGGCTAACCGGATCAGTTTCCGCCAAGGGCGGCAACACGCCCGGGTTTCCGCCGTCAACAGGCACCGCTCCTGCCTGTTGACGGCAAAGATTTGCAGCCGGACATAAGCGGCTGCCTCAGTGCCGGACGACATAGACGGACTGGTTGGCGTGGCGGACGACGCGCGCGGCGTTGGGGCCCAGCAGGTAGTCGCTGAGGCCGGGCCGGTGGGCCCCGATCACGATGAGGTCACAGTCCAGCTTGTCGGCCACCTTCATGATCTCCGAATAGATGGAGCCATGGGCGATGTGCCCCTTGACGTTCTCCAGGGTGGCGTTCTCGGACAGAAAGGCCTTGAGAGCCGAAAGCGCCCTTTCGAGAACCTTCTCCTCCTCTCCGGGGCCGAAATAGGAGCCCACGATCGGCATGGAGTAGGTCGGCACCACGGTGACGATATGCAGTTCGTCCTTGCGGAGAGACGCCAGCTCCTCCGCGGTCTTGAGAAGCTGTCTTGCATCTTCGGGTTCGCCGAGATCGAGCGATACGAGGATTTTTCCGGTCATTGATGTCCTCCGGTTCCGGATCGGCAGCCCCCCGGCCGGATCGGCCGGGGTTCGGGAAATGATCGACGTCAGAGTGTCAGAATGCCGGCACGGTCTGGCGGCGGCGCTGCATGAGGATCACCAGCCCCAGCAGCAGCAATGCCGGAATGTAGAAGACCTCCTTGGGCATCCGTTCCGCAGGCAATTGCACCTTGGAAATCACAACGCTCTCGTCGGCGTAGTAGTCGTACCCCTGCAACTGGGTGAAATACGGCGTTCCGGGCATCGGCTCTTCCAGAACCGTCTTGTCCCCGTCCTCCATGACCGACAGGCCGATATCGAAGAGACGGTCGGTCCCGTCGGTTTTCGGCCCCAGTTCCAGAACGACCGTCAGGTCCTCGATCCGGTCCGCGTCGTCGAAATCCGGTCCCGTGACCACCACCCGCAGGGTGCCCCCGTCCTCGACCTCGCCGGCCAGCCGGACGAGATCGGCTCCGGGCCGGTCCACATAGGGAGCCTGGACATAGTCGAGCCAGAAGCCCGGACGGAACAGCGTGAAGGCGACCAGAAGCAGTGC
This sequence comes from Labrenzia sp. 011, assembly GCF_003075075.1. GTDB lineage: Bacteria > Pseudomonadota > Alphaproteobacteria > Rhizobiales > Stappiaceae > Roseibium. The sequence goes on along the minus strand of NZ_QCYM01000009.1, from coordinate 7,277 downwards.
GACGGTTTCCCAGATGCGACTTCGGGCGAGGAAATAGCCCTGCGTCGCCGCCGCGAAGAGCATCATCGCGGCCACCCCGATGACGAAGATGAAGACCGCCTTCACCGGCCCGACGTCGATCAGCAGCAGTTCGGTGTTGAAGATGAAGAGGAACGGCAGGAGCGCCGTGCGGATGTCGTAGCTGAAGCCCTGGATACCCGTGCGGATCGGATCGCCTCCGGAGATGGCCGCCGCCGCGAAGGCCGCCAGCCCCACCGGGGGCGTGTCGTCGGCCAGAATACCGAAATAGAACACGAAGAGATGCACGGCGACCAGAGGAACGATCAGCCCGCTCTGCGCCCCGACCGTGACGATCACCGGTGCCATGAGCGACGACACCACGATGTAGTTGGCTGTCGTCGGCAGGCCCATCCCGAGGATCAGGCTCATGACCGCCACGAGGAAGAGCATGAGCATCAGGTTGCCCCCGGACAGGAACTCGACGAACTCGCCGACCACCTGGTGCGCGCCGGTCAGGGACACAGTTCCCACGATGATCCCGGCGGCCCCCGTGGCCACACCGATGCCGATCATGCTGCGGGCGCCGGCGATCATCCCGTCGATGAAGTCCTGCACTCCCTGCTTCCAGGCGATGCCCAGTTCCCCGCTCGACCGCAGGACCGCCTTCAGCGGCCGCTGGGTCAGCACGATGGTGAGCATGGAGATGGTCGCCCAGTAGGCGGAGGTGGTCGGCGACAGGCGCTCGACCAGAATGCACCAGATCAGAATGACGATGGGCAGCAGGAAATAGAACCCGGTAACGGCCACGTCCCATGCCCGCGGCAGCTCTTCGATCGGCGCATTCGGATCGTCCATCTCCAGATCGGGATGCCGGGCGGCGACCATGGCCAGAAGGACATAGGCCGCAAGACAGATGAGCGCCGCTGCGGTGAATGTCAGGTTCGGGAACACCACCTTGATCCAGCCGAGTCCGTAATAGACCACCGCCGCCAGAACGCACATGGCAAGAAACCCGAAGAGAACCCCGGACAGCCGCCGCGCGATGGTCGCCGTGACCGTCGGCCGCTTCATGCCTTCCAGGCCCAGCTTCAGGGCTTCCAGGTGAACGATATAGACCAGCGCGATGTAGGAAATCACCGCCGGCAGAAAGGCGTTCTTGATGAGCTCGGGATAGGAAATGCCGGTGAACTCGGAAATCAGGAAGGCCGCGGCCCCCATGACCGGCGGCGTGAGCTGACCGTTGGTGGAAGAAGCGACTTCCACGGCCCCCGCCTTTTCGGGCGAGAAACCGGTGCGCTTCATCAGCGGGATCGTGAAGGTTCCGGTGGTCACCACATTGGCGATCGACGACCCGGAATAGAGGCCGGACAGGGCCGAGGCGACCACGGCTGCCTTGGCCGGTCCGCCGCGCAAATGGCCCAGCAGCGCGAAGGCAAGCTTGATGAAATAGTTCCCCGCGCCGGCCTTCTCCAGCAGAGAGCCGAAGAGCACGAACAGGAAGATCATCGAGGCGGACACGCCCAGGGCGACGCCGAAGACACCCTCCGACTGCATCCAGTAGTGCCACATGGCCTTGCCCAGGGAAGCACCTTTCCACTGGATCGCATCCGGCATGAAGGACGCATGACCGAAGAAGACATAGAAGACGAAGACCGAGGCAACGATCACCAGCGGCAGACCGAGAGACCGGTAGACCGCGATACCGAGACTGACCATGCCCAGGATGGAAAAGGCGATATCTGCGGTGGTCGGCAGGCCGGCGCGGTTGGCGATCTCCTCCTTGAAGACGAAGAGATAGAGACAGGACGACGCGCCCAGAAGGGCAAGCACCCAGTCGTAGAGGGGAATGCGGTCACGCGGCGAGGTCTTGAACAGCGGATAGGCCAGCATCGCCAGGGCAAGCGCGAACGCCAGATGGAACTGCCGGGCTTCCTGGTTGTTGAAAACGACGTTGACCCCGGTCAGCTCGGTCAGGACATAGGGAATGTTCGAGGCGATATAGATCTGGAAACAGGACCAGACGAACGCAAGCGCGAGTATGAATTTCCCCGCAGCTCCCGCCGCGGACCGCGCGCCGGTCTCGACCTCGGCGACCATCATGTCCACGTCGACATCCTTGTCGCGCCGGGTATCGTTTTCAGCTGACATGCCGTGTCCCTCTGCTTGCGTTCCGGCCTGCGGACCGCCTGTCCCCTAGTGACCGGGTGCGGAACCCGGCCTCCGGCCCCCGCCGGACGTGGTCCCGAGGGACCCGATGCGTTTGTATCGAAAGCAAAAGGCCGGGCAGGTGACCCTGCCCGGCCGATCCGGCGCGGATTACATCCAGCCGCGTTCCTTGTAGTATTTCACGGCACCCGGATGAAGCGGAGCGGACAGCCCGTCCTGGATCATCTCTTCTTCCTTCAGGTTGGCGAAGGCCGGATGCAGTTTCTTGAAGGCATCGAAATTGTCGAAGACGGCCTTGACCACCGTGTAGACGACTTCATCGGACACATCCGAGGAGGAAATGAAGGTGGCGCCCACGCCGAAAGTGGACACGTCATTGTCGGTGCCCCGATACATGCCGCCCGGAATGACGGCAACACGGTAATAGGGGTTTTCCGAGACGAGCTTTTCGATCGGCTCGCCCGCCACCGGAACGATCTCCACGTCACAGGTGGTTGCCGCTTCGGTGATGGCTGCGGCCGGGTGACCGACGGTGTAGATCATCGCGTCGATCTTGCCGTCGCAGATCGCCTGGGCCATTTCCGAGCCCTTCAGCTCCGCCGCCAGGGCAAGATCATCCATGGTCATGCCGAAGGCGTCCATGACGACTTCCATCGTCGCCCGCTGGCCGGAGCCGGCATTGCCCACATTGACCTTCTTGCCCTTGATGTCCTCGAAGCCGGAAATGCCCGAGCCCTTGCGGGCGATCAGGGTGAAGGGTTCCGGATGAACGGAGAAAACCGCCCGTTCCTTCTCGAAAGGACCCTGGTCCTCGAACTTCGAGGTGCCGTGGTAGGCATGATACTGCCAGTCCGACTGGGCGACACCGAATTCAAGCTCACCGGCACGAACGGTGTTGATGTTGTAGACCGACCCACCGGTGGATTCCGCCGAGCAGCGGATACCGTGATCCTTGCGGTCCTTGTTCACCAGACGGCAGATGGCCCCGCCGGTCGGATAATAGACGCCCGTGACACCGCCGGTGCCGATGGAAATATATTCTTCCGCGCTCGCTGCCGAAGCGCACAATCCGAGGGCAAATGCCCCGGCAATTGCAGAATACCTGAGTTTCATGGGAGTTCCCCTGTTCTTTGCGGTAACGGTGAATGCGATCCCCTCGCCCCCCGGACACGGCCGGAACCGGCGTGCAAAAGACCTTGGTGCAATCACTCTATTTCAAAAATGACGCTTGCACACCCTCCTTCCTTCTCATGTCATTCCGGTTGATCGGATCGCTGCATCGACTGCAGCGCCAAGACGATCCACGATCGTCTCGATATCTGTTTTCGTCGAGATGAAGGGCGGTGCGATCAGCACGTGATCCCCCTGCCGGCCGTCGATGGTGCCCCCCATGGGGTAAACCATCAGTCCCCGCTCCATCGCCTCGCGCTTGATGCGCGCGTGGACCCTGAGCGCCGGATCGAACGGGGCCTTGGTTTCCTTGTTCTCGACAAGCTCGATCGCCTGGAACAGTCCGCGGCCGCGGATGTCTCCGACAAAGGCATTCTGGCCGAAACGCCGGGTCAGGCAGTCCGTCAGGCAGGCGCCCATGGCCGTGACATTTTCCAGAAGATTGTCACGCCGGATGATGTCCTGCACCGCCAGTCCGGCCGCCGCCGCCATTGGATGACCCATATAGGTATGCCCGTGCTGGAAGACGCCGCTGCCCTGTTCGAAGGCCTCGAACACGCTGCCGCTGAGCAGCACGGCGCCGATCGGCTGGTAGCCGCCACCCAGGCCCTTGGCGACGACCAGCAGGTCCGGACGGATTCCTTCCTGCTCGCAGGCATGCAGCGTGCCCGTGCGGCCCATGCCGCACATGACCTCGTCGAGGATCAGCAGCACCCCGTAACGGTCGCAGATCTCGCGGATCCTGCGGAAATAGCCCGGAACGGGAGGCACCGCGCCGCTGGTCGCCCCCACCACCGGCTCGGCCACGAAGGCCATCACCTGGTCTTCGCCGAGCGCCAGGATCCTGTCTTCCAGTTCCGCCGCCACGCGCGCGCCATAGGCTTCCGCGCTCTCGCTCTCCTGCTGATGCCGGTAGGCGTAGCAGGGAGCGATGTGGTGGGTTTCGATGAGCAGGGGGCTGAACTGCGTCCGCCGCAAGGCGTTGCCACCGGCCGCGAGCGCACCGAGCGTGTTGCCGTGGTAGCTCTGACGGCGGGCGATCACATGCCGGCGTCCGGGCTGGCCCCTTTCCACGAAATACTGGCGCGCCATCTTCAGCGCCGCCTCCATCGCCTCCGAGCCGCCGCTGACCAGATAGACCCTTTCCAGGCCCTCGGGCGCGTCCTCGATCAGCCGGTCCGCCAGTTTTTCGGCCACATCCGTGGTGAAAAAGCCGGTATGGGCATAGGCGATCATGTCCAGTTGCCGGTGCAGCGCCTCCAGCACATCCGGATGCCCGTGCCCCAGACTGGAAACCGCGGCCCCGCCGGAGGCGTCGAGATAGGCCTTCCCGTCCCTGTCGTGAATGAAAACGCCCTCACCGCGAACGGCGACCGGCAAGTCGGATTGAATGGATCGGTGCAGAAGATGCGTCATTGGACTTCTTTAGGCGGGCGCGCGACGGGAAACGGTCGTTCGGCGGCATGCGTGCCGAGGCTCGCATGATAGGAATCCACCTGTCTGAGCGCATCCAGGGTTTCGGTGTCTCCCTGGCCGGCCACCAGAACGGCCAGGATTTCGGCAAGCGCGAAGGCAGGTGTCATCGTGTGATAGAAGGAGGGACTTTCCGTCGTCGTGGCGATCGTTATGGTGGCACGCTTCGCCAGCGGCGAAACCGGACTGTCCGTCAGGGCGACGACCGGCACGCCCTGCCTGTGCGCATAATCGACGACATCCAGCGTCAGCTGGGTATAGGGCATGACCGTCACCGCAAAGAGCACGTCTTCCGGACCCGCGAAGCGGATCCGGTCCGACCCGGTATTGGCAAGATCGTCCAGCAGGACAGAGCGGTCACCGACAAGCGACAGAATGTAGTTGAGCTGCCAGGCGATCGGATGGCTCGCGCGCAGGCCGAGACAATAGACACGCCGGGCTCCGGCCAGAAGCCGGGCGGCATCCGACAGGCGCACGAGCTGCTCTGCAGCCGACAGGGCTTCCAGCTGCCGGGTAACCGAGGCGACGATCTTCGCCGCCAGCGCCTGCTCGCCGCCGAGGTCCTGCAGACGCTGCTGGTCCCGTGCCTTGCGCTCGAAGCTGTTCGCCGGATTGCGCATGGCATCCGCATAGGCATCGCGCACGGGCTCGAAGCCGTCGAAGCCCAGCTGCTTGGCAAGCCGCATCATCGTCGACGGCTGCACCCCGGCCCGGCGCGCCTGCTCGCGCATCGACAGAAGCGCCACGTCGCGCGGATTGTCGAGCACGAAACGCGCGGCTTTCCGCACTTCTGCGGAATAGCTGTCGAAGGAACGGATGATCGCATCTGCAAGCGGGGGTCTCTCCATGGAGCAAATCCTAACGGCTTTTTTACCGCTTGCAACATTTGTTTCACAATTGCTATCAAGAATACAAATGATCCATTCCCGGACCCTGAAATGACCGCGTCACGCCCTCCCGCAGAAGTCTCCATCGCCGTGGCGCCCAACGGCGGCCGCAAGACCAGAAGCGATCATCCCGCCATTCCCATGACCGCTGCAGAGCTGGCCGCAACCGCCGAGGCCTGCCTGGATGCCGGGGCGGCCATGATCCATGTGCATGTGCGCAAGGCCGATGGCGGCCATCTTCTGGATGCCGACGCCTATCGTGCGGCAATCGACGCCATCCGGAGCGCGGTGGGAGACCGGCTGCTGATCCAGATCACCAGCGAGGCCCTCGGCCTCTACAGCCCGCAGGAGCAGATCGCGGTGGTCAGGGACACCCGCCCGGAAGCGGTCTCCCTGGCCTATCGCGAACTGGTTCCCGGGCCGGACCACCTGCCCGCCTTTCTGGATCTGCTTGGCTGGATGAAACGGGAAAACGTCCTGCCGCAGATCATTCTCTACGAGCCTGCGGAAGCTCTCGAGCTGGCCCGGCTGCGCGAGCGCGGCGACCTGCCCTTCGCGGACATTCCCGTCCTCTATGTGCTTGGCCGCTACACCGCCTCACAAACCTCCGCACCGGCCGACCTTCTGCCCTATCTGGACACCGGCCAGCCGCGCTTTGCCCATTGGACAGTCTGCGCCTTCGGCCGCTACGAGACGGCCTGCCTGACGGCCGCCGGTCTTTTCGGCGGCAATGTGCGCACGGGCTTCGAGAACAACACCACACGCCCCGACGGCAGCCAGGCCGCCGGCAACCAGGACCTGGTCGCAAGCATCGCCGCCTCCCTGCAGGCCTGCGGCATCGGCCACACGGACGCCGCCACCTTGCGCACGGCAATCCGCCGGACACTGGGCTGAGCCACGCGACGGCTTTGTCCTGGACAACGGCGAAACCTCGTATCTACGGCACCCTTCCCGCCGTCTTCGACAGGCCGCAACGTAAGCCCCAACTGTTCCTGGCTGACGCAATTCTGCGCACCAGAGCCTGCTATTGGCAGGGACAAGCCCATCATTTCCCCAAAGTCCAACCGCAGGAAACTGGCACCATAAGTTCGATCCGGATGAACAACGACCGGATCGAACGCAGGTTCAACAAGCAGAAACAGTTCTGCAGGATTACCATCCGGCAAGACAAAACCCGACCCCTATCTTTCCGGCCGTTCTGGCAACGATGCTAAAAAGACGATTGAGATGGCAATCGAAGAACTTGGAGACATGACCCGGAGCTTCGAACAGAAGCTAAATAAAATCTGAAAATAGATCTTTAGACCAAGCCAAGAAGGAATTTTACCTTATCTACTATGACACACCAAATGAACTACGTATAATCGAAGTGTAAATATGCAAATGTCGCTCGAGAAATTTCGCCGCCTTAGAAATTACAGCCTCAGAAAGCTCTTCAGCTGACTGCTCACCATCGATGGCTTTTTCATAATCCTTCACGCTCTGCACATACTCGGCGCTTAGATGCTTCCATCTCGGCGCCAATACAGAAGTTTTTCTACTAATTTTTAACTTCCCATTCTCAACATACCTCAAGACTTC